>NZ_FZOD01000075.1 GCF_900188345.1 Streptosporangium subroseum | reverse complement strand
GCCTCGTTGCAGGTGGCCGCGCCGCCGCCACCGAGCTCGTCGGTGAAGATGACCTTGGTGCCCTCGTTGTTGAACGTCGCCGAGTGCCAGAACGCGAAGTTCTCGTCGTCGCGGACCGTCGCGGTGACCTTCGGGTTGACCGGGTCGGAGATGTCGAAGAGCACGCCCTCGCCCATGCAGGCTCCGGCCGCGATGTTCTTCTCCGGGTAGGCGGTGATGTCGTGGCAACCGGTCGTCGCGGAGGTGCGGAAGGGGTAGACCACGGTCGACGGGTCACCGGGGTTGCCGCCGTCCGGGAAGAGGACGGGGGTGTTGACGACCGCCGCCTCCGCCGGGTTCTGCAGCGGCACCTTGATGACCGAGATCTTGTCGTGCGGCGGCTGGCAGTCGGGGAAGCTCGCCGAGGGGCTGTAGGAGGAGGCGTACAGGTAAACGTTGCGCCGGTCCCTGCCCTTGCCGGGAACCATGGTGATGGTGTGCGCGCCGCAGTTGGTCTCGACCGACTTGATGTACTTCGGATTCTTCTTGTCGCTGATGTCGAAGATCCGGACGCCCTCCCACGACTCCTTGACCGACGCCGCCTGCCCAACGCTGCTGCAGGAGTCGTCGTTACGGGAGGAGTCGACCGCGCCGAAGAGCAGGTTCCCGGAGACGATCACGTCCATCTGGGAGCCCGGGCAGATCACCGAGCTGACGAGCGAGGTCTTCTCCGGCTTCTTGATGTCGTAGATCGAGAAGCCGTTGTAGTTGCCGACGAAGGCGTAGTTGCCCTGGAAGGCCATGTCGGTGTGGATGTTCGTCAGTTCCGCAGGCTTGGGCACATTGAGGACGTGCTGAATGTTCGAGCTCATAACGATCTGGCCAGGCGCAGGGATGTCCGCTGCCTGTGCGGGGCCGGTGGACAGAGCCATCGCGACGATGACCCCGCTCGCAACCAGGAATCGGCCGGTCAGGCCCTTCCTGAGGGGGGTGAACACTCGTGAACCTCCTTGGCACATGCGCTATAAGGTGCGCATAAATGCCTAAATAGTTCATCCTGTCCTACCGGTGACGCAAGCCATCACTGTGTCAGTAGTTGCTTCCGACATGCCGTCTTTACTCATCGGCCCAAAAAAGGTTACGGTCTTCCGTCGCAGCAGTTCCAAGAAGGAGGTCGGGTGCGCGTCGCGCTTATCGCCATGGTCGCCGTCACCTTGTCTCTCAGCGCGTGCAGCTCCGCTGAGAAACCGGCTGCCGCGCTCTCCACGGCCCCGATCATCGCGCCCGGCCGGCCGGGCGAGCCCGCCAGGACGCTCAGCCCGAGCGAGGCCGCCGTGGCCGTGCCCGCGCCCACCCCCAACGCGGTGGACGTGACGTACGTCCAGAACATGATCACTCATCATCGCCAGGCCATCGACATGGCGTCCCTCGCCCCGACCCGGGCCGATTCGGCCTCGTTGAAGGGCCTGGCCTCGCGCATCAAGGACGCCCAGGGGCCGGAGATCCAGTACATGACCTCCTGGTTGCAGCAGGAGGGGCAGAAGGTGCCGGATCACCACGCCGACCACGCGAGCATGCCGGGCATGGCCACCCCCGAGCAGATCGAGGCTCTCACGGCCGCCTCCGGCAAGGATTTCGACCGGCTCTTCCTCCAGCTGATGACCGCCCACCACCAGGGTGCGGTGACGATGTCCGAGCAGGTCCTGATCGGCGGCTCGCATCCGAAGATCGAGGAGCTCGCCAACGACGTCACCGCCACCCAGAGCGCCGAGATCCGCAGGATGCTGGAGATGGAGGCCTCACTGTGATGCGACGCCGCGAGGATGAAGGACTCCGAGGGCTCCCGGTCACGGAACGGCCCGCGGAACAACGATGAAGGCCCCCGTGAGCTCCCGGTCACGGGACAACTGACGGAACGGCCCGCCGAACAACGATGAAGGACCCCGGGGCTCCCGGTCACGGAACGGCCCGCCGAACAGCCCGGAACGGCCGGCGGACCACGACGCTACGAGCGAGCCACGGGGGCTATGAGCCGATCCGCCACGAGTGGAGATACTCCCGCTGGTCCGAGGTCAGCTCGTCCACCTCGATCCCGGCCGCGGCCAGCTTGAGCCGTGCCACCTCCACGTCGATCTCCTCCGGCACGTCGTAGACGCCCGGCGCCAGCCGTACGCGCTCGCGGGCCAGCCACGCGATGGCGAGCGCCTGGGCGGAGAAGGACATGTCCATGACGGCGGCCGGATGCCCCTCGGCGGCTGTCAGGTTCACCAGGCGGCCCTCGGCGAGCAGCAGGAGCCTGCGACCGTCGGCGAGGACGTACTCGTCGGTGTTGGGGCGTACGCCCCGGTGCACGGCCTGCGCCAGGTCGTCCAGGGCCCGGACGTCGATCTCGACATCGAAGTGGCCGGCGTTGGCCAGGATCGCGCCGTCCTTCATCACCGCCAGGTGCTCGCCCCTGATCACGTCGCGATTGCCGGTGACCGTGACGAACACGTCTCCGGCGCGGGCGGCGCTCGCCATCGATCGCACGTCGTAACCCTGCAGGGAGGCGTCCAGCGCCTTGACCGGGTCGATCTCGGTGACCACCACCCGGGCACCCAGGCCCCTGGCCCGCTCGGCCACGCCCCGCCCGCAGTAGCCGAACCCGGCGACCACCACGGTCTTGCCCGCGAGCAGGGTGTTGGTGGCGCGCATGATGCCGTCGAGGGTGGACTGGCCGGTGCCGTAGCGGTTGTCGAACATCCGCTTGGTCCGGGTGTCGTTGACCGCCACCACGGGGAACCTCAGAGCCTGCTCGGCGGCCATCTGCCGGAGCCGGATGATCCCGGTCGTGGTCTCCTCGCAGCCGCCGGAGACCGTCTCCAGCAGCTCGGTGCGCTCGGTGTGCAGGATGTTGACCAGGTCACAGCCGTCGTCGAGGACGATGTCCGGGAGGATGTCGAGCGCCTGGTGGATGTGGCGGTAGTAGGTCTCCATGGTCACCCCGGCCTGCGCGTGCACGGTGACCCCGTAGTCGCGGAGCGCCTCGGCGACGTCGTCCTGGGTGGACAGGGGGTTCGACGCGGCCAGCGCGACCTCGGCTCCGCCCGCCTTCAGCGCGCCCATGAGCACGGCGGTCTCGGCGGTCACGTGCAGGCACGCGGCGATCCGCAGCCCTTCGAGAGGCCGCTCGGCCGCGAACCGCTCCCCGACGGCGGTGAGCACCGGCATCGCCCGCGCCGCCCATCCGATCCGCCGTTCCCCCGCCGCAACCAGCGCGCTGTCCACGTTTCTCCCTATATCGCCCGAAGGCCCCCGCAGCTCTGCGGGGGCCTTGTGGAACAGCCGATCAGTAGCGGTAGTGGTCCGACTTGTAGGGGCCCTCGACGTCCACGCCGATGTACTCGGCCTGGGTCTTGGTGAGCGTGGTGAGCTTCACACCCAGGGCGTCCAGGTGGAGGCGGGCGACCTTCTCGTCCAGGTGCTTGGGCAGCACGTAGACGCCGACGGGGTAGGCGTCGGTCTTGGTGAACAGCTCGATCTGGGCGATCACCTGGTTGGTGAAGGAGTTGGACATGACAAACGAGGGGTGGCCGGTGGCGCAGCCCAGGTTCATCAGGCGGCCCTCGGCGAGCACGAGGATCTGACGGCCGTCGGGGAAGCGCCAGGTGTGGACCTGCGGCTTGATCTCGGTCTTCTCGATGCCCGGGATCTTGGCCAGCCCGGCCATGTCGATCTCGTTGTCGAAGTGACCGATGTTGGACACGATGGCGTTGTGCTTCATCCGGCCCATGTGGTCGGCCGTGATGATGTTGAAGTTGCCGGTCGTGGTGACGAAGATGTCGACGATGTCGACGACCTCGTCCAGCGTGGTGACCTGGAAGCCGTCCATGGCCGCCTGGAGCGCGCAGATCGGGTCGATCTCGGTGATGATGACGCGGGCGCCCTGACCCTTGAGCGCCTCGGCGCAGCCCTTGCCGACGTCGCCGTAACCGGCCACGAGGGCGACCTTGCCGCCGATCAGCACGTCGGTGGCGCGGTTGAGACCGTCGATGACCGAGTGGCGGCAGCCGTACTTGTTGTCGAACTTCGACTTGGTCACCGAGTCGTTGACGTTGATCGCCGGGAAGAGCAGCGAGCCGGTCTTGAACATCTCGTAGAGACGGTGGACACCGGTGGTGGTCTCCTCGGTGACACCCTTGATGCGCGAGGCGACCTGGGTCCACCGGTTCTCACTGGAGACCGTACGGCTGAGCAGATCGAGAACGATCTTCCACTCCTCCGGGTCGTCCTCGACCGCGCTGGGAACGGCGCCGGCCTTCTCGTACTCGGTGCCCTTGTGGACGAGCATGGTGGCGTCGCCACCGTCGTCGAGGATCATGTTGGGGCCTTCACCGCCGGGCCACGAGAGGGCCTGCTCGGTGCACCACCAGTACTCCTCCAGGGTCTCGCCCTTCCAGGCGAAGACCGGGACGCCCTGCGGGTCCTCGGGAGTGCCGTTCGGGCCGACGACGGTCGCGGCGGCCGCGTGGTCCTGGGTGGAGAAGATGTTGCAGCTGACCCAGCGGACCTCGGCGCCGAGCGCGACCAGGGTCTCGATGAGCACGGCGGTCTGAATGGTCATGTGCAGCGAGCCCATGATCTTCGCACCGGCCAGCGGCTGGGCCTCGGCGTACTCCGCACGGATGCTCATCAGGCCCGGCATCTCGTGCTCGGCGAGCTGGATCTCCTTGCGCCCGAAGGCCGCAAGGGAAAGGTCGGCGACCTTGAAGTCCATGTATTACCCCTCTGATTGATGGTCGCGCTCGCCTCGCACCCTCGCCGATCGCGTTGTTCTCGCGATCCCGCTTCGATCTCGGGCCGGGCTCGCCGCTCCACCGGAAACGTCGACGGTGCAAGTTTAGGCGGGTGACACCGCTCCGCGCATCTTTTGGAGGGGTAACCTGACACAAGAATGTAAGGATTCCTGGAAAGGGCTCGACGATGCGCATCACCGAGGCCGCGAAACGGCTGGGCATGTCCCCCCGGATGCTCCGCTACCGCGAGGCGCTCGGCCTGCTCCCCCCGGTCAGGAACCAGGGCGCGCACCGCCGGTTCGGCCCCGAGGAGCTCGCGGCCGTGGCCCAGGGCGTGGAGCTGGAGAAGAGGTTCGACATCTCCCCCGCCGAGCTGGCGTTCGCGCTGCGGATGCTGAGCGAGCCCACGGTGGCGCAGGCCGTACGGGAGCTGGGACTGCGGATCGGCCGCGTCCAGGCCCCGCGGCGGGCCCTGGACTTCGAGAAGGAGAAGGCGCTGCGCCTCCTCCAACGTCGCCCGTAGGAGTGACGACACCGGACCATCAGGACAGGACAATCCTCCTCATGGATGTCACCGCCAGGCTGACCCGCGCCGAGGAACGGGTAGCCGCCTTCGACCTCAAGCGCGTCATCGAATCACCGCTCACCACCATCGCCATCGCCGTCGCACTCGCGATCTTCGCATTCGTGGAGGTTTCGAGCAGGTGGAACGTGAGTCTCCTCACCCTGCTGGCGGCCCTGCTGGCCACCGCGCCACAGGCACTCCGCCGCTCCCAACCGTGGCTGGCCGTCGCCCTGACCCTCCTGGGGGCTACCGGGCTGCTGATGGCCGGCGTGACCCGGCTTCCCGTCGCGGTCGGCCTCTCGGGCGTGCTCTCCTTCTACACGATCCTGCGCCTGCTCAGCCGTAGAGCCGCGTGGATCCTGACGGCGAGCGTCGGGGCGCTCCTCTCCGCCGGGTTCGCCACCGTCCTCAGGCCGTACCGGGACTTCCAAGACGGAAGCATCACCAGGCCGTACTGGGACTTCCAAGGCGGGATCATCACCATGATCGCCATATTGGGCATGGTCGTGGCGACGGCGCTCCTGGCGGACGTACGGCGCAGCCGTACCGAGATCAAGGAGGTCCGTGCCGACAACCTGGAGACCCTCCGGGAGCAGGCCGCGATGGCCGAGCGGGCGAGGATCGCGCGGGAGATGCACGACATCGTGGCCCACTCGGTATCGATGATCGCCGTCCAGGCCGAGACCGCCCCCTACACCCTCGAAGGGCTCGACGACCGGACCAAGCAGGAGTTCGCCGAGATCGCGGCCAGTGCGCGCACGACGCTCACCGAGATGCGCCGCCTGCTCGGCGTACTCCGCGCCGATGTCACCACCGCGCCGGAGACCGCGCCACAACCGGGGCTGGCGCTGCTTCCCGAACTCCTCGAACGGCACGAGGGCGTCGTCGATCTGGATGTGGTCGGCGACGCTGAGCCGGTGCCGCAGGCCGTGGACGTCTCGGCCTACCGGATCGTCCAGGAGGCGCTGACCAACGCCCGCGTCCACGCTCCCGGCGCCCGCGTCTCGATCGAGCTCACCTACCGCCCGGCGATGCTGGTGCTGCGCATCGCCGACGACGGCCCCGGCCCGTCCGGAAGCACCTCGGACGGGCACGGCCTGGTCGGCATGCGCGAGCGCGCCGTGGCCCTGGGCGGCTGGTTCAACGCCGGTCCCGGTCCCGCCGGAGGCTTCCTCATCCAGGCGGGACTCCCCCTGGAATGACCTCCTCCGACCGCCACCGAGCCTCCCCCGACCGCCACCGGTCCCCCTCGGACCCGACGTCCTCGGGCGATCACGCCGATCTCCCCGGCACGGCATCGGCGGACGACCGGACCAGCGTGCTGATCGCCGACGATCAGCCGGTCGTGCTGCGAGGGTTCGCGGCGGTGCTCAGTGCCCAGCCCGACCTCACCGTCGTGGGCAGGGCCGAGGACGGGGCACAGGCCGTACGGCTGGCGCGGGAGACCCGTCCCGACGTCGCGCTCCTCGACATCCGGATGCCGGTGATGAACGGGATCGAGGCGGCCCGCCGGATCATGGAGGCCGGGACGACCAGGATCATCATGATCACCACGTTCGATCTGGACGACTACGTGTACGACGCGCTCACCGCGGGGGCGAGCGGGTTCCTGCTCAAGGACGTCCGGGCGAACGACCTGGCCGAGGCCGTCAGGACGGTGGCCCGCGGCGACGCGCTGCTCGCCCCGAGGATCACCAGGCGGCTGATCGCCGAGTTCTCCCGGCAGCGGCGGCCGTCTCCGGCCGGCAGCCCGCTGACGCCGCGTGAGACCGAGGTCCTGCGGCTGATCGCCCGGGGCCTCTCCAACGCCGAGATAGCGGCCGGTCTCGTGGTCACCGAACACACCGTCAAGACCCACGTGGCGCGACTGCTGGCCAAACTCGGCCTGCGCGACCGGACCCAGGCCGTCATTCACGCCTACGAGTCGGGCCTGGTCCTGCCGCGCGACTGAGCCGCCTCACACCCCGCCACGTCCTCGAGCCCCGTCCATGCCCGGCCGGGCATGAGGGTTCGGACGCCGCACCGGGGCGGACCCGGACGAACGCGGAGGGGCTCCGACACGTGGTGTCGGAGCCCCTCCGCGTTCGAGATATCCGGGCGTCCTCGCCCCGGCGGGGTGAGACGCCGAGGTCAGACCTTACCGTTGATCTTGGCTCTGTCGAGGTCGGGCTCAAGGTAGATGACGCGGGCCATCGGGACGGCTTCGCGGATGCGCTGCTCGGCCTCGTTGATGCCGCGGGCCACCTCGGCGGCCGTGTCGTCGTGATCCACCGCGATCTTGGCGGCGACCAGGATCTCCTCCGGGCCCAGGTGGAGCGTGCGCATGTGGATGACCCGGGCGACCTCGGGTGTGCTCTCCAGCGCGCCGAGGATCTGCTTCTCGATCTCCGGGCCCGCGCCCTCGCCGATGAGCAGCGACTTGGTCTCGATCGCCAGGATGACCGCGATGATCGCGAGCAGGACGCCGATCGCGAGGGTGCCGATGCCGTCCCAGACACCGTCACCGGTGATCACCGCCATGGCCACGCCGAACAGCGCGAGGACCAGGCCGACCAGCGCGCCCAGGTCCTCCAGCACGATGACCGGCAACTCGGGTGACTTGGAGCGGCGGATGAACTGCACCCAGGACTGGTTGCCCCGGACCGTGTTGGACTCCTTGATCGCGGTGCGGAAGGAGAACGACTCCGCGATGATCGCGAAGATCAGCACCCCGAAGGCGACGATCGGCGTCTCGACCTTGTGCGGGTCCTGGATCTTGTGCCAGCCCTCGTAGAGGGAGAACAGCGAACCGATCGTGAACAGCACGACCGCCACGACGAAGGCGTAGAAGTAACGCTCCCGGCCATAGCCGAACGGGTGCTCCGGCGTCCGGTTCCGCGCCGCCCTCTTCCCGCCGACCAGCAGTAACACCTGGTTACCCGAGTCGGCGAGCGAGTGGATCGACTCGGCAAGCATCGACGAGGAGGTCGTGATCAGGAAGGCCACGAACTTGGCCACCGCGATCGCGAGGTTCGCAGCCAGTGCCGCGATGATCGCCTTAGTACCGCCGCCCGCGCTCACGGGAACCTCCACTTACGTTGTCCCGAAAAGGTCGAGACAGGATCCTATTGGGAAATTCTCGCCCTGAGTTCTGTGATCGCTGACACCGGGTTCGGGTCGATCCCGTACCCCAGAGCGAGGTATGTACTCGCGTAGTCGCCCAATTCGATCAATGTCGCGAGCCGCTCCAGCGGATGTGTCCCCTCGGCGAGGATCTGGGTGACCGGCACGTCCCGGTCCTGCGCCAGTCGTACGGACGTCTCGCGGCGCTTCGCGACCCGCGGATGCTCCTCCACGTCACGCAGCACGAACAGCCGTAGCGACCGCCCGCTCTCGTCGGCGAAAATGTCTCGCCCGGCCAGCGGACCGTCGAAGACGGCCATCTGGTTGTGGTTGACCTCGGGGATCTCACCCCAGACCGCGGGATATTTGCCGTTCTCGTTGAGCTGGCAGGACCACCGGTAGGCCGCGATGGCGGCCAGCGGCGAGGACCCCCAGATCATCGGCACCGTCTCGGCGATCTCCATGGCCAGAGACTTACCCGGGTTGATGAACGACTCGCTCGCCGGGCGGCAGCGGTGGGCGATGTCCTCCAGACGCTTGGCCACGCCCTCGAACACCTCCTCGCCGGCCTCGATCAGGCCGAGCTCGGCGGCGGCGACGACCAGCGGGGTCGTCAGCGCCCACACGGCGGTGCGGGGCTGCCCGCCGCCCTCGACGGGCACGAACGGCGCGCCCGCCTGGCGGGCGATCGCATGCAACGGCGAGTCGAGCGCGCCCAGGGCGAGCAGGCGGCATCCTCGGCGGACGGCCTCGGTCGCCGCCGCCAGCGTCTCCTCGGTCCTGCCCGAATACGACACCGCGATCACCAGGTCGGTCGCGCCGACCCAGCCGGGCAGCCGGTAGGACCGCACGGTCACGATCTGCAGAGGGGCCCCGGGACCGCACACCACGTTGAGGATGTCACCGGCGAGGCCCGACCCGCCCATCCCCACGACCACGACGGCACGGGGCCGGCCATCCCTGGCCAGCGCCGACAGGTCCGTCTCGCGTGCGGCGCGGTGGGAGGTGCGGACCTGTGCCGCCGAGGTGGCCACCGCCCGTAACATGCCCGCCGGGTCGCCCTCGGTCAGCTGCTTCTGATCGTCGAGCCGATCCGGCTCCCAGTTCACGACTTTCGCGCCTCGTCCACCAGCAGCACCGGGATGTCGTCCCGGACCGGATACACCAGGCCGCAGTCGGCGGAGGTGCAGAACAGCTCGTCCGTCTCGGGCTCGGCGCGCAACGGGGATTTGCAGTTGGGGCAGGCCAGGATCTCCAGCAGCCAGTCGTCGATCTTCACTCGTTCAGCTCCTCACGACAGCGAGGACTTCGTCCCTGATCGCTGCCATCTGAATCTCGTCGGCCGCCTCGGCGTTCAGCCTGAGCAACGGCTCTGTATTGGACGGACGAAGGTTAAACCACCATCCGGGGCCGGAGACGGTCAGACCGTCCAGCTCGTCGAAGGTGACATCGTCTCGGGCGGCGAACGTCTCACGAACCCGCTCGGTCGCTCCCACCTGGTCGGCGACCGTGCTGTTGATTTCCCCGGAGGCCGCGTAACGAGTGTAGTCGGCGAGGATCTCCGACAGTGACCGGTCCTGCTCGCCCAGCGCGGCCAGCACGTGCATCGCGGCCAGCATGCCGGAGTCGGCGAACCAGAAGTCCCTGAAGTAGTAGTGCGCGGAGTGCTCGCCGCCGAAGACCGCATCGGTCCTGGCCATCTCGGCCTTGATGAACGAATGGCCCACCCGGGTGCGGACCGGCCTGCCGCCGTGCTCGGCGACGATCTCCGGAACGCCCCGCGAGGTGATCAGGTTGTGGATGATCGTTGCGCCCGGATGCTTGACGAGCTCGCGCGCCGCGACCAGCGCGGTGATCGTGGACGGGGAGACCGACTCGCCGCGCTCGTCGATCACCCAGCAGCGGTCGGCGTCGCCGTCGAAGGCCAGGCCGATGTCGGCGCCGACGTCGAGCACGGCCTTCTGCAGGTCGCGCAGGTTCTCCGGCTCGATCGGGTTGGCCTCGTGGTTGGGGAAGTCGCCGTCCAGCTCGAAGTAGAGGGCGGTCAGCTCGACGGGCAGCCCCTCGAACACCACCGGGACGGTGTGACCGCCCATCCCGTTGCCCGCGTCGACCACGACCCGCAGGCGCCGGATGCCCGACAGATCCACCAGCGCGCGCAGGTGGTCGGCATAGCCTCGCAACAGGTCCCGCGTGGACACGGTCCCGACGGCGCTGTCGGCGCCGCCGTCGTCGCCGATGGAGCCCGCCTTCAGGATCTCGGCGGCCCGGTCGCGGATCTGGGTGAGCCCGGTGTCACTCCCGATCGGCACGGCGCCCGCCCTGCACATCTTCATGCCGTTGTAGCGGGCCGGATTGTGGCTGGCGGTGAACATCACGCCGGGCAGGGCGAGGCTGCCGCTCGCGTAGTAGAGCAGGTCGGTGGAGCCCAGACCCGTGTTGACGACGTCGGCTCCCCGCGAGGTCGCCCCGCGGGTGAAGGCCTCGGCCAGAGGTCCCGACGAGGCGCGCATGTCGTGTGCCACGACGGCGGTCCGCGCGCCGGTCACCTCCACGAAGGCCGCACCGACCGCCTCCGCCGTCTCCTCGTCGAACTCGTCCGGCACGACGCCTCGAACGTCATACGCCTTGAAGATCTTGGCGAGGTCGCCCACTCCAGCTCCGCCCTTTACGTCGTGTCTGCTGATCCCAGACTAGTAGGGTCAACGGTCGCGCTGGGGCTGAGCCGAACGGAGCACTCGCAGATGGCCTCGCCGCCCGACCTCGACCCCCTGGCCGACAGGTTCGGTGCCGTCGGTCGGAGCGGGCCTGGCGGCCTCGCGGACCGCGTTGGCGAGGGCCTCGAGGTCGTCCGTGCTCGGCGGTGCTCCGTCTGTGGGCAGGCGGACCACCTCCCAGCCGCGGGGCGCGGTCAGCCGCTCGGCGTGCTCGGCACACAGGTCGTAACAGTGCGGCTCGGCGTACGTCGCCAAGGGCCCGAGAACAGCGGTCGAATCGGCGTAGACGTACGTGAGCGTGAAAACGGCAGGCTGACTGCACGCGGTGCGGGAACAGCGGCGGACGGGGCTCACGGTGGGACCGTATCCGGTAAGCGTCCGAGGCGCCACTATCTGAGCGCTCTTAACGAGCGTGTCGCCACAATTCGGACACGTGTCCCGGCTTCCACCCGCCTGTACGGCTTACGCCCCCTGATTGAACTTTCCCCGCCGCGACTTCTTCCCGCGTCCGCTCCAGGCACGTCTAAGCTTGGGCCGTGAGTTCGGCACCCGGTAGTCCCCGCCCTCCCCGCAGACGCGACCGACACGGCCGCGGCCTGCGCGGTCCGCTCGCGCCCTCCCACGTGCCGATCGCCAAGGCCCGCAGCGAACGCTTCGACGACCTCGTCCTGGATGCCGTGGATCGGCTCAAACCCCGCTGGGCCAAGCAGTTGGCGTCGGTGGAGTTCGCGGTCGAGGAGGTGCCGCCGATCAGCGACCTGGGCGACGGCCCCGAGCTTCTCACCGGCGAGCCGATCCCGTTCGGCCGATCCGAGCCCGCCGCGGGCAACCGCCCGGCCGTCGTGATCATTTACCGGCGCCCCCTGGAGGGCCGCGCCCGTGACCGCGACCACCTCGGCGCGATGGTCCACGACGCGGTGGTCGAGCAGATCGCCGGGCTCCTGGGGCTGTCCCCGGAGTCGATCGACCCCGGCTTCGAAGAGGGCGACTGAGCGCCGGCCCCTGAGCTTCGGCACCCCCGAGATTTCAGGACCTCGGGACTTCGACACCCCGAGGTTCAAGACCTCGGTACCTCAAAGCTCCAGGGCCTCAGGGCAGCACCGTCGCCACCGACTCGGTGATCGGGGGAACCAGCGCCCACAGGCGGGCGGGGGCCAGCGGCTGTGCGGTCAGCACGAGGCCGCCCTTGACCGGCTCGTCCATCACCCGCCCGCCGTACACCGGCCCCGAACCCGGCAGCGGCAGCACGACCACCGAGAAGGCGTCGCCCATCTTGGGCAGCTTGATCTCCCTGGTCCGTGACGCCGCGATGTTCACCTCGACCGGCGGGGGTGCCTCGCCCTTGCGCGGCACCACCTGCACGTTCACCTTCCCCGCCGCCTCCGGCGCGGTCAGCAGGAGCCGGGAGCTCTTCTTTCCGCCCGTGCGGTTGTCGGCGACCACGCTGCCCAGGTCGATCGGGGTCGCCCCGGCGGTGAAGGCCACCTCGCTCCTCGCGCCGGTTCCGGTGACGCTCACCCCGGCCACGATCGGCGTGTCCGAGGTGAGCACGAGCGCGGAGGGCTGACCGCCGATCCCGCTGGACAGGTCGAGGGTGGCGACGGAGCCCGCGGGCACCTCGACCAGCTCGCGGCCCTTGAGGGCGTAGGTGCCGTCGGGAGTGAGCGCCTTGACCTCGACCAGGGTGTCGGCCTCGGATATGGAGGCGACGAGCAGTTCGCGCTTGCCGCCGCCGCCCGGGATGCCCGGCACCACGACACGGGTCGCGGGAGGGGCGGACACCGGCAGCCAGTCGACGCCCCGCCCGTTGTTCATGACCGCCCGGGCCGCGGCGGTGACCCTGCCGGAGCTGGTGCGCACCTCGACGGCCATCACCAGGGGTGAGGACGCCAGGTCCCTGACGTCGATCGTACGGCTCTCGCCCGGCTTGATCGTGAACGCGCCGCCGGAGTCGCCGACCACCGGGCCCTCGCCGGAGTAGACCATGATCTCCACGATGGCCGGAGCGAGGTCGGCGTTGGTGAGGTGGAGCGTGACGTCGGCCGCGGACGGTCCCGGCCCGATCAGCCAGGTGCTCGCGACCGGCTCGGCACACCGTACTCCGGCCAGCCCCCGCTGCGCGCCCGCCGTCTCCTCGCGGGTCTGCGCCGCCTCCAGGCCCGCGGCCATGCTCCCGGTGGCCGTCACGACGAGGGGCGGAGACTTCGCGGGGATCTTCTCGTGCCAGAGGTTGCCGGGGGTGTCCAGGGTGGCGAGGGTCTTGCCCTTCGCGTCGAGCGTCGTGGCTCCCGGGCCCTGGCCGCCCGGCGGGGTGACCACGCCGACGTCGGTGTCGCCGGGATCGGGGCAGACGGCCGTCACGGAGGCGACGGGCACCTTCTGAGCCTTGGGCACGGGCATGGCGACGGCCTTCGGCTGGGTCGCGAAGGCCACGCCGTACAGGGCGAGCAGGGCCACCAGGACGAGGACCAGGAGGCCGAACCTGTTCTCGATCAGGGATTTCACCGGGTGGCCAGCTCTCTCACGGGCTCGGACCTGTCCTGCGGGGCCTGCTCGTCGGTCTCGGTCCGTGAGCCGGGCGCCGCCAGGACTGAGACGACCAGCACCATCAGGGCCTGTGCCAAGAGCCAGCGACTGTGCCAGGGGTCATCGGGCGGGGCGGGGGGAAGGGTGGCGGGCTGGACCAGCCGCCACACGCCGACCGTGCGGGACAGGCTCATCCTGGCCAGGGCCGGCTGGGAGTCCAGCGCGTGGCTGATCTCCGGATCCACCGGTGCGGTCATCACGACGTACTGCACGCCGTGGGTCACCAGCACGCGGGCGTCGTCGCCGCCCCTGCCCGACACCAGCCCGGCCACGGCGATACGGACCTGCTCGCGGGGGCCGTCGGGCACGGGGATGTCGGCCTCGCCGACCACCGGGGTCCGGCCACGCAGCACGGTGAAGGTCAGCGCGCCCTGCTTGGCGCGGAGGATCAGGGTCCGCTCGCCGCCGGCGGAGTTGACCGCCGCCAGCGCGGGTACCACCTCGCGCACGGTTCCGCTGATCGGCCCCTCCACGCCCTTGGTGATCCACATGCCCGCAGCGAGCAGCGGTGTGGAGAACGCGACGAGCACGACGGCCAGTGCGGCGATCCTGCGCGTCCCGCCCGCCGCGTAGAACTCGGCGATCCGGTGGGCGGTGAGGGCGGCCACCATGAGCATGCCCGTGGCGGCGAAGGCCAGCGGCACTCCCGGCCAGGCGGGCGCCTGGGCATCGCCGTTCAGGGAGGTGACCGGGGTCCTGCTGACCAGGATCGCCACCAGCACGCCGAAGAGCGCGACGCCCCAGCCGACCGCGATGATCATCCGGTTGCGGCGCATCAGCAGCGCGCCCAGGCAGGCGGCTATGAGGCCTCCCGTCACCCACAGCGGCGGCATTCCGGGACCGCCGGGGCTGAGCAGCAGCAGCGACTCGGCGGGCAGCCGGGGGTCGACCAGGCCGGGCTGGTGCAGCCCGGCCTCCAGCAGGAGCTGCCCCGGGTTCCTGACCATCTGGGCCAGCCAGGGGAACAGCAGTGCCGGCGGGACCCCGAACGCGATGACCACCGAGACGACGACGCCCCGGCGCGGAAAGGCCAGTGCGGCCAGCGCGCCGAGGATCGCGGTGAGGGGGTAGACCAGCGGGGCGAAGGCCGTGCCGACGGCCAGGAGGAGACCGAGGCCCCAGGCGGCGCGGCGGGCGCGGCGGCGTTCTCCCGCGAGCACGGTGGTGGCCAGCGCCGCGTAGACGGGCAGCAGCACGAAGACCACGGCGGTGCCGAGCCGTCCGGCGGAGATCGTGCCGGTGGCCACGGGCAGCAGCGCGTAGGAGGAGGCCAGCCAGACGCGGGTCCACCGTCCGGAGATCAACGACCGGGTCGCCGCGTAGGCGGAGAACCCGGCCAGCGGCACGCAGCCGAGCAGGAGCAGGGAGACCGCGAGCCAGGTCTTGCCGAGCAGCACCGTAGACAGCGCGGCCAGCACCGCGACATACGGCGGAGCCCACCCGTCGCTGCCCAGACCCGTCTGGTGGTATCCCTCGGTATAGAGGTTCCATAGGTCGGAGGCCCCGCCGACCACCGGGACGAGCGCGCCGCCTCCCATCCTGGCGCCGCCGAGCAGGGCGCGCTCCGCGATCAGCGTGACCAGGGCCAGCGCCAGGAAGAGCAGGACGCCCGGGTTGCTGAAGGTTCGCTGCAGCACCCCGGCATCGGCGAGCAGCTCCTCTCCGTCCTCCTCCTGCTGCGTGGGGGCAACGAGATGGTGCCTGCCCGCGGACTCCACAAAACCGGCCCCGGCGAGGTAACTCTGGGCCCGGTCCGCGAGCCGCCGGTAGCCCGCGCCCGGCGGGGTCAGCAGCCGGCTGATCGCCGCGTAGCTCTGCTTGCGCCCCTTGGCCCGGGCGCGCCGGGCTCTGATGATCCGGGTGGGATGGCCGAACACCGAGCCGAACGCGGCGAACTCGTCCATCGCGTTGGCGGGCTGCTTGGCCACCAGGAACAGCACCGTACGGAAGATCGAGCCGAACAGGTTGCGGACCAGCGCCCACAGCAGGGGCCGGAACGGCAGGTTCGCCATGACCACGAAGATGGCGTTACGGCGGTCCAGGCGGCGGGGGTGGTCGCCGCTGGCGGTGATGCGACGCCGGCGGCGGGTGGCGGCCTCGGCGTGCCAGGCGACCGCCGAGGGGACGTTCTGCACGCGGTGCCCGGCGGCCCTGACCCGCCAGCACAGGTCGAGGTCGTCACGGAACAGCGGCAGGGCGGGGTCGAGCCCGCCCACCTCGTCCCAGACGTCCCTGCGGATCAGCATCCCCGCGCTGGAGACCGAGAGCACGTCCTTGATGCCGTCGTCGTACTGCCCCTGGTCGAACTCGCGGGCCTCCAGCCCGGTGTCCCTGCGGCCCGTACGGTCGACGGTGACGCCGAGCTCCAGCAGGAGCCGCCGGTCCATCCAGTCGCGGAGCTTCGGGCCGAGCACTCCGGCCTTGGGATCCTGGTCCGCGGCCCAGAGCAGGGTCTGCAGGGCTCGGGCGTCCGGCGCGCAGTCGTCGTGCAGCAGCCAGATCCACTCCTGCCCCCCGCCGGGTCCCAGGCGGTCGAGCACCTCGGCGACGGCCTGGCCGAAGCCGGTCGAGCGAGGGAGGGTGAGCACGGCGTTCGGGCCGAGGGAGCCGGTCAGCAGTGTGGCGCTGCCGTCCCTGCTGCCGTTGTCCACCCCGACGACCCGGTCCACGGGCCGGGTCTGCTTGAGCAGTGCCTCAAGGGTCTCCCCCAGCCAGCGGGCGCCGTCGTGGGACACGACGATCGCGGTGACGGTGTGGTGGGTGCGTGGGGGGTCGGTGATGGACATACGTCCCGCGGTTCAGAGGGGGGTGCTGATCGGCGACAACGATACGGCACCCTATGTCCCTCTACGTCTTATGCCTGGTCGTATGCACAAAAAAAGGGCCACGCGACCGGCCGGCCACGTGGCCCCTGGAGATATTCGCCAAGCGTCCTCAATGGACGCCACGCACTGCCTGTCAGACTGCCTCACGCTTGATCCGGCGGCGTTCCCGCTCGGAGAGCCCACCCCATATGCCAAACCGCTCATCATGCTCAAGTGCGTACTCAAGACACTCGGCACGCACTTCACAGGAGCGGCATACCTTCTTGGCCTCCCGAGTGGAGCCTCCCTTCTCCGGGAAGAACGCCTCGGGGTCGGTCTGCGCACACAAGGCGCGTTCCTGCCAGCCAAGCTGCTCTTCAGCGATGCTGTCCTGTGCGATGACCAGGTCGGTCACTGCACACCTCCCTGCCGCACGCCCGCAAATGGAGCCCCCCATATGAACGCCTCCCTCTTACCCACCCAGAGGAAAGGCGTAACAACACGTGTGTAATTACACGCGCGCGCCCCGTGTGGCGTCAAGCGGCATGCCGGTATCCGGGGAAAGACCTGCTCTCCCCGGTGCTGGGTCGTGTGCTCGCCACGACGGTGATCGCCCCATGCGATCGTGACGATCGCCTGGCCCTTCAGTGCTCTCGGCGGTCGGAACCGTACCAGGACATGTTCTGATCCTGACCGGGGCCCACCCTCTCTCTATCGGGGGTTTCCTCTTCCGTGACCTGGGCCGATCGCTCCGGCTTGTAGATCGCCGTGGGGTCTATGGGCTGGGAGTCCCAAGATCTGGATGCGGGGCCGGGCGCGCCGAGCGGGTCCGCCTGGTAGGCATTCGGGTCGAAACGGAGTGTCGCCTCGGCCGAGGAGTCCCACTGGTGGCTGGTCTGCTGCTGGTATGGCTGCGCGGCCGGCGGGGTTTGGGAGGTCTGCGGGGTCTGCGGGTGACCGAACGGGTCGTCGTAGCTCCCGCTGCTCGCGGGGGCCGCGTGTTCCGGGTAGGCCGTGTGTTCGGGGTAGTCCGGGACCCGCAACTGCGGTTCTGTGCCCTGCGCCTGCTGCTGGTAGCTCTCCGCCTGCTGGTATGCCTGGGCGATCTGCTGGGAGCGGAGGTCCACCGGATCGGGTGCCGGCGCCGGATACTGCGGGTTCTGGTCGGTCGGCCGGCCGAACTCCGTGCTGGAGTATCCGGGGAACGGCTGGCCGTAGTTCTCCGGCGGCTGCGGGAAAGACGACTGCGACTGGCTCTCGAAGGACAGGTTGGGGCGGCTCTCCGCCGGTGCGTACGACGGCGGTGCCTGCGCCTCGGGCTGCTGCCCGTAGCCCGGGATCTGGGGATCCGGCTGCTGGGCGTAGTTCTGCGAGTCCTGCTGCCCGTACCCCTGAGGCTGGGAGTCGGGCTGCCCGTACCCCGGACGCTGGGAATCGGGCTGCTGGGTGTAGCTCTGCGAGTCCTGCTGTCCGTAGGCCGGGATCTGCGAGTCCTGCTGTCCGTAGGCCGGGATCTGCGAGTCCTGCTGCCCGTACCCCGGAACCTGAGGGTCCTGCTGCCCGTACCCCGAAGGCTGGGGGTTCGGCTGCTGGGCGTAGTTCTGCGAGTCCTGCTGCCCGTACCCCGGACGCTGGGAATCGGGCTGCTGGGTGTAGCCCGGCTGGGTCTCGGAGTGCTGTCCGTAGCCCGGAAGCTGCGAATCCGCATAGGCCGGGGCCGACGACTGCTCCAGGGGAGCGGAATAGTTCAGCGGGTCGTAGGCCGCGGGCGACTCGTAGGGCTTGGGCGGGGCCGGCGGCTGGACGTCCGCCGCGACGTACGGACTCGGGGTGTAGACCTCGGCCGGCGGGGCCGGGAGAGCGGGCGGAGCCTGCGGGGCGGGCTGCTGCGGAGCCTGCGCGTAGGCGCCGGTCTGGGCGCCGTACTGCTGACCATCCGCAGGCGGCTGCGCGTAGGTGCCAGGCTGGGTGCCGTACTGCTGACTTTCCGCAGGCGGCTGAGCGTAGCCGCCGGGCTGAGCGCCATACGGCTGCCCCTCCGCAGGCGGCTGAGCGTAGGTACCCGGCTGGGTGCCGTACTGCTGGCCCTCCGCAGGCGGCTGCGCGTAGGCGCCGGTCTGGGCGCCGTACTGCTGACTCTCCGCAGGCGGCTGCGCGTAAGCGCCCGGCTGAGCGCCATACGGCTGCCCCTCCGCAGGAGGCTGCGCGTAAGCGCCCGACGGGGCGCCGTACTGCTGACCCTCCGGAGACGGCTGCGCGTAGGCGGCCTGGGAGTATCCGTCGTTCGCCGGCGGGGTGTAGGCACCTCCCTGCGGCTGGCCGTACCCCTCCGCGGGCTGACCGTACGTTTCGGAGGCGTTGGCGGAGCTGGGCGCGGGCGGGAGCGCCGGCGGGCTGTACGGAACGTGGGGTGCCGGAGCGGGCGGAGCCTCCTGCGCATAGGCGTGCCCGCCCTGCGGTGCCTGATCCTGCGGCTGGAAGCCCTGCTGGGGCGGCTGTCCCTGGACATGCCCGTGCCCGCCCTGCGGGGTGGGCACGGGGGAGTGCGCCTGACCCATCACGGGAGGGGCGTGCCCCTGGGAGGGCTGACCCGCGGAAGGCGCGTACCCCTGGGCGGGGGCCTGTCCCTGGGAGGGGGCCTGTCCGGGAGGCGCGTATCCCTGCGCGGGAGCCTGCCCCTGGGCGTAGCCGTACTGCTCCTGGGGGCGGCCGAAGGCCGCCTCGGCGCGGATGCCGCCTGCCGGGGCCCGGGCCGAAGTCGCCTTCGGCAGCAGATAGAGCAGGGCGACCACGGTCAACCCGAGTGCGGGAAGACTGGGGAGAAGAAACTCGATCTTCTGCATGAGGTCCGTCGCACCGCTGAAAACTCCGCCGAACAGTCCGACCAGGCCGAACAGTGCGGAGAGCCCAAGGGTTCCCACGGCCGCGTAGACCATGAGGTTGAACCGCGTGATCACCGGGCCCAGGTGACTGGCCAGCAGCACCGCGCCGACAAGCAGCGCCGTGACCACCGGCGAGGTGAGATCACCCACGTATCCCACCGCACGAAGGGCAAAAGGCAACCCGCCGAACAGCAGCCGTTCGATGCCGACGAGAACGCCCATAGACGCGACGGCGACCATGAGCCATGCAGCCGCTTCTCGAAGCCGGCCTGCCTCGACATTGATCACAACTACCCCCATAGGGTCTTTAGGTAAACCCGGGCCAGTTTTGCACATGGCCGACTTTGGTGTCGGTGGTCTCAAGAAGCCCACCAATCTCATAAGTACTACATTGAACCCTATTGCCCCATATTTCGGACATTGGGCCAGGCGGCCTCGCCAGCGCGGACGATGATCATAACGATCATGAAAAGACTGTCCCCCACTCCCCCGGCTGCCCCCTAGAACGGCCCGGCCCACCAAATGGAAGACTGGACGACATGCGCATTGTGGCCCTCGCCGGCGGAATCGGAGGAGCCCGTTTCCTACGTGGCCTCCTCGCCGTAACTCCCAGTTCAGAGATCACCGTCATCGGCAACACCGGTGACGACATCAGCCTCTACGGTCTGCGGGTCTGCCCCGACCTGGACACCGTGATGTACACCCTGGGTGGCGGCATCAACGAGGAGCAGGGCTGGGGACGGCAGAAGGAGTCGTACGTCGTCAAGGAGGAGCTGGCCGCCTACGGCGTCGAGCCGCAGTGGTTCGGCCTGGGCGACCGCGACTTCGCCACTCACATCGTGCGCACCCAGATGATCGACGCCGGATATCCGCTCTCGGCGGTCACCGAGGCGCTGTGCGCACGCTGGGAGCCGGGCGTGCGGCTGATCCCGATGAGCGATGACCGGACCGAGACCCACGTGGTCATCTCCGACGAGCAGGGCCGCCGAGCCGTCCACTTCCAGGAGTGGTGGGTACGGCTGCGCGCCTCGGTCCCGGCCGAGCAGATCATCCTGGTCGGCGCGGACGAGGCCAAGCCCGCCCCCGGGGTGCTCCAGGCCATCGCCGACGCCGACGTGGTGATCCTGCCCCCGTCCAACCCCGTCGTCAGCATCGGCACGATCCTGCAGATCAAGGGCATTCGCGAGGCGCTCGAGGCCAAGACGGTCGTCGGCGTCTCCCCCATCGTCGGCGGCGCTCCCGTCCGGGGCATGGCCGACGCCTGCCTCACCGCGATCGGCGTGGACACCACCGCCCAGGCGGTCCTGGAGCTGTACGGCTCGCCGCTGATGGACGGCTGGCTGGTCGCCGAGGAGGACGCCGGGACCGCCCTCGACGGCGTCCTCGTCGAGGCCCGCCCCCTGATCATGCACGACGTCGAGTCCGCCGGGGCCATCGCCCAGGCCGCCCTCGACCTGGCCACGGAGATCGCCGCCCGGCGAGGCACCGCGCCGCAGGGTGAGGACGCCCGGTGAGCAGGATCAGGCGCGGGAAGGAAGGCCCCTCCGACATCCGGGTGGAGATCTTCCCGATTCCCGGGATTCCCGAGGTCCGGGAGGGCGACGACGTCGGCGAGCTGATCGCCGCGGCGATGCCGGGTCTGCGCGACGGCGACATCCTCGTGGTCACTTCCAAGATCTCCAGCAAGGCCGAGGGCCGGACCCTCCGGGGCGTCAGCCGCAACGAGGCGATCGCCGGCGAGACCACGCGGGTGGTCGCCCGCCGGGGCGAGACGGTGATCGCGCAGACCACGCACGGGTTTGTCATGGCCGCGGCCGGGGTGGACGCCTCCAACACCGAGCCCGGCACCGTCGTGCTGCTGCCCGTCGACCCGGACGCCTCCGCCGCGGCCATCCGCACCGGCATCCGGGACCGGCTCGGCGTGTCGGTCGGTGTGATCATCTCCGACACGTTCGGCCGCACCTGGCGCAACGGCCAGACCGACATGGCCGTCGGCATCGCGGGGGTGACCCCCGCACTCGACTACCGGGGCCTGTCCGACGACCACGGCAACGCGCTGGAGGTCACCCTGACCGCCGTCGCCGACGAGTTCGCCGCGGCCGGGGACCTGGTCAAGGGCAAGCTCGCGCAGACCCCGGTGGCCGTGATCAGGGGCATGGCGGAGTACACCACCGAGGAGCACGGGCCGGGCGTCCGCGAACTGGTCCGCCCGTCCGAGGACGACATGTTCCGGTACGGCTCCCGCGACGTGCTCTTCGCCCGCAGGACCATCCGCGAGTTCTCCGACAGGCCCGTGGACGGCGCCGGGGTCCGCCGGGCGGTGGACGCCGCGATCGCCGCGCCCGCCCCGCACCACACGACCCCGTGGCGGTTCGTCCTGCTGGAGTCGGCGGGGGTCCGCGAGAAACTGCTCGACGCCATGCGCGAGGCGTGGATCACCGACCTGCGCGGCGACGGCTTCTCCGAGGAGTCGATCGCCAAGCGGATCAGGCGTGGCGACGTACTGCGCGCGGCGCCGTACCTCGCGGTGCCCTGCCTGGTCATGGACGGCTCGCACACCTACCGCGACGACCGGCGCAACGCGAGCGAGCGGGAGATGTTCGTGGTCGCGATGGGCGCCGGGGTGCAGAACTTCCTGGTTCAGCTCGCGATGGAGGGCCTGGGCTCCGCCTGGGTGTCGTCCACCATGTTCTGCCGCGACGTGGTCAGGGAGGTCCTCGACCTGCCCCCCGGCTGGGACCCGATGGGCGCCGTGGCGATCGGCCATCCGGCCGCCCCGCCCCGGGACCGCGCACCGAGACAGGCGGCCGACTTCGTCGTCGTCCGCTGAGAGCCGTCCCGTGGCCGGGGCCTCATCCGAACCGGATCGCGTTCGCGACCACCGCGAACAGGATCAGCGCCCCCAGACCGATCATGATCATGCTCCGGACCGCCGCCCACGCCGCCGATTTCGCCTCCGGGATCTTCGCCGCGGCCTCCGCCGCCGCCTGAATCGCCTTTCCCCAGCCCGCCCACGTGTCCATCGTCCGCTGGAAGCGCCGTCCGACGGCGAAAAGGATCACCGCGATCACCACGAGAACCACGATCCGGCCGTCCGAGCCGTCCATCGACACACTCCTACCTAGGGGGAAGAGCAGGATTTCGTCACTTAGGGTATGTCATCGACTACTCAAATGACCGGAGAATGCCCCTCCTCGTCGAGGACCTCGGCCCGTGGTCGCCACCGGGCCGCCTCCCGCCTTCGGCTGCATTCGACGGTGGCCGGTCCGGCGCAAATGTCGCCAGGCATCAAACGGCGGAGTTCACGGACGTGCGGTGACGCGGCGTGGGCGGCGGCTCGGAGAGCCGCCGCCCACGGGTCGGTCGTTGATACCGCCGCTCAGTTGTTGACGCCGGCGCCGCTGCCGCCCTGCCCGCCGCTGGCGGGACTGGTGTCGTCGGTGATGCCGATGCCGCTGGCCTTGCCCGTGCCCGTGCCCGTGCCTGTGCCCGTGCCGCCGCCACCGCCGAGACCGTGGCCGGCGCCGCGACGGAGACGGCACCTGTCGGGGTTCTTGTGCTTGCGGCAGGGCTTCTGGAGGACGGTGGAGGTGGAGGTCGTGGAGGTGGTCCGGGCCACGGTGTCGGCGCTGGCAAACTGGGCCGGCATCGTCACGGGTGCGATGAGAGCGGATGCCACCATCGTTCCGGCTGCGAGAGCGTTCCTGACTTTGATCATGATGGATCACTCCATGTCAAACCAGTTCGCGCCTGGGCGATACCCGGGCTGACGGGACGCCGAATCGGTGTCGAAAACAATGGAGAGAAAACGGAGACGACGGAGCCGACACCGACGCGGCGCAGAACCTGAATCCCACGGTATTGGAGGGAACTTCATTGATCGCCCAGAAAGGCCCAAAGCCTTGGGCACATCGGATGACGCCCCGATAACCAACGGGAATCAGAGGAGAGAGTCCGATCGCATTCGACCGCGCCATTCCGCCGAAAGCCCGCACCTCAAGGGCTTGCCGCCGGGAACGGACCACAATGTCCCGGTAGATCATCGCCACGCGGAAGGTTTTATCTCCCGACGACCGCGACCCTTTCCGGTGGAACCGAGAACGGTGAGTCCGGCCGTAAAGCCTGAGGGAAGCCTGGGACCACTCCCACGCCGCACAGCCGGACCCCCATTAGATTTTCATTGAACTCCAACGGGTCTGAAGTTCACCGCGAACAAACCCCGCTACAACCGCTCAAGCGGCAGGAGGGTGCGCACGCTACGGCAGACGCCGTCGCTCGCCGCCGCGGCGGCCACCCGGTCCGCGTCCGGCACGCCGTAGGAGGTGGTCCGCTGCCGGATCCTCCGCCCGGTCGGGGCCACCATGGCCGCCAGGTCGGTGATCGTCTTGAAGGAGCCGTTCTCCGATCCCGCCATCCGGCTGATCGTCTCCTCCATCAGCGTGCCGCCGAGGTCGTTGACCCCGCCCTGGAGCACCTCTCGGCACAGTCCGTCCTGGAGCTTCACCCAGGAGCACTGGATGTTCTTGATCGCGCCGTGCAGGAGGATCCGGGCCAGCGCGTGCACGGCCCTGTTCTCCCGCGCGGTCGGCCCGGGCCGGGCGATCCCCGCCAGGTAGATGGGCGAGCTGTGGTGAACGAACGGCAGCAGCACGAACTCGGAGAATCCGCCGGTCTCCTCCTGGATGCGGCGGATCAGCCGGATGTGCTGGACCCAGTGCGCGTGGTTGTCCACGTGGCCGTACATCATCGTGGACGTCGTCGGGATGCCGACCCTGTGGGCGGTGGAGATGACCTCGACCCACTCCTTGGTCGGCAGCTTGCCCTTGGTGAGCACCCAGCGGACGTCGTCGTCGAGGATCTCGGCCGCGGTGCCGGGAAGCGAGTCGACACCCGCCTCCCTGGCCGCGGTCAGCCAGTCCTCGATGGACAGGTTGGTACGGCTCGCGCCGTTGATGACCTCCATGGGCGAGAAGGCGTGGACGTGCATCTCCGGCACCCGGGCCTTGACCGCCCTGGCGATGTCGAAGTAGGCGCTGCCCGGCATGTCCGGATGAATGCCGCCCTGCATGCACACCTCAGTCGCCCCGGCCTCCCAGCCCTCCCAGGCCCGGTCCGCGACCTGCTCCAGCGACAGGGTGTAGGCGTCGGCGTCGGTACGGCGCTGCGCGAAGGCGCAGAATCGGCAGCCGGTGTAGCAGACGTTGGTGAAGTTGATGTTCCGGTTCACCACGTAGGTGACGTCGTCGCCGACCGCCTCCCTGCGGAGACCGTCGGCGATCCGGCACAGCTCCTCCAGCGCCGCGTCGTCCGCCCCGGTGCCGTCGGGGTCGCCCGCGACGTCGAGCAGGACGAGCGCCTGCGCGTCGGTGAGCTTGGTGGGATCGCTCTCGGCCTGCCGCAGGGCCTGCCGCACGTCGCCCCTGACCACCGAGGAGGCGGCGGGGAGACGCTCCTTGAGCGCCTCCCAGTCGCCGTAGACGTTGTCGAAGTCGTCGCGGCGGTCATTGGTCCGGCCCTCGGTGTCGACGGCCGTGTGCAGGTCGGTGCGTCCCAGGGAGACGAAACCACCGTCCGGCTCCTGCCAGGGGCGGCCGACGAGGACCGCGTCCTCGCGAGCCAGGCCGGTCTCGGGGTCGGCGAGGGCGGCCACGTGGGCGTTGAGACGGGGGTCGAGCCAGGGTTCCCCGGCCAGTACGTACTCGGGGTAGATGGTCAGCCGCTCGCGCAGGGTGAACCCGGTGGCGGCCGTACGGGCGGCGAGGTCCTCGATCTGGGGCCACGGGCGCTCGGGGTTGACGTGGTCGGGCGTCAGCGGGGAGACGCCGCCCCAGTCGTCGATGCCCGCCCTGATCATCAGCTCGTACTCGGAGTCGACCAGGTTCGGCGGCGCCTGCACCCGGACCTTGGGGCCCATCACCAGCCGGGTCACCGCGATCGTGGCGGCCAGCTCCTGCAGGTCGGCGTCCGGCATGCCGCGCATCGCGGTGTCCGGCTTGGCGCGGAAGTTCTGGACGATGATCTCCTGGATCCCGCCGTACTCGCGCGCCACCTTGCGCAGCGCGAACACCGACTCGGCGCGGTCCTCGATCGTCTCGCCGATGCCGATGAGGATCCCGCTGGTGAACGGCACGTTCGTCCGCCCCGCGTCCTCCAGCACGCGCAGCCGTACCGCGGGGTCCTTGTCCGGTGAGCCGTGGTGCGCCTGTCCCTTCTCCTCGAACAGCCGTCGCGAGGTCGTCTCCAGCATCATGCCCATGGACGGCGCGACCGGCTTGAGACGCTGCAGGTCCTTCCAGGTCATGACGCCCGGGTTCAGGTGGGGCAGCAGCCCGGTCTCCTCCAGCACCCGGATGGCCATCGCGCGGACATAGGACAGCGTGTCGTCGTAGCCGTGCGCGTCCAGCCACTCGCGGGCCTGGTGCCAGCGGTCCTCGGGCCGGTCGCCCAGGGTGAACAGCGCCTCCTTGCACCCCATGGCCGCGCCCTGCCTGGCGATCTCCAGCACCTCGTCGGGGCTGAGGAACATGCTCTCCAGTTTGTGCGGGGCGGTGGCGAACGTGCAGTAACCGCAGCGGTCCCGGCAGAGCCGGGTCAGCGGGATGAAGACCTTGCGGCTGTAGGTGATGATTCCCTGTCGCCCCACGGCCTCCAGTCCCGCGTCCCTGACTCGGCCGGCATGCCCGAGCAGGGTCTCAAGGTGTTCGTCCCTGGCGTGGAGCAGGACGGTGGCTTCGGTCACGTCGAGAGCTTTGCCGTCGCGGGCCCTGGCCAGGGCCCGGCGCATCGCGTTATCGGTGGGGTTCACGCTCATTCCCGCACAGTACGACGGAGCGCCCATCGGTCGGGCGGCGGGTCGGGGGGTTATGGGGGACAGAGCCGGAATAGAACTCGCAACGATGCAGTTCTGCTAAACGGTTCACACAAGCAGATCTCGATAGACGTAAATGCTTGCGTATACATACATTAGAGGCATCACACCGGAACCCGCCTCAGGAGCAGAAAATGATCTGGTTTCTCCTCGCCCTCGCCGCCGTCGCCGTCCTCGCTCCGCTGATCGGAGCCGACACCCGCGACGGGCGCGACTGGCAGCCCGCCGTCTCCTCCGGCACCGCTGCCGCCTCGGAAGAGGATGGCCTCAGAACGACCGGTAGTCTCGCGCGGGCATCCGCGGCCCCCGAGGGGGTGGCCGCACACCGCCCAGCCCCAGCAACCTGCTGACCCGGTGCCGGTGCCCCCGGTAGGGAGCCAGCAGCCGCAGCATCTCCGCGTCGTCGGCCCGTCGGCCGCTCAGCGACCAGCCCACCAGCGACGGCAGATGGAAATCGCCCACCGAGACCGCGTCCGCGTCCCCGTGCGACCTCTGCCGCACCTCCGCCGACGTCCACACCCCGATCCCGGGCAGCGCCCGCAACAGCCGATCCGCGTCGGCGCTGCCCCCGGCCGCCTCCAGCTTCACGGCGTGCCGGGCCGCGTTCACGATCGTGCGCGCCCGTACGGCCTCGGCCCCCGCCCGGTGCCAGTCCCACGAGGGGATGGCCCGCCACACCTCGGGCTCGGGGAAGACCCGCATCCCTTCGGGCGCCGGCCCCGGCGCGGGCTCGCCGTACCGGCCGAGCAGCCATCGCCACGCCCGCCACGCCTCAAGGCTCACGACCTTCTGTTCGAGCACCGCGGGCACAAGAGCCTCCAGCACCCGTGACGTCCTCCCGATCCTGAGCCCCGCGTAGCGCCTGGCCGCGTTCTTGACGACGTCGTGCTCGGGAACGAACCCCGACAGATCGTCCTCCACGCCGAGCAGCGCGGGAAGCGTCTCCAGCAGCCACCCGGCTCCCGGCCCCCAGGCGGTGGCGGCGACCTGCCCGCCCCGGGCGGACACCCGTAACGTGCCGGGACCGTCGGGCGTGCGCGAGGTCCGCCAGATGCTCCCGTCGGGCGTCCTTCTCCAGGTGGGATCGCCGTTCCCGTGCCGGTGCGGCCCCAGCGTCAGCTCAAGGTTGAGCGGCATCGTGGAACACCACTCACGCTCTCTCACGGTCCCGTACGGGATCAGGCGTCGCTGGAGAAGCGGATCGCGCACTCGGGAAGCACGATGCCGGGCCAGATGCGGCTACCGGCCAGCAGCTCGTTGCCCGGGCCGACGACCGCGCGGTCACCGACGACCACCTCGCGCAGGACCGCTCCAGAGTCGACGCGGGCGCCGATGCCGACCACCGAGTCGACCACGACCGCGCCCGACTGGATCACGCAGTCGTCGCCGAGCACGCTGCCGGAGACCTGGGCGCCGGACTCCACCGCCGCGCGGGCGCCGATCACCGAACCACCGCCGACCTTGGCCTCGGGCGAGATCATGGCACCGGGCAGGGCGAGGAAGTCTCCGGTGGGACCGGGCAGGGCCGGCGAGACGAGACGGCCGAGGACGAGGTCGCGGGAGCCCTGGACGAAGGCGGCGGGCGTGCCCACGTCGAGCCAGTAGGACGCGTCGGCGTAACCGAGCACCAGGGCGCCGCCCTCGATCAGGCTGGGGAACGTCTCCCGCTCGACCGAGACGACCTCGTCCGCCGGAATCGAGTCGATCACCGAACGGGTGAAGACGTAACATCCGGCGTTGATCCGGTTGGTGACCGGGTTCGGGGTCTTCTCGAGGAAGGCGGTCACCCGGCCGTCGTCGTCGGTCGGCACGCAGCCGAACCGCGAGGGGTCTTCCACCTCGGTCAGGTGCAGGGTGACGGCGGCCTCCCGGGCGACGTGCATGTCGACCTGCTCACGGATGTCGTGGCCGGACAGGATGTCGCCGTTGAGCACCAGCACCGGCGCGTCCGGGCCCGAGCTCAGCGCCTCGGCGGCGTTGCGGATGGCACCGCCGGTGCCGAGCGGGGTCTCCTCGGTCATGTATTCCAGGGAGAGCCCGAACGCCGAGCCGTCTCCGAAGGCCTCGCAGAACATCTCCGCCCGGTAGGAGGTGGCGAACACGATGCGCCGCACACCGGACGCCCTGGCCCGCGCGAGCTGGTGGGCGAGAAAGGGAACCCCCGCGGTGGGCAGCAGCGGTTTGGGCGTGCCAAGCGTCAACGGACGCAGGCGCGTCCCCTGTCCTCCGACGAGGAGAATCGCCTCGAGCTCCGGCAAAGGGGTCTCCATCATTCCGCGAGGCTAGCTCACTACTCGGCAGCGCGTTGGTAGGAGAGCAGATGGGCCTCCGCCGACGCCTCCCAAGTGAACTCCCTGGCCCGGGCCATCCCCGCCGCGGACAGGGCCTGCCTGCGCTCCGACGAGGACAGCAGCGCCCGCAACGCGTCGGCGATGCTCACGTCGTCGGGCTCGGTGTAGGCGACCGCGTCGCCGCCCACCTCCGGCAGCGAGGTGCGGTGCGTGGTGAGCACCGGCGCGCCGCAGGCCATGGCCTCCAGGACCGGGAGCCCGAAGCCCTCGCCCCGTGAGGGGAAGGCCGCCACGAGCGCGCCGCCGAGGAAGCCCGACAGGTCGGTGAAGGCGAGAAAGCCCGGACGGAGCACTCGCACGGTCGACGGGACCTCGCTCACCGCGGCGTCCACGTCGGCGTCACGGATGCTCCCGGCCAGCACCAGGGCGGGCGGCTCGGCAAGGTCCTGAACGGCGCGCACAAAACCGCGGATCAGGTTTGGCACGTTCTTACGGGGCTCCAGGGGGCCGAGGAAGGCCACATAGGGGGTGCCGCGCAGGCCGAGCCGGTCGGAGGCGTGCTTGATCTCGCGCTCGGACGGCCGGTGGAACAGCACCGGGTCCACCCCGTGGTAGGCGACGTCGATCCGTGTGGGATCGGCGGCGAGCACCCGGATCAGCTCGTCGCGGGTCGCCTTGGAGGGCACGATCACCCTCGACGCGTGCCGCACGGCAGTGCGGGTCGCCGAGCGGAAGAAGGACGCCTTGACCGCGTTGTGCTGCGTGGACTCGGTGAACCAGGTGAGGTCGTGAACGGTCGCCACGGTCGGCAGGCCCGAGCCGAGCGGGATCGAGTAGTAAGGGGCGTGGATCACCTGTGCGCCGGCCTGCCGGGCGAGGAGCGGGAGGCCGGTCTGCTCCCAGGCCAGCCGGGCGGCCCGGTTGGTGATCCCATGAGGTCCGGGCACGATCCGGGCCGAAGGTGCGAGCCCGGCGTACCGCTCGGCGTCGGCACGCTGGCAGACGACCGCGAGATCGGCGCCCGCCCTGTCCAGGGCGGCGACGAGTCCATCGACGTACCTGATCAGCGCACCGCGATCGGCCGGAACCGCAGCCGCGTCGACGAGCACTCGAGGCGTCAAGAAGGATCGCTCCCCTCAAAATCCACTCGGGACAGCCGTCCCCTTCTTCCATTAACTCTATTGCCAGAGTCTCTGAAAACGTGGGGGAAATCACACGGCTTTTCCCTGAACGGAATCACTCTGGGAGTCGACGGAACGTCGTGCCGCCAGACCTGCGATTCCGGCGCAGATGAGATCGCCGAGGACGATCACAATTCTGGAGCAGAGCGCCGCCGCGATAGCCGATCCCTGGTCCAGAACCGGCGCCAGGACGGCCACCATGGCCACCTCGCGCACCCCCGCTCCCGCGGGGACCACAAACGTCATGATTCCCAGACACCAGGACAGCGCGAACGCGCCGATGGAGAACACGACCATCGACACGCCCGAGAGCCCGAGCTCATGGATGATCGCCGCCAGGTGCAGGCCGTACGCGGTCCAGCCGAGCAGCGCCCAGCCCAGCGCGGTGAGCATGCCCCTGCGGGTGAGCGGGCGCTCCAGCGGCTCGCGCTTCAGCTTCCGCAGCCCGAACCCGACGACCGCGTTGATCACCCGCGGCTCGAACACCACCGCGAGCACCGGGATCAGCAGGAACACCCAGGCGTACGGCGCGACGGATCCCGGCAGGGCGGTCAGCAGCGTCACCGCCGAGATCAGCAGGCCGCTGGCGAGCTGCACCGGCAGCGTCAGGAAGAAGGCGGCGGCGCTGCGTGACCTGGGAACGCCCAGCTCGCGCCCCATCTCCATCTGGGCGATCACCGGCCAGAGCGAGCCGGGGATGTATTTGCCCAGCTGACCGACAAAAAAGACCTTCGCCCCCGCGCGGAACGGCAGCGGCGAGCCGAGGTCGGCCAATAGCGCCCGCCACGTCATCATCCCGCCGCACAGCGCCGCGATCACGGCGACCAGCGACAGCACGAGCGACTGCCACGACAGCCGGGCGAACCCCGTCTGGATCTCGTCCCACTTGCTCGCCACCGCCCACGCGCCGAACCCGAGCGCGACAAGCAGGAAGGCGATGCGGACCAGGCGTTTCACCGTGAGCTCACAGTGTGCGAACCGGGTCGGGCGGCTGCGGCAGGGACACTCCGGCGGGGCGGCGGTCGCTCTTGGTCGCCACCCACAGGTAGGTCGGCACCACCGGCAGCAGCGCGCGCAGGACGGGCCGCGGCATCCGCGAGAGCGCGCCCCCGGCCACCCGGCCGATCACCCCGGGAAACAGCTCGGACCCGGCGAACGCCGCCGGGGTGGCGAGCACCGGGAAGGTGTAGTCCCACACGCGCAGGCCGCGCGCCATCCTGCGCAGGCCGCGACGCGTCCGGTAGCGCTCGTAGTAGCTGTCGGCCCTGCCGGACAGCCGGACGTAGCGGTCGGCCAGCGCGGGCGGCAGGTAGGACAGGAACGGCAGCTTGTAGTGCGGCTCCATCACCCCGAGCCGGTTGCCCAGTCCCAGGTAGAGGAGGCCGTCGTCGGTGAGCACCCGGCGCATCTCGGCCATGATCGCGTCCGGGTCGACCACGTGCTCGTAGATGTGGTTGAAGACCAGCACGTCGACGGACCCGTCGGGGAAGGGCAGGGCGGTGCCGTCGGCACACACGAACTCGACCCGCTCACCGAACCGCTGGGCCGCCTTGCGCAGGCCCGGCACGTCGATGTCGACGCCGAACGTCCGGCTCGCGCCCGCCGCGGCGAGCTCGTCGGCGATGAACCCCGCCGAGCACCCGATGTCGGCGACCGTCAGCCCGGCGAGGACGTCCTTGTCCCGGCCGAGGAAGTGACCGAGCACCGCCACGATCTTCGCGGCCTTGCGGCGGCGTTTCTCCTCGTCGAGCATCGCCGCCTGGAACTCGGAGTATTCAAGCTGCGCCACCCGTTCGGTGCTCATCGGTCGCCCACCGCTCCTCGGTCGCCCACTGCTTTCCGTGCCGCCACGACGTCACTCACCACATATCGACGCATCATGATGCCGCTCGCCGCACCTTGACGCACGGCGACGCCCATCAACGCACTGTCATGCGCGGTGACGCCTGTTACTGCACCCTGTTGCACAGCGAAGCCCAAGAATACCGGTGCCCCGGGACCCCACCGCCGGATAACGCCCAGGCCGGGCGTCAGGGTGAGACCAGCGCCTCGAGGTAGGAGGCCCAGTAGGGCTCGGGGTCGACGGCCTTGACCCCGGCGCGGAGCCGCTCGGGCTCGCCTGGACGGTAGAACCCGTCCAGCGCCGCGCGCAGCGCCTCCACCGAGCCGGGCTCGACCAGCAGCCCGTCCACCCCGTCGGTGACGTGGTCGCCGAGCGTGCCGACCCGGGTGGCGATCACCGGCACCCCGTGCTCGTGGCCGAACCACACCTGCTGGCTGGCCGTCCCGCTCCTGTAGGGCAGGACCAGCGCGTCCACGTCCGCGAACAGCCCCGGCACGTCCGCCGCGGCCACGTAGCCGGGGCGCAGCTCCACCCGATCGGTCAGGCCGAGCTCGGCGACCAGGGCCTTCGTCTCGTCCAGGCCACCCCAGAACTCCCCCGCCACCCGCAGCGACACACCCTCGGGCAGCGCGCGGATCAGCAGGTCCAGCCCCTTGTACGGCCGGACGAGGCCGAAGAACAGCAGCCGGTCGTGCACGGGGCCGCGCTCCCCGAAGCCCTGCTCCCCGGACTCAGGCTCTCCGGGATGCCGTTCCCCAGGCCCGTGCTCCCCCGGCTTGTGTTCGTCGGCCCGGGGCGGGAGGTGCGGCGCCATCTCCGCGGTCCGCACGGGAGCGGGCGTCAGCTCGCGGGCCAGCACGGCCTGCCGCTCGGAGTGGACAAGCACCACGTCCGCCCGGCGCAGCAGCGCCTTCATCAGCGGCGCGTCGTACGGCTTGGACTCGTGCGGCAGGACGTTGTGGCAGAGCGCCACGACCTTGGTCCGGCGGCGCAGGCCGTACAGGATGCCCAGGTAGGGCGGGACCTGCACGGGGCTGAGCACCGCGAAAATCACCAGATCGGCGCTCCTGAGCCGCCGGCCGCAGCGGACCCAACCGTCCGGGCGACGCCAGTCGAGGTCGCGCCGGACGTGCGGGAACGGCTCGCCGTCGGGGGTGTCGACGGTCTGCTGCCCGGGATAGAGAAAGGAGGGGTACTGCGCCCGCCACGACTCGATCACCACGTCGTGCCCGGCGGCCCGCAGACGGTGCGCCAGCTCGGTGGTGTGCGCGGCGCCGCCACCCTTGTAGGGATAGGTCGGCCCGACGACCACGATCCGCATCTACTCGCTCCTGGACCGCACGATGAGGTCGGCCAGCAGCGCCAGCGAGCCGATGAGCAGGCCGGACAGGAAGATCACGATGGTGTTGCTGGTCAGGTAGAACCCGTAGCGGAAGATGTCGACGACACCCTTGACCAGGCCGATGCCGACCAGCCAGAGCGCGGGCGGCATGAGGACCTTGAGCGGGTTGAAGTACATGACCATCCGCAGCACCTGCAGGATGTAACGGTAGGCGTCGGAGATGAAGCTGAACTTCGACGTGCCCGCCCGCTTGCTGTAGCCGATCGGCAGGTAGTAGACGTCGTGCTGGTTCGACAGGAACGACAGCGTGATCGTCGTGACGCAGGAGAACCCGGGCGGCAGCAGCCGCAGGTACGGCTTGGCGACCGACTTGCGGAACGCCCGCAGCCCGCTGTTGAGGTCGGGGATCTTCTGCCCGGCCAGCCGCTCGGCCACCTTGCGGATGAACCACTTCGCCGGAACCCGGAGGAGCTTGTGCGAGCCCTCCTCGGTGGTCCGCGCGCCCACGACCTGGTCGATCGCCGGGTCCTTCTCCAGGATCTGGATGAGCTCGGGGATGCGCTCGTTCGGATACGTCATGTCGGCGTCGGTCCACACGACGATCTCGCCGCGCGCCTCCTGCGTGCCGATCCTGCGCACCGTTCCGGACCCGCCGTTGCGGTGGAACGCCCGGACCCGCATGTTCGGGAACCGCGGCTCGGCCTCCTGCAGCTTGGCCAGGGTCTGGTCGGTGGAGAAGTCGTCGACCGCCACGAGTTCGTAGGTGTATCCGCTGTGGTCCATGGCCTCGCAGATGCGCTCGACCTCGGCGATGACGTGGTCCTGCTCGTTGTAACACGGCAGGACGATGGTCACGTACGGTGTTGCGTCCACAGCTGATCCACTCTCGGGCGTCTCGGGCATGCTCACGTCGGGCGAGGATACTCTGCCCAGCCGGAGGCCGAACGCACTTCACCTCCCCGGGCAGGTCCCGCACCTACCAACCGTCGTCCACAATCCTGGCAGAGCTGACGCCCGACATCACCTTGACCGTGTCGATCAGCACCTGGGCGTCACCCGGATCGGCGAGCTTGACGTAGTAGGACTCGGGGAACCCCTGAGGGTCAGATGCCTTGCGCATCCACCAGAACGAGAACACCTTCGCGGCATGCTCGGAATCCTCGAAGTAAACCTTTTCGACTCCCTCCACGGTTCCCAGCCTGGCCTCGATTCTCTCCTTGTCCCACGGGGTGGCGCCATCGTGCCCATCACAGGTGCCGGACGCCTCCCCCGGCCCGCACAACGTGATCTCGACGTCGGCTTTGCCCTCCCAGAAGGAACCCCCCAAGGTGAAGACATTGGAAACGCCGGCCATCTTCTCGAAGGTGGAGCGGATCGGCACGATGTCGGCCCGCCGATGAAGCCTGCCCTTGAACGACTCCGGCATGTCGTCGACCTGGAGGGCCGAGAGCAAAGCCTTGTTGTCGGGGTTCTGCTTCCGGAAGTTCGCATACGCCTTCTTCTGGGATTCGAACCTCACCTCCGCCACCTCGGGCATCGCCCGCAGCCTCGCCTCAATGGTTCGTTTCTGCTTCGGTGTGATCGTCCGGTTGCGGCAGTTGTTCAGGATGTCGCCGTTCATACAGAGATAGATGTCGAACACTCCGTCTTGGGGCCAGGGACCCGCCGGAGGCGGGGACACCTGGATGAGGCCCTGACGGACATGGCGGCCTTCGGCCTCGGCCGCCGCGGCCCCGGTCGCTCCGAGTGCCACCGCGACGACCATCACACCGGCCGGCAGCGCGCGACGGGCACCGGCCCATGTCCGGCTCCGGGACCGCCGCCCCGAGTCCCCAGAGGACAGATGTTCTGCTTCGGAAACCTCGGGGTTCAAGCGCATGAACCCGACTATGTCGATCTTGGCGGTTCCCGGTCAACTCACTGCCTGACGCCACTCGGTGGGACACCGGCTCCGTGGCCAGGGTCGCCCGGTGTCCACGATGATCATTCGCCGAATCCGCCGAGGTTCTCGTCCGCATGGGACGCCCACGTGGGATCCCCGCTCGTCGCGTAACCCACAGCGGGCATGGCCGTCCTCGGCTGGCGTAGCGGAATGACCACGGCAATGGGCTCGCCCCGCTCCGTGATGATCAGCGTCTCGCCTGCCTTGACCCGCGAGAGAACCTGGCCGGTGCCATGGCTGAGGTCACGTACACCTACCGTGTGGTCATTGGACAACGGCTCACTCATGTGGCGATCGTCCCCCTCAAGTGGTCACATCGGCAGAAGAATCTCTCTTTCGGCCAGGTCCGGGCGACTACAGAACGGCCATCCAGACGTTGACGCCCAGGGACCAGGTGCCGTTGGGGGGGTCGACGAGGGAGCGCTCGTCCTGACGGGTGCTGAGACTCATGATCTGGACGGGTCTGCCGTAGGCGGAGAGCTGGTCGGCCTTGGCGGCGAGCAGGACCGGGACGCGGCCGGTGGTGCGGATGCGCTCGATCAGGCGGTTGACGGTGAGCCCGAGGGAGACGTCGGCCTTTAGGGGGATGGCGGCCCGGGCGGTGGGAAGGTCGCAGGTGCCCCGGACGACCTGGGTGAGCCGGTCACCCGTGACCCGCTCCACGATCAGCACCGAGGCCCGGGCAGGAAGGGCCGCGCACATCCCCTCGACCGCCGCGCGCTCGCCGCGCTCGATCGGGGTGAACGCCGTCCCACCGGAGGTGAGCGCCGCGGGGATCAGAAGCAGCGCCGCGCCGAAGGCGACGATGCCCTTCTGGGGGGTCAGGCCGTACCCCGATCTGCGCGCCTTGTCCCGCGCCCAGCGCAGGCCCCAGACGGCGAGCAGGATCAGGCCGGGGATGACGATCGGGACCAGGCGCCGGGAGGCCCACGGCTGGTCGGGGGTGATCGCCGGGCGGTAGAGCGTGGTGAAGGTGGTCCAGCCGATGATGGCCAGCGGCAGCAGCCAGCCGAACTCACCCCTCCTGACCAGCCTGCGCGTGAGCACGGCCGCCGCCAGCGTGGCCAGGATCACCACGGGGATCCCGACGTACCAGATCACCCAGGAGAGGGACTCCTCGTAGTACAGCCGGGCACCGTTCATCGGCAGCCCGTTCACCTGCTGGGTCTTCTCGATGAACTCGTAGTTCAGCTGATCCTCTTGCGTGGTGGGCTGCCGGGTGACGGTCTGCAGCCATGGCCGGACCGCGAAGGCCACCATGACCAGCACGACCAGGCCGCCGGCGATCTCGGGCAGCCGCCGGATCCCGGCGGCCCGCCGGAGGACCACGGCGATTCGCGGCGCGAGGACCGCGGCGACCAGGGTGAGGAGCAGGACCGCGCCGCAGATCGCCAGCAGCGGCTTGAGGGAGCCCGACAGATAGTCCAGGTACGGCCTGGAGAGCAGGTAGGCGGCCGCGAACCCCAGAGCGGTCCCCGCGGCCAGCCCGCAGAGCAGCGGAACGCCGAGACGTCCCTCGTCCCGGGCTCCGACCCGGCGCAGGGCGATCAGCAGCCCGGCGTAGACGAACACGGGAAGCACGTCGCGCAGCCCGTCGATCCTGACCAGGACGGCCAGCCCGAACACCAGACCCGCCAGGACCGCGCCGATCACGGCGTCGGACCGTGCCGGACGGACCCTGCCCGGCTCCTCTCCCGGGAGGCCGACCGGTTCCGTTCCGGAGGGATCGATCAGTTCGACTCCGGAGTGGCCGGTCGATTCCGCTCCCAAGGAACCGGTCTGTTCCGCCCCCGAGAGGCCGGTCGATTCAATTCCCGAGGGACCGATCGGTTCCGCTCCGGAGGGAACGGTCTGCTCCGCTCCCAAGGGACCAATCGGTTCCGCTCCCGGGGGACGGATCGGCGGGACGCCGAGGCCGGTGACGCCGGAACGGAGCCTGGCCTGGGCGTCGAGCAGCAGGGCCAGGCCGCCGAAGAGCAGGATCAGGGACGGGATCTCGCTGAAGGTGGTCCGCGAGGTGTAGAGGATCGGGAGGCTGACCGCGAAGACCAGCGCGGCCAGAGGTGCCCAGCGCGCGCCGACCAGGCGGGCGACGACCCCCGCGAAAACGAGCACGGCCAGCGCTCCCAGCAGCGGTGGCACCAGCACGAGCCCCGGGATGCCGCCCAGCCAGACGCCCACCGCGTCGATCATGGGTGACCCCGGCATGAACTGCGGCACGATCGCGCCGCCGAAGTCGTACAGGCCCATGCTGTCGAAGTGCAGCGCCAGATCGCCACCGCCGAAGGCCGCCTCCTGGAAGGGGATCGGCAGCGAGCCGTGGCCGGCCAGCCAGAGGGCGTACTGGGCGTACGTGGAGGGGTCGCGGCGGATGATCAGTTGCTCGCTGTGGAACAGGCCGTTGAAGATGCCCGAGGCCAGGGCCACGGCGATCACCGCCGCCGTCTGCCGGGCGGTCGCCTCGACCGTCTTCGGCAGGCGGCGCAGGCCGTACCGGCACAGGAGCGCGGCGACCAGCAGGCCCAGCGGGATCGCGGCGATCGGCCGGAACCAGCCGAGCAGCAGCAGCGGCAGCCCTGCCAGCAGCCAGCCCGCCAGCCCGAGTGCGGGCACGACCGAGACCACGGCGAGCACCGTGCCCGCCGAAGGTCTGCGCGTGTGATCCAGCCGACCGGTCCTCATGGCGTGCCCCGAGCGTAGTGGCAGGCCGAAGCGACGGTGGCACACGCATGCGGCTGCGCGGCGGCGTGGCGAAAACCGGTAGCGTACGCGCAGCATTCGAAGGGGGTGGAGATTGGTGGGGTGGGTGCGGCGGCACCGTTTTTTCCTGGGTGTTCTGGGCCTCGGAGCCGTCCTGCGGGTGATCACCATGCTCGGTTACCGGCCCGCGCTCTGGTTTCCCGACTCCTACACCTACATCGTCACCGCGCTGAGGCCCCGCCCCGACCTGGTCCGCCCGGCCGGATACTCGATGTTCCTGCGGCTCCTCGAACCGTTTCACAGTTTCGCCTTTGTCACGCTGGTCCAGCACCTGCTGGGGCTGCTGGTCGGCGTGCTCGTCTATCTCACCGCCCGGCGGCTGGGCGCGCCCGGCTGGGCCGCGGTGGGAGCGTCCGTTCCCCCCTTGCTGGACGCCTACCAGATCGAACTGGAGCACCTGCTGGTCTCCGACACCCTGTTCGCCGTTCTGGTCATGTCGGCGGTCTGCCTGGGCGTGCGGCAGACCGCCGGGTGGCGTACGGCGTGCGGGATCGGGCTGCTGCTCGCGGCGGCGACCCTGACCCGGACCGTCGGGCTGCCGATGATCGCGCTCTTCGCGGCCTGGATGCTCTACCGGGAGCGGGGCCGGGTGTTCACGGCCAGGGTGCTGATGCCCGCCGGGGTGATGCTGGTCGCGGCGACGCTGCCGATCCTGGGATACGGGGCCTGGTTCTACGCGACCTATCAGCGGGTCGGCATCGTGGGAGCCAACGGCGTCTTCCTCTATTCCAAGACGATGACCTTCGCCGACTGCGCGGTGATGAAGCCGCCGCCGGACCTGGCCGTGCTCTGCGACCCCCGGCCGCCCGCGCTACGGCCTCCCGCGCAGGAGTACGTCTGGAGCCAGGACTCGCCGCTGGTCAAGCTGCCCGGCATCACCTTCACCGGGACGACCGACACCATGGCCGGGCAGTTCGCGTCGCTGGCCATCCGGAGCCAGCCGCTGGACTATCTGGGATCGGTCGCCTCGGAGCTGGTCCGGTCGTTCACCTGGGGCCGTCCGGTCTATCCGGACCAGGAGGTCTACGACTACTACGAGTTCCCGGACAGACCACCTGCCCCGCCGGGCCGCTACCCGGCCACGGAAGGCGCCGAGTCCGCCCGGCGCTACGAGCGGGGTCCGATCACCACCCGGATCGTCGAACCCTACGCGGGCTGGATGCGTACCTATCAGGACATCGTTCGGCTACCCGGAACGGCGGTGCTGGTGATCCTGCTCATCCCGCCGATCGCCGCGGCCGTCCGGCGGTTCCGCCCGGAGTCCACGGCGTGGGTGCTGCCGTGGACGACGGCGGTGGTGTTGCTGGTGATGCCTCCTGCGGTCGCGGAGTTCGACTATCGATACGTCCTGCCGGCCGTGCCGGCCGCGTGCCTGGCTGCGGCCTTGGTTGCGGGTAAACCTAATTTCCGTAATATTCCAAGAAATGTCCGTATTTGAGTATGCTGGCCGCCAGTTCAGCATGGCGGCGGTCAGGGGACGGTCTTGAGCAAATTCATGTCATGGCAGCTGTCGGCGCGCGTCTCGTGACCTACTCTTTGGGCGCGATGAACGACCTGGAACAGCGCCGGACGTTGCCGCGAAGCGAGGGGATCGCATGAGCGACCACCGGCATGCCGGAGCAAAGGACCGCGGGGCCGAACCGGGCCGCCGGGCTTCCCGGCGTGCGGGCGATGACGGAGGACCGCCTCCGGAGAATCTCCCTCCGAACGGTGCGCCGCCGCAGGGCCGCAAGAGCGGGCTGGGCGTGGGCGGCTGGGTCAGCATCGCGGTGACCGGCGTCATGGTGCTCGGCACCCTCGGCGGCTACACGCTCTACCGGAACACCCTCGCCGGCTTCAACACGATCGACCTCAGCGGCAAGCTCAGCGCGAACCGCCCGGTGAACGAGACCGGGGCCATCAACGTGCTGCTGGTCGGCTCCGACACCCGCGAGGGCGACAACCTGCAGTACGGCCAGAAGATGCTCAACGCGGGCAAGCGAACCGACACGATCATCCTCATGCACATCTCGCCGAACCGCGACAAGGCGACGCTCATCAGCTTCCCCCGCGACTCCGTGGTGGACATGCCCGCGTGCAAGAGCGAGGCCGGCGCCCCGGTCGCCGCGAGGCACGAGATGATCAACGCCGCCTACAACGAGGGCGGCATCACCTGCACGATCGACACGCTCGAGTCCCTCACCCAGATCCCCATCGACCACTTCGTCGAGGTCGACTTCACCGGCTTCAAGAACATCGTGGACGCCCTCGACGGCGTCCGGATCTGCCTGAAGGAGCCGGTGAACAGCAAGAAGGCCAAGCTCACCCTCTCCGCCGGCTGGCACAACCTCAAGGGCGAGGAGGCCCTGGGATACGTACGGCTGCGCGACTACGGCGACGGCAGCGACATCCAGCGGATCAAGCGCCAGCAGGTCTTCCTCAGCAAGGTGGTGGACAAGGCGACCAGCAGCGCGCTGCTCACCGACCCCGGCAAGCTCTTCTCCTTCATCGGGGCCGCCTCGAAGTCGGTCCGGATGGACAAGGCGCTGGCCAACGACACCCAGACCCTGGTCAAGATCGCGCAGAGCGCCAAGGCGCTGACCGCGAGCGGCGTCAAGTTCATCACCGTCCCGTGGGGCGCGGACCCCGACGACAAGAACCGGGTCGTCTGGAGGCAGCCCGCCGCGAACGAGCTGTTCGAGGCGATCCGCAGCGACACCGAGGTGCTCCCCACCGCCGCCCCCACCGGGCCCGCCAAGCCGACCGTCAAGAACGAGCAGGTCCGGGTCCAGGTCTTCAACGGCACCGACACGCCGGGCAGGGCCAAGGAGGTGGCCGACAAGCTGACCGCCCAGGGCTTCGTCGTGACCAACGTCGGCAACGCCCGCCCGGTGGCCGGCAACGTGCCCACCACCACGCTCAGGTATGCCAAGAAGGACACCGAGGGCCCCGCCTACGGAGACACCCTGGCCGCCAGGCTCTCCGGTGAGAAGCGCGCCCCGGTCGCCGGCAAGGTGAAGCCGATCAGCACGGAGGCCTACGTGCCGCCCACGCCGATCGCCAAGCCGCCCACCACCGGCCCGATCCTCCAGCTGGTCATCGGCGCCGACTGGCCGGGCGTCCGGGTCCCCACCAAGATCCCGGACTCTCTCAAGGACCAGGTCGTCGACAACAAGACCGACCCCTGCCAGTAGGTCCTGGCGACGACGGCCGATCGAGCGGCGAGGGCGCCGGGATCAGGCGGCGAACCTCGCCGTCCGATCCCGGCGCCCCGGCTCACGAACGGCTCCATGGCATCCGCGCCGACTCACGAACGGCTCCACGGTGCCTGCCCGGCGTTCGTTCTCCCGCCTCAGCCGACGACCGGCGACATGCCCCCCTCACCGGCTCACGGCCGGCGCGGTGACCCCCTCGGCTCCCTCGCAGGTCGGCGACCCGCGACATGACTTCGACAGGTTCCCGACAGTCACGATTCACCGAGAACCCCTTGAAACTCGGCGTACTCGTGCGACAGAGAGCTCATCATCGGTTTAGGGTGGTCAGGTCGGCGAGGCGAGCCCATACTCGCCCCCATGCCCCGCCGCCTTCGCGCTAGCGTGCCGACTCCTTCCCGGTCTCCGACAGATGGCTGAGCGTTTCCCCCGTGAGTGACATCCGCCCTTCTTTCCCGACACCGGCCCCTCAGGACGACGGCGTCCCCGACGCCGACACCGGTAGGCCGACCGGCGGGCAGGGCCGGACCCCCGCCCCGCAGCCGACGCCTGAGCGCTCGTGGCGGCCTCCGGCGTCCCAGCCCTCCTGGCCGGAGCCACCGGCCCAGCCGTACGCCTCCGGGCGGCAGGAGCGCGGGCACGCGCCGGAGGAAGAGGACCCCGGCGAGGTCACCGCGTGGGGCTACCCCGCCTACCAGGAGCCGCCGGACGCGCCGGACGGCTCCCGCGAACCGCGGCAGGACCAGGCGCACGAGCCCCAGCGGGGCCGCCCCTACGGCTCCCCGGATCCGCTCCGCGCCTCCGCACCCCTGGAGCCCCTGGCGTGGCGGGAACCCCCGGAATCGCGAGACTCCCAGGGCACCCACGAAACCGCGTGGGCTCCCGAGTCGACCGGGCCGAACCGGCGGGAGTCCCCGTGGCGCGAGGAAGGCGCCCCGGAGGGCGCGCCCCCCTCGCCTCGCGTCTCCCCCGAGGCGCCGCCGTCCCGCCGTCCGCTCCCGCAGCCCCGGGAGGCCCTGCTGCCTCCCCTGGAGGCGCCGCCGGCCCCGGCGGACCGGCCCTTCTCCTACTGGGAGAGCAGCGGCCGGCAGAGCGCCGAGCCCTCGTTCTGGAGCCGGTCCTCCGACCCCGAGCGCGAGGCGATGCGGGAGTGGCGGGCCGAGCGCGAGCGGGAGCAGGCAGAGGAGCCCCCCGCTCCCCCGGTCAAGAAGAAGCGCGACCCGTATCTCGACAACGTGAAGTTCGTGCTGATCGCCCTGGTCGCGACCGGGCACTCGCTGGTGCCCACCCTGAGCGCGCACTCGGCGAAGTCGGCGTACATCTTCATCTACATGTTCCACATGCCGGCGTTCGTGCTGGTCAGCGGCTACCTCGGCCGCAACTTCTGGAACTCCAACGCCAAGATCAACAAACTGGTCGACACCCTGCTGATCCCGTACGCGGTCGTCGAGATCGGCTACGCGCTGCTCCGCTACGGACTGGGTCAGAAGTGGACCCTGACGATCATCGACCCGGCCTGGCTGAACTGGTATCTGCTGGCCCTGGTCCTCTGGCGGATCTCCACGCCCATCTGGACCCGGATGCGGCAGCCGCTGCTGATCGCGGTGATCATCTACATGATGGCGGGCTTCTCGGAGATCGGCGGCGACTTCAGCATCGACCGCTTCTTCGGCCTGCTCCCGTTCTACGTGCTCGGCCTGCTGCTCAGGCCGGAGCACTTCGACCTGCTCAAGCCGATCTGGGTCAGGATCCTGGGCGGGGTCGTCCTCGTCGGGGCGGCGGGGGTGGCGATCTTCATCGCCCCTCACGTCAAGCTCGCCCCGGTCTACTACCGCTACAGCTTCAAGGGCATGGACATGTCCTGGTGGATGGGTCTCGGCGTACGCGGCGCCATGCTGGTCGCGGGGATGATCATGACGTTCGCCGTGCTCGCGGTGATTCCCCGGAGGGAGACCTGGTTCTCCGACCTCGGCACCCGAACGCTCTACGCCTATCTGCTCCACGGCGTCATCGTGCTCATCGCCAAGGACCAGCACTGGCTGAGCTTCCCCTGGCTGCACGGCCCGCTGGGCGTGATGGCGATCGCGTCGAGCGCGCTGGCCCTGGTCATCGTCCTGTGCCTGCCGGAGACCCGCACGCTCTTCAAGTGGCTGCTCGAACCCCGCCTGGTCTGGCTCTACCGCCGGCCGTCGGCGTCGGCGGAGGCCGTTCCCAAGCCGCCGGACGAGCCCGCCGCCAGGGAGAGTTCAGCCTCAGTTACCCGGTAATTAACGCAACACATCCGGTGATGACGGAAGAGACGCGCAGCATCGGTGTATGCGGGTATGTGTCGGCACAATTGTCCATCACCCCGAAGACGCCCGGATCATGCATCGGCAGATCCGGTCGCTCCTCGAGGCGGGACACGAGATCACCTATGTAGCGCCCTTCACCGACTGCAACGTCACGCCCGATCCCCGGATCCGGCCGATCGACGTTCCCCGTGCGGTCGGACGTCGCCGCCGGCGCGCGCTGAAGGCCGCCCGCAAGGCTCTCAAGCGCGGGGTGGAGGGTGCCGACCTGCTGATCGTCCATGACATCGAGCTGCTGTTCCGGCTCCCCAGGCGCCGTCCCGCCACGGTGTGGGACGTGCACGAGGACACGGCCGCCGCGCTGGAGGCCAAGCCGTACCTCCCCGAGTACCTCCGGCGGATCCTGCCGTCGCTGGTCCGCCGGATCGAGGCCCGCGCGGAGCGCCGCCTGCACCTGATCCTGGCCGAGGAGGCCTACCAGGAGCGATTCGCCCAGACCCATCCGATCGTGCTCAACACCACCTACGTGCCCCCTCGGCTGCCTTCGCCGTCCGGCCAGAACCGGGTGGTCTACGTGGGCCACCTCTCCCAGGCCAGGGGGGCGATCGAGCTGATCGAGCTGGCCAGGCGGCTCGTCCCGTACGGGATCAGGCTGGACCTGATCGGCGCCGCCGACGCCGAGATCCGGCCGCTGCTGAGGGACGCGCAGCGGGAGGGCCTGCTCGACTGGTACGGCTACGTGCCCAACAAGCACGCGCTGCGGATGGCCGAGAAGGCGATCGCCGGACTGTCGCTTCTGCATGACGTGCCCAACTACCGGCAGTCGATGCCGACCAAGGTCATCGAATACATGGCCAGGGGGATCCCCGTGATCACCACGCCTCTCCCCACGGCCGCCTCGATGATCGACCGGGCCCGCTGCGGGACCGTCGTACCCTTCGGGGACGTGGACGCGACGCTGCAGGCCGTACTGGCGCTGCGGGACGACCCCGAGGAGGCCTCGGCGATGGGGGCCCGCGGCTACGCGGAAGCCCTGTCCCACTACAACTGGCCTGACCACTCGGGCGCGTTCGTCGGGCGACTGGAGGAGTGGGCGACGGCGAGCGCCGCCCCCGCGCGCGCCCACCGTCGCGCCCTGGTGGTCTGACCCCTCCTGCCCGCTTCGTCCGGGAAGGATTACTTCCGCACCAGTGACGTGGAGACCGGAGATTGGTGTACTGGAGACATGGCACGCCATCTGATCCAGGGGCGCGAGATCGCTATGCCGGTGCGCATCAGGGACGCCGCGGTCTGCAGTGCCTCCTATCTGGTCCGGGCCGACGCGGCACGGGCCGTGATCGCCTATTCGAGGCTGGACGCCGCCGAGGTGCTGCCCGGCAAGGCCCTGTGCACGCTGGTGTTCGCCGACTACACCGACGGCGACCTGGGCTCCTACCACGAGTTCGGCGTCGCCTTCCTGATCCGGCCGCCCGGCGCTGATCCGGCGCCCCGCAGGGGCCTGCGCGCGAGCCTGTGGGAGCTGCACAGGCTCGGCGCCGGAGCGTTCATCCACTGGCTCCCGGTCGACCAGGGCTTCACCCTGGAGGCGGGCCGTACGATCTGGGGCCTGCCCAAGGAGCTCGCCGACATCGACCTGCGCCTGTCGTCGCCCTACAAACGGTGCATCGTCCGCAAGGACGGCCGGCTGGTGCTGGACCTGCTGATCAAACCCGGCACCCCGGTGCCCGGCAACGGCATGGCGTCCGTCCTTGACGCCTACAGCCATCAGGACGGCGTCACCCGCCGCATTCCCTGGTCGATATCCTCTCGCGGGGTTCGCATGCGCCCCGGAGGCGCGCTGATCCGCCTGGGCAACCACTCCGTCGCCAAGGAGCTGAGCGAGCTCGGCCTGCCCAAGCGCGCCCTGATGACCAGCACGGTCTCCCACCTCTCCATGACCCTCGGCGAGGCGAAGGAGCCCTAGCCGGGGAGCCCTGGATCTCAAGGTCCAGCGGTGGCGGCCCTCACAGCCCTGGGCTTCGAGGTCCAGCAGTGGCGGCTCGGCCCTCAGGGGAGCCCTAGGCTTCGAGCTCCAACAGCGGCAGCTCCGCCCTCATGGGCAGGCCCTGCCAGTCGCTGGGCCCGGAGGCCGCGAATGCCGCCAGCAGGCCGCCCCTGCGCAGCCTGTCCGCCGGGTGCAGGTGCTCCAGCAGCGCGCTGAGATAGCCCGCGACAAAGGCGTCCCCGGAGCCGTTGGGGTCGACCACGGGTGTGGAGGGGCTGGCGGCGTCGTGGCGGACGCCGTCCACCCGGACGCTCGCCCCTCGGGCACCGCGCATCACGATGACCTCCCGGTCGCCGTTGAGCGCCGGCTTGACCAGGTCCAGCTCGCTCTGCCGGACGAACAATATGTCGGCCGAGCAGGCCAGCACGCTGAGGATCTCCTCGGCCTCCCGGAGATCGGGCCAGAGCTGGTCTCGGTAGTCGA
>NZ_FZOD01000035.1:56560-95927 GCF_900188345.1 Streptosporangium subroseum | reverse complement strand
CTCGTGCTGGTCGCCCGGCTGCGGCACCTCAAGGACCCGGGAAAAATCGCCGACGACCTGCTTGCGCGTTTCTCGCTGACCGACGCGGGCGCGCGAAAGGCGTCGACGTATTCGGGGGGCATGCGCCGCCGCCTGGACATCGCGATGAGCCTCATCGGCAACCCGCCGGTCATCTTCCTCGACGAGCCGACGACCGGACTCGACCCCCAGGCGCGCATCGAGGTGTGGCAGACCGTCAAGGAACTCGCCGGGCAGGGTACGACGGTGCTGCTCACCACGCAGTATCTGGACGAGGCCGAACACCTCGCCGACCGGATCGCGATCCTGCACCAGGGCCGGATCATCGTGAACGGCACCCTGGCCGAGCTCAAGCAGCTGCTCCCGCCCGCCAAGGTCGAATACATCGAAAAGCAGCCGACCCTCGAAGACGTCTTCCTCACCCTCGTCGGCGCCGACGGCAAGAACAGCACGCCGGTTATGACCGCAGCATCGGCAACGACGAGTAAGGAACAATGATGACCAAGCATTTCTTCGGTGACACCGCGGTCCTGCTGGGACGGTCGCTGCGCCACATCACCCGCAGCGTGGACACCATCATCACGACCGCGATCACGCCGATCGCCATGCTCTTGCTGTTCGTCTACGTGTTCGGCGGCGCGATCGACACCGGGTCGGTTTCGTATGTGAACTACCTGCTGCCCGGCATTCTGCTGATCACGATCGCCTCGGGCATCGCCTACACCGCGTTCCGGCTCTTCCTGGATATGAAGAGCGGCATCTTCGAGCGATTCCAGTCGATGCCGATCGCGCGGTCGTCGGTGCTGTGGGCGCACGTGCTGACCTCGCTGGTCGCCAATGTGATCTCGCTCGTGGTCGTCGTGCTCGTCGCCCTGCTCATGGGATTCCGCTCCGGGGCCGGAGTACTGGGATGGCTCGCGGTCGCCGGCATCCTGATCCTGTTCACCCTGGCGTTGACATGGCTCGCCGTCATCGCCGGTCTGTCCGCGAAGACCGTGGACGGCGCGAGCGCGTTCTCCTACCCGCTCATCTTCCTGCCGTTCCTCAGCTCGGCCTTCGTGCCCACCGACACCATGCCCGGCCCGGTCCGCGCCTTCGCCGAGAACCAGCCGGTGACCTCCATCGTCAACGCCCTCCGCAACCTGTACACCCAGCAGCCGGTCGGCACCGACATCTGGATCGCCCTCGCCTGGTGTGTCGGCATCCTCGTCGTCGCCTACGTCTTCGCCATGACCACCTACCGCCGCAAGATCTCCTAGCCCGCGCCGATCGAGTCCGTCCCGATCCGGATCAGCGTGGCGGGCAGGCGGATCGCGGCCCGGTAGTCGCGTGCGAGCCTGCCGGTGCACATCGCGATTCCGCGCCATCGACGGAGACGACTGAAGCACCGTTCGACGAGGCCGGCCGGTGACGGGTGAGCGCGTCCAGCGGAAACACCGCCACGAGATGAGCGGCGCGGCGGCGCACCGGGGCCTCGCCGAAGCCCCGCACGCCTGCCGCGCCACCGTCGTCACCTCCGGGTACGGCACCGCCGGTGCGCCTGTCGGGAGTCACCGTCACCGCGGACACGGAGTCGATGTGACCTTTGCGGAAAATGAACCTTATTTCGGCTGTTGCGGTCCCAAGCTGCACGAGAACCCTCGGTATCAGCTGCTTTTCCTCGTCTGAGGACGTGGTGTTCGGCTTATCCGATCGGGAGGGCGGGCTCTTCGCGGCGGAAAGCGCGCCGATAGGCGGCGGGTGTCGTGCGCAGGGCGCGATGGAAACGCCGGCGGAGGTTAGTGGCCGAGGAAAGGCCGACCCTGACCGCGATCGCGTCGATGGGCAGGTCGGTCTCCTCCAGCAGGACCTGGGCGGCCGCGATTCGCTTGCCGAGCAGCCACCGGCCGGGGCTGACGCCGAGCTGTTCGGCGAACCGGCGGGCGAGGGTGCGGGCGGAGACCCCGGCCCGAGAGGCGAGATCATTTGCCGAAAGGGGTTCGTGGAGTCGTTCGGTCATCCAGTCGAGCACGGGAGCCAGGGAGTCGAGCGGGGGGCCTGCGGGAAGGGGGGCGGCGTACTGAAGCTGTCCGCCTTCGCGGTGTGGCGGCATGACCATGTGCCGGGCGATCTGCGCGGCATAGGCGGCGCCGTGGTCTACGCGGACCAGATGCAGGCACAGGTCGATACCGGCGGCCGTGCCGGCGCTGGTGGCGACGTCGCCGTGGTCGATGTACAGGGTGTCGGGCTCGACCTGGATCTCGGGGAAGCGTGCCGTCAGCTCGGCGGTCATCCGCCAGTGCGTGGTGGCTCGGCGATGGTCGAGCAGACCGGCCTGGGCGAGCAGGAAGGTGCCGGAGCAGATTGCGACGATCCGGGCCCCGCGTCGGTGGGCCAGCCGCAGCGCGCGCACCACGGCCGGTGAGGCGGGCATATCCGGTTGTTGCCAGCCGGGGATCACGACGGTGTCCGCGGCGTCCAGTGCTGTCAGGTCCGCGGTCACCGCCATGTCGTATCCGGCCAGGGTGGACAGCCGGCCCGGGTGCTCGGTGCAGACCCCGAACTCGTAGCGGACGGGCAGTCCGGGGCGGCGTACGCCGAAGACCTCGGCGGCGCATGCGAGTTCAAAGGTGGATTGCAGCGGAAGGACCAGAGCAACGACGCGATGAACTGTCATGGCAGGAAAGTACCGGATGATGTCATTTCAGACGCTGGGCGGCTCGGTCGTGTCCGGCCACGATGGGCTCATGACTGAAGAACACGACGACGTGCAGGTTCTGCACATCGATGAGATCGAGCCCGTTGAGGTCTCCTCCGGCATCTTCCGGCGGCGGCTGCCCACTACCGAGGCGGCCCGTGGCTGGGTCTACGACTTCGCGCCGGGCAGCGAATGGCCCGAGGTCGACGTGCACGACGGGGAAGAGCGCTACTACGTCGTGTCCGGCGAGTTCATCGACAGGGGTCACCGGCTCGGGCCGGGCAGCTACGTGGTGTTCGCCCCGGGCAGTAGCCACCGGCCCCGCACGGACACCGGGGCGCGCATGCTCGGCATCAGCATCCTCGGTCGGGAGGCGAAATGACGACGACGCCGTTCACGGTGGGGTCGCGGAGTTCGGCGAGGTGAGGGATGGGCTCGATGCCGTGCTCGTCGAAGCGGGATGTGCCTCGGGCCTCGCTTCCGGCGAGATCATTGATTGACGTGGGGTTCCTTTCCTGGTGATGCGCACCACATAAGCAGTCGCGGTCACCAGAAAGGGCATGGATGAATCTATAGGTATCCACCGGAATGCTGGATAGGTTTACAGGATGTTCACCCTCGGTGCCCTCGTGCGGACCCTCTCCTTGGAGCTGCGGGTCCTCGTTCCCGGCCCGCCCGGGGTGATGGAGGCGGAGGTGACCTGGGTCCACACCACCGAGTTGCCCGACCCCTCGAATTACGTGCGCGAGCGTGAGCTCGTACTGACCAACGGCCTGTGGATCGGTCAGGTGACGCCGGCGGAGTTCGTGGCGAGCATGAAGCGGGCGGGAGCCGCGGGGGTCATGTTCGGCCTGCTCGCGGCCACCCCGACGACGCCGCGGGAGCTGGTCGACGCCTGCCGGGAGGCGGACCTGCCGCTGCTGGAGATCTCCCCGAGGGTGCCGTTCACCGCCGTCTCCGAGACGGTCGCCGCCATGTACGCCGAGGAGCGCCAGAGCGTGCTGGTCGGCATGGTGCGCAGGGGCGACGCGCTGGCCAGGGCGATCTCGCGCGGTGCCGGCGCCTCCGGCGTGCTTCAGGTCCTTCGACGCGATCACGATTTGCCGCTCGCGGTGGTCGACCGGATGGGCCGGCTGCTCGCCGAGGCCGGAGCCCGGCTCGATGACGAGCAGCTTCAGGCGGTGGCCAGAGGATTGGCCCGCCGGCCACCGGCGCTGGAGTTGGAGCTGGGGCCCACCGATCGCGCGACCCTGTTCCTGGTGGGAGCGGTCGGCGATGTCGACGCCGCGCTGATCTGCCTTCGCCCGGTCAGCGCTCTCGACCGGATCGAGCAGGACGCACTGGAGCAGGCGGCTCGCTTCCTCAGCCTTGAGGTGGCCAAGCAACAGGCGGTGCAGGCGATCGAGCTGCGTTTCGCCAGCGAACTGCTGGAGATGGTGCTCTCCGGCGGACGGCGGGCGGCCGAGGTTCCGGGCAGGCTGCAGGCGTTCGGCGTGGACGCCGGGGGCCCCCTGGCCGTGTGCGCGATCGCCTTCGCCGAGGGCGAGGCGGCCACGCTGCCCGGCCTTGCCGAGGTGGTCGGGGAGTTCTTCGTGACCGAGGGGGTTCCGGTCGTCGTGGCGGGCGGCACCCAGGACGTGGTGGCGGTGCTGTCCTGGCGATATCCGGAAGACGGGCTGGTGTCGCTGGCGGAGCGGCTGGCCGGGGCCGTGGCGCGGCGATTCACCGGCCGTCGCCCCGTGGTGGGTCTCGGCGGCGTCGCCGACGACTCCGCCGGTCTGCGAGAACCCCTGACGCGATCCCGGGAGACGTGCCGGGTGCTACGCCGCAGCCGCGGCGGACCCGTGGCGCGGACCTTCGCCGAGCTGGGCACACACCGGCTGCTTCTCGGGCTGCAGGACGCGGGGGCGCTGCGCGGCTTCGCCGACGTCGTGCTCGTGCCGATGCGCGAGCACGACGTCAGGCGCGGCGGGGAGCTGGAGGTGACGTTGCGTGCCTTCCTGGACCACGACGGGCACTGGGCCGCCACCGCCGCCTCCCTGCACGTTCACGTCAACACGCTGCGGAACCGGCTGTCCAAGATCACCGAACTGACCGGCAGGGACGTGAGCCGTACCGAGGACCGGGTGGACCTGTTCCTCGCTCTTGAGGCCGATGCCATGAGCTGACCCCCGGGGCACCGGCGTCTCGCGGCTCCGGAGGGCCCGCTCCAGGCCTGGGCAGGCGGGAGGGCCCGCTCCGGGCCTGGCGGGAAAACCCGTGAGCGGACCCTCGCCGAGATCTATGCGGGATAGACCAGGGGATCCACCACCGGCGCCCGATGCGGGCGCAGGGCGATCTCCATCATGTCCACCATCATGCTCGCCGGCTCAGACCCCGGCCCGAGCGCCTGCCGCCCGCCACCGGCGCGTATTGTCCAGCGTCGCCATGGGCTGCACCATCATGTGGTCGAAGTCCTCCAGCGCCGCCCCCTCGGCCAGACGGCGGGGAAGGTCGGGGTTGGCCAGCGCCCACCGGCCGACCGACAGGACATCCGCGTGCCCGTCGGCCAGCACCTGGGCCGCCTGCGCCGGCTCGTGCATGCCGCCGTTGGCGATCACCGGAAGACCGCTCACCCGGCGGGCCAGGCCGGTGATCGTGGCACCGCCCGCCAACCTCGCGGTCTCGATCCAGTCCCGGCCCTCGCTGGCGATGTGCAGATAGGTCGCGCCCGCGTCGGCCAGCGCCGTGAAGACGACCTCCGCGTCGTGAGCGCCCCCCGGCCAGCGGTGGCCGAAGTCGTTGACCTTGGTCTGGGACAACCGGATCCCGACGCAGAAGGACGATCCCACCTCCGCGCGGATGGCCGCCACGACCTCCGCGGCCAGGCGGACCCGGTTGGCGATCGGACCGCCGTAGGAGTCGTCGCGCCGGTTGGTGTAGTCGGTGAGGAACTGGTCCAGCAGGTAGCCGTTGGCCCCGTGCACCTCGATCCCGTCGAACCCGGCCTCGCGCGCGTTCACCGCCGAGATCACGAAGCCGCGCACCGCCTTCTCGATATCGGCCGGGTTCATCTCCCGAGGCGTCGCCCATCGTCCGTGGCCGCCGTACTCGGGCATCTTCTCCCCGAGCGGTGGCACGGCGGACGGGCCCGCGGTGTCCTTCCGGTAGTGGCTGCCCTGAGACAGCGCGCCCGCGTGCATGAGCTGCAGCACGATGGGCGCCCCCGCGGCGTGCACCCGGTCGACGGTCTCCCGCCAGGCCGCCACATGCGCCTCCGACACGATTCCCGGCTGGTTGAGGTATCCCTGGCTGTACAGGGTGTCGGTGTAGGTGCCCTCGGTGATCACCAGCCCGAACCCGCCGCGTGCGAGCTCGGCGTAGTAGCCGGCCATCTCCTGGGTCGGGGTGCCGTCCGGGGTGGCCGAGACCCGGGTCATCGGCGAGACCGCGAGCCGGTTGGCCAGTTCCAGATCCCCGATCCGTCCCGGCTTCAGCGAGGGGTGCCGTACACCGAAGGTGGAAATGCTCATGCTGTTCTTACTCCTTGAATTTCATGACGGCCGGATAGCACGTCGACCGCCAGCGACGTCGGGCTGTTCCCGTTGATCTCGACCAGGTCCTGGGGGCATGCGGAGACCACCACCACGCAGTCCATGGCGGCCTCGAAGGTGATCGCGTCACCCGGTCGGCCGGCGGCGGGCAGCCAGCGCAGCTCTCCCGACTCCCGCACCGGGATCCGCATGAACACGTTGACCGGCTGCGGGGTGACGGCGACGGCCAGGCCCAGCGTGGCCAGGGACCGGCGCAGGTTCTCCGCACACGAGGCGTGAGCCTCCCGCACGCCGAGCGCGGCGTAACGCGCCGGATCGCAGGCGGCGATCAGCATGTCGTGCCAGCCCGGAGAAGTGTCGGAGACCAGCGTCAGGATCGGGCGACGGCTATTGGTGACGAACTGCTCGCCCACCGCCGGGAACAGGCGACTCGTATGACTGCGCGTATGCGAGGCACTGAGATGCTCGGTCACGTCGCCGGCGCCAAAGGCGAACACGTCGCCCACCTGCCCGCCTTCGAGGTCGACCACACGCACCCACTGCCCGGCGGCCACCCTGACCGCGCGCCCCTCGCGAGCGGGCACGGTCACTCGTTTCTCACCCGTTGTCGACTCCATGCTCAGCAGCAAACCACCGGACCGACCGAACCGGCCATATAGCTTCCCACCGCATTTTTGAGAAATGATGGAGATATCTACACAGAAGGGTCCCCGCCGCCGGTGACACCGGACGCGGGCGACGACGCCACCGACGTCTCCCACGCGCTGACCGGCGAGTCGGTTAATGCCTTGTAGCTGGGGAACGGCGCCGGATACGATGCGTCACATGTGTTCTTGATCTGGCCGTGGTCTTACCACCCTCGCGCGATGACGTTCTGACACGCCGCGCCCTTCCGCCGCCGGATGCTGTTTTCCCACGTTTCTCGGCGGCCGCCCATGCCCATCGTCGAGAACCCTGGAGGTCGAACCCTTGACCCATCCGTCACAGCTCACCGTCACCCACGTCACCAAGGCCTACGCGGGCCATACCGTACTGGAGAACGTTTCTTTCACCGTCGCCTCGGGCGAGCGGGTCGGCGTCATCGGCGAGAACGGTTCGGGCAAGTCCACTCTGCTCCGCCTCATCGCGGGTGAGGAGAGGCCGGACGACGGCGAGATCGTTGTCGTCACCTCCGGTGGCATCGGTTATCTCAGCCAGACGCTGGACTTGGCTGCCACGCAGACCGTGCAGGACGCCATCGATGTGGCACTCGCTGACCTGCGGGAACTGGAACACCGCATACGCGAGACCGAGGCCTCGCTGGCTGAGGCGTCCGCGGAGGAGCTGGAAGCCTACGGTGACCTGCTCACGGCTTACGAGGCGTGCGGCGGCTACGAGGTCGACGCGCGGATCGACGCGGCCATGCATGGCTTGGGCCTCGCTCACCTCACCAGGGACCGGCGACTCGGCGCCCTGTCAGGTGGCGAGCGGTCTCGTCTGGCACTGGCCTGCGTGCTGACCGCCGCGCCCGAGTTGCTCCTGCTTGATGAGCCGACCAATGACCTGGATGAGGCAGCGGTGACGTGGCTGGAGACCCGGCTCCGGGCCCACCGCGGCACGGTCGTGACGGTCACCCACGATCGGACGTTCCTTGAGCGGGTCGCCACGACGATCCTGGAGGTCGATCGTGATCGCCGAACCGTCGCTCGATACGGTGACGGCTGGGACGGCTATCTGGCTGCGAAGGCTGCGGCCAGGCGTCGCTGGGAGCAGGACTACCAGGAGTGGCTGGCCGAAATCGATCGCCAGACCGGCCTCGCCGATGCGGGAGCCGTACGGCTGGCGTCCAGCGTCAGGTCCAGCAGCCGCCCCCGTACGGCCGGCCATCGCCGCTCCCACGAGGCCGGACTGTCAGGCCAGGTCCGCAAGGCCCGAGAGCGACTGCACCGCCTACGCGAAGACGTGGTTCCGCGCCCGCCCGACCCACTGCGCTTCGCCGCCCGCTTCGACAGCGGTGACCCAGGCGGCGCCGACGGCGAGATCGGCGTCACTCCGCTGGCCGAGCTGAACGGCGTCAGCGTCGGAAACCGGCTCACCGTCGACGAGTTCACGGTCGTCCCCGGTGAGCGGGTACTGCTCACCGGCCCCAACGGGGCGGGGAAGACGACGCTTCTGCGGTTGCTCGCCGGTGACCTCGTCCAGGACGCCGGCACCGTACGCCTCCCCCGGAGGATCGGCTATCTGCGCCAGGAAATACCTGTCAGGCAGTCGAAGCGCACCGTGCTGGCCGCTTTCGCCGAAGGTCTGCCAGGGCTACCGGAAGAGCACGCGACCGTCCTGCTCGCGCTAGGCCTGTTCCAGCGCGAGGACTTCGTCAAGCCCGTGGCCGCGCTCTCCATCGGGCAACAACGCCATCTGGAACTGGCAAGACTGGTGACCCGCCCTGTTGACCTGCTGATCCTGGACGAGCCGACCAACCACCTCTCGCTCACCCTTGTCGAGGAGTTGGAGGAGGCGCTGGCCGCCTACGCGGGTGCCCTGGTGGTGGTCTCCCACGATCGCCGCTTCCGCAGCGACTTCACCGGGTCGCACACCGCGCTGCGCGAGGGCAGGATCGTTGCCTGATCGACGGGAACGTCGGCAGAGCCGGTGTCTGAAAAGTCGTTGGGTCGGTGCTCGGGTGAGCCGGTGGAGCAGGGGAAAGTCCCCAGCCAGGTAGATGGTGTTTGCACCCCCGGTTAGTCTCACGATCGTGACGATCAGAAACTCGCACTGCTCCTTCTGCGGTCAGGCCTTCATCCCCGGCCAGTCCTGGCCGCGCACCTGCTCCGGCTGCGGGAACACCGGCTACCTCAATCCGCTGCCGGTCGCGGTGATGGTGCTGCCGGTGGACGACGGCCTGCTGGTGGTCCGTCGTGACGTCGAACCGCACCGCGGCGGGCTCGCCCTGCCCGGCGGCTTCATCGACATGGGGGAGTCCTGGCAGCAGGCGGCCGCCCGGGAGCTCCGCGAGGAGACGGGGGTTGTCGTCGACGCGGACGAGGTGCGGCTCTTCGACGTGCTCAGCGCCCCCGACGGCACCGTGTTGATCTTCGCCCTGGGGCCGCGGACCAGCTCGGCCGCCCTTCCGCCGGTCGCGCCCACGGCCGAAACGACGGAGTGGCTGCTGATCGACGGGCCGCGCGAGCTGGCGTTTTCGCTGCACACCCAGATCGCGGCGAAGTACTTCGGCCCGAGGGGCGGAGTCCCCGCCTGACCCGCGACAACGGACTGTGACGCTGAAACGGTCCTAAACCTGGGCGTTCCGTGAGGGTTCCTGGGCCTCCGCGCGGCCTTCGTCGCGGGCGCGGGCGAGCAGGTCCGCCAAACGCCGCCGGCGGCGCCGGGTGATGGCCCGGTAGGAGAAGAAGAGGATCACGAGAAGCGCGACCAGGGCCAGTTGGGGCCAGGGCACGGTCCAGACCGTCACGTCGGTGGCGGCGTTCTCGACCACGGCGCCGGCGGGGGCGCCACCCTGGACGGACGGGGACATGATGACGCTCGTGGAGAGCGGGCCCAGGGCCCAGACTCCCGCGATGCGGGTCCGCACCGTACGGCTGTCGCCGGGGAAGATCTCCTCGACGTCGGTCTTGGCGTCCCGTTCGGTCAGACCGGACAGGTCGCCGGTCGTCACCTCGCCGGTTCCGCTCACCGCGACGTTCCCCTTGTTCGTCGCCGTGTACTCGACTCGGATGACACCGGACGAGAAGGGATTCCACGACTGCTCGTACGTGGCCGTGAGGTCGTCGACCGCCATCGCCGCCGTGATCGTGCCGGTGGCGCGCATCATGACCCGGAACCCCACCCGGCTCTCCACGGAGACCGTGTCACTGGCGCTGGTGACCGTCGCGGCGATGCCGGCCGGATGGTCCCCCGGTGAGGCGTCACGCGGCACGGTGATCGTGAACGGCACCACCTTCGTCTCGTTGGCCCCGACGGTGACCTCGTTCTGGACCTTGATCCACGTGCCGCCGTCCACCGAGGCGCGGTCGGACTGGAGCATGTTGAAGCGGCCCTTGTCGGTGAGGTAGCCGTCGGCGGCCTTCAGGGCGAAGACGGCGGAGGCGTCGCTGAAATTCCGCACGGCCAGGTGCTCGGTCACGCTCTGGCCGGGGTCGACGGTGAGCTCGACCCACCGGCGGCCGTCCGGTCCCCGCTGGTCGGCCGGCTGGACCGACCAGGTGAGCGTCGGTTCGGCCAGCGCACCGTTGGGCGAGAGGGGCACGGTGAGGAGCGCCGCGGTGAGTACGGCGAGGAGCCGCGGCAGCGTCTGTGACAGGGTTCGGATCACGGCGGGGTCCTCCGGCGAAAGGGGGGCGGTGGGGGCCGCGCCGCCGCGGCCCCCACCCGTCGGTTACTCGAACGTCGGTTATTCGAACAGAGACAGGGTCAGCGTCGACGCGTACGAACCCGCGGCGACGTCCGCGGGGGTGCGGAGGAACAGGTCGGCGTTGACGGCGTACGCGCCGCCGGCGACCGCGCCGGACTCGAAGGTCGAGGCCAGGAGCTCCTGGTCGACCAGGCCGACGTTGTTGCCGGGCTGGGTCGGCTCGTCGAGGACGGTCACGACCTCCTCGCCCTCGGCGACCAGACCGGTCTCGCCGCCGTCGATCAGGCGCGGCTTCCAGCCGAGGTGGCCGGCGCTGATGGGCGCCTGACCGGAGTCGCCGGTGAAGTTGCTCGCGTTGCCGAGGACGGCCCAGGCGGCGCCGCTGGGCACCTCCTCCATCGTGCGGGTGTCGGTGACCGTCACCGTCGGCAGGGTGCCGAGGAACTGGCGGTTCTCCAGGGTCGAGCCGTCCTCGCTCAACGCGACGGAGTCGGCGGCGATCGACATGGCGAGCACGCCCGGCTCCTTGATCTGCTCGATTTCGACCGTCACCTTCACATCGGTGCCGTCGCCGGGATCGGCCGTGGCGGGTGCCTGGAATGCCACGGACGCGGTCAGGGCGGCAGCCGCCGCCAGCAGCCATTTGCGCTGAATTGTCATGTAATTCTCCATGGTGCGTGATCTTTGGTGATCAAGAGGGGTATGTCAGGTGCAGGTGAGGGCGTGGTACTCCGCGGTGTGGACCGAGGTCGTCTCCTCGTCGGCGGCGCGGACGGTGACCGTACCCGCCGCGATCGAGGCCGTACGGGTGGCGAACGACTGGTAGGCGCTCGCGCCCGGCGCGACGTTCGGGACCGATCGCCTGCCGTACGCGCTCTCCAGGGTGATGCCCGCCGCCGCGTCATGGTCGTTGCGCGCCTGCACGGCCAGGAATGCCTTGCCTGCCAGGCACCGCGGCGTGACCGTGATCGTGACGGGGATCTCGGTGGGCTCCTCGGGAGCCGGTTCCTGGGCGAAGACCCGCCACTCCGTGATCGCCACCGCGGAGTAGGTGGTGCCGTTGCCGTTGGCCCGGACCGTGGCCCGCACCCGGGACGTGGTGATCGGGTCGAAGGTGACGTTGTTGAACGCGGTCGTGCTCGTGCCGTACGTGGACGCGCCGGGCACGTCACGCCAGGCCGAGGTGGCGTCATCCCAGTACTGGAGCACCCAGCCGTCGGGCTGGGCGACGCCGTCGCCGGTGCCCTGACCTGCGTCCCGCCAGAACTTCAGCTCGGTGCCGATGATCCGTACGGGACGTGACCAGTCGTACTGGACCCACTGGGTCTGCGGGCGGGTGCCGGACCAGGTGCCCCAGATCTGTGCCTGGCTCGGGTTGGCCGGGTCGGCGTTGTCGTTGAGGGCGGTGACGCTGTTCCAGCCCGCCGTGGAGGAGGCGGTCGGGGTCGCGATGGGGGCGATGTTGCCGTTGAGCGGCGCGGACAGGTCCGCCGGGATGACGGCCGTCTTGGCGGTCTCCAGGTTTCCCGCCCTGTCGATCGCCCGGTAGGACACGGTGTGCCGGTTGGCGTCGGGCGCCGTGATGACGCCGTCGGCGGTGGGGGTCCACGGGCCGGTGCCGATGGCGTACTCGATGCCGGCGACGCCGGAGGTGGCGTCGGTCGCGACGACCCTGACCGACCGGGTGGCGGTGTTCGGGGTGCCGGTGCTGACCGGTGCCGTGGCGTCGATGCGTACGGTGAGGTTCGCGGGTGCCGAGTCGTTGCCCGCGCGGTCGGTCGCCTTCGCGGTGACGGTGTGCTCGCCGTCCCCGGAGACGTTGGCGTCGGCCTGCCGGGTGTCGGTGGTGACGACCGGCTGTCCGTCGTCCACCTTCGTCTCAATGGTCATCCGGCCGCCGCGGTCGTCGACGCCGTTGACGCGCACCCGTACCGCCGAGCGGTACCAGCCGGCGTTGCCCGCGCTGCCGCTGGGGGTGAGGGTCAGCGTCGGCGCGGTCTCGTCGCCTTCGGTGTCGTCCGGCGACAGGACCGTGACCTGCGCGGAGACGCGGCCGGCGGTGTAGCCGAGCATGGTTCCCCGGATGGTGACCGTGCCGGGCTGGGCGACCTGCTCGGAGGTCAGCGGGTCCCAGAAGACCGGGATCCGCAGCGTCTCGCCGCCGAAGGCGACGCCGACGGTGCCGGGCAGCTCCGTTTCGCCCACTTCGACGGTGATGGCCGGTGGATCGACGGTCTCCGGCTGCGTGGCCAGGATCTTCCACTCCTCGACCGCGACCGCCGAGTAGGTGCCGCCGTTGGTGGAGGCGTCGAAGGTCGCGCGTACCTGCGTGGTGGTGACCGGGTCGAAGCCGGTGGTCTGGAAGCCCTGCGTGGCGGTCGGGTAGCCGCTCGGGTTGGGCACGTCGGCCCACTGGCCGGTGGCGAGGTTCCAGTACTGGATCTTCCAGCGGGCGGGGGCCGCGACGCCCACGCCGCTGCCCTGTGGGTTGTCGTTCCAGAAGTCGATCTGCGAACCGGAGATCCGCATCGGCTGGTCCCACGTGTACTGCACCCACTGCTGCGGCGGGTTGTTGCCGGTCCAGGTGCCCCACATGTCCGGCGGCAGCGGGTTGGACCGGACGAGTTCGTCGTTGAGCGCCTTCACCCAGTACTGGGTGGGCACGGGCTCGTTGGAGACGGTGACCTTCGCCTCCTGCGCGATGTTCGGACGGGGCGTGAGGTCGCGTCCCTTGACCGGCGTCGGCGTGACGGGCTTCATCCGCGGCGGGGTCTGCGTGTCGTCCCACTCCACCCGGTCGATCGCGACCGAACGGCGGAAGTGCCCGCCGCCGACCGCGTCTGCCGTGTGGTACGCGATGTACCACTTGCCGTTGAACTCCAGGATCCCCGGGTGGCTGGTGGTCGAGGAGACCGGCCGGAGCACGGTGCCCCGGTAGGTCCACGGACCCGCGGGTGAGGAGGCCGTCGCGTACGCGATGCAGGCGTGGTAGTTCGCCGGGGTGCACTGCGAGGTCGGACCGGCGTTGTTGCCGGCGTACGCCATGTAGTACGTGCCGTTCCGCTCGAAGGCCCAGGGCGCCTCGAAGAAGCCGGTCAGGCCGGTGACGGTGCGCTGGGTGCCGACAGGCGTCTTCATGTCCTGCTGGAGTTCGAGCGTCCGCAGGTTGCCGAAGGAGCCCCACCAGAGGTAGACCCGCTGGTTGGGGGCCTCGCCGTCGATCAGGATCGTCGGGTCGATGTTCTGGATGGTGTTGGCCGAGGGCACCCGCTGGGAGATCAGCGGCCCGCCCACGTAGTCGGTCCACGGGCCGGTCGGCGACGTCGCGACAGCCAGGCCGATGGCGAACTTGTCGGGCGCGGTGCTGTCGCGCTCGCTGACCGGGACGTACCAGTAGTAGCGCCCGTCCACGCCCTGGATCATCTGGCCCGCGTACGCGCGGCCCGGCGTCGCCCAGGAGAAGACCGTCTCCGGGCGCATCAGTGACGGGTGGTGGGTCCACTCGCCGGCCTCGACGTCGGTGGTCGTGAACGCGCCCCACTCGTTCATGACGAAGTCGTTGGTGGAGGGGCCGGCCTGGTCGTGGCCGGTGTAGATGTAGAGCTCGTCGTGACCGCTGGTGTTGCCCGGAGCCCCGGCCGGGACGACGACCGGCGCGGGGTCCGCCGAGTAGTAGCTGCCGTCGCCGAGGATCGGGTTACGGGTGTTGGTGAAGGTGGTGGAGTCGGCGGCGTGGGCCGGAACGGGGACCCCGATCAGGCACAGGGCCGCGAGCTGGGCGACCACCGCCGCGGCGGCCCCGCGGAAGCGGCGCTTCGGCCGGGAGTGGGGGGGTGATGAGGCGGCGCTGCGCCTCACGACGATCTTCAAGGTCCGGCTTCCTCACTGTCTGAGAGAGTCTCAGCGGGGGGTGGTGGCGGCGCTGTCAGGGACGCCGCCACCGGGGGAGTGCTAGCCGCAGTCGATCGCGCCGTACGGCACCTGTTCCACCGCGGTGACCGGCACGCCGTCGACGGTTCCGGTGACCTTCACGGTCGCCGTTCCGGCCGGGATCGACCTGGCGCGGGAGTTGAACGCCTGGTAGGCGAGCTTCCCGGGCGCCACGCCGGCCACGGTCCGCGATCCGTACGGCGTGATCAGCTCGATCGTGAGCGGCACGTCGTCGTTGTTGCGGACGTTGAGGGCGACGTAGGCGTTTGTGCCGGTGCACTGGCTGCGCGCCTGCGCGTCCGTCTTCCAGACCGGGCCGCCTTCACCCACCGTGAGCGTCAGCGTGGTCCGGATGGTGCCGGCCTCGCTGACGTACGGAGGCAGGACCAGGTCGCCGATGACCGTGTAGGTGCCGTCGGTGTCGACGATGTCGGGGTCGAACCGCCAGTTCACGCCGATGGCCTGGTTGTCCCTGGATCCGTCGTTGTAGGAGACCTCCACCTTGGTGGGCAGGTAGGGCAGCTCGCCGACCTTGACGTGCTGCTCGAAGGATTCGGCGCCCTGGATCGAGATGCCGTCATCCGACATCTCCGGGCGCACGTAGACGCGGGCCTCGGCGATCAGACCGTAGGCGTCGTTGGTGCCGTAGATCACGAACGGGTCGACGTTGGCTTCCGCGACCATGTCCGGGGTGATCGGCTGCCACGTGAACGCCACGGTGCCTCGGGCGCCGCTGGTGTAGACCGCGTCCAGCGTCGCCGGCGGGGTGGGCACCAGGCCCACGCCGGTCCGGATGAGCACCGGCGAGCGCACCGAGTCGACGGTCTCGCCGTTGGCGCGCCAGCGCAGCACGCCGGTGCCGGCGCCGCCGGACATGAGGCCCCAGATCCGGATACGGATCCGGCTCGTGGTCACCGGTTCGAAGGTGAAGCGGTTGTAGGCGTTGGTGGCCAGACCGTTCTCGTACGAGGAACCTCCGGCGAGCGTCACCGGCGTCCAGGTGGTGCCGTCCGTCGAGGTCTCGACGGCGTAGGTCGTGGCCGTCGGGCGGCGGGTGCCGCCGTTGTCGTCATACCAGTAGATGTCGGTCGAGGAGAGCCGCACCGGTGAGGTCCACTGGTACTGGATCCACGCCTCGTTGGCGGGGCTGGTGCCGTTGCGCGGCTGGCCCCAGTTGCCCCAGCCGGTTCCGGCGCCGGGGTTGGAGTTGCTCGGCGTCGTGGCCTCGTTGACGCGAGAGTGGTTCTCCCAGGACGCGGTGCCACTGGTGGTGATCGACGCCGTGGAGCCGAACTCCGCGACGACGTCCTTCTTGGCGAGGGTCACCGGCACGGTCGCCGACGACCGCTTCTCTCCGTCGTCGGCGGAGAACCGGAAGACGTAGTCACCGGCGACGGTGCCGGTCACCCGGGTGGACAGCGCCTTGGGGTCGGTGAAGATGACGCCCGCGCCCTGCGGCGCCGAGACGGTCTCCCAGCCGAAGGTCAGCTCGTCGTCGTACGGCACGCCGTCGTCGGAGGCCGTGCCGACCAGCCGGGTGGACAGGTTGCCGTCCGCCGAGCCGTCGCGCGTGGCGGTGACGGCCGGCGCCTGGTTGGTGACGTCCGGCACGTCGCGGCCCGAGTCGAACACCTGGATCTCGGAGATCGCGGTGTAGTAGGTCGGGCTGTTGGTGAAGACGATGCGCACCTTGCCCGCGGACACGCTGTCGAACAGCGCCTCGTTGAACTTCGCCGTCGGGACGGCCGGGTTCTTGAACTGGCCCGGCACCTCCTTCCAGCCGCCGTTGCCGTCGGGCACCTGGACCCACCAGCGGGCGGGTTCGTGGTAACCACCGGCCTGGCGGTCGCTGACGAAGAGCACCTTGATGTTGTCGAAGGACTTGGCCGAGCCCAGGTTCAGCTCGACATAGCCGTTCTTGTCGGTCGTGCCGTAGTTACCCCAGTAGGGCTCGTTGGCGGTGACGCCGTCGGTCACGGCCGCCAGCGACACGGGCTGCTCGGTCTCCTTGACGGCGCCGGGCGTGTAGTTCATCGAGGTGGTGCTGTAGCCGGGCGTGTGGAACTGCCGCCACGGGGTCGGCCGGGTGCCCTGCTGGGTGTACGACGAGGCGAGGGTGGCGCCCTTCGCCAGGTTCACCGAGTCCTCGGTCAAGTCGATGCCGGCCGTCTTGAGGTACGAGACGACGCGGTCGTCGTCGATGGGGGTGTTCACCGCGGCCGGGAAGTCGTCCCCGTCGGTGGCCTGGAAGGTGACGGTGAGGCCGTCCTCGGCCTGGACCTGGTTGGTCTTCGGGTCGTAGGTGACCTTGCCGAGCTGGTTGGTGCTGACCTTGCGCTCGCCGTTCAGGAACAGGCTGTATCCCGCGCCCAGGCCGTACTTGGTGCCGTCCGGGTCCCAGACGATGGTGAGGTCCTCGCCGTGGTACCGCAGGTTGTTGACCATGAAGTGCTCGTAGCCGAACTTGATCGGCCAGAGCTCGATCTTGTCGTCGGACCGCGGCTGGATGCCGGCCATGTCCTCGACATAGATGTAGTTCATGTTCCCGAGCATCACGTGGTTCGGGTTGTTGCGGTTGTAGGTCTTGGTGGCCGGGTTCCAGTTGGAGTAGTACTCCGACTGGTTCGGGGCCCGCATGTCGCCGTTCGGGTAGATGCTCCAGGCCATCCAGTCAAGCAGCCGCTTGGCGTAGGCCGGGGTGATGTACTTCCCGTCCGGGTCGTAGTGCCGCAGCGCCGCCCGCACGGCGCGATACTGCACGGTGAAGTTGATGTTGGAGAAGTTGTTGGAGCCGCCGATCCCGTAGGCCGTCCGGTCGTACTGGTTGGCGGTGTAGAAGGGGAAGATCGGGAAGTTGTCGCCGTAGGTCAGGAAGCGGTAGCCGTCGACGTACTTCTGCGCCTGGTCGTACGGGATGAGGTTCTCGGAGTAGACGTCGTAGAGGTTCGACTCCTTGGCGGGGATCGACCCGCGGGCCTCCGCGGGCAGCGGGTTGGCGCGACCATTGGAGGTGGCCCCGCTGGTGGCGCCGTGCGACGTGGCGGCCAGGAACATCCGCATGTCCGGGCTCCACAGCTTGTTCAGGATCGCGTCACGGATGCCGTTGGCGCTGGTCGCCATCTGGTCGACCTTGGCCTGGTCCTCGCCGGCGATCTGGTAGAGCTGCCGGGCGGCGTCGAAGGCGCCCCACACATACGCCGACTCCGGACGCTCGATCGTCCGCGCGCCGGGGGCGCCGGCGCCGGTCTTCGGGAACCCGAAGGAGATGGCGTCCGCGTCGTTGCCGGGCATGTAGTTGGTGTCGTACGCGATGAGCTTGTCGTTGTTGCCGTCGTAGTGCTCGAGCTGGCCCTTGCCGTCGCCCTCGAAGAAGTGGGCGAACTTCTCGGCGATCTCCTTGCCGCCACCGTGCACGTTGTAGGCCTCAAGGCCGGCCGTGCCGATGTACTGCGAGTAGTGGTTGTTCCAGCTCGTGTGCCCCGGGCTGTCCAGGAAGGCCGAGGAGCCGGACAGCTCGCCGATGTTGAGGATCTGGCCGTACGGCAGGTACGGCGTGCGCAGCCACTTGGTGTCCTGCAGGTGCATCGGCTGGGTCAGCGCCACGGCGTTCTGATAGAGGTTCACCCCCTCGATCGTCGTGGGGTACTGGTAGACGTAGCCGGTCGCGTTGGCGTCGAGGGAGTTGTAACGCTCCCCCCACCAGCGGTAGACGATGGCCTTCTCCAGCGCGGGGTCGGGGACGTTGATGTAGGGCACGTCCTGCGCCCAGCGGCGGTTGAACGCCGTGATGCCGGTGCGCACCGCCTCGGCGGGGGTCAGCTCGGCGTAGTCGTGGTAATCCTTCACCGTCTGCGGCAGCGAGGCCGAGGAGACCGCGCCGACCACGGAGAGCGAGACCGTGCCACCGGCGGGAACGGTGATCTCACGGTCCAGGTTGGCGCCGCTGCGGGTGAAGCCGGTTCCGGTGAGGCCGATCTTGACGGTGTCCCACGGGGTGTCGACGAGTCCGTTGTTGGAACCGCTGGTGATGACCCGGGTGCCGGTCAGCTCGGCCGCGGTGGCTCCCGCCTGGGTGGCCAGCGGCGAGGCCGCCCGGACCGTGAAGGTCGCCGCAGACCCGCCGGGGTTGGTGAAGCTGATGGCGGTGACCGCGGCGTTTTCGTAGGTGATGAACTTCGTCAGATCGGCGGTGACTCCGGTGGTGCCGATCGTGTACTGGCTCTTGGCGTGGCTGGGCGCGTTGAACCGGTTCGCGTTCACCTCGGTCACGGTCTGCCCGGGCACGGTGACCGTGTACAGGTTGCCGAGGTTGTTGGGACCTCCGACGAAGGTGCTGCCGGCGAAGCCCATGACGGTGAAGTTGTTGTTGCTCGCGCCGCGCATGTACAGCGAGCGGCCCCGGGTCATCAGCACGGCCGACCCGATCGCTCCGCGGACACCGAGCACGCGGTCGAGGTAGTAGTCCGTGCCGCCGGCGGCCAGGTCTTTTTCGAAAATCGACTGTTGCATGCTCGACGCGGTGAACGGTACGCCGGGCTTGAGCTGGTTGGCGACGTCGCCGACGTTGCCGTATACCGGGTCCCCGATGTCCATGACGTGGCTCTGACCGTTGGTGTAGACACCCACGTCGCCCTCGTTGCCGGGGAGAACCGGACCGGCGGCGTGCGCGGTGGGCGGCAGGCTGACCAGGCCCGCCACGGTGAGCGCGGCCAGAGCGACCCAGGTGGGCGCTCGGCCTATGCGTCTGACATTCATTAGACTTCCTCCTGCTACCGGGATTGGTCGGTTTCTTGCCGGCGTCGCGGCCTGGTTGGGACACGGACGCCGTCGTGAGGGGTGAATCTCGGCCGGTGGCATCGTGGATGCCTGTGCCACTGGAGGTGGCACGCTCCACAGGGCCATGCGTCGCCGGACGGCGTGGACGCGTCGTCCGGCGACGTGAACGGGATCAGGGACAGTCGTGCACTACCGCGCACCAACCGCACCGCGTTCCCCCGGAGAACGCGGGATCGGTCATGACGGGCAGCCCCCGGGTGGCCGCGCGAGTCCACATGGTGACCGTGACGGCTCCGGCCTCGGCGGGCCGCCGCTGTTGTCGCTCGCCAACCGAACCTCCGCACACCGCCGTTGACGGCATCAAAATGACCAATGCGGCACTGACCCGTACCTGTGGCTTCATGGCCTGCTCCGATACCCCCAACCCAACGACCGAAATTAACTAAAAGGTTTTCGTAACGTAGAAGAAACCTAGGGAGCTGTCAACGGATTGGGTGGGTTTAGTGACGTCTGACCAGCAAATGTCAGGCGAAAATGTTTTCGTTGGTGATGACCAGGCGGGCGACCATAACCGACGTGGCCACCTTGGCGGGCGCCTCCGTCGCCACCGCCTCAGCGCAGCTCGACAGCCGCGTCGATGTCCGTAAGGCGACCGGGCAACCGGTTCCGGACGCCGCCGCCCGGCTTGGTTTCCCGCCGAACGCACTGGCTCAGGGCCTGCGGTCCGGGCAGACCCGTACCGTCGGCCTGCTCACCGGTGACCTGGTCGGCAGGTTCGGCATCCCCGTGTTGCTCGGCACGAAAACGCTTTCGGGACAGGCAAGATGGCAGCGTTGCCCTTTCGGGACAGGCAAGATGGCAGCGTTGCCCTTTCGGGACAGGCAAGGTGGCAGCGTCACCCTGGGCATGGTGCCACGGGTAAGACCGACGATGGCCGGGACGCCGCCAAGACACACCAGCCGCCTCAATAGAGTTGTTTTCATGACCGCCGAACCAGCCCACGCCGTCCCCGCCATGCGCATGACCTCGCTTCACCTGGCTACCCGGAATGCCGCCGCTTTGTGGACCGCTCTCGCGGAGACCCGCGGACACGGACTGTTCCGTCGCCCCGGTTTTGTCAGCGTGGACGGAAACGAGCGCAACGGCCTGCGGATCCTGCTGCTCTCCCCGGAGCCGGACGCGGACGATCTTGCCGAGCTGACGGAACTGGCCCGGCGCCGGCCGGCCGGCCAGGTGGTCGTCGAGGACCCGTTCAGCTCGGTCGACATGAGTGATCTGGGCCTGACCCCCCGGCGGCTCCCCGTCATGATCCGTCACCCCGCTCCGGCCTCCGCGCCGTCCACCACGCCGTCCACCGTGCAGGTCGACCGGGTGGAAAGTGGCGACCAACTGGAGACCGTGGAACGGATCGTGGTCAACGGATTTCCCCTGCCGAACTTCCAGCCCTACCGCCCGGGTGAGGCGGTCCCCAGAAGCCTGCTGGAACGCCAGGGGGTCGACCTGTTCCTCGCCACGCGAGACGGAGCACACGCCGGGGCCTGCATAACGGTCACCGACGCTGAGGTCAGCGGGGTCTACTGGGTGACCACCCTGCCCGAGCACCGGTCGCGGGGGATCGGACGGGCACTCATGCACGCGGTCCTGGAGAACCTGAGGGGTCCCATCACCCTGACCTCGGCGACAGCCGGCAAGCCGCTCTACGACTCCCTCGGATTCGACACCGTCACCCGCGCGACCTGGTGGGCATGACCGTCACCTGACTCGCGGGCGCAGAGGTACGCGTCCAGGTCGGCGGCGCCCTTGAGCATGGCGCGGCCCCGGGCGGACAGGCGGGCCTGCCAGTCGCGCAGGGTCGACTCCAGCGGGGCGACGCCTCCGGCGGAGCGGACCTGAGCGATCAGCGGGGCGATCCGCTCCAGCAGGTAGCCGCCCCGTCTGAGCTGGTGGGCCAGCCGGACGTCCCGTACGTCGGCCGCGCTGTAGATCCGGTAGCCCGTCTGCGGATCGCGGCGCGGCCGGACCAGCCCGGCGTTCTCCCATTTGCGCAGGGTGGCGGGGCGGATGCCGAGCCTCCTTGCCAGGGGGCCGATGAACGTGTCGCCGCGCTCCTGCGGCACGGGCGCCAGATCGCGGAGCGCGGCTTCGACGGCCTGGAGGACGCGGCGGTCGTCGAGGAGCTGGCCGTGGCTCTCGTCGATGAGCCGCAGCGCGTCCTCGACGGCACCCCGGTTGACCGCCTGCATGATCGACGTGGCCGTCTGGTGACCGTGCCCGGGCACGAGGGCGAGGAACGCGCGCAGGGCTTGCGCGTGCAGCGGCGTATAGGTGCGATAACCGTGGACGGTGCGTTCGGCGGAGGGCAGGATGCCGTCGTCCTCGTAGTTTCTGATCGCCTGGGTGGACAGGCCATGCTCGCGCGCCAGGTCCACCGGCCTCATGGATGCACCACCGATTGAAGCTTTGTCGCGACAGGAGCGGGAATTTCGCGGGAAAGTTTACACCGAGGGTTCAAAGATACCGTTGAAGGCATGGATATCAAGAACACGGCCCGGCCGCTTGACGGCGCGGGCGTCTCGGCGTTCCTCCGGTCGCTTCCCGCCGAGCCCCTGCTGCTCGGCCTGGGCGAGGCCAGGCACTTCGTGGGGGAGCTGGGAGAGTTGCGCAACGAGATCTTCCGGCATCTGGTCGAGCACGAGGGCTACCGGTCCTTCGCCATCGAGAGCGACTGCCTCAGGGGCCTCGTGGTGGACGACTACATCACGACGGGCGCGGGCACGCTCGACGACGTCATGGAGCGCGGCTTCAGCCACGACTTCGGCACGCCCCCGGCCAACCACGAGCTCGTGCGCTGGATGCGCGCGTACAACGAGGAGCATGATGAAAAGCTCCGGTTCTTCGGCTTCGACGGCCCGCTGGAGTACTGGGCCGAGAGCCCGCGCCAGGCGCTCACCGCCCTCTACGCCCTCCTCGACGGCCCGCTTCCCTGCACCATGGAAACCCTCGACGCACTGCTCGGCCCGGACGACCGGTGGACGAACGAGGCCACGGTCATGGACCCGTCCCAGTCGATCGGCCGGTCCGCCGACGCCCAGCGGCTGCGGCTGCTCGCCGACGACCTGGTGGCACTGCTCGACACTCAGGCGCCGCGGATGAGCGCGAAGGACAGGGAGCGGGCGGAGCTGTACGGGCGCACCGCCGTCGGCCTGCTCCGCTACCACTCCTGGATGGCCGACACGTCCCCGGCGCGGATAATGCGGCTGTCGGCCCTGCGGGACGCGATGATGGCCGCCAACCTGCGCGCCGTCGCCGAGCAAGGCCCCGCCCTGGTCTTCACCCACAACCTCCACCTGCAGCGGAACAAGAGCCTCATGTCGCTCGGCGACCACCTGCTGGAGTGGTGGAGCGCGGGGGCGATCGCCGAAACGCACCTGGGCGACCGCTACGCCTTCCTGGCCTCCGCCTTCGGTACGGTCGGCGACGACACCCCGCCCCCGGACACCGTCGAGGGCATCCTGTCCACGCTCCCGTGGGACCACTCCCTTATCGACGCCCGCCGCCTGGCCGAGGCCGTCACGGAGCCCGTACCGCGCGTCTCCCACGACTTCGCCTATTTCCCGCTGGACCCGGCCCAACTCGCCACGATCGACGGCATCGTCTTCCTCAAGCAGGCTGTCAGGCTGGAAAAGCTCGGTTGACAGGCGCTGCGGGCCGTCCGAGTGTGGCGACGGTGTAGAGATACGGGGCGGGTATCGTGCAGACGGTCGCGGGTGTGGGGTACCGCCCTTACCGTCGCAAGGTATGCGGACCGTGGATGTACTGGTCGTGGGTGCGGGCCTGGCAGGACTGCACACAGCCTGCCTGCTCGCGCGACGGGGACTGAACGTGCTGGTGGTCGACCGCCGCAGGTCGCTGTCGACGGGCATCCGCACGACGGGGATCTTCGTGCGGCGCACCCTCGACGACTTCGACCTGCCGGATCACCTGCTCGGGCCCGGCATCAGGGACGTGCTGCTGTATCCGCCGTCGCGGCGGGCGCCGATCCGGCTCACCAGCGACCGGGACGAGTACCGCGTGGCCGACATGGCGGCCGTCTACGAGCACGCGCGTCGCGCGGCGGAGTCGGCCGGGGCGCGTGTCCTCCTGGGCGTACGGTATGTCGAGGCGTCGAGGGGTTCGGTGCGGTTCGCGGATGCGGAACCGGTGACGGCCCGGTTCATCGTCGGCGCGGACGGCGCCCGCTCACAGGTGGCCCGTGATCTCGGCCTTGACGTCAACCGGCGCTTCCTGCTCGGTGCCGAGATCGTCCACCCGGTCGCGTCGGGCACGGCCACCCCGGCGTTCCACTGCGTGCTGGATCCCCGGGTCGCTCCGGGGTATCTGGGGTGGGTCATCGACGACGGCCGGCACGCGCATGTCGGCGTCGCGGGATATCCGGACGCGATGCGCACCGGCATCCGCCACCTGCTGGACGCCTTCGCCGCGGACGCGCCCGGTCGTGTGGCGCCGGCCGGGCCCATCGAGCGTCGAGGTGGTCCGATCCCGGTCGGCGGTGTGCTGCGACGGTTGGTGTGCCCCGCCGGGCTGCTCGTCGGAGACGCGGCGGGCGCGGTGTCGCCACTGACGGCTGGTGGGTTGGATCCCTGCCTACGCATGTCCGGACTGGCCGCGGCGGTCGCCGCGGAGTACCTGCGTACCGGCGACCGGCGCATACTGAGCCGGTACGACGGGGACGCGTTGCGGGCCCGGTTCCGAGGCCGTCTGTTGCTGCGCCGCGCGTTCGCCGGCATCCGATCACCCGTCGCGGCGGAGGCGGCGGTGACCGCGCTACGTGGTCGTGCCGGTCGTGCTCTGGCGGCGCGCATCCTGTTCGGTGACGGCTCGTTTCCCGACGTCGACTCACGACTCGCGGACCCGGCGACCGGCCACCCGGGCCGGTGACGCCGACCGGCTCGCCGACGACCCGGGGTCTTCTCCCGGACGCTGAGTATCCCGATGGGTGCGCCGTCCCAGGGACACCTCAACGATCACGTCGAGAATCGATGGCACCAGGCTGATGCCGGGTACCGGGTTCAGATGCGCCGGGCGATCGTGATGATCTCGCGGCTGGTTTCGGTGATGGGACCCCGGTGCCAGTCGCCGTACTGATCCTCGATGGTGAACCCGGCCTCGGTCAGGAACCCGGCCAGTGCCGGGACGTCGAGGAAGCGCAGGCTTGCCCGGTCGACGCGGAGGACCGTGTCGTCGCGCTCGGCGGTGGTCTCGGTGAACGTGACGACATCGCCGACGACGGACTCGACCTCATGCCACATGCGTAGCTTGCGTCCGGTGGCGTCTTCGAGGTCGAAGGCGTTCGACGGGTTCCAGCTTTCCCAGGCGCGGGCCTGCGGGTGGCGGGTGCCGAAGACGAATCGGCCACCGTCGCGGAGCGAGGCGCGGATCGCGGTCAGGGAGGCCCGCAGTTCGTCGTCGGTGACCAGGTGCTGGAAGGCATTGCTGGTCATCGTGGCCAGGTCGAACTCTCCGTCCCAGGTGGCGTCGGCGGCGACGCCGGAAACCCATTCGATGCCGGTGCGGCGTTCGGCCCGATCCAGCATGCCCTGGTCGGGGTCGAGACCGACGAGACGTCCGGTGTGACCGAGGTCGCGGGCGTGGTGCAGCATGCTCCCGGTACCGCAGCCGAGATCCAGTACGGCGTCGGCCGCCATCACGAGTTCGGTGCAGAAGACGACCTCGGGGTAACGGGCGGGGTCCCACGGGTTTATCACGTCGTAGAGAGCCGCGGCCTCAGCATCAGAGAACATTCCGGCAGTATCCACAGACGGCCGACGAAAGCCAACCGAATTACGCCGTGCGCTGCTGCGCGAGATCCGCTGAACGCGGGAGCGTCCGGCCGCCCCGGCGAAGTCCCGGCTACAGGTTGTCGCCGCGTAGGAAGGCCTCGATACCGAGCTCTATGTCGCTTTTGGCCAGGACCGTCTCGATCGCTCCCTTGGCGAGCTCGTCAGCCAGGGCGAGGACCGCGGTGGTCTCACGTTGCAACTCGGTGACCAGGGCGGCGTAGCACTCGACCTGGTCGCGCTGGTCAGGGGTGATGCCCTCGGCGGCCCACTGCCGCCCCTGCTCGGCGAACATCTCGGCGTCCTCGGCCGTCTGGCCGAACATTCGCTTCACCCGGGCCACCGTGGCGTCATCGAGAACCCCGGGTGTCGCACGGGCTTTCTCCAGATTGGCCCGCTTCTCGCGCACCATGGTCACGCTCTGCTCGACGTGCGCGGTCAGCGCGTCCAGCATGCCGAGCGAGTCCCGAGTGGATTCCTGCCGCTCCGCCATCGCTATGCGCCTTTCGCGGTGATCTGCCGCCGACCTGGTCAGCGTAGCGGTGACGCGTCCGGGCGGGCGGGGAAATCTTGTAAGAAATAAGCTCCGGGCTCCCGAGAGTCTCTCCAGGTCATCCAGCCCCAGGATCAGGGCGTTTTCCGCGTGGACGCGTCCATCGCTGTTGCGGATGATCTGGGCGAAGGGGTACCGGTGCCGTCTTGTCCATTAAAGGCGTCATCGCGTCACTCCGGAAGGGGTCCGGCTCCTCCGGCCACTAGGATGACGCCGATAAATAGGTGGAACAGCGACAAAGTGCGCAAGGTCGTATCACCCCCCGAGTCAACGCGAGAGAGAGTCGTGGAACTTCGCGACATCGAGATCTTCCTGACCTTGGCCGAAGAGCTGCATTTCGGCCGGACCGCCGAACGGCTACGCGTCACCCCCGCCCGCATCACCCAGGCCATCAAGAAACAGGAACGCCAGATCGGCGCCCCGCTATTTGAGCGCACCAACCGCACGGTCCGGCTGACCCCGCTCGGCCGCCAGCTCCGCGACGACCTCTGGCCCGTCTACACCGGGCTCCAGGACGGCATGCGCCGCGCCATGCTCGCCGCCCAGGGCGTCACCGCCGTGCTGCGCGTCGGCACGCTCCCGATCAACATCCACGACCTGCGCCTCTACTGGGACACCTTCCGCGCCCGCCACCCGCAGTGGAAGCTGCAGATCCAGCAGGCCTCCTTCGTCGACCCGTTCGCCGGGTTGCGCCGCGGCGACCTCGACGTCCTGATCTGCTGGCTGCCGGTCGAAGAACCCGACCTGACGGTGGGCCCGGTCCTGTTCGCCGAGCCGCGGGTGGTGGCCGTGGCCGCCGACCACGAACTCACCCGGTTCACCTCGGTCTCGCTGGAGATGGTCGCCGACTTCCAGCACGCGAACCCCCCGGCGTGGACGGACAACTGGGCCGACGGCTACGTCCCGTCCCACACCCGCGCGGGGCGGCGGATCGAACGCGGCCCGGTGGTACGCAACACGGAGGAGGTTCTCACCCTGGCCAGCACGGGGGAACTGGTCAGCCTCTTCCCCGCCCACATGAGGCGCTATTGGAGCCGGCCCGACATCGCCTACCTGTCTGTCTGGGACATCGACGTCCTGCCGTACGCCCTGGTATGGCGTGCCGAGGCCGAGAACGACCTCATCCGGGCCCTCGCCCGAGTCGCCGCCGACCTCGGCACCCTTGCCCTCTGAGCCGCGCGTTCTGGGCACGTCGCGTTTGTCTCGCACGTTGAGGAGCCCCGCATCGGGTCGAACCCATCCTGGCGCGACGCCGCCGCCCCGGCCCGGAGGAGTCGGCGCGCCGCGTTGTCGTCGCCCTACTCCTGCGGATCGCGCGAGGTGACGATGAAGCGCTCGTCGTCCGGCCAGACGATGGCGACGCGGTCGACGTCCACCTCGACGTGGACGTCCACGGGGTCATCCCCGTAGCCCAGCACGGCCAGCGAAACCGCCCAGCCGTCCTCGGTCACGCCGTCCAGCGCGGGGACGAGGGCCGGGCTGCCGAAGGCCGTCCCCTCGACGGCCTCCAGCGCCGCGGCGGTGTCGTAGCCGTACAGGCCGGTCAGGCGGGAGCGGAGTCCGTCAGGTGCGGTGAGCGCGACCGACAGATCTTCGATCTCGGCCGTGGCGCGGGGGAGCGCCCAGCCTGTCTGACGCACGCGGGAGCCGGCCGCGACCCGGTGGACGCGCACCTCCGCCGTGCCGCGCAGCACGCTCACGCTCTCGACGCCGTCGGTGATCGACGCGGCCCAGGCGATCTCGTCCCGCCGTCCCGCGCCACCCGGCTTGAGCACCCCGCGCGGCGCGGCGGCCCCGTCGGCGCCGACGAGCCCGAAGTGGTTGTCCGGTACGTCGGCGGCCGTGGTGGGCCCGGTGTGGGTGGAGTAGGCGTACCGGTCGTAGAGCGGGTCGTCGCGGTCGTGCCGGATGCCATGGTTGAGCACCCTGGCCACCCCGTCGCGGTTCTGCACGACCAGCCCCGGCCCTTCCAGCGCCGCCGGCCCGACCGGGCCGGGCTCCTCGATCGCCGTCCAGAGCGGGTGGTCCGCGGGAGCCAGCAGTCCGACGAACGCCTTGGCCGCCCAGTACGGCGAGGCAGAGCCCGAGTACGACTGGAGCGTGGCCTCGTGCTGCCCGAACCACCCCAACGTCATCAGGTTCTCCGCCGACAGCGCGTCGTGCTCCAGGAAGTAGCGGACCGATCCGGAGGCCAGCCGTCGCGTGGCACCGGGGGACAGCGGGGTCCGGCCGGTCACCGCGCCCAGCATGAGGGAGGCGAGCGTGGCGAAGCGATAGGTCATCGATCGCCCCTGGTACAGGGGCTCGCCGTTCGCCCCGAACATCAGCGCGTAGCTTTCGAGGAACGTTCGCAACCGGCTCTCGTGCTCGGGCCTCGGCGCCCCGGACAGCAGCCCGGACAGGACCGGATAGAAGTGCAGTGCCCAGCCGTTGTAGTGGTCGAAGCCCCGGTTGTCCCCGTCGGTGTACCACCCGTCCCCGACGTACCAGTCCTCGATCCTGGCGAGCCCGCGCTCGATGGCCGCCCGGGCGGCCTCCTCCTCGATCCCGACGCCGGCCAGGAATCCGCCGACGGTGACGGGGAACAGCCACCAGTTGTTCGGAGCGGGTTCGTGGTGGAACACGGTGGCCAGGTAGGCGCCCAGCCGTTCGCGCTCGGCGTCGCCGAGCGTGTCCCACAGCTGCTCGCGGGTAAGCCAGAGCCCCAGTGCCAAGGACGCCGCCTCGACCATGGGCTGGAAGCGGTCGGCCACGGCGGGCCAGACGCCGGGCCCGCTGACGAACCCCCGCCGGTACGGTTCGAGCAACTCGGCGGGCCCGCCGCCGGCCACGCGGAAGGCCGCGATCAGGAACGTCCTGGCGAAGCCCTCCAGGCCGTCGCAGTCCGACCAACTGGCCCGCCCCGGCAGCCGGATCGTCGCACCGTCCGCCGACCGGTACGGCTCCACCGCGGTCAGCAGGCCGTCGGCCAGGGCTTCCCAGTGGGCTCGGGTCCACCCGGTGTACGGGCTGAGCGATCGGTCTTCTGGTGGCAGGGAGAGCATCGCGAGACTCCAGAGTAGACGGAAACCGCTTTCCGGCGGGCCGACTGTAGTGGCCCGTCTCGTCGCGCACAAGTTATCTGATCGAACGAAAGGAAAACGTTCATAACGAACGCTATGTCCGTTAGAATCTCCGCATTCCTCCGGCTGAAGGAGCCACCGTTGTCCGTCGAGCAGCGCCACAGACTCATCCTCCGTCAGCTTCGCGACAGAGGATCGGTCCGTCTGACCGAACTGGTGCAGGAGCTGGGCGTCTCGGCGGTCACCCTGCGCAGGGACGTCGGGCATCTGGCCGACCAGGGACTCCTGCTCAGAGTGCACGGCGGCGTCACGCTCCCTCCGGCCGCCGAGCAGGCCCCGGGTGGCCTGTCCGCCGCCGCGGCGGGGCTGACCATCGGCATGCTGGTCCCCTCCGCCCACTACTACTACCCCGGGGTGATCAAGGGGGCACAGGAGCAGGCGGGCCGCACCGGAGCGCGACTCGTCCTGGGCATCTCCCGTTACGAGGAGGCCGAGGACCGCGCGCAGGTGCGCCAGCTCGTCGAGGGCGGCATCGACGGCCTGCTGCTGACCCCGAGCAGGCAGCCCGACGAGTCGCACGTCGACTGGCTGGCCGGCCTGCACGTGCCGACCGTGCTGGTGGAGCGGCGTACCGAGCTGGCCGGACCCGCTTCGACGCTCGACGCGGTGGCCTCCGACCACGCCCACGGCGCCTACCTGGGCGTGCGCCACCTCGCCGAGCTCGGTCACCGCAGGATCGCGCTGGTGGCCTATCCGAGCCCCACCACGCCGAGGATCAAGGCCGGCGTCCTGTCCGGGGCCGCCGTGCTGGGGATGGAGGCGCCGAGAGAGATCGTCATCGATCGTGAACGGCCCGTTGAGCAGCTCATCGCCGAGGTGGTGCGGCTGGTGCGTGAAGATGGCGTGACCGGCCTGGTCGTGCACAACGACGAGGACGCGCTCTCACTGGTCAGGCACTTGGGAGCGGTGGGCGTGGACATCCCGGGCGAGGTGTCGATGGTGGCCTACGACGACGAGGTGGCGACCTTCTGCTCGCCGTCGCTCACCGCGGTCGCGCCGCCCAAGATGGACGTCGGCCGCTGCGCCGTGGACATGCTGATCAGGCGGGTCACTCACGGTCCGGCCGTCTCGACCCGCCACCTGGCCCTCCTGCCCACCCTGCGGGCCCGGGAGTCGTCGGCCTCGCCGCGGTGAACGCTCTTTCGAAGTGATTTCGTTATGAGCAAATTGAGCAAACCTCTCGACAACAGTCGAATTGCGAGCGAATGATGCTCTAACGATCGACTCGGAGGTTCTGTGATGAAACGTAAGCACATTGCCGGTGTGGCCGGTCTGGTGGCGGTGGCCACCCTGCTGGCGGGCTGCGGCAGCGGTGATTCCGGCGCCGGAGAAGGAGGCAAGACCGCCGCGGGCCCTGAGCAGATCGTGTTCTGGGGCTGGGCCAAGGGCACCAAGGAAGTCGTCGACGCGTTCAACACGTCGCACACCGACATCCAGGTCAAGTTCGAGGAGATCCCCTCGGGTAACGCGGGTGGCTACGCCAAGTTCTCCAACGCCGTCAAGGCCGGCAACGCACCCGACCTCATGTCGGTGGAGTACCCGCAGGTCCCGGACTTCGTCACGCAGGGCGCGCTGCAGGACATCACCGCGGAGACCGCCGACGTCAAGTCCAAGTACCCGGCCGGCGTCTTCCAACTGGTCGAGCTGGGCGGCAAGACCTGGTCGCTGCCCCTGGACGCCGCGCCGCAGGTCTTCATCTACCGCAAGGACCTGTTCGAGAAAAACAAGATCGACGTGCCGAAGACCTGGGACGACTTCCGGGCCGCCGCGGAGAAGGTGAAGAAGGCCGACTCCGAGGCCCGCATCGGCAGTTTTTTCCCCGACGACCCGAACCTGCTGGCCACGTTCGCCTGGCAGGCCGGCGGAAGGTGGTTCAACTCCGACGGCGGCGCGTGGAAGGTGTCGATCGATGACGAGCCCACCAAGAAGGTCGCCGCCTACTGGGAGGACCTGATCAAGGAGGACCTCGTCAAGGTGCAACCCACCCTCAGCCAGGAGTGGATCGCGTCGCTCGCCAAGGACCAGGTGTGGGGCTACCTCGGCGCCAACTGGTCGGCAGGCATGATCAAGAGCAACAACGCGCCGCAGAGCGGCAAGTGGACCGTCGCCCCCGCGCCGAACTGGGGAACACCTGCCAGCGGGATGTTCGGCGGCACCACCTTCGCCGTCAGCAAGGGCAGCAAGCACGTCAAGGCCGCCGTCGAGGCCGCCAAGTGGTTCACCGGCTCGCCCGAGTCGTGGAAGGCCCGGCTGGGCTCGGGCACCTCCAGCGCGTTCCCGGCCATCGCCGACCTCGTGCCCGTCGCCTCCCAGAGCTTCGACACCGCCTTCTACGGCGGCCAGGACATCTACCAGGTCTTCCGCGAGTCCTACGACACCATCCAGCCAGGCTGGACGTGGGGACCCAGCATGGTGCAGGTGCTGACCTCGTTCAAGGACAAGCTCGGCCAGGTCTCCACCGGCGCGACCACCGTTCCCGACATCCTGACCCAGGTGCAGGCCGAGACGGTGAACGAGATCAAGGGACGTGGACTGTCCGTCGCCTCCTAGCGCCCGCCGTACCCCCTGCCCGCCGCGGACACCCCGCGTGGCGGGCATCGCCCGGAAGGAAACCTATGTCCTCCTCCACTCAGCGCTCCAAGGGCGGGCGCTGGGCGGTCCTTCTGCTCACCGCACCGTTCTTCGTGCTGTTCGCCGCCGTTGTCATCGCCCCGCTCGGATACGCGCTCTGGCTGAGCCTGTTCAGCGAGCAGTCGTCCGGGCTGGGATTCGGCGGCACGGAGAGCGTCTTCACCGGCCTGGGCAACTACCTGACCACGCTGGCCGACCAGGCGTTCCGCGACGGCTTCGCGATCGTGGCACTCTACGCCGCCCTGTACATCCCGCTGATGCTCGGCGGCGCGCTGGCGCTGGCCCTCCTGCTCGACTCCGGCATCGCGATCCTGCGCAGGTTCTTCCAGCTCGCGCTGTTCATGCCGCACGTGGTGCCCGGCGTGATCGCCGGACTGATCTGGCTGTACCTGTACCTGCCCGGCATCAGCCCGATCGTCTCAGCGCTGCGCGACGGCGGGATCGAGTGGGACTTCCTCGGCGACCACGTGCTCGGCTCCGTGGTCAACGTCGCCGTGTGGGAGTGGATCGGCTACAACATGATCATCTTCTTCGCCGCGTTGCAGGCCATCCCGCGTGAGGTACTGGAGGCGGCCACGATGGACGGCGCCGGGCCGATCCGGGTGGCCCTGCGCGTGAAGCTGCCCCTGATCAGGGGTGCGGTGATCACCGCGCTGCTGTTCACCGTCATCGGCTCGCTGCAGCTGTTCAACGAGCCGATGGTCATGGACGGCGTCAGCAACGGCATCGTCAGCACCTGGACGCCGAACATGTACTCCTACGCCGAGGCGTTCGGCAAGAACGACATCGGTCAGGCCGCCGCCGCCTCGGTCCTGCTCGCCGTACTCGCCGCGGTCCTGTCCTACTTCGTCACTAAGTGGGGGAACAAGAAGTGACGTCCCGCCTCGTGTCCAAGGGAGCGGTCAACGTCTTCCTGCTGATCGCCGCCGTCTATACGCTGCTGCCGCTGACCTGGCTGCTGTTCGCCTCGACCAAGTCGCTGTCCGACCTGTACTCGACGCCGGGCTTCGCCCTGTCCGACCTCAACCTCGGCGCCAACCTCTCGGCCGTGGCCGCGGAGGGAGACGGCATCTTCTTCCGCTGGTACGTCAACAGCCTGCTGTACGCCGGCGGCGGCGCGGCGCTGGGCGCGCTGATCAGCGTGGCCTGCGGCTACGCCTTCGACAAATACGACTGGCGGGGCAAGGAACGCCTGTTCGGCCTGGTTCTGCTCGGCGTGCTGGTGCCCACCACCGCCACCGCGATCCCGCTGTACCTGCTGGTTTCCAAGGTCGGGCTGGTCAACTCGTTCTGGTCGGTGTTCATACCGGCGCTGGTCCACCCGTTCGGGGTCTATCTGGCGAGGGTGCTGTCGACGGGATACGTGCCCGGCGAGGTGCTGGAGGCCGCCCGATCCGACGGCGCGGGTGAGATCCGTACGTTCGTCTCGGTCGCGCTGCCCATGCTCCGGGCCGCCTACGTGACGATCTTCCTGTTCCAGTTCACCGGGATCTGGAACAACTTCTTCCTGCCCCTGGTGATGCTCTCGGACCAGCACCTGTTCCCGCTCAGCCTGGGACTGTACTCGTGGAACACTCAGGTGACCGCGTTTCCGGAGTACAGCACGCTGGTGATCACCGGGTCGCTGCTCTCGGTGGTGCCGCTGCTGCTGGTCTTCGTGTTCCTGCAGCGGTTCTGGCGGGCCGGGATGACGGCGGGTAGCGTCAAGTGAGCACGTACTCGGGGGAAAGCGACATGATCGAAAGAAGGCCGAAAACCCTGCTCGCCATGGGCGTGCGGGTGGCCGAGCGGCTGGTCACCGGCCCGGTGCGCGAGCGGCTGGTCACGGTGGCCGACGTGGATCCGGACCTGGTGGCCCACGACTTCGCCGACCCGCGGGTGGCGGCGGCGCTGGCCGAGGCGGAAGTGCTCTACACGAGCTGGGGGTGCCCGCCGATCACCGCCGAGGTGCTGGCCGCGGCACCCCGGCTGCGGGCCGTCGTGCACGCGGCCGGGTCGGTCAAGTACCACGTCACCGATGCGTGCTGGCAGCGTGGCCTGCTGGTGTCGTCGGCCGCGGCGGCCAACGCCGAGCCGGTCGCCGAGTTCACCCTCGCCGCGATCCTGTTCGCCAACAAGCGGGTGCTGGAGATCGCCAGGCTCTACCGGGAGCATCACGTGGCGCTCGACTGGGACGGTCGTTTCCCGGGATTCGGCAACTACCGGCGGACGATCGGCATCGTGGGCGCTTCCAGGATCGGACGGCGGGTGCTCGAACTGCTGCGCCCGTTCGACGTGGACGTGCTCATCGCCGACCCGTATCTGACCGAGGACCTGGGCGTGCAGCACGTGGAGCTGGACGAGCTGCTGGCGCGCTGCGATGTGGTCAGTCTGCACGCGCCCTTGCTGCCCGAGACCCGGCACCTGATCGACGCGGCGCGCCTGGCGCGTATGCGCGACGGCGCGACACTGATCAACACGGCCAGGGGCGCGCTGGTCGACCAGGAGGCGCTGACGGCCGAGCTGGTCAGCGCCCGGCTGTTCGCGGTGATCGACCACACCGAGCCGGAGGTCCTGCCGGCCGACTCGCCGCTGTACGACCTGCCGCAGGTCCTGCTCACCCCGCACATCGCCGGCTCGCTCGGCGGCGAGTTGGCCCGCATGGCGGACCTGGCACTGGACGAACTGACCCGCTACGCCCGCGGGCTGCCGTTCGCGCACGGTGTGGCGAGCGAGACGCTCGCGCGGATCGCCTGATCCACCGCCCTGCTCGCCACCAGAACCGTGCGGCTGCCAGGGGGTCTCACTTGGCGGCGGCATCGAGCAGGTAGCGGCGTTGCTGTTCGGTCAGGTCACCGAGGCGGCGGCTGACGTCGATCCCGTCGGCTGTCAGCAGGGCGGCGATCTCGGCGGCCCTGTCGCCGGGCAGGGCGCGCAGGAGCCATCCGACGTGGGCGTTTTTTGTGGTGTCGTCGGTGCGGGCCAATATCTCGGTCAGGCTCATCCGGCCGGAGGCCACCGCCGCGCGCAGCTGGGATTGGGTCAGCGGGGTCGGCGGGGCTGGTGGCCGGCGAAGGGGCATGGGGGTGGGCGCGGCGGGTGCCGTACGGTCGGCGGCGTGAGGTGTCCGCTCGGTTCGCGGGTGGTCTTCGCCCAGCGCGCCGTGCGTGGTGACCAGGAGGACGCCCGCGATGACGGCGACACTTGCGGCGACGGTCAGGTGGCGTTTGGACAGTCGGCCGCCGGCTTGACCGGCGGCGGCGAGCCGGAGGCCGACGACCGCGGTGCGTAGCAGCACGCCGGTGACCATGCCGAGCAGGATCGGCACGATCTGAGCGGGCAACGGGGCAACGGTGGCGATCAGAACGCCGGCGGCCGGGCTGGCGCAGGAGACCAGCAGCCACGGAGCCAGGCGTTGTCCGGCCATGTCCAGGAGCGCGGCCAGGGCCAGTCCCTCACTGGCGGAGTGGACCATGAGGGCGATGACAACGACGGCGGATGCGGTCAGTGCCAGCGTCGCGCCTTCGATCGCCCGGTGCATGGTGAGGGCGGCGGCGGTGCCCATGCCGCCGAACAGCGCGGCGTCGACGGCTTCCTTGACGCGGCGGTGCAGGCCGGGCGCGTGCCTGCCGGCGGCCCGTCTGGACCCCCCATGCTCATGCCCGCAGCCTTTGCGGGTGAAATAGGTGATCACGAGGAAGCCGAACGCGATGGCCAGCCCGACGGCCCACAGGGGCACTCCGGTTTCGGCCGCGTCTCGCCAGGCGTCGGGGAGCAGGTCGGCCAGAGCGGTGATCAGCATCATCGCTGAGGCGATCGCCAGCCAGACCGTCACCTTGGTGGAGTTGCGCCGGGCCAGCCACGCCCCGGCGAGCGTGGACAGCGATACCAGGAGCACCGCGGCCCATGCTCCGGTGCCGGGAGGTGCCCCCTCCAATGCCGGCCCCAGCATCTGTGTCCGATTGGCCAGCAGCATGTCTCACCACCTCTTATGGGGGTCGATCAGGGAAAGTTCTGAAACGGCCGGTGGATCGTTCAGCGGTCATCGGCGGCGGAGCGGCCTGTGGGCGTGCAGGCCTGCGCACTGGCCGGTGGTGGCGTCGGTGGTGTCGGGGCCGGATGTCGGCCGGTGTCCGAGCGCGTCTCGGGCGCGTGGCTCCGCTGGGAATTCGATACGGGCCGAGCCGGCCTCCAGCGCACGGCCGAACGCGGGGAGAGTGTTCTCCAACCCGGCGCTCCGATATCCCCGATCGGAGAAGGCACTCGGCGTCGAACACTTCACCGTCGCCGCCGCGGCGGCAGACATCCGGGTGATCTCGGCCACCGTGAGGACCGTCAGCAATACGATCATCAGTGCCTCTCCTCGCAGGATCCGGGGCGTTCCGCGTCGTGGGGATTTCCCATCTCTGGCCGATGAGCGTCGCCGGGGGCGGAAGACAGGAGTCATGGGCGGTTACCTGAGGCCGCTACTCAGTGACCTCGCACAGGTGGTGGGCTGAGGCTCAGCCGCGTTCAGGGCGGCGGTGGTTCGCTTCGCGATCATCGCGATGTCTCCCTTCGATCGGCATCTGTTCACCGGTCTGGGCCGGCGGTTCGGTCAAGCTAGGGGCGCCCGACCTGCGATGCTCACGAAGAGTAATCTCCTCGTTGCCTAATGATTAAACACCTGAGCAATTGAACAGATGTTCTTTAGAGTGAACGGCCCGTGTCCCGAATCGGGCACGTCACCGGCCCCCACCACCAAGGAGAGCGAAACGTACGTGGTGCTGGAGAGCACGGGACCGGTTGACTTCGCCGCCCTCGCCGCCCTCGCCGCCTGAGCCGGCACCCGCGGCATACCGCGGTGAGGCGTTGTCACCGGTGCCCACGTGCAGCGACCGCCCGGGGAAGAGCCGGTAGCCTTCGGGAGGCACAGCCACGAAAGAGGCGGAGGGGCTGACGGGTGCGGCTCGGTAACCTGGAACGTTCGATCATGGAAGCGTTGTGGAACCATCCCGAGGGGATGCTCGCCCAGGACCTGGCCGACGCTCTGCCCTCGACGCCCGCGGTCACGACCGTACTGACCGTGCTGGTGCGGTTGTCGCGTAAGGGCCTGGTCACGCGCGAGCGCACCGGCCGAGCCCACCTGTATCACGCGAGTGCCGGCAAAGACGTGTTCGTCGCCGAGGCCATGCGTGAAGTGCTCGACGGAGCCGGCGATGTGGAGGCCGCGGTCAGCCGCTTTGTTGGCAGCGTGTCGCCGCAGGTGGCCGCCGCGCTGCGGGACGCGCTCAACAGCCGTGACCCGGACTGAGGCGCCGTGATCGTCTGGCTGATCGCGACAGCCGCCGCGCTGGTACCCCTGCTGCTCGGAGGCCGGGCCACAGCACGGCTCGCCGGCGCCGATTGGACGCACCGGTGTCCTCGCGCCGCCCTGGTCATGTGGCAGGCGATCGGGCTGGCCGGCGGGACGGGCGCGATCGGCATCGGCCTGGTGGCCGCGGTGGCGCCGCTCGCGGCGGTCTTTCCGCACGGCGCGCACACTCTGGTTCGCCAGCTCTTCGACGGTCGGGGGCTGGCCGGTCTGGGACCGATGCACATTGCCGCGCTGGTGTGGAGTGCCGGTCTGATCGGCTGGTTGTCGCTGCACACCGTGCGGATCACGGTGCGCACGGTTCGAGCGCAGAGCAGGCAGCGGCTGCTGGTGGACGTCGCGGCCGACCCTTGCGTGATCCACGACGCCTACGTGCTGCCCGGTGCCCGCCCGGTGGCCTACTGCATCCCCGGCCGACGCGCCCGCATCGTGCTCAGCACCGGAACGCTCGAGCTCCTCGGCGCCGAGGAGCTCGAGGCGGTGCTCAGCCACGAGCGGGCACACGCCACCGGGCGCCACGACCTGCTCCTGCTTCCCTTCCTGGCGCTCGCGCACGCCTTCCCCTGGCTTCCCACCGCGACCACGGCCCGCCAGGTGGTTCCCGTACTGCTGGAGATGCTGGCCGACGACCGGGCCCGCCGCGTCCACGGAGAGCTGCCGTTGGCCCGGGCGCTGGTGCGGATGGCCGCCCCGATGACCGGCCCCACCGCCGCGGGGAGCCTGGCTCTGGCCGATGCGGCGGTCGTGGACCGCGTGGAGCGGCTTCTGCGGGGACGGCAGCCACAGCCGGGCTGGGTTCCGGCCGCCGCTTACTGCACCGCCGGACTACTCCTGAGCGGGCCGTTGGCCGTACTGATCGCACCCGTACTGTGCATCACCATCTGGCGAATCTGACAGTGAGGCGATCTCGGCGTCGCGATTGCCGTCATCATGGCTCTGACCGTCGGTGGGCGGATGGCATTGATGATGACCACGCCTTGGTTCGCCGAGACCTACCGGCTGCGGCAGGCACGTCATCGCGTCGTCTTGCTCCCGCAGTTCCAGGAACAGGTTTCGCAGCTGACCGACGTGACCTTCCAGGGTCTCCACCATTCGGCTGCCGTGGTGATGGAGCAGGCCGTGCAGGGCTTCGGCTCTGCGCTGCCGCTCCACATAGGCGCCGTCCAGAGTTTCCGTGGCCCGCCGGTGCTTTTCCTGGGAATCGCGTTCCAGGGCCGCTGCCTTGTCGAGGGCTTCGCGCTCGATGGCTTCCGCGAGCTCGCGGGCCTCTGCCACGATCGTGTCGGCTTCCTGCCGGGCCGCGGCGATCGCCTCATCGGCCGCCTCCTGGGCGCGCATGACGATTCGCGCCGCGCTGTCACCCGCTGAGGGCGAGACCTGCCGGGAGGCACGGTCGGCAGTCGTCAGCCGAGTGCTCAGCCGCGCGTTCTCCCGGAGCAACCTCCTCAGGGTGGACTCGATCTCGCTGAGGAAGGTGTCCACCTCTGCCAGGTCGTAACCCTCGCGGAGACGAACCGTGGGAAGCACCTTGTTGCGCACATCATGGGGGGTCAGCAGCCTGCCACCGGCGTTGAGATGTGAGCTGAGCTGCAGTACGGATACGGGATCGACCATGTTCTCGTGAGCATGCTCATGCTCTCCGTATTCCCTGTGTTCTTCACTCACGACTGTCTCACCGGACCTTTCGAGACGCCGCCGCGTGGGGGCAGGTAGTGGGGGCCGTGCGGATCGGTGCAGTGGCCGGCATCGACACACTCGCTCTCGCCCACCGCGTCGTCGGGTGCGGGATCGATCTGCAGGGTGGTGTGGGTGATTCCGTAGGAGCGGGCCAGCAGGCCTTGAAGGCGGCGCCGTACGGCGGCGGCGTCGCCGTCGGGGCGGATGAACACGTGTGCCGACAGCGAGGAGTAGCCGGAGGCCAGCTCCCACACGTGCAGGTCGTGGACCTCGGCGACGTCGGGCTGGCTCGCGAGTCGTGTGCCGATCTCGGCCGGGATCAGTCCGGACGGCGCGGCTTGGAGGAAGATCCGTCCGGTTTCGCGGATGAGGCCGTAGCCGGCCTTGAGCATGAGGGCCGCCACCAGGAGGGTGGCGAGGGCGTCGGCCTGGGCGAAGCCGGTCAGGGTGATGATCAGTCCGGAAAGGGCGGTGGCGATGAAGGCGTAGAGGTCGTTGACGATGTGCTGGAAGGCGCCTTCGATGTTGAGGTTCGATCGGTCGGCTCTGCTGAGGAGCCAGGTCGCCGCGAGGTTGACGGCGATGCCGATCAGTGCGGTGATCAGGACCAGGTCGCCCTGGACCTCGGGGGGGTTGAGGAGGCGTCGGATCGCCTCGTAGAGGAAGAATCCGGCCAGTAGCAGCAGGGTGGCGCCGTTGAGCTGGGCCGAGAGGATCTCGGCGCGTTTGAGGCCGTAGGTGAAGCCGCCGTGTGGCGGGCGGGTGGCCAGGCGCATCGCTATCAGGGCGAACCCGATGGAGGCCGAGTCGGTGAGCATGTGCCCGGCGTCGGAGATCAGCGCCAGGGATTGCGCGGCGAGGCCGACGACGACCTCGCCCGCCATGAAGACGATCAGCAGGGCCAGGGCGGCACTCAGGTAACGGCGATCCGCG
>NZ_FZOD01000035.1:0-56550 GCF_900188345.1 Streptosporangium subroseum | reverse complement strand
TGATGATCAGTCCGGAAAGGGCGGTGGCGATGAAGGCGTAGAGGTCGTTGACGATGTGCTGGAAGGCGCCTTCGATGTTGAGGTTCGATCGGTCGGCTCTGCTGAGCAGCCAGGTCGCCGCGAGGTTGACGGCGATGCCGATCAGTGCGGTGATCAGGACCAGGCCGCCCTGGACCTCGGGGGGGTTGAGGAGGCGTCGGATCGCCTCGTAGAGGAAGAATCCGGCCAGTAGCAGCAGGGTGGCGCCGTTGAGCTGGGCCGAGAGGATCTCGGCGCGTTTGAGGCCGTAGGTGAAGCCGCCGTGTGGCGGGCGGGTGGCCAGGCGCATCGCTATCAGGGCGAACCCGATGGAGGCCGAGTCGGTGAGCATGTGCCCGGCGTCGGAGATCAGCGCCAGGGATTGCGCGGCGAGGCCGACGACGACCTCGCCCGCCATGAAGACGATCAGCAGGGCCAGGGCGGCACTCAGGTAACGGCGATCCGCGTCGGCCGAGACGCCGTGCCCATGTCCATGCCCGTGCGCGTGCCCGTGATGTGACGCGGACTCGTGATGCCGCGTTTCCAGGGGTGCGACGGGCCCGTGATGTGACGCGGGCTCGTGATGCGGTGCCTCTGCGGGAGCGGCCTCGGGGTCTTGTCCGTCATGGTGATCATGCCGGTCGCCTTCGTGATGCGGTACGACCATGGAACCTCCTTCGATGGCTCGCACTAGCGGATCTCGTCAGCGGAATGGGCGACCGGGACGTGGTGGATGTGGGACAGGCCGAGGTCCAGCAGCATCCGGATGTGGGCGTCGTCCAGCCGGTGGTAGGCCATGCGCCCTGATCTGCGCACCCGCACGACGTGGTGGGCGCGGAGCAGACGCAACGTGTGCGAGACCGCCGACTCGCTGTGCCCGCATGCCGCGGCGATGTCGCACACGCACATCTCGCCGCCCTCCAGCAATGCGATGATCACACGCAGGCGTCCCGGATCGGACAGCAGCCCGAAGACCCGAGCCAGCTCATCGATCGCCCCGCTCTCCGGCAGGGCCTCGGCTACCGCGGCAACCCGATCCGGGTCCACCATGCGCGCCGTACAAGCCCCGGACTCAGCAGCAATATCTGAAACTCTGCTCATATGACGAAGCGTAGAGAGTGCGTTTGCTTATTACCAGATCTCGCTACAGAGAAATTCCATTGCAGCGCAAATTTGAGTAATCGCTAAAGTATGAATTGGGTTGTTTTCTGCGAATTTTGGCCTGAAGGACGTTGAGATCCTTGTGCGCGATGACCGCGTCCGGCAAAGGAGAGGGGATCAATATCGAGGTGTGCCGACCGCCTGGCGTCTCCCGGACACCATCCTTCCTGCCTGGGGGTTTGCCGTTGTCTTGGCGCGGCGTGCCGGCACGCTCGCCGCGCCGACCTGACAATGAGGAGTGGCAAGGATTGCTATCGTATAAAACCCGCTGACCTCTTCGCGATTCAGATGCGATCGCCATTAGATTGTCCTTATGATCCGCTTCTGCAGATAATTGGGGCGTCGCTCCGCGTTTGTTTTCGGGCATATGCGAGACTCTCGTCCGTTGGTGTTCATGTGGCATCTCGTGTTTAATTATAAAATTTTCTCTTATTGGTTCTATTTGGGAATTCCTCGCTTTCTGGTCGCAATGGGGATGGGCGTCATGCTCCTCGCGGGGCCGCTTCATTTATGGGTAAAGCGCGGCACCGTTGATGACCATGGCATTCCCCGCGCCCGCCGGCATCGCGATGATGAGCGGGGGCATGGCGGCTGCCTCCTTCGCACGAGACGGGCCGGGCTTCACGTCGGCCGTGCGGTAGGGCCTCGGCAACCCCCATAAGTCCGGCGCTGCGACTTCCGCGGGGTCGCCCAGCGGCTCCACCTCGTCGTTGACACCCCTCCTATCTTCTACATCTGGTAGAAGATAGGAGGGCTCCGTGCCCTGCGAGCATCCCTTGAGAGCGGAATATGACGACGAACCTGAAGATAACCCTCGGTATCGCCGCAGTCATGGCGGCGATCGTCGCGGTGATCGCCGTCTTCGGCGATTTCGGAGCGCGATCCACCGACTCGGTAGCCGATGCGGCCGCCGGGCAGAGCGTTCCCGCTGAGGTGCTGGTACGCGAGGACAGCCACACGCTGTCCACGGCGGCCGACGGCAAGGTCACGCTGGTGGAGTTCCTCGACTTCGAGTGCGAAGCCTGCGGCGCGGTCTTCCCGCACATGGAGCGCATCCGCGCCGAGTACGACGGGCGGATCACCTTCGTGGTCCGCTACTTCCCGATGCCGGGCCACCGCAACGGCGAGCTCGCCGCCCGGGTCGCCGAGGCCGCCGGCAAGCAGGACAGGTTCGAGGCCATGTACGCCAAGCTGTTCGAGACCCAGAAGCAGTGGGGAGAGTCCGCCGAATCCAAGGAGGTGTTCTTCACCGACCTGGCCAAGCAGGTGGGTCTGGACATGACCGCCTTCCACGCCGACCTCATCGCGCCGGCGACCGCGCAGCGGGTGAGGAAGGACCAGGACGACGGACGGCGACTCGACGTCCAGGGCACGCCCACGATCTTCTTCAACGGCGCCCAGCTGACCGAGGAGCCCAGCTACGAGAACCTGAAGGCCAGGATCGACGCAGTGCTCGCCTCATGACCACCGTGAAGACCGCTCGGCCCGCAACCGCCGCCGAGGTCTCATCCTCGTCGATCGTCACCAGGTCGCTGCCGTTCATCCTGACGATCGGCGGCGGCCTCGGCCTCCTGGCGGCGTTCCTGCTGACGGTCGAACGTCTGCGGCTGGCCGCCGACCCCACCTATGTGCCTGCCTGCAGCATCAATCCGATCCTCAGCTGCGGGTCGGTCATGAAAACCGCGCAGGCCTCCGTCCTCGGCTTTCCCAACCCGCTGCTGGGCATCGCGGCGTTCTCCGTCGTGACGACGGTGGGCATGGTCCTGCTGGCGGGAGCCCGCCCGCGGAGGTGGTTCTGGTACGGCCTGCAGCTGGGCACCCTGGCCGGCGTCGTTTTTGTTCACTGGCTGATCTTCCAGAGCCTGTACGTGATCGGCGCCCTGTGCCCGTACTGCATGCTCGTGTGGATCGCGACGATCCCCGTCTTCTGGTACGTCACGCTCGCGAACCTGCACACCGGCCGCATCCGGTTGCCGCGCGGCGCGCACCGGGTCGCCACCGCGGCGACCCGGTATCACACGAGCGTGCTCATGGTGTGGACGCTCACCATCATCGGACTCATCGTGCAGCGCTTCTGGTCCTACTGGATCACGCTGATCTGAGATCCGGTCATCTGCCCGAACGGCGACGCCGGCTGATGACGATACTGACCGCCGCCATGACGGCCGCCAGGCCGACGACGACCCAGAGGAACACCGAGGAGCCCCCGCTTGCCGACCCGCCGGTCTCGTTCGCCTGAGGGATCAGGGTCGGCTCCACGGGCTCGGCGCTCGGCGCGGCAGAACTCGGCGCGGGCGTGCTGGGCGCCTCCGAGGCCGTCGCACTCGGGGTGGGCGTGGGGGAGGAGGTGGAGGAGGCGATCACGGTGAAAGGGATCTCGCCGGTGCGGGGATGGCCGTCGGAGGAGACCACTCGAAAGCCGATCGTGTACTTACCCGGGGGAAGCGTTCCGGACAACGTCTGGACGACTTTCTTGCCCCGCAAGTCGGCCTCACCGGCCTGGAACCGTTCGCCTGAGGCATTCAGCACGGCGACCTTCGGGAACTTCACCGCACGTTCGAACTCCAAGGTCACTTCGCTGATGTCGGCGACCTTGGCGTCCTTGGCGGGGTTGCTCGATTTCAGCACGTCATGCGCTTGAGCAGCCGTCGCCGGCCACAGCGCCGCGGTGAGGATGACAAGCAAGATCGCTGGCCTGCGCAGGAACATGAAATGGGCTCTCTTTCGGTATGTTGTGGCGTCTGCACCGCGTCAGACGCAAGCATGATCGATTCACTCGGGCAGGGAGCCGTCGCCTGCGGACTTCCGTTCGGTGCGCTCAGCTGTTTCGGCGTGCGTCTCGCCGCGCACCGGCCGGACGATCCCGGCGACAGAAGCACCGCCGACCACCGGCGGCGGGACGGGCGCGGACACGATCTCGAACATGAAGCGACCCCACAGCCGTCGGACTGACCGCATCAAACTTCTACATTATGTCGAAGATGGCCGTCTCGCTGATACAGCCCACGCTTCGGCACGCACCCGCGCTCCAATGCGCTGCTCGACCCCTGAACCTTCGCGGCTTTTCGCCTGTCGCCACCGGTCGTGGGTCGCCCCCCGCCGGCGACGGTGTTCGCCGTGGCCGGCGGCGACGCTACCGCAGGTAATCACCGGCCTCGGCTCCAAGCACATTCAGAAGAGCCAGAGCCTCGGCGCCATGGGATTCCGGCGGCGCGCTGTAGAGCACGAGGTGCTGGTCGCGGTCCGTGAGCGTGAGGGAGTCGCAGTCGACGGTGATCTCCCCGACGACCGGATGACGGAAAGTCTTCGTGAGCATCGGCGCGGCCTGCACGTCGTGCCGCTCCCAGAGCCGGGCGAACTCGGGGCTGGCGTCGCGGAGCTCGTCGACGAGTTTGGTCACCGCGGGGTCGGACGGATACCGGGCGAGAGTGGATCGGAGCCCCATGACGACGTGGTGCCGGAACTCCGCGGCGTCGGAGACCCCGTACAGCGTCGCATCGGCGCGCGCCGACCCGAGGAATGTCCGGCGCGCGAGATTGCGGTCCTCCGGGGCGAGCTCGGCGAAGTTCTCCATGAGCGCGGCCGCGAGGTCGTTCCACGCGAGCACCTCGAACGTGGCGGAAATCACAAAAGCGGCCGTCTGCGGCAGCCGCTCGAGGAGCGCGAGGATGCTCGGGCGGACGTCGCGCCGATGCAGTCCGGTACGGCTCGGCGCGGTGCCCGCGAGGACGTGGAGGTGATCGAACTCGGCGTCCGTGAGCCGCAGCGCGCCTCCGATCCCGGCGAGGACCTCGCCCGACGGTCGCGGCGCCCTGCCCTGTTCGAGCCGGACGTAGTACTCGGTGGAGATGTGCGCGAGGACCGCCACCTCCTCGCGGCGAAGACCCGGTGTCCGGCGTCGCGAGCCCGAGGGGAGGCCGACATCCTCCGGTCGGAGCCGCTCACGATGGCTACGGAGAAATGCCCCAAGCTCCTGTTTGTCCATATCCCAAGTGTGCACGCCGCGCGGCGGCGGATCCTGGTACAGCCTGTGCCTGAATCCGGTCTGGAGGCCGGACTGACACTGTCGTCATGACGAACAACATTGACATCGCACCCATCGGCCTGCTCACCGGCAAGGTTGTGCTCATCACCGGCGCCAGCCGCGGCATCGGGGCGGCCGCGGCCCGGCTCTTCGCCTCCGAGGGGGCCGCCGTCGTGCTCGCCGCCCGCAGCACCGACGCCCTCCAGCGGATCGTCACCGAGGTCCGCGCCGACGGCGGCGTCGCGGATGCCGTGACAGTGGACCTCGCCGACCGTGCGAGCATCCGCGCGGCGGTCGACCGCGTCGAGGAGCTGCACGGACGGCTCGACGGCGCGTTCAACAACGGCGCGGCGATCCAGCAGCCCGGCCCGCTCGACATGACGAGCGACGAGGACGTCGAGGAGCAGTTCGCGGTGAACTTCCGGGGACACTGGACCGCGATGACGGTCGAGGCCGCGCTCATGCGCCGGGGCGGTGGCGGGGCGATCGTCAACACCTCGAGCATCGGCAGCCGCCGCGCGAACCCGGAGCTCCCCGCGTACGGCGCGATGAAGCGCGCGCTCGACAGCATCACCGAGACCGCCGCCGTGACCTGGGGGCGGCAGGGGATCCGCGTGAACGGCATCACCCCCGGCGGCACCGCGACGGAGATGATCGACGCGTGGGAGGCGGCGTCCCCGGGCGTCGTCGAGCGCCTCACCGTGAGCATCCCGCTCGGCCGGATGGCCGAGCCTCGTGAGGTCGCCGAGGTGGCCGCGTGGCTGCTCAGCGATCGGGCCTCGATGGTGACCGGCGCGATCGTGCCGGTGGACGGCGGCGCCGGCGCCTGACAGGGGCTGACGTGACAGGCACCGAACTCGGCGGGCAGAGGGTTCCTGGTGATCTTGAGGCGTGATCCCGCTTGACCTTGACACAGTGACAAGGTCTTCACTGTTGCCAGGGAGGTGGTCCCGATGACCATGCAGGAACAGGACGCGGACACGACTCGGGCTCTCCAGGGGCTGGAGGACAGCCGCTCGTCAGTGCGGCTGCGGGCGGCGATGGCGGTCGGTACGACCCCTGACCCGCGGTTCATCGACAAGCTCATCGAACGATGCGCGATCGAACCCGAATTCTATGTGCGCGATATGCTGACGTGGGCACTCACCCGCCACTCAGCGTCAATGACGGTCCCGGAGCTTCTCAAGGAACTCCGCTCGGAGCGTGCGCAGGCACGGAGCCAGGCGCTGCACACGCTGTCCAAGATCGGGGATCGGCAGGCGTGGCCGGCGATCACACGGGCGCTTCTGTCCGACGCCGACGACGAGGTGGCGCGGAGTGCTTGGCGGGCAGCGGTCGTGCTCGTGCCCGAAGATGAGGAGCCCGGGCTGGCCGCGGTGTTGTCGACACAGCTCGGGCGCGGCGAACGTGAGACGCAGCTGAGCCTCAGCCGGGCGCTGGTCGCGCTCGGCGAGGTGATTCTGCCGACCCTGCGCGCCGCGATGACGGATCTCGACCTTCGCGTGCGCGCGCACGCGATCGCCACGGAACGGCTGCTGCGCGACCCGGATGCCGGATTCGAGTTCGCGATCGGGGAGGCGAAGCGCGTCGTAGCCCTCGGCACCGGCCAGGAGGAGTGACAGGCAGTGTTGATCGGTGATGTGGCACGACGGTCCGGGGTCAGCGCCCGCATGCTCAGGCATTACGACTCGCTCGGCCTGGTGCGGCCGATGGGTCGTACCGGCGCCGGCTATCGGGAGTACTCCGGCGAGGACATCCGGCGGATCTTCCATATCGAGAGCCTGCGGTCCCTGGGGCTGTCGCTGCGTGACGTCGGGCGCGCGCTCGATGATCCTGACTTCACGCCCTCGGAGCTCGTCGACGACCTCATCCGCCAGACGCGAGAACGCATCGCGGATGAGACGGAGTTGCTCACGCGACTCCGTCGGATCGGTGCCGCGGAACCCGCCGGCTGGGAGGACGTCCTCCAGATCGTCGCGCTCCTCCAGGCGTTGGGGTCGAAGAGCGCCGGCAAGCGCCAGCGCGCGGCCCTGTCCTCGGTCGAAGAGGTTCCGGTGCCGGTGGAGGCACTGGTCGAGGCGGTGCTGAGCGAGACGGACCCGAACGTCGCCGGAGCCCTTCGATGGGCTTTGGCGCGATTTGGCGATGACGGATTGGCGCTGCTGGCGGAGGGCCTCGGCTCACCGGCGGCCGAGGTGCGGAAACGTGCCGTCCAGTCCATCGCTGAGATTCCGGACGGTGAGGCGACCGCACTGCTGCGGGACGCCCTCGCGAACCCCGACGTCGTGGTCCGCAGGTATGCGGCTCTGGCGCTCGGGGCACGTGGAGTGGTCGACGCGGTCCCGACGCTCGTCGACATGGTCGACGAGGGGACGAATGACGTCGATGCGGCCGATGCGCTGAGCGCGCTGGCGAGTCGTCCCGCGTTGGCGGATCAGATCGCCACCAGGCTCGTTGATCGCCTCGCCCACGGCACCGCCGAATCGTCCGTACGGCAACGGCTGACGCAGGCGCTCGCGGATATCCCGGGAATCACAGCGTCACGTGCCCTCGCGGATCTGTCACATGACAAAGATCGTGCTGTTGCGCTTACCGCGACCTACATTCTCGGGATGCGCAACGCGCGATAACGGATCTTTCCTGCTCGGTCTTGGTACGCCACATCGGGACATATCGCAGGGCGTTGGTGTCCCGGTCAGGAGACCGATGGAGACCTTTCGCTCCTCCGGTCCGCTCGATATCGAGATGCGGCGAGGTCGCGTTTGGGTGAGGATGGCCGCGCCTGGCTATGGGAGCCGGCACCCCGGAAGAGGAGCGTGCCATGAGCGCCATCGGATCCGCAGCCCCGGAGGTCCGGGTGACCACGGGAAGGCTGCGCGGGCGGATGGAGGATGGCGTGGCCGTCTTCCGCGGCGTGCCGTTCGCGCGCCCGCCGGTGGGCGCCCTGCGACTGGCCGCCCCGGTGCCGTCCGAGCCGTGGGACGGGGTGCGCGAGGCAGGAGCGTTCGGTCCGCCGCCGCCGCAGTCCAAAATGCTGGGCGCGTCCGGCGCGGACGGCACGGACGGCGACTGGTTGACCGTCAATGTCTGGTCTCCCGACCTGGGCGCCGCCCGGCTGCCGGTGATGGTGTGGATCCATGGCGGGGGTTACATGTACGGGTGGTCCGGCGACCCGGTCTTCGACGGCCGCGTGCTCGCCCGGGACGGCGTCATCGTGGTCACCTTCAACTACCGGGTCTCCGCCGAGGGCTTCGGACACTTCCAGGGGGCACCGGCCAACCGCGGGTTGCTGGACCAGGTGGCCGCCCTCCGCTGGGTGCACGACAACATCGCGGCTTTCGGCGGAGATCCGGATCGGGTCACCGTGTTCGGGGAGTCCGCCGGAGCCGGGAGCATCGCGGCGCTGACGGTGATGCCCGGAGCCGCCGGTCTGTTCCGCAGGGCGATCGCGCAGAGCGTGCCGGGCATGTTCCTCTCCGCCGAGCTGGCCACCGACATCGCCGCCGCCCTGGCCGGTGAGCTGGGCCTGGACCCGCTCGCGGACGAACTCGCCCGCCTGTCGCCGGAGCGGTTGATCGACGCCGGGGACGCGGTGGCGGAAAAGATGGGCGGCTGCCCGCGGTGGGGCCGGACCGCGTACGTCCGGACGCCGTTCGCGCCGGTCGTGGACGGCGAGGTGCTGCCCGCGGTGCCGTGGTTGTCACCGTCGGACGGGGCCGCGCGCGAGGTGGAGCTGATCGTGGGGCACACCCGCGACGAGTATCGGCTGTTCATGGCCATCAGCGGCGACATCGGCCGGATCACCGCCGAGCGGGCGGCCACCGCGCTGCGGGAGCTCGCCCCGGACCCGGAGGCCTACCGGGCCGCCTACCCCGGGGCTGACGACGAGCGGCTGTACGAGTTGGTGCACTCCGACTGGATGTTCCGGATGCCCTCCGTCCGGCTGGCCGAGACCCACCAGAAGCGCGGCCGGGCCCACCTGTACGAGCTGACCTGGCCGGCCCCCGGCATGGGCGGCGCCCTCGGCGCCTGCCACGGGCTCGGCCTGCCACTGACGTTCGGCGACCTGACCGCTGGAGCGGCGGGACTGCTGATCGGACAGGAGCCGCCACCGGCCGCGGCCGAGCTGTCGGCCCGGGTCCGCGCGGCATGGATCGCCTTCGCCACGACCGGGGATCCGGGCTGGCCGGTGTACGAGCCGAAGAACAGGCATACCTGGGTCATCGACGCCGAGCCGAGCGTAACGGCGTATCCGGAGGAGATCTCCCTGGAGCTGTGGGCCGGGTACGCCTTCTCCCCCCTCACGTTGCAGGCGTGACCAAGGCAGAACACGGCACAGCCGTGTTCTGCCTTGGCGGAGAGCGTCGCACCGACGCTTGGGCCTATTGAACCGACCACACCAGGACGAATGAGAAATCCAGTTTCGTCGTGCGGTTCAGCGGGATATCGATCTTGACTCTGTGAGCGATCTCATTACGGCTGATGCCCAATCCATGAGCGATGAGCCGTTCGGGACGGACTGGTACGGGATCGTCGAAGGTGACCGTGATCTGAAGGGGCCATGGCCCCTCGGCAAGGGGAGGTGCGTGGAGTTCCCAGCACCCGTCCCAATCGAGTGCGAACCGGTTGTGGCGGGCGATCAACGGGTCGAGAAGGGTGTCCACGACGAGGGAAGGCGAGTTGTCCGAGTAACCGGCCAGAAGGTCGGCGGGCAGTGAACGGACCGGGACGCGATCGTGGACGGTGAGCTTGTTGGTCCGGCCACAGGAAGCGCAGTTGGCCAGGAGCCAGACGTCGAGAAGTTTGCCGTTGGCGTTGACGCGGAACCTGCCGTGGCCGATGGTGGCGCGGTCGGAAGGGCAGGCCACGCACCGGAGAACGAGCAGGGGCAGGCGGGTGCGCCGCACCGCCCAGGGCAGCACGATATGAGGATGTGAAGACATGATCTCTCTGAAGACCTGACGAAGAGCACGGAAAACAGAGCCGACGGCGTCGTCGGCGACCAATGCGCAGGAAGTGTCAGGTCTAAAGAGCAGGCGGCGTCATGCGCGCGAAGTCCTCACGTTGAAGTGAGAATCCAAACTAGGCGACCACCACCCACAAGATCCATCCATTTTCGCGACCGCCGTCAACAGGAGGCCTTGGAGAGCCCGTACGACGTCAGCGGTACCAGGGTGCGTATCGAAAGTGTCTTCAGGACGGGCGATTGTCAGGCTGCTCCGTTACGGTGCAGCCATGGCGAATTTTGTACTGGTTGCAGGCGCGAGGCTCGGGGCGTGGGCATGGGACGAGGTGGTGCCGTATCTGCGCGCAGCCGGCCAGGGCGCTCACCCGTTGACGCTGTCCGGTCTTGCCGACAAAGCGGGTGTGCCGGCTGGGCAGCAGACCCACGTCCAGGACATCGTTGACGAGGTCGAAGACCGGGATCTGCGCGACGTCGTCCTGGTGGGTCACAGCTACTCGGGCATCCCGGTCGGTCAGGCCGCGGAGCGGATCGGTGACCGGCTGGCCCACGTGGTCTTCGTCGATTCCAGCCTTCCGGCCGATGGCGAGGCGTTCGTCTCCGCCTGGCCGGACGGCGGGGCGATGGTGAAGGCATCGATCGCCGAGAACGGAGGATTTTGGCCGCTCGTGACCGCAGCCCACTACGACGGCCAGGGCCTCACCGATGAGCAGATCGCACGGATCGTGGCCGGCTCGACGCCGCACCCGGGCGCCACGCTTACCGAGCCCGCTGTGCTGTCACGGCCACTTGACGAACTCCCGGCGACGTACATCCAATGCCTGCTCGCCGGAGCCGGGCCCGGCTCCGGCGTGGCCGAGCTGCTGACCGGCAAGCACTGGCGGCTGGTCGATATGGACACCGGCCACTGGCCGATGTTCTCCCGGCCTCGCGAACTGGCGCAGATCTTCCTCCAAGCGGCCGGGGAGTGACCGCGGGCCCATGCCTGCGGGCTCCTTTCGGGCGTGCATCGCATGCGCCGGTCACGGCCACTGCGTGTGAGGACGTGGTGGCCCATCACACGCCCCTGCCGGGATGACCGGCTTCGGCAGGAGCCGGTCATCCTTCTTGCCCACCTGTGCGGTAAACGCTGGATCGGGTCGTCGAGCTTCGGGCCACGACGTCCTGTTCGTGATCCAGGGGGCATGTCCCCCCGGAGTGGCCAGAGGGCTACGCCGGCCCGGCCGGACACCCCTTCCGCCTCCGGTCGGCCCGAGCCGCGCCGAGCGTCTCTGCCTGATGCGAGACCGTACGGAGCCCGCCTTCAGGGTGTACGGGCCCGAGGTGATCAGCCCGTCGGCTGCGTCGGCTCGGCCGCCTGGTCGGCCGATCCGGCCTGCCCGCCGCAGAACACCTCCTTGACGAACCTCTGCTGGGCCTTCTGGAACGCCTCGGCCGTGGCGGCGAAGTCGAGCGCGGCGTCCCCGCTGGTCAGCGAGGCGGTCAGGGTCCTACCGCCGTCGGGCGTGCTGTACATCAGCGCCCCCCAGCCAAAGAAGCCGCCGTTGTGGGTGATCACGGTGCCGCCGCAGTCCGTCTCCTGCACGAACACCCCCAGGCCATAGCCGATCTTGGGGTACGGCTTGCACATCTCGGCCAGCAGCGGGGCCGGGATGAGCTTGCCGCCCGTCAGCGCGGCGATGAACGTGTGGAGATCCTCGGTGGTCGAGATCATGTCACCGGCGGCGGAGACCCAGGAGGGGTTCATGCGGGTGACGTCGACCACCTTCCACTGGCCGGCATCCTCGTACCGGTAGTAGCCGTGGGAGTGCGGCTCGGGGATCTCCGGCGAGGCGCCCGGCACCACGGTGCCCGACAGCCCGAGCGGCCCCAGGATCCGCCGCTGCATCTCCTCGGCGAGTGAGCGGCCGGTGACCTTCTCGATCAGCAGCTTGGCCAGCACGTAGTTGGTGTTGGAATAGCTCCAGTCGGTTCCCGGCGCGAACCTCACCGGCTTGGACAACGCCAGCCGTACCAACTCCTCCGGCTGGTAGGTGTGGGACAGGCCGTCCACGTACTCCTGGCCCTGCCAGGGGATTCCCGGCACGATCGTCCCGTCGGGGTAGAGCTCGCCGGTGAAGTTGAACACCCCGCTGGTGTGCTGCAGCAGCATCCGCACCGTGATCTGGCGGTCCAGGCCGAACCCGGGCAGGTAGTCATCCGCCGGAGCGTCCAGCCCGACCTTGCCCTCGGCCACCAGCTGCAGGACCAGGGTCGCGACGAAGGTCTTGGTGTTGCTGCCGATCCGGAAGTGGCCGTCCGTCGGCGGTTTGGCGGTCTCGCCCAGCTTGCGCACTCCGGCGCTGCCGACCCACTCGCCCCGCTCATCATGCACGCGCAGCTGCACCCCGGCGAAACCGGCATCGACGATCTCCTGGATGGCCTTCTGCAACTCCGGGCGATCCTGCCCGGCAGCGGTGTCCTCGATGGTGTGGAGGGACTCGCCCATGGTCATTCCTTATCTCGCGACAGTGGGTGTTCGGCACGGCTCGAAAGCGCAACGGCGGCCCCGGTGGCCACCGGCCCCTTCGAGGCGGCCATACGATGAGCGTTCACCCTGACCTAAGGTCAAGGTCAACCCCTGTCGCGATCATCGCTGGGCGGCGCCGATCGCAAGCGTCCCCGGCCTGGATCAGGCATTGACCGCGGTCCGCACCGGCCGGAACGCCGAGATCGACCTCGAGGCCCACACCCCTTGGCCCGGTCCTCGGCACGTTGACCGTCCCGGTGCGGTACGTGGTCGCTCGGGTGCCGGCCTCGGCGACGAGGGTGATGAGCTGGAACAGGTGCGCGCTATCCTCGCCTCTGTGATCGCCCGCAACCCGCACCTCACGGTGAGCGCGAAGGTCGTCGGCGACCATGGCCCGATCCTGCGCAAGGACTTCCGGGCCGTCGCCGGCGTGATTCGCGAGACCGCGACCGCCCACGATCTGGAGGTGCGCTGAGCCGATGGCAGACGGACTCACGATCGGTCAGGCGGCGGCGTTCGTCGGCGTCACGATCAAGACCGTGCGGCACTATCACCGGCTCGGCCTGGTCACCGAGCCGGAACGGGACGGTTCCGGCTACCGCCGTTACCGGTCGGCCGACCTGCTCCGGCTGGTCCAGGTCCGAACCCTGGCCGGGGCCGGCGTGCCGCTGGCCGAGATCGGTGACCTGCTCGACGCCGATCCCGAGCGGTTCTCCGCCGCCCTGGACGACGTCCATCGCCGGCTCACCGAACGGATCGAGGACCTGGTCGCGCGTCGCGACACCCTGCACCGGCTCGATCGTGGCGACCGAGCCCTGCTGCCCGACCGGGCCTGCGCGGTCTTGGACCGACTCACCGATCTCGGCTTCAGCCCCGACTACGTGGCCGGTCAACGGGAGGCTCTGGTGCTGGCCCGGGCGCTGATTCCGGAGATCTACGACAATTTTCTGACCCAGCTCGAACGTTCGCTCGACGACCCCGAGTTCGTCGAGCTGACCAAGCGCGGCTGGGATGCGAGGTCCTGGGATCCCGACGACCCTCGAATCGAGGAACTGGCATCCGCGCTGGCCGACAAGCTGCTGGCCAACCGTGTGGTGCCGGCGATGCCGACCGGGTTTCGGAACCGGTCCGACGCCGCCGCCCGGTACGGACTGGTCAACCACCACCGGGAAGACCGGGAGCCGTCCATCGCCCGGTTGAACGCGCTGGTCGAGGCGAACCTGCGCGCGGCCGGCGTCGACATCCCGCATCAGTGACGGCCGCCCGACAGGCCCGGTGCCGCCGCGGGACGTCGGCGTCGACACGCACCGGCTTCCTTGTCCTCCAGCAGATCACCAATGCCCGGGCACGCCCACGGCCGAGGCGGGCGAGCGGTTCGGCGGCTGGTTGAAAAGCCTTTGAGACACCGCGGCGCGCTGGCTAGTCTGCCGTCTGTGATCTCACTCGCGCGGCACCGCCTGAATCCCGCCGAAACCGGCCCAGCGTTGCGCGCGCTGTGCGAGTGGACGCCGGTCGACGCCCCGGGCGGCGGCCTCCACCCCGGAGACGTGGGGTGGTATCTGCGGTTGGACGACGCGGCCGTTTTTCTTTGGACCGATGCTGTGGCACCGGTGGCGGTCGGCTTCCTCGACGGCCCCGTGCTGCGCGTGACCGCCGCGCCCGGCGCCGATCTCGGGGCGCTCGCGGTCGATGCCGAGGAGCTGCTCGTGCCCGGCAACGATTGGTCCGACGGTCTGCCCGTGCCCGGGTGGGAGCTCCACCAGGAGGAGTCCTGGCTCGTCATGTCCTGGACCCCGCGGCCGGTGTCGAGCCGCGCCGAGCCGGTCGGTGAGGCCGGTGCGGCCGACCGGGTGCTGGTGCAGCGGTCCGCCTTCACGGGATCCACGTTCACCGTCGAGGGCTGGCGCACGATGAAGCGGTCGCCGGCGGGCGGGTCGGCCGTGGAGGCGCTCGTGCGCACGCCCGCGGGGGAGCCCGCAGCCGCCGCGACCGGATGGTTCGCGGGTGTGGGCAGGTGCGGGCTGCTCGAGCCGGTCGGCACCCATCCGGACCATCGCGGGCACGGCTATGGGCGCGATGCCGTGCTGGGCACGTGCGCGGCTCTCGCCCATCGGGGTGCGAGCGCGGTCGCCGTCGCGACACCGTCCACAAACGACGCCGCGGTGGCGCTCTATCGATCGGCCGGGTTCACCGTCGTGCGCGAGAATCGCGACTGGGCTCGCGCTCGGCGAGCTTGAGCGGCGCACCCACCCCGCCCGGGCCAAGCCTGCGGTGCCGGATCACGCGCGGGTCGCCCAGCTTGGGCGTGCGCACCGGGCGCAGCACCGGGTGGGCCGTTCAGTAGATCATGCGGGGTATCCCAGACCGTGATGTGGTTGCGCTCTGCGTGCGCGGTGGGCTCCCGTTGTTGGAGAGCGGCCTCAGATCAGACCCGCGGTTTTCCAGATGCGCACGATCACGTCGAGTTGTGCCGGGTTGTAGAGATCGAGCATCGTAGTGATCAGCGTGTCGGTCGTTGACTGCCGGCCTGCCCCTGTCCGCCCTGGTCATCCTGCCGATCGTGGGCGTCTTCCTGTGGCTCGACCGCTGGGAGCGCGAACGCCCGCGCTCTCTCGCCTCGGCGTTCGCGTGGGGAGCGTCGATCGCCGCCTTCTGCGCGATCTGGTCACAGGCGGGACTGCAGGCCGTCGTCGACAGCACGATGGGCACCGACGTCGGTGCGTGGGTTCGCCCGCTCATCATCACCCCGGTCACCGAAGAGGTTTTCAAGGGCCTGTTCCTGGTGTGGCTGCTGATCCATCGCCGGAGGCGGATCACCGGTCTGCTCGACGGCATCGTCTACGCGGGACTCGTCGGCGCCGGCTTTTCGTTCACGAAGAACATCCTCTACTTCGGCCGCGCCGTCACCACCTTCGCCGCATCGGACACATCCGATGCGAAGGCCATCGCCGTACTCGGGATCACCTTCTTCCTGCGAGTGGTGCTGGTGCCGTTCATGCATCCGTTCTTCGTCTCCGTGTTCGGGCTGGGTATCGCCGCGTCCGTGAACAAGCACCGCGGCGGGGCGCGCATCGGTCTTCCGATCGCCGGCCTGCTCGTCGCGATCGTCCTGCACGGGGTATGGGACTGGGCGGGGCTCGCCGCAAGCGATCCGTTCCTGATCTACAAGATCTACGGAGCCGTCATGGTGCCGGTCTTCCTCGCCATGGTGATCCTGGCGCTCGTGCTACGCCGCCGAGAGGGCAAGGTGATCACCGAGGCCCTACCGGCTCTCGCGCGCGACGGGCACATCGCCCCCGAAGAGGTCGCGCTCCTCGCGAATCTGGGAGAACGTCGTCGCTGGAGGCGGGACGTGCGCCGGCGCGCAGGCCGGGCCGCGGCTCGCGCCACCGCGCGCTATCAGGCCGAGGCAAGCGCCCTCGGCATCCGAACGACCCGCGCACAGGCCACCGGAGACCGGGACGGGCTCGACGAACAAGCACGGATGACCGCGGGCGCCAGAAGAGGCATGCTCGGAGCGCTCGAAGCTTCGAACGCGTAGCGGACAGCGGCGGCCGCAACCCGGATGGGCCGTCATCGAAAACGCCCAGGTATCGGCCATGCGGTCCGGACCGACGGGGCGATCCGGGCCGCATGGCGCGTCCCTCTTGGCGGGACCGCGGTCAGCGCAGGTCGCGGAAGAACTCCCGGATGTCGGCCGTCAACAGGGCGGGTTCCTCCAGCGCGGCGAAGTGGCCGCCCCGGTCGACGTCGACCCACCGGGTGATGGTGTTGGCCGTCTCGTCGTAACGACGGATGGCGACGTCGTGCGCGAAGACGATCGACGCGGTGGGCACGCCGGAGTTCGGGTACCTCACGCCCCAGCCGGAGGCTTGCGCGTAGCCGACGTACGCCGCCGAGCCGGCCGTGCCGGTGAGCCAGTAGATCATCACGTTCGTCAGCAGCCGGTCCCGGCCGATGATCTTGTCGGGCAGTACGGATCGCGGGTGCGTCCATTCCCGGAACTTGTCCATGATCCAGGCGAGCTGTCCGACCGGAGAGTCGGTCAGGCCGTAGGCCAGAGTCTGCGGCCGGGTCGCCTGGATCGCGATGTATCCGAATTCCTCCTGCTGGAATGCCTCGATCCGGCGGAGCCGGTCGTGTTCGAGCTCCGACAGAGCGGCGAGCTCCTCGTCGGGCAGCGGCAGCGGCGGTAGCGTGGCACCGCCGTTGACGTGCACGCCCGCGACCCGGTCCGGAGCCACCCGGCCCAGTTGCGGGCTGACCGAGGCGCCGATGTCGCCACCCTGTGCCCCGTACCGCTCGTAGCCCAGCCGGCTCATCAGCTCGGCCCAGGTACGGGCGATGCGATCGGTGTCCCAGCCGCTGTCGGCGGTCGGCCCGGAGAAGCCGAAGCCGGGTAGCGACGGGATGACAACATGGAACGCGTCGGCCGGGTCGCCGCCGTGTGCCCCCGGGTCGGTCAGCGGCCCGAGGAGGTCGAGGAACTCCGCCACCGAGCCGGGCCAGCCGTGTGTCAGTACCAGCGGGAACGCGGTCGGCTCCGGCGAGCGGACGTGCAGGAAGTGGATTCGCTGGTCGTCGATGACGGTCATGAACTGCGGGAACGCGTTCAGGTGCGCCTCGGCGGTCCGCCAGTCGTAGCCGGTGCGCCAGTAATCGACCAGCTCGCGCAGCCAGGTTGTCGGGACGCCGGTGTCCCAGTCGTCGCCCGGCAGCGCGACGGGCCACCGAGTACGTCCGAGCCGGTCGTGCAGGTCGTCGAGCTGCTCTTGCGGGATATCGATGCGGAACGGGGTGATGTCTTCACTCATGGGGCCGACCGTAGGGATCGAAGCGGACAGCTCCTGTCCTAGCCTGCGGGCAGGCTTGAGCGCATGCTGGAAACCTCGGCGCGGTTGCTGCGCCTGCTGTCCCTGCTGCAGACACCCCGCGACTGGACCGGGGCCGACCTGGCCCAGCGCCTCGAGGTCGACGTGCGGACCGTCCGCCGGGACGTCGACAAGCTGCGTACTCTCGGTTACCCGGTTCACGCCACCCCGGGCGTGGCCGGCTACCGGCTGGGCGCCGGTGCGAAACTTCCGCCGCTGCTCCTGGACGACGACGAGGCGATCGCCGTCGCCATCGGGCTGGGCATCGCCGCAACCGGCACGGTGGCCGGCATCGAGGAGGCATCCGTACGCGCGCTCACCAAGCTCGAACAGGTCCTCCCGTCGCGGCTGCGCCACCGGGTCACCCTGCTGCACTCGGTGACCGTGACCGTCCCCGCCGCCGGCCCGACCGTCGAACCCGAGGTCCTGACCGCCGTCGCCGTGGCCTGCCGTGACCACCAACGGCTCCGCTTCGACTACCGCGGCCACGACGGTAGGGCGTCGGTCCGTACAACCGAGCCCCACCGCCTCGTGCACACCGGCCGCCGGTGGTACCTGATCGCCTGGGACCTCGAGCGCGCCGGCTGGCGCACGTACCGGATGGACCGGCTGGCGCCCCGCATCCCGACGGGTCCCCGTTTCACCCCGCGTGAGGCGCCCGACATCGACCTCGCCGCGTATCTGTCACGCGGCGTCTCGACCGCGGCCTACCGCTATCGGGCGCACATCACCGTACACGTCGCGGCTGAGGCGGCGGCTGAGCGGATTCCCCCGACCGTCGGCGTCATAGAGTCCGTCGACCTGCACAGCTGCCTCCTGCACACCGGGTCGAACTCACTCGACGAACTCGCGCTCTACCTCGGCCTGTTCAACCTCCCCCTCACCGTTCACGAACCACCCGAACTGATTGCGCACATCCGCGACCTCGCCACCCGCCTCGCCGACGCCGTCCGGTGAGGCGCCGTAATAGGCGATCTGACGAGCGATGGGTCGATGCGCGAGCAGTCGATGAGCGGGTGAGATTTGTCCGGTCAGCCCAGCGATGCGCTCGCCGTACGCAGCTCGCCCAGGGCCGCCAGGACGTAACCGGCGAGCTCGTCCTTGGCGTCACGGTCGCCCTCGGACCATTCGACGTACCCTCGTTTGAAGGCGAGAACGCCCAGCTCGCCCGCGAGAGCCGCGGTCGGATCGGGTACGCCGCGGGCGACCAGAGCGGTTGTCATCGCAGCAGCGAGGCTGACGCTCTTGAGGGCGTCACGCTCTTGAAGCTCGGTGCTGGCGGCGACGGCCGCCTTCAGGCGAGGGGCGAGCTCCCGATTCATGGCGCCCATCGCGCTCGAGGCGCGCTCGAGACCGGCCGCGACCGCCTCGAGCGGGCTGGCGTCATCGGGCGCCTCGGCGATTCCCTCGGCCAGCAGTCGGCTCAGCGTCTCCTGCCCGGCCACCAGCAGCTCGCGCTTATCGGGGAAGTGCCGGAAGAAGGTGCTTTTGGTGACCCCGGCGCGCTCGGCGATCTGCGCGACCGTCGTGGCGTCGTACCCCTGCTCGGTGAACAGGTCGACGGCAGCCACGACAAGACGTTCGCGCGCCCCTGGTTCCCATCGACCCATGGGTCCATCATACGCGATGGGACAATTGTCCCATCACCCTGTTAGAGTGATGGGACAACAGTCCCATCGTTTCGGGAGAGTTCCATGCGCGTTTTTGTCACTGGTGGCACCGGTCTGATCGGTTCCGCCGTCGTCGCCGAACTGCTCGGCAACAACCACACCGTCCTCGCCCTCGCCCGCTCCGACGCGTCCGCGCTGGCCGTCGAGGCGGCCGGCGCCGAGCCGCTCCGGGGAGCTCTCGCCGACCTGGACGTCCTTCGCGCCGGCGTTGCCCAGGCCGACGGGGTCATCCACCTGGCATTCAGCAACGACTTCAGCAGCTCCGACGCCCTCGCAAAGGCGGTCGCCGAGGAAAGCGCCGCCCTCGCGGCCCTCGGCGAGGAACTCGTCGGCAGCGACCGCCCCTTCGTCACCGCCTCGGGTACGCCCTATGTGCCGGGCCGCGCCTCCACCGAGGCCGACCCGCTGCATACCGACGGGCCGGTCGGTGGTCGTGGCCGCGCGGTCACGGCGGTCCTGGGTCTGGCCTCGCGCGGAGTCCGGAGCACGGCCGTACGCCTGCCGCGCACGGTTCACAACCGGGGCACGGGCGGGTTCGCCGGAATGCTGACCGGTATCGCACGCCAGAGCGGGGTGTCCGGCTACCCGGGCGACGGCGCACAGCGTTGGCCGGCCGTGCATGCGCTCGACGCGGCCGTCCTCTTCCGGCTCGCCCTGGAGCAGGCGCCGGCCGGTAGCTCCTGGCACGCCGTGGCCGACGAGGGAGACAGGTTGCTTGACATCGCCGCGGTCATCGGCCGACGGCTGGGCCTGCCGGTCGAGCCGGTGCCGTCGGAGACCTACGGCACTCTCGGCCCGATCTTCATGACCGACCAGCCCTCGTCCAGCGCCCACACCCGGCAGGCGCTCGGCTGGGAGCCGAAGCACCCGAACCTTCTGGAGGATCTGGAGAACATCCAGCCCTGACCGGCGACACCGGCGATCGGGCGGACCCGCTGCCGGCGCTCGGCTCCGCGTGCAAGCCGGCCCGTGTCACGCCGGAGCGGGTTCCGGTTCGTCGTCTCCCAGCGGGCCGAAGCGCCATTCCCCCTCACCGAGCAGCTTGAGTTCGTGGGCGTGGTGTTGCTCGACCGTCGAGCGGTGGCTGACGCTGACGACGATGGTGTCGGGCAGTTCTGACCGCACCAATTGATAGAGGACGAACTCCAGGCCCTCGTCCAACGCAGAGGTCGACTCGTCGAGGAACATCACCTTCGGCTTCGTCAGCAGAATCCGTGCGAACGCGATCCGCTGCTGTTCGCCCGGGGAGAGCACCTTGGCCCAGTCCTGCACCTCGTCGAGCCGGTCCGCGAGGTGCGACAGCGCTACCTTACGCAGCGTGCCGCGCAGGGTCTCGTCATCGGTGGTGCCTTCTTTGCCGGGATATGTGACGACAGCGCGCAGGTCGCCCAACGGTACGTAGGGCAGCTGCGACAGGAACATCGTCTCGTTGGGTCCGCACGGCCGGGTCAGCGTGCCGCTGGTGAACGGCCACAACTCGGCGAGGCTGCGCAACAACGTGGTCTTGCCGCTGCCGGACGGCCCGGTGACGACCAACGTGTCACCCACGTCGAGCCGCATGTCGAGCGGCTTGATCAACTGCTGTCCATCGGGGGTGCGGACCTCGACGGCCTCGAGCTGAACCGTCCCGTCGACGCAGGGCAGCGTCGTCACCTCCGGCAGCGCCCTGGCCTCTTCGTCGGCGATGACCAGACCGTGAAGCCGGATGATCGCCGCCCGGTAGCCGGCGAAGGCGTCGTAGGCGTTCCGGAAGAACGAGAGACCGCTCTGGATCTCGTTGAACGCCGACGCCGACTGGGTGAGATCGCCGAGGCGGATCTCGGCGGCGAACAGCCGCGGCGCCTGCAGGAGATAGGGCAGGGGCACGATGCTCTGACTGATCGAGTAGTTCCAGGCGTTGAAGCCGATGGTCCTGTTCAGATACCGCTTGTAGTTGGCGACGACGGGAGTGAACAGGCGCCGCAGCCCTGAGCGCTCCGCGAGCTCGCCGCGGTAGAACGCGACCGCCTCCGACGCGTCGCGCAGGCGCACCAGGGCGTAACGGAATGCCGCGTTGAACTTCTCGTTTCTGAAGGCCAGCCAGATGATCGGCTTGCCGATCCAGAATGCGATGACGGAGGCGATGAGGACGTAGACCAGCCCGATCCAGAACATCGCCCTGGGGATGTCGACCCCGAAGATGGAGAGCCTGCCCGAGAGATTCCACAGGATCGCCGTGAACGACACGATCGAGGTGACCGCGGAGATCGCGCCGAACAACAGCGTGCTGGACGTCCCCCCGTTGCTCGGAAGGTTGGGCAGAGGCCCGTATCCGGCGGTGACCACGTCGACGTCGGACTGAATACGCTGGTCCGGGTTGTCGATGGTGCCGTCGATGAATCGCGACCGGTAGTAGGCCTTACCGTCGAGCCAGTCTCCGGTCAGCCTGTCGGTGAGCCAGACGCGCCAGGCCAGCACGAACCGCTGGAGCAGGAACAGATCCAGCAGCAGCCGGGCGATGTGTATCGCCGCCAGGACGCAGAAGGTCCACAGGGACATCCAGAAGCCGTGTTCGCCGGAGCTTTTCACCGAAGCGTTGTCGACGGCGATGCCCTGAACCGCGACCTGGAGGCTGGACAGCATGTCGTTGCCCTGGTAACTGAACAGCACGTTCAGCCGGACGCCGGTGACCACCGACAACAGCATGGCGCTGAGCGAGAGCCAGACCTTGACGCTCCCCGGACCGGTGAAGTACGCGCCGGTGATGCGCCAGAACTGCCTGCCCCACGTCGTGAAGAGGCCGATCAGCACGAGGACCGCCAAGGTGCATATCGCGGCGATCGCCCAGGCTATGGCGATCCACACCAGCGATGCCCAGAGCTCAGAGCCCCAGTCGAGGGTCGGGGTGAACAACTCCATTCCGGAAACGTATACGCACAGATTGCGACGAGCGCCCCTCAACTCGCGGGAGGGAGTCGTTCGAGTCGTCGTTCTTCGACGTGTTCGCCACGTCCGGGGCGGTTCGGGGGGCGATCAGCAGGGGGAGTCGGTCTGGGGCAACGAGCCCATGCGCCAGGGCAGGCGGAGTGAGGGTGCGGATCTCGTGGTGATCCTTCCAAGGGGTGGACCTCAGGCTGGGGAGCGTGTGCCCGACCCCGCATTCCGTCGCCATGTGAGCGCTGACGTTTCTGCGTGGCCCGGGCGGGCTCGGCCGTGCGCCGAGCCCGCCGCTCCAACTCCACCCGGTCCTGATCACGTGCCGTGACGACGCTCACCCGATGGGGCATACGTCTTTGCGGTGAACGTCAGGAGCACCCGAGCCGGGCCTATGTCACGCCGTTAGCGCTGTAGGGTCAGCAGGCCCGGCCGGTAGGGCAGGAGGCCGTAGTCGCCGCCGGAGCCGGGGCTGCGTCCCTGGTAGAGCAACTGCAGTTTGCAGGGGTCGACGGTCATGGTCTGGTCGGGGTTGGTGCGGATCAGTTCGCCGTGGCTGATGTCGTTAGTCCAGGTGGCGCCGCTGTTGGCCTTGCCGGCGAAGGGGTTGCTCTCGGTTGCGGCCTGGGGTGTCCACGTACCGTTCAGGCTGGTGGCCGTGAAGGAGCGGAAGTAGCGGCCCTGTGAGCCGATCGCCTCGACGATCATGAGGTATCGGTTCTGGCCCTGAAGCTTGTAGACCTGAACGGCTTCGAACAGGTTGTTGGTCGTGTCGCTCATGATCACGGTTGATGTCGTGCCGAAACTGCCCGGGAAGTTTCCGATGGGCATGGCGGCTCGGTAGATCTTGCCGTTGTCGCCGGCGAAGAACAGGTACATGTTCGTGTTGTCGCCGATGAGTGTCTGGTCGATGGGTCCTGTTCCGGAGCCGGTGATGCTTCCGGAGAAGAGGACCTGCTGCGATGACCAGCCGTTGGGATTGGTGGGGTCGCTGGAGGTTCGGTAGGAGAATGCGGTCCCGCCCCATTGGTAAGCGAGTACCCAGATGTTCTTCGGGGCGAAGTAGAGGAGTGTGGGTGCGACGGTGGAGGAGGACATCGTGTTCTGGCTGGCCGAGGCCATGTCGGACCAGTTGGTAAAGAGGCCGAAGTTCATCGAGCCCCAGGTCGTGCCCGTGTCGTGCGTTGTGGCGTAGACGAGTTGCCGGCCGTTGTAGGGGGCGGTGGTGAAATCTTTGAGCGAGACCCACCCCGACCTCGGGTTCGCCAGTGAGCCCGTCGAGGTCCAGCGGTACGTCGACGGAAGAGCGCACGTGCCGGTCGGCGTCGGCGTCGGTGTGGGGTTCGGTCCGCTGCCGACCTGGACGAACTGCCACTGCTGGTTGCCGCCGCCCCAGTCGTCGTACTGGACGATGTTGGCGCCGTCGGCGATGGAGGCGCCCTGGACCTCCAGGGCCTTGTTGCTGTTGCGGTTGATCAGGCGCACATAACCGCTGTCGGAGTCGGCCAGGCGCCACTGCTGGTTGGTGCCGTTGAGGTCGGCCCACTGCACGATGGTGCCACCGTTGGCGGTGGAGAAGTTGTTGACGTCCAGGACCTTGCCGGAGGGGCGGGACTTGACGCGGTAGTAGCCGCCGCCGGAGTCGACGAACTGCCACTGCTGCTGGTTGCCGTTGTTACGGGCCCACTGGGTGATGCGGGCGCCGTCGTTGGTGGCCAGGTTGTAGACGTCCAGCGCCTTGCCGCTGGTCCGGTTGACCAGGACGTACCAGGCGTTGGTGTCGACGGTCGCCGCGGTCGCGGAGGGGGTGGCGAGGGTGAGCAGGGCGCTGGTGAGCACGAACGACGTGAGGACGGCGATCAGCACGCGCAGGCGGTTTCGTCTGGTGGGTCGCATGGTTCTCCCTTCAAGAACTTGTTAGCGTTAACATGTCGATCATGAAGTTGCCCGGAAGGCGGCGTCCTGCCGGTCCGCGACGCTCGACGAGACAACGATCGGGTCGATGCGCAGCACGGAGCCCTGATGCCGCAAAAATTGTTATCGCTAACATTTAGGGTTCCAGATCTCCAGGGCCTGATTCCGAGAGGGTGATGTCGCGGAGTACATCCGACTGGTCGACCGGCGTCAACGAGCCACGGTCCTCGCCGACCTGGGCGTTGCCGTCGGCATGCTTTCCCGCCTGGACATTCGTCCGGAGAGAGATCATCTAACGGCGCCTGCGCAAGTGAAAATTTCACTGAAGTTACGACTTGGCAACCGTAGGTCATGACAGCTGGTATTCGATGCCGTTCCCGGCCCCGCGACAGTGGTCGGACTCGCCGACAGGGGCGAACGGTTCCGGTTGGTGGCGAACGTGATCGACGTGGTCGCCCCGCCCGAGCCGTTGTCGAACCCTCCTGGGTGCTTGTGCTGTCCGGCGGCCCCGGCCGGACCTGCGCACCTCCGCCGAGCTGTGGCTCACGGCCCGGCGCACCACACCGCGCTTTCGGCCGCCGTGGGATCGGAGGAGGGGATAGAAGGTCATTGCCGGAGAGTACGTAGAGCGTAGCTTTCCGTGCCCCGGGCGGGGCACGGTGATTCTCCGGCCCGCGGGTCAGCCGGACACGTTCCGGCGGCGCACAAGCACGAACATGATCGCGATGGCGGCCACCACGGCGACGGCGATGATGCCGATCTTGAGGGGCAGGTCCGAGGAGCCCTCCTGGGCGCGTTCGGCCAGTGCCGCGGCCCGTACTGTGCTGGACGCCGGCGCGGCCGCCGCGGGGAGCACGATGTCCTGTGCCTTCACGGTCGCCGACTTGCGGGCCTCGGTGGGCTTGGTGGCGGTCACGGTGACCTTCCACTCACCCGCCGGGAGCGGCTCGGCCGCGTTGTAGAGGTTCTGGCCCTCGGGCGCCGACTTCAGCGGGATCGGGCCGAAAGTACGGCCGTCGGGCGCCTTCGCGAACAGGGTCGCCGCGACGATGTCGGTGACCGGGCGGCCGTCCTTCTTCCAGGTGAACAGCACGTTGACGTTGCGGCCGCCGTCCCCGGCGACCTCCAGGGCGATGGGTGAGCCGGGCGCGGCGGAGGCGGCTGGGGCGCCGAGCAGCAGCCCGAGCCCGGCCAGCAGGATGGCCGCGGCGTATCTCAGGACCTTGTTCACGAGTCGTGACTCCCTTCCGGGTTCGGTGACGGCGGGTCCGGAAGGTGCCCGCCGTCACCGAAGTGCGAAACGGGGTGCCCCGTGTCATGGGGCACCCCGACTACGGATCCATCGGGGGTGCCGGGCTGAGCCCGGCACCCCCTGGTCGGGGCCGTGGCCCCACTTACACGGGCGTGCCGCCGTTCTCGACGATCAGGGCGTTGGCGTCACGGATGAACGTGGCCTTCACCGCCGGGTTGGAGACGATCTTCGGGTCGTTGACCGCTTCGATGAAGCGCTCAAGCTTCTTGACGATCTTCTTCTTGTCGCGCTCGCGCTCCTTGTCCTCGGACACCATGACCTTGGAGATCTTGTCCTGGAGCTTCGCGGCACCGGTGGCCGACAGCTGCCCGGCCGCCTCGAAGCGCTCGATCAGGGCGGAGATGTCGTCGGTCGAGGTGACCGTCTTGAACGCGACCGACTGCTCGTACGTACCGCCGGAGTTGGTCTCGACGGTGACGGTGAGCGTGTGGTCGCCCAGGGCCAGCTTGTGGAGCTGCTGGACGGTCCCGGACGTGAACGGCTGGTCGTCCAGCTTGCCGGTCACGGTCTTGATCCCGGTTCCGGTGACCTCCCAGGCGATGGTCAGGTCCTGGCTGTCGCCGTACTGGGTGCCGTCCGCGACCCCGGAGATGAGGATGGTGGGCTCGGTGGCGCCGTCCTCGATCTTGATGGTCGCGGCCTTGGTCTCCTCGACGTTGCCGGCCTTGTCGGTGGCGCGGTAGCGCAGCTCGTGGTCGCCTGCACCGGTGACGTTGACCGTCGTGGTGTAGGGCGTCCAGTCGCCGTTGTCGAGGGCGTACTCGATCTTCTCCACGCCGGACGTGGCGTCCGCCGCGGCGAGGGTCACGGGCACGGTGGTCTGGCTGACCGGAAGGAAGTCCGCCGTCGTGGTGGGTGCGGTCGCGTCGACCTTGACGGCGAGCGTCTTGGTCGCCTCGACGTTGCCCGCCTTGTCGACGGAACGGTACGCCAGGGTGTGGTTGCCGTCACCGGTGATGACCACCGGCTCCAGGTACGTGGTCCAGGCGCCGTTGTCGAGCTGGAACTCGGTCTTGCTGACGCCGCTGCCCTGCGCCTCGTCGGCGCCGGCCAGCGTGACCAGGATCAGCTTGGTGAACCATCCGTTCGCCGGCTGGGCCGGGTCGGGGGTGGCCGTGGTCACCGGCGCGGTCGAGTCGGCCGTTCCGCCACCGGTGAGGCGGAAGTAGTCGAACTTGACCGTCTTGGACGCCTGCTGCGCGGTGCCGATGGTGTACACACCGATCTTGCCGTTGCCGACGGCGGTGTTGGTCACCGCCTGCGCGAACTCCGTCCAGGTGGTGCCGTCGGAGGAGTAGGAACCCTTGAAGCTGGTTCCCTCCTTCTTCAGACGCAGGTACCAGACGCCCTGGGTGAGCGAGCCGACCTGCGGCTGCGGATCCAGGACGGTTCCGCCGACCTCGCTGCGCAGCTCGATCCGCCGCGACACCGCGGAACCCGCGGTGTTGTCGGCGACGTAGTCGAGCTTCACGTAGTCGTCGTCACCGGTGTAGACGATCAGGCCGCCCTGCTGGTACTGCTCGTTGAGCGCCGACCCGTCGACCTTCGTCTCCAGCGTCCAGTCGCCGCTCGGCGCGTTCTGCAGGATGAAGTTCTTCGGACCGGTGTTGCCGGTGCCGAAGATGTCGCCCGTCGTGGTGTCGAGCTCCAGGTTGCCGCCGGTCACCCGGGCGGCCGAGGAGTCGCCACGGACGATCGCGTTCCAGCGGCAGCCGTCCAGGGACGTGCCGTTGAACTCGTCGCTCGGCGTCGCCGCGGTGGCGGTGTCGTCGGGCGTGATGTGGAACCAGTCGAACGCGGCGTCGATGATCGGCTTGGTGGTGCCGTTGTTCGCGAACGAGATGAGACCGATGCGCGGGTTGGTGATCCCGGCCAGCGCCTTGGTCTCCGGCATGGCGGTGAAGGTGGTGCCGTCGGCCGAGTAGTGAGCGGTGAGGTTGGTGCCGTCGCTCATGAACCGGACGTAGTAGGTGTCGGGGAAGGCGTCACCGAGGTTGGCGGTGTTGCTCGCCGTCACTTCGTTCGGCACGCCGTTCTCTTCCCGGATGAACTGGAAGATACGAGCGGCGTGGTCGGGGGTGGCGCTCCGGCCCTGGAGCACCATCTTGGCGTAGTTGTTGTCGTCGCCGTACACGACCAGACCGGCCTGGTGATACTGCTGGTTGGCGACCATCGTCACCTTGGTGGTGGCGGTCCAGGCGCCCTGCGGCAGCGGCTGCAGCGTGATGTTGGTCGTGGTGCCGGCGCCGGTGCCGTAGATGTCGGTCAGCGACGTCGGCAGGATGAGCTTGCCGTCCGCCACCCTCAGGTTCTGGTCCTCACGGACGACCGACCAGCGGTTGCGGTCCAGCGAGGTGCCCAGGAAGTCGTCGGAACGACCGGTGAAGCAGGTGGTGCTCGGCGGGTCCACCTTGATGGAGACCGTCTTGCTCGCCGAGGCGCCCTTGGCGTCGGTCACGGTCACCGTGGCGGTGTACGTGCCCGGCGCGGCGTAGGTGTAGCTCGCGTTGGCGGTGGTCGGCGCCGGCGAGCCGTTCGCGCCGAAGTTCCACTTGTAGGTGAGCGGGGTGTTGTTGTCGGGGTCGGTGGCGGCCGAGGTGAAGTCGACCTTCAGCGGGGCGATGCCCGTGACCGGGGTCGCCGACATGGTCACCGTCGGGCGCTGGTTGTCGGTGGCGCCCTGGCCGATGAAGTCGACCCAGTTGAAGTTGAGCAAGTAGGCGTCGTTGGCCGCGCTCGCCGGCTTGCGCACGATGAAGAACAGCGGGCCGGTCGTCGTCGGGACGTTGGTCAGGTCGACCGTGACGTCCTGGAACGTCTGCCAGCCGCCGGTCGGCGCGATGTCGACCGAGCCCACCAGGGTCCCGGTGTCGGCGTTACCCGTCTTGATCTGCACGGTGCCGCCGGCGCCGCCCGAGGAGACGCGGAGCCGTACCTGGGAGATGCCGCCCAGGTTGATCGGGGTGTAGGACCAGTAGTCGCCGTCGTTGGTGAAGCCGATGTTCTGGGCGCCTCCCTGGGGGTCGGTGGTCGTCTCGGCCTGGACGCCGGGGGTGTCGGTGCCCGTGCCGCCCGCGACCCGGCCGGTCGCCGAGAAGTGCTCGGCCTGCTTGCGCTTGGTCTGGAGGATGACCTGGGCCCGCCCGGTCAGCGACTGGGCGTTACCCGAGCCACCCTTGTCGGCGTAGGTGGCCTCAAGGATGTAGAACAGGTTGTCGTCGATGCCGTGGCCGCTGTCGGACAGCGTCTGGATGGTGCCCTCGCAGCCCTCGTGCTGGTCGAGCGGGTGACCGTGGCTGTCGTGGCCCAGGATCGCCTGGATCTTGACCTCGTCACAGTCGATCGCGCCGTCCTCGGGGTCGGTGACGACGACCTTGTATTTCACCTGGTCGCCGAACTCGAAGAACGCGCCGTTCGGCGGCAGTTCGAGGGTCACCGTCGGACGGGTGTTGCCCACCGTGATCGGCACGTTCGCCGTGCCGGTGAGGCCGTCCGGGTTGCTGACGGTCAGGACCGCGCTGTACTGCCCGGCCTGGGTGTAGGTGTGCGAGGGATTGGCGTCGGTCGAGTCGGTGGTGTCGTCACCGTCGAAGTCCCACGCGTAGGTGATCGGCTTGCCGTCCGGGTCGCTCGATCCCTGGCTGGAGAACTGCACGGTCAGCGGGGCCGGACCGTCGGTCTTGTCCGCGGAGACGCGGGCGACCGGCGGGCGGGTGCCCTTGACGTACTCGACGCGGTAGATGCCGGAGTCGGCGTTGTCGCCGCCGAAGCCGGAGCCCCACTCGATCAGGTACAGCGCGCCGTCGGGACCGAACTTGATGTCCATGGGGCGCTTGAAGCTCAAGGAGCTCAGAATCTGATTGATCTTGATCTGGGCGTTGCCGGCCTCGTTGAGCTGGAACGAGAACATCTTGTTCGTGTTCCACTCACCGAAGATCGCCTTGCCGTCCCAGTAGGCCGGCCACTTGACGGGCGACTGCAGGTCGGCGTCGTAGCGGTAGACCGGGCCCGCCATCGGCGCGCCGCCGTTGAGCTCGGGGAAGACGTTCGGGTTGGTGGAGCTGGTGTAGGGGATCGACGCCGGGATCACCGGGGGCAGGTTGGTCAGGCCGGTGTTGTTGGGCGAGTCGTTGACCGGCGCGGCGCAGTTGTACGCCGCTCCCGACGCCTTGGTGGCGAAGTTGTAGTCGATGTACGGCGTGTTGTCGCCCACGCAGTACGGCCAGCCGTAGTTGCCCGGCTTGCTGATCAGGTTCCACTCGACGGTGCCCTTCGGACCGCGGGTGGCACTCGCGGAGCCGGCGTCGGGTCCGTAGTCGGCCACCATCGGGAAGCCGGTCTTCGGGTCCAGGCCCATGCGGAACGGGTTGCGGAAGCCCATGCCGTAGATCTCGGGCTTGGTCTTGGCCGTGCCCGGGGCGAACAGGTTCCCGGACGGCACGGTGTAGGTGCCGTCGTCCTGCGGGGTGATGCGCAGCAGCTTGCCGCTCAGGTCGTTGGTGTTGCCCGCGCTACGCTGCGCGTCCCACGCGGACCGGCCCGACTGCTCGTCGGTCGGCGTGTAGCCGTCCGAGGCGAACGGGTTGGTGTTGTCACCGGTGGCCAGCCACAGGTCGCCGGTCTTGTGGTCCATGAGCATGCCGCCACCGTGGTGACAGCACTCGGCCCGCTGCACCGGCACGTCGAGGATGACCTTCTCGCTGGAGAAGTCGAGCGTGTCGCCGGTAACGGTGAACCGGCTCAGCCGGTCGACGCTCGGGCTCGCCGGTGAGTGGTAGAGGTACAGCCAGTGGTTGGTGGCGAAGTCCGGGTCCAGCGCCAGGCCGAGTAGGCCGCTCTCGTTGGCGTTGAACACATTCAGGTGAGCCGCCGTCACGGTCGAGCCGGTGGTCTTGATGATCTTGACGTCACCCAGGCGGTCGATGTAGAAGACCCGCCCGTCCTTGGCGATGTCGGTCATCATCGGGTTCGCCGTGTTGTCGTCGAGGGTGACCTTCTCGAAGCTGCCGCTCTGCGAGGCCGAGCAGTCGGCCTTCTCGGCGCCCGCGGCGGTCTTGATTCCGCCGAGGAGCATCTTCAGGAAGTTCGGATCGGCGTAGCTCTCCTTGGTGTGGCCGAGGCCGGTGTACCAGGAGCGTCCGCCGTCGTAGTCCTGACACCAGGAGATCGGGTGGTCGATGCCCTGCGTGGAGCCGGTGTAGGACTTCTGGTTCATCGACTGCAACACGTGCACGGTGTTGCGCGGGTTGGCCTGGAAGTCGTACCACTCGTCGGTACGGGTCCACGAGGTCGGCAGGTGCGAGGTCGACGGGTGGGCGAGGTCCTCGGTGATGACCGTCGCCTGCTGGATGGCCGGGTGCGACTTGAAGTACGCGCCGACGAGCTTGCGGTACCAGTCCCAGCTGTAGCCGCTGTCGGAGGCCGCGTGGACGCCGGCGAAGCCGCCGCCGCCCTCGATGTAGCGCTCGAAGGCGGCCTTCTGCTCCGGCGTGGTCACGGGGTCGCCGGTCGTGGACATGAAGACCACGGCCTGGTACTGCGCCAGGTTGGCGTCGGTGAACTGGGCGCTGTCCTCGGTCGTGTCGACCGCGAAGTTGTTCTCCAGGCCGAGCTTCTGGACGGCGGCGATTCCCTCGGGAATCGCGTCGTGCCGGAAGCCGCTGGTCTTGGAGAAGACCAGCACCTTGAAGGCGGGATCGGCGGCGGCGTTCGCCGACGACGTCAGGGCCTTGGAGGCGGAGGTGTAGTCGGTGGCGGCGTTCGCCGGCGACGTCAGGAATGTGAGGGGCATCAGGGGTGCGACGAGGGCCAGGGCCACCGTCGCCGCCGTCCGGCGTAGGGAACGGGTTTCGGTTTTCGGCAGGATCTTTGAGATCCCGGCCCACGTTCGAGAACGTGGTGACATGGGGTAGTTCCTTCCCTGACTGGGGGGCGTCAGGCAAAGCGCGCGCCGCCGCACGGTGCCATTTGTTACATGGGGGGTGGGTACTGCGGTGATGGGTACTGCGGTAACTGGAGGGTGCCGTCTCCAGGCTTTTGGGGGCTTGTCAGATGGGTGACAGCCGGGGTAGTGGATCCATGATCATGGTCGGGTGGTCGATGAGCCGGTTGACCACCATGCTCGCGGCGCCCCGTGAGGCGGCGCCGAAGCCGAGGTCGGAGGCGATGAACCGGCAGTGGTTGGCGGAGCGGGCCACGACCAGGCGTTCCAGTTCCGCCTGGGCGTGGGGCAGCAGCCATTCGGCGAGTGTGGCGAAGTAACCGCCGACGACGATCACCCGCGGGTTGAACAGGTTGGCCAGGATCGAGCCGCCGAGCCCGAGCCACCGCCCCACCTGCGCGACCGCGTCCATCATCTGGGGGTCGCCCGCCGCCAGTCCCCTGGCGATCTCCGTCGCGCGCTCCTCGGGATCGGACACCGGCAGGTCGGCCGGCTGGTACACCTGGTCGGGCATGGCCATCCGTACGAGCGCGGCCAACCCCACCTTGGTCTCCCAGCAGCCGTATCGACCGCAGCCGCAGAGAGCGCCGCCCGGGTCGACCGGCAGGTGCCCGACCTCGCCGGCGAAACCGTCCGCGCCACGGAGCAGCTTGCCGTCGACGAAGATGCCGCCGCCCACGCCGACCTCGCCGGTCAGGTAGACGAGATGGGAGGTGCCGGCGGCGACGCCGGAGGTGTGCTCGGCCACGGCCGCGAGGTTGGCGTCGTTGTCCACCGACACTGGAACGCTCCACGGGCTGAGTGCGGCCGACAGTCGCGCCGCCAGCGGCAGGTCGCGCCAGCCCAGGTTGGGCGCGAACGTGACAACGCCGCGCGCCACGTCGACCAGGCCGGGGAGTGCCACCCCGAGGCCGGCCGGGACGGCCTCGGCCCGCTTCATCGCCTCGACGGCATCCAGGGCCATCTGGCTGAGCATGCGCAGTGCGCGATCCGGCCCGGCGGCTATCGTGTCGAAGCCGACCCGGCGCTCCACCAGGACCCGGCCGCTGAGGTCGGACCCGTGAACCGAGATGTAGTCAACATTGATCTCCAAACCCAGCGCGCCGACATGCGCGCCGTGCAGGGCCAGGGGTCGCCGGGGACGGCCGATCGCGCCGACGTGCTCCGTGCCGATCTCCCGGACCAGTTGCCGATCGAGCAGTTCGGACACCAGGTTGGAGACCGTGGCCCGGTGCAGGCCGGTCGTCTCCGCGATGTCGGCCCGCGACTGGGACGCGTGGTCACGCAGGTGGCGTAGAACCAGCGAGAGGTTCGTCTGACGCACCATGGGGGAGCTGCTCGGTAAGGCGGTGCCGGCCGCGTGCGTGACGTTGTGTTCCTGGGTCACGCGAGTCACCGCCTTTCTTTTGTCTCCGCAATCAACTAATGAGGTTTGTAACATGCATGTGTACTGGTGTGCACCTTGTTGCGAGGTAACGAGTTGATATCTTCAAATATGTGCAGGTAGGCGGCATGTGCGCTCTATTGCTGGACCGTTGCATTTGTACTGTTTGTCTCTTTTGGGCCGAGGGGTCCCCCGGGAGCGGTCCACTTCGTCATCGAGGGGACGCCGCCCGAGGCGAAACACCGGGGGGGGTGGCCGATTTCGGAGACCACTCCGCGAAAGTCGCCGGACCGTTGATTTCGTACCGCTTCAAACCCATCGCATGGGACTTGAGCCGGACGTTATCCGGAGCGGGATTCAAGAATCTCGATCGTCGCCCCATCGGCACGCGAGACGGCCGGGCATGTAAACGGCTCGGAACCGGTTCCGACACCGGACAACCCTCGCCGACGAGCCATGGGGCTCGTCGGCGAGGGTTGTCGGCCTTCGTGTTCACCGCCGGGCAGGGCTCGAAGCACCGGCCGGCCTCACGGCGACGGGTACGGCCGGCGAGCCGTACCCGTTGAGATCAGAGCGCGTCGTCGTCGGTGACGACGAGGCGGGTGAAGCCGCTCCCGATCGTCGCGTTCGTCGGCACCGACGCGACCACCTGATACGACTGCTCGGCCGTCGCCGGTGCGGTGTCGCCCACGATCGGCACCTGGAAGGTGGCCGACCTGGCCCCGACGGGGATGACGACCTGCCGGGCCAGCGCCGTGATCACCGGCGCGGTGCCGCTGGTGATCGACTGGACGTTGACCGTCACCGGCTTCTTGCTCCGCCCCGACAGCGTCAGCGTCATGGTGGCGACGCCGGGACCGTCGCCCTCGGGGACGGTGAGACCCTGGAGCGAGACCTGGGGCAGCTCGTCCAGCTCGGCCTTGCCCACGCGGACATCGGAGAACGCGAGGTCGCCCAGGTACACGCCGCCGGTCGGGCTCGCGCCGGTGATGCGGACCTCTCGTACGTCACGCAGGTCGACCTCGTCGAAAGACGACATCGGGACGCGCACCGTCCGCAGCCACGCCTTGGGCAGCGGCGAGGCCGTGCCGGGGAACGGCGTGAGGGCGTCGCTCACGCTGGAGACCGGCACGGTGTCGGTCGTGCCGCGACCGTCGACGACGGTGACCGCCAGGTCGACGTTGCCCGTCGCGTTCTCGTCGAGGGCGGCGCGGAAGGTCAGCGCGTCGTAGCCGTTGACGTTCCACGACCCCGCGGGCAGCGGGGCACTCACCTCGCCGGTGGTGTCGGTCCAGGTGAACCGCAGGACCGGTGTGGCGGTGACGTTCCCGGCGTACGTCGCGGGTGTCCAGGACGGCGCCTGCGACGTGGTCAGCCTGGTGGCGCAGGTGGGCACGCCGCTCTGCGGCGAGCGGTCCAGCATGCCGGCGCAGATCACGCCGGTCGCCGCGCCCGAGACGGTGAAGGACGACGACGGCGACGTGAAGGGAGCCACGTCGACGCGCTTGTCGGCCTCGGCCTGCGCGACCGTGTGGACGACCGCACGCCCGGCGGACGCCGGAACGGCTCCGCTGCCGTCGAACAGCGGGAGCAGTTCGTGCTCCCCGCCCTGGACGAGACGGAAGAACCCGGCGATGTACGCCGTACCCACCGCGTACTGCTCGGCCGGGGTCAGCCGGCTGGGGGCGGCGGTGCTGCCGCACACCGGGTCGTTCCGGTTGCTCCAGTCGTCGGACGCCGGCGCGACGGCCACGCCCGGGGTCCACTCGGTGTTGAAGAAGTTGTGGTTCGTTCCCATGATCATGAGCGAGGAGCGGAACGCCTCGTCCTTCTCGAAGGCGTACAGGGAGTCGTCGTAGAAGTGCTGGCCCTGCTGGTTGGAGACGTCCCCGTCGCAGTACGGCAGGAAGACCGACATCGGGATGTTGGGCAGGGTCGCCCGGGCGAAGTCGGTGGGTGCGAGCGGGAGAACCGCCTTGATCCCGTACGGCTTGGGGCGCCCGGCGTTGAGCAGCGCGGCCTTGACGACGCCCTCACCCCCGCGTGAGTGACCCATCAGGCCGATGTCGTCCATGTCGAGCCGGTCCTTGAAAAGCTCGACGAGCTTGGCGTCGCCCGTCCCCTTCGTCGCGTCGGCGAGCAGGTCGAGGTGGCGCATGACGATCTCGCCACGCGCGAGAGCGCCCCGGTCCTCGCTGAACGGATTGTCGGCGGCGTTGACGCCGTTGGCGCTGACCGAGACGACGGCGTACCCGTGGCTGGCGAGCACGTCGGCGGGGCCGTCGTACCCGGTGAAGCTGAGGATCGGCTGCTGCCCGGCCGGGCACGGCCAGGTGCTGTTCGACGTCTGGCGCGTGACGGGGTTGTAGCACGAGGAGTGGCGGCCGTGCTGGAAGACGACCAGGGGGAGCCTGCCGACGGCCTCCTTCGGCAGGTACACCTTCGCGCGGATCTCGGCCTGCCTGCCGCCGAGGCCCGCCAGGGTGATGGCGGTGTCTCCGAGGTTGTACTCGTCGTGGACGACCGTGTAGCGCCCGGGGGCCGCTGGGTCGATCGATGGAGGGGAGATGCCCGGCCTCTTCTGCAGCAGAGGCGCCGGTCTGGGGGCGATGCTCGCGGTGGGGGCGGCCTCCGAGGGGACCTCGCCGTTCCAGGCCACGTTGACGGACGCCGCCGCGGAGGCGTCGGGGTCGGACGTGGTGATCGTCAGGGTCGCACCGTCAGGCGACTCCACGGCGGGGCCGAGCGAGGCGCCGTCGACGGCGAGTTCCGGTATGGCGTCCCGTACCGGGAGCGGCTCGGCGAGCCGAAGTGTGATCTTGTAGCCACCCTCCACGGTTTCGATCGACCAGGCGCCGTCCTCACCGGTTCCCGATACGGGTGGGTCGGCGTGGGCGGGTCCGGCGAAGAGCGTCGTGGAGACGACCACGGCAGTCACGGCTCCGATGAGTGCCCGTGTCCTGGCCCGCGCGTGCAAGCGCATGTTTTTCCCTTCGAGCACAATGCCCCAGCGGTGTTTACATCCGCTATTGGTGGGGTTTTTGCATGTACGGCCCGAATCAGATCGTGCGTGATCGCCTGCGAGGGTTACGGGGTTTTTGCGAGTCTGTAAATGACATTCGGAGATGACCGCTGGAAAACCTGCGCCACATCTGTCCGGTTGCCGGGCGCCGGCTCACAGCGGGTTTCCCGGTTGGAGAGGGAGGGGGGTGCGTCGGTGCCGGGCCCCGCCGGCTATCGCAGGTGGGCGAGGTCGAAGAGGGCGTCGAGGTCGCCGGCGGCCTCGATGGAGCACAGGGCGGCGGCGAGAAGGACCGCCGCGACGGCGGCCAGGGGCAGGGCCCGGTGGTCAGGTGGGGTGGTGAGGAGGGCGGCCACCCGGCGGGGTACGGGCCCCTCGGTGCGCGAGGGCGCGGGACGGCGGCCGAGGATGCCCAGGGCGGCAGCCGGGAAGCGCGGGCGGGCGCCGGTGCGGGTGGCGGCCAGGGCGGCCTTGCCCACGGTGCGCGCGACCCGGCGGCGGTCACCGCAGACGGCCGCGGCGTGCTCGTCGGCCCAGCGTTCGACGGTGTAGGCCACGGCGGTGGCCAACGGCCGCAGCAGGGGATTGGCGGCGGCGGCCAGCTGGACCGCGGCGGTGAACAGGTAGTGACGGCCGGTGAGGTGGGCGCGTTCGTGAGCGAGCAGGACGTCGCGTTCGGCGTGGTCGAGGGCCTGGAGCATACCGGTGGAGACCACGATGCGGCCGGGCAGTCCGGGCATCGCGAAGGCTTCGGCGGCCGGATCGTCCATGACCACCAGTTCGCCGGTTCCCGGCAGGCAGGCGGCTTCGGCGGCGGCGGCGAGCAGGGTGCGGGCGCGGCGCCAGAAGATGCGCGCGGCGGCGACCGTCGCGGCGGTCAGGAGCATGCCGGCGATCAGGGCCATCCACAGGGCGGTCGGGTTGTCGTGCTGCATGACGCGCGTGGACCAGTGGCCCAGGGCGTCCACGAGGGGGATGCGGGCCAGCCCGGCCAGTGCCAGCAGGGCGAGCGCCGCGGAACTGGCGGCGGCCAGCGCCACCGCGGAGACGGTCAGCAGCCAGGTGGCGAGCTTCGGGTTCAGCCGGTTGCTGAGGGGCCGGGCGGCCAGGGCGGCCAGGACCGGCAGGAGCAGGGGCAGGTAGACGGCGAGGTGCATGCGTGAGTGATCCTTACTGCCCCGGGTCGAGGTCGGCGCCCAGCAGACGGCGCAGCAGTTGCTCGTCGCCGGTGGTCAGATCGTCGACGAAGCGGCTCAGGACGGCCTCTCGGTCGGGTTCGTTCTCCAGGACGTGACGCATCTTCCGGGCGGCGAGCCCGGGCTCGTCGTCGGCGGGGGCGTAGGCGAAGGCCCGGCCGCGGGGGGTGCGGGTGAGCACGTCCTTGTCGTGCAGCCGGGACAGGGTGGTCACCACGGTGCTGTAGGACAGGGCGCCGCCCAGGGCGGTGCGGACCTCGCCGGGGGTCAGCGCCTGCGGCGCCGTCTCGCGGAGCACGGCCAGGATCTCGGACTCCAGCGCGCCGCCGGCCCGGCGCCCGCCTGGCGAACCTGCGCCGCCGTGCGCGTTCGGGGTCATCGGGTTGGCACCCCCTCATTTATCTTCTACAGTCGTGTAGAACTTCTACTGTCATGTAGAAGTCGTACCTGTTCGCCGAGTATGCCATGCGCATCAACGCTCCGCATCGCCGGAGGGTGGGGACGCGGGCGAGAAGAGGAACTCCGTTGCCCCTGCTCTCCATAACCGCCGGGCTGCCGCATGCGCTGGCGCTCAACCCGCTGGATGCGACCTCGCTGCTGACCGGCCTGGGCACGCTGGGGGTCTTCGCCGTGCTGTTCGCCGAGACCGGGCTGCTGATCGGGTTCTTCCTGCCCGGCGACTCGCTGCTGTTCACCGCGGGACTGCTGTGCGCCACCACGGCCGGCGGTGTGCATCTGTCGCTGCCCGCGGTGCTGGCGGCCGCGGCGGCCGGGGCACTGCTCGGCGCGCACACCGGCTACGTGATCGGCCGCCGGGCCGGACGCCCCCTGCTGGAGCGCAGCCGCAACACGCGTCTGCGGCGAGGCGCGGTCCGCGCCGAGGAACTGCTCGCCCGCTACGGGTACGGCAAGGCCATCTTGCTGGCCCGCTTCGTGCCCGTGGTGCGCACCGTCCTCAACCCGCTGGCCGGGGCTCTGGGCGTGCCCGCGCGCACCTTCACGCTCTGGCAGGTCGCCGGAGGGCTGCTGTGGTCGGTCGGGCTCACCCTGGCCGGATACGTGCTGGGCTCCACCGTCCCCGGCGTCGACCGGTATCTGCTGCCCGTGGTCGCCGTCATCGTCGCCGTGTCCCTGACCCCGTTGGCGGTGGAACTACGCCGCCACCGCACCACCGCCGCGCATCACCGTGAGGACGGCACCGTATGACACCCACCGTTGCCGTATCGCCGCCCGTACTCGACGGCCTCTCCTTCGACGGCGGCTGGTACGCCGAGATCACCGAGGCCGCCCGGCACACCCCCTGGCTCAACGCGCCGACCGAAGCGTGGAGCACCTACGGCGTACTCCTGTTCGGCGTCCTGCTCGCCGCCGCCTGGTGGGGTGCGCGCAGCCACGGCGTCCGGCCCCTGACCGCCGCCCTGTGCGCACCGCTCACCACCGCCGCCGCCCTCGCGCTCAGCGCCGTGATCAAGCTGGTGACGGCCGAACCGCGTCCGTGCCTCGCCTTCCCGCACGCTTTCCTCGTGGAGGTGTGCCCCGGACCGGGGGACTACTCCTTTCCCAGCAACCACGCCACCCTGGCCGGGGCGATCGCCGTCGGCGTGCTGCTGGTCGACCGGCGCCTCGGTGTCCTGGCAGGGATCGCCGCGCTGGCGATGGCCGCCTCCCGCGTTTACGTCGGCATCCACTACCCGCACGACGTGCTCGCCGGCCTGGCGCTCGGCGCCGCCGTCGCCTGGGCCGGCCACCTGCTGCTGCGCCGGCCGATCAGCCGGCTCATCCGGGCGCTCACCCGCACCCGCCTGCGCCCGCTGTTCACGCCGGTCCCGCCCGACCCCCACGGCGCCGGCCCACTCGCGTCGGTCCCGGCGGGCACATCCGGAGCGGAGGGCGACGCGTGAAGATCTCCTTCCTGATCCACAACGTGTACGGGATCGGCGGCACCATCCGCACCACCGTGAACCTCGCCGCCGCACTGGCCGGCACCCACGAGGTGGAGATCGTCTCGATGCTGCGCCACCGCGCGCAGCCCCGGCTGGCCATCGACCCCCGGGTGACCGTGGTGCCCCTGGTCGACATCCGCCCGGGCAGCCGGGACCTGAGCGATCCCCTGCACCGGGAACCGGCTCTGATCTTCCCCACCGCCGAGCAGCGGTACCGCCAGTACAGTCTGCTCATCGACCAGCGGGCCGCGGAGTACCTGCGTGGCTGCGGTGCGGACGTGGTGATCGGCACCCGACCCGGTATCAACGTCTATCTTGCGCGCTTCGGCTCCCCTCGAGCCCTGCGCATCGCCCAGGAACACCTCACCCATGACAGCCACAGCGAGGAGTTGCGCGCCGAACTGGCCCGCCACTACCGCACGTTGGACGCCGTGGTCACCGCCACGGAGGCCGACGCCGCCGCGTACCGGGCGAAGATGCCATTGCCGGGGGTGCGGGTGCTGGCCGTGCCCAACAGCGTGCCCGAACCGCCGGATTCACCCTCCGACGGCGCCGCCAAGGTCATCGCCGCGGCCGGGCGCCTGGTCCGCGGCAAACGGTTCGACCTGCTCATCGAGGCATTCGCCGAGGTCGCCGCGGAGCGCCCCGACTGGAGCCTGCGGATCTACGGCGGCGGCGCCGATCGAGACCGCCTGCAGCGGCTCATCGACCGCGCCGGCCTCACCGGCCAGGCGACGCTGATGGGACCGAACTCGTTGATCGAGATTGAGTTCGCCAAGGCGTCGATCGTCGCGGTCTCCTCCGACGCGGAGTCGTTCGGGATGACCATCGTCGAGGCGATGCGCTGCGGCGTGCCCGTGGTCAGCACCAACTGTCCCCTGGGGCCCGCCGAGATCATCCACGACGGGGTGGACGGCCGGCTCGTTCCCGTCGGCGACCGGTATGCGCTGGCCGGCGCGTTGCTCGATCTCATCGACGACGAACCGGCACGGCGGCGCATGGGCGCCGCCGCACTCGTGGAAGCCCGCCGCTACGCCCCCCGGGTGATCGCCCGCCGCTACGAGGAGTTGTTCGCCGAGCTCGGTGCCGGCCGCCGCACCCAGGCCCGGCGGCGGCGCCGCTCGGCGCTACGCGCTCGGTTGGGCCGCGCCGCGCGCCGGATACCCTACCTGCGCCGGCTCCGCGCGAAACGATCGTGACCGGGCCGTGCCAGCCGGTTCGTATCATGTCTCGCGCTCGGCGAAGGCCGTGACCAGGCCGTTGACCGCGAGGTGGACGGGGGTGCCCGGGCAGGGGGTGCGCGTGCCGCCGACGCGGGCGGTGATGTCCGGGCCGTGCGGCTGGATCGTCAGGTCGACGGTGGCGTCGTGGCCGAAGTAGGTCACCGTGCCGACGACGGCGGGCACCCCGGTGCCGTCGTCGAGGATCTCGATCTGTTCGGGGCGGATCAGAACCTGGGCCGGACCCTGCGCCGGTTCGCCGCGGACGGTGAGCGCGCCCAGCGCGCACCGTGCCGTGTGGCCGGTGATGACGGCCGGCAGGAGCACCGCGTCACCGAAGATCGCCGTCGTCCTGTACCGGGTCGCCGATGAGTTGCTCCGCAACGCGTTCCGGCACGCCCAGGCCCGGATGGTCCGCGTAGGTGTCGTCGCTCGCGACACGGGCCACGCGACGGTGGTCGAACTGACCGTCACCGACGACGGTGTGGGCTTCGACCCACGCCGAAGTCGCCGCCCGGGCCACGTCGGCCTGCAACTGGTCGAGCGGGTGATCGATGACAACGGAGGGCGGCTCGTCATGATCGGTGAGCCGGGAACGGGTACGGTCGCGACCATGTCCATGCCGTGCGTGACCTTCCCAGGACGAGTGAGGACGTAGCGCGGGTTGACGCGTCGGCGGTGCGTGACCGCTGCGGTAGGCGGGGATCATCGCAGGAACACTGGTGCCAGGTGCTTCTCCTCCTGCGGATACGCGCTTCCGGCCGGTGCCCGGGCGGGTCGGGTGTCTTGGTTCGACGCCGAGAGCCGGCATCGCCCTACCATCGACCCATGACACGGGTGCTGGTCGTGGAGGATGACCCGTCCATCGGCGCGGAGCTGGCGGAGGCGCTGGCGAGCGGTGGTTACCAGGTGAGCCTGGCGGCCACCGGCGGCGAGGCGCTGGAGCAGGCTCGGCGGTTCGCACCCGACCTCGTCCTGCTTGACCTGGGCCTTCCCGACATCGACGGCGTGGCGGTCTGCCGGCGGCTGCGCACGGCCCTGCCGCAGGCGGTGATCGTGGTGCTGACCGCACGCACCCAGGAGTTCGAGGTCGTGGTGGCGCTGGACGCCGGTGCCGACGACTACCTGACCAAGCCGTTCCGGCTCACCGAGCTGCTCGCCAGGATCCGGGCGCACCTGCGCCGTCAGAGCGCGCCGCAGGAGGAGCGCAGCGTGTCCGTCGGCCGCCTGCGGCTGGATCTTCTCGCCCGGCGCGCCTATGTCGACGGCGATGAGGTCATGCTGCGGCCCAAGGAGTTCGATCTGCTGGTGGTGCTGGCCTGCCGCGCCGGTGAGGTCGTCACGCGTGAGGAGCTGATGGACGAGGTGTGGGACCTCAACTGGTTCGGGCCGACCAAAACGCTGGACGTGCACGTTTTCGCGCTGCGCCGCAAGCTCAGCGAGCACGGGGAGGATCCGCAGCGGATCACCACGCTGCGGGGACGCGGTTACCGCTATGAGACCGATCTTTGATCATTCCTGGTCGGAGGCGCTGGGCAGCAGCAGGCTGAACACCGGTGGTGAGCCTCGGCGGAGGGTGAGCCGTCCGCCCTCGGCCTCGGCCAGGGACCGGGCGAGCGCCAGGCCGATCCCGTGCCCGTCGGCGTGGCCGGAGCGGCGGGTGAAGATATCGGCGTCCTCGGAAACCCCCTCGCCCTGGTCGGAGACCTCGATCGCGATGGCGTCGCCGAGATCGGCCACGTCGACGACGATCTCGCCTCTGCCGTGGACGGTCGCGTTCTCCAGCAGCACCCGCAGGATCTGCCGGATCGCCGCCGCCGAGGCCTGCGCGGCGGGAAGTTCGCCGGAAAGGGTCACGTTCAGGCGCCGTCCCTGCGCGGCGAGGGTTCCGTGCCAGTCGGCGCGCGCCTCCTCCAGCAGGCTCCTGACATCGAAGGGTTCGGCGCCGGTACGGCTGTCGCGTGACAACCGCACGAGATCCTCGATGACCGTCCGCAACCGCTCGCCCCGGGCGAGAGCGGTGCCGATCACGTGGGGGAGGTCGGCGCCGGGACGGGCGAGAGCGGATTCCAGACCGAGAAGCATGCCGGTGAGCTGCGTGCGCAGCTGGTGGGACACGTCGGCGCTGAAGGCGCGCTCGCGGTCGAGCACCTCACCGAGCCTGTGCGCGGTGGCCTCCAGCGCCAGCCCCGCGGCGTCGGCCTCGCGGACGTCGGAGCGAGGGGCGCGGATGGAGAAATCGCCCGCGCCCAGAGCCTGCGCCGCGCGGGTCAGGTGCTCCAGCGGTGCGGCGAGCCGTATGGATTGGCGCAGGGCGAACACCGTGGCCAGGCCGATCACGATGACGCCGAGCCCCGCCATGACCAGCCACGCCCGGTGCACGCGATCTTCCACCAGATCGTAGGGTGTGGCCACGCGGACGACCCCGGCCGGCGACTCGTCGGAGGGGATCGGAGCCGACACGGCGAGGAAGCCGTTCTCGACGGCGTCGTGCACGTGGCCGTCGTGAGCGCTCGTGACAACGTCCGAGGTCTGGGGGCCGTCACCCGACAGCAGCCTGCCGCCCATCGTGTAGACGCCGACGGTCAGTCCGGAGGGGAGCACCTTGGGCAGCGACACCGGCACGTTTCCGCCCTGCGTCAGCTCGTCGGGGATCGCGGCGGCGATCCACGTGGCGTCTCGCTCGAGCCCTCCCGTCGTCTCGTTGCGGTAGAGCTGGCCGACCGCGACCGCGAGGGGAACGGCGAACAGGGCGACCGTCAACGCGGCGACGCCGACGATCGCCACGAGCACCCGATGGCGTAGCGGTGCCGGCTCGCGGTTTCTCTTCACCGGACCAGCGTCTCAAAGTCAAGGTAAGCATCACGCTAACCTGCCGCTCAGCGGGCGCTGACCGGCTGGTCCCTAGCGTGGGAACATGGTCAAAAAGCTATATATCACCGCGGGTCTTCTCGCAGGTCTGGTGAGTGTGACCGCATGCTCGGGCACGCAGGCGGCGCTGACTCCCACGGTTCCCGTCACATCCGTCTCGACCGTGGGAACGCCGGCGGGGGAGCCGGATCCGAACGCCACCGAGTCCAGCCCGCCGGGGGACATCCCGGACAACACCGCTTTCGTCCCGTACCGCACCAAGCTGTACGAGATCAAGGTGCCCGAGGGCTGGGCGCGCACGGACCTCCCGGCCGGGACGAGCTTCACCGACAAGCTCAACAGCGTCAAGATCGAGCTCAGACCGGCGGCGTCGGCTCCCACCGCTGAGACGGCGAAACAGGAGGTTCGCGCCCTCCAGTCGGCCGGCGGCAACTTCACGCTGAAGAAGATCGAGACGGTCGGCCGCAAGGGCGGCCAGGCCGTGCGGCTCGTCTATCAGGTCGACAGCCCGCCCAATCCGGTCACCGGGAAGGTGATCCGCGACGACGCGGAGCGCTATGAGTTCTCCGGCAACGGTCAGGAAGCGGTGCTGACGCTGTCGGGGCCGGCGGGTTCCGACAACGTGGACCCCTGGCGTCTGGTCTCCGACTCCTTCACGTGGCTGTGATGATCCAGGCCGATGAGCTGTATCGCTTCTACCGGGCAGGCGACGAAGAGGTCAAGGCCCTGCGCGGTGTCTCACTCGAGGTCGATCCGGGTGAGATCGTCGTGATCACCGGGCCGTCGGGGTCGGGCAAATCCACGCTGCTGGCCTGTCTGGCAGGACTGGACGAGCCGGACGGCGGTGCGGTGTGGATCGATCGGACCCGGATCAGCCACCGTCCCGAAGCCGAACGGGCGGCACTGCGCGCCCGCTCCATCGGCGTGGTCTTCCAGTCCGGCAACCTGATCGAGCACCTCACCGTCGGCCAGAACCTCGACCTGGTTCAGAGGCTGGCCGGGCGACGCGACGCCGCATGGGCCGATCACGTCCTTGAGCTCACCGGCCTGATCGCGCGTACCCGGGCACGGCCGAGCACCCTGTCCGGGGGAGAGGCCGCCCGCGCGGGCCTGGCCGTCGCGCTGGCCAACCGCCCGGCGGTGCTGCTGGCCGACGAGCCGACCGGGGAACTCGACCGCGCCACCGAGGCCGGCATCCTGACGTTGCTGCGTGACCAGGCACAGCGCCCCTGCGCGGTGGTGATCGCCTCGCACAGCCCCGCGGTCCGCCGTTTCGCCGACCGCGTTCTCACCCTCCATGACGGGCGGATCACATGACAGAGATCGTCAGTTGCACGGGCGTGTCCCGCACCTACGGCAGCGGCCTCGACGCGGTCGTCGTCCTCCACGGCGTCACCTGCGCGGTCGGTGAGGGCGACAAGATCGCCGTTACCGGCTCCTCCGGGTCGGGCAAGACGACCCTGCTGCATCTGCTCGCCGGGCTCGACGAACCGACCGCGGGAGAGATCCACCGCCATGACGGGCCGACCGGGAAAGACGTTCCCCGCCGTGACGGACCGACCGGGAAAGACGCCCACCGCCACGATCTCCCTGTCGGGATCGTCTTTCAGGGACCGAGCCTGCTGTCACCGCTGGACGTCACGGAGAACGTCGCCCTGCCCCTGCTGATCGCCGGATTCGATGAGGGCGGCGCCAGGAAGCGGGCACACGAGGCGTTGCGCCAGGTCGGTCTGGCAGACCTTGGGCAGCGCCTGCCCGAAGAGCTGTCCGGCGGGCAGGCCCAGCGCGTGGCCGTCGCCCGGGTCCTGGCCGCCGCACCGCGTCTGATCATCGCCGACGAGCCCACCGGCCAGCTGGACTCCGCCCACGCCGACGACGTCATCGGCCTGCTCATAGGAGTGGCCGACGAGCTGGGAGCCGGCCTGGTCATCGCCACCCACGATCCGGCCATCGCCAAGCGGTTCCCCCTCCGCTGGGAGATGTCCGACGGCGCGCTGGGCAGGCGGACATGCTGATCTGGCTGCGTGGCCTGCTGGCGCGCCGCACCGGACGGCTCATCGCGGCGGCGGCCGGCATCGCCGTCGCCGTCGCTCTGCTGGCCTCGCTGGGCGTTTTCCTTTCGGCGGCCAAATCCACCATGACCGCGCGATCCGTCCAGCGGGTCCCGGTGGACTGGCAGATCGAGGTCCAACCCGGCGCCGACCCCACCGCCGTGGCGCAGGCCCTCCAGCACGCTCCGGGAATCGAGGCCGTCCGCCCGGTCGGCTTCGCGGCCGTCACCGGGTTCGAATCCCGCCAGGGCGGCCAGGTGCTCACCACCGGCGCCGGACAGGTGCTCGGCCTGCCCGCCGACTACACCGGGGTCTTTCCCGGCGAGCTGCGGCCCCTCACCGGATTTCCGCAGGGAGCGCTGCTCGCCCAGCAGACGGCCGCCAACCTGCACGCCGGTCCGGGCGACACGATCACCCTGCACCGTGCCGGGAGGCCCGACGCCACCGTCCGGGTGGACGGCATCGTCGACCTGCCCGAAGCGGACTCCCTGTTCCAGAAGGTGGGCGCCCCCCCGGGAGCCCAGCTCCAGGCCCCTCCGGACAACGTGCTGTTGCTGCCGGCCGATCAGCTGGAGAAGCTCTATGGCGCGCCGCCCCGCCGGCAGTTCCACGCCCGGCTGTCCCACCGCCTGCCCAGCGATCCCGCGGCCGCCTACGAGCAGGTCACCGGAGCGGCCCGCAACTTGGAGGTGCGGCTGGCCGGTGGGGGACTGGTCGGCGACAACCTCGGCGCGGCCCTGGACGCCGCCCGCTCCGACGCCCTCTACGCCCAGATCCTCTTCCTCTTCCTCGGCCTGCCGGGCGCCCTGCTCGCCGCCCTGCTCACCGCCGCGATCACAGGGGCGGGAGCGGTACGGCGCCGCGCGGATCAGGCCCTGCTCCGCACCCGGGGAGCGAGCACCCGCGCGCTGGTTCGGCTGGCCCTGGCCGAGTCGATCATGGTTGGCGTGACCGGCGTGCTCGCCGGGCTGGGTCTGGCCGCGATCATCGGCCTGCTCGCCTTCGGCTCGGCCGGCTTCGGCGCGACGGCGGCGACGGTGGCGGGCGGGGGAGTGCTCGCGGCCATCGCCGGTCTGCTCATCGCGGGAGCGACGACCCTGCTCCCGGCGGTGCGAGATGCCCGCACGGTCACCGTCGCCTCTGCCCGCCGCACCATCGGAGCGGCCCGGCCGCCGTGGTGGATGAGGTACGGCCTGGACGGCTGGCTCCTGCTCGGCTCGGCGGCGGTGTTCCTGGTCACCAGCCAGAGCGGCTACCAGCTGGTCCTGGTGCCCGAAGGCGTCCCGCAGATCTCGGTCGACTACTGGGCGTTCGCCGGCCCCGCGCTGCTCTGGGCCGGTTCGGGCCTGCTGATCTGGCGCCTCACCTATCTGACGCTCGGCTCGCGAGGCCTGATCAGGAGGCTCTCCCGGCCTCTCGCCTCCGGCCTGGCGGGCACCGTCGCCGCCACCCTGTCGCGGCAGCGGCGGCTGGTCACCAGGACGGTGGCGATCGCGGCGCTGGCCGTGGTGTTCGCCACCTCCACGGCCACCTTCGACGCCACCTACCGCCGGCAGGCGCTGGTCGACGCGCAGCTCACCAACGGCGCCGACGTGACCGTGACCGAGTCGCCCGGCGCTCAGATCCCCCCGTCGCAGGAGCATCAGATCGCCGCCGTCCAGGGCGTGGCGGCGGTGGAGCCGCTCCAGCACCGATTCGCCTACGTCGGCGCCGACCTGCAGGACCTGTACGGCATCCGCCCCGCGACCCTGCCACACACCACCCGGTTGGAGGACGCCTACTTCGTCGGAGGCACCGCCCGCACGCTGATCGACCGGCTCGCCCGCCGGCCCGATGCGATCCTGGTGAGCCAGGAGACCGTCCACGACTTCCAGCTGCACATCGGCGATCTGCTCCGGCTCCGCCTCCAGGACGGCCGCACCAAGCAGTTCCACGACGTCGACTTCCACTACGCAGGCATCGCCGCCGAGTTCCCCACCGCTCCGCGCGACAGCTTCCTGGTGGCCAACGCCGCCTACGTGGCAGCGCAGACCGGCTCCGACACCATCGGCGCCTTCCTGGTCACCACCGACGGCACGGCCGCGCACACGGTCGCCGACCGGCTCCGCTCCGCGCTCGGCCCGCGGCCGCAGATCACCGACCTGGACACCACCCGGCGGGTGATCGGCTCCAGCCTCACCGCCGTCGATCTCGGCGGCCTCACCACCATCGAGCTGACCTTCGCCCTCGGACTCGCCGTCGCCGCGACCGCGCTACTGCTGATCATGGGCTTCACCGAGCGGCGCCGTACCTTCGCCCTCGCCACGGTCCTGGGCGCACGCTCTCGCCAGCTCGGCGCCTTCGTCTGGACGGAGGTCCTGCTCGTCGGGGCCGGGACCGCCCTGTTCGGAGGGCTGGGCGGCTGGGCGTTGTCGCAGATGCTGGTGAGCGTCCTCACCGGCGTCTTCGATCCGCCGCCAAGCGCGCTGTCCGTGCCCTGGCCCTACCTCGGTGGCGTCGCCGCCGTCGGCGTTCTGGGGCTCGCGAGTGCGGGGGCGGCGGCCGTACGAGCCGCCCCGCGCCCGCCGTTGACCGTCCTGCGAGACCTGTGATCGGGGATATCTCATGAAACGGCCCCAGACAGCCGGCCACCGGGGAAGCGTCAGCTCCTTCGATCTTCGGAGCGCTCCGCCTGCCCGTCCTGCTGCTGGTTCCCGCCGCCATCCTGGTCGCGCCCGCCGGAGTTCTCATGGTGATCGTGTTGTGGCGTCGTCGTCCGGCACGTCCCCCCGGCGCCGGCCAGGAGCGTCCCGTGACCACCGTGGGTTCGCGGTGACGCGCCGCGCGGGTGCACCCGGCGCCGTGATCCGGCCACCGGGTGCACCGCTCGATCCGGGGTCGCCGGGAAAGACCGGCGGCCGATGGGAGGATCGGGGCTTTTCGCCGGTGCCGGTCTCACCGTCAGACCGGTACCGGGGGGTGACGTCCTACCCCGCGGAGCCTTCGGGAGTGGCGTCCTGGGCGGTGCTGTCCTCCTGTTCGCCCGCTTCGCCCTTCTGTTTCGCGCCGTCCGCCGTCTCGCCCTGCTCGGTCGCTCCCTCGGCGGTGTCGCCCTTGGGTTCGGCCGACTCCGCGGGTTCGGTCGAGTCCGCCTGCTCGCCCGTCTCGCCCTGTTCGGTCGTTCCCTCGGCGGTGTCGCCCTTGGGTTCGGCCGACTCCGCGGGTTCGGTCGAGTCCACGGGATCGGGCGTGGGCGCCGCCTGGGCCGGATGGAGCCGGGTGCCGGTCACGGCGGTGCCGGCGGGGGATTGCACCGCCGCGGACGAGGCGGCGCCGAAACCGGCCCCCAGGGTGAGGATCGAGGCCGTGATCAGGGCGCCTACGGTGATCGGAGTCTTTCTCATAGTGCGGTTACTTCCCTTCGTGATGTCGCTGACGTGTGGCGACGCTAGCCACGCATAGATGTAGGGAAGGTGTGACGTGCGCTTACTGGTTGTCGAGGACAACGCGCGGATGGCCGTTCTCCTACGGCGCGGCCTGACGGAAGAGGGCTACGCGGTCGATGTGGCCACCCACAGCGAGGACGCCCTGTGGCGGGCGACCGAGCACGACTACGACGCGATCGTGCTGGACGTGATGCTCCCCGGATTCGATGGATTCGAGGTCTGCAGGCGTCTGCGCGCCGCCGAGCGGTGGGCGCCGGTGCTGATGCTGACCGCCCGCGACGCCGTGGCGGACCGGGTCCGGGGGCTGGACGCCGGAGCCGACGACTACCTGGCCAAACCGTTCAGCTTCACCGAACTGGCGGCCCGTATCCGCGCCCTGATCCGGCGTGGCGCCCACGAGCGGCCCGCCGTGCTCCAGGTCGGGGACCTGCGACTGGATCCGGCGTCACGGCGCGCGTGGCGCGGCGAGACGGAGATCGAGCTCGCGGCCAAGGAGTTCGCGATCCTGGAGCTGTTCCTGCGGCACCCCGGCGTGGTGCTGAGCCGCACCCAGATCCTGGACAACGTGTGGGACTTCGCCTACGACAGTGTGTCGAACGTCGTCGACCAGTACGTCGGGCTGCTGCGCCGGAAGATCGACCGGCCGTTCGCACGCGCCGACCTGGAGACCGTGCGCGGCGCCGGTTACCGGTTGCGCGATCCGTGCGGGAGCTAGCGTGCCGATCCGGATCCGGCTGCTGCTGGCCTACCTTCTCGCCACGATCCTCCTCGCCGCGGGCGGGGAGATGGTGTTCGAACGACAGCTGCAGACCGGCCTGATCGCCTCCATGGACGCCGCCCTGGAGAGCCGGGCGGAGGAGGTCACCCAGATCGTGTCCGAGAACGGCGCCCTCGACTTCCAGGACGAGCCGGAACGGATCGGTCCGTCGCGAGCCACGTTCACCCAGGTCTTCACCCCGGGTGGAGCCCTGGCCGTGGCGTCCGAATCCATCGGAGGCAGGCCGCTGCTCACCCCCGCCGAGCTGGAGACCGCCCGGCGCGCCCCCGGCCACCTCACCCGGAATCTCAACGGCGAACCGCTACGGCTCCTCACCCAGCCGGTGGCCCGCTCGTCCGGCGTCTGGGTGGTCCTGGTCGGCGGCTCGCTGGAGCCGGCGACGGCCGCGCTGGCCCGGGTGCGCCAGGATCTGGCGGTGGGCGCGACCGGCCTGGCCCTCCTCGGCGCGGCCGGCGTCTGGCTGCTGGCGGGTACGGCCCTGCGCCCGGTGGAGCGGATGCGCCGGACGGCGTCGGACATGCACGTCCGCGATCCGGCGGCCCGCCTCGACGTGCCGCGCACCCGGGACGAGATCGCCGCTCTCGCCCTGACCTTCAACGATCTGCTCGCCCGCCTGCAGTCCTCGCTGTGGCGGCAACGCCGTTTTGTCGCCGAGGCCGGGCACGAGCTGCGCAGTCCGCTCGCCGTACTGCAGGCAGAACTCGAACTCGCCACCCGGCCCGGCCGCAGCAGGGCCGAACTCGTCCTGGCGGTGGCAGGCGCCGCGGAGGAGACCAGAAGGCTCACCCGGCTCGCCGACAACCTGCTGCTCCTCGCCCAGAACGACGAGGACGCACCGCTCACCCGGCTCCAGCGACTGCCCCTGGCACCCGTCGTCCACGCGGCGGCCAACCGCGCACGCCGCCCCGGAATCGAGTTCCGCGTCGACGTGCCGGCCGGCCTCACCGCCGACCTCGACCCCGACCGGCTGCGTCAGGCCCTCGACAACCTCCTCGACAACGCCCAGCGCGCCGCACCGGCGGGCAGCGAGATCGTGGTACGCGCCTTCACGGAGAACGACACCGTGATCATCGAGGTGACGGACTCCGGTCCCGGCTTCCCCGAGCACTTCCTGCCCGCGGCCTTCGAACGGTTCCGCCGCGCCGACACCGCCCGCACCCGCGACTCGAGCGGGGCCGGGCTCGGACTGGCGATCGTCAAGGCCGTCGCCGAGGCCCACGGCGGTCACGCCGAAGCCGCCAACCGACCGGCGGGCGGCGCCGCGGTCCGCATCGTCCTGCCCCTCGCGGCCTCGTCAGGTTCGGCGAGCCCGGCCGCACAAACCGGATGACCGGCCGTTGCGGGCCTGGACGGCATGTCGCGGGCCCCGCGGACGACGCGGCCCGGGCCCTACCGTCCCCACCGTCCCCCCGCGACGGCCACGGGAGCGACCTCGTCCCTTCTGGTGACGGACAGGTAGACGACGAAGCTCAAGATCGTGATAAGGAAGAGCGCGCTGGTCGCGATGGTGCCCAGGCCGAGGCCGCCGTCGTCGCGGGACTGCGACAGGTAGTCGCCGATCGAGGCTCCGAGAGGCCGCGTCAGGATGTAGGCGACCCAGAAGGTCAGGACCGCGTTCATCTTGAGGCCGAAGCGGGCACCGGCGATGATCCCGATCAGTGCGCCGAACATGAGCGCCGACACCCAGTACCCCAGATCCAGCCCCTCCGCCACCAGGTCACCCGCCGCGGTGCCCAGGGCGAAGGTGAACAGGATGGCCAGCCAGTAGAAGGCCTCGCGCCGGATCGTGGTGATGGTGTGGATGGACAGGGTCCGCTCGCTCGCGTACCACGCCGCGAAGGTCACCGCCAGCGCGACGCCGAAGACGATGGTGGTCGTCTCGAGGGAGACCTCGAAGTTGTCGGTGAGATTGTCGGTGATCAGCGTGCCGACGACGCTGATCAGGACGACCGCGAGCCAGTAGATCCCCGGCACGTACCTCTTGGACCCGAACTGGAAGAGCAACGTGATGACCAGCAGGCCGCCCATGACGTAGGTGGTGTTGGTCAGGCCAAGGTTCAGGTTCGTGTCCAGGAAATCCGCCGCGGTCTCGCCCACCGTGGTGCACAGGATCTTGATGATCCAGAAGTAGATCGTGACCTCTGGAACCTTGTTCAGCATCTGGCGGCCTCGTGATGTGGCCTCGCGCCGCCCCGTGTGCGTCATCATCGCGCAAGGCTGGCACAGCCCACCTGAACGTAACCTGACCGCGTTTTCCGGGCCGGTGATCGGCCATCCTCCACTGCGGCCGTGGCAGGAAGGTGAATGCGCGACCTCCGTGAGGAACGACGGATCCGACGGTCCCACGTGCCGCTTTTCCGGGTCGCATACCCTGATGTGCCGAACCCGCCGGCCTCTGGAACGGGGAAACCGATCTCTTGACTCCGAACGTCGCCATCGTCGAGGACGACCTGGCTCTCCGCGCCGGTCTGAGCCGTGGCCTGCGGGAGGAGGGGTTCGAGGTCTCCCTGTCGGTGACCAGCGGGACCGCTCTCCTGCAGGGTCTCAAAGACCCGCCGCCCGACGTGTTCGTCATCGACATCGGCCTTCCCGACGTCGACGGCCGCGATCTCTGCCTGGCTCTGCGCGCCCGCGGCGTGCACGCGCCGGTCCTGCTGCTCACGGCGCGCGCGGGCGTCACCGACCGGCTGTCGGGCTTTCACGCGGGCGCCGACGACTATCTGCCCAAGCCGTTTCACTTCGAGGAGCTGGTGCTGCGGTTGCGAGCCCTCACGCGGCGCGGGGGCAGGGCCGCGAACCCGCCTTCGAGCCTTCATCTGGACCCCGCGGCACACGAGGCGCGCCATGAGGGCAGGGGGATCGCCCTGACCCCGACGGAGTTCCGGCTGCTCGCGGCCTTGCTGGCACGCCGCGGGGAGGTCGTCCGCCGTCATTCGCTGATCGCCGCGGCCTGGCCGCCGGGCGCGATCGTCCACGACAACACCCTGGACGCCTATGTCGTACGGCTCCGCCGCAAGCTCGACGGCATCGGCCGGTCGTCGGCGATCACGACGGTCCGCGGCGTCGGGTACTCGGTCGCGTGATCCGCCGCAGGCTCGTCGCCACCGCGACCGCGACACTCGCCGTCGCCCTCGTGGCGCTGACCATGGGCTTCTACACGGCGCTCTCCTGGCGGCTGGAAAGTGACGCCGACGGTGTCCTGCGGGCGCGGGCCGAGGCGGCGGCGGCCACGGTGACGACCTTCCGGGGCCGGCTGAGGGTGAACGAGACGCACTTCGACGAGGTTCTCGACAGCGGGGTGTGGGTGTTCGACGCCGCCGGCGTCCCGGTCAGCGCCCCGCCCGTACCGGGCCCCCTGGACCCGCTCGCCCGAAGGCTCAGCTCGGTCTCCCGCTCCACCTTCCGCAACGTCGGCGACGACCTGCGGATGCTGGCGATACCGCTGCACGGCCCTGCGACGCCGGACGCGATAGTGGTGGCCGCCCTCTCCCTGATTCCGTACGAGCACGCCGAGCGGACCGCACTGATCGGCGCGCTGGTCCTCGACGTGCTGGTCCTCGGGCTCAGCGCCCTGTTCGTCCGGCGCGCGGTGACGCAGGCTCTGCGGCCCGTCGCACAGATGACCGCCCAGGCGGCGAGGTGGTCCGAACGGGATCTCGATCGCAGGTTCGGCCTCGGCTCGCCCCGTGACGAGCTGACAGGCCTCGCCTCGACCCTGGACAGCCTGCTCGGCCGGCTCTCCGCGGCGCTCCGCCACGAACAGCGCGTCACCGCCGAGATCGCCCACGAACTGCGCACCCCGCTCGCCCAGCTGCGCCTGGAGACCGAGGTGGCCCTCCGCCGGGATCGTTCGGCCGCCGAGTTCCAGGCCGTGCTGCGGCAGGTCCTCGACGGGACCGATCGGATGGCCGCGGCCCTCGACACCCTGATCGGCCTGGCCCGGCGGAGCATCGACCCCTCCGCGGGCACGGCCGCGGCCGTCGACGTGGCCGCGGACGCGCGGCGAGCCTGCCGGGCGCGGGGACGGGAGATCCAGCTCGATCTGGAGTGCGCCGCCGGCCTGACCGTCGGCTGTGATCACGAGGTGGTCCTGCGGATGCTCCAGCCGCTCCTGGACAACGCGCTGCGGTATGGCCGTTCGGCGGCGCTGCTCCGCGTCTCGCGATCCGAGAACGACGTGGTGTTCGCCATCGTCGACGACGGCCCCGGGTTCGCCGCAGGCGAGCTGGAGACCGTTCTCGGCCCCGGAGCGCAGGGACGCGCGGCCGCGCCCGGCGAGGGCGCCGGGCTGGGCCTCGCGCTGGCTCGCAGGCTGGCGGAGGCGGCGGGCGGCGTCCTGACGCCCAAGGTGTCCCAGGGCGGCCTGATCGAGCTGCGCCTTCCGGTGGCCTGAGCCCGAGCACGGGCGGACTCCCCCGAACGGGGGACCGGCCGCCTCACTCCGGCGCGATGTGCGGGGCCTGCCCGGCCGGGAGTGTGGAGGAGGCATCCCCACATTCCCGGAGGACGGTATCCATGAAGATCCGTAGGGCGGGCCCGTTCCTGGCCGTGCCCATCCTGGCCGCCTGCGCGGCCACCCCCGCACCTGGCGCGGACGCCTCGCCGAGCCTGAGTGCAAGTGACTTGGCGCGTCCGCCCGGGACGCGGTGCTGCACGGCACCAGCACGGCCACCGTCGTCACCAGCACGTACGAGGCGGCCATCCGGCGCCTGAGACCCATACCCGTAGCGTAATGTTCTGAGGTGATCCGTTCATCCCCCTGGAGGGGGACGGCGGCCGGGCCGGTCCGCGAATCTCGGTTCGCCTGACCCCGCCACCGGCTCGCACCGGTCAACGGTCTTCTAACCCCGAAGCCCGGGTAATCGATCCAGGTTTCGCCGAAGCGTGAACGCGGCCTGCCGCCGCCGACGGGAAGGTGCGTCGAATAGGGTGTCGAGGCCGTTGCCACGCTGCGATCCGGGCAGACCGCAACCGAATCGTCGCACGGGAGACGCCACCGCATGAACACGCCACCATCGCCACCCGGAGCGGAGCGGACCGACGGATCATCCATCCAGATCGGCGCTCTCGTTCCGCTGACCCGGCCTGGCTGGGTCGAGGCGGGCCGGCACCTGCTCGCCGGACTCGAGCTGGCCGTTCGCGAAGTCAACGACGCCGGCGGGATCGTCGGAAGACCACTCGAGCTGGTGGTCCGAGACACCGCGGCTGATCCACAGAGGGCCGCGGCGGCCGTAGACGAACTGGCTCACCTGGGCGTGGCTGCCTTGGCGGGGGAGTATCACAGCGTCGTCGCTCGCGCCGCCGCCGCCAGGGCCGACGCTCTCGGCCTGCCGTTCCTCTGCTCGTCGGCGGTTCTCGACGCGCTCACCGAACAGCCGACGGAATGGGTCGCGCGCCTCGCCCCGGCGCAGTCCCACGGCTGGCAGATCTACGCGGACTTCCTCCTCGGCGCGGGACACAGCCGAATCGCCGTAGCAGCCGAGCCGAGTGTCTACTGGGCGTCTGGGGCCCGCATTCTGCGGGACCACCTCGCTGCACGCGGCGGCACCGTCATCGAACTCGACATGCGTTCGCTCACCCCCACGGCCGTGTGCGACGAACTCGTCGACAGTCGCGCGACAGCCCTCCTTCTTCTGGTCGGCCACCCGGAGCCGGCCGTGTCGATCGTCAAGTCCGTCCGCCGCGACCAGCGCCTCGCCGAGATCATGATCGGCGCTCCGGCCGGGCAACCGGAGTTCGCCGAATGGGCGACGTCGCTGGGCGACGACGGCGCCGCGATCCCGTTCTTGCGCTACCTGCCCGAGCGCCTCAGCCCACTCGGCGCACGCGTCGAGACGGCCCTCCGTGAGCGGCTGGCCGAAGCGCCCTCCTTCGTCGCCTTCGAGGGCTACGACACGGTCGCCGTCCTCGCCGACGTGCTGCGTTCTCACGGCGCGGACCGGGCGCGCATCGCCGAATCCTGGCCGCGCGTCGCCGTCGAGGGCACCCGCGGGCAGATCCGGTTCTCCCGCACGCCGGGCATCGGCGTTTGGCAGTGGGCGTGGACGCCAATCCAGGTCGTCGATCGAGATCCCGCGGAACCTGATCGCTTTCGGATCCTCCACGCCGGCTGAGAGAGCACGGACGACCACCATCGTGCTCCACGCTTTTCGACGGCTGAACCACCTGCCGCCTCCCGGTCACCGGTGCAGGGAACGCAGCAGCATGGGCAGTCTCAAATGCCGGGCCTGCGCGGGCCGGTCACCGATCCTGCGGGTCTTTGGGCGGCGCGACAGGAAAGACGCAGGACAGGGCGCGACGCAGGGTGGTGGCGAAGGATTCGGTGTTGCCGGGCTCGAGCCAGTGCCGCCCCGCCACGCGGATGGCACCGGCGACCGCGGCGGCCGTGACGGCGGGGAACAGGTCGCGTCCGGGGTCGGTGCCGGTGCGCGCCGCGATCGCCTCGGCGAGCGGGCCCTCCGCCATGGTGAACGCCTTCAGCGCCTCGCCCTCCAACTCGGGCGTCGACATGATCATGCGCAGGCCGGCCTTGTCGGGCTCGGGGTTGGTGTAGAGCTCGATCACGGCCGTGATGACGGCCTGACCGAGCGGCTCGTCGGCGGGCCGGGAACGCAACGCCTGCCCCGCGTGCCTGGACTGGTCGGCCTGGAAGGCGCAGATCGCCTCCGCCCTGCTGGAGAAGTAGTTGTTGTAGGTACGGGGTGAGACTCCCGCGGCCGTGGCGATGTCATGGACGCGGACAAGGGCCAGCCCGCTGGGGCCTCGCTCGATGGCCAGGCGCAGCGCGGCATGGCTGATCGCCTCCCGGGTGGCCTGGCTGTTGCGTGCCCGAAGGTCCATGGCGTCGTCGTTCATGGGGCAACCCTACCGACATTGCGTGCCGCGCACTATATGCGTGCCACGCAAGTTGTGGGTAGAGTGCGATGGAACGCCTGGCACTCACGCCTGGAGAGTGCCAACCACAAGGCGTGTGCCGGGACGGCGAGGTCTGCCGGCGGGGTGGCCGCCCGCCGGTGGACCGTCCGTCGCGGGCGCCGTCCCGGAGAGCCCCCATCAGAAGCAGGAGCAGGAATGACTTCGAAAATGATCGCGTTCGACGAGGACGCCCGGCGCGGTCTCGAGCGTGGTATGAACCAGCTCGCGGACGCCGTCAAGGTGACCCTCGGCCCGAAGGGCCGTAACGTCGTTCTGGAGAAGAAGTGGGGCGCCCCCACTATCACCAACGACGGTGTCTCCATCGCCAAGGAGATCGAGCTCGAAGACCCGTGGGAGAAGATCGGGGCCGAGCTCGTCAAGGAAGTCGCCAAGAAGACCGACGACGTCGCGGGTGACGGCACCACGACTGCCACCGTGCTCGCTCAGGC
>NZ_FZOD01000115.1 GCF_900188345.1 Streptosporangium subroseum | reverse complement strand
ATCCAGAAACCCGTGTCGACGACGACGTAGCTGTCGCCCACGGCGTTGCTCTCCTCGTCCACCGAGCCGATCTTGCCGTCGGTGGCCTCAACGTCGAACCCGACCAGATCCAGTGCCTGGTCGCCGCTACGGGCCTCGGAACGGTAGTCCCACACGTTTTCGGTCATGGCCAGACTCTTTTCTTCGGCGATGGTTGGGCACCCATCGCCCTACCCGTCGCGCTCGCGGTAAACAAATGTGGCGGGCCGGAGCGCGGACGGCGGCCACCGCTGCACGGTCACCGTGAGGTCGGCGCCGAGGGGGAGGCGCTGGATGGCGCGCTCATTTCCGGGATCCGTTCGCGCTCCCTGGACGGAGACCGGAAACGACCGGCCTCTCCCCTCTCAGGCCTCGCGGATGGGCGGGACGCGCAGCGCCAGCAGGGCGATGTCGTCGACGGAGTCGTGTTCGCAGTAGGCCAGGACGGCCTCGCTGATGCGCTCCACGACGGCCGCGGCGTCCAGGCCGTCGCAGTCGGACAGCAGCGTGTTCAGGCGCTCCTCGCCGAACAGTCGCCCATCGGCCGGTCGGCGGGCCTCGGTGACACCGTCGGTGTAGAACAGCAGTACCTCTCCCGGGTGCAGGGTGAAGCGGGCGTTGGTCAGGCCCGCGTCGGGAAAGACTCCCAGCATCGCTCCGGCGGAGCGCAACTCCTCCACCTTCGCATCGGCGTGACGCACCAGCGCCGAAGGATGCCCGGCCGTACTCAGCACCCCGGTGATGCCCACCCCGTCGGTGCGGAAGATCGCGCAGATGGCGGTGAGGAACCGCTGGACGCTCACCCGCTGGGCCAGCAACGCGGTGTTGAGCTGTTCCAGCACGCGGCTGGAGGAGATGTGATGGGGCGCGTCGGCGCGCACGGTGTAGCGGGCCAGCGCGGTGACCTTGGCCGCCTCCACCCCGTGGCCGGCCACATCGCCCATGAGCACACACCAGCGGGAGGGCGAGGCGGCGAACAGGTCGTAGAAGTCGCCCAGCACGGTGACGCCCTGGCCGGCGGGCAGGTAGCGGGCGGCGGCCTCGATACCGGGCGGCTCGGCCAGAACCGGCGGCAGCAAACTGTCCTGCAAGGTACGCGCCAGCGCCGTCGCCGCCTGAGATGCCGCCTGCAGATCGGTCACCTGAGTTCGCATGTGCTCCAGCGCACCACGCAGGGCGATCTCACCGGTGACCGCGCGCGCCAGGGTGGCCAGTGTCTTGATCTGCGTCTCGGTCCAGTCGCGGGGAACGGAGTCCGCCACGCAGAACGTGCCCAGCACCTGCCCGTCCGGAGAGTGGATGGGGTAGCCGGCCCAGGCGCCGATCCCCATCTCGGTGACCGAGGAGATCGTACGCACCCGCTCGTCGGTGGCCGCGTCGGTCACGATCAGCGGCCCGTCGGCGGCCACCACCAGGTGGCAGAAACTCGCCTCCGCCGCGTTCTGCCGCTCCTCGATCGGCAGCTCTCCCAGGCCGATCGCGCTTTTCCAGAACGAGCGCCGCTCATCGACCACGGTGACGAAGGCCATCGGCGCACCGGTGATGGTGATGGCCAGGCCGGCCAGATCATCGAACACCGGCTCCGGAGCGGTGTCCAGCAGGCCGCTGGCGCGCACCGCCGCCAACCGCACGCGGTCGAACACCTCGGGGGGCAGGTCCTCGGGTCCTTTGAACCGGACGGCGGCCGCACTCACCGGCGTCCCTGCCTTGTCCTGGGCAGCGACCGGGACGACCTCGTCGGCGAAGGCGGCTCCGGGCACTGGATACTCGTCATTTCCTGCCAGCTTATGGTCATCTCCGCCTCTGTGACCGGTTGGGGAAAGTGGTTACGGTCACCGGCTCTGCCCACCGCCCGCGGTCGTGACACCCATACGTCGCAGGTTACAAGGGGAACAATCAGGTAGAAAGGAGCAGTCCCTCTGGATAGCCATCCGTCCAGTGGCCCCGCTCAGAAAGATTTGATCACCACGATGGACGACTCCGCCGAGCCGAGGTTCCCTCTCACCGCCGCCACCCGTGCCGGCACGCTGGTCATGCACGCCGGCGGCGCCCTGGACTTCGAACAGGCGCCCCGGTTTCAGCGGGAGATCGAAGCCGCGCTGGCCACGCCTCGCCTCTCCACACTGATCATCGAGGTGTCGCAGGTGTCCTTCTGGGACTCCTCCGGCCTCTCCGGACTCCTCGTGGCCTTCCAGCAGGCCCGCACCGCCGGAATCCATCTCATCCTCGCCGGAGTGGACATCAACCTGCGGCGCCGCCTGACCATCACCGGGCTGGTGCACCTGTTCGACATCCGGCCCACCCTGGCACACGCGCTGCAGTACCCGGATTCCTCGCCCACCGCCTGAGCGCCGAACATGAGGGCGCGCGACTCCCTCACATTCGGCGCCGAGCCGCTGACGGCTTCTCCGTGCACGACGCTAAAACGCTTCTCCAGCACACAGGTCGCGCACGACATGCGCGCGGCGGGGTCTCGATCTCACCAGGGAACCCGAACGCCGGTCTCGCTCACCGCGACCGATGTGGCTGCGCCGGTGTGTGGAATCGGTGATCGAAACACTCGACGACCGGCTCGGCATCGAACGTCCCGGGGGCCACCTCGCGCGGCGCAGCCGCGGCTCACTGCTCAGACGCCTGCACCGGGCTGTTGTGATAGGCGGCGATCAGCCACTGGCCGTCCCGCTTCTCGAAGACCCAGGTCGCGTTCACCTTACGCAGGTCGTCCGGAACCTTGGTCTCGCCGGCGAACAGGATGGCGGATTCGCTGATGACGATCGCGCCATCCCTGCCGACGAAGCGGATGCCGAGCTGCTTGTTGTAGGTCGAGCTGCCCTTGAGCGGCCCCTCGAAGCCCAGGGCCATGTTCTGACGGATCACGTCACGGCTGTCGCGGAGCGAGCCGGTCATGATGGCGGTCGCGTCCGCGGTGTAGTTGGCGACCATGCCGTCGGCGTCGCCGGCCTCCCACGCCTTGTAGGAATCGGCCAGCACGGCCTGGATCGCGGCCTCGTCTTCCACACGACTGTTCGACATCGGATTCTCCCTTGTGATCGGTTCGCCCGGGGTATCCCGGCGAACTCGTCACTACATACCGGCGGCGGGGCCGAAACTCATCGCGCCCACGGTCGAGAGATCTCGCGGCATGCTCGACAGGGAGCCGGCCCGGTTCTTCCACGGATCGGCGCTGCCGTACTCGAGCTGACATCCCCCTCGCCCGGCTAGACGCGACCTCCGACGTCGGCAAGCCCCTGGGCGTCGAGTCCGGCCGCCAGACCAAAAGCCGCGAAGACCTCGGAATCCTGGAACACCGAATTCCGGCTGATGCCCTCGGCGGTGACGGTGAAGATCTGGAGGGTGTGCAGCTCGTACCCGTCACCGACGCACCGATAGGCGGCGAATCCGGGCTGGCCGCCATTGGCGGTGACCTCCTTGAGAAGCCAGTTCTTCCCGGCCGCCCCGAAGACCCATTCCATGAACAGGCCGTAGTTGCCACGCCCGGAGAACCAGTTGATCATCGGCGGCATCTCCATGACCACGTCCTCGGTGAGCAGCCGCTTGAGGCCCTCGACGTCGGCGAGCTCGAACGCCTTCATGTAGCGCTCGACCCAGGCGCGCTGCTCGGCCGCGGACGGCTCGCCGATCCCTTCCTGCCGGACCCCGACCTCCTTCACGCGGGTACGCGCCCGCTGCAGGGAGCTGTTCACCGACACGACGGTGGTGCCGAGGATTTCCGCCGCCTCGGACGCGGAGAAGCCGAGCACGTCACGCAGGATCAGCGCACCGCGCTGACGCGCCGACAGGTGCTGCAGGGCGGCGGCGAACGCCAGGCGCAGGCTGCTGCGGTCGATCACGGTCTCAGCCGGATCGCCCGCGTCCAGCAACGAGTCCGGCAGGGGCTGGAGCCAGGCGGCGCGCTCTCCCTGGACGAGCGGCCCGAGCGGATCGGACGCGGCCACCAGCCCCGACGGCAGCGGTCGGCGGCCGCGAACCTGCAGGGCGGTCAGGCAGACGTTCGTCGCGATCCGGTAGAGCCAGGTACGCAGTGAGCTGCGAGTATCGTCGTACTGCTCCCGCGCCCGCCACGCCCTCAAGTAGGTGTCCTGGACCAGGTCCTCCGCGTCGTGAGCCGAGCCGAGCATCCGGTAGCAGTACGCCAGCAGCTCCGTCCGGAACGGTTCGATCCGACGATCGAAGCCTTCTTCCCCCGTCGTCACGCCACGCCCCTTCCCCACGGCCACCGCCACCACCGTATCCGGCGACCGCATTGACGGCCCGCTACGGGGGATAGGTCACCACGCGGTCGTCAACGGCCTGGCCACGGCATGGATGTGCCGTGAGACTTCCCGGTCGAACCGTTACTTCTTGGCCATCTCCTCGATCTGCGTGGCCACGCCGTCCTTGATGGTCACCTTGGCGTAGAGGGAACCGCCCGAGGTGAGCGTCTTCCGCATCTGCTTCACGTTGCACTCGTGCGGAAACCCGCCCTCGGCGCAGATCGTCCCCCGCCGGTCGAGCACCACCGTGAAGGGCGTGAGCTCGGCCTTCTGGGAGCTGCCGTGATCGGGGGTCACGGTGATCGAGTTGGCTCCCAGCAGCTTGACCGGGCCCATTATCTCGGCGTCGGTGCCCCTGACGACGGTCGAGTCGCTCGCGCTCGGCGTCGCCGAGATCGACGGCAACTCCGGAAGCGGGGTCTCCGGGGAATCCGCGTTCGAGGGGTCCGGGAGGTCGGAGGGGGAGGCCGAAGGAGTAGGCGACGCGGTGACCGTAACGGTGACGACGGGCGCCGCCGTGGCCGCTTCGGGGTCGCCCCCGCCGGAACAGGCGGAAAGGCCGGCGGCGAAGGCTGCCACCAGCAAGACACGCGTTACCTTCAACGATCTGCTCATGAGGCGCAACGATCCCATGAGATCCGACATCACGCTTACTCGGCCCTGAAGGAGATATTCCTCGATACGGTCGAATATGCCGAAGCCGTCGATCACCATGATTGCCAGGCCGGACGCCGTGTCTCCAGGGCTCCGTGCCAGGTCACCCACCCTCGGGATGGTCAGGGGATCGGCCGGCCCGGGTCATCGAGCCGGGGCGCCATCGCCCGGTCCGGTCATCCGGATCGGTGGTCGGTGGCGATGGTCGAACACCGTCGCCAGTATCTCAAGTGCCAGGGAAAGCAATAGGTCTTGGCTCGATTGCCATGTAATCCGGGTATCGGGGCCTGAATATGCGAAGGTATGGTGATTGTTTGTGACGACGTTTCGGATCAGTGAGGCCGCCTCGCTGCTCGGGGTCAGCCCCGACACCGTGCGGCGATGGGTCGACATCGGCCGGCTCCCGGCTCACCGCGACGAGCACGGTCACCGGACGGTGGCCGGTGCGGATCTGGCCGCGTTCGCGCGCTCCCAGATCGAGGCCGAGAGCAACTCGGGTTCTTCGGCGCGTAACCGCTTTCGCGGGATCGTGACCGAGGTGATCAGGGACGCGGTGATGGCCCAGGTCGAGATCGCCGCCGGACCCTATCGGGTGGTGTCGCTGATGAGCCGCCAGGCCGCCGACGAGCTGGGCCTGGAGGTGGGGGTGGTGGCGGTCGCCGTGATCAAGTCCACCAACGTCGTCGTGGAGATCGCCGACCACACTCACCTGGTGAGTCCGTAATTCGAAGCCCCCTGACATCGTCATGACATCCTCAGCGACACCAGCCGATCGGGGCGGAGCCCAGCGCCGCCCCGATCGGGCGAGCAGGCCGTCCGGCGGCGTGGCGGGCCGCCTGCCGTGGGTGCTGGTCCTGCCCGCCGTGATCGGCATTCTCTTCCTGGTGCTGCCGCTGGCCGGGCTGCTGCTGCGTGCCCCCTGGTCCACGCTGACCCAGCGGCTGGCCGAGCCGCAGGTGCTGGAGGCGCTGCGCCTGTCGCTGGTGACCGCGTCCCTGGCCACGTTGTTCTGCCTGCTGTTCGGGGTGCCGCTCGCGTGGTTGCTGGCCCGCGTCAGCTTCCCCGGCCGGCGGCTGGTGCGCGCCCTGGTCACCGTCCCCCTCGTGCTGCCTCCCGTGGTGGGCGGCGTCGCGCTGCTGCTCGTGCTGGGACGGCGCGGCCTGGTCGGCCAGTGGCTGGACTCCGCCTTCGGCATCACCCTGCCGTTCACCACCGCCGGAGTCGTGATCGCCGAGGCGTTTGTCGCCATGCCGTTCCTGGTCATCAGCGTCGAAGGCGCGCTACGCGCCGCCGACCTGCGCTTCGAGGAGGCCGCCGCCACCCTGGGCGCCTCCCGCTGGACCATCTTCCACCGCGTCACCCTGCCCCTGATCGCTCCGGGCATCGTGGCCGGAGCCGTCCTGTGCTGGGCCCGCGCCCTGGGCGAGTTCGGCGCCACCATCACCTTCGCCGGCAACTTCCCCGGGCAGACCCAGACCATGCCGCTGGCCGTCTACATCGCCCTGGAGACCGAACCGGAGGCGGCGATCGTGCTCAGCCTCGTCCTGCTGGCCGTCTCTGTGATCATCCTGGCCAGCCTGCGCGATCGGTGGGTGAACAGCCCGTGACCCTGAGCGCCCACCTCATCGTCGAACGCCCCGGCTTCCGCCTGGACATCGACCTCACCGTCGCCGCGGGCGAGGTCGTCGCCCTGCTCGGCCCCAACGGCGCGGGCAAGACCACCGCGCTGCGTGCCCTGGCCGGGCTCACCGCCCTGTCGGCCGGCCACATCGACCTGGACGACAGGCCGCTGCACACGGTCGCCACCGAGCGCCGCCCGATCGGCATGGTCTTCCAGGAGTATCTGCTCTTCCCGCACCTGTCCGCGCTGGACAACGTCGCCTTCGGCCCTCGCTGCCACGGCGCCTCCAGATCCGACGCGCGCCGCGGCGCGGCCGTCTGGCTGGAACGCGTCGGCCTCACCGAGCACGCCGACGCCAGGCCCCGGCAGCTGTCCGGCGGCCAGGCCCAGCGCGTCGCCCTGGCCCGCGCCCTGGCCGTGCGGCCGCGCATGCTCCTGCTGGACGAGCCGCTGGCCGCGCTGGACGCCCACACCCGCCTGGAGATCCGCTCCCAGCTCCGCCGTCACCTGGCCGACTTCGACGGCGCCGTCGTCCTGGTCACCCACGACCCGCTGGACGCCATGGTCCTGGCCGACCGGCTGGTGGTCATCGAGAACGGCGCCATCGTGCAACAGGGCGAGCCGGTTGAGGTCGCCCGCCGACCGCGCACCGACTACGTCGCCCGCCTGGTCGGCCTGAACCTGTATCGGGGCGTCTCCGCCGACCGGCAGGTCACGGTCGGCGACGTGTCCTTCAGCGTCGCGGAGTCCTTCGACGGCCCGGCGTTCGTCGCCTTCTCACCCGCCGCCGTCGCCCTGTACCGCACCCGCCCGGACGGCAGCCCCCGAAACCTGTGGAAGGCCACGATCGAGGGCATCGAACGGCACGGCGACAACGTCCGCATCCACCTGGAAGGGCCGATCACCGCCTCGGCCGACGTCACCCCCGCCGCCGTCGCCGACCTCGACCTGACTCCGGGCCAGGAGATCTGGGCCGCGGTCAAGGCCACCGAGACCCACGCCTACCCCGCATGAACGGCCACCGGCCACGCAACGTCGTCGATCGCGAGCCACGGCGCGACGGCTACGGCCGTGGGCGTAAGCCCGGCGAACGCCTTGACCTCGCGGTGAAGGTGGGACTGGTCGACGTAGCCGCTCTCAGCGGCGACGCCGGCGGCGGCGTGACCCGCAGCGAGAAGGTGGGCGGCGTGGTCGAACCGCACCAGTCGGGCGGCGCGTTTGGGTGTGATACCCAGCTGGGACCGGAAGCGGGACCACAGGCGCTTGCGGCTCCAGCCGACCTCGTCCGCCAGGCCGTCGACCCGCACCCGCCCCCGGCTGGTGAGCATCCGCCGCCAGGTGTGGACGACTTCCGGATCGACGGGTGGGCGGGCGCCCAGCCGCCGGCCGAGGATTTCCGCCGCGATCGTGAACCGTTCGTCCCACGACGCGGCGGCGCGCAGCCTGTCCTCGGCTCGCCCGGCGTCGCGGCCCCAGACATCCTCGAGGGATACCACCGTCCCGCTGAGCTCGGTCGCTGCGCCGAACACCGCGGCCGCCGCGGCCGGCTCCAGCCGGATCTGGAGGCACTCGCCGACCCCCCGGCCAGTTGCTCGAAGATCGCCGGGGAGGAGCCCGACGACGACACTGCCGCGTTCGTGCCGGCCTTGGGTGTCGTAGACGAGGCCTTCTCCCTCGCTCAGGTCGATGATCAGGGTGACGGATGGATGCGCGACCATGGCGATGTCCACGAGTGCGGGGGCACGTTGGCGGAACCCGGCCATGCTGATCCCCGGCCGACCTGACCGACGCGGGACTGCGATGTCCACCCACGCCCAGTCGGGTGGCGTCCCGGTCGACAGCACGTGACCATTCTAGGTCTCAGGGATCGCCGGCGGGCTGTCAGCGGCAGTTGCCGTGAAGCCCAGCAGCAGTTCGCCGGTCATCTCGGGCGCTTCGAACATGGGTATGTGCCCGACCCCGGGCAGCAGCTCGACCCGCGCGTTCGGCACCGCGTCGTACCGGTGCGCCGACGACGGCTCCCAGCGACGGTCGGCAGTGCCGAAGATCACCAGCATCGGGACTTCGAGGGTGACGAGACGTTCGGACACGCTCCGCTGGGCGATGTACGCGGTGTTGCGGCGCAGCACCGTCCTGAACGTGCGGTACGTGGTGCCCCGTACATCGGCGACCAGGTCGTCCGGGATATCCACGGGGCGAGCGCACGTCGTGCTTATCCCTCTGCGAATCATCGCGTCCGAACGCCTCGACCACAGGAGCGGGCCGAGAGGCGGGGCCAGCAGGACCCGAAGAAGCAACGGCTGCGGAAGGAGCGCATCGGGACTCGGACCGGTGCTGATCAGCGCGAGCGACCTCACCAGGTCGGGGCGCTGTTCGGCAAGCGCGGTGGCGATGTAGCCGCCGCTGGAGTGCCCGACCGTCGTGACGCGACGAAGGCCGAGGTCGTCGAGCACCGCCGCCACCCGGCCCGCCTGCACGGGCACGTCGTATGACAGCGCGGGCGGGGACTGGCCGCAGCCCGGGAGATCGACCCGGATGACGTGATGGCGGCCGGCGAGTGCCGGGACCACCGGGCTCCAGGAAGCGCCCGAGAACCCCGATCCGTGTATGAGCAACAACGGCGGCGCCTCCCGCGGGCCGTCGTGGACCACGTGCATCCCATGCGACTGCTCAAGGTTGTACTCACTCATGCAGAAGACGATGCATGGGCTGCCGGCTATCAGTCTTGGACAAATGTCGTCGGGCTCACACGCGACGTGTACAGAGCACACGTCGCACTACGCCGCTTCGCCGCCGGGCGAGCGCGCCATCGCCAGGATCATTGTGTCAGGAGTTCCAAGCCGGCCCCACGGCCTACTGCCCGCGCTCACTTCGATCATGAATCACCGTGTGATCGACCTGCGGGGTTGCCCTTGACGCGCGGGTCAGGGGTTAGGGTCTCGGCACCCTTCTGCCCGTAGATCTGAGGAGCGTAACGTGCCGCCTCTGCCGCAAACGTCGAGAGAAATCCGGCTCACCACCGTGCCGGACGGGCTGCCCAGGCCAGAGCATTTTGTCATCGCCGAAGTCCCCCTGCCCGTGCCGGACGACGGCCAGGTGCTGGTCCGCAATCGTTTCTTCCACGTCTTCGCCGCGCTCCGCACGTTGATCGGCGGGAGCGTGGAGGGGGCGCCCATACCGCCGCTGCGCCCCGGCGACACCCTGATCGGGCCCGCGATCGGGGAGGTCGTGTCGGCCGCCGGGAACAGCGGGCCGCAGGCGGGTGACCTGGTCTCACACTGGCTGGGCTGGCGCGAGTACGCGGTCGTGCCGGTCGGCCAGGTCACGCCGTTGGGCGACGAGCTACCCGACCCCGTCGCGCACCTGGGTCAGGGCGGGCTCGCCTACGCGGCGCTGACCAGGGACGCCGCGGTCAGGCGGGGGGACACGGTGTTCGTCTCGGGCGCCGCGGGCGGGGTCGGCTCGCTGGCCGGGCAGATCGCCCGGCTGCTCGGCGCCGGTCAGGTGATCGGCAGCACCGGCTCGCGGGAGAAGGCCGATCGGCTGATCTCCGAGCTGGGATACGACGCGGCCGTGATCCGCGGCGCGGCGCCGATCGAGGAGCAGCTTGCGAAGGCCGCCCCCGACGGCATCGACGTCTACCTGGACAACGTCGGCGGCGACCAGCTCCAGGCGGCGGTGGCCGCGGCCCGGCCCGGAGCCCGGTTCGTCCTGGTCGGCGCGCTGTCCGGGCAGATGTCGCCCCACGGAACGGGCGGGACGGCGCCGGTCGAGCTCGACACCTACCGGCTGATCCTCAAGCGGATCTCGATGCGGGCCTTCCAGGGCCTCGACGAGCAGGCGCGATCCCAGTGGCTCGAACGCTTCGGCGGCTGGCTGCGCGCGGGCGACATCACATTCCCGCACGTTCGGGTCTCGGGTATCGATTGCGCACCGCGGGCGTTGCAGGAAATGATCGAGGGACGGCATTTCGGCACCGTCATCGTCGAACTGTAGGGCTTGCTGGGAGGACCGATGCGCATCGGCGACGCGGCGGCCGCGGCGGGCACCACGCCCCGCGCGCTGCGATTCTACGAGCAGCGCGGGCTGCTGAGCCCGCCCCCGCGCACCGCGACCGGGCAGCGGGAGTACGGTCAGCGCGAGGTGTCCCGGGGTCACGTCCAGCGGAGTGGTGTATGAGTTGATCTCCGCGTGATCCTATTTCTGCAGGTTAAGCGGTAAGTGTCTGCGGGATCGGATTCTGCTGCGGTGTGTCGCCGCAGATCATGCGCAGCCGGGCCTTGGCCAACACGTCCAGACCCATGTAACGGCGAGCCTCGGTCCACTCATCGGTCTGCTCGGCCAACACCGCACCAACCAGCCGGACGATCGAGCCACGGTCAGGGAAAATACCGACCACATCGGTGCGCCGACGGATCTCCTTGTTCAGCCGCTCTTGCGGATTGTTCGACCAGATCTGCTTCCAGATCTCCCGAGGGAACGCAGCGAAAGCCAGCAGCTCCTCGCGGGCAGCGTCCAGGTGCTCACAGGCGGCCGGATACTTCGCCTCCAAAGCCTCGATCACCCAAGTGTGCTGGGCGCGCACCTGCTCAGCGGTGGGCTGATCGAAGATGGTGCGCACCAGCGTCGCCACCCACGGCTGGGCGGACTTCGGCACCGTCGTCAAGAGATTGCGCAGGTAGTGGGTGCGGCAACGCTGCCAGGACGCGCCGGGCAAGGTCGCGCCGATCGCCCCGACCAGCCCGGTGTGCGCATCAGAGATGACCAGCTGCACCCCGGCCAGGCCACGGGCCACCAGGCCGCGCAGGAACGCCAGCCAGCCGGCGCCGTCCTCGGCCGAGGTGACCTCCAACCCCAAGATCTCCCGGTTGCCGTTGGCGTTGACCGCGGTGGCGACCAGCACATGCACGTTGATGATCCGTCCGCCCTCGCGCACCTTCTGGGTGAGTGCGTCCAGCCACACGAACGCATACGGGCCCGCGTCCAACGCGCGGGTGCGAAAGGCCTCCACCTGCGCGTCCAGCACCTTGGCCATCTCGCTGACCTGGCTCTTGGAGATGTGTTTGATGCCCAGTTGCTCGACCAGCTTGTCCACCCGACGGGTGGAGACGCCCAGGAGATACGAGGTGGCCACCACGCTGATCAGGGCTTGTTCGGCCCGGCGACGGCGCTCCAGTAGCCATTCGGGGAAGTAGGAGCCCGAGCGCAACTTCGGGATCGCCAGCTCCACGGTGCCGGCGCGGGTGTCCCAGTCGCGGGAGCGGTAGCCGTTGCGGCGGTTGGTGCGCTCGTCGCTGCGGGTGCCGTAGTCGGCGCCGCACAGGCCGTCGGCCTCGGCCGACATCAATGCCTCGGCCATGGTCTTCACCATGGATCGCAACAGATCCTGATCTCTGTGCTCGATCTGCTCCGCCAGCCAGCTTGCGGGGTCCACACTGTTGTTCACGGCCATCGCTTTCTTCTCCTTCGATCATGGTTTCGCAACCTGAAGGATCACGCGATGGCCGTCCTCATTTCACGACGCCACGCCATCTAGCTGGGGAAACTCATACACCACGTCCGTGGACGCAACC
>NZ_FZOD01000067.1 GCF_900188345.1 Streptosporangium subroseum | reverse complement strand
CACCCAGACCGTCGAGGGTGAGGCCTACACCTCCAACTCCGGCGTACAGCCCGCCGACCACGGACCCGCCAGCGGCGGCAAGACCGTCGGCTACATCGAAAACGGAGACTGGGCCGGCTACTCCACCGTCAACACCTCCGGCGCCACCGCCTTCAGCGCCCGCATCTCCTCCGCCGGATCCGGCGGCACCATCCAAATCCGATCAGGATCAGCCACCGGAACCCTCCTCGGCTCGGTCACCGTACCGATCACCGGCAACTGGGACACCTTCCAGAACGTCTCCACCACCCTGACCGGCTCCGCCACAGGAAACCTCTTCCTCGTCTTCACCGGCGGCAGCGGCAACCTGTTCGACATTGACACCTTCACCATCACCAAATAGTCGACGACGATCCGACTAATCCGGCCTCCCGGTGCGGCGAGCCCCCCGTCGCCGCACCGGGTCACCGGAATCACATCTAAATAACGGCGAATATCCCTAAAAACACCAGATCACCGTAAACACCCCAAATTGGTCGCGATATCCCCGGGTCGCCGGCCCATCAAAATGACATCGAGTCACCGGAATGACGCCGGGACTCCTCATCGCACCTTCAGCAGGGTTTTACCCACGGTGGTCCGCGCCTGCATGGCCGCGTGCGCCTCGGCCGCCCGATCCAGCGGGAACCGCTGCCCGATCACCGGCCGCAGCCGGCCGGCCGCCGCCTCGGCCAGCGCCCTCTCCGTCAGCGAGCGCATCTTCTCCGGCGTCGTCACCGGCCGCACCAGCGTCACTCCACGGTCCGCAGCGGCCTCGTCGGAGATGTTCGCCCACTCCCCGCTCGCGAGCCCGAAACTGATCATCCGCCCACCCAGGCCGAGCAACTCGAACGCCGACCGGCCGATGGCGCCGCCAACCCCGTCGAAAACGACGTCCACCTCGTCCACAACCTCGCGCACCCGCTCCGTCCAGCCCGGCTCCCGATAGTCGACCGCCACCTCGGCACCCAGGTCGCGTGCCAGCCCGACCTTGCGCGTGCCACCGGCCGCCGCGACGACCTCGGCACCGGCCGCCCGCGCGAGCTGGACCAGCAGGGTGCCCACCCCGCCCGCGGCCGCCTCGACCAGCACCCTTTCCCCGCCGCGCAGATCGACCGCCCCGGCCATCAGCATCGCCGTACGCCCATCCGCCAGCAGGGCCACCGCACTGTCGAGGTCCATACCGTCCGGCACCTCGAAGATTCCGCCGGCATCCACGACGGCGAGTTCGGCGTAGCCGCCCGAACCCCCGGTGCCACTGACCACCCTCCTGCCGATCAGCCCCCGGTCCGCCTCCGTACCGACCGACGTGACCACACCGCCGACGCCGTTGCCCGGGATCACCGGCAACTCCACCTTGAACGGCCCGGCACCCGCGCGGATCTGGGTCTCCACGAAGGTGATGTTGGCGAACGCCACCTCGATCAGCACCTGCCCCGGTCCGGCCACCGGATCCGGGGTGTCCTCCGCGACGAGCACCTCCGGCCCGCCGAATTCCCTCAACCACACCGCGCGCATGAGATCCCTTCAGGTCGGCTCCAACTCCGCGGCCAAGCCTGCAACCTCGACCCAACTTGAGGTCAAGCCCAGGGCTCTTCTCGTTCAGCCTCCTCATCCGGAGCGGGTCCAGCCGGCAGCCGGTGGCGCCCCGCTCGTTCTCCGGCATCCTCCGGTTATGACGGGCCGGCGCTTCGTTCGTCCTCCGGTTATGACGGGCCGGCGCTTCGTTCGTCCTCCGGCTGGGACGAGCCGGTGTGGAGCCGCGTCTCGCTGTCCTCCGGCTACGACGGGCCGACGTGACCTCGGGGCGGTTCCCGACTCCTGCCCGGAGCCCGCCCGCCCGGGAAAGGCAATTTCTCGCAAAGAATCGTTGACCGGTTGATCCGATCGATTAGGGCAGGCATCCAGAGAGTGCCTAACCTGGGGAAATGGCATTCATCCCACGCCGCAGACCGGCCGCGGCGGCACTCGTCCTGCTCAGCGTGACCGCCGTCGCCATGACGACGGCTGCGGCGTCTCCGTCGCCGACCCCTTCTCCGGGCACGTCCTCTCCGGGCGCATCGCAGGCGTTCACCGCCAAGGTGACGCCGGTCTCGCCGGACCAGCTGCGCCATTCCTGGCGCCGCGGGTGTCCGGTGCAACCCGCCGACCTCAGGATGATCACTATGACCTACTGGGGTTTCGACGGCGCGCCCCACACCGGAGAGCTGGTGATCAACAAATCGGTGGCCGACCAGGTCGTCTCGGTTTTCAGGAAGCTGTACGGTCAGCGCTTCCCCATCCGGCAGATGCGGTCGGTGGAGGTCTACAAGGGCAGCGACGCCGCCTCGATGAAGGCGGACAACACCTCGGGCTTCAACTGCCGACGCGTCGGGACCAGCGGCAGCTGGTCGCAACACGCCTACGGCCTGGCGATCGACATCAATACCCGAGAAAATCCCTACATCCACCCCTATCCAGGCGGAACCCTCGAACCCCCGAACGCGAAGGACTACGTTCGGCGGCCCCTGGACCGGCCAGGGGTCATCAACCCCGGCGACGCCGTGGTGCGCGCGTTCAAGAAGATCGGCTGGGGCTGGGGCGGATCCTGGTCGACCGAGAAGGACTACCAGCACTTCTCCCAGAACGGACGATGATCCACAGGCATTGACGATTGCTCTGTCCTCCTGGCCCTCAGACCCTGTCGTGGAGGGGCCCTCGTCGACCGGTCAGCTCACCTCGTGCGACAACGAGGCCGGGTTCAGGCGGATCAGGGTGACGCCGTACGCGATGATCCAGGCAACCCACATCAGCCAGCCGACGAGGCCGAGAAGACCGAGGGGGCCGGTGTGGTCGATGACCAGGGGGGTGAGGGTGGCCGAGCCGAACAGCAGCGCGGCCGATACCAGCCCCAGGGTGCCATGCCACGGCCGGATGAGACCGGCGCGCAGGCCGGCGACGGACAGGCCGATGAGGGCGAGTGCCAGGAAGGTGCCGTTGAGGGTGAACAGCGCGTCGTGCAGGGCCCACAGTCCCCCGGCTGTGGCGCTGTCGCGCGCGGCCGTCGACGTGAGCGCGAGGCGGGTCGCGATGACCGCGGCGAAGGTGGCGTTCTGCAGGGCCAGGCCGGTGAATCCGAACAGTGACCACGCTTCGCCCCGGCCGCGTTCGAAGCGCCGCAGCGCGGAGACCGCGCCCGCGCCGAACAAGGTGGCCAGTAGCCAGGCGGAGGGAGTGAGCGCGGACGCGATGGCCACGATATCGCCCTCGGTGCCGAAGAACGCGTTGACCTCGCCGATCTCGGCGCCGGTGAGCGGCAGGCCGGCGGGCATCATGATCGCGTTGGCGAGGACGATCGTGATGGCGAAGCCAATGGCGGCGATGCCGGTGATTCGAGAGAAGCCCATGGCTGCCTCCATATTCGTGTTTGACGTGGTAGGGGCGAACGCATGCCCTGAATTGCCACATGTGGCGGCAATGGGCTGTGGTGCCGACGGGGCCGGTACGGCGCGCTGGAACGTGGTGGGGCGGTCTTCAAGCAGATCCGAACGTGCGCTCGTGGCTGCCGTGGCGCGCTGATCAGACGGTGCCTGCCGCGCAGACCAGGACAAAACCGATCAGCAGCAGCCAGGAGCGCACGCCCTGGAAGAACTCCCAGCGGCGGCGGGTCCGTTCCCATCCGGCGGGCGGGTTCGCCGGGTCCCAGCGTCCGGTGGCGATGTTGATCGGGACGTTGACGGCGACGGTGAACCCGACCGCGACGGCGAACGCGACCACCGCGGCCCAGGCGAGCCACCCGAGCCCGCTGCCCTCGATCGCGACGGCCACCGCGAGCACCACGCACAGCGTCATCCCGACCGGCATGACCCGCCCGAACGTCTTGAGCAGGCCCTTCTCGACGGTGATGCGTTCGGTGCCGGGCAGGTGGCGCAGCACAGGATGGACGAAGGCATAGGAGCCGAACTCGGAACAGGCGACAAAACCGGTGACGGCCAGCGTGACGAAGACGAGCAGGTTCACGGCGACTCCGCGGGTAGTGGCCCCGGCGGCGACGCTGCTCGCACAGCGGTCAACGCCGTCTCGATCAGGGCATCGGGCTCGGGCCATGGCATGTCGGGTTTGGTGATGCGCAGGTCGATGGCGCCGTGCAGGGAAGCCCACAGCTCGGTGGCCAGCACGAACGCCGCACCACGGCCGGCGGGTGACAGGCACGCGCTGACCGCGTCGACCAGTACCTTGTAGGAGGCCGCGCCGGGATGCGCGGCGCCGGGCTCGAGCCCCAGCCCGGCCGGGCCCGCGTTCATGGCGCTGAACAGCACCCGATAGTGCCCCGGTTGCTCCAGACCGCTCCGGACGTACGCCCTGGCGATCGCCTCGAGCCGCGCGACGGGGTCGCCGGCAGCGGCCACGGCGGCGCTTTCGAGCTGCTCGGTGAACTCGGCGAACCGCTCGGCGACGACAACGCGCAGCAACGCCTCCTTGTCCGGGAAGTGCCGGTATACCGAGGGTGCGGTGACGCCTGCGGCGGCGGCGACGGCCCGCATGGTGAGCGCGTCGGTGTCGCCGAGCTGCGCCAGCAGGTCGGTGGCCACCCGGACCACCACTTCACGCAGCTCGTGCCCGGTGCCACGGCGCCTGCGATGCGTTGCGGTCATGGGGTGATCGTCTCGCCGTCCAGCAGCACGCGGACCAGAACCCGGCCGCTCGCGATAGCCGCGTGTACGTCCGCGGTGTCCGGGGTGCCGTCCGCGCCGACCCGGACCCGCGCCCAGCGCCCGTACGCGCGATGGTCACGCACGAGTGCGGTGAGCGCCTCGGCCACAACAGTGGGCTCGCACACCGCCTCGGCCACCGCCGCGACCCGGCGGCCCCGCAGCCGCAGCTCCACCGGCACCCCGCCGTCGAAGTTGCGCCACCACCCCCTCTCCGTGGTGATCAGCAGCTCGCGGTCACGCTGGAGGTAGTTGACGGGGGTGACGTAGCGGGCGCCGCTGCGGCGCCCGGTGAAGCTCAGCAGGAGACTCCTGCGGCTCATCACCGGGTGCAGCGGTGAGGACAGGATCGCGGCCGGGATCCAGTTGCGCAGCGAGGGAGTGGCCATCAGACGACACCGCCGGGGCGCGGCACACCCAGCCGCCGTCCCATCTCGTCGGCCAGCGCTTGCAACGCCGCGAGCGGCCGGACGAACACCGTGAGGTCCGAGATCCGCTCGTCCCGATCCTGGCGGGCGACGAGCAGCCCGTCGGCCCGGCCGGGGTGGCCCGCGACCTGGGCGCCGAACATCAGAACCGAGGTGTCGCCGATGCCCCCGATGATCGCCGACACCTCGATGTCGTGCAGCACTCCATCGAGCACAGCCCCGATGACGTGGGGCGCGGCACCGACCCCCTCGATCGGCTCGTCGTGCACCGCGACCCGCAGGGTGACGTCCTCGGCCAGCACCACGGACACGGCAGCGGCGTCCTCCGCGGCGAGTGCCCGTCCCAGCTGATCCAACATCGCTCCCCCTCAAAGTAGGTAACGATAGTTATAGTAACGTGCGTTAGCATACTTTTACAGCCCCATTGCCGCCCCCGTTCGACCGAATGGACGCCACCAACCGGGATCTGTATGGAGTTGAGATCAGAGGGATTCGCCTGCGCGTTGGTCTCCGAGGATGCCCGCGAACAGGAAAAGGGGCTGCGCCAAAGGCGCAAAACCCCAAGACGGCGAAGGCGGCGGAGCCGGCGGTTACGACGGCGGCGCGGAATACGGTTGACGGCAGCCAAGCTGGGCCGTTCTCGGGGTGGGCGGGCCGATGCCACCGCATGGCGTGGCCGAACACGCCCGATACGAACTGCGGCCGATGTTCACCGTATGGCGTGGCCGGGCAACGCCTGACATGAGCGATTCTCCGGCCCATATCGGCCCTGAGCTGCGCCGCGACCGCCCCCCGGGGAACGGCGGCGCACACCGAGCACATCTCTCCCCTGGATAGCCTGACCTGTATGAACACCGCCAATCAGGGAGCGCCTACGGACACGAGAACGACTTCCGTACGCGTGAGTGCCGTTCTGCTGGCACTCGTCATGATCTTCAGCGGAGCCGCCGTGGCCCGTGCCGTTTCCGCGTCCGCGTCCGCTCTACCGCCCGCGTCGCAGGGACGGCAGCTCATCACCGTGACGGCCGACTCCTACCAGAAGACCACCGCCACGTTGATCGCCTACACCGCTGAGGGCGACCGCTGGGTGAAGACGTACGGGCCGTGGACCGCAAACGTCGGCAAGAGCGGCATCGCCCCGCCGGGCCAGAAGCGGGAGGGCGACGGGCGCACCCCGTCCGGGACGTACGGATTCGACTTCATGTTCGGGGTCAAGCCCGACCCCGGTGTGAAGTTCCCCTACCGGCAGGCATTCTCCTACGACAAGTGGAACGACGACTCCGCCAGTCCCCTTTACAACAAGTGGGTGGACTCCCGCCACGCCGATCCGGGGGTCGCTCCCGAGAACATGGTGACCCTCCCGGCCTACAACTACGGCGCCGTGATCGCCTACAACACCAAGGAACACACGCCCCACCTGGGTAGCGCGATCTTCCTTCACATCAGCAACGGCGGGCCCACCACCGGCTGCGTCAGCCTGCCGGTCGACAAGCTCCTGCAGGTTCTGCGCTGGATGGATCCGAAGCACTCCCCGCAGATAGACATCAGCGTCGCCTGACGCGGGAGCGACGACTCATCCGCGGAGGTTCATCATGACCATGAACGAACGCCCGGCGACACCCGCAGACCCGGATGCCCGGGACGTGCGAAGCCCTCGGCCCACGCCGTATCCGCTGCGGCCCACGATCCCCGACGAGATGGATGCCTGGGTGGTCGCACGGCCCGGGCCGATCTCCTCCGGGCCTCTGGAACCGGTCCGGCTCCCGGTTCCCGCGCCGGGCCCCGGAGAGGTGCTGGTAGAGGTCGAGGCGTGCGGCGTCTGCCGTACCGATCTCCACCTCGCCGAGGGCGACCTGCCTCCGCGACGCCCGCGCACCGTGCCCGGCCACGAGGTCGTGGGCCGGATGGCCGCCGCCGCTCCTGGTTCGGTACGGTTCGCGCCGGGCAACCGCGTCGGCGTGGCATGGCTCCGCTCGACCTGCGGGCACTGTCGTTACTGCCGCAGGGGCGCGGAGAATCTCTGTCCCTTCTCCACCTACACCGGCTGGGACGCCGACGGCGGCTACGCCGAATACCTGGTCGTCCCCGAGGAGTACGCCTACCCCCTTCCCGAGGAGGCTCCCGCCGAGAAGCTGGCTCCGCTGCTGTGTGCCGGGATCATCGGATATCGCGCTCTGCTCCGCTGTGACCTGCCGCCGGGCGGGCGGCTGGGCATCTACGGCTTCGGCGGCTCGGCCCACCTGACCGCGCAGGTCGCCATCGCCCAGGGCGCGACCGTGCACGTTTACACCCGGTCCGCCGGGGCCCGGGAACTGGCGAGAACGCTGGGCGCGGCCTCGGCGGGCAACGACACGGACGCCCCACCCGGATCGCTGGACGCCGCGATCCTGTTCGCCCCGGTGGGCGAGCTGGTCCCGGTCGCGCTGGCCGCCCTCGACCGAGGTGGAACGCTCGCGATCGCGGGCATCCACCTCAGCGATGTTCCCCCGCTGAACTACCAGCGTCATCTGTTCCAGGAGCGGACGCTGCGCAGTGTCACCGCCAACACCCGCGCCGACGGCCGGGCCTTCCTGGACCTCACCTCGGCCCATCCGCCACGGGTGACGACCAAGCCCTACCCCTTCGCCGCCGCGGACCAAGCGCTGGACGACCTGGCCGCCGGCCGCTTCGAAGGCGCCGCCGTACTCATCGGCCGGCGTGAAGCCCCGGCCTGACCAACCGATCCGACCGGTCATGGCATCCGCGACATCCACCACGCGTTCGTCACCCTCGGTTGCGCCGTCATCTGCCGGCGACGACTCCGCATCGCACTCTGTCGGGAGTAAGGGCAGGCGATGCGCACCAGGGGATGGCCTGCCCGATGCGTCAGAACGCACTCACAGCGGTGCGGCCCGCGCAGCCTCACATCCGGGATCTCAGCACGTCGACCTCACAGCCCGGCGCGAACGGGTCGAAGCCGTGCTCGACGAGCCAGCGAACCCCCAGCAGGCTTCGCAACGACCACCACGCGCGGATCACATCGAGGTCGACGTCGGTGCCGTAGCCGGCGACGACGTCGCCCAGATGCTCCTCGTGTCCGAGCGTCAAGGTGGCGAGGTCGAACAGGGCATCACCCTGGCCCGCCTCGGACCAGTCGATGATGCCGGTGATCCCGTCGCCGTCGACGAACACGTGAGCGATCTGCAGGTCGCCATGCGTGAACACCGGAGTCCACGGCCGAAGCGCGGCCTCGGCGACCCGGCGGTTGCGGGTGACCAGGTCGGCGGGCAGGACGCCGTTCGTCACGAGCCACTCGCACTCGCCGTCGAGATCCGCCGCCAACTCGTCGAGGCCCCGGCCAGCCCCGCCGGGCCGGGGCGGCAGCGGCGCGTCGTGCAACCTCCGGATGGCGGCGCCCGCCGCGGCCCATGCCGCCGGGGACGCGGTCGACGGCTCGCCGAGGCGGCCGAGCGCCGTCCCCGGGACCGCGGCGATCGCGAGCACGGGCGGCTTGTGCCACAGGACCTTCGGGGTCGGGACCGGCGCCACGGCCATCGCCTCGACCTCGACGTCGATGCGCGCCTGATCGGCGTCCACCTTCAGGAACACGTCACCGACGCGCAGGGTCGCGCGCTCGGAATGGGCGACGACGACCTTGACCTCATCCATGGCGACCAGTATCCCGGGATGACCGTCCACGTCACCGGGTTTATCGCATGCGATTGCGCGGCTGACCGCGTCCCGCCGGTATGACACCCCGACAGGAGTCGGTCACGCGCGGCTGTCGGGCCAATGACGATGAGACCCCACCCTGGTCCGCTCTCCCACAGGTGACCGGTACGCGCGGTGGCCGAGTATCTTGATGCCTCGAATGTAGCAACCGGCGCATCCTATCTGTAGTGATGAAATCCGACAGGCCAAACAATTGCAGCGGTCGGCGAGCATCCTTCTCGATGGCAAGCTTCCCCCATGAACGCTGACGCGGAATCCCATTATCAAAGCCTCCTCGGATCGGGCTTCCTGGGAGATGACATGTGCATCACCTGGTGCCGAGGAAAAAGTGCAGATGAAGTGGCCCGCCTTTTCGGCGGTGAGCCGGTCGATGCCGAGCTCAAGACGCTGGACGAGGCTTTCGACGAGGCGTCGGAGGCGGACAAGGACGAGGACGACGACGAGGCGGTTCGACCTCCGGTCATCCTGATAGGAGAGCTGGGCGAGTGGACGGTCGTCCTTGAACCCTACGGAGGTCAAGGCGTCAGACCATTGGTATTACAGACGCTGTCGGAAGGCGGCGGCCGAGCGCTGAGCTTCAAATGGACCGTCAATCTCGACACCATCTTCTTCTATGCGGTGAACGGCCTGAGGATAGCCGGTTTCGACCTGCTGGATCCGCCGGCGCGGCCGGGCGGCGACGCCGACGAGATAGAGGAATTGGTGGAGGACCTGCCCAAGTCGCTGGAATCAGGGCTGATCCTCGCCGAGCGCATCACGGGTCAGAGGTTGGACTCCGCGTGGTTGTCGCGCCGTCATCGGCGGATGTTCATGGTGAATCCGATCCGTCACGCCCGGCCTTGGCTGCTGGAGGCGGCATTCGGTCATCCCATGCTCGACTCCGCCGAACTGCGCCCTCTCGTGGCCACCGCTCCGACACCCGACCGGCTGCCGTTCATCATCGCCTCGGCGTTGGACATCGCCATGCGCGAGAACGCGCCGCAGGACATCTCGGACGACCCCGTCGTCGCCGAGGCGATGGCCGCGCTGCGGGATCGTCCCGGGGCCGCGGAATGCGAGCGGCTGAACGGGCGGTTGACCGAGGTCGCCCACCGGTTCCGCGCTCAGACGACCGATGGCGTCCGAGACCCGCTGGCGAGGATGGATCAGTTCAGCACGCTCAACGCCTTGGCTGCGGCCTTCATCCCTGATCTGGCCACGGCCGCCTTCCAGACGGTCAGGGCCGTACGGCAGTTGCGGTGGCTCGACGTTGAGACCCGTTTACGCCTGTCGGTGCTCGCCGGGTGCGTGCACTTCATCAGGAAGAGCACCGGAGCGATTTCCTGAGGGTGTGGTGCCCGGGATGGAGCATGCCCGGGCACCACGCGCGTCGGTTATCGATGCCGAGTCGTCATTGCTCGTCGCAGAAGCGTTCGCTCAGCGGCAGTCCATCCGGCGTACTGGGTCCCTTCGGATTGGATGGCCCGCTGGTGACAACGCTCACGTAGAACGGTGTTCCTGCCATCAGTCCCCGGTCGTTTCGATGCTCGGGAATGATTCTGTTCTGCTGGTAGAACCAGCCGAGCCGCGACCCCGAGGCGCAGTTGTCCTCAAGCTTGATCAGCTCAACCGAGTAATTGCTCGGAGTCGAGGCCGCTCCTTCCTTGGTGGAGGCGAACGGATACTCGTCGCAGCTGTCCGGATACTGGCAAGTCGCCCAAAGCGATCGGCACATGGCGGTGGCCTTATTGCGGTTGGTCGTGATACCCGAGCCAACAATTCGGTGCAACGGCTTGCGTAACTGCGGGCTCTCAACTCGCCTGCGGGCGCTACGTGATTCCGTTCGTGGTCTACATGCGCGCTACGGAACGAATACCTACCAGGGCACCACGATCTCGCCGCTGAGGACCTTGGCGGAATTGGCCAGGCGAGTCTGATTCAGCAGCTTGATGGTGTTCAGCCGGTCACGATGTTTCTCGATGATCTTGTTTTGAGAATCCGAGTAGCTCGCCTGCCGGGCACCGTAGTAGTTCGTATCCAAGCGACACTTGGCGTCTGCGGTCGCCGTATTGATCTCCGCCTGTGTGCCACGCGGCTTTTTAATCTGATCATCCATAACGGTTGAGGCCCATTGCGGATCACCCATCGCATCATCGGGGGTCTGATAGACGAAGCCCGCCCACATCATGCAAGAACTCCAGGAGCGCTCGGCCGCTTTAATTCTCTCGTCCTTCAAGATAAGGTCGGCCGAACCAGTGGCGAGAGCAGCGATTTCCTCGTCGTTGAATGTTTTCTCGCTATCCGCCTTGGAAAGGCCTTTCGCCCCTTGGTTGAGGATGCCGTCAGCCTTGGCGAGGCACCCTCCGCGCGGCACCGCCTTACCTCGAAATCGCTTGACCTTTCCCCATAGCACATAACTCTGCTCGTCCTGTATCACGTACGATCGAATGCCGGACATCGCGGCAGAACGCTCCTCCGCTTGTCCCGGCGGTTCCGCATATCCATAGCTCTCAGCCCAATTTTCGTCGAGCCAGTCCAGGTAAATGGCATTCTTTGGATAGTAAACCGGTTCGGTAGAAGGCCCCTGGAAGTCAATCTGAAATTGCTGCATGCATTTCTTTATCAATGTGAACCGAACGCGCAGGACCTGAGCGCGGTCCTTTGGGCCGAGCTCGTAAACGTCCAAGGGGAGGGTGAGATCCGACGCCTCGCGAGGCGTGGTTATGCCGATCCATGGGATGGCGCTGCAACCAGTGACGGCGGCGACACATAACAGGACAGTCGCATGTCGGAGAGTCTGGAACGTCAACGGTGAGATCATCGGTCAGTTGTATCTGAACGAGGATAACCGCGTCTGCTCGTGCCGGGAAAAAGTTACTATATCGCCGGATCACGTCACGGAGTAAATAGCGAACCGCTCCGCGGGCTGGAGCCGTAACCCCTCGCGAAACTCCTGGCGTTCGGCGATCAGCCCGCCCCCTGTGGATACCGCATGCCTCCGGTGATACCGCAGCGGACGACCAGCGGTCAGTGTGACTTAGCGCATTGATTGGCACGTTGAGTTGTGGTTGACGAGCGAGCCGATCTCGCCCCCTACACGCAAGCTCTCGCAGCCCTGATCGACCGAGACGCGGCAGCCCAACCCACCCGGGGTCATGGAGTAGGAGCACACAAGGCTCACGCGTCGGGGTGTCTTTAGGGCTCCGCGTCAGGACGAGGCGAGGACGCAGAATTCGTGGCCCTCCGGGTCGGCCAGACACGTCCACGCCACGTCACCCTGGCCGAGGTCGAGGTCGGTGGCGCCGAGGGCCCGCAGCCGGGCCACCTCCGCCGCTCTGTCGTCACCGGGGTACGGCAGCAGGTCAAGGTGGACGCGGTCTGGCACGGTCTTCACGTCGGGCGTGCGGAGGAACTCGAGATACGGGCCGACACCCTTGGCGGAGCGCAACGTTGCATGATCGTCGGCCACCTCGTGCAGGGTCCAGTCGATCGCCTCACCCCAGAACCGGGCCATCGCCTGCGGATCCGCACAGTCGACCACCACCGCGGCGATCGACCCGGTGTCCCGGTAGATCTCCCGAGGCTCCAGCACGCAGAACTCGTTGCCCTCCGGGTCGGCGAGGACCGTCCACGGCACTTTGCCCTGCCCTACGTGGGCGGGCGTCGCACCAAGAGCCCGGAGGCGCGTGACCAACTCCGCCTGATGGGCCGCAGAGGTGGTGGCGAGATCGAGGTGCACACGGTTCTTTGTTGTTGTCTTGGCTTCCGGGACGGGAACGACGTCGATTCCGACAGCAACCGGGTCCGGCCAGACGAAGCCGCCGACGGGTCCAATGTAAGTGGTCACGCCGGGTCGGAAAACGCTCCAGCCGAGCGCCTCCGCCCAGAACCGGCCGACCGCCGAGTCATCAAGAGCCTTTATGTTCACCTGAACAGGTCGCAGTGCCATGCCGGCGATCCTATGCACCCGTTCTGCGACGGCATCCGCACCATCGCCAGACAGAGATCACCTCTCCCACCAATACATGCTCAGCTCGCCGGGTAGAGCGCTCAGCCCCGCCAGGTGAACCGCTCACTTGCCAGATCATCGGCCGCGCGTCGCCAGGTCTGTGGAAGGGCTCCCTGCTGAGTACTCGGCGAAGATCTCGGTTAGGGCGCGCCGTGCGTTCAGCGCCGACTCGCCGGTATCGCCCAGGGTGTAAGAGCAGGTGACCATCGTCTTCCAGAGAGCCCAGCCACGCCCGCGCGCCCACCTTGCATCGTCAACGGACAGTCGCTCGCGGAACGCCTGGCGGCCGTCAGCGGTCAGCAATGTCCATGCAATTGCCAGGTCGCAGGCCGGGTCGCCGACGCCGCACGTGCCGAAGTCGATGACAGCTGCCAATCGCCCGTCTTTGAGCAGGAGATTCCCCTGGGCGAGATCGCCGTGGAACCAACTGTCCACACCGTCCCAGCGCGCGTCCAGTGCGGTCTTCCAGATCTCGCGCGCCAGGCTGACGTCGACGTGGCCGTCCAATTTCTCCAGCGCGCTCTCGAGTTGCCCCTCATAGGTGCGCAGTGTGGCGCCCCGGAACCAGTTGTGCTTTCCCGGCCGGGGGCCGTCAGCGGTGTCGATGCTCTGCAAGGCCGCGACGAAGCCGGCCAGATCGACCGCGAATCCGACCGGATCAGCGATCCGGTCGACGCTCGCAGGCTCGCCGTCAAGCCACCGGTAGATCGACCACGAGAAGGGGTAGCCCGCACCTGGCTCGCCCTTCGCCAGCGGGGCAGGAATGGGCAGCGGAAGCTGTGAGGCGAGCGGCGGAAGCCACCGGTGTTCCTTTTCAACCGCCAAGGCGTATTCGGATGCACTGGGCAAACGCACCAGCATTCCGTCGCCGAGGTGGAAGGTCCGGTTATCCCAGCCGCCGTTGGCCACGGGCTCAACCGGAAGGTCCGCCCACTGAGGAAACTGCCCGGCAATGAGCCGATGGACCTGCTCCGCGTCGACCGTGATGCGCTGGGGCATTGGACCAAGATCAGGTATACCGCTCACCGAGCCTCCCTATCTGGCAATGGACGTGAGTGTGCGACCAGGGCCAAGCGCCAGGACGCGGTCTGCGATCCGTTCGATCAGTGCACTGCGCTCGGACGAGACCGGGTGGGGCAAGGGGTGCCGCCAGGTCGAGACTGATAAATGCACATCTGCTCCGCGCGATCTTATGGGCCTGAACGTATCCACCCTCGCTTTTCGCCCGACTCTGCGGTACCCGGCACTCGAAATCAGCTTCCCGGCCTCAGAGCGGCCCGCTAGACATAGCAGGTCAGACATTGTGGCCCGCGTAGCGGGTCATGGAGAGGCCGGTGCCGCCATGCCGGACGCCAGCGCAGCCTGGACTATGCGGATCGCCTCGCCCGCGTCGATGCCGACACTGGCGATCACGGCCGCATAGTCGGCGGCGGCACGGCGTGCCCGTTCGCGTCCCTCCTCGCCGGCGGCCGACACGAACGAACCCGCTCGCCTGCGAGTCTCGATCAGCCCCGCCTCCTCCAGCTCCCGGTAAGCCCTGCCGACCGTGTTGACGGCCAGGCCGAGGTCGGCCGCGAGGTGGCGGATCGTCGGCAGCCGGGAGCCCACGGCCAGCGTGCGGTCCTGGATCTGCCTGGCGAGCTGGGCACGCAGTTGCTCGAATGGCGGAACGGGCGAGGCCGCATCGATGACGATCATCGGGCGCTCATGGCTTGCCGCGCCATCGTCACGATTGACGGAGTCCTCGCATGGATCATGTGGCTCGCGACGAAGCCCAGGAGCGCCAGAATGAGCGCGGCGGCGTTCCACCATCCGAACGCCGTACCGAACAGCAACACCACAGGCAGCGCCCACGGCACGGTCGGCGCGGTGAGCTCGCGCGCGTCCTCGATGCGCATGATGACGTCGGCCGTCAGCGAGACCTCGTCCTCGGCCACGACCGGGCGCGTCAGCAGATCGCGGAGCTGCAGGGCGACGCCGACGGCGACACCGAGCAGGCCGACCAGCAGGATGAAGGCCGCATACCGCACGGTGGAGTCCGGGACGGTCAGGGCGCTCGCCGCCAGCGCCATCGCGCCGGCGAAGGTGGCAACGGTGAAGGCGGCGTACGGTCGGCCGAGCATGGCTCTCCAGCCGGGCTGGAGCGGATGGGCCGCCCGTCGCGACAACGCCGCGCCGGCACGCCGGTCGACGCGCCGCACCCATTGATCAAGCAGCGACCGGACCAGCAGCAGCGCGACCACCAACGCCGTCAGGACCAGCAACGGCGTCTGGCTGTGCGGCTCGAACCCGCCATAGGCGGAGGTGGCGAGCCGGTCGTAGGCCTGGGCGAGTGCGGCCGCCAGCATCAACGCGGCCAGCATGATGTGATCGGCCAGGCGTGCACGTCGCCGCGCCGCCAGACGCACGGCCAGCAATGGTGTCGGCCGGGCATCGGCCAGGCCGTGCCGGACCAGCCATGCGCCCGCCTGCCGGAGATCCGCCGGACGCACCGATGAGCCGGCGTCCGGTAACGCTTCGCTCGGCATGACCCCTCCCTAATGTCGCAAGCTTTGTCTCAACATGGTGCGTCAAACGTTGGGACAAAGTCAATGCGGGAAGTGCGGGGAATGCGAGGAATGCGGGAGTGGCCAAGAACGGCGGTACCGGCCCTGCGGTGGTTCCTCGATGGCACCCCGAGCAACCCGACCGGCCCGCGAGGCCGATGATGACGTCGAATCGACTCGGGCCTCGGGTCTGCCCTGTCAGGCAGGAAGGCAGTCAGGCAGGGGCAACGCAGGGTTGCAGCCGACCTGCCGGGCAGAGGCGGCGCATGGGCTCGACCGACCTGCCGGGCAGAGGCGGTGCAGGGGCTCGGCCGACCTGCCGAACAGGCGGCGCAGGGGCTCGGCGCGGCAGTGCGCGGGGGAAAGAACGACCTCACCCACCCTGGCCGGCGGGATCAGCCGGTCAGGGTGGGTGAGCCGTGCCTACTGCTCTGTCGTGAGCCGTGCCTCCTGCTTTTTGGGCATCACATGCGCGTCGGGGCCGGGAAACACGAGCGTCTCCTGCTCGACGTGGAGCCATCGCACCACGTAGGGCGGAGAGCCGTCCTCGTTACGCAGCTCCACGATCACGCCGATCCGCCGGGCCTCACCCTCGTGGGCACTTTCGATGACCAGTTCGTCCCCTACCGCTGCCTTCATGTCAGTTCCCCCTCATGAATTCCGGTGGACCACGGCCACCGGCAGGCCGCGCCCTACGCCTGCCGTCCGGACGAGCCCCCACCGGGAGACGGCACCATCCGGCCTGCGACGGCCGGCGGCATGCCCCTCATCACGGCGACCTGCGGCGCCTCCTCCTGAAATACCCCCTGACCGGGGTCTCTACCAGCGGTTACGAGGGCTCCGCAGATCCGTCATGCCTCGTCCCTGGGATTCACCACCGCGACGGGGCAGTGGGCATGATGCAGGACCCCATGACTCACCGACCCCAGAACGGCGGACTCGAAGGCGCCCAGCCCCCGTGAGCCGACCACCACCAGATCCGCGGTGGCCGAGGCGTTTCGCAGGGCCACGACCGGATGCTCACAGATCACCGTCTGCTTGACCTCCACGCCGGGATACCTCTCCCGCCAGGGGCTGAGGGCGTTCGTGGCGGTGCGCTGCTCCGCGGCCGCCATGTCCTCCAGCAGCGGAGCGTAGGCCACGGCGTACAGCCCCATTATCGGCATCTGCCACGTGTGGATCGCCTGCAGCCGGGCTTTGCGACGCGCCGCCTCCTCGAAGGCGTACTGCAGCGTCGTCACCGAATGCTCCGAGCCGTCGTACCCGACGGCGATCTCCCCCCGAACCCGTTCCGGGACGTCTCTGACGACCACGATCGGCGCCGCCACATGACCGGCCAGGGATCGCGTGACCGACCCGAGCAGCAGACCGGTGAACCCACCCAGGCCCCGGCTGCCGACCACGACCTGCTCGGCGTCCTCGGCCTCCCGCCGGAGAACCTCGGCCACCCGGCCGCTCACCAGCGAGGTGCTCACCTCGGTCCACGGGGCGCGGCCACGCGCCCGCTCGGCCGCCTTCTCCAGCACGTCCTGGCCGTACTTCCTCACCGAGTCCTGAAACTCCGGCGATGGCGCGTAATGATCCGTCGGTTCGTACACGTGAACGATCCGGAGATCGCACCCACGCCTGGCGGCGTCCTCGGCAGCCCACTCGACCGCTGTCTGCGAGGGGGCCGAGCCATCCGCGCCCACCACTACATGCGCTGCCATATCGCCCTCCTAATGCCTCCCTCTACCTCCCTCCTTCCCAAGAATCGTCATGATGACCCAAAAGACCTGGTCAGGGGTCTTTTGGCCTATTTTTCCGCCGGTCCCCGCCCCGGACGAGGGCGTGGCGGCGCGGGCCGGACGGGTGAGGATCCCGTACGGCCCGCGCCGTCCGTCAGGTGCGGAAAGGTCCGGTCACGCAGTAGGTGATTCCTCCCGAGGAGGAACCGGACGTGCCGCGCTGGGAGGAGAAGTAGAGGCGGTCGCCGGCGGGAGAGAAGGCCGGGCCGGTGATCTCCGAGGAGCCCTGGCCGGTGATCCGCAGGAACGAGGAGACCTTGTCGTCGGGAGTGATCAGGCAGATCTCCATGTTGCCGCCGTCCTCGGCGACGTAGAGGTCTCCGAAGGTCGAGCCGGTGACGTTGTCCACGCCGGTCAGCGGCGCCGTGCCGGGGCTGACGAGACTGTCGTCGTAGGCGAGCTCGTATGTGCCCGCGGCGAGGTTGACCTGCCAGACCCGGTTGTCGCCCTTGGTGGTGAACCACACCGTGTTGTTGGCGTAGTAGCAGCCCTCACCGCCGTTGAAGGACTTAGAGCCCGAGACCTGGCTACGGGTCACGGTCGGCGAACCGTCGGGATCGGGGATGTTCGCCCAGGTGAACGAACCACTGGTCGCCGAGCCCGCGACGAACACCTGCAACGTGCCGGAGGACAGGTCGCCCCAGGTCGTCGGGACGAACCGGTAGAACCGGCCGTTGGTCTCGTCCTCGGTGAGGTAGATCACCTTGCGGACGGGGTCGGCCGCCGCCGCCTCGTGCTTGAAGCGGCCCATGGCCGGACGCCGTACGGCGGCGCCGCCGAAGGGGTAGGTCTCGTAGACGTAGCCGAGGCTGACCTCCTCACACGACAACCAGGTCTTCCACGGGGTCGCGCCGCCGGCGCAGTTCTGCCGGGTGCCCGACAGGATCGAGTTCGCGGAGACGACGGTGCCACCGGAGTTGAAACGGATCGCCGAGGCGCCGCCGCCGGGGTTGACCTCGGAGTTGGACACGTAGATCCAGCCGCTGCCGTCGGCGAAGCAGGCGCCGCCGTCGGGGGCGCTGTGCCAGGTGTAGGAGGTGCCGGGGACCACCTGCCCCGAGCGGGCGATCACCTTGCTGGTGAACCCCGCCGGGAGCTGGACGCCGTTGGCGTCGGCGGCCAGCAGGGACCCGTAGGGACCGGAAGCGTTCTGGGCGGGGGCCGCGAAGGCGTCCTGCCAGAGGCTCCCGGTAAAGGCCACGGTGCTCGCGCCGAGCACCGAGGCACGAAGAAACGTACGGCGTTCCATCAACGAACCTCCACAAGAAGGATCAACAGGACCGTTCTCCCCGACAGCGCCAAAGATTACAAGCATTGGTCAACATCTACCCGGTCATGTGGTTAACAGCGCATGGCCGCCCGTACGGATCACGCGACGGCAGCCCGGAACACCGGGGATCGTCGTATGCGCCTTCACGCTCACGGCCGGACGGGCCGTATACGAGTCCTCTCAGAGGACGTCCTCGCGCAGCTGCGGGAACACCCTGGAGACCTTGCCGAGGAGGTATTCGCCGTAGGTGCCGGTGAAGGCGCGAAGGTCCTGACCGTCCCACCGGGCGGGGCCGCCTCCGATCACATCCGGCGAACCTGCGGCCCGCGAGGGAAGCGGGGGCACCTCGGCGTCCCAGCCGGGATCGAAGAAGAAGGGGAACGACAGCCGCTCGCGACCGCTCACGTTCTTGACCCGGTGCGGAGTCGATCGGTAGAGGCCACCGGTGAGCCTGTCGAGCATGTCGCCGAGGTTGCAGACGAAGGTGCCGGGGATCGGCGGGGCCTCGATCCAGCCCGTCCGTGCGTGCACCTGCAGGCCCCCGTGCCGGTCCTGGGCCAGCAGGGTGAGCAGGCCGTAGTCGGTGTGCTCGCCCACGCCCCAGTCGTCGGAGGCGGGCGGAGCCGGCGGGTAGTGGAAGATCCGGAACAGCACGGTGGGGTCGGCCGTGTAGCCGGCCGCGAAGTAGTCCTCCGCCAGCCCGAGACTGAGCGCGATGCCGCGCATGACCGACTGGCCGAGGCCCGTCAGGGTGTCGAGATATTCCAGGACCGCCTCGCCCAGCTCGGGCACCCGCGCGGGGAAGAGGTTACGGCCGTGGAGCGGCAGGCCGGCGCGTGGATCGCCCTCGAGCAGCTCGGTGCCGAAGTAGACGCCCTCCTTGAGGTCCGGCCGACCGGAGGTGAGCTCGCCCCCCACGGGGAAGAACCCCCGCCAGGCACGGCCTCCCCGATCCATGGAGATCTCCATCTTCTGGTCGAGGGGCAGCTCGAAGAAGCGGCGGGCGGCCCGGTCGAGGCGTTCGAGCAGCGAGGGCGGGACCCCGTGGCCCGAGATGTAGAAGAAACCGCTGTCACGGCACGCCTGCCCGATCTCACGGGCGGCCCGTTCTCGCCGGGCATCGGACTCGCCGTTCACCAGGGCGCCGACATCGATCACAGGCAGCTGGTCCACACCGGCATTCTTTCGCACCTTGCCGCTCGAACCATAGGTCATCGCTTCCGGCGGCGCTTCTCGTCCGGCCGGGCACCTTCCGCGAACTCCCTGACTCGGCGGCCAACGGAGCCGGGCGGGGAGGGGGACCAGGCAATCAAATGACAAGACCGGGCGGAGAGGGTGGGATCCGAACACCCGCTCCGCCCGCTGACCTGCGTTGTCCTACGCGCCCGGCCCGGTTGGCGTGAGCCGTACCGGACGCATGGTGGAACCGCCGACCTGGCGAGGGTCGCCACTCCCTTCGCCGAGTCCCGGTCCCGTGGCCCTCTTCTTTCAGGGCGGAGCCGCAGCGGGGGCTCGAACCCCGTCCTGCTGGGTGGAGACCAGCTGCCTTACCCGTTCGGCCTCTGCGGCGTGGCTCACCCGCCCGGCGGCGGGATGGGTCACGGGTCACGCCGGATGTCCGCTGCGCGAAGCGGCGGGGGCCGGCTGCGGCTGAAGATCCTTCCGGAATCGGCGTATCCGGGGAGATCTTCGACCGCAAACTCTTTCCACGCTCGCCTTTCGGGGTCGCGTGAATGGACGGGCCGTTTCTCTTTCAGCGCGGATTTTCGGTGCTCGTCGCGCCCGTCGCCATGAATTCCCACGGCCACGGACAGTCGAATTCGAGTTTCGTCCGATGTGCAAATTCGCCACCTTCCTTCCCGCTCGAATCTTTCCGGCATTAAGACCTAGGTCTCCGATGACATCCCGTCTGCAGGCTGCCACGATGGAGGATCGAAGGAGTGTCTCCGCGCTGATCACTGCCTACGGTAGACCCGGCTTTCACCGGGCGCCATGCATTTAACGGGACGACAGATTCCCCTCGCTCCGGCCGTTTCCCCGGGCATCGAATTTCGGAAAGGATGCCTTCTTCCCCGGCCCCGGCCACGTCTTCCATCGGTCGCATCCGAGCGCGGGGTGCACCCGATATCGGGGCGTCGAGCATAGGACCGCCAACTGGCGGTCATATGCTCCCTCATCGTGGCCAGGTTTCGGTTGTGAGAAGGGTCCGGATCCGCGCATGATCGATGACAGGGCCGATCGCACGGACCGGCAGTACCGTCTTCCCGAAGGTGAGTGACATGTCGCTTCATCCGAACATCGATCCCGGACTGGGAGCCGCTCTCCTGGCTTCCCCCGTCCCCCTGGCCGACATGTCCACCGTACGGCAGGAGGACCTGCCTGACATCCGTGCCCAGATGAACGCGATGCGTGCCGCGATGGCCCCGGTCGCGCTTGACGAGCGGGTCACGATCGAGGACCGGATGGTGCCCGGCCCGGAGGGCGAGCCCGACATCCGGCTACGGATCTACCGCCGCGCCGGCCAGGAAGGCGCCGTCCCGGGCCTCTACTGGATCCACGGCGGCGGGATGATCATCGGTGACCCCGAGATGGATGACCAGCGAATGGTCGAATACGTCGTCCAGCTGGGATGCGTGGCCGTATCCGTCGACTATCGCCTCGCGCCCGAGCACCCGCATCCGGCGCCGGTGGAGGACTGCTACGCCGGTCTCGTCTGGACCGCCAAGAACGCCGCCGAGCTCGGCATCGACCCCGACCGTCTCGCGGTGGGCGGGCTCAGCGCCGGAGGCGGCCTCGCCGCCGGCACCGTGCTGCTGGCCCGCGACCGCGGCGGCCCGGCCCTGGCCTTCCAGCTGCTCGTCTGCCCGATGCTGGACGACCGCAACATCACCCCGTCCAGCCAGGAGTTCGCCGAGGCGGTCGTCTGGAACCGGGGTGCCAACCTTTTCGGCTGGACCGCGCTCCTGGGCGACGCCGCGGGCTCCGATGACGTCTCGCCGTACGCCGCCCCCGCCCGCGCGACCGACCTGTCCGGCCTGCCCCCCGCCTACATCGACGTCGGCGAGCTGGAGGTCTTCCGGGACGAGTGCATCGACTACGCCCGGCGACTGGTACAGGCGGGCGTCTCCACCGAGTTCCACCTGTACCCGGGAGCCTTCCACGGCTTCGACGGGATGATCCCCGAAGCGGAGATCAGCCGCCGGGCCGCCGCCGAGCGGGTGGTCGCGCTGCGCCGGGCGCTGCTGCGCTGATCTACGGGCGCAGCCGTACCAGCTGGAGGGCCAGGTGCGCACGGAGCCGGCCCGCGGAGTCCGCGAGGGAGAAGCCCAGAACGGCCTCGGCCCGTGCGATGCGCGCGGCCAGTGAGCTGTGATGCAGATGCACGGCGACGGCCGCCCGGCGCACCGACCCCTCCGCGCACAGCGCCCGCACCGCCTCCATCGCCTCGGCCCCGTACGGCCGGCGTGAGAGCTCCTCGACGGCTCGCACGTCGGCCAGACCGGCGATCGCCTCCTGGGGCACATGTGCCGCGAACAGCGCGAGAGCTCCGAGATCGGCCCAGTTCACCACCCGGTCCGCAGGGTGCGGGCCGGTGAACCGCAGGGCGATCCGCGCGCCCGCCCACGACTCCGCGACGGCCGCCCCGCGCGCCGACGGCCCGATGCCGACACGCCACGTGCCGGGCAGCCGGCCCACGATCTCAGCCAGCGGCTCCACCGTCTCGGACAACCGCTCCGCGCCGAGGCTCACCAGCACCGCCACGACGTCGCCCATCCGGGCGGCCCTCGCGTGGTGCCCGCCCGCGCGCAGATGGGTGATCGCCGAGGTGCCGTCGTCGCGGTCGTCGTCGGACGGGGTGGCGAGCACCCACAGCGACGCGGCCGGGCCGAAGCCGAGCAGCCGTAGAGCCCTTGTCAACTCGGCCTCTCCGGTGTCGGCGGACAGGACCAGCTCCACCAGGGCCGGATCATCGCCTACCCGCACCTGGGCGGCCGCCCGCTCGAGCGCGACCTCGGCCGCCCCGGCGAAGCGCTCCAGCACGATCTCGTCAAGCCCGTGCGCCTGTCCCTCACGCTCCATCCACACGACGCCGAGGGCCGAGCCGAGCGAGCGCTTGGCCGCCGACTCGGGCGGCGGCCCGGACCGCTCGGCGGCTCCGCCGGGCGACACCCGCGTCCGCCTGCCCGTGACCGAGTCGACGAGGCCGACGGGGCACTGCACCAGCCGCGCGGTCGCCTGCAGCAGCGCCGAGACGCTCGCGTGGTCTCGCACCAGCGAGTCGAAGTACGAGATGACGCGGACGGCGCTCTCCGCGTCGGCGTCCAGAGCCGACAGACGCAGCAGTAGTCCCTGCACGGCTCCACACTAGGACCGTTTCCTCATGACTGGGCGGTCCGAGAGGCATCCCGCGGGACGCACGTGGTACGGCCCGGACTTTCCGGGCCCGCGCCACGATCGGACGAGGCCCAACGGCTTCGGCCGGCCGCGGACGTGCGTGGTACGGCCCGGACTCCCCGGGCCCGCGCCACGATCGGACAAGGTCGAACAGCCTGCCCACGACCTCGCCGCGTTCGGCGCCTCCCGGGAGCGGCTACCGCCGGTCGTCCCGCTCCCGGCGGACCGTCACCCTCTTGCCCTTGATGCTGCTCTCCCGCAGGGCCGCGACCACCTCGTCGGCCGCCGACTCCGGGACCTCCACGAGCGAGAACCGGTCGGCGATCTCGATCGCCCCGATGTCGCGCCCGCTGAGGCGTGACTCGTTGGCTATCGCTCCCACCAGGTCCTGCGGCCGGATCCTGCTGCTGCGCCCGGCACCGACGAACAGACGGGTCATCCCGCCCATCGGGGTGCGACCGCGCCGATCGTCGCGGCCGCCGGTCTCGCGGCGGCCACGCCCCTCCCGCTCGAACCTCGTGTCGACCTCCGGGATCTCCTCCTCGTCGGCCGTCACCCCGCTGGCCTCGTGCGCCAGCTTCACCGCGGCGAGGGCGACCTCCATGATGTCGAACTCGTCGGCGAGCGTCTCGACCACAACGCGGAAGCGCTCCAGGTCGTCCTCCAGGAGGCTCTCGTGCAGCGCGGAGCGCGTCATCTCCAGCTGCCGGGCATGCAGGTCGGCGACGGTCGGCACCTTCTCGACCGTGATCCGGCTTTTGGTCACCCGCTCGATGGTCTTGAGCATCCGGTGCTCCCGCGGCTCCGCCAGGGTGATCGCCACACCCTCGCGGCCCGCCCTGCCGACCCGGCCGATCCGGTGCACGTACGAGTCGGGCGCGGAGGGAACGTCGTAGTTGATCACATGGGTGAGCTGCTCGATGTCGAGCCCGCGCGCCGCCACGTCGGTCGCGATGAGCAGGTCCGCCGTTCCGTTCCGCAGCCGCAGCATCACCCGGTCGCGCTGCTCCTGGCTCATCCCGCCGTGCAGCGCCTCGGCGCGGTAGCCGCGCCCGTTCAGGCTCTCGGTGAGCCGGTCGACCTCGTCCCGCGTGCGGCAGAAGACGATCGCGGCCGAGGGCGACTCGACGTCCAGCACGCGTCCGAGCGCCGCGGGCTTGTGCGCCCGCGGGACCACGTACGCGATCTGCCGTACCAGCGGGGCCTCCCCCGGGGCCGCCATCTCCCGCCCGGTCTGGATCCGGACCGGGTTCTGGAGGTGCCGGCGGGTGATTCCGTTGATCCGCGAGGGCATCGTCGCCGAGAAGAGCACCGTCTGGCGATCCGCGGGGGTCTCCTGGAGGATCGCCTCGATCTCGTCGGCGAATCCCATGTCGAGCATCTCGTCCGCCTCGTCCAGGACGACCATCTGGAGACCGTCCAGGCGAAGCGTCCCGCGGCCGATGTGGTCGAGGGCGCGCCCGGGCGTCGCGACGACGACGTCGACCCCGCTTTCGAGCGCCCGCAGCTGCCGGCCGATCGGCTGCCCGCCGTAGATCGGCAGGACGCGCGCGTCCAGGTCGCGGCCGTAGCGGTGGATCGCCTCAGAGACCTGGACGGCCAGCTCGCGCGTGGGCACGAGCACCAGGGCCATCGGCTCCGGCCCCCTGCCGCCCCGCGTCATCCGGTGGAGCACCGGGAGCGCGAACGCGGCCGTCTTGCCCGTCCCCGTCGCGGCCTGCCCCAGCAGGTCAAGTCCCTCCAGCAGCGGAGGAATCGCCTCACGCTGGATCGGTGTGGGCTCCTCGTAGCCGAGGCTGGAGAGCGCCTGAAGAAGCTCGGGTCGCAGCCCCAGGTCGGCGAAGCTTCCCGGGTCGTCGCCCGTGTTCAGGGTCGGTTCGTCACTGGTGTTCAAGGTCATCGTCGAGCTCCTCGTTCCCACCCGTCGCCGTCATGGGCCGCCGTAGCGTCCATGATCCGCCACGGGGCATGTCGATAGCGTTCTGTCTGTGGAAACGATTCCGCTTCCGTAACCGCCGCGCGCACCGGAGGGACGAGCGGCGGGCCCTTCGAGCGCCGCCACGCATCGAGCGTTCCTCCAGAAGAACACGGAGATTCTCGGCTTGCGGCATGAGAACGCAATCCATAGCGCGGAGCCGAAGAGTGTGTGTCATGAACATGTCGGGGGCGTTACGGTCGTCCTAACGTGCGCTGGTAAGAGCCGGTGAGCCAGGCCACAGCAAGGAGCACCCCCCATGACCGTATCTCTTCCAGCGCCCCTGTCGCGAACCGCCCTGACCTTCATGACCCTCATGACCCTCCTTCTCGGGCTGCTCGGTGCGGCCACACTGGCGTCTCCCGCGCGGGCGGCGTCGCTGGTCCAGGTCAGCTCGTTCGGCAGCAATCCCGGCAATCTCTCCATGTACGGCTACCGGCCCGACGGGCTGGCCGGTGGCCGCCCGGTCGTGGTGTTGCTGCACGGCTGCACGCAGAACGCCTCCGGATACTTCGCCAATTCGGGATGGCGCAAGTTCGCCGACCAGTGGGGCTTCTCCCTCGTGGTGCCGCAGACCAGCAGCGCCAACAACTCCTCCAGCTGCTTCAACTGGTTTGAGACCGGCGACACCACCCGCGGTCAGGGTGAGGCGGCCTCGATCCGCGCCATGGTCTCCTACGCGGTCACGAACTACGGGGCCGACCCCGCGCGCGTCTACGTCAGCGGGCTCTCCGCGGGCGCGGCCATGTCGGCGGTCATGCTCGCCACCTACCCGGACGTCTTCGCGGGCGGCTCGATCGGAGCCGGGCTGGCGTACCGCTGCGCGGCCAGCCTGACCCAGGCGTCCACCTGCCAGTACGGCCCCGTCAGCAAAACCCCCCAGCAGTGGGGCACCCTGGTACGCAACGCCTACTCCGGATACTCGGGGCCATACCCGCGCGTCGCCATCTGGCAGGGTCTGTCCGACTTCACGGTCGTTCCCGCCAACGCCGCGCAACTGCGCGACCAATGGACAAACGTACGGGGCGTCTCGCAGACCCCCACCTCCACCCAGAGCCTTCCCGGCGGCACGTCGCTGAAGGTGTACGGCAATGACGACGTGCGCCTGTACGAGATCACCGGCATGGGGCACGGCCTGCCGATCGACCCGGGCAGCGCCGCCGATCAGTGCGGCACCGCCGCCGCGTACTTCCTCGACACCATCTGCTCGGCCTACCACGACGTGCAGTTCTTCCGCCTGAACGGCGGGACCCCGCCGACCGATCCCCCGACCACGCCCACGCCGACCCCCACCCCCACGCCGACTCCGACCGTGCCCCAGGCCTGCGTGACCGCGAGCAACTACGCCCACACCACCGCGGGACGGGCCCACCAGTCCGGCGGCTACACCTACGCCAACGGATCCAACGACGCCATGGGGCTGTGGAACACCTTCACCAGCCACACGCTCAAGCAGACCGGCTCGAACTTCTGGGTCCTCGCCGACGGCCAGTGCTGAAACCGTCCGGAGAACCTCGGTGATTCCCCGTTCCTGCCCCACCGACCGGTGCCCAAGGTTGCCCGCTGGTCCTACCTGGTCTCGACAAGCGTTTCATCTCTCCTCAGGGAGAAACTTCCGGGCGACGTCTACCCGAGGGGGTCAGGTGCCTCCTCCTCAATTCGAACCCACGAGCTAAAAGTAATCAATCGATCGCTCAGCGTCCATCGGAATGCCGGCACGAGGTCCCGGATCATCGACCCGACGGCGTAGCCACGTGGAAACGTGACCGCGAAGACAGAACGAGGGCGTCCACACCCGGTTCGCGACGACCGGGGTGGGCGCCCTCGCGCGTTCCACGCACACGTGAACGATCTACTCGTGGCCGGGGCCCGTCGTGTCTGCCGTCTCCGGCGGCCGGCGGGCGGTCGCCGAATGCTCGCTCTTCTCAAGCGACCTCCGGGTCCACAACCGAGGCCGATTTCCGCCAGCACATCACATCGGCGGAGCCAAGTATGGATCTATGAGCACTCTCCGCACATTCGCCATCGAAGCCGAGGTCGCCGCCGAGCTGCGCGTCCGCGACGACGCCGGGCGTCCGCCCCGCATGATCACCGACACCGAGGGGGGCTCCCCGCTGCGATGCTGCCTACGCCGTAGCCTCCCAGGAGAGCGGCTCGCCCTGCTTGCGTACGCGCCGCTGCGCCGGTGGGGGGCGCGGACCGGGGGCGATCCCGGCCCGTATGAGGAGCTGGGCCCGGTGTTCGTGCACGCCGAGCCGTGCGAGGGGCCTGATGGGACGGGCTTTCCCATCGGCATGTGCGGTGAGCGGCGGGTCTTCCGCGCCTACGACGCCGACGGCAACATCCTCGGCGGACGGCTGGTGGATCACCACATCAGCCGCGACGCCACCGCATCGGAGACCATCTTGGCCGAGCAGTTCGCGGACCCCGAGGTGGCGCTGGTCCACGTACGGGCGGTGGAGTTCGGCTGTTTCCTGTTCGAGGTACACCGCGCCTGACCCACGCATCGAAGCCCACCGGGGCTTTTCATCCTGATGACGCAGGTCACGGCCCGGTCGCGGATCGGCGATCCGGCGAACGGGCGCCGGCAGCCGGTCCGGCTTTCAGCACATCGTCGAAGAACTCATTCCAGCCGGTTTGCCGCCGCGGCTATGAGAATACGTAGCACTGGACCTCGGCACGCCGGTAGGACGTTCCCTCATTCACCTCTCGCTGCACGCACGCGCGTTCTTCCCTGCTGAGTTCCAATGTGCCGCATACACGGGTGCTGGCGTATTCGCGGCAGTCCAGGGCGTGGTTCTCCTCCCCGATCTGGTAGTTGTTCTTGACTCTGGCCTGGCAATCGGCTTGGGCCTGTGGACCATTTGAATACCGGCATTGGTCAAGGAGGGCCTGGTATTGCTCTCTGCTCACCTTTATTTTGTCCACCGCTTGAGGTGAAACCCCGGTGATGACAGGTCCGGCCGCGGTGGCCGCGAGCAGCGCCGCCGCGACAATGATCCACTTCATGATGCCCCCCGGATCAGCGGTATCTGGCGGAACCCGAAAAAGGATCCGCGACGGATACGGAACCGGCTTGCGAGATCTTCACAACGTGCCGTAGCCGGGCAATTCTTCCGTAGCTGATTGTATCTGCACCCTTATATCCGCACCTCACAGCCCCGCTATACGGGCCCTGGCGACACAGGGCTCCGGCAATGTCGCTGACAGAGGTAATACCCGGTGCGGGGCTTGAGGAAGAGCGCCCCCGGGAAGGTCTTCGGACAGGAACCGTCTTTGCGGTGAATCGCCGGCGGAACGCAGGCCGGGCTCCGGCCTGCGGGCGGGAAAGGACGTCAGGGACCTTCCGCTGCCAGCCGGGCGGCCCGGCTCTCGAGGTAGCGCTGTTCGGGGAGGCTGGCGGTGCGGCGCGCCGCCGTCCGGTAGGCGGAGCGGGCGCCGTCATGGTCACCGGCCATCTCCAGCAGGTGTGCGCGGACCGCGTCGAGACGGTGGTGCCCTGCCAACCGGCCATCGGCGTCCAGCGTCTTGAGCAGATCGAGCCCGGCCCCGGGGCCTTCCACCATCGCCACCGCGACGGCGTGGTTGAGGGTGACCATGGGATTGGGCGAGATACGGGTGAGCAGTTGGTAAAGGGCGAGGATCTGGGGCCAGTCCGTGTCCTCCACGCGTGCCGCCTCCGCATGAACCGCGGCGATCGCCGCCTGGAGTTGGTACGGGCCGATCGGCGCCCGGGCCAGCGTGTGCGTGATGAGCTCGATGCCCTCCCGGATGTACTCCCGGTTCCACCGGTCACGGTTCTGTTCGGCGAGCGGGATCAACGCGCCGTCGGGGCGGGTGCGCGCCGTACGCCGGGCATCGGTGAGCAGCATGAGGGCGAGCAGTCCGGCGACCTCTCCGTCGTCCCGTAGCAGCCGGTGGACCTCCCGGGTGAGCCGGATCGCCTCGTCGGTGAGCTCGCCGCGCTGCAGTTCCGGGCCGGAGGTGGCGGTGTAGCCCTCGTTGAAGATCAGGTAAAGCACGTGCAGGACCACGCGCAGCCGCTCGGCCCGCTCGGGCTCAGGAGGCATCCGGAACGGGACGCCGGTGGTCTTGATGCGTTGCTTGGCCCGGCTGATGCGCTGGGCCATGGTGGCCTCGGGGACCAGGAACGCGCGGGCGATCTGCGCCGTGGTCAGGCCACCGACGGCGCGCAGGGTGAGCGCGACCTGGGAGGGGGGCGAAAGCTCCGGATGGCAGCACATGAACAGCAGGGTCAGCGTGTCGTCCTGGTCCGGCGGGTGCTCGTCGCCGGGAGCCGGTGTCACAGACTCGCCGGGCGGCTCCTGGGCCGCGGCGGTGGCCTCCCTGCGGCGGCGCGCCTGATCGCTGCGCAACTGGTCGGTCAGCCGGCGGGACGCGACAGTGATCAGCCAGCCCTGAGGGTTCTCCGGCATGCCCTGGTCCGGCCACTGAACGGCGGCGGCCAGCAGAGCCTCCTGGACCGCATCCTCGCAGGCGTCGAAGTTGCCGTAGCGCCGGACGAGCGTGCCGAGGACCTGTGGCGCCAGCCGATGCAGCAGGTCCTCGACGTGGTTGTCCGTTCTCACATCTCCACCTCGGACGGGTTCGACAGCGGCCAGGCTCCCACGCCGACCGGCTCTCCGGATGCGCGGATCCCCTGGAACGCCGTGTCCCCCGCGATCAGCGCCTCGGAGAACAATCCCCGGACCTCCTCATCGTCGCAGGCCGGCAGCATGCACTTCATGTCCTCACCCTCCACGGTCCGATGCCCGGTGGTGGGCACCCCGAGGTAGGTCGGAGCGAATGGCCCGGTCTCTACATCCGCCGGGAAAAATCCCCGACCGGCGTGCGCCGACCTGTGCGAGCACATGGTGATTCGGGCGTACGACACAGAGAAGGCCCCGCTCGTCTCCGAAGAGACGAGCGGGGCTCCTTCATGTCCCGATGCGGCCTGCCCCCGGGGCTGTCACGCGGACAGGCGCCACAGGGTCAGCCCTGGTTCGTCAACTGGCGGACGATCGCCAGGGGATCCTCGGCAAGCCCATTGATATTGATATCCCTGTTGTGGTGCCTGCCGCATCTGATTCTCGCGTGGAATCTCTCGCCACCTCTCCAGTGGCATCCCCCCCTGTGGAGGTGCCCGCCCCGGGTGGCACTTCCCCAGCCCCAGTCCCAGTCGGTCGTCCGTCCCCAGGCCGAACTCACCGCGTTGACCGAACCGATCGCACCGGCACCGGTCGCCATGGCCTCGCCGCCTAAACCGATCACGCCTCCCGCGAGCAGGCCGCCGAGAGTAAGCGTGGTGACGATATTCTTGATATTGGGCATTGCGTAGTCCCCTTTGACATATCCGCTGAAGCGTTGAGCGCGAATGCTTAGCTGAATCGAACGGAAGTCATTGGCGCCCTCCGGTCGATGGACGTTGAGGCTCGGCCCACACCCGATGAGCCGCCTCATGGAGTGGCGGTGGTCGCGTCCAGCCCGGCCGAACGTCGGTAGTCACGTACGAATGGACGAGATCTCGGAAATCCGGCTCGCCGCCCGACGGCAACGGCCCAGGGAGAAGATCCCCTAGCACCAGAACAATGGAACGTCGGAGAGAAGCGGCCCCTTTTCCGGCCTCACCCATAGACACATATGCCCCGCGCAGCTCGACGTCGCCCGGCGAACGCGCGCCCGGCACCGAACAGACGATGTCACCGGGGACACCTGGGCTTTAATGCCGAGTGCCATCGGAGCCATACCCCTCACATCCCCTCATTTTCCGACCGAAAAGGCCTCAGGCAATACCTCCCCACCCCCCACCAAAAGGAACATCAGACACGTCAAAGCCATATCGTGTCATAGGTCAATAAATAACATATGCCACCTAGCTACTATTGATACTTCCGATTTTTTCCATTCATCCACTTTTGGAGCATTGGCGACATTAATCAACACTAATTTTTTTCATTTTTACTATTAAGGCATGAAATGTACGTTATGCAATATAAAAAGGCCCCCGCCGACCTTCAGGTCGGCGGGGGCCTCTCCGGATCTCTCCGGGTTCGAGCTCAATGTCTCCTCAGCGCGAGCACCGCCCAGGACGAACAAGACACCAGGCCAGGCCGGAATTCCGGCCTGGCCTGGTGTGAGACGGGATGCTCCGCTACGGCGGGGATCAGCCCCAGACCTCCTGCGCGGTTTCGACGATCAGGGCCAGCTTGGCGAACTGCTCATCGTGGGTGAGGACGTTCCCCTCGACCGTGGAGGAGAAGCCGCACTGCGGCGACAGGCACAACTGGTCGATGTCGACGAACTTGGCGGCCTGCTCGATGCGGCGCTTGAGGGCGTCCTTGGACTCCAGCTCGCCCCGCTTGGTGGTGACCAGGCCGAGGACCACCATCTTGCCCGGCGGGACAAAACGCAGCGGCTCGAACCCGCCGGAGCGCTCATCGTCGAACTCCATGAAAAAGCCGTCCACCGCGAGCTCGCCGAAGAGCGCCTCCGCGACGAAGTCGTAGCTGCCGGAGGCCGCCCAGGAGGAGCGGAAGTTGCCCCGGCACATGTGCGTGGTGACCGTCATGCCCTCCGGCTTGCCGGCCAGGGCGCTGTTGATCTGCCGGATGTAGCGCAGGTGCATGTGCTCGGCGTCGTCCCCGCGCTCGTTGAGCTCCGCTCGCTGCGACGGGTCGTTCAGGTAGGCCAGGCTCGTGTCGTCGAACTGCAGGTACGTGCAGCCCAGCTCGCCGAGCCTGCGGACCTCCTCGGCATAGGCCGCGCTGAGGTCGGTCCAGAACTCCTCGGTGTCGGAGTAGACGCCCGGGTCGATCGAGGCGGCTCCGCCGCGGTAGTGAACCATGCTGGGCGAGGGGATCGTCAGCTTCGGCACGGCCGTGGTGACGGTGTCGCGCAGGAAGGTGAAGTCGTCGGCGAAGATGGTCTCTTCGAGCCGGATCTTGTCGTGGACCCGCATGGCCGCGGGAGTGAACTCGATCTTTTCCTGCTCGTTCTCGAACTTGACCGTGATGTGCTCGTCAGTGGCCTGGCCGATGCCGCCAAGCCGGTAGATGAAGTCCATGTGCCAGGACGCCCTGCGGAACTCACCGTCGGTCGCCGACTGCAGGCCCACCTCCTGCTGCCGCCGTACGACCTCGCGGATCGCCTCGTCCTCGATCTCGCGCAACGCGTCGGCGGGGATGCGGCCCGCGGCGAAGTCGTCCCGAGCCTGCAGGAGAGACGCCGGGCGCAGCAGGCTGCCGACGTGATCCGCACGGAAGGGGGGTGAGTTGCGCATCTAAACCATCTCCAAGTATCGGTTTTTCTCTGTTTCTACGCTAGATCACCTCACGTGACCTCCTGACCGCTCCTCCAGCGAAAACGAAGAATCCACAGATTCGTGACCGTACTCACAGGTACCGCCGGGGGTTCGTGCCCGGCCGGGGAGCCGGGAGTCTCTCCGACCTGGTGGCGGGCCCGGAACCACCCCGTCGGGGCGGCTCGGGGGACGCCTGGCGCACGGGCGGCCCGGGGCGGTGGCCGGCACAGAGCCGTCGCGGACCGCGTTCCCGGGCGGCGGACGCGAGAACGCCGCGGACCAGGCCCCGGCGGATGCGAGACCGCCTTCCTTCCGCACGGGCATCCGTCACCGTCCCGGAAACCGTTACCACGCACCGCCGAATCAGTTCAGCACGCATAACACATGGTCAAGGCATTACGACTCAGTCGCGACTCAGCCATCGAAGGTCGGATCGTTTCGGCTGCGTTTCATAGGGAACTCCTCACGACCGGATCACATTGTGCTATATGAAGAACTGCGTTATATGAATAAAGGACATTCCCTCATTTGCCGGAGCTGATGAATCCGTGCCCGGACTACGTCTTCAGTTGGACGGTCTTTCCTGGGAGCACGGCCAGGACAAACGGACGCTGAAGCCTGATCGGCTGGTCGTCGACGCGGGAGAGACCGCCGTCGTGCTGGCGAGAGACGCCCCCGATGCCCACGCCTTCACCGATGTGCTGCTGGGACAGGCCTGGCCGCTCACGGGCACCGTCTGGATCTCCGGGCGTGAGGTCACCTCGCTCCCCACCGAAGATCGCGGCATCGCCCTGGTGCCCGCCGGAGGCGGCCTCTTCCCCCATCTGACGATCGAGCAGAACATCGGGTTCGGGGTGCGGAGGCGCTATCGCCACGACTTCCGGAGAGGGCAGGTGAACTACGTGGCCGGACGGCTGAACCTTCACGGAATCCTCAGTTGGCGGCCACACGACCTCTCCCCCGACGAGAGGCTCCGGGTGGCGCTCGCCCGGGCGATGTGCCACTGGCAGGCGGCGAGGGCCGTGGTGATCGAGGACCACGCCGGATACACCCCCTGTCACGCCGCGGTCAGCGAAAGCCTGAAGGCCTATCCCGACCTTCCGATCCTGGTGGTGAGCGACGACAGGCACCGGGTCGAGACGCTCCGTGCCTCCACGTTTTCCTGGGAGGTCGTCGATGCCGATGAATCGTAGACAGGCCCTCACCGTGCTGTCAGGCCTGGCGGCGGCGGGACTCGCCGGGTGCGACGACGAGGGCCCGCTGCGGATCGCGGTGGTGTGGAGCGGCTGGGAGCTGAACCAGTTCCGCGACATCCTGAAGGCCTATGACGGCCCCCCCACCGTCGTGTACTCGGCCGGGGACAACATCACCGCTCTGCTCAAAAACCCGGTGGCCTCGGCGTCCGCTCCGGATGTGGCGATCGTGCCACGGCTGGAGCTGGTCGAGGACGACGGCATCCGCGCTCGACTGGAAGACCTCGTCTCCACCGACCCCCTCCCCTGGCAGAACCTGGTGAGCCAGGGGCCGGGCAACTCGATCAAAGGTGCCTGGTTCAAGGTCGCGCACAAGTCACGCGTGTGGTGCCGCCCCGGCGCCGCCCCGAAGCTGCCCATCGACTGGGGCAGCTGGGTGGATGAGTGCAGGACGCGCGCGGGGAGACCCGGCCCTCGGCCGCTCTCCATCGGGGCGGCCGACGGCTGGGTTCTCACCGACTGGTTCGAGAACGTCCTGCTCGGAGTCAATGCCGAGCTCTACGGCAGGCTGCATCTCCCGCCGCAGGGCGGCTGGAAGCCCGGAGACGGCTGGAGCCACGACTCCATCAAAGAGACGCTCACGCGGTTGGCCGAGCTGTGGTCCATCCGGGGACTGTTCCCCGGCGGGGGCCGCCAAGCGCTGACCACCCAGTTTCACGACTCGATCCTCGACGTCTTCCGGTACGGCCGCGCGGACATGGTGGCCGGGCCCGATTTCGCCTGGCCGGTCATCAAGGGCTATCGCTCTCCGGCGCAGGAGCGGGAACGGGTGACGAGTTTCCGCTTTCCCTGGGCCGCCGGCGGCAAAAAACCACCCGTACTGGTCGGAGGGGATGTGGTGGTGGCACTCACCTCGGCCAAGCACCGGGGTAAGCACTTCGCGGATTGGCTCACCGGGCCGGATGTGGCGAGAACGCGGTTGACGCACTGGATCGAAGCCGGGGGTTTCCTGTCTCTCAACACGAGCGCCCCGCCTCCGCACCCGGCGCTGGACGAGCTGAGGATGGAACTGCGGGGGGACATCGCCTTCGATCTCTCCGACCGGCTCACCGGCGGCCTGGCCGGCGGAGACGGCCGAGGCCTGTGGCGGGTCCTGACCGAACTCTTCATCGCGGTCGCCGCCGGCAGTCAGCCTCCCAACCGGAAAAAGGCGGTGGACGAGGCGATGGCGATGCTGACGGCGCTCAGCGGGACGGGGAGGCCGTCATGACGGGCGAGGACGCCCTCCTCTTCGACGTGACGCCGCATCACGACCTGCGCGCGCCGGCCAGATGGCACGGTCAGGGCAGGTGGGGCGCCTGGGGATACCTGCTTCCCGCGGTTGTGCTCACGGCCGTCGTCCTGCTCGCGCCGCTGACCGTCACCGTGGTGACGAGCGTGACCGAAGACGGCGGCCTGGACGGATATCTGAAGGTCCTGACCGATGACGAGGTCTGGCTGGCCCTGTTCCACAACGCCCTCTGGCTGATGCTCGCGCTGGTGGTCTGCGGGCTCGGGCTCGGACTCGCCTGGCTCGCCCGGGACACGGGCCCCCGCATGCGATGGGTACTGCTCGCCGTACTGGCGCTGCCCTCCGTGACCTCGCCGCTGACGACCGGGGTGGCCTTCCGCCTGATCTTCGACGCGAATCCCAGCCGGGGCCTGGTGAGCGCTCTGCTCCCCGGTGACGTGGCCTTTCTCGGCCCCGGCTGGATCTGGCTGGTTCTCGGCCTGGCCTTCGTCTGGCAGTGGACGGGCCTGGCGTTCCTGGTCTTCCACGTGGGCCTGTCCACCATGCCCGAGGATCTGCTGCGCGTGGGACGCGTCTTCGGCGCCGGGAAGCTGCGTCGCCTCCGCACGGTGGTGGTTCCGGCGTTGTTTCCCACGGCGGCGCTGGTGATGCTGATCGTGCTCACCGCCGCCGTCCGCGTGTTCGACCTGGTCCTGGTGGGCGTGCCCGGTTCGATCCAGTCATCGGTGGACGTGGTGGGGCTTTTCTGGTGGCGTCACCGCGACGATCTCGGAGACGGCCGGGCGTCGGCCCTGGCGATCCTGTTGTTCGCGATGGCCGTCGCGCTGGTGATGCTCGTGCTGTGGCGACTACGCCGGGACTGGCCGAGTGCGGGACCGCGGCGGGAGGATCGGCCCGTACCCGCGCCCGGACGTCCCCGGCGAGTCATCCAGGTCCTGTCCGCCGTGGTGGCCGTGGTGTGGGCCTTTCCCCTCGTCGCCCTCCTGCTCACGTCGTTCCGAGCTCCGGTGGAGGCCGCCACCTCCGGGTGGTGGACCGGAGGCTACGGCCTGGGATCGTACGGCGAGGCGTTCAGCGACGGTTCCTTCGCCTCCGCGCTGGGGGCCACGGCCCAGCGCGGACTGCTGGTCGCCGTCGTCGTCCTGCTGCTGGCCGTTCCCGCCGCCTATGCCCTGACGCCCGAACAGCTTCCTCGCCGGGCGCGACGGATCGTCGCCACGGGGGCGGTCGTGCTCACGGTGCTGCCCCCGCAGGCGCTGGCCCTGCCGCTCGGAAAGGTACTGGGCCCGGGGCCGGGCGGCATCATGATCCTGAGTTTCGTGCACGCCGCGCTGGTGCTGCCCCTGGCGGTGCTGCTGCTCCGCAACGCGTTCACATCGGTGCCGCGTCCGGTGGTGCTGCGCCCCCTCGCCGAGGGGCGTTCCGCGATGTTCCAGGTGACGGCCGAGAGCGGTCCCGCCGTGGTGGCGGTGGCGGTGCTGGCGTTCGTGCTCACGTGGAACGACCTGGTGCTCGGCCTGCTCCTGAACTGGCCGGCGGATCAGGCGCCTCTGGTCGTCCTGCAGCAGGCCCGCCACTTCACGACCTCGGCCGGTGGGCTGGCGGCCCAGACGATCGTGCTGACCGCCGTACCCGTGCTGCTGCTGTTCGCGACCGGCAGGTGGCTGGTCCGGGGATTGACGCAAGGGGTCCGCCGATGAGCCTCCCTCCCCGGCAACCACCCGGGGAGCCCCGGTCGCGGCTGGCCAGGCTGCGCTCGACGCTGCCCAGGAACCGCAGGGAGTCCCTGGCCGCCGCGCTCGCCTTCGCCCCTCCGCTGGGTGCGGCCATCATCATGGAGACGGCGTTCGGTTTCTTCCTGCCGCTGGTCCCGACCGGCCTCACCATCGGCGTGGCCCTGTTCCTGCTCTCCACCAGATGGCTGCGCAGGCGCGAGCGGCCCCCGAAGCCCCGGGAACCGGCCGAACCCCTGCGGCTCCCCCCACCGGTCAGACCGTTGATCGGGAGGGAGGCCGAGGTCGAGGAGGTGATCGACCAGGCCCTGAAGCGAGGTCTGGTCATCGTGCGGGGTGTGGCCGGAATCGGCACCTCCGCGCTGGCCGTCAACGCCGGATGGAGACTGGCTCCGGAGACCCACCGGCAACGCTACGCGGATCTCCGCGGCCAGGACCCGGACGAGCCCGAAGGCACCCTGAGCGTGGTGGAACGGGTGCTGCGGACACTCGACTGCCCGCTGGGGCCGATCGAGAGCCTGGAGGGGGCGGCGCGGAAGGTCTCCGCCGCGCTTCAGCACACCGACCAGGTGCTGCTGCTCGACAACGTCGAACGGTGGAGCCAGGTGGCGTGGCTCCCCCGCCACGTGCCGGGAAGCTGGATGATCGTCGCCGGGGAACTCAAGGCCGGTGCGGGTGACGCGGTTCCCGCGGATGTGGCCGTCGTCCAGATCGGCCTTCTGGACGCCGACGACGGTGTGGCGTTGCTGAGCTCCCAGATCGCGAAGGAACGGATCGAGGCGGATCCGGCGGCGACGGAGAGGTTGACGAACCTGTTCCTGCGCAGGCCCGCGATCGCGGTCGGAATCGGCCGCTGGCTGGCCGAGAACCCGCAGGTCCCGATAGCGACCCTGGTGACCGACCTGGAGCAGGGACCTCACGACCACACCCTTCACGTGCTGCTCGCCATGCAACTGCGGCGGGTGAGCCCGGGGGCGCAACGACTGCTGGCACTGTTCGCGCGCGCTCCGATCGCCGAGCTCGGGATCGACGGGGCCACCGCACTCGCGGGCGGGTCGGAGCCCGAGGTCGAACAGGCGATGGAGGAGTTGAGCCAGCACGGCCTGGTGGAGAAGGTACGGACGTCCCGAGTCCGCGTGGTGGACGCCGCCCGCGCCATCGCGGCGCCGCCGAAGGACTGGGACGCGGCGTGGCAGCGCCTGGTGGAGCGCTTCGCGGATCGAGCCGACTTCTTCGCCGAACGGCTCCACGAGGAGGAGGCCCGCCACTGGTTCGGGATCGAGGACAGGGCGCTGCTGCAGATCCTGAGGACGCGGCAACCGTCCCCGCGGGCGGCCGGTCCGCTGGGGCGGATCGCGGACGCCCTGGAGGTGTGGTTTCTCCTTGAGCAGCGTCACCAGGAAAGGCGGGAGGCCGCCCGCGCCCTGACGTACGCGGCCAGGACTCTGGGCGATGCCGATGTCCAGGCGACCGCCGAGCTACGTTTGTGCTTGATCGCTTTGGCGCTGGGCGACCCTCGCGCGGCCCAGGAGCATCTCGACAACGCCTCGGGGCTACAGGCCGGGGTCGAGTCCTGGCCCGTCCAGCTCCATCTGGCACGCGCGGCGACGCTGCTGGCCACCGGTGACGAATTCACCGCGGTGGAGTCGTCGCTGGTGCAGTACGGCCAGGCCCTGCCGGGCGGCGACGCCGTCGGGCAGGCCACCCGGTGGATCAACATGGCCGTACTGAGGATCCGCCGAGGGCAGGTCTGCGGCTTCGAGGGCAGGACAGACGAGGCCAACCGCCTGTACGCCGATGCTCTGGGCACCCTGGTCCAGGCCCTCGGGATCTCGGAGCAGGCGGGCGACGTGCACGCCCAGGCCCACAGCCGGGAGCTCCTCGCGCTTGTCCACTGGTATCTGGGCCGGGCTCACGATGCCACGAGGAGCTGGGAAAAGGCGGTCCAGCTGTACGAACGCTCAGGAGACACGATCGGCCAGGCCCGCTGCCAGGTGCACCAGGCGGCGGCGCTTCCGCGAAACCGCCGCGAGGAGGCCGGCAGGCTGCTTCGCTCGGCTCTGACGCGGCTTCCCACGACGGGCGTGAGCACCGCGCTGGCGTGGCTGCATCTCGCCGGCGCGGAGCCGCGAAACGCCCAGCGGCACCGGGAGAAGGGGCTGGACGCGCTCGCCCCGTGGGACGGAATCGCCGAGCCCCTCCAGGTCACCGAGATACGGCGGCGCCTGCGGAGCCTCCCTTCCGCCGATCCCCCGGGGTCCGGGACGCTTCACGACCCGGCGTAGGCTCGCGCCCATAACCCTCACGCTCCGGCGAACCCCCATCCGCTCACGCCCCGGCACGGACCCGCGGAGCCCCTCCCGCCCACGCCCCGGCATGAGCTGGGAACCGGGGACGCTCCTTGTCTTTGCCGCGATTTTCCGCGGGCTCCTTCTGAGATTTTTCGCGGTCTCCTTCTAGGGTGAAGTGATGACGTCCTTCCAGCGGTATCTCGCAGAAGAGGTCGCGGTCGACCACGCCGACGGGCTCATCCCGCGCCGTGAGGCGCTGCGCCGCCTGGGCCTCCTCGGCCTGGCGCTGCGCCGGTCCCGCCATCCTGCGCGCGCTCACCGCCGCCGACGTCGAGCCGATCGTTCGCGCCTGCGCCGACCCGGAGATCATTCGGTTCATACCGGCCATGCCCGCGCCGTGCACCCCAGACGACGCGATGCGCTTTTTGAAGCTGGCCGAGCAGTTGTGGGAGGCGGGCGGCGCCTTGTTCGCCGTCGCGGACGCCGGGACGGGCGAGTGGCTGGGCAACATCGACCTCAAGGCGCTCGACCCGCGGGGCAACGGCGAGATCGGCTATCTGATCGCGCCGTGGGCGCGGGGACGCGGCGTGGCCACGGCGGTCACTACGGCACTGGCACGGTGGGCCTTCGCCCAGGGGGTGCGGCGCGTGGAGGTGCTGGCCGCCGCCGAGAACCTGGCCAGCCAGCGGGTCGCGCTGGCCGCCGGTTTCCGGCGCGAGGGCGTGCGGCGCTCGGCCGAGGACCGGCGCGACGGCACCCGGCGGCGACCTGGTGGCCTTCGCCAGGCTCTCCGGCGACCCCGGTGACCGCGTGCGGCCGTTTTTGCCCGCGTTCCCCGGCGGCTCACTGTCCGACGGGGTGGTACGGCTGACGCCGCTGACCGCGGCCGACGCCGACGACTACCACGCGTTGCAAAATCTGCCCGACGTTGTCCGCTACAGCGTGCCTCAGGAGGGCCCCAGCCCGGCAAGGCCGAGGAATTCTGCCGCGAGGCGGGCATGCGCTGGCTGGCCGGTGAGCGGGTCGAGCTGAGCATCCGCGACGCGCGGACCGACGCCTTCGCCGGGCACATCCAACTCGGCTCGATCATCCCGCCGCTGAACCAGGCCATGACGGGCTACAGCCTGCTGCCACGGTTCCGCGGCAGGGGCTTCGTCACCAGGGCCACCGTCCTGCTGGTCGACTGGGCCTTCGAGCACACCCCCCTATGCCGGATCATCGCGGGCACCGACACGGGCAACGTCGCCTCGCACCGGGTACTGGAGCGCGCGGGCTTCGCCCGGGATGCACTCCTCTACGGGCTGCTACCCGGCCCCGGCGGCACGCGCCTGGACGATCTGCAGTGGTACCGCCTGCGGACGCCGCTCCCCGCCCCAGGGTCAGCCGACGCCGAACCCGGCCCTGAGCTCAGGGAACTCGCCCGAAGATCGTCCAGGTATTACCAAGGAATGATCTCCGGGTAGGAGTAATGCTCCGCGGCGAGGGCATGCGCCTGCTCCGGCGTAGAGGGCTGCGGGTCGGACGTACGCCATCCGCAGTCGTTGCAGACCACAGGATAGGTGTAGTCCCCGCCCTCACCGCGGATCAAAACGATGGCATTGTGTGCCCACGACTTGTAGGTCCTCTGCTTCAGTGACCGGCACGACGTCGCCCCGGTCACGTCGAGGCTGATCGCATTCACGCGCCCGCACGGCAGCTGGACTGTCAGGGTCTGCCGACGCGGGTACCACACGGTTGAAGCCTGCCGCGAGCTCGTGATCCACCTGAGAGCGGCGGCCGGATCGTGGTTCCAACCGCTGACATCGAGAGTTCCTTGTGCGTCCTCGACGGCGAACGAGACGAATCCGCTCTGCTCCACGTTGATCATTTCTATGGGCAGGTCACGGCTGTCTCCCGGCTCGTTCGAGAAGCGACCGTCCGGCATCCGGCGCACGCCGTGACCGAGGGCGTAGCTGCGACAGGCAGGTGAGCGCGGCGAGCCGTATTCACCGTGGCAGTACAGGCAACGGCGCACCGAATGACTGTCACCCATCAGTGCCTACCGATCTTCGTGGTCGTCCTCCATCCGTACACGGCCGAGTCGTCGCTGCTACAAGACAGCAGACGCCAGGAGCCGGGAGTCCACGCGAAGATGGCATCCTGACCGAAACGCCGGCCCAGTTCACACGCCGCAGCCTCACTCAGGCCGACGACGGCGGCGCTCTTCTCGACGTGGACGCCATGAGCGTCACCTCCTGCCGCGGGCCACCATGCGACTCCGCGTCTGTCGATTTCGTCAAGCAGCACGCCTTGGGCACGGTAGTTGTCCTCAGCGGGAACCGTACGGCCGCCGGGGTTGAACGCTGTGATCACGTGGATGGTCCTCCCAGACGACTCCGGGAAGAAGCCCGTGGTCATATCCCATGGGCTCGGTGTCACTCGCAGAGTGCGGTCTGCGAGCTGGACGTCCACGACTGCCTGCCGATAAAGCGTCCACTGGTCAACAGCGACGTGCACGAGGTCTCCTTCAAGAAGGGGACCCCCTTACCTGCCTGGCAGGGAGATCCGCGCTTACCTCCATTGGGCTGTGGAGGCCCGGTCTTCCCTGGAGGGCACCTTGCGCGGTTTGCGAGGTTGCCAGCCGATGATCGTCCAGGGGCGCGTTCGGCTTCGTGACCAAGCCGGATATTCGCACAGATCGCAGACATAGTCCAGCTTTAAGGGCATATTGCAGACATTCGATAGGGGTGCTAATTTTCTCGCCAGGTCACGAGATCCAGCGCTCAGCCCCGGCTTGCTGGACGGCATCCCGCCCGCTGCGGGTGCCCCGGGTGACGACCCGCCCCACGCGAGGCGTGTGGGGAACGGCGGATCACCGGGGTGTGGCACTACCGGGGTCCCAGACTCCGGAGGAATACGTCCATGCCCGAACCCGGCATTATCACCGACCTGTCCCAGCGGATCGTGCGCATCCTGGACATCGAGCCCGAGTGGACCGTCCAGGTGCCCGGCGTGATCGGTTTCGTCGCCGGAGAGATCAGCGTCCTGCTGACCGTCCGCGGCGCGGAGGACTGGCCGGCGGTGCTCCGCATCGAGGCCCGCCTGGCCCGGCACGCTCCCGATGAGCCGGAGACCTGGGAGTTCTGCCACTACCTCAATAGCGCGCCCGAGTTCGGCTCGCTGGGGGGCCGGTGGGTCCACGATCCGGCCAGCGGGGTCGTCGCGCTCGTCGTCGACCTGCCCGTGCCCGAAGAGCCCGGGCTCGTCGGACTGTACGCCGAGTTCGTCGCACTGCTGGCCTGCCGCGCGGAGATCGCCGCCTGCAACTCCATCCCGCAGCAGAAACTCGGGGCGGGCAAGGCGCTCACCCTCGTCGCCGGGCGCCGCCGTACCATCGCCCATCCGCTGCTGGACCGGCTGACCGAGACCCGCCGCAGGGGCGGCGACCCCGCGCCGGTGCGTGCGGTCGTCGACCTGGTGCGGCAGAGCCTGCCCAAAGGGCATGTCACCTGGTTCGGTCAGGGGTGGTACTCCGCCCGGGAGGACCGGCTGGAGCTGTGGAGCGGCTCGGGCACGGTCATGGCGCTGGATGTGGCGGAAAACCCTCGGCTGGGCTGGGGGATCATGATCGGGGCAGGGTTTCTGCTCGCCTCCGAGCGGCGCGATATGATCGCCGGCGGCGTGGTTCCCGACATCCCCGATTTCGCCACCGACATCCGCACGCTGGCCACGCTCAACCGGGAGGCGGCGGCCCGCGGAGGGGTGGCACCGGGCTGCTGGACCCTGGGCGGCGGGGACAACACCGTGCACCGCCTCTTCATCCCCGCCGCCCTCCTTGCCGCCACACCTCCCGACATCGCGGCGCTGTTCGTCGACCGGCTCGCCTGGCTGACCGCCGAGCAGTTCCACGCCGCCTTTCGGTACCGCGCGGAGACCGTGCGGGTGCTGCTGGGCCCCGGCTGGCCCGGCGATGAGGAAGCCGACGTCATCGCCCGGCGCGAGCCGTACAACGACGGCGCCCAGCCCCGCAACCCTCACGCCATCTGCCACTTCGAGGACGCGCTGGGCCGGGTCTGCGGCATCAACGCCGACTCCCTGGCCCTGTGGGAGTCGCGCCTGACCGACGAGGACCGCGCCACCCCCGGCGTCCTGGACTTCCCCCGCATCACCAGTGGCTACATCGTCGGCGGCGCCTCCCATCGCCGCCGGACCTGACGGACTGGAACGTTCCATGCCGCCCTGTAAGGACAGTAATGACGATCATTCGCATCCGGGTCGACGATCAGTGGATCAATGTGACATCCGCCGGCATCGGCACGCCGACGAGACAGCGACCCAGCCAAGAGACGATCCACGTGATCGGCGGCGTCGGGCCCGAGGGATCCTGGGAGGCGGAGTACGGCGAGCCTGAGCGCATGACCCCCTCGTTCGCGGTCGCCGGCCTGAGCCATGAGCAGGCGTGCGAGCTGGGCCGCCGGTCCGGCCAGGACGTGGTCTACGCGTGGAGCGAGATCTGCCTGAGCGTCTTCTCCTGCGCCGACGGCTCCTGCTCCCTGGCGGGCTGGCAGTCGGACACCTCCGCCGAACAGCCTGCCCCGGAGGAACTCACGGCATCGGCCGCACGGGACCGGGAACCGGTGACGCCTGCCGTACCGGAACCCGAAGAAGCGCCGGCCGCCGCGCAGTCTCTCCGCTCCCTCGCCTGCTGCTCCGACGGCTCCCGCTCCCCGGCATCCTGCTCCGCCGAAGCCGGAACGGCTCGTCGCGGACTGCCTGTATCCCAGCCGCCCGCTCGGCGAAACCGGGCAGGTCCTGCTCGACATTCGCGCCTGGCGCATGTTCGGCAGAAGGCTGGCACGGGTCCTACATGTCCGCGACGGCCGACTGGAACTTCTCAGCCGCCGCGGCAAGGACCCGGTGGAGTCGATCGACCTCGGGCCCATCCCCGCCGACGCCCTGGCCACCGCTCTTGCCCGGGTGCCAGACCTCCTGACCTTTCCCACGGAGGCCGCCGTGGAGATCGACTGCCGTGTCGAGGAGGTCGAGGAGGTCGAGGGGAAAGACCGGGTCGCCGACCTCGTCCAACTGACCGGCGACGACCTGTACCCCGTGAAGGGGAAGGAGCTGTACGACTACGACGACGACTGGGATAACGAGGAGTGGGATGAGGAGGACTGGGATGAGGAGGACTGGGACGACTACAACGCCGGGCGTAAGCATGCCTGGTCCCGCTACGGGGGCGCCTGCACCCGCTACGACGGACTGACCGCCGTCCGCATCCACATCAACGGCGTCCTGCACCTGGTCGCGGAGGTCGACGGACGCTGGACCCTCATCCCGATGGACATCTATCCAGGAGATGGCCCTCCGATCCCCCGGGTCTGCGAGTACTTCGACCATGACTCGTGCGGATGCGACAACGGCTTCTGGCCCTCCAACAGCCACTGGTGGACCGGCTCGGGAAACGTCCGCGGCGACCTGCACATCGCCTGGGCCACCGGGGTCGAGGACGGCGATGTCCTCGTCGCCCGCTGCAGCGTCGAGGAGTTCGAGCGCCGCGTGGCCGCCTGGGACTATCTGGGCTGCCCGGGCGAGTGCGTGATCGAAATCGAAGAATGACAGTTCCAAGCGGACCAGGATCAACCACTATGGACATGACCACGGCCAAGAACCTGTTCGCGACGGCGGAGATCACCCCCGACGGCGAGCACGCCACGGACCAGGCGTTCGATGAGTGGCTCGCCGCCGGAGCCGACGTGGCCTTCTACCGGGCTGCCAACGGCCGGGTGCTCGCCCGACCGGCCGGCCGGTCGCACCCGCCCTCAACGAAGGTCTTCAGCGACCGATACGACTCCGCCACGCTGATCGGCGTGTTCCCCAACCCCAACCCGCCCATGGAGAAGGAATCGGAGGAACCGAAGGACCCGCCCGAGGAAGCAGACGACGAACCGGAGGACGAGGACGAGGACGAGGACGACGACGAGGACGACGACGACTTCGACGACCTCGTCGACGCCTTCACCGCCAGGTGGGGTGATGACAAGGAATCTCGCCGGCCTCCCGTGCAGACGCTCAACAAGCGGCGGGCACGGCAGTTCCTGCTGACCGCGCTCAAGACCACCAGCACCCGGTACGGCGAGCCCGCCTTCCATGACCTCCTCCTGGCCCGCGGCCACGGCCTGGCCTTCTACACGAGGCTCGATTACGGCCAGCGAGAGTTCCTGTGCCGCCACTACGGCGGCCCCACCCCCCGCCTGCTGCCCGCCGCACCACCGGAAATCCTCGAAGAACCGTGGAAGGAGGAGTGGAAGCTGGTCTCCACCTACGAAGGCCCGGCACTGCTCGGCTGGAACTGGAAGGAACAGGTCTCCGCCCTGCCGCTGGAGTCCTTCCTCACCGTCCACGCCGCCGGCAGTGGCGAGTACGCGCTCCGCATACGAGACGAGATCCTGGAACTGGTCAGGACTGGAGAGGGCATCCCCAAGACCGTCACCACACTGGGTCCGCTCACCGCGGACGACGACCCGCTGGCCCTCGCCCTCCAGGCCGTCCCCGACCTACTCACGTTCGACCCGCACACGGCGGTGGACATCACCACCGACGCCCTGTTCGCGGTCGCCGACACCATCCGGCTCAGCGCCGACCCAAACCGCCGCGAGATGATCGACTCGCTGAACCAGGACGACCTCGACTTCTTCGAGGTCGAAGAGGATGTGCTCATCGGCTACTTCGACAACCTGGTGCCCCTCCGGCTGCGCGTCAACGGCATCCTCCACTTCGCCGCGAGACTCGACGACAGCTGGGCGCTCATCCCCGTCAACAACGACGCCAGCTTCCCCACCCCGGTGCTGACCCGCACGTTCCTGTCGATCAGCTACGACTTCGACGGGGGCGGCATCTCCAGCGGCCCGGGCTTCGAGACCATTGGGGAGATCCGCCCGGGTCTCAATGTCTCCTGGGGCGACTTCCAGGAGGAGATGTGGGACCGCCCCCTGACGCTGGCCCGTGGAGACCTTCCGAAGTTCGCCGTCGAGGAACTGACCGGTTTCAGGTTCGGCCGCCACATCCTCAACTCTCTGCTCGGCGTCGAGGACGAACTGCCTGAAACCGACCTCGACGATGATGAGGAACTGGACGAAACCGACCTCGACGACGAGGAGCGGTACTACGACTTCGACGAGCCCGAGATCGGCTTCGAACCACGCAGCGAGGAAGGACTCCGCTTCCTCAACGCACTACTGGAGCTCTACGGGGACGATCCCGACACGGCAGCGCGCATCCGCGCCTTGCTCAACCGTTGATCGTCGCCGGGGTACGGACGCAGGTGTTCGCCGACCAGGACCTCGCGGGCCGACTGGTGGACTGGGCGAAAGACACGTTGCGCACCACGATCGAGATCGTGCGCAAACCAGCCGACCAGCGGGGATTCAACGGCATCTCCTGCAGGTGGGTGGTCGAGCGGACCTTGTGCGCCGCGAGGCGCTCTGTCGTATCCCCGGTTCTTGTGTCCTGAACATGAAAGGGAGTTCGCTGTAGGGCAGCTTCCAGGAATGGTGCTGTGCGGGAGATGAAGGAGTGTGCGGGTGCATCGGACGCCGTGTGATGCTTGCGGATCTCTCCGTGAGCCACGCATCCTCCTGAGCTCGGCGTGAGGGTCCCTCCTTGGCCCAGGCGTAGTAGCCCTGGCGCAAGAGCACCCAGCGCCCGGGCCAGTAGGGAGACGTCATGGCAGTCTTCAAGTGGATCACCCTTTACAACACCCGCAGAAGGCATTCCAGCCTGAACTACCTCAGCCCGATCGACTACGAACGACTAGCGGAGAGCGTGCCATTTGCTGCATAACAGCCGGTGTCTACACCTCGGGGAACCCCCTATCGCACTCCTGGAGACGAGGCCGAACGTGGCCGATGACTTGATCCCTACGAAAGGCCCAACAATCGTGCCCGAATTGACCGGCTCACCGCGCCGCACCGCAGTGGAGATCCTCGCGATCTGGCCATCCGCCACGATGGCCATCGACAACAGCAATCCCGTGCAGCTGTTTGTCGTGCTCAAGGAGTGGGAGAACAGCCTGCCCCGCGAACCACCGGCCCCGACTGAGAATGACCTTGACGAAGGCTTCGACGAGCAGCAATGGTACGAATACCACTACAACGAACGCCGCATCCCGTTGCACCTCGCCACCGACGAGTGGATGCCAGCCGAGATCGCCGAGCGCTTCGGTACCCCCGACAACGGATGTGGACTGGACTACTTTCCCGCCGAATATCTCTATCCGCTCGAGAAGCAGGATGAGATCGAGCAGGCGCTCCGCGACCTCGGATTCACCGTGGTCCGAGATCACCTCTTGCGTGACGGCGCATTCCTTGACAGATGGCTGTCCTGACCTCCATGTTGACGTGCTCATCGAGTAGTTCCACAGACCCCTGCAGGCTGCTTGCGCAGGTCCCATGCGGCTCTGAAAGAGAAAACAAGGAAGGCCGGGATGGCTGAGATGCTCCTGAGGAAGATCGTCGACGAGCTGGCGATGGAGCCGGAGTGGACCGTCGAAGACGATAGCGGCATCGGATTCGTCGCTGGCCAGCTCGGCACCTGGCTGACCGTGACCGGCGACCCAGACCGTCCGTGCCTTCGCATCGAGGTACGGCTGACCTGTGGCGCACGTACCGGTCCCGACCTCTGGAGTCTCTACCGCGATGGTCTCGTGCTCCCGCGGTCGCTGGGCCGTCTGGTCCACGACCCGCACCGTCTGATCCTGTCGCTTGTCTCCGACTTGCCGATCCTCGGCGGCTTGGCTGCGGTTCGTCTGCTGAGCGGATGCGTGGCCGAGTTGGTGTACGACGGGGAGGCGATTATCGCTCGGCATCACCTCCCCGGGTATCCGGCGGTCACGCTCGTCGACGGTCGCCGCAGAAGGTTCTTTCACCCGCTGGTAGGGCGATCGCCGCGCATCAACGGCTTACGGCAGGACTCCCTGCAGGGGCTGAACGGATTGTTGGACGCTCCATCCGAAACGTTCCCTTCCGGATGGAGCGTCCAACAGGAAGAGCGTGCGATGTCGGCGACCGGCCCGGCGGGAGAGGCGTTCTTCGGCCGGGTCGAGTACGGCAGGCGCACCGGCTGGGGGTTGTGCCTGGTCGCCCGGCCCCCAGCGGCTGCCATGGAGTCGCGAGACGCGATCGGCATCCAACTGCAGGACCTGAACCGTGCCGACGCGCAGCTGAGCCGCTTCGCGCCTGGGCACTGGCGGCGTGAGGATCAGAGTGGTGTCGAGTACCGGGCCGTTATGTCGGCGCGTCTGCTTTCTCTCGTTTCTGAAACCGTCCCGGCGATGGAGGAGATGGTCAGGGCCGTCGCCGTCCGCGCTCTTCATCCCACGCCGACCAGCGGTCGTCAGCCTGCGCTGCTGCGGACCTGGTGGCCCGGAGACGAGGATGCGGTTCTGCTCACGCCCCGACGCTGGCACGCTGCCCGCCGAGCCGCAGCCCCCGCTCCTGCACCGGAGGAGAAGCCCGAGACGCTCGTGCACGCGGCGCCGCAGGCCGAGGACCAGCCCAGGGAAACCAACCCGGACCGCTGGACGGCGGCCCGACTTCTGGCCCATCTCGGCGATGACCCGACGCTCGTCACCTCCGTCGCCGTGCGCGGCAAGCTGACGATGATCCCCCGGCGTACGGCCCTGTGGGGTGCCGACAATCAGGCCAAGCTTGCGGCAGCCCGGACCTACGGCGAGGTGAGGGCGGCGGGGTGGGGCGACCAAATCGACGATCCGAAACGCCACGGTCTCCTCGACTACTACCTGGACATGTACCAGGACCGAAACCCAGAAGAGGAGCTTGATGATCTGACCGAGGAAGAGCTGTGGGACATCGTGTGCCCCAGCGACGATGAACCGTTCACCGTGGACGGTCACCCGGCGTTCGACACCACCGTGTCCGAGTACGCCGACTCACCCGAAGCAGACCTTGATCTGGACACCGACTCCTGGATGCCGAGCGAGGTGGCCGCCCGGTTCGGGGAGGTCGAGGGCGGCTACTACGCAATGCCCTCTCGGGAGTGGGAGCAGCCGGAGTTCGTCTACCCGGCGGAACGACGCGATGAGATTGAGGAGGCCCTCAGGGGACTCGGCTTCACCATCATCCGCGACGACGGCCTCATCTGGTTCTACCTCACCGGCTGACCATCCGCGTGGCCGTGATAGACGAGCCGATAAACGCCCCGGTCGACCCGTTCCAGATCATCGTAGGTGGTCGCCGCATTGTCCGGCGCGGTGCGACACATATGCGAGATGACCATCGTGCGGATCGTCGACTCGGCGTAGCCGGTGCCGCGATGGGCCATCTCGGCCACAACCTGCGCGGGGGTGAACGTGTCGCCACCGGAACGGGCGAGCAGGACGCGGATCGCCTCGAGGATCTCGCGTCGAGCACCATCTCGAGTCCCGACGGGAACTACCGCCATGGTGGTCGGCAGCTCGGGCGCGTTATCCTTACCCGCCGTCTGCAACGAGAGCCCGCCGCCGGGCTCCGCCACCGTAGCGGCCCAATCAAGCGGAGTGCCTTCGACGGTCAGACGACCAGCGGTCGGATCAGGTGGCGCGCCTAGCGGGTCGACCTCGTACACGGCCAGCCGCAGCGCGTCGTCGACGTCGATGAGCACGAGGCGCCGTGCTTTGACATGGTGAGCGGTCAGATCGGCACCGATGATCTGCGCCGCGGTCATCGGCAGCCGCGCCACGTCGGCCGGGCGCAGAGCAACCTCTCCGACATCAAGATCTAAGCCGTATCGCTGGGCGGCACCGGCCATGTATCGGCGCAACTGGGCGGTCTCGACGTACACGAACAGCCGGTCCGCCCGCCCCGGGCAAGTGGCGAGCCGGTAGAAGTCCTTGAGGACTTCACCCAGCACCATCGTCCAGGCGGCGTTCTGCTCGTTGGGCTCTCGCGGAAACTTGAACTCGATGTGCACGGCCGGTGGCTGACCACCGGCTACAAGGTCAACACGCGCCCCCTTGAGCACCGGGTGCGGCCACTCGACACGGAGCCCGGCGGGGTCGGCACCGGCATCAACGAGCGCCCGCGCCGCGGCGAACCGCACCGTGTCCTCGGTAAGCAGCTGACCGAGACCACGCCGCCGATAGGTACGGAGCTCGGCGGCGACCGTCTCCCATACCTCCGGCCCGTGCCACACGCTCACAACCGTAATGTAGTCGGTTCGTCGTTAGCGGTCAGCTGTAAACAGAATGAAGAGGTTACGCAGGGCAGCGACATGGCGGTCACCTGCGGCGCGCCGCTGGTCGTTGATCGGCTCGTGCTCCCACGGCGATTCGGATAAAAACCACTGTAGTCGCTGGACTTCCCGGTGCGTGGCGCCAATGACCGGCTCAGCCTCCGCCAGCGCGGTCAGCGTCTTGTTGCGCTCACGCGGGGCCAGCAGCGCCGTGACATAGTCCCGCAGCGTCCGGCGCTGCGCCCGCGAGACGAGAAGATCGTCGAAACCAGGCCAGGTAGCCTTCCAACGGACCCGGAGCCGGAGAAACGGGAAGCCGCTCAGCCATGATGTCCTCCCAGGTGAATGAGCAGAGCTTCACTCTCCATCCTGCCTCTCGTGAGGCAACCCCACCACGGCCGCGATCACAACAAACCACCGATGCTTACCTCAGCTCATGAAGAGGTTTCGATCTTGGTTGCGATGGCAAGCAGGTCATCGGCGGTGATCAGGCCGACTGCGGCAAGTGCTTGGATATGCTCTGTCAGGGAACTGCGGACTTGGTCCTGGATCATGGCAAGGCCCGTGTTGCCAGTGCGATTGACCGGGTCGGGACTTACGTAGGTTCGGGCCATCTCCTGGCCGTAGTACGCGGCCAGCGTATCCTCGAATTTCTTGGCCGCAGAAGTCATCCGCGTTCCAAGTCCCTTGAGAAGCGTGAGAACGGGCTCCGTCTGATAGACGCTCGCCTTGCCGGCGGTTGGAGTCTTGTACTTTTCCAGAAGTACTTTGATCGTATTCAGGTCACCCGGGACCGAGGCGATGACCACCGGTTCGAACTGATTGTCGACAGCTAGTTGGGCTACTTGAAGCGCAACGGCCTTGATCTGGGATTCACTTCCGATGGTGCGAAGGCGAAGGTCGCCGCCCACACCTTCCTGGATGAAAACATTGAGGCGCTCCATGGTGTTCCGTAGTCCCTCTTACATCCAGTTGACAGCACGCAGAGTGGGGACCACTCGCGAGATTACGTAGAGCGCCACCGGAGCCGCTTCCGTATAGGTTTTGAACGTTCCACACAACTCGTTCATGCTCCGCCCGGTCTCACCGAGAAGTTCCTCCTTGGAGGCGATACACATGACACCGAGGTTGTGCGTCGCTTCGATCAGTTCAGAACCCACTGCGCGATGGAAGTCGTCGAACGTGAGCTTCTTGCGCAGCTTTGGCCAGCCTTGATCGTTTGGCTGGACTAGATAGACGCTCATGAACGATTCGCGTCGCTGCTCGATGCCGGCCCTCCGCCTGTTAAGGAGCGTTGACAGTGCTTCCGGCATCGGCGGTACGTTGGGGGGGCGTCCCAGCACGACATCGCTCTCACCCGTGTTCCACTCCCGCAGCCAAACCGGGAGAGTATGGTGGCCTTCAATCTTGAGACTCCAGGTCGTTTGACGACCGGTGGCCCGCTTACCCGAGCAACTCTCGCCTTGGACGTCCTCGGTGGCGCCTTTCAAAATTGTCAGGGAACGGCCGATTTTGGCGTATGGAGGTTTTGCTACTTTCTGCACATGTGGAGATTATTTGAGCAAGTGGGCGTTGTGGCGTCGGGTGATCAACCTGTGATCTCTCGGAGCGATCGGTCGCTGGTCACACGAAGTGGAAAGGTCGATGGAGTCGGTCCCGGATCATCACTCCGGGGCGTCGTCCAGGGCGTAGGTCAGGTAGCGGTCGGCGGAGCGGCGGACGGCTTCGGCGCCGTCGGTGTGCACGACCCTCTTCCACCAGCCGCCGTAGACGCGTTCGAAGGAGTACGGCTCCAGAAGGGACAGGGCGCGGCGGACCGTCCGAG
>NZ_FZOD01000013.1 GCF_900188345.1 Streptosporangium subroseum | reverse complement strand
TCACCCGTTCGCCGCTCGAGTACCCCGAAGGGCCTTTCCGCTCGACTTGCATGTGTTAAGCACGCCGCCAGCGTTCGTCCTGAGCCAGGATCAAACTCTCCAAACAATGTCTGAGAAAGTTCACCCCAGCTGAAAGCACCCACCCCATATCCACACGCCGCAAATGGCGTCAGGAAGTCAGGGCGGATGTATCAACCAAAGGAATCCGTCCCCCACCCGTAGGGGTGGGATGAACGGGGTTGTGCATCATGCACTGGCTTTTAACACACTGTTGAGTTCTCAAGAAACGGACGCGTACACCCTTTTCCAGACCCGCGGGCCTGCCATCAGGGGCGTTCGTTTTGTTGTGTTTCGATCTTATCAGGCTCACCGGGTTTAAGGGAAACCAGCGCCGTTCGCACCGTTTCCGCTTATCCCGCCGAATCCGTTAGGATCTCGACCGCCCTGCTTCCAGGGCAACCCCTCCAACTTACTCCGACACCTTGTCCTTGTCAAACTGGACTTCGGCGGGACGCACGCGTCCCAACGGAGGAAGGTGATCAGAGGGGCTCCCGAGGTCCTGGCGATCTCCGCCAACCCCCTCGGGCCTGTGAACTCTATGTACGACGTCCGCCCTCGTCAAATCAAAGACCGAACGGCAGGAGACGTGTTTTCCCCTCCGGGGGTAGGGACCCGGTATGACGGACCAAAGACCGATGCCCCGGATACTCGTTGTGCTGCTCTGCACCGCGGGTGCGGTGGTCACATTGGCGGGTATCAGAGAAGTCGGGTCGATCGTCGGCCCCACATTGCTGGCCCTGGTGCTCGTTCTCGCGGTCTCCCCGGTGAGGACCTGGCTGCAGAGACGCGGCGCGCCCGGGTGGACGCTGGTCGCGGTCCCGCTGACCATCGTGCTGGTCGTACTTCTGGGCATGGTGGCGATCCTGACCGTCTCGATCGCGCAGATAGCCGCTCTCGCCCCTACCTACGACACCCAGTTCAACCAGCTCATCGTCGAAGCGCAGCAGCTGGCCGGCCGACTCGGAATCGGCACCCAGCAGATGAACGAGGCGCTCAAGTCGTTCGATCCCGGCAAGATCTTCGAACTCGCGCAGGGGTTCGTCTCCGGACTTCTCAATGTGTTCTCCGGTCTGATCCTCGTCATCGTCCTGCTCCTGGCCATGTGCCTGGACGCGCAGTCAATTTCGCGGATCCTCTCCATGGGCGCGGCTCGCAGGCCGAAGCTCATCGGCGCGCTCGACAACTTCGCCCAGAAGACCCGGCGGTATCTCTTGGTCTCAACGGTGTTCGGGCTGGTCTGTTCCGCGCTGGACGTGACCGCGCTCTGGCTGCTGGGTGTGCCGCTCCCTCTGCTCTGGGGAGTGCTGGCGCTGATCACCAACTACATCCCGAACATCGGCTTTGTCATCGGGCTGGTCCCACCGGCCCTGCTCGGCCTGCTTGAGGGCGGGCCGAGAACGATGATCTTCTTGATCATCGCCTACATGCTGATCAACTTCGTGGTGCAGTCGCTCATCCAGCCCAAGTTCCTCGGGGACGCCGTCGGACTGTCCACGACGGTGACGTTCCTGTCCCTCATCCTGTGGACCTTCATCCTCGGCCCGCTTGGCGCGCTCCTGGCCATCCCGCTCAGCCTGCTGGCCCGCACCCTACTGGTCGACAGCGATCCCGACGGCGACTGGGCCGCTGCTCTCATCTCCGGAGCGGTCCCTCCTGATGGGGGGACGGGGCCGAGTTCTCCGCGCGTAACCTGAGGCCATGTATCGCGAGTGGGCACCGGCCCCGGAGATGGCCGGGCGGGTGGCCTGCCTCTGGACGCAGGAGACGACCTCGGCCGGGACACAGCCGGTCGTGCCCGACGGCTGCGTCGATCTGATCTGGGGTCCGGAGGGACCGCACGTCGCGGGGCCGGATACCGGGCCGATGCCCGTCCTGATGTCCCCCGGTGACCGCTACACGGGAATCCGGTTCCGGCCGGGCGGAGTGGGTGAGGTCTTCGGCATCCCGGTCGACGCCCTGCGTGATCTGCGAGTGCCGTTGACCGAACTGGGCGTGCTGACCGAGTTGACGGATGAGGCTCTCCTGGAGGCGTCGGCCGTACGGTCGGATCGGGCCGGGGCGACGCGACAGGCGCCGGCCGTGACGCCGGAGCTGATCGCCGGGACCATGCAGCGGGCGCTGGCCGTACGGCTGCGCGAGACACCCGAACCCGACCCCGCCGCACCGATGATCGCCGCGGCGTTGCGGGCGGGACGGAGCGTCGGAGAGGTGGCCTGGGATCTGGGGTTCGGTGAGCGGCAGCTCCACCGCCGGTCGCTGCGCTCCTTTGGGTACGGGCCCAAAGTGCTGCAGCGGGTGGTCAGATTCCAGCGTGCACTACGGCTGTCCAGACTCGGCGTCGCACCGGCCGAGGTGGCGGTGGCCAGTGGATACGCCGATCAGGCACACCTGGCCAACGAGGTCCGGCGGCTGGCGGGCATGCCCCTGAGCAAGCTGGTCGGCCGGTCGTAGACGCCCGGGAACATCCCAAGAGACCGCAGCCGTAGGCGCCCGAACACTCTTCCCGGGAAAGAATCCCAGATGCCAGGCCCAGGCCCGGGAACACCCGAGCTCCTGCACGTGCAGCGCGGGTTCCTCATCGGCTGGGCTGCTCCGTACGGGTGCCCTTCGACGTCAGCCGTCCGATCCGCCGGGGGCCGCGGGCAGCCGAGTCAGCTCGACGCCGAAGTGGTCGCGGTAGGCGGCGAGCGTCGCGGCGTCGCCGTCCAGATGCCGCTCGCGACGGTCGTCTCCCACGGTCTCAACGAGCAGCCTGTCGTTCAGCGTGACGCGTCCCCGCTCGGTGAGCAGCGAGCATACGAGCGACTGGGTGAAGTGTGACGCAGGCGAGGTCTGGTGCCACCAGCAGGTCGGCTCGAAGTCGGCCAGGACGCGTGGCCGTTGTTCGAGGCGGTATTCGAGCACGCCGTCCTTCAGCACGTCGAGATCACCTTCGGCTGTCTCGACGACCCGGAAGGTGCCGCCGGGGTCGGGTTGGTCGGTGCGGACGTCGAGGCGGAGCGGGTGGTGGCTGAACCTGCCGAAACCGACGTCGACGAGCCAGGGACCGGAGCCGGGACCGTTCACCCGCAGTGCGACATGGGCGAGGGGCGGGCCGAGCGAACCGCCGTCACCGGCGACCTGGGCGGACAGCAGGGCCACCTGGTAGCCCAGCGACCGGAGCAGTACGGCGAACGCACCGTTGAGCTCGTAACAGAAACCGCCGCGGCGCCTGTCCACCACCTTCTCGACCAATGCCTGGTCGTCGAGCACGACGGGCTCGCCGAGATGGATGCTCAGATTCTCGAAAGGGACCGACAGCAGGTGGAGCAGTTGCAGCTCGCGCAGCGACTCGGCATCCGGCTGCGCGGGGCGAGTGGCGCCGATCCGTTTCAGATATCCGTCCATGATCCGATTCACTCACAGCACGAACCCTCCCGCCATCGGAAAAGCTCAGAAAGATCCGGAGACGCTCGGGGAAGCGGTCGCGTCCACCAACCGTCCGCACCGACAGGAAAACCCGCAAGGGGTCCGGGAACGCTCGGGGAAACGGTCGCGTCCACGAACCCTCCGCACCAACGGGAAAACCCGCAAGGGGTCCGGGAACGCTCGCGGAAGCGGTCACGTCCACGAACCCTCCGCACCAACGGGAAAACCCACAAAGGGTCCGGAGACGCTCAAGGAAGCGGTCGCGGCCGACTGCGCGGGGCCGGTCTCGCCGTATCGACCGGCGGAACGCGGCCGGCGTCAGACGGCCTCCATCGCCACCGCTCCACCGCTCACCCGGGTACGGCCGTCCGGGGAGGCGATCGACACCTTCAGCGTGCTCGGCCGTCCCATGTCCACCCCCTGGATGATCGTGAACTCGGAGGAGCCGGTCCCCAGAACGCGGAGGTAGCCCCCAAAAGCGGCGGCCGCGGCCCCGGTCGCGGGGTCCTCCACGACGCCCCCGACCGGGAACGGGTTGCGGGAGTGGAACCGCTCGTCGCTCTCGCGCCAGAACAGGTTCACCGTCGTCAAGCCGTTGCGCGTCATCACCGACTTCAGCGCGTCGAAGTCGTAGCGGAGGTCGGCCAGGCGTTCCCGGGACGCCGCGGCGAGCATGAGGTGTTCGACCCCGCCGAAGGCGACGTGCGGCGGGAAGGCTGGGTCGAGGTCGTCGTGCGACCAGCCGAGGGCGGAGAGCACCTCGGCCACCGCCTCCTCGCTCGCGGGGCTGGAGTGGGTGGGCACGCTGGTGAGCGTGGCGTGCAGCGCGTCGTCGACGATCTCGGTGTCCACGACGATCTCGCCCGCGTTGGTGTCGAAGACCAGCCGGCCCGTCCCGAGGCGCTCGGCCAGGGCCACCGAGGTGGCGATCGTGGCGTGCCCGCAGAAGTCGACCTCCGCAGAGGGGGCGAAGTATCGGACCCGGAAGGTGCGGCTCTCGCCGTCGCGGCCGGTCACGAAGGCCGTCTCGGAGTATCCGACCTCGGCGGCGACGGCGAGCATCTCGGCATCGGAGAGCTCGCCGGCGTTAAGAACGATCCCCGCGGGGTTCCCGCCCTCCGGCTCATGGGTGAAGGCGGTGTATCGCAGGATTTCCACAGTGTTCGTCACAGTCACCGGAACTTAGCATCCGCCTTTCCGGACACCCGCCGGCCTCGCGCGAAAGCGCCTCTCCGCGAGCCCGGGGTCATCAGGCGAGCGTGGGGACGGGGCCTGTGGTGAGACCCCTCGGATTCGGCGTAGGCGTTGGAATCACGCGAAAGCGCCTCTCCGCGAGGCCGGGGGCATCCGGCAGGAGTGGGAACGGCGTCCTGTGGTGGGGCTCCTCGGATCGCGAAAACGCCTCTCCGCGAGGCCCGGGGTATTCAGGCAGGAGCGGGGACGGAGGCCTGCGGTGGGGTCCCTTCGGGTTCGGGGTAGGCCTTGGAGACGCGGCGGCCCCAGGGCATGGCCATGGTCAGGATCGGTATGAACACGATGGAGGCCTTGGCCCAGATCACATGGAGGCTCCCCCACTCGGCGCCCCGGTACTGGGTCATGTAGATGTAGCCGTACCCGGCCCAGAAGGAGGCCCCGATGACGGCGAGCCAGGCGAAGCGGGTGGGCCGGGCGATGAGGAACGGCATGAACCACAGGAGGTACTGGGCGCCCATGCGCGGGGTGACGACCATGAAGGCGAGCAGCACGGCCGTGGTGAGGTCGATCGGGTCGGCGCGGCGCCAGAGGAAGGCCACCACCACCAGGGTGATGTAGATCAGCCGCGTGCCGAACGTGGCGATTCCCTGGTCGAGTGTCCACTCGCCGCCGACCAGCCAGGCGCTGTAGGTCCACTCCCCGACGATCGGGCGGATGTCCTGGATCACCCGGATGACCTCGGGAAGCTGGTCCAGCGGGGTGCCGGCGAAGATCGGCAGGGTGACCAGGAAGAAGACCGGCGCGATGCCGGTGGCCACGAACGCGATGACCCGGGCGCGGAAGGTCGGGAGCATCAGGAGCATGCCGGGGATCAGCCAGATGGGCCAGCTCTTGGCACACAGCGCCAGTCCCATCAGCAGACCCGCGAACAGCGCGCGGCGCAGGACGGGCTTCTCGTCGGGACGCGAGGCGAGGGCCTGGCGTGTCACGCCACCGGCGGATCCGACGGCGTGGCGCAGTGCGCCGACGAGACCGTTGGCGGAGACGCTCTGTCTCACCATCGCGACCAGGTCGTTGGTCATGCCCGGCCGGTCGGGGTTCCCCGGGCCGCGGGCGACGACAAACGCGGCCACACCGAAGACCAGCGCGACCGGCTCGACCTGGCCGTGGACGGAGGCGACGAGGATGGCCACCGGGTTGCAGGCGTACTGGAAGGCGCGCAGTGACGCCTTGGAGCCTCCGGCGAGCTTGCCGACCAGCGGGATCAGCACGATGTCGGCCACCACGGTGACCAGTCGCCCGGCGATCTCCCACGGGATGCCGAGCCAGAGCAGCAGGCCATAGACGTACGGGATGGTCGGCAGGAAGTGCCAGCCGCCGTTGCTCCCGAGGACGGGGTCCTGGTGGTTGAGGATCGCCTCGCCCGCGGGCTTGAAGCTGTTGACGAAGTCGACCGGCTGCCATTCGCTCTTCGCCGAGGTGATCATGATGAGCACCCGGAAGGCGATTCCGACGGCGAGTACGACAAGAAGCGGTGGGCGCCAGCCTTTCCATTGGGCAACCAGAGCGAGCACGACACCTGTGACGAGGACGCACCCCGTGAGAATTGCGTAGTCCATGACGGTCACCAGCCTGCCGGAAATCGTGACCGACCAGCTACTCGGTCTTCAAAAAGAGACCAGTCTCCTAGTTTTTGTCGCTCAGAGCACCGTCATGATGACGTTGAGCGACAGGACTTTTCGAGGAGGTGCCGCGGACGCGTACGCCGATCCGTTCCGGCGACGTCCGAGAACGGTGCCCCCCGTGGCCGACACGTCCGACACGGCCGACGCAGCCGACGCGTTCCAGACCGATACGTCCGAGACGGATCCGCCTGCGGGCGGTACGTCCCAGGCCGGCAGCTTCGAGAGCGGTACGTTCCAGGCCGGCAGGCCCGAGACCGGTACGTTCCAGACCGGTGCATTCGTGGGCGCGTGGCTCGGGACACGCGCCTGCCCGGTGGGAGCCGGCTACAGAGGCTTGATCCCCGTCGCCTGCTTGCCCGTCGGCCCGTCCGCGACCGTGAAGGAGACCTTCTGCCCTTCAAGGAGCGTCGTGAGGGTCTGCGTCATGATCTGGGAGAAGTGCACGAAAACGTCTTCACCGCCGTCGTCTGGAGTGATCCAGCCAAACCCCTTGGATTCGTTGAACGACTTCACCGTGCCGGTCATGTCTAGCCTTCCAGTGATCATGACATATCTGGAACATCATCCAACAAAAACCCTATTGGGGACAGCGGGCCGGCTCCACCGTCCCCGGGACCTCGCCGCCGGGAGTCCGTCTCTCCCGGCGGCGAGGGGCTTTCAGCCCAGGCCGTTGAGGTAGGCCCGGTGGCTGCGGGAGAATTCGAAGGCGTTGTACTTGTCCCAGTTGATCGACCAGGTCATCAGGCCGCGCAGGTTCGGGTAGACGCCCCGGGGCCGGTAGGACCCGCAGTTCGTTCCCTTGGCCAGGCAGTCGAAGGCCTTTTGGACCTCGCTCACCGTGGTGAAGCCGTTGCCCGCGAAGGGGGCGGCGGGCAGGCCGATGGCGACCTGGTCCTGGCGCAGGGCGGGGAAGACGTTGTTCGGGTTTCCCGCGATCGGGAAGCCCGCGAGGAGCATGTCGGTCATGGCCACGTGGAAGTCGTGGGTGCCCATGGTGTGGTACTGGTTGTCGAGCCCGGTGATCGGCCCGGAGTTGTAGTCCTGGACGTGCAGCAGGGTCAGGTCATTGCGCATCGCGTGGATGACGGGCAGGTAGGACGCGGCCCGCCGGTCGGCGGAGCCGTTCGGTCCCGGACCGTAGAACTGGTATCCGAGCTGGACGAAGAACGTCTCGGGGGCCATGGTCAGCACGAACTTCGAACCGTACCTGGCCTTGAGCGACTTCAGCGCGGAGATCAGGTTGACGATCACCGGGGTGGTGGGGTTGGCGAGGTTGGTGTCACCGTTGTCGAGATAGAGCGAGTGGCCCTCGAAGTCGATGTCCAGCCCGTCCAGCCCGTACCTGTCGATGATGGCTCCGACCGACTGGACGAACTTGTCCCGGGCGGCCGTCGTGCTCAGCTGGACCTGGCCGTTCTGGCCGCCGATCGAGATCAGCACCTTCTTGCCGAGGGCCTGCTTCGCCCGGATTCCGGCGATGAACTCGGCCTCGGACTCGACGTTGGGGCACTCGGCGACCGGGCACTGGGTGAACCGGATGTCGCCCGAGGTCACCGAGGTCGGCTCGCCGAAGGACAGGTTGATGACGTTCCATTCGTTCGGCACGTCGGCCATCCGGATGTAGCCGGAGCCGTTGGCGAACGAGGCGTGCAGGTAGCCGACCAGCACCCGCTTGGGCAGGTCGCCGGGAGGCGGCGCGGTGCTGACGACGGCGGAGACCTGGCCGGACCTGGCCGACTCCCCGGCGGAGTTGGAGGCGCTCACCTGGTAGGTGTGCGTGCCCGCGCCGGGGGTGTCGGTGTAGGAGGTTCCGGTGGGTGCGGCGACCTTCGTCCCGTTGCGGTAGACGTTGTAGGCGGTCGCTCCCGTGGAGGCGTTCCATCTCAGCGAGACGCTCGTGCCGCTGACGGTGGCGGCCAGCCCCGACGGCACGGACGGGAGCTGCGGCTGGCCGGTGCCGACCGTCACGGAGACCGCGCCGGACCTGGCCGACTCGCCCGAGGCGTTGGTCGCGCTCACCTGGTAGGAGTGCGTGCCCGTGCCGGGGGTCTCGGAGAAGGTGGTCCCGGTTGCGACGGCGACCTTCGTGCCGTTGCGGTAGACGTTGTAGCCGGTCGCGCCCGAGGAGGCGCTCCAGCTCAGCGAGGCGGTGGTGGCGTTGCCGGTGCCGGTGAGCCCGGTGGGCGCGGCCGGGGGCTGTCCCTGTCCGGCCGCGCCGTCCAGCACGAGGTCGTCGGCCTGGTAGGTGCCCTGGCCGTACCAGCCGTTGACGTAGACCGTCACCGACGTGGTCGAGGCGCCGGTGGTGAACGTGGTGGACAGCTGGGCGTAGGCCGACGGCGAGGACGTCCACGTGCTGGGGTCGGTGCCGCCGGTGCCGGTCGCGCCGAGGAAGACGTAGCCGCCCCGGACCCACGCCGACAGCGTGTAGGCCGAGGACGGCTTCACACTGACCGTCTGCTGGCAGCGCGCGGTGTCATTTCCCGCAGGCGTCGCCTGCAGCGCCTTCGTCCCGCCGTGCACCGGCGAGGACACGACCGCCGCACCCGAGGAGGCCGTACAGGTCCAGCCGGTCAGCCCGCTCTCGAAGCCTGGGTTGACCGCGATGTTGGCGGCGTGGGCGGGCGATGCGGCGAGCATCGTCCCGGCCAGGGCCAGTACGGCTACCGCCGCGAGTTTCCGCAGATTCATCCGGTGAACCCCTTGAAGATGTTGGTGAACTCCCAGGACGACTGGGAGATGCCGCTGCACGTCGGTGAGACCTGGCCGCCCGTGCAGCCGCCGTTGTCGCGTGCGCTGGACCAGAAGCCGACGAAGGCGACGTGGTTGGCGTTCGCCCAGGTGAGCAGCTTGCGGGCGTCGGCCTGGGTGGTGGTCATCCCGGTGTCGTTCTTGCCGATCATCGGGGTGAGGCCGAGCAGTTTTCTGAGCTGGGCGTCGGACCTGGAGGGCCAGACGGTCTTCATCTGACCGAGCGTCGCCTGGGCGGCGGCGATCATCGCGTCGCCCCAGTTGCCCGAGTAGCCGAAGTTCATCAGCATCGGGTTGACGATCACGTTGAGACCCTTGGCCGCCGCGTCCTGGAGGATCGACAGCGAGAACGGGTCCACGCCGTAGTCCTGGCCCTGGATCCGCAGCGTGTAGCTGATCGTCGTGCCGCGTTCGGCCTGGAGCTGCCTGAGCGCGGTGTTGACCTTGTTCGCGTCGATCGCGGCCTCGACGTCGACGTCGAGGTGGTTGGTGCCGACGGTGTCGAGCACCTTCTTGTAGGCCGCGAGCAGCGAGGCCGAGGTGCCGCAGACGTGCTCCAGGTACGGTCCCATCGCGCCGCCGGTGGCCACGATGACCTGGCCGCCCTGGGCCTGCAGTGCCTTGACGTCGTTGATGACGCGGGAGTCGTTGATCGGGATGGTGCCGCCCCAGGCGGGGTTGCAGCCGCTGCTGTCACCGAGGGCGAAGGCCAGGGTGTAGTTCTTCACGCCGGTCGCGGCCGCGGCGCCGGTCAGCGACGGGGTTGTCATCGTGATGTCGATGTAGGGGGCGTAGCGGATCGTGCCGCTGGGCGGCGGGCCGGTGTCGGTGTTTGTCCTGCCGCTCACCGAGGGGGTGTAGGCCGAGCAGTTTCCCGCCCCGTCGCAGGCCCGGACGCGGAATCCGTAGGAGGTGGCCGCGCTCAGGCCGCTCGCGGTGTAGGTCGTCGAGGTGCCCGCGCTCACCGGTGTCCCGTTGTCGCGCGAGACCTCGTAGCGGCCGATCGAACCGGAGTTGTCGGTGGACGCCCCCCAGGTCAGGCTCAGCGAGCTGCCGGTCGGGCTGCCCACGGCCAGGTTGGCGGGGACGGTGGGCGCGGTGGTGTCGGGCGGGGTGCCGCCACCGGCCGCGCCGTCCAGCACGAGGTCGTCGGCCTGGTAGGTGCCCTGGCCGTACCAGCCGTTGACATAGATCGTCACCGACGTGGTCGAGGCGCCGGTGGTGAACGTCCTGGACAGCTGGGTCCACGAGGCGCCGGGAGTGCCCCAGGTGCTCGGGTCGGTCGTCCCGGTGCCGGTCGCGCCGAGGAAGACGTAGCCGCCCCGGACCCACGCCGACAGGGTGTAGGCCGAGGACGGCTTCACGCTGACCGTCTGCTGGCAGCGCGCGGTGTCATTTCCCGCGGGCGTCGCCTGCAACGCCTTCGTCCCGCCGTGCACCGGCGAGGACACGATCGCCGCACCCGAGGTCGCCGTGCAGGTCCAGCCGGCCAGGTCGTTCTCAAATCCTGGATTTGTCGTGATGTTGGCCGCTTGAGCCGGTGATGCGACCAGCATCGTGCCGCTCAGAGCCAGTACGGCTACCGCCACGAGTTTTCTGAGACCCATCGGAATTCCAGGGCGGAGACCCTTGGCCACGGCCGAGAGCGGGACGCCCCTGCCTCCCTTCGATTGCGGTCATGCTGGGGTTTTCGATGATCTTCAGGGCCGGGTGACCTTCACGGTCACGGGGATACGGCCCGCACCCCGAGCGAGGGGTGCGGGCCGTGGTCGTCAGAAGCCCGCGGTGATGCGGGTGAACTCCCAGTCGATCTGGGAGATGCCGCTGCAGTTGGAGGTCACGCCGCCGCCCGGGCAGGGACGGTCGCGGTTGACCGCCCAGTAGGCCAGGCGGGTGAGGCCGTTCGACTTGGCCCAGTTGGTGATCTGGGTCCAGGTCGCCGGGCTGGTCAGCTCCTGCTGGTCGGACAGGCCGTTCATACCGGAGATGCCCATCCGGGAGTAGGCCTGGGCGTCGGTCCAGCCGTTGGCGGCCTTCAGCGCGTTCTTCAGGCCTTCGGAGGCGTTGACCGTGCTCTGGTACATGTTCGCGCCGCCGCCGAAGTCGAACGGCATGATCGTGTAGTTGTCGATCGGCACGGCGAGCGCCTTGGCCTGGTTGATCAGGCGGATGCCGGCGGCCGTGGGGCCGGTGGTCGAGGTGCCGAAGGTGACGACGACCTTGACGTTGGGGTTGTTCTGCTTGACGATCTTCAGGCCGTTGAGGATCCGGTCCTGAACGGTGTAGTTCTCGAACTCGTCGGTGTTCTCGATGTCGAAGTCGACGACCGCGGGGCCGACGGCGTTGATGACCTGCTGCACGGCGCCGGCGAAGGCCGCCGGGGTCGAGCAGTTCGGGCCGAGCTTGTTACCCGACCAGCCGCCGAAGGAGACCTGGACGCTGCCGCCCGCGGCCTTGATCTGCGAGATCGCCTGCGCGTCGGCGCCGCCGGTCAGCGGGCGGTTACCGTCCCAGGCGGGTACGCAGCCACCGCTGGACAGGATGAACGCCATGGTGAAGGACTTCACGCCGGTGGCGCTCATGACCGTGGCGGGATTGGGCGGGTTGCCCCAGCCCATGTAGAGGTACGGCGCGCCGGCCATCTTGCCGCCGGGCGGGGGGTTGGTGCAGCCGGTGGTGGTGGCGCTCGCCGAGGCGCTGGCGGCCGACTCGCCCTGGGCGTTGTACGCCTTGACGGTGTAGGTGTGCGAGGTGCAGGTGCCGAGCGAGCCGACGGTGGTGCTGGTGCCGGTGACCTGGGCCCGCTGCGTGGTGCCTTCGTAGACGCGGTAGCCGGTGACGGTACCGCTGGAGGCGCCCCACGACAGGGAGATCGAGGAGTTGGTGGTGCCGGTGACCGACGGGGCTCCGGGCGTGCCCGGGGTGCCGGGGTTGGGCGGGGTGCCGCCGGCGCAGGACGCGCCGTTGAGGGTGCAGTTGGACGGGGTGATCCCGCCCGGGCTGCCGTTGAAGCCGAAGCTCGCGGTCGCGCCGGGGGCGAGGGTGCCGTTCCAGCCGACGTTGGTGAAGGTGAAGCGCTGCCCGCTGCGGCTCATCGCAGCGTCCCAGAAGGAGCCGATGTTCGCGCCGGAGGGCAGGTCGAAGGCGACCGACCAGCCGTTGAGGGTGGTGGTGCCGCCGTTGGTGACCGTGTACTTGCCCTCGAAACCGGAGCCCCAGTCGGAGACCTTGGTGAATACGGCGGTGGGGGGCGCCGCGAACGCGGGGGCCGCGACCGTCGACAGGCCGAGTGACACGCCGAGTGCGGCCAGGACCGCGGTCAGTGTTCGTCGAAATCTCATGTTTTTTCCTCGGTTGGGGGGTGCGAGGTGGTGGGGGGTGGTGAGGGTGTGAGATTCGGGATCTGCCCGGCCGGGTCGTGAGGAGGTGCCGGGCAGGTCCGGGGACGTCGGAGGTGGCGGAGGGCTAGGGCAGGGTGGCGAGGTGGGGCTTGACGGTCCTGGAGAAGTTCCAGTTGTTGGAGGCGTCCCAGTTGATCGACCAGGTCATGGCGCCGCGGATCCCCGGGTAGGCGCGCGGCGGCACGAAGCTGCCGCAGTTGGTCCGGGTCGCCAGGCAGGTCAGCGCCTGGTTCACCAGGGACGGGGCGACGATCCCGCCGCCGGCCCCGCCGGGTCCCGCGGGCAGGCCGAGTGCCACCTGGTCGGGGCGCAGGCCGTTCTCCAGCTGGATGCAGGCCAGCGCGGTCATGAAGTTGACCGTGCCCTGCGAGTAGGCGGCCATCTGGTCGCAGCCGAGCATCGAGCCGGAGTTGTAGAACTGGGTGTGGACGACGGTGAGGATGTCCTTGATGTTCAGCGCGAGCTTGAAGTACTCCCCGCCGGTGGACTGCATGTCGATGGTCTGCGGCGCCATCGTGATGATCAGGTTCGCGCCCGCCTTCGCGCGCAGCGCCCGCAGTGCCTGACCCATGTAGGTGGCGTTGAGGCCGTTCTCCAGGTCGATGTCCACGCCGTCGAAGCCGTAGCTCTGCATCAGGGCGTAGACGGTGTCGGCGAACTTGGTGGCCGAGGTGGCGCTGGACACCTGGACGCGGCCCAGCTCACCGCCGACCGAGAGGATGACCTTCTTGCCGCGTGAGTGGAGCGTCTGCACGTCCGCCTTGAACTGGGCGTCGGTGTAGCCGCCGAGGGAGGTGGACAGTCCGGGGTCGACACCGAAGACGACCTCGCCCGGGGTGGTCGTGGCCTCACCGAAGGAGATCGCGACGAGATCGTACTCGTTGGGCACGGCCGACAGCTTGAGCTCGACGGCGGCGTTGTTGAAGTTGTGCCAGTAGCCGGTGAGGAAGTGCTTGGGCAGCGGGCTGACGGTGCAGCCGGTGGTGGTCGCGCTCGCCGAGTCGCTCTTCGTGCCCTCGCCCGCCGTGTTGTACGCGGCGACCGTGTAGGTGTGCGACTCGCACGCGCCCAGACCGGAGACCGTGGCGCTCGTACCGGTGACCGTGGTCTTCAGGGTCGTGCCCTCGTAGACCCGGTAACCGGTCACCGTGCCGCTGGAGGCTCCCCAGCTCAGCGCGATGTTGCCGGAGTTGCCCGTGGCGGACGGGGCGCCGGGCCTGCCGGGCACCCCGGCGGTGCAGCCGGTGGTGGTGGCGCTCGCCGGGTCGCTCTTCGTGCCCTCGCCGGTGGTGTTGTAGGCGGCGACCGTGTAGGTGTGCGACTCGCACGCGCCCAGGCCGGAGATGGTGGCGCCCGTGCCGGTGACGGTGGTCTTCAGGGTCGTGCCCTCGTAGACCCGGTAACCGGTGACGGTGCCGCTGGAAGCTCCCCATGACAGCGTGACGGCGTTCGCGCCGCCGGTCGCGGTGGGCGTGCCAGGCTTGCCCGGAACCTGGATCGTGGTGCCGCCGCCGCAGGCGACGCCGTTGAGCGTGCAGTTGGACGGGGTGATCCCGCCCGGGCTGCCGTTGAAGCCGAAGCTCGCCGACGCCCCCGGAGCCAGGGTGCCGTTCCACCCGACGTTGGTGAAGGTGAAGCGCTGCCCGCTCCGGCTCATCGCAGCGTCCCAGAAGGAGCCGATGTTCGCGCCGGAGGGCAGGTCGAAGGCCACCGACCAGCCGTTGAGGGTGGTGGTGCCGCCGTTGGTGATCGTGTACTTGCCCTCGAAGCCGGAACCCCAGTCGGAGCCCTTGGTGAACGTGGCGGTGGCGGTGGCCGCCTGAGCCGGGAGGGCGATCATCATCGTCAGGACGATGGCCGCCAGAGCGACGAGAGATCGAGCGATGACGCGAAACTTCACGTTAACCTCATGCATTCACTGGGGGGTGACCGTACGGCTTGCACCCCGCGGGGGGCGCTGGAGGCGGACGTGAGCGCAAGCCGTACGGCGTGGTGGCCACGGCTCCGCCCGGGGGAGGGCGGAACCACGCCGTCGATCAACGCGGGCCGTTGTCCACGGCGATGGTGAGAAACGGCCGGGCTGGACGTTCTGGCTGGTCAGGACCGCCGTGATCTCATCCCTGAGCGTGCGCTTGTCCTCGAACCACGATCCCGGTCGGAGACCTCGGTGAAGGTGGTCGTGACGGCTGCCGCGCTGGCACCGCCGGGCACGGACGGCCCGTGCGGGAGGCTTGCAGCCGCAGTCAGGAAGAGTAAGGGAAAGGTGCGCCGCATGATCGCTCCCATGAAGGGGGAACCTGGGGGGTGAGACGTCCGGACGGTCGGACCTTCTGCGGTGACAACTGCCACCATCGAGTTTCCGCAGCCTGCAATCGAGGCCGCCGGGGGCGAACGGGCCATGGGGACTCCCATTCGGTATTTCTTTTAGGAAAGTTTCCTAAGAGTTGCCGTGATCGTAGCTTTGACAGACTCCTCCCACAAGGCCCAAAAAAGTCGATTTCCGACGATCCAGCTAGGCACGTTCCAAATACGGGACTCCGCGATCGAATAACGTCCCCCGTGCCTATCCGGCGAGGCGATTCCGGGTGGTGCTCCGCCCCCGTCTCATCCGGCCGCCCTCTCGTCCGGAGCCGTCCGCCCCGATCCCGGCCCGCCCCCTCGGGCCACCGCCGGCTCAGACCGGGCCGCCGGCTCAGACCGGACCATCGGCTCAGGCTGAACCGTCGGCTCAAACCGGACCATCGGCCCAGGCTGGACCGCCGACTCAGACCTGGCGGTCTGCTCAGGCCGGGCCGTCGGCGAGCGCCTCGGACAGGGGCTTGCGGACCAGGTCGGGCACCTCGGCGTCATGCGCGGCGTAGCCGATCGGGAAGAGGATGTAGGGCCGCTCGTTGCCGGGACGTCCGCAGATATCCGTCAGGAACGCCATCGGGTTCGGGGTGTGGGTGAGCGTGGACAGGCCCATCGAGTGCAGGGCCGCGATGAAGAACCCGCAGGCGATGCCGACGCTCTCGTTGACGTAGTAGTGCTTGACCCTGGTGCCGTCGGGGCGCACGCCGTACTTCTCGGCGAAACAGACCACCAGCCAGGGCACCGTTTCGAGATAGCCCTTGTCGGAACCGGTCTCCAGGTGGGCCAGGGCCTCACGCCACTCGGGGGTCAGCCGCCCGCCCTCGTAGTTCTGCCGCTCCTCGACCTCGGCGGCCTCCCGCACCCGCCGCCTGTCCTTCGGGTCGCCGATCACCACGAACTTCCACGGCTGCTGGTGCGCCCCCGACGGCGCGGTGTTCGCTGTCATGACGGCCAGCTCGACGCACTCGCGCGGCACCGGCTCGTCGCTGAAGAACCGCACGCTCCGGCGCCGGTCCATGTGCTCGTAGAACTCCCGGCCCCGCGCCACCATCTCCGGCTCGGGGTAGCGCGCGGGCCGGTACGGGATGAACGGATGGGAATGCTCCTGCGCCATGATCGCCTCCATGAGTGCCATATATGAAGGCATAGTCTTAATTGCGACTACAAACGGTGCAACAGACGGGTCATTTCACTGTCAGATTGTCAGTGAACGATAGGCGCGGCACTTCGGAGGTGGGCAGATTGACAGTCAGAAGGACCGAAAAGAACGGCCTGGACGACCTCGACCGCAAGGTGCTCCACCTGATCAGGGAGCGCCCGAGGAGCGGTCTGCTGGAGCTAGCCCGCCTCCTCGGCGTCGCCCGGGGCACCGTCCAGGCCCGCCTCGACCGGATGATCGCCGACGGTGTGATCACCGACTTCGGCCCGAACCTCTCCCCCGTCGCCCTCGGCTACCCCGTCCAGGCGTTCACCACCCTTGAGGTGGAGCAGGTCTCCCGCGCCGGCATCTCCGCCGCCCTGTCCGCGATCCCCGAGGTGCTGGAGGCCCACATCGTCACCGGCCCCGGTGACGTCTGGTGCCGCGTCGCCGGCCGCGACCACGAGCACATCCAGGAGGTCATCGACCAGACCCTGGCCATCCCCGGCGTACGGCGGAGCAGCACGGTGATCACCCTGTCCACCGTGGTCCCGCATCGGGTCCAGCCCCTGGCCGACCTCGGCTGAGCCCGCGATCCGCCGCGCGCCGGGAAGCCCGGCCGCCGCCGGTGCCGTGCCTGCCGGCCGCTGTCATCGCCGTGCCAGGAGGCTGCCAGCGGCGACCTCGACGGTGGGGGCATGACCATCAAAACGCGCGAACAGCCCACCGATCCCCCCTCGGGGGAACGCCTCACAACGACCGCCGAAACGCACGGGCGAGCCGCCGGCCTCCCCGCGGGGGAACGTCTGACGATGACCACCCGCGACGGGGCCGAACTCGTCGTCTCCCTCTGGCGACCCACCCGGGACGGCAGGCACTCATCTGTGAAGGGGGTTACGGGTGGCAAGCCCCGGAAAACGACTGAAGTCACGATCCATGGTCCACAGCTCACGAACTCCGTGCGCGATGCATAGTGCCGCGATCCGTGCGTCGTGAACCATCGGACCCGCGACCTTGCCCGCTTCCAGCAGTGCCCGAAGTGTCTCCCAGTGGTTGTCCGCCTCGCCGATGGTCACGAGGGACGGCGACCCCAACCAGGCGTCGATCTGCGCAAGTGCCTCCGTTGTGGTGCTCGGCGGCGCATATACGCGAGGGTGAGTCACGATCGAGAAGAACTCGTGAACACACGGCCACGGAATCGACCACGCCGCCCGGCCTTCGGCCAGTTCCTTCATCTCCGAGACGGCGCGGCCGTGAAACCCGCTGTCTCTGCGATGCGCGTAGACCAGGATGTTCGTATCCACAGCGATCACAGACGATCTCCGTAGGCCAAGGCGCGAATGTCCTCCCATGAGGCGTCTCTCATCTGAGAATGCACCCCATGCCCGTCGACGGACGCGTCAGGCAACGTGTAGTTCGCCTCTTGCGACCGGTGCGCCAGGGCGGATCGCAGGCCCTCTTCGATAAGGGCCCGCAACGTCGTCCCCTCAGACTGGGCCACCCGCCGCGCCTCCCTCAACAGTCCGTCTGGAATATCGACGGTCGTTTTCATGTGGCTAGCCATACCCATGGAGCAATGCTCCCATACACCTTTACTCTCTGCATGCAATCAAACACGAAATGGATCCATGGCCTTCGATCCAACAGGGTCCCAGCCAGGCTGGAAACGCAAGGAGATCGGCTCGAAGCCAGCCCTGCGGACTTATGACCGTCTGGACAACCTCGGCCGGACCCGCGCCGCGCGTGACGAGACAGGTTCGGGGTCCGGTACGGCTCGCCGTATCGGACCCCGGTTGCATTTGACGTCGAAGTCGCCGAACAGGTTCTACGCGACGCTGAAACCGCTGAACAGCAGAAGGGCCAGGCCGAGGGCCACGACCACGTTGACCACGGTCGCGGCGGCGAAGACCCCGACCGGGCGCCAGCCCGCCTCTCTGAGCGAGGCCACCCGGAACTCCAGGCCGATGCTGACGAAGGCCAGGATCAGGAACCAGATCCGCAGGTCGTTGACCACACCGATGGTCGCCTTGCCGTCCGCCGCGCTCACCGTGGACAGCCACCAGGTGGCGATCACGGAGGCCGCGACGAAGCCGAGCACGAACTTCGGGAAGCGCCGCCAGAACTCGCCGAGTCCCGGGCGCTTCGCGTCGGCGCGGCGCTCGACCCGGAAGGCGAAGTAGGCGGTCAGCGCGATGGTCACGACGCCGATCAGGGCGTTCTGGGTGACCTTCACGATGCTCGCCACCGCGAGCGCCTCGTCCCCGACGATCGCACCGGCGGCGGTCACCGCGGCGGTGGTGTCGATGTTGCCGCCGATCCACGCCCCGGCCACCTCGGGGCTGAGCCCGAACACGCCGGCCAGCCAGGGCAGGATGAAGATGGACGGCAGGGCGAAGGCGATCACCAGGCTGGCGCTGTAGGCGAGCTGCTCGCGCCTGGCCTGCACCGCGCCCGCCGCCGCGATGGCCGCGCTCACCCCGCAGATCGACACCGCGGCCGACAGCAGCGCGCGGAGCTTGTCGTCCAGGCCGAGCCTGCCGCCGAGCCACCAGGTGAACAGGAACACCGTGGTGATCAGCACGATCGCCTGGATGATCGCGGGACCGGCGGCCGTGGCGATCACCTTGAGGTTGATCGAGGCGCCCAGGAGAACCAGGCCCGTCTTGATGAAGAACTCGGTGCGGAAGCCGCCGGCGAGACGGTCGCGCAACCCGGTCGCGGTCAGGACCGCGTTGCCGACCAGGCCGAGGATGATCGCGTACACCGGATACTCGACGGCCGCGCCGATGTCCTCCAGCGCGGTGCCCTTGAGCAGGTCGGGCACGTTCCTGTCCAGGTAGCGGGTGCCGGCGGCCAGGAGCAGGACGACGAGGACGCCGAGCAGCGCCCACACCCATCCGGCGCCGGAGGCGACCTCGGGACCGTCGGGCGTACCGATCTCAGGGCGGTCGGACGTGCCGACCGCGGGGCCGCCTGGGGTGCCGGATGGATCGGCCGCGAGACCGTCGGGCGTACCGGCCGGGGCGTCCCGGCGCTCCTCGGTGCTCATCAGGGCACCAGCCCGACGGGGATGACCCCGGTGAGCACCAGCACCAGCAGCACGAGCCCGACGATCGTGGCCGCCCAGTCCTCGTTGATCGCTGTCCGGCCGTCGTTATCCGCCGGGGGACCTGTCTCGCTCATCTCACGACCTCACTCACCGTCTTGCGGTACGCCCCGAGCTATTCCATATTAAGTAGATAGGAATTAAAGGTAAATAGATCCGGTGAGCCGGATCCTCTTCGACGGCCACCGATGCCGGCGGGGCGGTGGACCCCCTCCGAAGCCCTCCCGAAGAGCCTGCCGGGACCTTTCCTGAAAGTCCTTCCGCGGTGCCTTCGGAGATTCCTTTTGGTGCACCCTTTGGGAGTAAGTTGACGAAGCATCCCGTAACGCCCTCTGGAGCATCACCGTGTTCTTCGGTATCACCGATCTGTGGACCTATGTCCTCGGCGCCTTTTTCATCATCCTGCTCCCCGGCCCGAACTCCCTCTATGTGCTCGCCACCGCCGCGCAGCGTGGGGTGCGGCAGGGGTATCGCGGAGCGGCGGGGGTCTTCATCGGCGACACCGTCCTGATGGTGCTCGCGGCGGCCGGGGTCGCCTCGCTTCTGAAGTCGACACCGATCCTGTTCAACGTCGTGAAGTACGCCGGAGCGGCCTACCTGGCGTGGATCGGGTTCCAGATGCTGCGGGGAGCCTGGCGCTCCTGGCGTAGGCCCGCGAGCGCGGAGACCGCCCCCGCGCCGGAGCGGACCGGAGAGGACCCGTTCCGCAAGGCCCTGGTGATCAGCCTGATGAACCCGAAGGCGATCCTGTTCTTCATCTCGTTCTTCATCCAGTTCGTGGATCCCGCCTACGGCACGCCGGCGCTGTCGTTCCTGATCCTGGGCGCGATCTGCCAGCTGTTCAGCGTGCTCTACCTGTCGGCGCTGATCTTCGGCGGGACCTTCCTGGCCAATCAGTTCCGGGCGCGCCGCAAGCTGTCGGCGGGGCTGAGCACGGGGGTGGGCATGCTGTTCCTCGGCTTCGGCGCGAAGCTGGCCACCGCGACGCTCAGCTGACCTCGGCCCGAGGCCGGCTGCCGCGACCGGCCATGGCCCCGAGGCCGGTTACCGCGACGCCTGGTCGGCCCTGGCGCGGGACCGGCTGACCGGCACTCGATCGACCTCGGACCGAGACCGATCACCGCGGCGTCTGGTTGACCTTGATCGCCACGCTGACGAGCGAGAGGAACAGCTCGGCGTCGGCCCTGCTGTCGATGGTCATGATCACCCATCCGGCGTCCGTACCGGGGGTGACCCGGTGGCAGTCGGTGAGCACCCGGGCCCATCGGTCGATCATGGGGGTCGTGAGTAGCAGCTCCGCGGTGTGGTCTCCGCGCATCCTGACGATCTCCCGGCCGCTGGCCCGGAAGCCCAGCCCCCTGCGAGTGCGTTTCAGCGCCAGGGCGGGCCAGCAGATGAGCTGGGCCGCCACGTTCGCAACACCATCGGTCGAGCGGCCGGACGTGTGCGCGCGCACTGCCATGCCTCAATCGTCGCGGACTGGACCCAATCGGGAAAGCTCCTGTTTCTGAACCGTTATCCGAGTGACGGACCTTCCGTTAACCAAGACGATCTGCGGCTTGGTCCGGCGGCGGAGGCGATGTTCGCCGGTTCCGACGGAGACGATCTACGACCCGGCCCGCAGGGGTTCGTGACGATGTCGGCCGATCCCCGCCGAGACGGTCTGCGACCCGATTCGGAGAGCCCATGACGGTGTCCGACGGTCCCCGTCGAGACGGTCTGCGACCCGGCCCGGGGCGGTCGCCAGGGTATTCACCGGTTCCAGCAAAGGCATCGATCCGGGTCGGGTACGGTGAGTGGCCAGCAAATACTCCGGGCTGATCCCCCCTCATAAGCCCATGCGGCAGGCCCTGCACGTCTGACGGCCTCATACCGGGGTAGGCCCGAGTTCTCAGCCTCTGCTGTATTCCACCGTTCCGTGGAGCGTCATGAGCTATCCGCCCGTCGTCCTTCCTCGCCTTGCGGTTCTGGCTCGGCAAGCGGTGCCCAAGCTCCTGGAGGGCGTAGTCGCCCCCCTCGCCGTCTTCTATGCCGCGCTGGCCCTCCTGGGCGAGCACGGTGCGCTGATCACCGCGGTGAGCTGGGTGTACGCGGGGGTGGGCTGGCGACTGATCCGGCGGATCCCGGTGCCCGGGACGATGGTCCTCGCCGCGATCGCGATCACCGTGCGGGCGCTGATCGGATTCTGGAGCGGGAGCATGAAGTTCTTCCTCCTCCAGCCCGAGCTCGGGACGATCTGCATCAGCATGGTCTTCCTCGCCTCGGTGCGGCTGAACCGCCCGCTGGTGCAGAAGCTGACCCTCGACTACATCCACCTGCCCTCGGCGGTGCTGAAGCACGAGCGGGTTCGCCGCTTCTTCGCCCGGATCACCCTGCTGTGGGCCTTCGTGCTGCTGACCAACTCCACGGTGAGCATCTGGCTCCTGGTCCACCAGTCGGTCGGCACCTACCTGCTGGTCCGCACCACGGCCGTGGCCGTGATCACCGGCCTGGCGGTGGCCGTCTCCCTCTACGCCTTCCGCCGCGTCCTGCGCCGCCTCCACCACGACCCCGCCCCCGCCGCCCTCACCGCCGGACCCGCGTAACCCTCGCTCCGGGCAGGGTTGGCGTCATCCGTCGCGAGACGGACGGCGAAACACTCCGCCACGTGCTCTCGGCCGGACCCGAGCAGGTAGAAAAGGGGACCGGGTGGAGAAGAGTGGAGCGGGATGCCTGACATGGACGAGATCGCGGGGAACCACGACCTGCCGCTGGACATGAACGAGATCGTGGGAAGCCACGACCTGCTGCTGGTGACCCTCGACACGCTCCGCTACGACGTGGCCGAGGAGCTGATGGCGGCCGGGCGGCTGCCCACCCTTGAGCGTGCGCTGCCGGGCGGCCGATGGGAGCGGCGGCACAGCCCGGGGAGTTTCACCTACGCGGCGCACGCCGCGATCCTGGCGGGGTTCCTGCCGACTCCCGTCGCGCCCGGCCCTCACCCCCGGCTGTTCGCCGCCGCGTTCCACGGGAGCGAGACGACGGTCGCGCGCACGTGGATGTTCGACGAGCCCAACCTGCCCGAGGGTCTGGCCGGGGCCGGGTATCACACCATCTGCATCGGAGGGGTGGGGTTCTTCAACAAGCGGACCCCGCTCGGCTCCACCCTCCCGGGGATGTTCGCCGAGAGCCACTGGGAGCAGTCCTTCGGGGTCACCTCGCCGACCTCGTTCGAGGCGCAGATCGAGTGCGCCGAGCGGGCGGTCGCGGGGGCGGCCGGACCGGTGTTCCTGTTCGTCAACGTCTCGGCCCTGCACCAGCCCAACTGGTTCCACCTGCCGGAGGGCATCCGCGAGCGCGGTGACGGCCGCGCCGGTCACGCCGCCGCGCTGGAGTACGTGGACCGGCACATCGGCAGGCTGTTCGCCGCCATGAGTGCCCGGCGGCCGGGATTCGCGATCGTCTGCTCCGATCACGGCACCGCCTACGGCGAGGACGGACACACCGGCCACCGCATCGGTCACGAGGTCGTCTGGACCGTGCCGTACGGGGAGTTCACGATGAACCGGGGAGAATGGCGGTGACCCGGGGCCGGGACACGCGCGAAACACCATCGACCGGTCTGGCGCCCGTATCGGGTGAGAACCACCTGACGCTCCAGGGGTGAGGCCGCCTAAGAACGGACCCGCTCGGCCAGGGCGAAGGCGCCGGTGAGACCCGCGACGAGACCCGTGAGCAGTGTGAACAGGCTCACCAGGCCGACCACGCCCGCGCTGCCGGGGCCGCCGGTGTTGAAGCCGTTCGGGGTCAGGACGACGAGCATCAGCCACATCGACCACCCGAACATGGCGCCCGAACCGATCCAGGCCAGCGTCACCGGCACCCAGAGTGGCCTGCCGGAGCGCCGGCCGACGACGATCGACAGGCCCGCCGCGGCGATCGCCACCGCCGCGTTCACCCCATGCCCCAGGTAGAACATGAAGGAACGCCCCGCGATCACGTCCGGCGGGAGTCCGAGGGGAGAGCCGAGGACCCAGCTCAGGTTCAGGATCGCCAGGATCCCGGCGACCAGCACGGTCCCCCGCGCCACGAAGACCTGCAGCTCCCGTGTCGGGCTCGGCGGGCCGTCTTCGACCCGGGTGGCGAACACCAGCGGCCAGCGATGCCTGGCGTAGTGGACGAACGCGATCGTGAGGCCGAGCCCCTGACCGGCCTCCGCCGGATGGGTTTTCCCTGCGAATGAAACCGGCCGGCGTGCGGGCTCGAAGAGAGGGCAGGGAGGTTTCATGGTCATCGCACGGCAACCGAAACGCTGGGCAGGGCTTCCGATCTTCGCTCTGGCACTCGCACTGGTGGCGGTCGTGGGATCGCTGTCCGCGATCAACGCCGGCAGCGAGTACCTGGCGCTGGAGCGTCCGCCCTGGGCGCCGCCGCAGTGGCTGTTCGGCCCGGCCTGGACGGTGCTCTACGTCATGATCGCGATCTCCGGCTGGCTCGCCTGGTCGGCGCGCGGCCGGACTCCCGCGCTCGGCGTCTACGCGGCCCAGCTGGTCCTCAACGCGGCGTGGACACCGCTGTTCTTCGGCGCGGAGCGGTACGGCCTGGCGGTCGCCGAGATCGTGGTGCTCTGGCTCGCGATCGTGGTCAACGTCGTGATGTTCCGGCGGATCAGCCGACCGGCCGCCTGGCTTCTGGTGCCCTATCTCCTCTGGGTCACCTACGCGGCATCACTCACCGTCGCCATCTGGCGGCTCAACTGAGCCCGGCGGGCGAGGATCGCGATCCGGACCGGCCGCCGCGCACCCCCGGCCGGGCCAGGACCGCGGCTCTTCCCGAGGTAACCGACCGAGACTCCCCCGAGGTAAGCGGCTCCCCCGAGGCAACGAGCCGGTCCGGCCGCGTGCCCCCAGCCGGACCGGGACCGCGCTCCCCCGAGGTGACGGGTCCCCTGACGAAAGTGGGGGGTGGGGGCAACCTTTCGTGCGATGTGCCGTGATTCGCCCTCTTCCTAGGGTCGAGGGGACCGATCCCCCGATGAGCTCAGGGCACGACGGTCCCTGAGCGAACTCAGGGACGTGGCGAGCGAACACCGGGGTCCTCCCCGGATGCCCCGAGATCACCGGGTCGGCAGCGTGCTGTGTAGATCCCCCCGACCCTGACTGGAGCACGACCGTGACACAGACCATCCTTGACGCCTTGCACGATGTGATGAGCTCCCCCTGGGTCTATCTCGCCCTCTTCGCGCTGGCGATGCTCGACGGGTTCTTCCCCGTGGTCCCCGCCGAGACGTCCGTCATCACGGCGGGTGTGTTCGCCGCCGCCACCGGCGCGCCCAATCTCGCGCTGGTGATCGTGGCGGCCGCCCTCGGCGCGTTCGCCGGTGACCACGTCTCCTATGCCATCGGGCGCACCACCAACGACCGGCTGCGCAACGGCAGGCGCAGCCGTAAGGCGTTCGGCTGGGCGGAGAGGGCACTGGCCGAGCGCGGCGGGCTCGTCCTGGTGGTGGCCCGCTACATCCCCGGCGGCCGGACCGCCTGCACCATCACCATGGGCGCGGTCGCCTACCCCCGGCGCTCGTTCGCCCTCTTCGACGCCGTCGCCGCCGGATCCTGGGCGATCTACTCGGGGCTGATCGGCTACGTGGGCGGCGCGGCCTTCGAGAACGACCCGATCAAGGGCCTGCTGCTCGGTCTCGGCATCGCCCTGACGATCACCGCGGTCGTCGAGATCGTCCGGCACGTACGGCGACGCCGTACCGTCCGGGAGCCCGAGCCGGTCCTGGCCGCCTCGAACGACTGACGGCCGCGCTCAGGGCCGTACCCAGATCATCGTGTGCCACCTGCCGTTCTCCTCGGCGGCCAGGATGAGCCGGTCGTCGTCGAAGTTCAGCTCGCGGATCTGGGTGCCGACCAGGACCGGGTTGAGGGCCATCTCGATGTCGTGGGCCACGTGACCGTCTCGGAGCTCGTAGCGTCCCGCGCAGGAGAAGAAGGACGCGAACGCCTCGGCCTGTGCCTCCGCCGACGCGTGCCGAGCGATCTTCGCAGGCAGCGGGACGCGCCCGGCCCGTGCGACGGTCGCGCTCATGTGGCCGTCGGACGTGTAGCAGAGCAGGCCCACCGCGTCCGGGCCGAAGGGATATGAGACCCGCCCGTCCGTACGGACGATCCGCCATTCGATCAGCTTCCAGGCTCCGACCAGATCCATGCTCGCGAAACTACGATAAGCGAAGCCAGCAGGTCAACAGCCCCGACGCGAATCTCAGGGAATTCGCCTCGAAGTCAGGGTGAACCCCGATGGCCCGAGCGCCACCTTCGCGGGACGCTGCCACTAGTCCACCGAAAGACCACATCCGGACGCCTCAGCGAGGCGCTTCGGACATCTCGCCATGTCTTCATCTGCTTGAGAGGAGTGCGCATGACTGTGTTGGCGGTCGGTCTGGCATTGCTGGGATCACTGTTCTTCGCACTCGGCGCCGCGCTACAACAGTTCGAAGCGGCGAGTACGGCCCGCGTCAACCTCCGTCACCTGATCAGGCGTCCCCGATGGCTGCTCGGCGGCCTCGCCATCGCGGTCGGCACCGCCCTGCACATCGTCGCGCTGAAGTACGGCCCCCTCACGGTGGTCCAGCCGATGGGCGTGGCCAGCCTCCTGTTCGCCCTGCCCTGCGCCGCCGCCCTGCAACGCCGCAGGCCCCAGTCCGGCGAACTCGCCGCCGCGGCCGTGATCGCCATCGGGCTCATCGGCCTGGTGCTGGTCGTGCCCGAGCACACCGGCGACCCCCACCTCAGCACGGGAGGGGCGGTGACCTTGCTCGCGGGGGCGGCCACCGCCGCTCTCGCGCTGTGGATCACCGCCGGGCAGGCCGCACCGGCCGCGCGGGCGGGGCTGCTCGCCATGGCGGCGGGGGTGCTGTACGGCGCGACCGCCACGCTCACCCGCGTCCTGGTCGACGGGAACTGGGAGCCCTGGTTCCTGCTCGCCGTCCCGATGCCCGCCCTGATCGCGCTGGCCCTGCTGCAGCGTGCCTACGCCGTCGGCCACTTCGGCATCTCCTTCGCCGCCCTTCAGGTGGCCGACCCCCTCACCGCCGTCGCCTTCGGCGCGCTTCTTCTCGGCGAGCCGCTGCCGACCAGCACGTCGAGCATGCTCATCGCGCTAGCGGCGGCGGCGCTCACCGCCGCCGGCACCGTCGCGCTGGCACGCACCACCCCGATGTCCCCCACGCACGACGCGATAGCCCGATGAACGGAGCCCCCATGGTCATGTCAGTCGCCGCCCCCACGCTCGCTCCCGGTCCCCTCGCCTCCCGTCCGCGCCGGGTGATGATCGGGACCGACACCTACCCGCCGGACGTGAACGGCGCCGCCTACTTCACCCACCGGCTGGCCTGCGGTCTGGCGGAACGGGGCAACGACGTCCACGTGGTCTGCGCCTCGGACGAGGGGCCGGCCAGGGTCGACCGCGTGGACGGGGTGACCGTGCACCGGCTGCGCTCGGCGCCGCTGCTGGTCCACCCGACCATGCGGATCTCGGTGCCGACCCGGCTGGACCGGCTGATCGGGGAGATCGCCCCGGACGTGGTCCACGTCCAGGGGCACTTCGTCGTCGGCCGGGCCTCGATCTCCGCCGCCCGGCGCGAGGGCGTCCCGGTGGTGGCGACCAACCACTTCATGCCGGACAACCTCTTCCAGTTCGCGCACATCCCCGAACGGCTCCGCGTGCGGGCGGGTGCGATCGCCTGGCGCGACTTCAACCGTGTCTTCTCCCGCGTGGACCGGGTGACCACGCCGACCCGCATCGCGGCGGGGCTGCTCATGGGCAAGGGCTTCAGCCGCTCGGTGGAGCCCATCTCCTGCGGTATCGACCTGGAGAGGTTCCAGCCGCGCGCCGAGCCCAAGCTGTGGGCACGCAAGGCCTTCGACCTGCCCGACCGGGACACCGTGCTGTTCGTCGGACGCCTGGACGAGGAGAAACGGCTGGACGAGCTCATCCGCGCCCTGCCGTACGTCCTCAACAACACCGACGCCCAGATCGCTCTAGTCGGCACCGGCGGGCAGCGGGTGGCGCTCGCGAAGCTCGCGCACCGGATCGGGGTCGGGGACCGAGTGATCTTCCTGGGGTTCGTCCCCGACGAGATGCTCCCCCAGGCGTACGCCGCCGCAGACGTCTTCGCCATGCCGGGCGTCGCGGAGCTGCAGAGCATCGCCACGCTGGAGGCCATGGCCACCGGGTTGCCGGTCGTCGCCGCCGACGCGATGGCCCTGCCCCATCTGGTACGGCCCGGCGAGAACGGTTACCTGTTCACGCCGGGGAACTCCCAGCAGCTGGCCCGCCACCTGACCGGCCTGCTCGGCTCGCCCGGCCTGCGCGCCGCCATGGGCGCCGCGAGCCGTGCGATCGCGGTGACCCACGACCACCAGTCCTCCCTCTCCCGCTTCGAGGCGATCTACCAGGAGGTGGCCCGATGAAGGAAGCCCCCCTGTCACGCTGGCCGGGGATGGCCGGGGCGGCACTCGCCCTGGCCGCGATGGCCTACGCGCACGTGGCCGCGGCCGACACGGTGAACCCGGCGAGCGGCCTGATCAGTGACTACGCACTGGTCGGCACCAGCGCCTGGGCGCTGGTCGGCGGCACGATCATGCTGGCCATGGGATCCCTGTGGACCGCGTTCGGCCTGACCCGGGTGGACCCGGCGCGCAGTGCCGCGGCGCGCGTGATGCTCCTCGCCGCCGCGCTGGGCCTCCTTCTCACCGCGGGATTCCCCACCGACTCGGCGCCCGACGTCGTGTCGATCGGCGGGGAGATCCACCGCTGGTCGGCGGCCGTGGTCTTCACCGCCCTGCCCTGCGCGGGCTGGATGCTCGGCCGGCGCTCCGGCGACCGGGCGCTGTCAGCCGTCAGCGCGTTGTCCGTGGTGTTCCTGGCGGCGTTCCTCGCGGCTCACCCGGGCTCACTGACCGCGGATCTGATTGACGGCTCCGACTACTACGGCCTGATCGAACGCCTGCTGGTGCTCACCGAGATCGTGCTGATCTTCCTGGCCGCCCGCGGCGTGGGCGGCTGGAAGCGCGCGAGCGTGGTTCCGGCTCCTCGCGGCGCGGACGACCGGAAGCGTGAGAACGCGGGCCCCCTCACCCACCGATCACCCGGAGCCGACCGTCTCGGCGCCCACGCGACGGTCCCCGCCCAGCCGTCCGCGGACGACGTCCGGCGCCCTCGCGAGTCGGTCGGTCTCCACTCCACCTGACCGATCTCAGGGTCCCGGCCGCGGCCTCGCCAAATCCACCAATAGGCATCCAATGAGACATATCTCGCTTACCGCTTCCGATCAACCTACGCTAACGTAGGTTACGGTTCCGTAGTCTGTGAGGGAGAGCCTTATGCGTGAGTTCAGTGAGACCGAGCTGCTGCTGGAGCTTGAGCCCGTTGTCGCGGGTGAGCTGGACCGCCACCACGCGGTGGCCAAGGAGTGGTTCCCGCATGAGTATGTCCCCTGGGCGGAGGGGACGAACTACGACGGCGTCTTCGGTGGCGAGGCCTGGGCCGAGACCGACTCGAAGATCCCCGAAGAGGCCCGGATCTCCCTCATCGTCAACCTGCTGACCGAGGACAACCTCCCCAGCTACCACCATGAGATCGCCACGACCTTCGGCCGCGACGCGGCATGGGGCACCTGGGTCCACCGGTGGACGGCCGAAGAGGGCCGACACGCCGTCGCGATCCGCGATTATCTGACGGTCACCCGCGCGGTCGACCCGGTCGCGCTGGAGCGCGCCCGGATGGTGCACATGGGCGAGGGTTTCACCAACTCCTACGACGGTGTACTCCCCTCGCTGGCCTACGTCTCCTTCCAGGAACTGGCCACCCGGATCTCCCATCGCAACACCGGCAAGGCCTCCCAGGACCCGAACTGCGAGCGCCTGCTCGCCAGGATCGCCGCCGACGAGAACCTGCACATGCTCTTCTACCGCAACCTGCTCAACGCGGCCTTCAAGCTCGCCCCCGCCCAGACCATGCGGGCCGTGACCGACGTGGTCACCACCTTCCAGATGCCCGGCACCGGGATCGAGGGTTTCACCCGCAAGGCGATGACCATCGCCAACGCCGGTATCTACGACCTGCGCCTGCACATCGACGACGTCCTCATGCCCGTCCTGCGCCAGTGGGGCGTGTTCGAGATGACGGATCTCGACGCCGACGGTGAGAAGGCCCGCGATGAGCTCTCGGAGTTCCTCGCCCGCATCGAGACCTCCGCCTCCCGCTTCGTCGAGCGCCGCGAGGCCCGCCGCGCCCGCCAGGCCGCCGGCGCCTGATCCCCTCCCCCGGCCTGATCGTTCTCCAAAGAGGGACCGCTCCCGAGCGGTCCCTCTTGGCGTCCCGGCCAGGACTCGGCTCTCAGGCGGTCGTGACCAGTTCGCGGGCCTGGGCGCGGTCGGCTCCGGGCCGCAGGCTGCGCAGGAAGGCCAGCACGAGCAGGGCGGCCAGGCCGGTCGTGACCGGAGGGACAAAAAAGGCCAGGGCCTCGCCGAAGCGGTCCACGAGCTGACCGGCGACGGCCGCACCGAGGGCGATGCCCAGCCCGACGGATCCGTTGAGCCAGGCGAACGCCTCGGTCCTGACCTCGGCCGGGATCAGGCCCTCCACCAGGGTGTAGCCGGTGATGAGGGCGGGGGCGATGACAAACCCGGCCAAGACCGCCCCGCCGTACAGCAGCGGGATGGATCCGGCGAGCGTCAGGGCGACGGTGGCCGCGGAGAGCAGGCCGAGGGTGGCGGCCAGCCTGGCCGGGGCGCCGATCCGCCAGCTGACCACGCCGTAGAGAATGCCACCGACGAAGCTGGCGCCGGAGAAGCTCGCGTAGATCGGCCCGGCGGCGGCGGCGTGGCCGAGGGCCGCGGTGTAGGAGGTGATGCCGACCTGAAGGCTGCCGAAGACGGTGCCGAGGGCGACGAAGGCCACCGCGAGCACGGCCACGCCGCGCAGCCGCAGCACCCCGTGCTGGGAACGGACCCGCACCGGCATCGGCTCGGGGGCGCCCTTGCGGACCGCGGCGAACACGAGCGTCCCGGCCACGACCATGACCAGTGCCACGAGCAGCGCCCAGACCGGCGAGAAACCGGTCGAGATGGCCACCAGCAGCACCGGCGCGAGGGTGAAGGTCAGCTCGTCGGTGATGGACTCCAGGGCGAAGGCCGTACTCAGCCTGCCCGAGCCGCCGAGCACGTGCGCCCAGCGGGCACGGACCATCGAGCCGACCTGCGGCACCGTGGCGCCGGCCAGCGCCGAGACGACCACCAGCGGGACCGCCGAGACGCGTGCCGAGGCGAGGAGCAGCAGGGCGCCCAGCGCGGCGGCGTGCACGACGACCTGCGGGATCAGCACCTTCGCCTGGCCGTACCTGTCGGCGAGCCGTCCGGTCTGCGGGCCGACCAGCGCCGGTGACACCGCGGCAGCGGCGGCGGCGATGCCTGCCGCGCCGTACGAACCGGTGGACCAGTGCACGAGCAGAAGAACCCCGAGCTGGAGCATCGCGTACGGCAGGCGCGCGATGAACGCGGGGACGAGGAAGCGCCATGCTCCGGGCGAGCCGAGCACGGCGAAATACGACTTCAACGGATCTCCATCCAACATCCAGACGGAGACTCCGCCCGGCTCGGAAGCCCGCCGGGGGTGACGGGCTTCGACCGGGGTGATACCGCTGTCGCGGCCGCCGAGCGGTCAGTGCGTGTGTTCGTACGGGGTGTGCGTCCGTTCAGAACACAACGGCCCCAGAGTTTATGCCACAAAACATGCCCGGCCTCCGGTGGGGTCTGCCGTCACGCGTCAGGACCGGAGTCTTCCCCGACCTCCGACGGGACGTGCTGTCACGGATCAAAACTGGAGGCCTTTCTCGGCCTACGGGTGGAATGTGCCCGTCACGAGTCACGGCTGGATGCCTTCTCGGCAAGGCCGAGATCATCCGGGATCACATCCCACGAGGAGCCGGGGCGAACGACCGACCGAAGGGCCGGCCAGGCCAGGATGGCGAGGGTGGCGGCCAGGGCGGCCACCGCCACCATCGCCCCGGAGAGGCCGGTCGCCTCGGCCCAACGTCCGACGTAGACCGGCCCTGCGAGGAACCCCAGGTAGGCCACGGTGGTCACGATGGACGTCGCCCGCCCCCGCGCGGCGTCGTCGACGTGTGCGGTGACAAGGCTGATCAGCGTGGGAAAGAGCACCGCCGTACCGGCCGCGGCCAGGGCGAGCCCGAGCAGGGCGATCGGCACGGCATCGGCGACGGCCACCACCAGGGTTCCGACACCGGCCGTCGTGGCACCGGCGACGAGCAGGGGTGTGGCCCGGCGGGATCCCACCGAGCCCGCCGTGAAACGGGTGAGGGCGACGATGGCGGCGAAGACCGCCGGGCCGGCCGCGGCGAGCACCGGGCCCGCGGCGAGCATGTCGGCGAGATAGACCGCCCCCCAGCTCTGGTGGGCGTTCTCCAGGCCGAAGGCCAGCGCGCCCAGCCCGCCGATCACCAGTAGGGGCAGCAGGCGCACGCCTGCCCTTCGCGACGCGGGCCCACGTGCCGCATCGCGCTCCGCTCCCGCCAAGACCGCCCGCCCCTCCACGCCCGGCACCGCCGGAGCGGACCGCCCATCCGCGCCCGGCATCGTCGAAACGGCCTGCCCGCCCGTCCCCGGCACCGTCGAAACGACCCACCCGCCCGCGCCCGGCAGCGCGGAGGCCGCCCGTCCGTCGGCCATGACGGCGAGACCCGCTCCCACCAGGAGGGCCGCTACCAGGAGGAACGGCACGATGACCGGTGTCCCGAGACCGGCCAGCAGCCCGGTGGAGAGACTGCCGAGCACCACCCCCGCGGAGAAGAACCCGTGTGCGCGGATGACGACCGGTCTTCCCGCCGCTCGTTCGGCCGAGCCCGCCGCCGCGTTGATGGCGACGTCCGCCGCACCGGAGGACGCGCCGAGCAGCGCCAGTCCCGCCGACAGACTCAGGAAGTCTCGCGCCGTGGCGGCCACCGCCACCCCCACCGCGCCGAGCACCACGAGCAGGGCGGCCGTCACCCGATATCCCCAGCGATCCACCGCCCTTCCGGTGGCGAGCATCGTGGGCAGAGCCCCGGCACCCACGAACAGCAGCGCCGTCCCCAACTGGCCGTCACCGATCTCCGCCTGGGCCCGGATCGCGGGCACCGAAGCACCCCAGACCCCCCAAAAAGCACCGAAGGCGGCGAAGCTTACGCAGGCGGTGCGTGCGCGGACGGCGCCCTTCGGAATCGGCATGTGTGTAACGATACACAAAGATCATAATCCTGAATAGATATCCTCTGCTCATGAGCGAGACGGCGGCCCGGCGGCGAGCGACCATGGTGGAGGTCGCCCATGCGGCCGGGGTGTCGGTGATGACCGTCTCCTACACCTACGGCCGGCCCGAGCGGGTCTCCGCCGACACCAGGGCCAGGGTCCGCGAGGCCGCCGAGCGCCTCGGCTACCCGGGCCCGCACCCCGGAGCGCGCTCACTGCGCCGGGGCCGTACCGGCACCCTGGGCGTCGTCCTCGGCGAGCACCTCACCTATGCCTTCGACGACCCGCAGGCGACCCGCTTCCTGTCCGGCGTCGCAGGGGTCTGCGCCGACCACGGCATGGCACTGACCCTCGTCCCCATCACCGGAGGCCCCTCCGACGTCGACCGGGTCACCGAGGCGGCCGTCGACGGCTTTGTCGTCTGGACCACCGCCGACGACGACCCCGTCATCGACGCCATCGCCGCCACCGGCCTGCCCGCCGTGGTCCACGGCGGGCCGCGCCGTGACGGCCTCTCCTTCGTGGCCGTGGACGACCGGGCCGCCGCCGAGGCCGTGGGCCGCGAGGTGTTCGCGGGCGCGCGGCGACCGGCGGTGCTCAGCTTTCCGCTCGACCGCGACAGAATCTCCACCGTGACCTTCGGCGCCGCGACCGCGGGCACCGTTCCCGGCGCCGCGTCCGGAATCGACCCCGACGCCACAACCGCCGGCGCCGCGTCCGGGATCGACCCCGACGCCGCGACCTTCCGGGTCACCCGCCGGCGTCTGCTCGGCTTCCGCGACGCCTGGGCCAAGGCCGGCGGCGAGTGGTCGCAGGTCCGCGTGGCCGTCTGCTCGATCAACAGCGCCCGCGAGGCCGAGGCGCTCGCCGCCGAACTGCTCACCGGCCCGGACGCCTGCGACGCCATCGCCGCGATGGGCGACGAGCTGGCCCTGGGCACCCTCCGCACCGCCGCCCGCCTGGGGTTCGCCGTTCCCGGCGACGTCACCGTCAGCGGCTGGGACGACACCGACGCCGCCGCCCCCGCCGGGCTCACCACCGTCGCACAGTCCCTACGCGACCAGGGCGCCCGCTGCGCCCGAATCGCCCTCGGCCGTCTCACCTCCACCGACCGGGACGCCGAGGTCGCCTGGAACCTGGTCAGACGCGCCTCCACCCGTCGGTCCCAGCGGCGCCGCGCACAACCTTGACCGGGTCGCCCCGTGACCGGTGACAGCACCTGCCCCCGGAACAACCCGGGCAAGGTTCGGAGACACTCCACCGGCTTGCGCCCGGATCCGCCGGAGTTCGATCGCGTCGGCCGTACGGGGCAGCACAGGTCAGCGCGGCACCGCGCGCACCCATCCGCGGTCGCCACCCAGGAATCCGGACATCGTCAGGCCCGCCTCACCGAGTTCCGCCTCAAGGAAGTCGTCGTCGAGGCGCCGGCTGAGGAAGAAGTGGGTCCAGCGCCGGTCGTCGACCGTGTACTCCATGGTGGCGGCGAGGAGATCGGGCTCCGGCCGGCTGATCTCCGTCATGCGGACGGTACGGCCGTCGTCGGTGTCCCGTTCGAAGGGCCGGATCGTGTCGTACCACTCGGGAGGCTGGCGCTGCAGGATCACGCACCCGTCATCGGCGACGTGCTCGCGGCAGGTCCTCAGAAACGCCCGGCGCAGCTCGTCGTCGGCCGTCTCGATCACGAACGACATGAGCAGGACGACGTCGAACGTTCTGTGGAGGGCCAGGGACTGGATGGAGGAGCAGACCGTCTCGGCCCCCCTGACATGTGCGAGCATCTCGGGTGACTCGTCCACGGCGACCACCTTGTGCCCGAGGGCCAGGAGGCTGTGCGTGATCCGGCCCGCGCCCGCGCCGAGCTCAAGGATGGACGCCCCCTCCGGGATCGCCGCGTGAATGCGCTCCGGCTCACCGCTGGGCGTGAGCATCGCGTAGTAGTCGACCGCGCAACCGTCCGGGGTGATCGGTCCTGGGCCGGTGCCGTGGTAAAGCCGTCGTGATTCCATGACCGCCATCCTGCGCGACCATCCCGCTCGACGGACGGCCGTAAGGCGCTCAAAATGAACTTCTTCAGCCAATGGCCGGCCTCATCGACGGCATCCGGCGGGAGGAGGTTCCCGGCCGATTCGCAGGCGCGTCACCGCAGGTCGAATGATCTCTTCGGCCTGAACGGGTCCTCACCGACAACGGTAAGGACGATCTTTCCGGTCGTACGGCCCGCCTCGCCGATCTCGTGGGCCTTGGCCGCCTGTTCGAGCGGCAGAACCGTGTCGATCTCGACGCGGAGCCGTCCCGTCTCGACGAGCGACGCGATCTCCCTCATCCCCGCCTGGTCGGCCTCGACGATCATGAACCCGGCCCGGAGACCGAGCGCGTGCGCCTCGGACGCCAGGTACGCCTCGGCCGGTGAGGCGAGCGACACGACGATGCCGCCGTCGCGCAGGGTCCGAAGTGAGCGTGGCCCGTAGTCACCCCCGATGGTGTCGATCACTATGTCGACGTCGCGGACGGCCGACGCAAAATCGACCTCGGTGTAATCGACGACCTCGTCGGTGCCGAGGCCGAGGACAAAGGCGTGCTTGGCCGAGCGGGCGGTGCCGATGACGTACGCGCCCCGCGCCTTGGCGATCTGGACGGCGAGGTGGCCGACGCCGCCCGCCGCCGCGTGGATCAGCACGCGCTGACCCGGACGTACGTCGGCGGTCTCCACCAGCGCCTGCCACGCGGTGAGCGCGGCCAGGGGAAGCGCGGCGGCCTCCACGTGGGAGAGCCCGGCCGGTTTGCGAGTGAGATGCCGCGCCGGGGAGGTCACGTACTCCGCGTACGTGCCCGCCTCCTGAGGGTGCCGCGGCATGCCGAACACCTCGTCGCCGGGCTTGAACATGGTGACGCCGATCCCGACGGCCTCGATCACGCCGGACACGTCCCACCCCAGCCTGACCGGCGAGTCGCCCAGCAGCCCCCCGGTGGCCCGGTTCCACCAGTCGGTCGGGTTGACTCCGGCCGCGTGGACCCGGACGAGCACCTCCGAAGTGCCCGGTTCAGGACGGTCCACCTCGACCACCTTCAGCACTTCGGGCCCTCCCAGCGATTTCTGACCGATGGCGCGCATCGTCACGTCCCCTTGCTCTCGTTCGGTTCTCCCGCCGGTGTGCGACCAACGGTGCTGGAATCGGCCGACGCCTGCGAGTGGCCAGATAGCCAACATATGAAAGAATCCGGCCATGCATCGAGTCGTCGTACTGGCCCTTGAGGGTGTCTATCCGTTCGAGCTGAGCATCCCCGTCCGGATCTTCGGCACCGCGGTCGGAGAGAGCGACGAGCCGCTCTACGAGGTGATCACCTGCAGCCTCGACGGCGGTCCGGTCACGACGGGCGCCGACTTCGCCGTCACCGTAGAACACGGGATCGAGGCCTTCGAGACAGCGGACACCCTGGTGATCCCTCCGTTCACGTGCGACCCCGGGGAGGGCAGGAACTGGCTCCCCGAACCGCTGGCCGATGCGTTCACCCGCCTCCGGCGAGGCACCCGCATCGTGTCGATCTGCACCGCGTCGTACGTCCTCGCCGCCGCGGGCCTGCTCGACGGCCGTCAGGCGACCACGCACTGGAACGAGGCCGACCATTTCCAGCGGATGTTCCCCAAGGTCAAGGTCGATCCGGACGTCCTGTTCGTCGACGACGGCGACGTGCTCACCGCGGCGGGGGTCGCCGCCGGCATCGACCTGTGCATGCACATCCTGCGTCGCGACCACGGCAGCGAGGTCGCCAACCGGGTGGCTCGCCTCTGCGTCGTACCGCCGTGGCGCGAAGGCGGCCAGGCGCAGTTCATCCGGCGTCCGGTGCCCGAACCGTCGGCGACCACCACGTCGTCGACCCGCGCATGGGCGCTTGAGCAGCTCCATCGGCCGCTCTCGCTGGCCGAACTGGCCGGTCACGCGCGGATGAGCGTCCGCACGTTCTCCCGGCGCTTCCGCGACGAGGTGGGGATGACCCCCGGCCAGTGGCTGACCCGGCAACGGGTCGAGCACGCGCGTCGCCTGCTGGAGACCACCGACCTGCCGGTGGATCGCGTCGCCGACGAGGCGGGCTTCGGGACCGCCACCTCTCTGCGCCAGCACCTGGTGGCCACGACCGGCGTCTCGCCCACGACCTACCGCCACACGTTCCGCGCCGACGACCACGCACCGGTGAGCACACCGTGCTGATCGGCTTCCGGAACACCCGCCGCCGTCCGCCCGCGGCCGGATACCCGTGGCGACAACCTCGAACCGGCTGAACCCCTTCGCGATCGCGCCGCGCATCCGCTGGGACGCGCCGTCGAGTCAGCCGGCCCGTCGCCCTGCTCCTGACAATACCGATTACACACGGAAATTTTATTTTGTCGATGAAGTGGTCACCGCACGGAGACCGTTGTCCGTACGCTGACGAGATGATCCTTTCTGTTGTATTCGACGTCGGCGAGACGCTGCTCGATGACAGCCGGGAGTTCGGCGCGTGGGCCGACTGGATCGGCGTACCGCGCCACACGTTCTCCGCTGTTCTGGGGGCCGTGACAGCGGCGGGGCGGGACAGCTCCGAGGCCTTCGCGTATTTCCGGCCCGGCTTCGATCTTCACCTTGAGCGCCGGCGTCGTGAGGACGCCGGGGTGGGAGAGAGCATCGAGGAGTGCGATCTCTACGCGGACGTGCGTCCCGCGCTTTCCGCCCTGCGGGAGGCCGGGCTGTGGATCGGCGTCGCCGGCAACCAGACCCCGAGGGCGGCCGAACTGCTCCGGAAATTGAACCTGCCGGTGGACCTGATCGCGACGTCCGGCGAGTGGGGGGTCGCCAAGCCGGATCCGGCCTTTTTCCGGCGGGTCATCGAGATGGCTCCCGGCGGTTCAGCGGAGATCGTTTACGTGGGGGATCACCGCGACAACGACATCCTCCCGGCGAGAGCGGCCGGTCTCCGTACCGCTGCCATCCGTCGTGGCCCCTGGGGGCACCTCTGGGCGAGTGACCCCGCGTTGATCGAGGCCGCCGACCGGCGGATCAACTCCCTTTCCGAGTTACCCGCACTGCTCAGCCAGGACCGACGAATGGCCTGAACCCCTCATACGAGACGTCTGCGCCGAGTACCGTTCCAGGGAAATATAACGGAGCGGAGTTGATGTGTCTCTCCCCGAATTCGTTCCCACCGGCAGGCGTATAGCCGCCGTCCGCACCGGTCGTCGGCTGAGCCAGGTGCAACTCGCCGCCGCCGCGAACCTGTCGGCCAGCCTTATCCGCAAGATCGAGCAAGGGAGCAGGCGCGCGACTCCCGCCATACTCATCGCCGTCGGCGACGCACTCGACGTGGACCCGAGCCGTCTCACCGGGGCCCTCCCTCCGACCGACAGTCGCGTGCACGCCGCGATCCCCGGCATCCGGCAGGTCATCGGCTCCTTCGACCTGCCGGAGGACGGTCCGATCCGTACGCTCCGGGAGCTGGACACCGCAGTCCGGGCAGCGGTCACCTGGCGTCTCGAATCCCAGTACACCAAGCTCGCGAAGGCACTCCCCAGCCTCCTTCCAGAGCTCATCCGGGTCTTCCACGCGCATACGGGTCGCGAGCGGGAGCGCGCCGCCACGCTGCTCGCGCTGGCCTATCGTGCCGCCGACGGGGTCGCGTTCAAATACCAGTACCTCGATCTCTCGTCGCGCATCATCGAGCTGATGCGCTGGTCGGCCGCCATGAGCGGCGACGAGTTGGTGAGCGCCGCCGCGGCCTACGTCCGTACCGAGGTGTTCTTCGCCGACCACAACCTCGGCCCTGCGCTCCGTGCGCTGGAGGTGGCGGCCGCTCAGGTGAACCCGGGAGCGTCAACCGCCGCCGCAGCCGCCTACGGGTCGCTGCACATGCGCGCGGCGGTGGTGGCCGGAAGGTCGGGCAAGGCCACGACGGCCTGGGACCACCTGGGCGAGGCGAAGGAGAGCGCCCGGCACGTGCCGGAGGGCGTGTACCACGGCACGGCCTTCGGGTCGTCGTCCGTCCGCATCCACGAGGTCTCCGTGGCCGTTGAGCTCGGGGACGGCGAGCGCGCGGAGCGGGCGGCGGGAGGCTGGACACCACCGCAGGCGCTACCGGCGGAGCGACGTTCCCACTACTACATCGACCTGGCTCAGGCCCAGCTCTGGACGGGCAGGCGCGACGATGCCTTCGCCTCACTGCAACGGGCGCGGAAAATCGCGCCCCAGCACACTCGCGAGCATCCCCGGGTCCGCGAAATGCTGATCACCTTGCTGCGGCTCCAGAGGACGCCACCCGATGCCTTCCTCAGCTTCGCCGCCTGGGTGCGCGCGATCTGACAGAGAATCACCACTGACACACTCTGTGTCACTCGCGGGGGTGTCCGACGGTCAGTCTTGTAGAACATCACTCCTCAGTCCATCAAGGAAATCCCGTGCCAGTGGATACGCAACAGGTCATCGACTACCTGAGCAAACTCGGCAACGAACTGGAGAGCCGCAGATTCTCCGTACTGCTGAGCACGGCCAAGGGGCGGCCCCACTTCCTTACCGTCATCAATCCCGCGGCCCCCGCTCTGAGCGAGAACGTCATGGCCCTGCCGGACGCCAAAGGCGTGCTCTGGTTCTGGTTCCCCTGGCGAACGGCCATCACCCCGGCATCCGACATCGTCGCCGCGGCGGACCGCGTTGAGCGCGTCCTCGCGGAAGTCGGGCGACCGGCCTCCTGACCGACGCGGCGATATGGCCGGCGACCGGCCTCAGTCGGGTTGCGGCCGGTCAGCTGCCATATCGCCGCGTCTCCTGCCTCGCCGATCGTCATGACCGCGATTGACCGCGACTCGCCGTACTCCTTCCTTGAGGTACGGCGCAGCGGAAAAGCCCGCACGGCGCCGTGTTGGAGGGCCGGAACCGTGCGTTGTGGGGGCGCGAGCCATCGGGGATCGTGGCTCGCGCCCCCACTTTCATCCGCTGGGACACTGGCCGGATGTTCACCGAGAGCGTTGTGGCCGTGTCCGCCGAACCCGTCGTGGAGCTGTTCGTCGCGCAGACACCGGGTCCCGCCGATCGCACCCTGCTGGTGATCCACGGAGGCCCCGACTGGGACCACACCTACCTGCGCGAACCGCTCGCGGAGCTCGCCGGCCGCCACCGGGTGATCCTGGCGGACCTGCGCGGCTGCGGGCGTTCCACCCGTGGCCTCAGCGACGACCGGTACACCCCCGCCGCGGCCACCGCCGACCTCGTCGCCCTGCTGGACGCGTTCGGCACCCCGCGGATCGACGTCCTGGGCTTCTCCTACGGAGGCCTGATCGCCCAGCGTCTGGTCCTGGCCGCGCCCGAGCGCGTCCGACGGCTCGTCATCGCCTCCAGCAGCGTTCTGCCGGTGCCCCCTGACGCCTTCGACGGCTGGCACGAACGCGAGGAGCGGCGCGCTCCGGAGGCCGCCGTATGGTCTGACACGTCGCTGTCCGGCCCCGAACTCACTCGCGCGGCGGCGGTCGCCGGGGCGGGGGCGAACGTCTGGCGCCCGGAGGTGCTGCCCGCCTACCTGGATCGCCTGGCGGGTGTCCACTTCTCCGGGGAGTGGATGCGCTCCTGGAGGGTCGGCGCCCTGCCCACCGCCCGTCATCCGGACGCGGCCCAGCGGCTCGCGGCCCTCGGCGTCCCTCTGCTCCTGCTCCACGGCCGGCAAGACATGATCTTCCCCGTGGCCCTGGTCGACGAGACCACGAGGTTGATTCCCTCGGCCCGTGCCGTGGTGATCGAGGAAGCGGGCCACATGGCCCACGTCGACCAGCCCCGCGCGTGGCTCGACGCCGTCGCGGGCTTCCTGTCCTGAGGCTCATAACGCTCCGAGGCTGCCGGTGATCAAGGTGCTATAGGATTTCGCGCCATGCAACGTATGACCGGAATGTTGATCGGTGCGGTTTTTGGGACGGTTTTTGTGATCGTCAACGCACACAGCCCCCTGAACACAGTGGTTGGAATCGTCCTTCGGGTGGCCGCCTCCGTCAGCCTCGCCTGCGTCATCGCCATGTGGGTCCTTGCCGGCAGGCGAGGAAGGGCCGAGGGAGCCCAACCGGCCGGTATTCCGGGGCCGCCGGCGGCGAGGATGTTCAACCGGGGCTACTGGCTGGTCGTCGTCGCCGAGGTCGTCCTGCTCTTCGGCGGGATCGCGGTGTTTCGCGCCTGGGAACGGCCCGAGGAGACCAACGTCGCCTGGATCGCGTTTGTCGTCGGTGTCCATTTCATCGCCTTGGCACCGGCCTGGAAGCACCGCGGCATCATCCTGCCCGGTGTGATCCTCAGCCTGTTCGGTGTCGCCGGGCTCGTCCTGTCGGCGACATCCGCCGTCGAATGGGTGCCCTTCGTCAGCGGCGTGCTGTCCGGCGTGACCCTCCTGGCGGGCTGCCTGTTTTTCGCCCGGCGCGGTCTGGCGTCCCTCTCCGTGCAGGACCGGGTCGCCGTCGTCAGCGGCGGCGACACCGACTGATCACCGGCTTGGCTCTCCTGCCGTCAGAGGCGACAGCGTCACGGCCGCCGGCGTCGTGCGCCGGTCACCGGCGCCGGAGAGCCGGGCTCAGTTGCCCACGCCGAGACCGGACATGAACGCGGACGGGTATCGGTCGCCGCGGGCCGCGCTCGGGGGCACCGGAACGCTGCAGAGTCGGGCCGCACACTTGATCACTGGTCGGTGGGCTCGGGGGCTTCGGCTTTGCTGTGGAGGACCTCGCGGGCCTGCTCCGCGGCGCGGAGGAGGCTCTCGGTGACGAAGTCGAGGAAGCGGGCGGTGTTTTCGAGGCGGGTGGCGGCCGGGGTGCCGGGGCCGAGGATGGCGACGCCCTGCCGTGCGGTCTCGACGAGTTGGTCGTTGGCTCGGGCGCTGGCGATCGACGACTGGTACCAGAGGTCGTCGTCGACGACGTAGCGCTCACGGCGGCCTTCGTCGCGCTGCCGACGGACGAGGTCCTGGCTTTCGAGGAACGTGATCGCTTTGGAGATGGACGCCGGGCTGACCTTCAGACGCTGGACGAGCTCGGACGTGGTGATGCTGCCCGCGTCGGTGGTGTAGATGCAGCCCAGCACCCGGGCCATCATCTTGGGCAGGCCCGATTGCATGAAGACGGTGGTGAGCGTCTCCTCGTACTCGCGCACGGCCTCGGCGTCGCGTCCGTAGGGCTGCGCCGGCGCCTGCGACCCCTGGGGCGCGGCCGGGCTGCGCCGGTGGGTGCGGCGTTCGGTGGCGCGGTGGGCCAGGTCGGCGCGGTAGGCGGTGGGGCCGCCGTTGCGCATCACCTCACGCGTGATCGTGGAGGTGGGACGGTCCAGACCTCGGGCGATCTCGGCGTAGGCAAGGCCGTCGGCCAGCCCCAGCGCGATCTGCTGGCGGTCCTGCTGGGTGAGTCTGCCTCCCGGCATCGCGATCTCCTTCGTGTTCCCTGAGGCCCTCACCATAGCGTTCACTCTCACTCCATTGCAACACACAGGAGAACTGCCGTTGCATTCTCTTCAATGCCATCGCAACGATTTTTCAGCTTCTACCTGCAAAGATATCGATTGCTCGCAACGAGCATGTTGCCTTGAAATGGAATGCAACGTAGCGTTTCCACTGTCAGAAACAACAAGGCGCAGGAGCACACCATGCAGAAGTTCGCCACCCCCACCCCGATCACCACCATCATCGACATCCCCGCCGGCCGCCTCCAGCTCATCGCCGCCGACCGCACCGACACCACCGTCGAGATCCGGCCCACCAACCCCGCCAAAACCCGCGACGTCCAGGCCGCCGCACAGACCACCGCCACCCACACCGACGGCATCCTGCGCATCCACACCCCCCCGCCCACCCACCAGCTGTTCGGCCCCTCCGGCTCCCTGCAAATCACCGTTCAGCTACCCACCGGCTCCCACCTGAAGGCCACGGCCGCCGCCGCCGAACTGCGCGGCGTCGGCCGCCTGGGCGACCTCACCGTCAACGGCGCCCACCACCAGATCAAAATCGACGAAGCCGCCGGCGTCCATCTCACCGCGATCGACGGCGACGTCGAGATCGGCCGCCTGGGCGGCCCCGCCGAGATCAGCACCACCCGGGGCGACATCCGCATCACCGAGGCCGTACGCGGCACGGTGGTGCTGCGCACCCAGTCCGGTGACATCTCGATCGGTGCCGCGGCCGGGGTGTCGGCCGCGCTGGACGCCGGTACCGGCTACGGCCGCATCAGCAACGCCCTCACAAACAACGGCAGCGCCGATCTCGACATCCGTGCCACCACCTCCCACGGCGACATCACCGCCCGCAGCCTCTAAACCCACCCCCTCCGACCTCGCACCCTCCAACCGGCCGTCGCTCTCCCCTTATGCGACATTTCATCATCCGGTGATAATTGGTGACCGCGGATGAGAGGGATGAATGTGGACCGGGAAGTCATCGCGATGGACGGAGGCGGGCGGCCCACCTGGAGCGTCCTGCTCCTCTGCGGCGCCTCCGGGACCGGGAAGACCCAGGTGAGCTACCCGCTGGCACGGCACTACGGGGTCCCGATCGTGGAGGTGGACGACCTCGTCGAGGCGCTGCAGGCCATGACCACACCGGAGCAGCAGCCGATCCTGCACTACTGGCGCACCCACCCCGAAGCCGCGCGGCTGCCCCCGGCGGACATCGTCGAGCTGCAGGTCGCCGTCGCCGAGGCGCTCGTTCCCGCGGTGGACGCGATCGTGGGAAACCACCTGGAGACCGACACCCCGGTGATCATCGAGGGAGACTACCTCCTGCCCTCCCTCGCCACGCGCGACGGTTTCGCCGGGATCCCCGCCAAGGGACGGGTCGCCGCCGTGGTCCTGCACGAGCCCGACGAAGCCCAGATCGTGGCGAACTACCTGCGCCGCGAACCCGGCCTCGGCGAGCAGCTCCAACGCGCCCGGGTGAGCGCCCTCTACGGTGATCGCCTCACCGAGCAGGCAGCGGAGGCGGGCGTCCCGACGGTGACCGCGCGCCCCTGGGCCGACGTGATCGAGCGCGTCATCACGGCCGTCACAGGCACTCAGTAGGCTCCGCTGCATGTCCTCTCGCACCTCCCCCGCTCGGCCGCAGCGTTTGAAAGAGCCCCTCGCCCCCAAAATGGGGGCGTCGCTCCCCACCGCGGGGCTCCTTGAGCGCGATCTCGAGGACGACGGGGTGTATCGGTCGCTGGAGTTCAGGGGGTCCGACCTGTCGTCCCGCGACGCGGACGCGGTCGAGTTCGAGACCTGCCGCTTCGTCGACACGCGGTTCTCGGGGACGAAGATGCGCCGGGGCGGCTTCTCCAACGTGGAGTTGGAGCGCTGCGACCTGTCCGGCATGGCGGCCAGGTCGGCCTCGATGCACCGCACCCTGGTGTCCGCCAGCCGGTTGACCGGCATGACCTGGTCGGAGTGCGGGTTCAAGGACGTGACGTTCGACTCCTGCCGCGCCGACCTGACCGCGTTCCGGTTCTCGACGTTCAAGAACGTCGTCTTCCGCGACTGCGCCATGCCGGAGATCAACTTCCAGAACGCGGATCTGAGGGGGGTCCGGTTCGAGCGCTGCAACCTGACGGAGGCCCAGTTCTCCGGGGCGCAGATGGAAGGCGCCCGGTTCGCCGACTGCGTGCTGCTGAAAATCGGCGGGGTGACCAGCCTCAGGGGCGTGATCATCAAGAGTCAGGACGCACAGGGGCTGGTCTACAGCCTGGCGAGCGCGATGGGGATCACCATCGAGGAGTAGGCGATTCGCCCTCCACCGCGTCCCCGTCCTGAGCAGGTGTTGTACCTTCAGGGTGGGGCAGGTGTCACGCACCGTGAACACCGCTCCCGCACGAATGCTCGGCACGGACCCGCCGATCGCACGGCCCGGAATGAACCGCCGTTCGCGATCGGCACACCGGTGCCACCTCTCAGTCGCCTCTCGGCTGCTCGAAAGGAAAGCACATGCGCACTGCACATCGGATCGCGCTCGCGGGTGCGACCGCCATCGGCCTTTCCCTGTCTCCGGGGATCGCGATCGCCACTCCGGATATCGGGGTCACCGGCAAGACCATCGCTCAGAAGACCGTGGCCGGAAAGGATTACATCCTGCGGGAGATCACCATCAAGCCCGGCGGGAGCACCGGCTGGCACTACCACGACGGGACGCTCCACGTGCTGGTGAAGCAGGGCGCCCTCACCCACACCGGCCCCAGCTGCACAAAGACCCAGACCTACGGCGTCGGCAGCACGTTCGTCGAGTCCAGCGGGGCCGATCACGTCCACGTCGGCCGCAACCTCGGCTCCACGCCGCTCGTGCTCGACGTCCTCTACGTGAACCCGGCGAAAAGCCCGCTGGCCGAAGACGTCCCCAACCCCGGCTGCGTCTTCCAGTAGCTCGAAGGTGGTCCCCTCACCGTCGACCGGATCACTGACACCGAGGCCCCCGCCCGGCAACGTCTTCCAGCGGTTCGAGGGCAATCTCAGTTCACCGACGAGTCGCCCGGGTGCAGCGCCGACATCTTCAGCTGGACGTGCACGATGGTGTACGCGGCGACCGGCTCACCGGACACACCGACCGCGTCTGGGCCGTCGCCGTCGGCCTGGTCGGCGGTTTTCCCGTCGCCGTCAGCGGCAGCCGCGACGAGACGGTACGGGTGTGGAGTCTCGCCCCGCCCTTCCCCGCTCCCGGCTCCTGACCCGTCCGGGCCCCCGGAACCTCGCCGCCAAACGGCCGGCCACGCAGAACCCGTTCGACGGCGACACCCTCGCCGTCACCGTCGAGAAAGACCCCGTTTTCCGCCGGATTGGACCGTGGCGGATTTCTCAGCCGCACACAATTTTGTCGCGACCACCCGAAGCGTGGTCTCTCGCGGAATGCGCGGAAAATATGCGCGAGGTGGCCAGAAGAAAACACATCACCCTATCGATATCCACCGTCGCATAACGGAGATGATGCGCTCCGGCGACCAGACGAGTGGTCTGGCACCACGGACCTCGAAGCAATTCAAGCTCCTTGGCCATAAAGATAGGAAATTTTCATTTGCCTTCTCGAAGACAAAATTCTTCACAACACAGAAAGAAAATATATAAGTTCCCATGCTGTCAAGATCGCATCACGGCCGGGAATGACCGCGAGCCCCGCCCGTGCTGCACCATTTCGCATAGGAGCGTGGCTCATGCCATCGAAGCGACAATTCATCCGAACCACGGCCGGCTGCGCCTTCGCAGCGGCCGCCGTCCTCGGCCTCGGAGGTTTCTCCTTCCCGCAGCCGAACGTTCCGGGCCCCCCGCCTCCCCCTCAGCCCTCGGTGACAGAACCACCCTCCGTGCCAAGGGCCCGCGCCCTGACGGCCGATGAGATCCGGAAGAGGGGGCTGGACAAATACATCGACATGTCCCGCCAGAAGGAAACACCTCCCACTCTGGCCGACGCCTCACAGGGCAAACTCGCCGGGAACATCCTCGCCCCGGCCAAGAGGCCCTCAAAGGTCAGTGCGGGGAGATTCGCGTCAGGCTGCTGGTATCTGGAGGCGGGATATGGAGCCGCCAATATCACGGGGACCGCTTCCCACACATGGTGCGGTGACGGCAGTTGGGTCACGTACACCTCGGCAAGCTGCACCGGGAGCACGAGCTGGCCTACCTACAGGTATGAAAGCTGCCAGAACAACCAGAGCTACGGGGTCGGCTGGAACATCTGGGACGTCACAGATCGATGGCGTTTCTGCACGTCTTATAATCCGTACACAGGCGCGTGCTCCGCTCGGATAAACCCGTGGCAGCAGAATCGCTATGGCGCGAACGGGCAGGTTTGGCTTCTCGGGTGGGGCGGCTAGCGGGACCGGTTCCGCATCGGTTTCAAACGCGCATCTCATTGCCACGGCGACGGCGCCGGCCTCATCACGGTCGGTGCCGTCGCCGCACCGTTTCCGGATGTCGTCTCCCACCATCCGTTTCCGAGTGTCATCTCCCGCCGTCCAGCGACAGCCGCGTTCTCCTCACCGCCCTCGCGGCAGATGGCAGGACGGCCGCCTTACCGCTCTCGACACCCCGTGACAGCTTCGGTCCGCCTGAGTCCGCTCGAGACCTATGGTCTAATTTCATCACTTGTTGACTTCCCCGTCGGTTCAGATTAACGTTGCAGACACGCACTAGTTGCAGTGATGCAAGGAGTTGTCCGATGGATCCGATGGACCCCGAGACCCCGGCGGTCAGCGCGGAACGCGATCGCCTGGCCGACGACATCGGCGACTTCCGGCGAGCCCTGATCCCCGGCTTCCTGCTCCACCTGCTGCGCGGATTCGAGGGTGACGAGCCCTCCGTGATCCAGATCGCCACGCTCTACGTCCTCGATCACCCCTCCGCCCCGACGCTCCGCGAACTCGCCGAACGCATCGACCGATCGGTCTCCGCCACCAGTCGCCTGGTCGACCAGCTCGTACGGCGAGGCCTGGTCGACCGGCACGAGGACCCCGATGACCGCCGTGCCCGGCGGATCGCCCTCACCAAGCGCGGCACGGGTTTTCTGCGGGAGTTCGAGCGTGCCAGGGCCGACGCCCAGCTGGAAGTCATGGCCCATCTGACCGCCGAAGAACGCGAGCTCGTGACCCGGGCGATGGCGCTGCTCGGCGAAGCCTCAAGGAGACGCCCCCATGTCCATCCCACTCATCCTGAAATTTGATGACATCGGGGCGGACCTGCTGCCCCTCGTCGGCGGCAAGGCCGCCAACCTCGGCGTGCTCACCACCGCCGGCCTCCCCGTTCCCCCCGGTCTGTGCGTCACCACCGAGGCCTATCGCCGGATCACCGAGCGGGCCGGTCTGGAAGACGTGCTCACGATGCTGGCCGCGACGCCCGCCCGGGACATCACGGCCCTGAACGCGCTGGCCGCACGGGCCCGCGGCCTGGTGCTCTCCGCGCCGGTCCCGGACGACATCGCCGACGCCGTACGGCAAAGCGCGCACGGTCCCGTCGCGGTCCGCTCCTCCGCCACCGCCGAGGACCTGCCGCACGCCAGCTTCGCCGGGCAGCAGGACACCTACCTCAACGTGATCGGCGCCGACGCCGTGCTCGACGCGGTCCGGCGCTGCTGGGCCTCGCTCTGGACCGACCGGGCCGTCGCCTACCGCGCCGCGAACGGCGTCGATCACCACACGGTGCGGCTGGCCGTGGTCATCCAGGAGATGGTCCAGTCAGAGGTCGCCGGAGTGATGTTCACCGCCAACCCGGTCACCGGGCGGCGCCGCGAGGCGGTGATCGACGCCGGCCCCGGCCTCGGCGAGGCCGTGGTCTCCGGCGCGGTCAACCCCGACCACTTCGTGGTGGACACCGCCACCGGGCGGATCACCGAACGACGGCTCGGCGACAAGCGGCTGGCCGTACGGTCCCTGGAAGGCGGCGGCGTCGAGCACGTCGAGGCCCCGATGGAGGAGGCCTGTGTGACGGATGCCCAGGTCGGGGCGCTGGCCGACCTGGGCCGCCAGGTCGAGGACCACTACGGATCCCCGCAGGACACCGAGTGGGCCATCGACGCCGACGGCACCCTGTGGCTGACCCAGTCACGCCCGATCACCACCCTCTTCCCGATCCCCCGGCACGCCGGACCCGCCGGACCCACCGGACCCACCGGACCCACCGGACCCACCGGAGGAGACCACCCGATCGGGCTCGGTTCCGCGCCGGAGGGAGGGGCGACGCGCGGGATCACCGATGCCCGTGCCGTCCCCAGCGGCGCGGCGGGATCCGTCGCCTCCGAGGACATCCGAATCTACTTCTGCTTCAGCGTGGCCCAGGGGCTCTACGCGCCGATCACCCCGATGGGCATGTCGGCCTTCCGGCTGCTGTCCTCGTCCGCCGCCGGGCTGCTGGGAGCTTCGGTGCCCGACCGGTTGTCCGGGGCTCCGCTGTTCGCCGAGGCGGGCGGGCGATTGTTCATCGACGCCACCGGGCTGGTCCGCGGCAAGGTGGGCCGGGCGCTCTTCCCCAGGGTGCTCGACGTGATGGAGGCCAGGTCCGCCAAGGTCCTGCGCGGCCTGTTCACCGACCCGCGGTTCAGCGTGACCCAGCGCTCCGTGCGCCCCACCCTGCGCCGGCTCGTCAGGCTCGGGGTCCGCTTCCGGATCCCGCCCCGCGCCCTACACGCCCTGTTGAAGCCCGAGTCGGCGCACAGGCACGTGGACCAAGTGGGGTCGGCTCTGCGCGAACGGCTGGTCTCCCCGGCGAACGCCACGTCCCTGGAGCGGCTCGACCGCGTCGAACGGGTGCTGGGCACCCAGGTCATCCCGGTGCTGCCGGAGATCTTTCCGGGGGCGGCGGCCGGGTTCGCCATGCTCGGCCTGGCCTTCCGCCTTCTCGGCGACCGCGCCCGCCCCGGCGAGCTCCAGACCGTCCTGCGGGGGCTCCCGCACAACGTGACCACCGAGATGGACCTGGCCCTGTGGCACCTGGCCGAACGGATCCGCAAGGACGAGACCGCCACGTCGCTGCTGCTGAGCGCTCCCGCCGCCGAGCTCGTCAAGCACTTCCACGACGGGTCGCTGCCCGGCGTGGTGGATCGGGGCCTGAGGGAGTTCCTGTCCGTCTACGGCGGTCGCGCGGTCGCCGAGATCGATTTCGGGGTGCCGCGCTGGTCGGAGGACCCGACGCACATCATCGGCGTCCTGGCCAACTATCTCCGGCTGGAGGACCCGGCGCTGTCCCCCGACGCCCTGTTCACCAAGGGTGCCGCCGAGGCCGCTCTCATGATCAAGACTCTGAGCTCCCGCGCGGGGGGCCTCCGCGGCCGGACCGTCCGCTTCGCCCTGGGCCGGACACGGGCCCTGGCCGGCCTCCGCGAACTGCCCAAGTACTACCTGGTGACCGCGCTGGCGGCCCTGCGCGCCGAGCTGAGGATCATCGGCGCCGATCTGACCGCCCGCGACCTGCTCTCCTCGCCCGACGACATCTTCTTCCTGACCTTCGGCGAGGTCAGGGCCGCCCTCGACTCCACCTCCGGCCCCACCGCACTGCGCGCGCTCGTCTCCGAACGGCACCGGGACGCCGCCCGGGAGCTCCGCCGCAGGCATGTGCCCCGCGTCATGCTGTCGGACGGCACCGAACCGGAGGCCGTCGCCACGCAGGCGCCGGTGGACGGCGCGCTGACCGGAACCCCGGCCTCCGCGGGCCGCGTCACCGGAGTCGCCCGGGTGGTCCTCGACCCGATCGGCGCCCATCTGGAGCCCGGCGAGATCCTGGTCTGCCCCTCCACCGACCCCGGCTGGACCCCGCTGTTCCTCACCGCGGGCGGCCTGGTGATGGAGATGGGCGGCGCCAACTCCCACGGCGCGGTGGTCGCCCGTGAGTACGGCATTCCGGCGGTCGTCGGCGTGGCCCATGCGATCGACCAGATCGTCACCGGCCAGACGATCACCGTCGACGGCACCTCGGGCGCCGTGATCACAGCCGTACCCTGACGTCCTCTCCGGCTGTGAAACCCGCTGTGAAACCCGGGGATTCCAGCACTCGATCTTCCAGCCGGGCCTGCCGGTTCGCGGTTCACCGGCCGGGCGACCTCGAAGCCTCCCCGGCCCGAAGGACGGGGCGTCCGCCCTGAACATCCGGTGACGGAGTGGGCCCTCGTGCTCAACCGGTCCGGCGCGGCAACGGTTCGGACCCCGTGCCTGCGACAATCGCCGTGACGGGTCGGCGAGGCCGACGAGCGCCTCCTGTCAGACCGTTCAGATCGGCGATGCCGACGAGTGCCTCCTGTCGGACCGTTCAGAAAGGCAGCCACATGCCCCGCAGCCAGGTCGCCGTGCTCGGCGAGTGCGTCGCCGACGCCTTCGTCTCGGGAAGCCCTTCGCAGGCCGGGCCGGGAAGCACCTCGCAGGGCGAGCTCGCCCTGCGCGTCCTGCCCGGCGGCAGCCCCGCGAACACCGCGGTGGCACTCGCCCGCCTGGGCACCTCCGCCCGGTTTCTCGGGCGGATCTCCCACGACTCCTTCGGCGCCCTGTTCCGCGCCCACCTCGGCGCCTCCGGGGTCGATCTGACCGGTTCCGTCACCGCCGAGGAGCCCAGCACGCTGGCGGTGGCCACCCTGGACGAGTCGGGACAGGCCGTCTACACCTTCTACGCGGAGGGCTCCGCCGACTGGCAGTGGACCGCGGCGGAGCTGACCGCCGAGCGGCTCGGCGACGTCTCCTGCCTGCACACGGGCTCCCTGGCCCTGGTCCGCGCCCCCGGCGCCGAGCCCGTCGAGGAGCTCCTGGCCGAGGCCGCCGCCCGCGCCACCGTCTCGATCGACCCCAACGTGCGCGCCGGGTTCGTCGATCTGGCCGTCTACCGGGAGCGGATGACCCGGTGGTGCGCGCTGGCCGACATCGTCAAGCTGAGCGACGACGACCTTGAGCAGATCCATCCGGACGAGCCCTTCGAGCGGATCTGCGACGCCTGGCACGCCGCGGGCGCCCGCCTGATCGTGATCACTCGCGGCTCCCGGGGCGCGACCGTCTCCCTCGACGGCGAGCGGGCGACGGTGCCCGCGCCTCCAACGGACGTGGTGGACACGGTCGGCGCGGGCGACTCCTTCACCGCGGGACTCCTGCACCGGCTGCACACCTCCGGCCGGCTCGGCGGCCGGCTCGGCGATCTCGACCTCGACCAGGCCAGGGACGCCGCCGCCTTCGCCTCCCGGGTCGCCGCGCTCACCTGCTCCGTGGCCGGGGCCAACCCGCCGTGGGCGCGTGACCTGGCGGACGAGGCGCCTCGGCCGACCGTGTGACCCGGCCGAGCGTCCGGAAGACGGCGCACGACCTGGCCGAGGGATGTCTCGACCAAGCGGTTGGGGAAGGGAGATGATGGCGAGATGCCGTACGCTGACGCCTTCGCCCGCAGCATCACCGACCCCGAGGGCTTCTGGGCCGAGGCCGCCGAGGCGGTCACCTGGACCAAAGCGCCCCTTCAGGTGCTGGACGCGGGAAACCCGCCCCTGTACCGCTGGTTCCCCGACGGGGAGCTGAACACCTGCTTCAACGCGCTCGACCGGCACGTCGAGGCGGGTCACGGCGACCGGGTCGCGCTGATCTACGACAGCCCCGTCACCGGCGCCTCGGGGAAGCACACCTACGCCGAACTGCTCGATGAGGTCGCGAGGTTCGCCGGGGTGCTGCGCCTCCTCGGGGTGGGCAGGGGCGATCGGGTGGTGATCTACATGCCGATGATCCCGGAGGCGGTGATCGCCATGCTGGCGTGCGCGCGGCTGGGGGCGGTGCACTCGGTGGTGTTCGGCGGATTCGCGCCCAGGGAGCTGGCGGCCCGGATCGACGACGCGCAGCCCACGGTCATCGTCTCGGCCTCCTGCGGGATCGAGCCCACCCGCGTCGTGCCGTACAAGCCGATGCTGGACGCCGCCCTGAAGCTGGCCGAACACCCGCCCGCGCGCTGCGTGATCCTGCAGCGCGAGCAGGCCCCGGCGGAGCTCGTGCCCGGCCGGGACGTGGACTGGGCGAGCGCGGAGGCCGAACCGGCCGAGTGCGTCCCGGTGAAGGCGACCGACCCGCTCTACATCCTCTACACCAGCGGAACCACCGGCCGGTCGAAGGGCGTGGTGCGCGACAACGGCGGGCACGCGGTGGCGCTGCTGTGGAGCATGACGAACATTTACGACATCCACCCCGGCGAGGTGTTCTGGACGGCCTCCGACGTCGGCTGGGTGGTCGGCCACTCCTACATCGTCTACGGCCCGCTGCTGCTCGGCGCCACGACCCTGCTGTACGAGGGCAAGCCGGTCGGCACCCCCGACGCGGGCGCGTTCTGGCGAGTGATCGCCGAACACGGGGTGAGCGCGCTGTTCACCGCGCCGACCGCGTTCCGGGCGATCAAGAGAGAGGACCCGTCCGCGGCCCTGCTCGGTGGCCACGACATCTCGTCACTGCGGACGCTCTTCCTCGCCGGAGAGCGCCTGGACCCCGACACCTACCACTGGGCGTCGGACAGACTGGGCGTCCCGGTCGTCGACCACTGGTGGCAGACCGAGACCGGGTGGCCCATCGCCGCCAATCTGCGCGGCCTGGAGCCCATGCCGATCAAGGCGGGCTCCCCCACCGTACCCGTCCCCGGTTACGACGTGCGCGTGCTCACCCCCTCGGGCGCCGACTGCGCCCCGGGCGAGGAGGGCGCGATCTGCGTACGGCTGCCGCTGCCGCCCGGCACGCTTCCCACGCTCTGGCAGGACGACGAGCGCTACGTCAAGTCCTACCTGTCGGCCTTCCCCGGCCACTATCTGACCGGTGACGGCGGCTATCTGGACGAGGACGGCTACCTCTTCGTGATGGGCCGCACCGACGACGTGATCAACGTGGCCGGGCACCGGCTGTCCACCGGGTCGATGGAGGCGGTGCTGGCCGCGCATCCGGCGGTGGCCGAATGCGCGGTGATCGGAGTGGCCGACGCCCTGAAAGGCCAGGTCCCTCACGGCTTCGTGGTGCTGAAGAGCGGGGTGGAGACCGACCTCGACTCCCTGCGGGCCGAGCTGATCCAGGCGGTCCGGGATCAGGTGGGCGCCGTGGCGGCGTTCAAGAAGGTGGACGTGGTCCCCGCGCTGCCGAAGACCAGGTCGGGAAAGATCCTGCGCAAGACCATGCGCGGTATCGCCGAGGGAGCCGACGAGCCCGCGCCCCCGACCATCGAGGACGCGACGGTGCTGGACGTCCTGCGCCCGATCATCGGACCGCACCGGAAGCCGTAGGAGACCTCGGACCCGGCCCCCGTCCGCCGCATCGGATGCCGTCGTCCGTACGACCCGTCCGAATGCCGTCATCCGCACGAACCCGCCTGGGGCGAGCACGCCCGTCCTCAGGTGCGGGCCGTCCGGTATGAGGGTGTCCAGGCGAACCGATCGCCTCAGCGAGATCTACCCCTGTAGTACGCGCATGGCGGCCTTCTTGGCCTTGTTGCCGCAGGTGTTCATGGAGCACCACCGCCGGTTGCCGCCTCGGCTGGTGTCGAGATAGAGACCACCGCAGTCGGGGCCTTCGCACGTCTTCACGCGCTGACGATCCTGACCTCCCAGGACCTGGATCGCATTCTCAGCGATGAGCGCGAGCGCGTCGCCTATGGGAGCGGGGCCGTCACTGCGCCAGCGGGCGTTTCCATCGCCGAGTTCGAGGTAGGCCCTGCCCTGCCGGACTGCCTCGTTGATCGTGTCGATGTCGGCCGGGGCCGGCTTCTGATTGTTCGCGATGGCCTTCCCCGCGCGGTGTATGGCTTCCCGGAGCTCGTGCGCCGCCACGAGGTCGGCGGCGCGCGCTGTCTTAGACCCGAGCCGCAGTCCGTTGGCGTCGAGCCAGAGATCAAGCCTCGCCGGTGTGGTGAGTCGCTCGAACGGGTCGGCGCGCCGGGAGCCGACGGTCGCGGTGAAGCGGAACGCGAGGGTCTCGTTGTCGAGCCGGAACACCTCGCGAGCGCCTTGGCCTGGAATCGACACGTTCACAACCGGGCTCGCCTCTCGTTGTCGAACCATCTGAAGCGGTTCGACAGACGGTATCACCCGTGGCATGGTTGAACCATCTAAGACGGTTCACCCGAAAGGTCGACATGTCCGCACCGCCGAGCGGCCGACCCTGATCGCGCGTCCGGATCGGCCACGCACCTGATATCCCGCTCCATCGTTTACGAAGAGGAACCCATGAGTACGATCGCTGTCGTCGGCCTCGGCGCGATGGGCAAGCCCGTCGCCCGCAATCTGGTCACCGCGGGACACGAGGTCACCGTGTGGAATCGCAGCCCGCAGATGGTCGCCGATCTCGTTGCGGCAGGCGCGCGTCCGGCCCGGAACGTGTCGGAGGCCTTTGAGTCAGGTGTGGTGTTCTCGGTGCTGACCGATGATCGGTCCGTCACGGACGTCTTCCTCGATCCCGGCCTTCTGGCGGGCGCGCCGGAGGGCGCGGTGCATGTCAACCTCGCGACCGTCAGCACCGGCCTGGCCCGGCACGCCGCGCGGCTGCACGCCCGGCACGGCGTCGGCTACGTCGCCGCCCCGGTGTTCGGGCGTGTTCCCGTCGCCGAAGCGGGTCTTCTCAACGTCCTCGCCGCCGGTGACCCGGCCCTGATCGACCGGGTGCAGCCGTTCCTGGACGTCATCGGAACCCGCACCTGGCGGCTCGGCGACCGGCCCGAGCAGGCCAACATCGTGAAGATCCTCGGCAACTACCTCGTCGCCTCCGCCATCCAATCCCTTGGTGAGGCGATCAGCCTCGCCGAACATGCCGACGTCGACGCGGCGACGCTCGTCGAGTTGCTGACCTCGGCCCTGTTCCCCGGCCCCGTGTATTCGGGCTATGGCAACCTCATCGCCTCTCGCTCCTACGAACCGGCGGGGTTCACCACCTCGCTCGGGCTGAAGGATGTGAACCTCGCGCTCGACGCCGCGGAACAGGCCCGGCTCGCCCTGCCCGTCGGAGACGTTCTGCGCACCGTCCTGGCGGACGCGATCGCCGCGGGCCGCGCCGAGCAGGACTGGGCGTCCATCGCCGAGCTCCAGCGGGCGCGCACCGGCGGCCGACCGGCCTCCTGATCGTGAACGCGCGAAAATCCTGGGCGCCGGCCCGGTCGGCCCCCGAAGCACTCTGGGACCCGGCCGCTCAGGGCACGAGTTCTCGCTTCTCGGCCTTCCGTCCCCAGTCGGGGAGCAGCCGTGCGATCGGCTCGGAACGGCTCGCGATCAGCGGTCCGAACAGGGCGAGCACGAGCACGTACCCGGCGATGAACGGGGCGAGCCTGCCGTCCAGGCCCGCGGCCAGCGCCATGGTCGCCAGGATCAGGGCGAACTCACCGCGAGAGAGCACGGTGAGCGCGATGTTGACCGCCTCCAACGTGCCGAAGGAGTTCAGCCTCGCGGCCAGCGCGCCGGCCACGACGTTGAGCACCAGCGTGATCACCACCGCGATCACGATCGGCCAGGCGACCGAGAGCATGTCCCCCGGCTCGATGGACAGGCCGAAGGCGAAGAAGAACAGCGCGGCGAAGGCGTCCCTGAGCGGGTGGACGAGCCGGCGAATGCGAGGCGCCGCCTTGGTCGAGCTCAGAATGAGGCCGATCATGAAGGCGCCGATGGCGTCGGAGACGCCGAACTCCTCCGCGACCCCGGCGGTGAGGATCGCCAGACCGGTGAACGTCACCACGAGGAGCTCGTCGTCCCTGGTGCTCACCAGCTTGCTGACCAGCCGGGTGCCCCACCGGGCCAGGGCGGTCAGCACGAGCAGGAAGGCGAACGCCTTGCCGAAGGAGATCGCGGCGGCGGCGAAGTTGTCGGCGCCGCTGAGGACCGGCTGCAGCACGGCGAGGTAGAGCGCGAGGAAGACGTCCTCGACGACGATGATGCCGAGGATGAGTCGGCTCTCCGGATTGCCGAGGCGTCCGAGGTCGACGAGCAGCTTGGTCACGATCGCCGAGGAGGAGATGCCGATCACCCCGGCCAGCACCAGCGCCTCCCTGGTCCCCCATCCGACGGCGAATCCGAAGGCCAGACCGCCGCCGACGTTGAGCAGGATGTAGACGACTCCGGCCAGCACCAGCCGCCTGCCCCCCGAGACCAGGTCGTCGAGGGAGAACTCCAGGCCGAGGTAGAACAGCAGGAAGATCAGGCCGAGCGCGGCGATGACCTTCAGGTCCGCCGGGTTCTCGACCAGCGCGAGGCCGGGGGTGTGCGGGCCGAAGATGACGCCCGCGAGCATGAACAGCGGGATGGTCGGCAGCCCTATCCGGGTGCCGAGCCTGGCGATGATCCCGGCGGCCAGGAACGAGCCGCCGAGGGCTACGAGCGCGTCACCCAGCGCCATGAGGTCCCCCTCGAAGGGAGAATCCGGGCAGGGTGAACACACATTCGTGGAACATGGAAAACCTCCGTCAAGTGACCTGGGAACCGAATCTCAGAGATCGTTTGACGGAGGCGCTCGGGGACTGCTGTCATCGTTCACGGCCCGCGTGACGGGGCCCCGTCCCGAGGACAGGAGTGGGGCCGGCGTTCCGGTGCCGGGCGGCGCGAGCCCGAGGCCCGGCGGGGGCAGGGTGTGGGTCGCGGGATGGAGATGCGCGGGAGAGAGCCCCACCCCGCTGGCCAGCATTATCGCGGCGTCAGGAGCGACCGGGTGGTGGTCCGCGGGCTTCGAGAGCGGCGCGTAGAGGACGGCGAATATGGCCAGCAGCAGGGCCGCGACCGTACCGACGACCCTCCGCGACAAACCAGACCCTAACGCTTGGTGGAATTATCTACCATTTTACCAGTTCACCCGCCCGAGACGATCCGCTCGTGCAGCCGCGCGGCGGTCACCGGATCCCAGCCGAACGCCTCCCGGCCCGCAAGCCACGCCGCCGCCCCTGCCCCGTCCCCCGCCAGGACCGTCGAGGCCCCCAGCCGCTCCCGTACGGCGGAGCACACCGGTCCCTCGCTGGTCAGCACGCTTCCGGACAGCACGACGGGGCCGCTCTCCTCCGCCGTGCGCACCTCGGCCACCGTCCGGCAGAGCAGCCTGGCCGCCGTGTCCACGATCTCCAGCGCGGCCGGATCCCCCTCGGCCGCCGCCTGGCTGACCAGGGGCGCGAGCCTGGCCAGCTCCAGCGGGGGGCGCGACTGCGCCCCGATCACCAGCTTGATCGCCAGCGCCCGCATGCCCGCGAGCGTTCCGGCGGCCCCGGCACCGATCTCCGGAACCCCGCCTCGCAGGACCTCACCGTTCCCGGGAGACCGCCCCTGCGCCTCCTGAGCGCCGTTCCCAGAGCCTTGCGGTCCGCGCGGACCGCGCGTCACGTGCACGGCGTCCGGCGGTGACTCGTCGTCCCGCAGGGCGCCGGCCACCAGGCGGACCAGGCACCCGTCCGCCTCGCCCCGGCTGAGCGCGCGGGCGGCGACGCGGGCCGCCTCCCGCCCCAGCCAGAACCCGGAGCCCTCGTCCCCCAGCAGCCAGCCGAGCCCGTCGGCGATCACCGTCGGTTCGCCGTCCTCGATCCTGGCGGCGATCGCCCCGGTCCCGGCGATGAGCACGGTGCCGCACGGCTCCGCCGTACCGGCGGCGAACGCGATGCCCAGGTCACCGGTCAACCGTGGGGCGGGGCGCAGCCCGGCCGAGGCCCACATCAGGTCGAACACCGTCCGCTCCAGTGCCCCGGCCCCGGCCATCCCGATGACCGCCCCTGCCACCTGGGCGGGGTCGATCCCGCGGAGGGCGGGCTCCAGCGCTCTGCCGATGTTGGCGGCGGCCACCTCGGTCCCGTGGGCGGCCGGGTTGCCGCCCGCCGCCCTGCCGTACCCGACCCGCCGCCCCGAGGCGTCGAGCAGAACCGCGCGTGAGGACGTGCCGCCGACGTCCAGTCCCAGAACGAACATCGCGATCAGAGGTGTTCGCCGAGGAAGGAGGCCGTGGCCTCCACGGCCTGGGTGACGTACGGTTCGGCGTCGTAGAGGTCGATGTGCAGCCTGGCGTCCAGCCAGACGAGCTTCTTCGGCCCGTCCATCCGCTTGTACGCCTCCTCCGCGCCCTCGGGCGAGCAGAAACCGTCCACCACCCCGTGCACGATCAGACCGGGCTTGGGGGACAGGAAGTCGGCGCCGGTCATGTTGTCCAGGGTGATCAGCTCACGGACGGAGGCCCTGGTCACCTCGTTGCGCCAGTGCGCGGAAGCACCCCTGGAGGTGCCGTAGTAGGCGAACGGTTCTCCGGACGGCATGGCCGCCTCCCCCTCCTGTGCCACCGCGGGCAGGTATTCCACCGGACCACCCAGGTCCTGGCGCTCCAGTATCCCGGCGAAGGAGCTCAGCGCGTCCTGGTAACCGCCCGGCGACATTCCGGCGCGCATGCCGTAGGGGTTGTTGTAGGCCCCGGCGATGCCCGCGAAGACCTTCACCCGGGGATCGAACGCGGCGAACTTGAGCGCGTAGCCCCCGCCGAGACAGATCCCGACCGCGCCGATCCGCTCGCCGTCCACCTCGGGCCGCGAGCGGAGCAGCGAGACGGCGGCCCGCAGGTCGTGCAGTTTGCCCTGCGGGTCCTCGTGGCAGCGCGGTTCGCCGCCGGATTCGCCCCAGTTCCGGTGGTCGAACGCCAGCGTCACGTATCCCGCCCCGGCCAGGCGAGACGCGTACAGCCCGATGACCTGGTCCCGGGTGCCGGTGAACGGTCCCGTGAGAACAAGCGCGGGGTGCGGACCCGGCGTCGCCGGAACCCGCAGGTCGCCGACGAGCGTGACGCCGTCGACCGTGAACTTCACCTTCTCGGACATACCCCCAAGTCTGTACGGCCTGCGCACCGGACGCCAAAAGCACCCGGCGATGCGCACGGTGACCGGAGGCCAGAAACGGATGCCTCCGGCCCCGCCTGGAGGGCGGGACCGGAGGGACACCCCCTGGAAAACCTAGGAGTCGAATCCCAGACCCATCCGGTCCAGGGTCCGCAACCAGAGGTTGCGGCGGCCCTGGTGGAGGTCGGCCTGGGCGATCGACCACCGGGTCATCTGGATCCCGGCCGAGCGAACCGGCTCGGGCGGGAAGGGGACCGGCTTCTCCTGGACCATCCGGAGCTCGGTCCGCTCGGTCCGCTCACCGCTCAGCAGGTCGAGCATGACATTGGCCCCGAAGCGGGTCGCGCCGACGCCCATGCCGGTGTAGCCGGCGGCGTAGGCGAGGCGCCCGCCGTGCGCCTGGCCGTAGAAGGCGCTGAACCGGCTGCAGGTGTCGATGACGCCGCCCCACTTGTGGGTGAAGCGCAGCTCGGAGAGCTGGGGGAACGTCACGGAGAAGTGTTCCGCCAGCTTGACGAAGGTCTCGTCGCGCTGCTCGTACTCCGGCTTGATCTTTCCGCCGTTGTAGTAGACCGCGTCGTAGCCACCCCAGAGAATGCGGTTGTCGTCGGTCAGCCGGTAGTAGTGGAACTGGTTGGCCGAGTCGCCGACGCCCTGCCGGTTGTGCCAGCCGACGGCGTCCATCTGCTCCGCGGAGAGCGGCTCGGTCATCAGCGCGTAGTCGTAGACCGGCACGAGGAAGTGCTTCAGCCGCCGCAGCAGCGGCTGGAACACCCCGGTGCCGAGAGCGACCTTGCCCGCCTTGACGGTGCCGTTCGGAGTGAGCAGATCCATGCTCACCTGGGAGTCCTTCATGGCCCGGACCGGCGTGCGCTCGTAGATGCGCACGCCCAGGGAGAGGCAGGCCTGCCTGAGCCCCCAGGCCAGCCGGGCGGGATCGAGCATGGCGCAGCCGTCGCGCTCCCACTGGCCTCCGATGTACGTGGGCGAGTTCACCTCCGCCCGGATCTGCTCCTGGTCGAGGATGTCGAAGCGGACACCCAGCTCGTGGGTGATCTCGGCGTGCTCGCTCATCGCCTCCAGCTGCCAGGGCTCGGTGGCCACGTGCAGCTCGCCGGTGCGCTCGTAGCCGCAGTCGATGTCGTATCTGGCGACGGCCTCGCCGATCTCGTCGAGGTTCGTGACACCCAGGCGCTCGAGCGTGGAGATCTCTTCGGGCCAGCGTTCGAGCCCGTTGGCGATCCCGTGGGTGAGCGTGGCCATCGCGAAGCCGCCGTTGCGGCCGGACGCCGCCCAGCCGATCCTGCGTCCCTCAAGCAGGACCACGTCGAGCGACGGATCGCGCTCCTTCGCCATCAGGGCGGTCCAGAGCCCCGAGAAGCCTCCGCCGACCACCGCGAGATCGGCGGTCGTGTTTCCGAAGAGCCGCGGCAGCGGCTCAGGTTTCGCCGGACTGTCGAGCCAGTACGGCTTGCGCTCCGCATCAGCAAGAGCCTTCAGCGGATCCACAAATCTCACTTCCCTACGTGAGTCAGGTTGTTTTTATGTGTATCGCGTGACCTTGAAGATCACGCGCGGGTTCCCCCCGCCTGAGTCCGATCTCGCCTCCCTGTTCTCTGCCGAGGATCTGGATACACCGAAGCCCCGCGCCGCCCTTCGGAGGCACGGGGCTGAGGGCAGTTTAGGTGCGGCGGCGGGAAGTCACCGTGTTGACCACGGCGATCACGACGCCTACTGCGAATATAAGCGTTCCGATGATGTTGACCTGTGGCGGCACCCCGATACGGGTGGCGCCCCAGATCCACAGTGGGAACGTCTGGACGGAACCGCTGGTGAACTGGGTGATCACGAAGTCGTCGATGGACAGCGCGAACGCCAGCAGCGCGCCCGAGACGACGCCGGGCAGGATCATCGGGAACGTCACCCGCCAGAACGTCACCCACGTGGACGCCCCGAGGTCGCGCGCCGCCTCCTCGATCGACGGATCCAGCCCGACCACCCGGGCCCGCACCGTGATCGCCACGAACGACAGCGAGAACAGCACGTGCGCGATGATCACGGTCACGAAGCCGGTCTGCACGCCGCTGCTGACGAACAGCGACAGCAGCGAGGCGCCCATGACGAGCTCCGGCGAGGCGATCGCGGCGAACAGCACCAGGTTGGTCGCGCCCTGCCCGCGGAACCGGTAACGGCCCAGGGCCAGGCCCATGAACGTGCCGATCACCGTCGTGATCACCACGCTGATCACAGCGATCTTGAGCGAGTTGAACACCGCGACGGTCAGATCGGGGTAGTCGCCCAGGCGGCCCCACCATTTGAGGGTGAAGCCCTGCCAGGTCACATTGGACTTGCTCTGGGTGTCGTTGAAGCCGAACACGATCATGACCACGATCGGCAGGAACAGCCAGGCGAGGATCAGCCAGACGTAGCCCTTGAGCAGCCCGTCACCGAACCGGCCGCTCCTCTTCCTGGTCACCGGCGGCCCGGACCGTGCGCCGGACGTCGTGCCGGACGCGCGCGGGGGCGGTACGGTGCCGACCGCGCCGGTTTCACTCGTGCTCGTCATCGGGCCGCCGCCTCCAGCACGTTCTCGGTGCCGAGCGCCTTGGCGTAGGCGAAGATGCCGATCAGCATCACCGCCATCAGCGTGAACGACAGCGCGGCGGCGGTCGGGTAGTCGTTGTTGACCAGATACTTGGTCTGGATGATGTTGCCGATCATCGTGTTCTGCGGGCCTCCGAGGATGCCGGCGTTGACGTAGTCCGCGGTCATCGGGACGAACGTCATCAGCACCCCGGCGAACACGCCCGGCAGCGAGAGCGGCAGCACGACCTTGGTGAAGGCCGAGCGCTTGGCCGCGTAGAGGTCCTGGGCGGCCTCGACCACCCGGGGATCCACCCGCTCCAGTGCCACGTAGATCGGCAGGATCATGAACGGCAGGTAGTTGTAGACCAGCCCGCCGATCACCGCCGTCGTCGTCTGCAGCACGTGGAAGTCGTCGGGCACCAGGCCCATCGACTTCATCGGGGACAGCAGAATGCCGTCGTCGGCCAGCAGGAACTTCCACGACACCGTGCGCAGCACGAACGAGACGAAGAACGGCAGCAGCACCAGCAGCAGGTAGGTGGACTTCCGGGCGCCGCCCTTGAAGGCGATCCAGTAGGCCACCGGGTAGGCCATCGCGATGGAGATGACCGTGGCGACCAGGCCGTATCCGGCGGACCTCAGGAACTGCGTCTGGTACTGCACCAGCGCGTCGCCGTACACCGAGAAGTTGAACGTCTGGACGAAACCGTTCACCACGTCGCCCTCCTGGGTGGAGACCGAGGCCATGAAGACCATCGGCACCACCAGGAAGATCACCAGCCAGAGGCCGCCGGGCAGGATGAGCAGGTAGGGAGCGAAGCGTTTCATCGGTCGCTCACCTCACGAGGCTCGCGGCGCTCAGGGCGCCGGATCGGCTCCATGACCTCTAGCCCTGCGTGACCGGCTGGAAGATGCTCTCGAAGATCTTCTCCTCCGCGGAGGTCAGCGCCTTGTACGACCGCAGCTTGGCCTGGTCCGCCTCGGAGGGGTAGATCAGCGGGCTGTTGGCGATCTGCTCCAGCGACGCCTTGTCGTCACCCGTGGCCTTCTCCGCGTCGGCGAGGACCAGGTCCTTGGTGGCGGGCACCGGGGTGATGTAGTTGATGTACTCCACCAGCATGGTGGCGATCTTGGGCTGGTAGACGTAGTCCATCAGCGTCAGCGCGTCCACCGGGTTCTGCGCGGTCTTGGGGATGCACATGTTGTCGGTCCAGATCGTGCCGCCCTCCTGGGGCACCACGAACTTCAGGTCCTTGCCCTCGGCGACCTGCTGGAAGATGTCGCCCGACCAGGCCATGGTGATCCACACGTCGCCCCGGGCGAGCGCGTCGACGTAGTCGTTCTCGTAGTACTTGCGGACGAGCCCCGCGTCGCGCTGCTGCTTGAGCTTCTCGCCGGCCTTCCGCCAGTCGGCCTCGCCCGAGGTGTCGGGGTCGATGCCCAGGGCGAACATGCCGAAGTTCGCGACCTCCTGGGTGTCGAGCATCATGCCGACCTTGCCCTTGTACTTGGGGTTCCAGAGGTCCTCCATGCTGGTGACCTCGTCCACGTACTTGGGGTTGTAGGCGATGCCGGTGAGACCGACCGTCCACGGGATCGTGTGGGTGTTGTTCGGGTCCCAGGTCGGGTTCTTGACCTTCGGCGCCGCGTTGGCGGCGAAGTTCGGCAGCTTGGAGTGGTCCAGCGGGACCAGGTAGCCCAGCTCGATGGCCTTGCTCAGCTGGAGGCCGTTGGTCAGGACCATCAGGTCGTAGCCGATGTCGTTGTTGGCCGCGAGCAGAGGCTGGACCTTGCCGAAGAACGTGCTGTTGTCCTGGATGGCCTCCTGGTAGTCCACCTGGATGCCGGTGTCCTTGGTGAACAGGTCCAGCGACGGATACTTCTTGCCGTCCTTGTCGATGTACAGCGGCCAGTTGGCGAAGCGCAGGGTGCCGTTCTTCTTCTGGGCGGCCCAGTATTCGGCGACGGCGTCCTTCTGCGGCGCCGCGACCTTCTTGCCCTGGACACCGCAGGCGGCCAGCGCGAGACCGGCGGCCGACAGTCCCGCCATACGGAAGGCGTCACGACGGGTGACGGAACGGCTCTGCGTCATGCCACGCAGAAAGGCGGGGTTCGTGCGGGAATCGTGCATGGCAGGACTCAACTTCCGATTGCGTACGAGTGTTGCGGCTGCCACGACAGCCAGACGGCATCGCCACGCTCCGCCGTGCTCGTACTGTCGACCGCGTTCTGCTGGAATACGGTGACCTCGGCACCGTCGGCCAGACTTACCGCGTAGCTGTTGTAAAGGCCGAGATAGACCACTTCGAAGACGGTGCCGCGCACGACGCTGACGTCACCCGTCGGCTCCTCGGTGGAGATCCTGATCTTCTCCGGCCGTACCGTGACGGCGATCGGGTCTCCGGCCCGGTGTGTTTCACCGGCCACGAGCACCCGGTCCTCCCCTCCGAGCTTGAGCACGGCGAAGCCGGAGGTGATCCGGTCCACGGTGCCGCTGAGCAGGTTGGAGGTGCCGATGAATCCGGCGACGAACGGGGTGGCCGGACGCTCGTAAATCTCGCGGGGTGAGGCGAGTTGGTCGACCTGGCCGTCGTTCATGACGGCGATGCGGTCGCTCATGGTGAGCGCCTCGCTCTGGTCGTGCGTCACGTAGACGAACGTGATGCCCACCTCGCGCTGGATTCGCTTGAGCTCGATCTGCATGGCCTGGCGGAGCTTGAGGTCCAGGGCGCCCAGCGGCTCGTCCAGCAGGAGCGCCCGGGGGTTGTTGACCAGGGCTCGGGCCAGGGCGACCCGCTGCTGCTGACCGCCGGACATCTCCCGGGGACGGCGCTTCTCACGGCCGGTGAGGTCGACGATCTCCAGGATCTCGCCGACCCGCCGCTTGATCTCGTCGGCCGCCACCTTCTTGCGCCTGAGACCGAAGGCGACGTTCTCCCAGACGTTCATGTGCGGGAACAGCGCGTAGGACTGGAACACCATGTTCACATCGCGCTTGTTGGGAGGCACGTCGGTCACGTCCTGGCCGTGCAACCACACCTTGCCCTGCGTCGGATCCTCGAACCCGGCGATCATGCGCATGGTCGTGGTCTTACCGCAGCCCGAAGGTCCGAGGAGCGAGAAGAACTCTCCCTCGGTGATCGACATGGTGACGCCCTTGACCGCCCGGACGGCCTCTCCCTGGGAGAGGTATTCCTTGACGACCCCGTCGAGTTCGATGGCGGGCACATTGGACGAGCCGGAGGCGGCGGCGGCCGCCTCAATGCCCGCCTGGGTTTCGGTCATGCCAGGCTTATCCCTCTGTTCGCGGCTATTCGCCGATGTAGTGCATGACGTGCTTGATGCGAAGGTAATCGTGCAGTCCGAAAACGGACAAATCCTTGCCGTAACCAGAGTGCTTGAAGCCTCCGTGAGGCATTTCTGAGACGAAAGGGATGTGAGTGTTAACCCACACGACGCCGAAGTCAAGACGCTTTGACACGCGCATCGCCCGGCCGTGGTTCGACGTCCACACCGAACTCGACAGGCCGTACCTGACGCCGTTGGCCTTGGCCACGGCGTCGGCCTCGTCGGAGAAGGTCTGGACGGTGATGACAGGCCCGAAGACCTCGTCCTGCACCATCTCGTCGTCCTGGTGGAGGCCGTCCACGATGGTCGGCGCGAAGAAGTAGCCCTTGTCACCCACCCTGTGGCCGCCGGTCAGGATCTTGGCGTGATCCGGGACCCGGTCGAAGAAGCCCGAGACGCGGGCCAGCTGGCTTGCGTTGTTGAGCGGGCCGTACAGGGCGTCCTCGTTGGACAGGTCACCCGTCACGGTGTTCACGGCCGCCTCGGTGAGCGCGGCCACGAACTCGTCGTGGACGTTCTCGTGGACCAGCACGCGGCAGGCCGCCGTGCAGTCCTGGCCGGCGTTGTAGAGACCCGCCGTGGCGATGGCGTCGGCGGCGGCCTTGAGGTCGGTGACGTCGTCGAAGACGACGACCGGGGCCTTGCCGCCGAGCTCCAGGTGGACCCGCTTGAGGTCGTCGGCCGCGGACTTGGCCACGGCCATGCCGGCGCCGACCGAACCGGTGATCGCGACCATCTGCGCGGTCGGGTGTCCCACGACCAGGGCACCGGTCTCGCGGTCGCCGGCGACGACGTTGAAGACGCCCTTCGGCAGGATCTCGCCCAGGATCTCGGCCAGCTTGATCGTGGCGGCCGGGGTGGTGTCGGAGGGCTTGAGCACGACGGTGTTCCCCGCGGCGATCGCGGGGGCGATCTTCCAGACCGCCATCATCATCGGATAGTTCCAGGGCGTGACCTGGCCCACGACGCCGATCGGCTCGTACCGGATCATGGAGGTGTGGTCCGCGAGGAACTCACCCGACGTCGGTCCCTCCAGCGTGCGCGCGGCGCCCGCGAAGAAGCGGAAGTGATCGGCGGCGATCGGCGTCTCGTCCTCCGCCATGCGGGCGCGCGGCTTGCCGGTGTTGAGGCACTCGGCCTCGTTCAGCTCGTCGGCCCGCGCCTCGATCGCGTCGGCGACCTTGAGGAGCAGATTGGCGCGTTCGCCCGGCGTGGTCTGGCTCCAGGATTCGAACGCGGCGGCTGCCGCGGCATAGGCTGCGTCGACGTCCTCCGGACCGGAGATCGGGGCCTGAAGATAGGCCTCTCCGGTGCAGGGGTCGATGACATCGGAGAACCTGCCGCTTTTGGCGTCCACGAACTCACCGTTGATGTAATTCCGCAGGTGAGTGGGTGCGTGGTTCTCAACCGGGGTGGTCAAGGTCGACCTCCTTGCGCTTGGGGCTGAGTTGTCGCGACTCTTACAGAGAGGAAGCCTCGCGACAAGGGATTTCGTTGTTAAGATACCAAATTGCTACGAAATCGCTTGACAGAAGGCCCAGAACTGACACCATGTCGCATCGGAGCCGCAACATGACGGCAACAGCCTCGCAACATGACGCCAGGGAGCGCGGATGACGACGCCGCCCAAGGTACGCCGCGAAAACGACGCCAGGCCTGGCCCCGTCGTCCTCGATGAGATCTCCAAGCAGATCATCGAACAGCTGCAGGCGGACGGGCGCAAGCCCTACGCCGCCATCGGCAAGGCAGTGGGCCTGTCCGAGGCCGCCGTACGCCAGCGGGTTCAGCGCCTGATCGACGGCGGAGTCATGCAGATCGTCGCGGTGACCGACCCGCTCACCCTGGGCTTCTCCCGCCAGGCCATGATCGGCATCAAGTGCGAGGGCGATCTGGAGATGGTGGCCGACGAGTTGTCGGCCATCAAGGAGATCGACTATGTCGTCCTGACCGCCGGATCCCTCGACGTCATGGTCGAGGTCGTCTGCGAGAGCGACCAGCACCTCCTGGAGATCCTCGGCAAGATCCGCGCCATTCCCGCGGTCCGCGCCACCGAGACCTTCGTCTACCTCAGACTCCACAAGCAGACCTACTCCTGGGGCACTCGCTGACGCGCCGCAGGCCCGCCGGACGGCGGATGGCGACGGGCCCCCGAGGCGTCAGACGCCCACCGAGATAGGTGTGTCCGGGGAGAACTCCGTGTGGATCCGCCCTGCGGAAACACCCATGCGCAACAGGCGGTCCGTCGTCTCGCGCACCATGTCCGTGGAGCCGCAGACGAAGACGTCGCCGTCGAGATACACGCGATGGCGCTCCACCGCGTCGATCACGGTCTCCCCCCGGTAATGGTCATGGGAGACCGCGTGGACCACCCGGAGCCGGCCGTGACGGTTCCGCAGATCCATCAGGTCGGCCTCGTCGTAGGCGTCCGCATCGTGCCGGACGCCGTGGAAGAGATCCATCAGCGGCCGGTCCGGCAGTGACACCGATTCCTGCACGATCGCCTTCAGCGGTGCCAGCCCCGTCCCGCCGGCGATGAGCACCACGTGCGGGGAAGTCGCCCGCTCCAGCACCAGCGACCCCCGCGGCGGCCCCACCAGCAGGGAGTCTCCTACCCGCAGGTGGCGCGCCAGTGCCGTGCTGACCCATCCGCCCGGGACGACGCGCACGTGGAAGGTGAGCGTGTTGTCCGCACGGGGCGCGTTCGCGATCGAGTACGACCGCCAGATCTTCGGCCAGTGCGGAGTCTGCAGGGTGGCGTACTGGCCTGCTCGATAGGGATAGGGATAGTCCGCCTGGACGGTGAACACCACGATCTCGGGCGTCCGCATCTCATGCGCCACCACGGTGCCGATCCAGGAGGCGGGAGCGCCGGCCTCGTCCTGCGCGGCAGCTTTGATCATCACGTCGGCGATGGTCTGGTACGCCTCCGCCCACGCCTCGCTGTACTCCGGACGCCAGGAGCCTGCGGCGTTGGCCCGCATCGCCGCGATCAGACAGGCGCCTACCGCCGGATAGTGCTCGGGCCGGACACCGTACTTGCGGTGATCTCGGGCGAGCTGGCCCAGGTAGTCGACCAGGCCGGGACCGGCCTCAAGGTTGAGCACCACCCGGGTGAGCGCGCCGAGCAACCGGTCGCGCTGGTCGCCCATCGCGGGCGGGAAGAGTTCGCGGACACCGGGGTGGTCGGCGAACAGCTTGCCGTAGAAGTGGGCGGCCACCTTGGCGGCCGCCGGCTCGACGAGAGACCAGCTACGGCGAATGAGCTCGATGTCGATCGACATGACGTCAGCCGGTCCTTTCCCTCACCTCTTCCCGCCCCGGTCTGCGCGACTCCGCTCCGGCCGCCCGCAGCTGCGGCACGCCGAAATACTCCTCTCCCGCGGGCTTGCGCCCAGCGGGACCGCGCTCCCTGCGATCCTGCTTGGAGAAGCGCGGGATGTGCTTCGAACAGTGGATGTAAGCCTCCTCGACCTCTACCGTGACCCAGCGGTCGGCACGACGGCCGGGGGCGGTGCGGTCGTCGTCGACCAGGCCGTGACGGCGCTCGGCGTCGTAGGAGGTTGTGATCGTGGCGGAGCCGTTGACGTGCAGGCCTACGAGATCCTCGAAGAAGTCGACGAACAGCAGGCTGATGTGGGCGTTCTCCATGATGTTGCCGAGGCTGGCGAGCACGCCGTTGCCGCGGAACTCCGGGTAGATCAGCGTCCTGTCTCCCAGCACCCGCACGAACCCGGGAGGGCCGGCGCGGAATGTCGTGTCGCAGTTGCCCGCAGCGTCGGCCGTGCCCACGAAGGCCATCTCCTGGCGCGCCAGGAACTCACGCATCTCATCGGTGAGGTGATCCACGACCTGCCGGTCGTAGAAGCGCTTCGCCTTGTCCCCGGTGTCGAACAGCCGTTGGAGCACGTGCTCGCCACGGGATCCCGGCAGATGCTCACCGCTGTCAAGTCCGCCGTACGGCGAATGTAGGTCACTCATGTCACTCTCCGTAAACGTCGTACCTCTGGCCACATAAGTGACGGAGCATAGACCAGATATCACAAGCAGGGTAAATTTTTCTGACAATTCCGAGTGATGCTCACTTTTCACGAGTCCACGTGGTGATCACGCCGTGACAGGCTCCTCCACGATCACGGCCATGACGCCCCGCCACCGACGAGTGCGGCTTCCGACGGAGATACGGCCCCCTCAATACCCGTGGAAAACAGTTCAAACACACGTCTCTCGCGCCGTGCCCGAACGGCCCCTCCCGAAGGGACAGACCCGCCAAAAGCAAACGATCACGGTAGGGTGACGGGCCTATGCGGCTTTCCAGCGTGTCCTTTCGATACTCACGTCGCGGTCCCTGGGTCCTGCGGGACGTCGAGCTCACGCTCGATCCCGGCTCCGTCATCGAGGTCACCGGCCGGAACGGCGCGGGCAAATCCACACTGCTGCGCCTGCTGGCCGGGATCATGCCCACCTCCCGGGGCACGATCGCCGGCCGCCCCGGCGTCGTCGGCTACGCCCCCGACGTGTTCCCCGTGGGTCAGCCCTTCACCGTGATCGGCTATCTGGAACACATGTCCAGGATCCGGGGCGTCTCCCTCGCCTCCACCGAGGAGCTCGCCGTACGGCTGAACGCGACTCACCTGCTGGGCCAGCCGCTCGGCGACCTGTCCAAGGGCAGCGCGCAGAAGGTCGGGCTGATCCAGTCGCTGATGGCCCCGCCGGACCTGCTGATCCTGGATGAACCCTTCGCGGGACTGGACCAGCAGACGCGCGCCGAGCTCCCCCTGATCATCGACGAGATCGCCGCGAGCGGCGGGATAGTCGTGGTCAGCGACCACCAGAACCAGCTCCAAAACTTCCCCGGCGCCGACCACTGGCTCGTCGAGGACGGCGCGGTCACCTCCCGGAGCGGCGAACGGTCACAGGTATCCGCTCCCCCGGACGGCGCGGAAACCCGGCAGGCGCCCCCTTCCCCGGACGGCATGGAGACGCCGCGGCCCTCCGCCTCCCCCTCCCAGGGCGACAGGCAGCCGCCCATCTCCCAGCCGTTCGCCCCTCAGAGCGGCGAAGGGGCACGGCAGGTGGTCATCGAAGTGCTCGTGGACGCCGACGACGCCGACGAGATCGAGCAGAAACTCCGCGCCGACGGCTACCTCACCAGGCGGACCTCATGATCCATCTCGTGCGCTTCAAGCTCGCCGCCTATGCCCGGTCGCACCGGCTGCTCCAGCCGATGATCGGGCTGACCGTGATGCTGATCCTCTTCTACTCCACGCTGATCCCGCCGGGCAGCGAGCTGTCCTCCTACGCGGACTCCGCCGGGCTGCTGATCGTCGTCTTCGCCTGGGCGTCCCGGGGACTGCTCGACACCGAGCCTCCGACGCAGCGGCTGATCTCGATGACCGCGGCCAGAGGACCTGTCCGGGAGATCACGGCGGGCCTGATCAGCGCGCTCGTCGTCAACCTCGGCATGGCCGCGATCGCGATCGTGATGCCGCTGATCCACGGCTTCGCCGCCATGCCCGTCCCCGCCGACCTGATGCGCGGCATCGGGCTGCACGTGCTCAGCCTGAGCGTCGGGACCGCACTGGGCGCGCTCGCCAGCAACGCGATCCTGCCCTCACCCGCCGTCTCGATGCTGGTCCTGTTCGGCGGCTACGTGGCCCTGCTGCTGATCAGCCTCACCCCGGTGGGCCGTTTCTCGGTGCCGGTCGTGCTCTGGATGCGCGCGGCGAACGAGGGAGCGCTCGACGGGGCCCTACCCGGCCTCGCCGCGGCGGCACTGTTCTGGGCCGCCGCCGGCATGGTGTTCTACGTACGGCTCCGCCGCACGAGACCTTGAATTCCGCTGCCACCCGCGACGCCCGCCCGCGCCTTGTCAATGAGGGGCCGGTATACGGGTTTTACGGGCGCAGCGTACGACGAAAGCGTCGGATGCTCCTATCGGGGCGTGGTCACCTCCCAGAGAGAGCTCACCGGCATGGCGCGCAGTCGCTCACCGAACGGGAGCGTCTGAGTCCCCGTATAGAGGACGACTCCCGCCACGAAATCGTCGCCGAGACGGTCTGCGAGATGCCGCAGTCCCCGAAAATCATCTGGCCGCACCGTCGATGACGCCTTCACCTCGATCCCGACCACACGCCCCTGGCGATTCTCCAGGACGGCGTCGACCTCGACCTTGTCCTTCGTCCGATAGTGAAACAGCTCTACGCGTTCTTCGGACCAGGTGAGCTGGCGAGCCAACTCCATGAGGACAAAACCTTCCAGGAGCGGGCCGAAGGCGCCGTCAGGACGCAGCAGGCTCCTGGAGTCGGTTCCCAGAAGGTTCGCCGCTGTCCCTGAATCGACAAAGGCGACCTTGGGCGTCCCGATCGCACGGCTGCTGAGATTTCGTGACCAGGCCGGAATCCGTTTGATCAGGAACACCTCTTCCAGCAGACCCAGGTAGCGATGCACGGTGTTCGCGGAAAGCCCGATCACGTTGCTCAAGCCACCGGCGACCAGCAACTGGCCCGATCGAGCTGCCAGCAGCCGCACCAGAGCCCGCATCTCCGACATTCGTTCGATCTCTGCCAGCTGGCTCACATCTCGTGCGATGAGATCTTCCACGTATGAATCAAAGAATCTCTCTCGCCTGCGGACATTCGATCGCGCGACGGCTTCGGGAAATCCGCCCCGGACGATCCGCTCCGTGTACTCGGCGCGGCTGACCGTCGACTCATGGCGGAGATTCTCACCTTCGACGAAGAGCGCGTCCACGAACCCGTCGGCCGCACCGTCGATCTCACCCTGCGAGAACGGCCACAGTTCGATGGTCTCCATCCGGCCGGGCAGCGCCCGGAGCCCGAGCACCCTGGCCGACCCGGTCAGCAGGTAGCGGCCCGGCCTCGGGTCCATGTCCACCTGTTCTTTGATCGCGAGCAGCAGTTCGGGAACCCGCTGAATCTCGTCGATCACCATGAGCTCGGGGAACGCGACGAAACCGGCGGGATCCGTGATCGCGGCCTGGCGAACGACAGGGGCATCGAGATTACGCCACTCTCCCGCACGTCCCTTCACGAGAAGACGAACCAGCGTGCTCTTGCCACACTGGCGCGCGCCCGTGATCAGAGTGACACGCGTGTCGGCCAGAGCCTCTTCCACAGCTCTTTCAGCGCGTCGCGGGAGGACCTTACCGAGGGGGCTCGGTGAGCTGCTGACCATGGGTTCAGCATGGTATAGCCGAAGTCGGCTGACAGGTTGGTCGCTGGGTTGCTTGCAGATTGGTCGCGACGCGGCGATGCGGCGGGATGCCGGGCGGCAGGGAAACGCCGCTCGCGGGAAGGACCGCGAGCGGCGGTCGGCGCCTCGGGGGCGCAGCCGTACGGCGTGCCAGGCGACGGCGGCGAGTAACGGCTACTCGGCGGCGGCCAGCTGACCGCAGGCGCCGTCGATCTCGCGGCCACGGGTGTCACGGACCGTCACCGCCACGCCGTGGGACTCCAGGCGCCGGACGAAGGCGCGCTCGTCCTCCGGCCGGGAGGCGGTCCACTTCGAGCCCGGAGTCGGGTTGAGCGGGATCAGGTTGACGTGCACGAGCTGGTTCTTGATGAGCCGGCCGAGCAGGTCCGCCCGCCACTCCTGGTCGTTGATGTCCTTGATCAGCGCGTATTCGATGGAGACACGGCGCTTGGTCTTGGCCGTGTACTCCCAGGCCGCGTCGAGAACCTCGGCGACCTTCCAGCGGGTGTTGATCGGCACCAGGGTGTCGCGGAGCTCGTCGTCGGGCGCGTGCAGGGAGACCGCCAGCGTCACCGGCAGGCCCTCGTCGGCGAGCTTGCCGATCGCCGGCACCAGGCCGACGGTGGAGACCGTGATGCCCCGGGCGGAGATGCCCAGGCCGTCGGGGGCGGGCTCGACCATCCGGCGGACGGCGCCGATCACGGCCTTGTAGTTGGCCAGCGGCTCGCCCATACCCATGAAGACCACGTTGTTGACCCGCCCGGGGCCACCGGGGACATCGCCCGAGGCCAGTGCCCGCGCTCCGGCGACGACCTGCTCGACGATCTCGGCGGTGGTCATGTTGCGGGTCAGACCGGCCTGGCCGGTGGCGCAGAACGGGCAGTTCATGCCGCATCCGGCCTGGGAGGACACGCACATGGTGGTGCGGTCGGTGTAACGCATGAGGACCGACTCGACCAGCGCGCCGTCGAACAGCCGCCACAACATCTTGCGGGTGGTGCCGCTGTCGGTGGTCATCTCCCGGACCGAGGTCAGGAGAGTGGGGAACAGCGCGGTCGTGAGTTTCTCCCGAGCAGCGGCCGGCAGATCGGTCATCAGGCTCGGGTCGCTGTTCAGTTTCTCGAAGTAGTGCCGGGAGAGCTGATCGGCGCGGAACGGCTTCTCACCCAGCTCGGCGACCGCCGCCCGGCGCTCGGCCATGGTCAGATCGGCCAGGTGACGCGCGGGCTTGGCCCGCGGACGCGCCACGAAGGTGAGCTGGCCGGGTACGGGGGCCCCGGGCGGGCTGACAGTCGACAAGTCCAACGCCTTCTCTCGACGGTTACACGAATGCTCGAAGCGGTGCTCAACCTTGATCTAGAGTCCGGAGGTATGGCGACAATCCGCCCCGCAGGAGAGCGGGGAGACGGCGTCGAGGTCATACTCACCGACGTCAATCCCTATGGGAGCCGCACCCTGGTGGTCGAACGCGACGAGACTTCCTCGGTAGCTTACCTGTGCGGGTCCGGAGGCATGGTGCACGGAGCGGCCTGGCTGGCCAACCACGGCCCGGCCCCGGCCGAGATCGACCTGGAGCGCATGAACTCCGGGCTGCCTCCGGTGGTGCCCCGGGCGAACACCCGGCACCCCGGCGGCAGGCCCCCGTTGGGCACGCTGCGACCGCTGTGGTTCGAGGAGGGCGACGGCGTCGCCCTGTACGAGAACGACGAGCTCCTCGTGGTCATTCCTGGCTGGGCGGACATGAGCAGGGGAATGCCGGGCTACTCCCGGGACGCGGTGGGCGAGTCGCCGTTCGCCTGGTCGCTGGAGGAGGCTTACGACGGCCTGGCCTCCCGGCTGGCCAAGGCGCAGGCCTACTGGCAGTGGCGCGGGGGCAACGGCGCCTGGGCGACGTTCCAGCAGTTCGTGATGGGCCATCTGGACAGGAAAGTCGGGACCGCCGGCAGGTTCTGGGACGCCGGAGGCGACCGGCTGCCCACGGTGGGCATCACCGAGCGCCCTCCGGAGCGGGGGCGGAACCACACGATCCTGTCCACGGTCGGGATGAGCTGCCAGCGGATGCCCACCGTGGAGCAGTACATCGACAGGCCGGAGGCCTACGCCCGGGTGGAGCTCGCCGTCGCCGCTCCCGGTGACGCACGCGACGCGGCCCGGCTGTTCCTCTGGCTGGGACAGTATCCATGGCACTCGGTCACCTGGCTGGGCCACGGCCACACCGCCAAGTGGTACCACCGGCCGGAGACCTTCCCCCTCGGTTCCGCCTACAGCGGCGTCATGATGCTGGCCGGACTGCCGGGACTACCCGAACTGTCGGGTTTCACCTTTGGCGGCGACGCCGTGCAGTGGCTCTGGCTGATCCCGATCACCGCCGACGAGCTGCGCCTGGTCACGGCGGAGGGATACGGCGCGCTGGTCCCCCGGCTGTCCGCCGCCCGGCTCACACGGGCGGGGTGAACGGTCTCCGCCGCTGGATCACACCAGCAAGGTGAGAAGCACCCAGACCGGAATCAGTGCGACGACCAGCGAGTCGAGGCGATCCATCATGCCGCCGTGACCCGGCAGGAAGCTGCTCATGTCCTTGACGCCGAGGTCCCGCTTGATCGCCGATTCGATCAGGTCGCCGAGCGTGGCGAAGACCACCACGACCGCGCCGATCAGCACGCCCTTCCAGACGTCCTCCTCCAGCCGCCAGGACACCAGCCAGCCGCCCACGGCCATGCAGGCCAGCGCGGAGCCGGCGAAGCCCTCCCAGGTCTTCTTCGGGCTGATCAACGAGGACATCTTGTGCTTGCCGAAGGAGATTCCGGCGAAATACCCGCCGATGTCACTCGCGACCGTGGTGGCGATGAAAACGAGCACCAGATCCGCACCCCGGTTGCCCTGCTCGCCGTGAACGGCGAGCAGCAGCGCCGCGAATCCGGCGAGCAGCGAGGGATAGACCAGGACCAGGATGGTCGCGGTGATGTCGCGGACGTAGTTCTCGACGCCCTGGAACATCCGCCAGAACATCAGCAGAAGCACCGTCATCGCGAAGCTGCCGAGCAGCCACGCGGTCCCGCCCCAGTAGGCGCCGCCGATCATGACGGTCATTCCCACGAGGGCGGGAATCAACGGAACGTTGATTCCCCTGGCCGCGAACGACCGGACCAGCTCTGTCACGCCGATGCCCACCGCCGCGATCACCACGGCGAGGAAAAGCACCTTTACGAAGTAGAGGGAGGCGATGGTGACCGCACCCAGGGCGGCACCCACCGCGATCGCAACGGGAAGATTCCTGCCGGTACGGCTACTACCCGCCGCGGGTTCCAAGGCGTCCTACTTTCATACACAAAATCCTTGTCCCGCGTGGGTCTTTCGCGCGGGACAAGGATCATGGCTCAGACTTCGAGCAGCTCGGCTTCCTTGCGCTTGAGCAGCTCGTCAATCTCGGCGACGTGCTTCTGAGTGAGATCGTCGAGCTCCTTCTCAGCGCGACGCACCTCGTCTTCACCGGCCTCGCTGTCCTTGACCATCTTGTCGAGGGTCTCCTTGGCGTGGCGGCGGATGGTGCGGATGGAGACCTTCGACTGCTCCGCCTTGCCGCGGGCAACCTTGATGTACTCCTTGCGACGCTCCTCCGACAGCTCGGGGAAGGACACGCGGATGACCACACCGTCGTTACCGGGGTTGACACCGAGGTCCGAGTTACGGATCGCCTTCTCGATCGCACCCATCGAGCTCTTGTCGAAGGGCTGGATGATGATCATGCGAGCCTCGGAGGCGTGGAACGAGGCCAGTTGCTGAATGGGAGTGGGCGTCCCGTAGTACTCAGCGCTGATCTTGTTGAACATCGACGGGGTGACGCGGCCTGTGCGGATACCTGCGAAGTCTTCCTTCGCCACCGACACGGCCTTGTCCATCTTGTCCTCGGCTTCGAGGAGGGTTTCGTCGATCACAGCGGCTCCCTGTCTTCTCGGTCACTCACCATTCCTCACTCACTTCATGGCACGCTCCTACGTCGCGCACCACTCCGCTCGCTACGTCAGGCTCGCTCTCCACCTTTGGGTCGCTTACCTTCCTCACTCACTTCGCGGGACGCTCCTACGTCGCGCACCACTCCGCTCGCTACGTCAGGCTCGCTCCCTATTTCCCTGCCGGACTCACCAGCGTGCCGATCTTCTCACCACGCACCGCCCGCAGGATGTTGCCCTCACCCATGAGGTCGAAGACCACGATGGGCAGGCTGTTGTCCATACACAGGCTGATGGCGGTGGCGTCCATGACACCGAGACCACGGGTCAACACCTCACCATATTCGAGGTGATCGAATCGGACGGCGTCGGGGTTCTTCCGAGGGTCCGCGTCATAGACGCCGTCTACCTGGGTGCCCTTGAGCAGCGCCTCGGCACCGATCTCCAGTGCGCGCTGCGCGGCGCAGGTGTCGGTGGAGAAGAACGGCGATCCGAGCCCCGCCCCGAAGATGACCACTCGCCCCTTCTCAAGGTGGCGGATGGCGCGGCGGGGCAGGAAGGGCTCGGCGACCTGCTGCATGGTGATGGCCGTCTGGACGCGGGTGCCGACGCCTCGCTTCTCCAGGAAGTCCTGGAGGGCCAGGCAGTTGATGACCGTGCCGAGCATCCCCATGTAGTCGGCCCTTGCGCGGTCCATGCCGCGTTCGGACAGGGCGGCACCCCGGAACATGTTGCCGCCGCCGACCACGATCGAGACCTGCACGCCCTCACTGACGGCCTCGGCGATCGAGTCGGCGAGATGACCCACAACGCCCGGATCGATGCCCAGCGGTTCACCTCCGGCGAAGGCCTCGCCGGACAGTTTCAGCATGACCCGCTTCCAGCGAAGCGGGTCCGAATACGACGAAACCGCCGACGTAGCGGGTTCCGGGTTCTCCTGCACGGCGGCGGCCTCCTCGTTTAGTGCTCTACTGAGAGCTGGATCAAGATTTAAGCCTGGCCGACCTTGAAGCGGACGAAGGCCTGGACCTTGACACCGTTGTCGTCGGCGAACTTCGCGATGGACTTCTTGTTGTCCTTCACGAAAGCCTGCTCAAGCAGGGTGAAGTCCCTGTACCAGCCGTTGATCCGTCCATCGACGATCTTACCGATGGCGGCCTCGGGCTTGCCCTCCTCGCGGGTCATCTCCTCGAAGAGCGCGCGCTCCTTCTGGATGACGTCAGCGGGGACCTCGGCGGAGCTGAGGTACTTCGGAGCCATCGCGGCGGCGTGCTGCGCGATGTCCTTGGCGACCTCGGCGTTCGCGCTGTCGAGCTGCACGAGAACGCCGACCGCCGGGGGAAGCTGGGGGTCGGTCTTGTGCATGTAGGCGCCGATGAAGCCGCCCTCGAGCACCGCGAAACGGCGGATCTCGATCTTCTCACCGAGCGCGACGTTAGCCTCGTCCAGGTGCGTCTTGACGCTGCTGCCACCGAGGTCGGAGTCGAGCAGCGCGGGAACGTCGGCGGGCTTGGTGGCCAGGATGTGCGCGACGACCTGGGCCGCGAGCTCCTGGAAACGCTCGCCCTTGGCGACGAAGTCGGTCTCGCAGTTGAGCTCGAGCAGCGCGGCGGCGGAGTCGCCGTCCTGCTTCAGAGCGACCAGGCCGTTGGAGGCGGTGCGAGCCTCGCGCTTGCCAACGTCCTTGGCGCCCTTGAGCCGCAGGATCTCGACGGCGCGGTCGAAGTCGCCCTCGGACTCCTCAAGAGCCTTCTTGCAGTCCATCATGCCGGCGGCGGTCAGCTCACGAAGCCGCTTCACGTCGGCCATGTTCACGGAAGCCATTGTCTTTTCCTCGTCGGGATCATCACTGATCTCAGAAGTCGGCATGAGATCAGGTAGCTGGGTGGATCAGGTGGGTGCCCTCAGGTGAGGGCACCCACCCGGAAGGGTCGTGCGGGTCGTACGGCCGGGCCGTACGAGAAGAAGCGACAAACGGCGAAGCGACGAAACTACGCCTGCTCGTCGGTCTTGTCGGCGGGCTTGGCCTCGGCCTCGGCGGCCGGAGCGGCCTCCTCGTCGGCGACCGGAGCGGCCTCGACCTCAGCCTCGGCGGCCTCGGGGGCCTCCGTGACCTCGGCTTCGGCAACCTCGGCCTCGGCGACCTCGGAGGTCTCCGCGTCAGCCTCGGCGGCCGGAGCGGCCTCGGCGACGCTCTCGGTGCTGCCGGTCAGCAGCTCCTGCTCCCACTCGGCCAGCGGCTCGGCGCCACCGGCGACGGCCGGCTTGTCGTCGCCGCGGTTGGCACCGGCGCGGGCCATGAGACCGGCTGCGACGGCGTCGGCGACGACGCGGGTCAGCAGGCCGACGGCGCGGATCGCGTCGTCGTTACCCGGGATCGGGTAGTCGACCTCGTCCGGGTCACAGTTGGTGTCGAGGATCGCGACGACCGGGATGTGAAGCTTGCGGGCCTCACTGATCCCGATGTGCTCCTTCTTGGTGTCGACGATCCACACCGCGCTGGGGATCCGGGACATGTCGCGGATACCGCCGAGGGTGCGCTCCAGCTTCTCCTTCTCGCGGCGGCGCATGAGGAGCTCCTTCTTCGTGAGCCCCGAGGCGGCCACGTTGTCGAAGTCGACTTCCTCGAGCTCCTTCAGACGCTGGAGCCTCTTGTGCACGGTGGAGAAGTTGGTGAGCATGCCACCCAGCCAGCGCTGGTTGACATACGGCATGCCGACACGCGCGGCCTGCTCGGCGATGGCCTCCTGGGCCTGCTTCTTCGTGCCGATGAACATGATCGTGCCGCCGTGCGCGACGGTCTCCTTGACGAAGTCGTAGGCCCGGTCAATGAAGGCCAGCGACTTCTGCAGGTCGATGATGTAGATGCCGTTGCGCTCCGTGAAGATGAAACGCTTCATCTTCGGGTTCCAGCGACGAGTCTGGTGACCGAAGTGAACGCCGCTTTCCAGCAGCTGTCGCATGGTGACGACGGGGGTGGACATGTGATTGTCCTCCAGGTCGGGGCGCCCATCGCTGGGCGCAGTTCTCGGTTTTGACGCGACAGCCTGCGGCTGTCGCCCTGATACCCCGAACCGGATCCAGCCGGGCTCTCACCCGGACCGAGGGACCGCGGTTCTTTACGGGGCATGCGAAGTCGGCCCATGAATACAGGCCATCGAAAAGTCTACCCGTTAACGGGCCTTACCTTGACCTCAGCGGCCCCAGCGCGTCAGACTTCCCTATCCCTCGCGCGGCAGCCCATGCGGCCGGCGTACGACGCGGGGGAAAAGACTCACCTGCGCCTCGGAGATCCGCACCCCGGTGGACGCCTGGGACCTGTCCCTGGCGGAGACCAGGTAGGGGGCGAGCAGCTCGTCGATCTGCTCGCCCAGCCGCTTCAGCTCCTCGGCGTCGACCAGCAGGACCGTGCGGTGGAAGATCGAGGCATCGCGCCATTCCTGGGACTCCCTGTCGTGGTTGTCCAGCGCCCGGGTCATCTCATCCCCCGCCTGGTCGCGCACGATCTTGATCAGCAGTTCCTTGGCGCTGCGCACCTCCGGGAGGTCGTCCGCCTCGGGGGTGACGGTCAGACCCGAACCGCCGTGGCGCCACAGACGCTCCCTGCCGTCACCGCGCGCGGGCGCATCCTCGACGAAGCCGTATTTGGCGAGCATTCGCAGGTGATAGCTGGCCGCGCTCGGTGTGACCCCGACGACCTCGGCGACCTCGGTCGCCGTGCCGGGGCCCTCCTGGAGCCGGGTCAGGATCGCGAGCCGCGCGGGGTGCGCCAGCGCGCGCATCGCCGTGGGATCGGTGAGCGGCCTCCGTGCCTGGGTCATGAGGGAACCGTACCCATTCCAGGTCTGAAGTATTGCCTTCACAACTCTGAAGGGTTACCTTCATAAATATGAAGCGTTCCCTTCAGACCTCCCGGAAGGCGCCGTGATCCCCGTGTTCCAGCAGGTCCCCCTCAAGAAACAGCGCGACTACCGGCTACTGCTCTCCGCCCGCGCCGTCTCCGAGACCGGCGCCGAGGTCTCCCGGCTGGCCATACCGCTGACCGCCGCCATCCTGCTCGGCGCCTCCCCCGTCCAGATGGGCATCCTCACCGCCGTGACCTCACTGCCCTACCTGCTGATCGGGCTCCAGGCGGGTGCCATCGCCGACCGGCTGGGACGGCACCGGCCGGTCATGATCGCCTGTGAGGTGATCTCGGCCGCGGCCATGGCCACGATCCCCGCGGCCTGGATCGCCGGACTGCTGACCGTGCCGTGGCTCATCGCGATGGCGTTTGTCGTCGGCACCTGCTCCGTGATCTTCCGGGCGGTCAACTTCCCGCACCTGGTCACGGTGGTCCACGAGAGCCAGCGGACCGAGGCGCTCGCGGGCTTCCAGTCGGCCTACGCCCTCGCCAGCGTCGGCGGTCCCGGACTCGCCGGGCTGCTCGTCCAGTTGGTCACGGCACCGTTCGCGATCCTGGCCGATGCGGTGTCGTTCCTGGTCTCGGCGTTCCTGATCCGGAGGATCGCGGCGCCGGAGAACCACACCCCCGCTCCCCCGCGCGGAATGTGGATCGAGGTCCGCGAGGGTCTGCACGCGGTGGTCCGGCACCCGACGCTCCGCGCACTCTGCGGCTGCGGAATCACGATCAACTTCTTCGGCAGCGTGTACATGGCGTTGTTCGTGCTCTACGCCCTCGATGTGATCGGCCTGCCCGCGGGACTGGTCGGCGGGATCACCGCCTTCTTCGGCGTCGGCGGCCTGGTCGGGGCGGCCGTCACCCCGCGCCTGGTCAGAAGGTTCGGCGAGAACCGGATGCTGGCCTACTCCGTGCTGCTGTTCCCGATCGACTTCGTGGTCGCGGCGCTCGCCTCCGGCCCGGTATGGGGCAAATTCCTGCTCATGTCCGCCAGCGCGCTGATCAGCGGCATGGCCGTCGTGTTCTTCGCCGTCTGCATGGGCGCCGTCACCCTTCGCGAGACCCCCGCCGAACTGATGGGCCGGGTCAACGCCACGTTGACCTTCACGATCCAGGGCGTTCTCACCTTCGGCGGCCTCACGGGCGGCCTGCTCGGCAGCCTGCTGGGGCTGCGCCCGGTGCTGTGGATCGGCGCGGTCGGAGTCCTGCTCACGATCCCGTGGATCTGGCTCTCCCCGCTCCGCCACTTCTCCCCGCGAGAAGCACGATGACTCCGGCGGCCGGCCTCACCACGGCCTCAGCACCGAGGTCCCACCACCGGGGCTTCACCACCAGGCGGGCGGATGCTCTCCCTGTCCGGGCGGCGGGCTCGACCAGTACGGCGAGGCACCGTCTATCGTGCCGGGCGGCCGGAGGTAGGCGAGCCTGCCGAAGGCGCTGTCCATCTCCTCCATCAGGTCGGAGACGTCCGGATCCGGCGTGCCCGCCCCGTCGACCCGGCCGAAACCGTCCAGCCACTGCGCGGTCCTGGCCAGGGAGAGCCGCACCCGCCACGAACCGCCCTCGACCGGCCGGCGGAGCAGCGCGGCCATCGCTCCGAAGGCCGCCAGGTAACCGGTGGCATGGTCGAGGACCTGGGCGGGCAGAGGACGCGGCCGCGATCCACCGCCACCCTCGTGCGCGATGCCACACGCCATCTGAACCAGGCTGTCGAACCCGCGCCTGCCCGCCCAGGGCCCGCGCGAGCCGTACGCCGAGATGTCCACGCACACGATTCCGGGTCTGAGCGCGGCCAGCTCCCGGGGGCCGAAGCCCAGTGCTTCGAGGGCGCCCGGCCGATACGACTGCACGAACACGTCCGCCCCGGCGACCAGGTCGCGCAGCGCGGCGGCTCCGGCGGGAGTCCTCAGATCGAGCCGGCAGGACCGCTTTCCGAAAGCGGTGCTGATCACCAGCCCCGGGACCTCGGGCAGGTGCTCGGCTCCCACCCTGAGCACCTGGGCTCCATGGGCGGCCAGGAAACGTGTCGCCACCGGTCCCGCGAGCACCCTGGTCAGGTCCAGCACCCGCACCCCGCCCAGCGGCCGCATCCGCATCGGGCCCTCGTCACCGGGCCGGACGGGGCCGGTGTCATCGATCCGGGTCAGATCGATGAGCGGCGACTCGGCGACCACGCGGGCCTGCGGGTGTCCTCGCCACTCCGCGCGGCTGCGCATCGCCGCCGCGCATCCCTCGGCGGCCGTCACGGACTCCTCGATCTCGACGGCGGTACGGCCCGCGCAGGCCTGGGCGACGGCATCCCTGTCCGCCCCCGCGGGCAGCCCCAGCGCCGCGAGAACCGCGTCACGGTGGTGATCGAAGTTGCAGTGCAGCCGGATCCAGCCGTTCGCGGTCCGGTAGTCACCGGAGAGCGCGGCCCACAGTTCCCCGGTGGCACCGTCGATTCTGAAGTAGCGCTCGTCACGGAAGGCGACCGCGGCCTCCCGCATGTCCACCACGACCTCCCGCGCCTCGTCCACCGCGGCCTTCCGTGTCTTCCCCAGGAGAGCCGCGGCCGCGGCGGTGGCGGCTCCAACGGCGACGGCGGCAGCGGTGCCCACCCGGAAGACGGAAGGCAGCACCGGGTCGTCCCCGGTGCACCTGACCGATGGCAGCTCGACCCTCACCTCGGCGGCCAGCTCATGGATGCGGCCCTCGACCATGTTCTCCTCGGTCACGCCACCCTCCTCGGTCAGGTCGGTCAGGTCGGTCAGGTCGGTCAGGTCGGTCAGGTCGGTCTGGTTGGTCCACAGCCCCATGTCGCCTGTCCACAGAATCCCGCTCGGTCCGCTCGCGTCCCCGTGAGGTCTCCATCCTCGGGTGCGTGAATTCTCTCTACGCCTCCGGGGTCCGAGCTCTGTTGTCCGCGCTGCTGTTCGCCGTACCGGGAACGGCGGGGCCGCACGCCATGACCGGCGAAATGAGCCACGGGAGGGCGCCCGAGCCCTCCGCCCGCTGGGAGTGGCCACTCGCCGGGCGACCCCAGGTGATCCGAGGCTTCGCACCGCCGCCGCAGCCGTGGCTGAGCGGGCATCGGGGCGTCGATCTCGTCGCGACGCCCGGCGCTGAGGTCCGGGCGGCAGGACCAGGGATCATCGGCTACGCCGGACCACTCGCCGAGCGGGGCGTGGTCACCGTGCTCCACGCAGGCGGCCTGCGGACGACCTACCTTCCCGTCCAGCCGTCGGTACGGCGTGGGCAGACGGTGAGCGGGGGCGAGGTGATCGGCGTCGTGCAGGACGTTCGCGGGCACTGCCCGGCCGTTTGCCTGCACTGGGGTCTGCTCCGCGAGCACCTGTACCTCGACCCGCTGCTCCTGCTGGGCCACGGCCAGGTCAGGCTGCTCCCCGCCCGGCCATGACCCCCAAACGCCGGGGCCACCGGACACGACGGTGGCCCTGATACTAAGGATGCTCGGGGCGTAGGCGCCAGCCTCGGGAGCCGCGCTCCACGTATCCGGCGGCGGCCAGGCCACCGAGGCAGGAGAGCACCGTCTCCAGGTCGACGCCCGCGTCCACCGCTATCGTCGCCGGGCCTACCCCGATCCGGGCGGGCATGGCCTCGAGGACCCGTCGTGTCTCCGGGTCCAGCTGGTCCCGGGGAAGCACCGGGCCACGCGGCTCGGCAGCCAGATCGGCGCCCATCGCGCCGACAAGCTCGATCATCTCTTCCGGAGCGGTGACGCAGGTGGCCGTTCCCTGACGGATCAACCGGTGGCATCCGGCCGAGTTCTCCGAGGTCACCGGCCCCGGCACGGCGGCCAGGTGACGGTTCAACGCGATCGCGTGCTTCGCGGTGTTGAGCGCCCCGCTGCGCACGGCCGCCTCGATGACCACGGTGCCCCGCGACAGCGCGGCGATGACCCGGTTGCGGACCAGGAACCGCAGCCGGGTCGGGTGGGCGCCCATCGGGCACTCGCTCACCAGCACGCCCTGCGAGCGCACGGCCGCGAACAGCTGATGATGCGCGCTGGGGTAGGCGACGTCGGTGCCGCAGGCGAGCACGGCGACAGTCGCCGTCTCACCTGCCAGGGCACCGCGATGGGCCGCCCCGTCGACGCCGTACGCACCACCGGAAACGACGCACCAATTGCGCTCACCCAGCCCGGCTCCGAACTCCGCCGCGATATGCGTGCCATAGGGCGTGGCGGCCCGCGAACCGACGACCGCGACGGACCGAAGGCAGGAGAACCGCAGGTCGGCCTCACCGTGGAGCCAGAGGGCGTGAGGCCGGGAGTCTCCCAGGTCGTCCAGTTGGGTCGGCCACTCGGGATCGCCGGGGATCACCAATCTGGCGCCTCCCCACTCGCCCTCGGCCAGGTCTCGGGCGGCGTCGGCCGTCTCCAGCCGAGCCGACCAGGAGGCGAGCATCCGAGCGAGTCTGGCGGCGGGCTGCCCATCCTGCGATCCGGCCGGGCTCCTGCGATGGGAGCTCACGAACCACCGGGTGAACTCGGGATCCAAGGCCCTCTCACGGATCTGTCCGACGGCGGCCTCCGGGCCGTAGGAGGCGACGAGCCTGCCCATCACGGTGTCTCCCGGCTCGGCCAGCCGCAGCAGCGTGACCCGTGCGAGCCTGTCGCTCACCACTCTTCCCCCAGCCACAGTCCGAGTGCGGAGTTGGTCTCGTGGAGCTCGGGCTCCTTCTTGCCCCCGAGATCGGCCAGGGTCCAGGCCAACTTGAGCACCCGGTCGAGCCCGCGGGCGCTCAACCGGCCGCTGTCCAGTTGCTGGAGGAGGGGGAACATCGCCTTCGGCGGCGGCCGGTATTCGGTGTGGAGCGCACGGGTGGGCACCTCCGCGTTGCACCGCCACGGCGTGTTCGCCAATCGCTTGGCGGCGCGCTCGCGCGCGACCAGCACCCGCTCGGCCACCACCCGGCTCGGCTCGATGAACCGGCGGTCGGCGAGGAGCTCACGCCTGGTCGACCGATGGAGGCTGACCTTGACGTCCACGCGGTCCAGCAACGGGCCGGAGATCCTGCCCAGGTAGCGGCGCCGGACCGTGGGGGTGCACCTACACGGGTCACTGGCGACGGACGGCTGCCCGCACGGGCACTTGTTCGCGGCCAGGACCAGCATGAACCTGGCGGGGAACGTGACCGAGCCCAGCGCCCTGGAGACCGTCACCCTGCCCGACTCCAGAGGCTGCCTGAGCGAGTCGAGCACGGCCATCGGATACTCGGGAGCCTCATCCATGAACAGGACTCCCCGATGAGCGAGCGAGACCGCACCGGGGCGGATCATTCCGCCGCCACCACCGATGATGGCCGCGACGGTCGCGGTGTGGTGGGGCGCCATGAAGGGCGGACGGATCAGCAGCGGGCGGTCCTGGGGCAGCACTCCGGCGACCGAGTGGATCGCGGTCACCTCAAGTGCCTGATCCAGTTGCAGAGGCGGGAGCAGGGTGGGCAATCGCTCGGCGAGCATCGTCTTGCCGGTGCCGGGAGGGCCCAGCATCCAGAGGTTGTGCCCGCCGGCGGCGCAGACCTCCAGCGCGTGGCGGGCGAGGGGCTGGCCCGCCACGTCTCCCAGGTCGGGGAGTATCGCGCCGGGGCCCGCGGAGGCTCCGTGACCGGCCGAGAACCCGGGATCGGCAAAAGAGCCGGGCCCGCCCGAGGACCGGGAGAATCCGGGCACGCCCGAGGAAACCGGTCGCGCGCCATCCCCTGCGCCGCCGGGGCCGGGTCCTTCGGCGGGCAGGCCGTCGAACGGATCGTCGCTCCGAAGCCAGCTCACCAATTGCCCCAGGGTGGCGGCCGGGATCACGGTCACATCCGGCACGAGACCGGCCTCGGCGGCGTTGCGTGCGGGGACGACGACGGTGCAGGCACCGGCGGCGACGGCCGCCAGCACGGCGGGGAGCACGCCTCGCACCGGTCTCACGGATCCGTCGAGACCGAGCTCACCCAGGAAGAACGGCTCTGCGACCTTGGCGATGGGCACGACTCCGGCCGCCGCCAGCAGTGCCACTGCGATCGCGACATCGAACATGCTTCCTCGCTTGGGCAGGCTGGCGGGAAACAGGCTGACGGTGATCCGCGCGTCGGGCCATGTGTGGCGGCTGTTGACCACGGCCGAGCGGACTCGATCTCGTGCCTCGCTCAGCGCGGTGTCCAGCATGCCGGTGAGATGGAGACCGGCCAGGCCGTTGCCCACGTCGGCCTCGACCTCAACGAGATGGCCTGTCACGCCGATCAGCGCGACACAGTGTGTGCGTGCGACGGCCACTCACGCCACCCCCTGGATGTGGCGGACGATCCAGGACAGTCCGGGGGACATCTTCGGAGGCATCTAGCTCATCCCCCGCTCATGGCGGATGACAAGATCTCCGGCGAACCGCTCCAGCGCGATGACATCGATGCGGACCGCGTCGAACCCCTCGGCCTGCTCACCCAGCCATCTGCCCGCGAGCCTGCGCAGGCGGGCGACCTTCGCCTCGGTTACCGCCTCGAAGGCGGTGCCGTGGGTGCGGCCGGACCTGGTCTTCACCTCTACCACGACGAGCGTCCGCCCCTCGCGGGCGACGACGTCGATCTCTCCGTCCGGGCACCGCCAGTTGCGATCCAGGATCTGCATGTCGTGTGCCAGCAGATAGTCGACGGCGACCTGCTCACCGTGCTTACCGAGCTCATCCTTCGTGGCCATGGAACCACCTCCGGTTCCAGACCTTCGCTCAGCTCACCACGGCCCCGAGGAACCGAATTCGGCTCTGTGGACACACAGCCACCAGAGGCCACACCTGTGGACAACTCTCGACCGGCCGTGAGCCGCACTCATCGAAAAATGCTCGCGGAGCCCCGAGCGCCTACGGAGCAACGCCCGTCGAACAGCCCTCCAGGCGCGGCAGGAGGCACTCGTCAAGCGCCCCGGCGCACACGGAGCAGAACCTACGGGGCCGCACTCGTCGGGCGACGCCCCTCGATCGGTCTGTGAGGGCTCCTGGAGGACGTCTCAGCCGGAGAAGCCCTCCTTGGGCATCTGCAGGTCCGGCTTGGCGAGCTCCTCGACGTTCACGTCCTTGAAGGTGACCACGCGCACGTTTTTCACGAACCTCGCGGGCCGGTACATGTCCCAGACCCAGGCGTCCTGCATCTTCACGTCGAAGAACACGTCGCCGTTCTCAGCTGTGCGGACGTCCAGATCGACGGAGTTGGTGAGATAGAAACGCCGCTCGGTCTCCACCACATAGGTGAACAAGCCGACGACGTCACGGTACTCACGGTAAAGCTGCAGCTCCATCTCGGTTTCGTACTTCTCGAGATCCTCTGCGCTCATACCGGTCCTCCTGTTAAACGCCCTCCCCGGCCCGCCCGATCAGGCGACACCGGCCCCCACTTCATTCTCACCCATCACCCCGCCCGCCCCTGACCGCGCCACCGTCGAGAAGGAGAAACGGTGATCCGGACAAGGGCCGTAAGTCTCAAGGGCCCTGCGATGATCTACGGTGCCATACCCCTTGTGTACGGCGAAGCCGTATCGGGGATGGCATTCGTCCAGCGCGATCATCATCCTGTCTCGTGTTACCTTGGCCACGATCGAGGCCGCGGCGACGCAGGCCGCGACCTGGTCACCCTTCCATATGCCGAGTGACGGGACGGGCAGCCCTGGGACGGGAAACCCGTCGGTGAGCACATAACCAAACTCACAGGATAGCCGTGCCACGGCCCGGCGCATTCCATCGATGTTGGATTTATGGAGGCCCCTCGTGTCGATCTCGCCCGGCGGGATCACCACCAGGCCTATCGCCTCCGCCGTCGCCGTGATCCGCTCGTACAGCGCCTCGCGCCGGGAGGCCGTCAGCAGCTTGGAATCGTTCAGGCCGTCGATCGGACGGCCCAGCACCACCGCGGCGACCACCAGCGGCCCGGCGCAGGCCCCCCTGCCGGCCTCGTCGACTCCCGCCACGGGACCCAGCCCGCGGCGCGTGAGAGCCCGCTCATAGCCGTACAGTCCCGAATCCCTCCGGACCACACTGGGTCTGGGGCGAAACGCAACCGTCATGGCACCACGGCAGACAGAGCAACCATTCCCAGAGAGTACGCCCCATCCGGTGTAATCGGTACTGCTATCTCACCTTGGTGAACGACTTGGTGAACGTCTCGGGCGTCGAAAGGATGGTCGCCCTGGAGAACGGCCAGTAGATCGCGAAGGCGCGACCGACCACGTCGTCCTCGGAGATCGTCCCGTCCCCCTCGTGCACCTCGTGGTCCCGGGAGTCGGCGGAGGCCGAACGGTGATCGCCCATCACCCACAGGCGCCCCTGGGGCACGACCTTCTCGAACGGATCACCCGAGGGAAAGTCCATGGAGTACAGGTAGTCGCCCTCGTCGATCGGCACCCCGTTGACCGTGATCCGCTTCTGGGCGTCGCAGCACTTCACGGTGTCACCGCCGATCGCGATGACCCGCTTGATGGTGTCTTCGTTGCCCCAGCCCTTGAAGACGACGATGTCTCCGCGTTCGGAAGCGCCGTGCAGCTTGTTGACGATCACTCGGTCGTGCTCGACGAGGGTGTTCTCCATGGACTCCGAAGGGATCCAGAACGACTGGAAGACGAAGGCCTGGAGCAGCAACGCCACCACCACACCGCACACGAGCAGGAAGAGCGACTCGCGCAGACCACCCTTTCCGGATGACTTTTTCCTCTTGCCCTTCTCGGGCTCGTTTTCCTTCTTGGCCTCGGGGTCAACGGTCATGGGGTACGGCTACCGCCTTGAAAGCCAGCGACGACGCCACAGCAGCAACGGCACGGCCCCCGCGAAACCGGCGAGGAGCGGGGCGGCTCCCGCCGCCGCGGAGGCGGCCTTGAGGGCCGGCTGGCTGAAGGTGTCTGGAATGGGAAGAATAGTGGCCCTGGAGAAAGGCCATACGATCACGAAGGCCCGGCCGATCACCTTGTCCACCGGGATCGTCCCCCCACCGGGGTCACCCTGGTGGGAGCGGGAGTCGAGGGAGACCGACCGGTGGTCGCCCATCACCCACAGGCGATCCGCCGGCACCTTGATCTCGAACTCCGATGTGGATGGCTTGTCGCCGGGGTAGAGATAGCTCTTCTCGTCGAGGGGGACGCCGTTGACCGTGACCCGGCCCTGCGCGTCACAGCACTTCACCGTGTCGCCGGCGACGCCGATGACCCGCTTGATGTAGTCCTTCTCGCCGGGCACCACGCCGAAGGCCGTGCCGACCCAGCGGAAGAAACCGGCCACCGGGTTGGACGGCTCCTCGAACTGCACCTCACCGTCCCAGGATTCGACTCCGGAGAAAACCACCACGTCACCGCGCTCGATGTCACGGATCCGGTAGACGGGCTTGTTGACCAGGACCCGGTCGTTGACGAGGAGGGTGTTCTCCATCGACTCCGACGGGATGTAGAACGCCTGGATCACGAAGGTCTTGATTATGAGCGCGAGGACCAGTGCGACGACGACCAGGACGGGCAGCTCTTTCCAGAAAGAGCCCTTTTTCTTGTCCTTGTCACCCTTGGCGCTCTTCTGCGTTTCTTCGGCGACCACGTCCACCTCGTCCTCGACAGGTCGACGCGAAGCTGCGCCGTACTCCCGGTCTTCGCTAGTCATCGCTGACGAGCCTAGATGATGCCCGAGGTCAACCGGTCGCGTGGTGGGGTACGTACAGCTATGCGTCTTGCCATAGGAGGCCAAACCTCCTTACATGCGTCTGGCCCGCTCCCCAGAGAGTAGAGGGTGCGGGCCAGGCGAAGGCTACCGGGCGCTCTAGCGCGCGTCGCGCTTCTCGCGGATGCGGGCGGCCTTGCCGCGCAGGTCGCGCATGTAGTAGAGCTTGGCGCGACGGACGTCGCCGCGGCTCACGAGGGTGATCTTCTCGATGACCGGGCTGTGCACCGGGAAGGTCCGCTCGACACCGACGCTGTAGCTGACCTTGCGGACGGTGAAGGTCTCGCGGGAGCCACCGCCCTGGCGGCGCAGGACAAAACCCTTAAAGATCTGGACACGGGAGCGGCTGCCCTCGATGACGCGGACGTGAACTTCGAGCGTGTCACCAGGACGGAAGTCCGGGACATCGGTGCGGAGCGCGGTTTTCTCGAGCTCGCTGATCAGCGTGTGCATGGCAGTGCTACCTCATTTACGCGCGCACGCGGAGGTCCACCCGACCGCGATGAGGCGGCATCATGATGGACACACGTGCTGAAGTGGATGGTCTCCTGGAAGCCGGAGTCGCTCTACCCGGCAGTGCGCGCCGACCCGTGAACGACCGACGACAACGCTTCAGTCTGCCATATCTTCGCGGCAGACTGAAAATCAACCCGTCTGAACGCCTCTGCGGCCCTCGCCGAAAGGCGGAAGGGCCCGCCGGTGAGGCACTCGGCCCCGGCCACGCCGTGACGATCAAACGGGCAGGTCAGGGCCGGGTGGGGAGTCCGAGCTCCGACAGGAGCCGCCGATCGTGCTTGTCCAGGCTCTCCGGATCGAGCAAGGCCAGCAGCTCGGGACGGTTCGCGGCGGTACGGCGGAGCGCCTCGTCCCGCCGCCACCGGGCGACCTTGCCGTGGTGCCCGGAGAGCAGGATCTCCGGGACCTCGTGCCCCCGCCACTCCGGCGGCTTGGTGTAGACGGGACCCTCGAGGAGGTTCTCCATCGCTCCCGGCGCGAACGAGTCGTCCACGGCCGAGCGGACATTGCCTAGCACCCCGGGCAGCAGTCGTCCGACCGCCTCGAGCATCACCAGCACCGCCACCTCGCCACCGGCGAGCACGTAGTCGCCGATGCCGACCTCGTCCACCCGCATTCGCGAGCCGTACTCGGCCATGACCCTGGAGTCGATGCCCTCGTAGCGGGCGGGGGTGAACAGCAGCCAGGGCTCCGAGGCGTACTCCATCGCGAGCTTCTGGGTGAAGGGCACCCCGCTGGGGGTCGGCACGACGATCCTGGGCTGGGCGGCCGGATCGGCGGCGAGGACGGCGTCGATGGCCTCGCCCCACGGGTCCGGCTTCATGACCATGCCCGGGCCGCCGCCGTAGGGGGTGTCGTCAACGGTGCGGTGCACGTCGTGGGCGTGGTCGCGGAGCTGGTGGAGGTGGATGTCGAGGATGCCGCGCTCGCGGGCCTTGCCGATGAGGGAGACGTCGAGCGGGGCGAAGTATTCCGGGAAGATCGAGATGACGTCGACACGCATGTCAGGCGATCGCATCCGGGTCGAGCAGTCCGGTCGGCCCGTCCACGACGAGGATGCCCTTGTCGAGGTCGATGACGGGAACCAGAGCCTTCACGAAGGGCACGTAGACGTCGGCCTTGCCGCGCCGTACGACCAGCAGGTCCTGGCCGTGGTGGAGCACGTCGGACACCTCGCCGACCCGCTCGCCGTCGGGTGTGACCACGGCGAGGCCGATGAGCTGGTGGTCGTAGAACTCGTCGGGATCCTCGGGCGGCGGGATGTCGGCCGAGTCGATGACGAGCATGGTGCCGCGGAGCTCCTCGGCGTGGTCGCGGTCGTTCACGCCCGCGAACCTGATCAGCAGGGTTCCGGAGTGCCAGCGTACGGACTCGATGAGCAGCGGACCGGTGGACGCCGGTTCGGTGGCGATGGCCGCTCCGGCGACGAACCGCTTGTCGGGCTCATCGGTGCGCACCTCCACGGACACGTCGCCCCGGAGTCCGTGCGGGCGGCCTATCCGTCCTACGACAAGCTGCACGCCCGCCTCCTCAAATATTTGCGTGTCATGAAAAGAAGATGGAAAGCAGACGGGTCACCCACGCTCGGTGGGTGACCCGTTCGCTTGGTGGATCTCGTGTCGGCTAGCGGGCCTCGTTCAGATCGAGTAGATCGACCCGAACGTACTTGCCGTCGCCCAGAGCGTTCACGACAGTGCGAAGCGCCTTGGCCGTACGGCCGCCACGGCCGATGACCTTGCCGAGGTCCTCGGGGTGGACCCGGACCTCAAGCACACGCCCGCTGCGAATGCGGCGGCCGTGAACCTGGACCTCGTCGGGATGTTCGACGATGCCCTTCACCAGGTGCTCGAGGGCCTCCTCGAGCACCTCAGGCCTCGCCTTCCGGCTTCTCCTCCACGGCCGGCTTCTCCTCGGAGACCGCGACGGGCTCGGCGGCCGCGACGGGCTCAGCCGGTGCCTCGGCGACGGGCTCGTCAGCCTTCACAGCGGCCTTACGAGTCGACTTCTTCGGCGTGGTGGCGGCGGCCTCAAGGGACAGCGCCTCCTTGGCCGCGGACTCGTAGACGGCGTGACGGTCGGGCTTGGCCTCGGCGACCAGGAGCGGAGCCGGAGCGGGCTCGCCCTTGAACTTCTGCCAGTCACCGGTGAGCTTGAGGAGCTTCAGCACCGGATCGGTCGGCTGTGCGCCGACACCCAGCCAGTAAGCCGCCCGCTCGGAGTTGACCTCGATGCGCGAGGGGTTCTCCTTCGGGTGGTACAGGCCGATCTCCTCGATCGCCCGGCCGTCACGCTTGGTGCGGCTGTCGGCGATGACGATGCGGTACTGCGGGTTGCGGATCATGCCGAGCCGCTTGAGCTTGATCTTGACTGCCACTGGTGTGGTCTCTCCTGCATTAGAGCGTGGGTGAACGGCATCTCGTCGAGTGGGGCACGAAGAGAGGACCGATCGAGGGACAGGCATGGCACGCGGGGGTGAGAGGGCACCCACGTGTCACGATGTTCCAACATGCCATTGTGCCAGACGCGCGGCAGTGCCTGGCCAATCCCCAGACATCTCATGCGGCTGGCAGAGGGCAAATCTCGGTAATTCGCGTGTGTCCGGCGTGCTGGGCGGCTCGATCTGCTGCGCTAAATGACCGCCGTGGCAACCACCCTGAGATCTCTGCTGCTGACCGCGACCGGATCCGTCGCCGTACTGGGTGCGGTGCTCGCCATCAGGGCGACCCCGGCCGGTTTCGCCGACATGACCCCCGGCGGCACCCCCGGCACCACCCACACCGACGTCGACGACGCCCCGGCCTCGACCGCACCCGCGGCCCCGTCCGCGACCCCGTCCATGATCCGGCTCTCGCCTCCGGCCCCTTCCCCTGCCCCGGGTGACAGAAGACCTCGGAACGAGTGGGGGTCTCGGGGCGGGTGGGAGCCTCGGGACCGATGAAGGGCGTGTGACGACGAAGGCGGGGACCGTGGTTTCCCACGGTCCCCGCCCTCCGCCTTCTCACGGATCAGCCGGGTCATCCGTCCGAGCCGTCAGAGGAGCCGAACGGTCCACCCGGCTCACCGTGGCATCCGAAATGCCTGCCCAAGCCGTCCGAGCCGACCCACCGAGAGCCGTTCGAACCCGTTCGAGGCTCACTGCACTACTTGGGCTCTACTCCAAGCAACTCCAGGGCCGTCACGACGATGAAGCCCAGCACGATGACCACCCAGATCCACCGTGCCCGCCGGTGAAACCCTCCGTCGCTCATTTCTGGCCGGGGAGCTTGAACTTCGAGGGGTCGAAGCCCGGCGGCAACTCCAGGCCCGGCGGGAGCTGCCTGCCGCCCAGGTTTCCGAGGACCCCGCCCGCGCTCGGGACGGCCGGGGTGTCGGCCGAGTCGGACCCGCCCTTGGCCAGCCCCGCCTTGCGCGGGTCGCCACTGACCCGGCGCCCCTTGGCCGCCTTCTTCTGTGCGGCCTTGCCCGCCTTGCGGCTCCCCGGCATACCGGGGATGCCCATTCCGCCCGCCATCCGCTTCATCATCTTCTGGGCGTCGAAGAAACGGGTGACCAGGCCGCTCACCTCGGTCACGGTCACGCCGGAACCCTTGGCGATGCGAGCCCTGCGAGAGCCGTCGATCATCTTCGGGTTCTGACGCTCGCCGGGGGTCATCGAGCGGATGATGGCGGCGACGCGGTCCAGGTCGCGGTCGTCGACCTGGTTGAGCTGCTCTCGCATCTGCCCCATGCCGGGCATCATGCCGAGCAGGTTCTTGATGGGCCCCATCTTCTGGACCATCATCATCTGCTCGAGGAAGTCCTCCAGGGTGAAGCCCTCGCCCGAGGTGAGCTTGCCCGCCATCTTGGCGGCCTCGGTCTCGTCGAAGGTCTTCTGGGCCTGCTCGATCAGGGTGAGGATGTCACCCATGTCGAGGATGCGGGAGGCCATCCGGTCCGGGTGGAAGGCGTCGAAGTCTTCGAGCTTCTCACCGGTGGACGCGAAGATGATCGGTTTGCCGGTGATGTGGCGGACCGACAGGGCGGCGCCGCCCCTGGCGTCGCCGTCGAGCTTGGTGAGCACGACGCCGTCGAAACCGACGCCCTCCATGAAGGCCTGGGCCGTGGAGACGGCGTCCTGACCGATCATGGCGTCGACGACGAACAGGACCTCGTCGGGCGAGACCGCGTCGCGGATGTCGGCGGCCTGCCTCATCAGCTCCTGGTCGATGCCCAGACGGCCGGCGGTGTCGATGATGACGATGTCGTGCTGCTGCCGCTTGGCGTGGTCGATCGACTGGCGGGCCACGGCGACCGGGTCGCCGACGCCGTTGCCGGGCTCGGGCGCGTAGACCGCGACGCCCGCGCGCTCGGCCATGACCGCGAGCTGCTGAACCGCGTTGGGGCGCTGAAGGTCGGCGGCGACCAGCAGCGGGGTGTGGCTCTGCTCACGCAGCCAGCGAGCGAGCTTGCCCGCCAGCGTGGTCTTGCCGGCGCCCTGAAGGCCCGCGAGCATGATGACGGTCGGCGGGTTCTTCGCATAGCGAAGCCGCCGGGTCTCGCCGCCGAGGATCTCGACAAGCTCGTCATTGACGATCTTGACGACCTGCTGCGCCGGGTTCAGGGCCTGGGAGACCTCGACGCCCCGGGCGCGCTCCTTGACCTGGGCGACGAACGTCTTGACCACGGGCAACGCGACGTCGGCCTCGAGTAGCGCGATGCGGATCTCGCGGCAGGTCGCGTCGATGTCGGCCTCGGACAGCCGACCCTTGGAACGGAGGGAGGAGAAGACCGATGTCAGCCGGTCGGAAAGTGTCTCGAACACGTGATTTGGCCAGCCTCTGCGCTACAGGTCTGCGACTCGACCTCCCAGCCTATCTCGTTGGGAGGTGCGACTGACGCCTCGGCGCCTAGCGGCCCCAGCCGGGAACGGCCATCCGCATGGTGAGGGCGTGCTCCACCAGCGTGATGAGCGTGGCCTTCACCGCGTCGCGCGAGCGCGCGTCGGTCCGGGCGATGGGGATGTGCGGCGCCAGGGTCAGCGCCTCACGCACCTCGTCCTCACCGTGCAGGTAGGACCCGTCCCATCCGTTGACCGCGACCAGGAAGGGGAGCTTGGCCTCCTCGAAGTAGTCGATCGCCGGGAAGCTGTCGGCCAGCCGCCGGGTGTCGACCAGCACGATGGCCCCGATGGCGCCGCGGACCAGGTCGTCCCACATGAACCAGAACCGGTGCTGACCCGGCGTACCGAACAGGTACAGGATCAGGTCCCGGTCCAGCGAGACGCGGCCGAAGTCCATCGCGACCGTGGTGGTGGTCTTGTTGGGGGTGAGACCGAGATCGTCGATGCCGGCGCTGGCATCGGTCATCACCGCCTCGGTGGTCAGCGGTACGATCTCCGACACCGCCCCCACGAACGTGGTCTTACCCACGCCGAATCCACCGGCGACGACAATTTTCGTCGATGTCAGGCCGCCGCCGCGGCTAGAGCCTGCGAAGTCCACTGAGCACCCTTTCCAGCAGGTTGAGATCCGGCTTGCCCGCGTCCAGCTGCGGCTGATGCAGCTGAACCAGACCCTCGGCCGCCATGTCCGCGACCAGGATCCGGGTCACGCCGAGCGGGATGCGGAGCATCGCGGAGATCTCAGCGACCGAACGCACTTGCCGGCACAAGGCGCTGATCGCCTGGTACTCCGGAGTGCGGGTGGATAGATCTTGGTGTACAGACGTCGCCGAGGAGACCAGGGCCTCCAGGGCGAGCTGGGTCCGGGGGGCGGTCCGCCCCCCGGTTACGGCATACGGCCGGACGAGGGAGCTCTGCTCCCCCTGTGGCGGCTGCATGAGATGCGACGGAGCACCCTGTTGACGATAGGGGTCCTCCGTCTGCGGGTAGGGAGGAGCACCCTGCTGCTGCCGGTAGGGGTCCTCCGTCTGCGGGTAGGGAGGAGCACCCTGCTGCTGCCGGTAGGGGTCCTCCGTCTGCTGATAGGGATTCCCCTGCTGACGATAGGGCTCGTCCGCCGGCTGGTAGGGGTTTCCCTGCTGCTGACGGTAAGGATCGTCCGCCGGCTGGTAGGGACCCCCCTGCTGCTGACGGTAAGGGTCGTCCGTCGCCTGATAAGGCGACCCGCTCAACGGGTCACCCTCACCGGTCCAACCGCGACCTGCCACGGCAGCCTCCTAGCGTCATCGCCATCACCGAGGGTGAGAAGACTGAAGCTCGGCACGGACGGCCGGTGTCAGGACCTGACCGGCTCGCTCGACGAGCAACGTCATCTGGTAAGCCACCAACCCCATGTCGCAGTCGGCGGCGGCCAGTACGGCGAGGCAGGAACCATCACTGATCGACATGATGAGGAGCAGCCCTCGCTGCATCTCCACCACGGTCTGCGTGACGGCTCCACCCTCGAAAACCCTCGAGGCGCCCTGGGTCAGACTGATCAGACCGGCGGCCACAGCGGCCAGCTGGTCCGCCCGGTCCCTGGGGAACCCGTCGGAATACGCCAACGGCAGACCGTCCGCCGACACCACAACCGTGTGCGCCACGCCTGGGACGTTGCTCACAAAATCGGTGATCAGCCAATTGACCCCCCGGGCGGCCTGGCTCATTTCGCGCACGTGTCATCCTCCTTGGCGACCATGATGAGCTCAGTCATCGGTCCTCCTAGTTTCCTTCAACGTTTCGACCGAAATCGGGATACGGCTGCCCGTCGCCTGTTTCGCCCCTGGCTGCCGCGCGGCCCTGTCGGACTCCCTGCTGGAAGCTCGCCAGTCGGTTGCGCACCGCCTCCGGGGAGACGACGGGTCGGGGCATGGGAGTTTGGGAGGCCGCGCTCAGATCGGGAGCGGCCGTTCCCGGCACCAGGTTCGCCTTGGGCACCCGCTTGGGCAGCCCCGAACCGGTGACCCCGCCAAGTGAGGGCTCGCTGGCCGCCTGAGCCGCCTGCCAGCCCACGTCCGCCGGCGACGACCAGGATTCCGGTGCCGGGGCGGGCTGCTGTTGTGGTTTCTGCTGTTGCTGTTGCTGCTGGGGCAGCGGTTGGGGCCTGGAGGTCTCCTTGACCGTCTCGGGCGGGTCCTGGACGGGCGCGACCGCTACGGGCTCGACCTTCCTGAACCAGTCCGACTCGACCGCCGCGAAGATCGGCAGGAATTCCTCCCGCGCCTCCTCCATGGGTGAGGAGTCGGGAACCACCGGCAACGGGCCGGTGTTGTCCGCGGTGTCGAACCCGCGTCGCTCGAACATTCCCGAGTTGCCCGCGGACGGCCATCCGACGGAGTCGCCCCCGTGGATCGAGGTGCTGCCCCATCCCTCGGAGTTGACGGCCTGCGTCGAGGAGTTGTTGGACCAGACATCGGAGTCCGCCCCGCGTACGGGCGTGTTCAGCGCGTTCGACGTCTGGGACCAGATCCCGGAGTCGCCACCGCGCATCGGGTCGTTCGGCCACGGCCCGGGTTCCACCTGGGAGGTGTTCGCCCAGCTGGGCGTGCCGCTCGGCGGCCCCTGGGCCGGCCTGCCGTACTGGCCGCCGTCGTAGGAGGGCCGCGGGGCCTCGAAGGAGTTGAACTGCTGCTGCTGTTGCTGCCCGATGTCGAAGGAGCGCTGGGCGGCCTCGAACGAGGCGAAGGCCTGCTGGGCGGGGTCGAGCGAGGTGGGGCTGGCCATCACCGGCGCCCGGTCCATCGAGGTCATGGATCCGGCCCAGTCGCCGCTCTGCGACATTCCGGGACCGCCGGGCATCTGCCGGTTGGCGGGGGCGGAGAGCATGTTCTCGGGGAGCTGGACCATGGCGGTCAGACCGCCGCCGTCCTGCTGCCTGAGCTGCACGCGGATACCGTGCCGCAGGGCCAGACGGCCGACCACGAACAGACCCATCCGGCGGGACACCGAGACGTCCACCACCGGGGGGTTGGCCAGTCGCCAGTTCGCCTGGGCGAGCTCCTCGGGGGTCACGCCGATGCCGATGTCGCTGACCGAGATCATCACGCCGCCGCCGTCGATGCGGTTGCTGGACACGATGACCTTGGTCTCCCTGGGGGAGAAGGAGATCGCGTTCTCCACGAGCTCCGCGATCAGGTGCACGACGTCGTTGACGGACGTGCCGACCACGGCCACACCGGTGGAGAGCTGCAGGTTCACCCGCTCGTAGTTCTCGACCTCGGAGAGCGAGGCGCGTACCACGTCGATCAGCGGGATCGGCTGGCTCCAGCGGCGCGCGGGTTCCTGGCCGGCGAGGACCAGGAGGTTCTCACTGTTACGGCGCATGCGGGTGGCCAGGTGGTCGAGGCGGAACAGGCTGCCGAGACGGGCCTCGTCCTGCTCGCCCTGTTCTAGGCTCTCGATCAGTGAGAGCTGGCGCTCGACCAGAGTCTGGCTTCGCCGGGAGAGGTTGACGAACATCGCGTTGACGTTGCTCCGCAGCGTGGCTTCCTGACCGGCCAGCCGGATGGCTTCGCGGTGGACCTCGTCGAAGGCCCGGGCCACCTGGCCGATCTCGTCGTCGGAGACCACTCCGATCGGGGAGATCTCCAGGGGAGCGGCGTTCTCTCCGCCCTCCCGCAGCTTCTGCACGGTCTCCGGGAGCCGGCGACCGGCGATCGACAGGGCCTCGGTACGCAGCGTGCGCAGCGGCCGGACCAGCGACTGGGCCATCAGGACGGTGATCGCGAGGACGAAGAGCAGCAGGACCGTGACGATGGCCCCGCCGATCAGCGCACTGTTCTGCTCCGCCTGCTGGAGTTGCTTGGTCCGGACGATGATCGATTCGCCGATGCTCTTCTGGACGTCGCGCATGTTCTCGATGACGTCGCTGGTGGAGCTGAACCACTTGTCGATCTGCGACCGGGGCAGCAGGGGGACGGCACCCGGCAGCTGCCTCAGGGTCGGGGCGATCAGCGCGCGGATGCGGAGCTGCTCGGCCTGGTCCTTCTTCGGGCCGCTCACCGTGTCGTCGTAGGCCTGGCGCTGGGTGAGCGAGGCCTCGGCGCGGAAGGTGACGAGCTCACTGTCGCGCTGAGCGCGGGAGGAGACGAAGGCGTCGAAGCTCTCGCCGACGAAGCGCTGGGAGGCAATGATGATCACGAGGGCGGCGCGCTCGCGAGAGGCCTGCTCCTTCGCGCGGGTCAGCGCGCCGAACGCGCCGACGCTGCTGGTGAGGGCCTCGTCGTTGGTGACGCCCTGGCCGATCTCGTTGTGGATCGCGTGCAGGTCCAGGATCGCCCGCGAGTACATGTCCATGGCGGGCTGGGCCAGCATCTCGGTGTTCGCGACGACCTGGCGCATGCTGGTGAGCTCCGTCAGGCGGCTGCGCACCTGGGCGATCTCGTCGTGGATGCGTTGCCCACCCGAACTGCCCTGGCTGATCTGCTCGACCGAGTCGACCTTCGCCCGGACCTCTCCGGCGGCCTTGTTGACGACCGCCTGCTGGTTCCTCATCGCCGTGCGTGTGTTGGCGATGCGGCGACCCTCGGCGATGAAGCGCACGGAGAGGTCTCGCTCCAGTGCCAGCTCGTGGGTGAGGTTGCTCAGGTGGACGGCGAAGTCGGCGATCGCTCCCGCGCGCTCGTAGTCGGCTGCGCTGGACACCGAGGACACGATCCGAAGACCACCGAAGGCGACTCCGGCGAGGGTCGGGATGAGAACGAGGGCGATCAGCCTGGATCGCACACGCCAGTTGCGCAGCGCGAATCTGCCGCCGCGCCGGACCTCGGGGGCCCCGTACTCGTCGGCCCTGTCCTCGTCCTGGTCTCTGGACGCTTCGAGTGCCTTGTCGATGTCGGAGGCCTCACGCGGTGATGCTGTCCTCATAGATATCCGCTGCCTCTCGTCGGGCGGCCGGGTACGGAGAGGATCGCGTCAAACACCTGAGCGGTGTGAAACACCTGGGAGGTGTGAGACACCGACGCGTCCATGGGGCGAGGGTTATTGGAGCACAGCTCCTTGAATTCGGCCAATGCCCCTAAGTACCTCAAATCGGACTTTCCATCCATATTTGCCTAATTCCCTCATCAACGGCTCCCTGGTCCCCGCGACGCTCAAACGATGAATCATCACCATTACGCCTGATATGCGACATTCCACGAAGAACGGTCGTTAAGAGCTTTAATGTCCATATCGGTGATCCGCTGCTGGGCAGCGGCCATATCCGTCAGTTCCTTCGATGTGAGCACGTCTTTGATGTCGTCGAACCCATCGGGCGCTCGCTCGGTGACCAAGGTGATGGTCTCCTCTATGGGCAGCTCACGATGGGCGAGCACGAGTTTGGTGGTGGCGGTCCTGCGGTCCTGTTCGTACGCGGCCAGTCCCGCGGCCGGGTCGGCCGCACCGGCCAGTTCCCTGGCCAGGACGCGGGCGTCCAGTACGGCCTGCGAGCCGCCGTTGCTGCCCACCGGATACAGCGGGTGAGCGGCGTCACCCAGCAGAGTGACCCTGCCCGTCCCCCACCAGGGGAGCGGATCCTTGTCCACCATGGGATATTCCAGGATCCGCCCAGAACCGGAAATAAGCGCCGGCACGTCCAGAAAGGGCAGCTGCCAGCCGGCGAAATGCGGGAGCACGTCCTCCAGTCGGCCGGGTCTCGACCAGTCGGCGGCCGCAAGGGGACCGGGTTCGGCGATCGCCACCTCGGCCACCCAGTTGATCAGTACTTTCCCCCGGACCGGCGCCGAGATGGGGTAGACCACGAACTTGGACACCGCCATGGCACCCGCGACGATCAGCGTGGTGCCGTCGAGGAAGGGATCTCCCTCGGCCGTTCCCCGCCACATCCGGATCCCGTTCCACATCAGCGGCCCGTCGTCGGGATGCAGCCGGGCGCGCACGGTCGAGTGGATGCCGTCCGCGCCCACGAGGACGTCGGCCGTCTCCTTCAGAAGCTCGCCGGTCCGCACGTCACGCAGCGACGCCGTAACCCCGGTGAACCCGGCGTTCCCGGCAGTTTCAATCGAGTGTTGCTCGAAGTCCTCCAGCGACAGCCCGGTCCTGACGGCACCAGGACCGAGCCGCTCGCGTACCGCGGAGAGAAGCAGCATCTGCAGCTCCCCGCGGTGAATGGAGTACTGGGGCCAGTTGTATCCCGCGTACCTTCCGCGCGGCAGCGCCAGGATCGTCCCGCCGAACCTGTCCGTGTAGGTCTGGTAACTCGTCGGGACGCCGATCTTCGCGAGCTCGTCCCCCAGGCCGAGCTCGATCAGCTCCCGGACGGCGTGCGGCTGCAGGTTGATGCCCACCCCGAGGGGGCGCAACTCCAGGGCCGACTCGGCGACCACGCAGTCGATACCGGCGGCGTGAAGGCTCAGCGCGGTGGTGAGCCCTCCGATGCCACCGCCGATGATCAGTACTTGCATGGCCGCCTCGATGTCCGCCCAGGGTTCATATCGCCCCCCGCGAGCTCAGGTGCCACCTGAGTGCCCGCTTCTCCACCGCCACGAAGACGGCGTTGAGCAGGTATCCCAGTACGCCCAGAATCACGATTCCCGCCCACATCTGGGGCAGTTCGAAGCTGCGCTGGGCGCCGATGAGCAGCGAGCCGATGCCCACGGTGCTCCCGATGAGCTCGGACAGGATCATCAGGATGAGAGCGAGACCGAGACTGATCCGGAGGCCGGCCACGATCTTGGGGGCCGCGGCGGGGATGACGATCCACATGAGCCTGCGGATCCCCCGGACGCCGAAGACCTCCGCGCTGTCCAGGTGGAGCTGCTCCACCGTGCGGACACCGTCGATGGTGTTGAGCAGCACCGGCCAGATGACGCCGGAGACGATGGTCGCCACCTGCATGGGCGTTCCGAGCTGGAACGCCGCGATGTAGAAGGAGATCAGGGTGGGCGGCGGAATCGCCCGCCCGAAGTGGATCATCGGCTCGATGTAGTCGGCCAGCTTGCGGGACAGACCCAGCGCGATGCCGATGGCAACCCCCACGAGGCAGGCGAGCACCCAGCCGCCGAAGAGGTTGTACAGACTGTGCCCGAAGTCGTCCAGCGCGTCCTGGGTGAGGAACAGCCGGCTCGCCGGGCCGGAGAACCACAGCTCGTGCATCGCCACGACGATCTTCGACGGCGGCGGGAAGTAGCTCTCCTGGATGATCCGGGTGGCCACCTCCCAGGCCGCGATCAACACGATCGCGAGCCAGAACCGGGAGAACGCCCCGACGAGAACGCCGCGCACCGCCGTACCGGCCCGGCCCGGCGGACGGGCGTGCCGGCTGGTGTCGTCATGCGTCGCCGTATCGGCCTGGCTCATGCCGCCGTCCTCTCGGTGCGGGCGAAGTGCCAGCGGAAGGCGCCGCGCTCCACCCGGACCAGCAGCGCGTTGACGATGAGTCCGAGGACTCCCGCCCAGATCGCGCCGGCCAGCATCACGTCGGTGTTACCTCCGGAGCTGCCCGCGTTGATGAGGAAGACGCCGAGGCCGCTCGAACCACCGCTCAGAAGCTCGGCACTCACGACCACGACCAGCGCGATGCCCGCGGAGACGCGCACCCCGGTCGCCACGAACGGGGCCGCGCTGGGTAGCGAGACCCGCCAGAGCACGGCCAGGGGGCCGAAGCCGAAACTGCGCATCGCGTCCTTCGCCACGGGATCCACGTCTTGAAGTGCATAAAGCGTGTTGAGCAGGATGGGCCAGCACGCCGCGTAGAGGATCAGCGAGATCTTCATCTCGGTCTCGGAGGTGAACAGCAGGATCGCCAGCGGGATCAGCGCCACCGAGGGGATCGGGCGGAGAAACTCCACCACGATCCTGCTCGGCGTGCTCAGCCACGGGACCGATCCGAGCACCACACCGACGACGACCGCCACGACGACGGCCAGGACCAAACCGACCAGCCAGGCCAGGACCGTGTCCGCCACGCCGGCGAGGAACACGGGGTCCCCCGCCAGCGTGACGGATCGGAGCAGCACCACGGAGATCGGTGGTACGACCTCCGAGTCGACGATCCCCAGCCGGACGACCATCTCGGCCAGGGCCATCGCCGCACAGACTCCGATCACCCCTCGGATGACACGGGTTCTGTTCATTTGCTCGAAGGGGCCGCGATGAGGTCCTGCACGTTGAGGGTCTCATCGAGAAGGCCGTACTCGTGCATGGTGTCGGCGACCCGCTGGAGCCTGGTGGCGTTCAGCGTGGTGGGGAAGCCGCCGATGGCGAGGCTGGCTGCCGCGTCCGCCTTGATGGTGGTGTACTTCGGAATGATCGCGACCACGTTCGCCCGGTCCGCCGCCAGCGCCATGGCCTTGCCCATCGCCCGCTGGAACGCCGCCACGGTGTTGGGGTTCGCCTTGGCGAACTCCGAGGTCGCCGCGTAGCCGGCGATCGGGAAGTCAGCGGTCGGGCCCTGGGAGGTGTCCCAGATGACCCGGGCGCCGATGGACTGACCGATGAAGGTGCCGAACGGCTCCACGGGCTGGATGGCGTCGGCCTTGCCGGCCTTCAGCACGCCCTCCATCTCCGGGAAGGGGAACTCCACGAAGTTCTTGTCCTCGTCGAGGTCGAAGTTGTTCGCCTTGGCGGCGGCGCGGATCAGCATCGTGGAGATGTTGCGCTTGGTGTTGACCGCGATGGTCTTGCCCTTGAGGTCGGCCACGGTCTGGATCGGGCTGTCCTTGGCCACCATGATGGTGTGCGTCCCCTTGGCGCTCTGGAAGCCGTCGGAGACGATCTTCAGGTCGATGACGCCCTTGGCGTCGGCGCTGAAGAAGGAGACGTAGTTACCGAAGCTGATGTCCAGCGCGCCGCTCTTGAGCTTCGGGATCGCCTCCGCGCCACCCGCGAGGGTGGTCAGCGCGACGTCGAGGCCCTCGGCCTTGAACAGGCCCTTCTCCATCGCGATCTGCAGCGGGGCCGTGTCGACGACCGGGATCGTGCCGATGTTGATTTTGGTCTTCTCGAGGGTGGACCCACCGGCGGCCGTGGCCTTGGTGGACTCCTCGGCGCCGCTGCATCCGGTGGCTGCAATAAGCGCCAGCGCCAGGATTCCGACGATGGATGAGCGTAATTTCATGGATCCTCCAGGACCGCACAGCAAGAGAAGACCGCACAGCATGAAGAAACGATCTTCGGAAAGAGAATGGCAGGATCGTAGCGCACATACATGTCTATGAAATGACTTCTACCACTCTGGCATCAAATTTCCGATTTAGAACATATGTCATGATAAATGACGAAAAGGCACAAATCGGGCATAACATGACTGTGGACTTGACCTCCGCTAGAGTCCCCGCACAAGCTCCAGCGAATCGCGCCCTAGGAATCACCTTGCTTGAGATCGCCAACCTCACCCACACCTACGGCAGTGGCGAGAAAGCGCACCGGGCCATCGGCGGGCTCGAACTGAGCGTCGCCGAGGGCGAGCTTCTCTGCATTGTCGGCCCCTCAGGCTGCGGAAAGTCCACTCTGCTGCGTTCCATCGCCGGGCTCATCAAGCCGACCGGCGGAACCATCGAGGTCAGCGGAGTCCCGGTACGGCAGACGCCCGACAACCTGGCCGTCGTCTTCCAGGACTACAGCCGTTCGCTGTTCCCCTGGATGTCGGTGGGCGACAACGTCGCCCTGCCGCTGCGCCGCCGGAACATGGACCGCAAGCAGCGCATGGCCGCCGCCCAGGAGGCGTTGGAGCAGGTCGACCTGCCCGCCGCCGCGAGTAAATATCCCTTCGAGCTCTCCGGTGGCATGCAGCAGCGCGTGGCGATCGCCCGGGCGCTGGCCTACCGTCCCGCGCTGATGCTGATGGACGAGCCGTTCGGCTCCGTCGACGCCCAGACCAGGGAGGACCTGGAGGATCTCGTCCTGCAGGTCAGAGAACGCCACCAGATGACGATCGTCCTGATCACCCACGACATCGACGAGAGCGTCTACGTCGGAGACCGGGTCGTGGTGCTGTCCAAGTCGCCTTCGAGGGTCGTCGGCGACCTGCGCGTCAACCTCCCAGGTCCCCGCAACCAGATCACCACCAGGGAGAATCCGGAGTTCGTCCGCCTGCGCGCCGAGGTCGGCCGCCTGGTCAGGGGAGTCGAGCCGGCCCTCGCGAGCTAGTCGCCTGAATTTCGGCTCAGCCGGCGACGGGCACGTATTTCCCTGAATCCCCAGCTCACACCGCGTGCGATTGCCTCGCGGACAATTTTATTGATGGAACGTTCAAAAGCATGTCCGCCGGTTATACGAGGCGGGCATGCTTTCGGCTGTCGCCATTGATTCCGGCCCCGCCGATCCGCGATCGCCCCGTTCTCTCACTCGATCGCAATCACCCGATCACGCGCTGTTCGATAGCACGCGCCGGCGCGAATCAAATGGCCGAATGCGACCAAAGATCTTTATGAGAAAGATCTTCATGAGAAATAGGTTCCGCGTTCGAAACGAATTCAAATCGTCATCGAATTTTCATACCGCCGCGGCTCGGCGGAACGGATTTCCGTGGAGGACGCGCGCCCGCCCGCCCGGGCCGCCACCGTCACAAGCGGAAGATCAAATCTCCGTACGGACTCTGCCGACGTGCCGCCCGGCCGCCGTCGCCGGGCCGAACCGGGGTGTGCGCCCGCCGATGGCCGTTCTCCCGCCGCGAGACGCGGGACCGATGCCAGGGGGCCCGCCGGTTGGCGCGGGTGCCGGGGGTACTGCGGACTGCGGGGTACTGCGGGGTACTGCGGGTACTGCAGAAACACAGCGTGGGCCCACCCGTTGGGGTGAGCCCACGCAGTGACTTTCAGACCCTGAGGGTGAGGACGTGTTCGACCAAAGTGATCAAGGTTGATTTCACCGCGTCGCGGGACCGGGCATCGGTCCGTACGACAGGAATGTGCGGGGGGATCGTCAGAGCCTCGCGCACCTCCTCCTCACCGTGGGCGTGTGAGCCTCCGAAACCGTTCAGCGCCACGACGAATGGCAGCCCGGCCTCTTCGAAGTAGTCGATCGCCGGGAAACTGTCTGCCAGCCGCCTGGTGTCGACGAGCACGATCGCACCGATCGCACCCTTCACAAGGTCGTCCCACATGAACCAGAACCGGTGCTGACCCGGCGTACCGAACAGGTACAGGATCAGATCGCGGTCCAGCGAAACCCGGCCGAAGTCCATGGCGACCGTGGTGGTCCGCTTGGTCGGAATGTGCGAGAGGTCGTCGACTCCCGCACTCGCCTCTGTCATCACCGCTTCCGTGGTCAGCGGCATGATCTCGGAGACCGCACCAACGAAGGTCGTCTTGCCGACACCGAACCCGCCGGCAACAACGATCTTCGTCGATGTCAATCCGGCGTCAGAGCCTGCGAAGCCCACTGAGCACCCTTTCAAGCAAGTTGAGATCCGGCTTTCCAGCATCCAGCTGCGGCTGGTGAAGCTGCACCAGGCCCTCGGCCGCCATGTCCGCGATCAGTACACGGGTCACACCCAACGGCATGCGCAACAACGCCGACAACTCGGCGACCGAGCGCACCTGCCGGGACAACGAAATGATCGCCTGGTACTCCGTGGAGAGCGTGGATATATCCACGTTCGCCAACGTCGCCGAGGAAACCAGCGCCTCAAGAGCAAGCTGTATCCGGGGGGCGGTCCGTCCCCCGGTCACAGCGTACGGGCGAATCAAACGATCTCGCCCACTCTTCGCCTGAGACGTATTAGGGGACTCCTCCCCCGGTCCACGCCAACCCGGTGCGTCCATATCACCCCCCTATCGCTGAACAGACTGCAGCTCGGCGCGGAGCGCAGGCGTGAGCGCCTGGCCGGCACGCTCTGCCAACAGCGTCATCTGGTAGGCCACAAGGCCCATGTCACAGTCCGGCGAGGCCAGTACGGCCAGCGCTGAACCGTCGCTGATCGACATGGTCAGCAGGAGACCCCGCTGCATCTCGATCACTGTCTGCGAAACGGAGCCGCCCTCGAAGACGCGGGCGGCCCCCTGGGTCAGGCTGATCAGGCCTGCCGTGATCGCGGCGAGCTGGTCGGCGCGATCCTTCGGGAAGCCTTGCGAGTAGGCCAGCGGAAGGCCGTCCGCGGAGACGATCACCGCGTGCGCCACCCCCGGCATCTCCTTGACGAACTCGGTGATCAGCCAGTTGAAGCCGCGGGCGGCCTGACTGAGTTGGTTGTTCACTGGTTCTCTCCCTCGACGGCGTTGGACCGCTGGCTCATCTCAGCGCGGCCCTGCCGTACGCCTTGCTGGAAACTGGACAGACGACTGCGCACCCGTTCCGCGGAGATCGGCGGCATCGGGGCCGCCGGCGCCGCCGGAGCCGCGGAGGCGGATCCGGGAACGAGATTCGCCTTCGGCACACGCTTGGGCAGACCCGCTCCGGTCGTGCCACCCTCCGCGGGCTTCTTGGCGGCCTCGGCGGCCGCCCAGCCCTGGTCCGCGGGAGTGCTCCACGGTTGCCTGCCGACGGGCGGCGCGGCCGACCGGGGCTGTTGTGTCTGCTGGGGCTGCTGCGGCCTCTGTGACAGTTGCGGGGGACCTTCCTGGGGCTGAGCGGCCCGGAGCCCCGCGGGGCCCTGAGCGCCGATTGGGGGGGTTTTAGGCTGTCGGGGCTCCAGGCCGTGCGGCCCCGGCCGCCGGACCCGGGGCTCCAGCGGCCGGAAACCACCCTCGGCTGCGGGAGTCGCGGGGTCCGCGGGTGCGGAGTCGAGCGGCTCGACCTCGGATTCGGCTCCGACGTCGCTGCCACGGAACCAGTCGGATCCCACCGCCGCGAAGATCGGCAGGAACTCATCCGGCTTCGAGTCCAGCGCAGACGTCTCGACCGCGGGCATGGTCTGGGTGTCCTCCGCCAGGTCCGCGCGCTGTTGCGCCCACGGATCGGGCTGAGGGACCTCCTGTCCCGGCGGCGGGAACGACGTCTGCGAGGTCGACGAGAAAGGCGACGACCACAGATCCTCCACCGCGGAGGCGGACACCACCGGCGCCGCCCAGAGGTTGTTCGACCCCTGCGCCGGAGTGGGCGGCTGGGGCGGCTGTGCCGGAACCGGCGGCTGGGCGAGTCCCTGGGGTCCCTGGGGCGGCCGTGCCCCGCGCACCGGGGCGGCTCCGAACGGATCCGGGTTGTTCGACGCCGAACCGAACGGGTCGGGATTGTTCAACGCCAGGCCGAACGAGTCCATGTTGCCGGACGTGGCGCCGAAGGACCCCAGGCTGTTCGACGTGGCGTCGAACTGGATCGGGTTGTTTGATGTGGAGTCGAAGAGCCCCGGGTTGTTCGACGCGGAGCCGAACGAGGCCTGGTTGCTGTTCGACGCGGAGCCGAACGAGGCCTGGTTGCTGTTCGACGCGGAGCCGAACGGGGCCTGGTTCGCCGGGGCGCCGAACGACGCGGACAGCCCTGACTGCCCGGCAGGGCCGGCCATCGCCGGCTCGGGCTGGGCCACCACCTGCACGGGAAGGAGGACGACGGCGCTCAGGCCGCCGGTCTCCGGACGCCGTAGCTGAACCCGGATGCCGTGGCGCATGGCCAGACGGCCGACCACGAACAGGCCCATCCTGCGGGAGACCGACAGGTCCACCGCGGGCGGCTCGGACAGACGGCGGTTGGCCTCGGCCAGCTCTTCCTCGCTCATGCCGATGCCCGAGTCCGTGACCGCCAGGATGACGGCCCCCATCTCGTTGCCGTTGCTGGTCACCGTGATCTTGGTGTCCTGCGGCGAGAAGAAGATCGCGTTCTCGACGAGCTCCGCGATCAGGTGGACGATGTCGTTGACGGCCTGGCCGATGACCAGGATGCCGGACTCGACCCGCAGGGTCACCCGCTCGTAGTTCTCGACCTCCGACAGGGAGGCGCGGACGACGTCGCTGAGCGGGACCGGCTCACTCCACCGGCGGCTCTGCTCCTGGCCGGCGAGGACCAGGAGGTTCTCGGAGTTGCGGCGCATGCGGGTGGCCAGGTGGTCCAGCTTGAAGAGGCTGCCCAGCCGGGCGTCGTCCTGCTCGCCCTGCTCCAGGTCGTCGATGAGGTCGATCTGCCGCTCCACGAGCGACTGGGTGCGCCGGGAGAGGTTGACGAACATCGCGTTGACGTTGCTCCGCAGGCGGGCCTCGTCGCCCGCCAGCCGGATGGCCTCGCGGTGGACCTCGTCGAAGGCCCGGGCCACTTCCCCGATCTCGTCGCGGGAGACCACTCCGATGGAGGGCACCTCGACGTGTGGAGCGTGGTCGCCGGACTCCCGCAGCACGCGGACGGTCTCCGGCAGCCGGGTGTCTGCCACCTCGAGCGCCTCGGTCCGCAGCCTGCGCAGCGGCCGGACCAGCGTGCCGGCCACCCAGGCGGTGATCAGCAGGATCAGAACCAGCAGGACCAGGATCGCGGCACCGGAGATGAAGGCGCTGCGCTGTTCGGCGCTCTCCATCTCCTGGCTGCGGGCGACCACCGCGGCGGAGAGGCCGCGCTCGACGGTCCGCATGCCGTCCACCATCGCGGTGGAGGAGTCGTACCACTCGGTGATCCTGAGTCTGGCCAGCGGTTTGTTCTCGCGCATGCGGGACATGACCAGGGCACGCATGGCGTCGGCCCTGTCGATCTTCGGGCCGCTGACCACGTCGCGGAACCGTTTGATGTCGCCGGCCGTGGCGGTCGCCCGGAAGGAGGCCAGCTCGCTCTCCTGGCTCTTGTACGCCCCCAGGAAGTCGGCCGGGTCGTCGAAGTCGAACTTCCGCTGGATCAGGCCGACGAGCAGGATGCCCCGCTCCCTGGCGACCTGCTCCTTGGCCCGGGTCAGCGCGCCGAGCGCGAGCGCGTCACCGATGAGGCGCTCGTCGCCGCCGCTGCGGCCCAGGTCGTCGTGGAGGGTGATGAAGTCGGCGATCATCCGCGAGTACATGCCCAGGGCCGCGCGCGGAAGGACGTTGCTCCCGGTGATCAGCTTTCGCAGACCGGGGAGACCCTCCAGCCAGCGGCGCATCTGGGAGGTCTCGGTGCGGACACGCAGTGTCTGCGCGCTGTCGAGGCCGTCGATTGCGGTCAGAACCTGCTTGGAGGTCCGGTCGACCGTCTGCTGCTGATCCTTGACCTGCTTGAACCGGGCGGCGTTGCGGTTGTTGGCGATGTACCAGGCGGTGAGGTCGCGCTCCTCTGCCATCTCGTGGGAGAGGGTGCCAAGACCCTCGACCAGTGAGGCGACCTCGGTCATCCTGCCGTACTCGGCGGCGGTGGACAGCGAGGCGGTCAGCTGAAGACCGGACAGCAGGACGGCCGCCGCGGTCGGGAGCAGGATCAGCGCGACCAGACGGGGACGCACGCGCCAGTTCGCCGGCAGGAGTCGACTGCCCACCCCTGACGCGCGGTGGCTCCGGCGGTCTTGTGTCATCACTGGCCTACGTAGCCCCTCGACAGGTTTGGAAGCGGCGGAAGCAATTTGAGCACATCCTTTATGTCACTTCGAATGGAGTAAATGCCGACGAAAGCCCGCAAAAGGGATTTTCGACATCAAAGATCAAGCGGGCCGGAATGAGTCTCTGGCCTCCGGAGCCTGATGTTTGATCATCAGGTGGCGGGTCACCGAATATTCCTGGACCGCCTCCTGGCTCATGTCCTTGCCGAAGCCGCTTCCCTTGACCCCGCCGTGCGGCGCCTCGGAGGCGATGGGCAGGTGGTCGTTGACCCAGGTCACGCCCACGTCCAGCCGGTGGGAGACACGCAGCGCCCTGGCCACGTCCCTGGACCAGACCGAGGAGGCCAGGCCGTAGGGGGTGTCGTTGGCCAGCCGCACCGCCTCGTCCTCGCCGTCGAACGGCAGGGCCACCAGCACCGGGCCGAACAACTCGCCCTGGACGATCTCGCTGTCCTGGCGGGCGTCGGCGATCAGCGTCGGCGGATAGTAGAAGCCCGGACCATCCTGCGGGGCGCCGCCGCAGAGCACGGAGGCGCCAGAGCGTTCCACGAAGCCGTGCACGCGGTCGCGGTGACCCGCGGAGATCAGCGGGCCGATGTCGGTGGCCGGATCCCAGGGATCCCCCACCTTGATCTGTTCGAGCGTCGCGCGAAGCGCCTCGACGGCCTCGCCGTACACCTCGCGGGAGATGTAGACGCGGGTCGCGGCCGTGCAGTCCTGACCCGTGTTGTACGTGGCGCCCATCGCCACGCCCCTGGCCATCTCGGCCAGGTCCGCGTCACCGAAGACCAGGGCCGGGGCCTTGCCGCCGAGTTCCAGGTGGACCCGCTTCAGCGATCCGGCGGCCCCGCGCATGACGGCGCGGCCGGTCGCGGTGGAGCCCGTGACGCTCACCATGTCGACGCCCGGGTCACCGACCAGGGCCTCTCCCACCTCCGCGTCGCCGAGAACCACCTGGAGCAGACCCTCGGGCGCCCCGGCACGGGCGAACAGCTCGGCCAGCCTGAGCGTGGTGCCCGGCGTCTGCGGTGCGGGCTTGATGACCACCGCGTTGCCCGCCGCGAGTGCGGGACCCACCTTCCACACGGCCATGACAAGGGGGAAGTTCCACGGGGCGATCGACCCGACGACGCCGACCGGACGGCGGACCAGCACCGAGGTGTAGCCGGAGCTGAGCACCCCCGCCCCGGTGCCGTCCAGCGAGCGGGCCGCCCCGGCGAAGAAGCGAAGGTTGTCGGCCGCGAACGGCAGCTCGCCGTCGCGGAACACCGTCGCGGGCTTGCCTGTCTCGGAGACCTCCAGCCGGGTGAGCTCCTCGGCGTCGTCCTCGACGAGGTCGGCGAAGCGCAGCATCACCCTGGCCCGCTCGGCCGGGGTCGCCGCGCTCCACTCCTCGAAGGCGGCGCGCGCGCGTCGTACGGCGGCCGCCACCCCGTCGAGCGGGGTGTCGGCCACCTCCCGCAGGAGCTCGCCGGTTGCCGGGTTGATCAACTTGCCCATGGAACTTCCCTCGTCGTGGTCGTGCGGGGAACCTTTTAGGCGCCGGCCTTTTCGATCAGATCCGCGGCCTTGCGCAGGCCGTCACGCCGACGGATCTCCTCGCCGGCGGCGGCCAGGCGCTCACGGAGTCCGGTGTCGCCGAGCAGCCGCTCCAGCGCGCCGGTCAGCTCGGAGTCGGTGAACTCGTAGGTGGACAGGCGCACGCCGTAGCCGAGCTCGTGGACACGCTGCGCGTTGTCGTACTGGTCCCAGAACAGGGGCAGCAGGATCATGGGCTTGCCGAAGTGCAGCGCCTCGGTGGTGGTGTTGTTGCCGCCGTGCGTGATGACCAGGTCCACCAGAGGAATGATCTTGGTCTGCGGCACGAACTCGGCGCCCCACATGTTGTCGGCGAGCTCGATCTCCTCGTGCAGCGGGCCCATGGAGACGATGAAGCGGTGCGGGGTGGTGCCCAGAACCTCGATGACCCGCCGCATCAGGGAGACGTCCGCCGAGCCGAGCGAGCCGAGCGAGAAGTAGATCAGCGCGCCGTCCTTGGCGGCCAGCGACTCGGGGATCTCGAAGCCGCCGTCGGTCTCGCGGACCGAGGAGTCCAGGCGGTGCCAGGAGCCGGGCAGCGGACGGGCGTCGGTGTAGTCAGTGATCTCGGGGAAGACGTAGAGGTTCAGGTCCCCCTCGTGGATGAAGTCCAGGTCCGGCAGCGGCTCGGCGCCCTGGGCGACGACCCATTCGTTGAAGGCCGTCCAGATCTCACGGTGGGTGCGGTCGTACTCGGCGCGGAAGGCGTCCCACTCCGAGCGGTCGTCGGCGGGCAGCCCCGAGAAGACCGGCGCCACGTCCTCGCCGCGCACCTCCAGCGGGTTGCAGGAGACGATGCGGACGAACGGCTTGCCCGCCGTCAGCAGCGCCGGGAAGGTGATGACGTTGTCCTCGACGATGACGTCGGGCCGAACGCGCTCGATGATCGCCTTCAGCTGCGGCTCGCAGTACTTCACGCCGTCGATGAGCGCGTCCCAGATCGGCTTGGTCACCGTCTCCAGCTGCACCTGAGTCGATTTGCGATATTCGGGGGCGGTGTCCCGGATGAAGTCCTTCCAGAACTGTCCCGCGTCCTGCTCCTCCTCTGACGGCGGCGCGAGGTCGACCAGATCCTCCTCGAACCCCAGAGCCTCCAGTTTTCCCTTCCAGGAGGATTCAGCGGCGAAGACGACGCGGTGTCCACGCCGACGCAGAATGTCACCGATGCCGATGCAGTTGTTCGTCGGCCCGTAGGCACTCTCCGGCATGAACAGGATCGTGAGAGACACCACGCCTCCTAGCGTCTAGGTTGTTGGCTTTTTGAAGAGCGATTCAATTGTCTAGCTAGCAAAACCGGCCGAAAACGGTCACTATGGACCCCGGCACAGAGAATGGTCTTCGACAAGCGGGGAATTATGACGCGCAAGGGGCGGGCGGATCGGCGTCTGGATCTCATCGCGGCCGCGCACCGGGCGATCATCCGGTACGGCACCGAGGGAGTTCATCTCAACCACGTCGCCGAGGAGGCCGGACTGACCTCCGGGGCCGTCCTCTACCACTACCCCCGCCTCGGTGAACTGCTGGTCGACGCCCACCACGCCGGGATGGAGCGCTTCTACGAGCAGCGCCTCAAGCGGATCAACGGCATGCGCGACCCCGCCGAAAAACTCGTCGTGACCATCCGCTCGGGTCTGCCGCACGGCCCGGACGACCCGGACGTCCGGCTGCTCAACGAACTCGGCGGAGCCGCGGCCCGCAACAGGATGTACGCGCTGCTGCTCACCACGCTCTACGACCGCCAGGTCTCGCTGTACCAGAGCATCCTGGACACCGGAGCCGCGCTGGGGACCTTCACCCTGACCGGTGACGCGCTGGTCATCGCCCGCAACCTGGTCGCGCTCGAAGATGCGTACGGTTACCGCATAACGGCCCGCCACCCGGTGATCGGCCCGGAGGAGGCGGTCGAGCTGATCCTGGCCTATGCCAGGATCGCGACCGGCAACCCGCTCAAGGCGAACAACCCGCTCAAGACGTCTCACTGAGGGATCAGCACTCCGTCCCCGGCAGACCAGGAGAGTGCCACCGGAGATCCCGCCTGGACCTGGGTGGCCCCCTGCGTGGCCACCAGAACCGGCGTCGAGCGCCCGGCCACCCGGACCGAGACGTGCGAGACACCACCGTAGAAGCTGACGTCGACGACGTCTCCGCGAAGAACGCCCTGGCCGTCCAGCCTGAGCCGCTCCGGCCGTACGGCGAGCAGCGCGGGCGTCCCGTCGGGCAGGGTCGACACTCCGGGGAGCACCCCGAGCCCGTCACTGGCCAGGCCGACCGAGCAGGCCCTGCCCTCGAAGAGGTTGTTGGCCCCCACGAAGCCGGCGACGAACGGGGTGCGCGGGCGTTCGTACAGCTCCACCGGCGCGTCCACCTGCTGGACCCTGCCCTCGCTGAAGACCGCGATCCGGTCGGCCAGGGACATGGCCTCCTCCTGGTCGTGGGTGACCACGACGAAGGTGATGCCGACCTCGTTCTGGAGCCGCTTGAGCTCCAGCTGCATCTCCGCGCGCACCTTCTTGTCCAGCGCCGACAGCGGCTCGTCCAGCAGCAGCAGGCGCGGCCGCTTCACGATCGCACGGGCCAGCGCGACCCGCTGCCGCTGGCCGCCGGAGAGCTGCTGCGGTTTGCGCCCGGCCATCGTGTCCAGCCCGACCTTCTCCAGGACCTCGCCCACCCGGCGGCGGATCTCCGCCCCAGCCAGCTTCTCCCTCTCCAGGCCGTAGGCGACGTTCTTCGCCACGGTCATGTGCGGGAACAGCGCGTAGGACTGGAACATGAGGTTGACCGGCCGGCGGTGCGCGGCCTGCCGGAGAAGGTCCTCGCCGTCCAGCGTGACGGTGCCCTCGTCGGGGGCCTCGAAGCCGGCCAGGATTCTCAGGAGGGTCGTCTTGCCGCAGCCGCTGGGACCGAGCAGCGCGAAGAACTCGCCCTGCCGGATCTCCAGGGAGACCTCCGACAGAGCCGTGATGTCGCCGAACCGGCGGCTGACACCTGTGATCTGCAACATTAGGACAGGGACTCCGTCAGTCGGGTCATCCGCTGCGCCGCGATCACTACGGTGAAGCTCACGGCGAGCAGCAGTGTGGCCAGCGCGTTGATCTCCGGAGTGACCCCGAAGCGGACCATTGAGTAGATGACGATGGGCAGGGTGGGCTCGAGCGGCGCCGCGGTGAAGGACGCGATCACGAACTCGTCGATGGAGAGTGTGAACGCCAGCAGCGCACCCGCCACGATGCCCGGCGCGAGCTGCGGCAGCGTGATGCGGAAGAACGTGGTGAACGGCGTCGCGCCCAGGTCCCTGGACGCCTCCTCCAGGGAGGTGTCGCTGTTGGCGAGCCGGGTCCGGACCACCGCGGTCACGAACGCCATGCCGAACACCGTGTGCGCCAGCACCACCGAGTACAGGCCGAGGGTCGCCTTGATCGTGGCGTAGAACACGAGCAGGCCGATGCCCAGCACCAGGTCGGGCAGGACGGCCGGCATCACGCTGATCGCGTCCAGCAGCCGTGACCTGCTGTGGCGGGCCAGGCCCACGGCCAGCAGGGTGCCGAGCGCGGTGGCCAGCACCGTGGATCCGACCGCCACGATCAACGTGTTGATCAGGCCCTCGCGGACGTTGGCGTCCGAGGCGAGCTCGCCGTACCACTTCAGGCTGAAGCCGCCGAAGGTGTAGGGCGAGTCGTCGGAGTTGAACGACATCACAACAAGGACCACGATCGGCGTGTACAGGAAGACGTAGGTCATCCAGAAGGGGACGTACATCAGGCGGGGTCTACGCACGGCGGGCACTCCAGGCCTGCAGGAGGAGCAGGACGATCAGCACGGCGATCAGCGCCAGCGAGAGGGTGGCTCCGAACGGCCAGTCGCGCGCCTTGAGGAACTGGTCCCTGATCAGGTTGCCGACCATGATCGAACGGCCGCCGCCGAGCAGCTCGGGAACGACGAAGTTACCGAAGCTCGGCACGAAGACGAACAGGCACCCGGTGATCACACCCGGCAGGGTCAGCGGCAGCGTCACGGAGAGGAACGTCCGGGCGGGCCTGGCTCCGAGGTTGGCCGAGGCCTCGCGGAGCTGCGGGTCCAGCTTCTCGATCGCCGCGTACAGGGGCAGCACCATCAGCGGCAGGTAGGAGTAGATCAGGCCGGTGATGATGGTGCCCTGGTTGTAGAGCAGCTCCAGCGGCTTGTCGATCAGCCCCAGGTCCATGAGCGTGGAGTTCACCAGGCCGGGGCCGCTGAGCAGGATGATCCAGGCGTAGATGCGGACCAGGAAGTTCGTCCAGAACGGCAGCACGATCGCGACCAGGGCGATCGTCTTCCACTTCCGGGGGAGCTGCGCGATCAGGTAGGCCGTCGGATAGCCGACCAGCAGAGCGATCACCGTGGCGATTGTGGCGATCTTCAGCGAACCGAGCACGACGTCGAGGTAGAGCGGGTCGATCAGCCGGGTGAAGTTCTCCCCGGTCAGCTCGTAGACGATGCCGCCGAAGCGGCCCCTTCGGAAGGGGATGTAGCTGAGAAGCAGCGCCAGCGGGACCAGCAGAAGAACGATCAGGTAGGTCAGACCCGGCCCCAGGAAGACAAGCCGTCCCAGGGCACGCGACCGGCGCGCCTGTGACTTCACAGGCGCGCCGGAGACGGTGGAACGTGCCACTACTTCGCCGAGACCTCGGTCGCGAGCCGGGTGAACTTCACCGAGTCCTCGCCGAGGTCGACGATGGACTCACCCTCGAGCAGCTGCGAGGGGGTCATCTGGAGCGGGGCGTTGGCGGCCTTGAGCGCGGGGTCGATGGAGTCCATCGCGGCCTTGTTCGGGACCTTGTAGAGGATCGTCTCCGCGGCCCAGCCGTGGATCTCCGGGTCCAGGATGTAGTTGATGAACGCGTGGGCGGCCTCCTTGTTCTTGGAGGACTTCAGCACCACCATCGTGTCCACCCAGAGGTCACTGCCCTCCTTCGGCACCACGAACTTGATGTTCTTCTCGGTGGTCGGGCACCAGCCGTCCCACGCCTCGACCATCACGGCCTCGCCGCTCTTGAGCTTGTCGCCGAAGGTGGTGTCGTCGTAGCCGAGCAGCTTCGGCTTGGCCTCCAGCAGCTTCGCCTTGACCTTGGCGATCTCGTCGTCGCTCTTGGTGTTGACCGAGTAGCCGAGCGCCTTGATGGCGGGCAGGGCCAGCCAGCGCTCGGTGGTCATCATGGTGACCTTCTTCAGGGCCTCGGCCGGCGGGTCGAGGATGTCGTTCCAGCTCGTCGGCGGGGTCTTCACCAGGTCGGTGCGGTAGCAGATGCCCGTGGTGCCCCAGGTGTAGGGGACCGAGAAGGTGTTGCCCTTGTCGTAGGCGAGCTCCTTGGCCTCGGGGTAGAGGTTCGCGAGGTTCGGGATGAGCTCGGGGTGGATCGGCTCCAGCAGGCCGGCCTCGTTGAGGGCCTGGGCGTACTGGCCGGAGACGAACGCCACGTCGAAACCGGTGTCGGAGCCGGCGGTCAGCTTCGCCATGATGATTTCGTTGGTGTCGTGAAGCGCGACCTTCAGGTCCAGCCCGAGCTTGGACTTGACCTTCGCGGGGAGGTCTTCGGGGGTGTAGCCGGGCCAGACCGAGATGGCCACGCTCTGCTTGGAAAGATCCGCGTTCGGGTTGAGCTGCGCGGAAGAGGCACTGGCGGCGGGGACGGCGGCAGTGGTGTCTGCGGCCTCCCCGCCGCAGGCCGATGCTGCGAGCGCAAGTCCGACCACCATGACGGCAGCCGGAAAACGACGGGTGTACCGGATACGGGACACGGCCGCATTCTCCTTCAAAATTCAGTGTAAGTGGGGGCAGACTGGTCGCAGTAGACACGGCAGACCAAAGCAGGAGTGTTGCAGTCAAGAATAACTTGAGCAAGACTTTTCGGGACACCGCCCCTGGAAAGCCTGGTTTGTTTGGTGAACCGATGTTCAATATGGAAGCGACTCGACACGGTTCCGGAGGCCGGCGATGGGCGAACGAGCCAACTAGTTGAGGCTTTGACCTGCGCTGTTTCCAAACCATTCATCGTTCGTCACTTTCACCCGCTTCCCGAGCCCGCCTCTTCCGGTTTCTCAAGTGGTACTCAAACGTCATCGAATCGTCAGGATGATCCGGTCGGTGAACGCGGGTTCGACGTGGATCAGACCAATCGCTCGGTGGTCGTCGGCGAGAGCGTGGTCGTGAAATGGCTCACCCCTCCCGCCCCGCTCCCCCAGCCGACCCCGGACATGTTCGCCCACCTGACCTCGGTCGGCTTCACCGCGACGGCCACGCCGTACGCGGCCGTGTCCCGCCGGGACGATGAAGGCGAACTGTTGCTCGCCCTGGTCACCGCCTACCTCCCGGATGCCGTGGACGGCTGGGAGTGGTGCGTGGACGAGGCCGTCTCCGGCGGCACGTCCTTCGCCGCCGACCTGGGCGTTCTCTCCGCCGACCTGCACGCGGCGATGGCCACCCCGTCCGAGACCTTCCCCGACCCCGTGCGCACCGCGACCTTCCCCGCACGGCACACACCAGACAAACGTGGACATCATGGCACTGGACCGGTGAACCGGTGGTTCACCCGAGCCGAAGAGGCCGTGAACACGGCTCTCACGCTGACCGGCGGTGACGACGGCGACTGGCTCTCGGCCCACGCCGGCGCGCTCCGCGCGGAGATCGCCCCGCTGGCCTCCTCCGGCGCCACCCCGCTGATCCGCATCCACGGCGACCTGCACGTGGGTCAGATGCTCCGCTGGCGTGACGGTTACGCGGTGATCGACTTCGACGGCAATCCGACGGTCGTCGGCGCGGATCCCTTCCAGCCCGCCGCCCGTGACCTCGCCCAGCTCACCACCAGCCTCGAACACGTCGGCCAGGTCGCCGTCAAGCGCCGCGACGCCGACCCCCTCGTGATCGCCGGATGGGCCGCCGGCGCCCGTGCCGCCCTGGAGTCCGCCTATCTCGGCCGCCTGACCGAACTCGGCCACGCCGGCCTGCTGGACCGCTCCCTGCTCCGCCCGTTCGAGATCGAGCAGGAGTGCCGCGAGCTCATCTACGCCGCCGGTCACCTCCCCCGCTGGCGTTACGCACCCATGGGCGTCCTACGGTCGTGGTACCGGTGACCCGACATCGGTCGCGGTACCGGTGACCTGATGTAGGTCGTGATACCGGTGAGCCGACGTTGGTCGTGGCACCGGTGACCCGACGTTGGTCGTGATACCGGTGACCCGACGCTGGTCGTGGCACCGGTGACCCGACGCTGAAGTTGAAGGAGCGCATGTGAATCCCGAGCTGTACCTCGCCGACCTGGAGGCCAAGCCTGCCGCGCTGGCCGCGCTGGCGAGCGCCCTGGAGACCGGAGACCCGTTCGACGGGATCCCGGCCGGCATCCGGCGGGTGGTCTTCCTCGGCATGGGCAGCTCCCGATACGCCGCCCGGGTGGCCGCGCTGCGCCTGCGGGCGGCGGGTGTGGACGCCGTGGCCGAGTACGCCTCGGCCACCGCGTCCTATCCGGCGACTCCGGACACCCTGGTCGTTGCGATCTCCGCCACCGGCGGCAGCAGGGAGACCCTCGACGCGGTCGCCCGTTACCGCGGCCGGTCCTTCGTGCTCGCCCTGACCAACAGGCCCGGCTCCGCGATCACCGAGGGCGCCGACCTGGTGGTCCCCATGGTTGCGGGCGAGGAGCGCGGCGGCGTGTCCTGCCGGACCTTCCAGCACACCATCGGCCTGCTCCTGGCCCTGCAGAACCACCTCACCGCCACCCCGTCCGGCCCGCTCCACGGCCTCGGCTCCCTGCCGGGCATGTCCATGCCCGGCGGGGACGTGCCCGGCGGGGACGTGTCTGGCGGGGACGTGTCTGGCCTGGACATGCCCGGCATGAATGTGCCCGGCGTGAACGGGCCTCGCCTGGACGTGCCCGGCCTGCTGCGCCGTACGGCCGAGGCCACCACCGACCTGCTGGACCGTCGCGGCGAGTGGCTGGAGCCGGCGATGAGCCTGCTCGACGGGCCGAACGGCGTCTACACGATCGCCCCCGCCGAACACCTGTCCTCCGCCGAGCAGTCCGCCCTGATGTTCCGCGAGGGCCCCCGCCGGGCGGCCGACGCGTGCGAGACCGGCGACTGGTCCCACGTGGACGTCTACCTGACCAAGACCCTCGACTACCGGGCCATCCTGTTCCCCGGCTCCCCCTACGACGACCAGGCCATGGAGTGGATCCGCGAGCGCGGCTCCACCGTCCTCACCGTCGGCGGCGAGCTCCCCGACGCCAAGGGCTCCGTCCGCTACCGCCACGACGACGACCCCGACGTCGCGCTCCTGACCGAGACACTGGTGGCCGAGCTCATCGCCGCCCGGTGGTGGCTCGCCGGATAACCAGTGCGCCTCACCCGAACGAGGACGAGCGGCCGCATCCGCACCGCACCCGGTCAGCTGATCGGGCAGCCTCGGCGCCCGGTAGCCGCCGGCGAGAAAGCAGGCGGCCCCACCCTGTCTCGGCACGCGGATCCCAGCGGAACAGCGGCCCACCCCGTCTCGGTACGCGGAGCCCGGTGGAACGGCGGACCACGGGGCGGTCAGAGGCTGTTGAGACCACCGAGGACGCGTTCGAGGAGGTCGGGCCCCGGGCCCCTCTCATCGATCTGGGGATGGTGGATCCGGACCAGGCCCTCGGACTCCATGTCCGTGATCAGGACGCGCGCGACGCCGAGGGGGGTGCCGAGGAGGGCGGATATCTCGGCGACGGAGCGGATCTGACGGCAGAGCTCGCTGATGACCCGGTATTCGCGAATGTAGGACAGGCCGAGCTGCTCGGTGGTCGCGGAGGAGACCAGGGCCTCCATGGCGAGCTTGGTGCGCGGAGCGGTCCGCCCGCGGCTGACGGTGTACATCCGCACCAGCGAGCTCTCCTCCTCGGGAGGCTCTCCGTATGCCGAGCCGTACGGGAGGGGCACGTCCTGTTGCGAGTTGTACGCCGGAGGCTCGTCCCACGGGTCGTCGCCAGGAGGGTCGGCCGGCGCGCCATGTCGGAATGGTTCCTCCTGGGGCGGCACATGGCCGTCCCTGGACCTCAGCCGATATCGAGGGGGGTCTTCCCGTGGCAGGTCACGGCCATCCTTGGACCCCTGCCGATAACGGGGAGGGTCTTCCCGTGGCAGGTCATGGCCGTCTCTGGATCCCTGTCGATATCGAGGGGGGTCTTCCCGCGGCGGCACATGACCGTCCCTGGACCTCAGCCGATATCGGGGAGGGTCTTCCTGTGGCAGACCACCACCGTCTCGGGACCCCTGCCGATCATTCCAGTATTCACCCTGCACGGTTTAATTCTCCCGGTTCGGGAGCTCGTTACGGGCCTTGCGCACGCCCTCCTGGAAACTGGACAACCGGCTGCGGACCTTCTCGGCCGAGATGGGCGCCGCGGGCGGCTGAGGCTGGATGAGCGGGCTCACCGAGCCGGGGATCAGATTGTCCCTGGGAGCCCGTTTGGGCAGGCCCGACGCGGTCGTCCCGCCGGAGGTGGGGACGCTCGCCGCCTGGGCGGCCCGCCAGCCGCTGTCACCGGGGGACGACCAGGAGTCGGGCTCGGCCCGGGGCTCCGCGGGAACGGCCCGGCCCGAATCCACGGCGGGGAACTCGGCGGTGGAGGGCTCACCGTCGGGGTTCTCCGCGAGAGTCGCGGCGATGCGGAACCAGGCCGACTCCACCGCGGCGAAGATCGGCAGAAACTCGCCCTCCGAATCCGGCGACGACGCTCCCCCCTTCGGCATCGATCCGAGGCCGTTCGCCTCGCCGAGGCGACGGTCGAGCGGGTCGGGCGGCGGCTGGGGAAACCGGCTGTCCTCCCGCTCCGCCCAGGTGAGCCGTTCGGCGGGCGGGTTCCACACGCTCGGCTCCGCCATCCCCGCGGGCCAGGTCTGCGATGGCACCGCGGACATCTCCTGGGCGAACGGCGCCGCCAGGAGGGGAACCACGGGGAGCGGCCCGCCGAACCGCGCGGGCGCGGCACCGGTCGCGGTGAGGGAGCCGGGGAGGGGGGTGGCATCGGGGAGAGGGGCGAGCAGGCTCTCGGGAAGGACGATCATGGCGTTCAGGCCGGTTTCCTGGGGGCTGAGCTGAACGCGGATGCCGTGTTTGAGCGCGAGGTGGCCGACCACGAACAGCCCCATGCGGCGGGCGACCGAGGCGTCGGCGGTCTGGGGGTTGGCCAGGCGCCAGTTCACCTGGGAGATCTCGTCGGGCGTCATGCCGATGCCCTGGTCGGCCACCGAGATCATCACACCGCCGCCGTCGATGCGGCTGCTGGACACCACGACCTCGCTGGTCCTGGACGAGAACGAGACCGCGTTCTCCACCAGCTCCGCGAGCAGGTGGACCACGTCGCTCACCGCCGGGCCCGCCACGGCGACCTCGGAGTTGACCCGGGTCACCACCCGTTCGTAGTTCTCCACCTCCGACAGCGAGGCCCGGACCACGTCCATCAGCTCGACCGGCTGACGCCAGCGCCGCACCACCTCCTGACCGGCCAGGACCAGGAGGTTCTCGCTGTTACGGCGCATGCGGGTGGCCAGGTGGTCGAGCTTGAACAGGTCGGCCAGGCGCTGGTCGTCGCGCTCGCCGCGCTCCAGCCGTTCGACCAGGGTGAGCTGGCGTTCCACCAGTGTCTGGCTCCGGCGGGAGAGGTTGACGAACATCGCGTTGACCGTGTTGCGCAGCCTGGCCTCGTCGCCCGCCAGCCGTACCGCCTCCCGGTGAACCTCGTCGAACGCCCGCGCGACCTCACCGATCTCGTCGCGGGACACGACCCCGATCGACGGCACCTCGGCGGGGAGCTCACCGTCACGCGACTCGCGCACCTGCTGGACGTAGGCGGGCAGCCGTTCTCCGGCGACCTCCAGAGCCTCCCTGCGCAGCCGCTGCAACGGTCTGACCAGCGAGCGCGCCACCCCGGTGGTGATCAGCAGCACGATCAGCAGCAGGCCCGCGACCGCTGCGGCGACCAGCAGGGCACGACTCTGCTCGGCGTTCCTCAGCTCCTGGCTCCGCACGACGATGTCCTGGGCGTACCGCTTCTCGACCTCGCGCATCCGGTCGATCGTCACCGACGACGCGTCGTACCACTCCTTGGCGTCGTCCTTCTTCGCCAGGTCCAGCCCCTTCAGCGGGGCGCCGGAGGCCGCGCGGAGCAGGATCAGCTCCCGGAGGAACTCGGCCCGGTCGGCGGTCCTGCCGTTGACCGTCTCGTCGAAGAGACGGCGGCCCTCGCCTCCGGCCTCGGCGGCGACGATCTTGCGTTCGTTGCGCTCGGTGGAGAGCGCGCCGAGGAACGCCTCCATCTGCCCCTGCTCGAACCGCTCGGCGACCAGCACCACCGTGAGCAGAGCACGCTGGAGTGAGAGCGCCTCCTTGGCGCGGGCGAGGGCCCCCAGGGTAAGGGCCTGGCCCAGGAGCACATCGTCGGCGCTGCCCTTGCCGAGCTCGTCGTGGAGGGAGAGCAGGTCGGCCATGATCAGGGAGTAGGCGTCGATGGCGGCGTCGGGCAGCAGCGTCGACTTCAGCGCCTGGTCCCGCAATGGCTGGAGATCGTCCAGCCGGGCGAGCCCGGTCTCGACCTTGTCCTTGGTACGGCCGCTCAGCGCGTCCATGAGCGGGGTGCCGCTGTCGCGGACGCGCCTCACCGCTCCGTCCACCGAACTCATCCGGTCGGTCACGACCTTCACGCCGCCCTGCGGCCGGCCGAGGGCGATGAACCAGGCCATGCGGTCGCGCTCGGAGGCCAGCTCATGGGTGAGCTGGCCGACATGGTCGGAGAGCCTGGCGAGGTCGTTGACCCGTTGGTAGTCGGTGGCAGCGCGCATTGAGGCGAATACTTGGACCCCGCCGAGCAGCACCGCGGCGACGGTGGGCACCAGGATGAGCGCGACGAGTCTCGAACGCACGCGCCAATTCCTCAGGCGCAGACCGCTGCCCGAAGCCTGGACCTTGTGTGTACTCACCGAACGCTGCCTCTCGGTGGATGAGCCGCCTGGCCGAATTTCCCATGACTCCGGGCAATTCGAGCACATCTCAACCCATGAGGCCAATGGAACCAAGCCCAAACAAATACCCAGTTCGCTGGGCAACCGGGGGGAAATCTGGGGCTCCAACCAAGATCCAAGGCTCCGGATTTGGGCATCTAAATACCATTATCGGGCGTTTATCCCATATATATGACCGTTTGCATCGTTCCATTACGGACGCGCAGACGGGCGGACGGCAGGGTGGGGGGTCACAACGATCTCTAGAAGATCAAAATATTGCTATTTGCGATATCTCCGCTACGTCCCACCCTCTGCGCCCCTGGCCTCCCCTCGGGCGCGAACGCCCGAGAGGCCTCCCATCGCACCGGGTGCGAAGATCGGCGCTCCACGCCCGCCCAACGGCAAGGCTCCCGCGCCGTCACCGCCGAACCGGAGGCTCCGGCGCATCGCCGAAACGCACCCTTATCCGATCAACTCAATTTTCGAACACCTGTTCAATGAAAACGAACGTTACCGCATGCGGTCATCCCGCTTCAAGGAACTCCGCCGAAGACACGATCGCCTCCCGAGGACGCCTCCTCGCGGCCCGCCGTGCCCGGCGCGAAAGCCGGGGTGCCGGCCCTCGCTACACTCGGCGGATCCTGGCGTCGAGCTTCGGAGGAGAGAGTGGCCTTATCCGACGGCCCGGGCTTTTCCGGGTCCCCAAGCAATCGATCGGCCGGCCTCATGAGAAGACGGCTCGCGGCGGCAGCCGCGGCGCTCCTTCTCCTCACAGCGTGCAGCGGCGAACAGGAGAGACCTCCGGCGACGGGCGGCACCGTGAAGATCGCCATCAACGGGTGGGCGGGCTACGAGGCCAGCGCGGCGGTCCTTTCCCGCCTCCTGACCCAGGAGCTCGGTTACCAGGTGCGGAAAGTGCCGCTCAACGAGGCCGAGTCCTGGAAGGGACTCGAAAAGGGCACGGTCGACGTCATCGTTGAAAACTGGGGACGCGAGGCGGAGAAAAAAACCTACATCGAGGAGAAGAAAGTCGCGGTCTCCGCCGGAAGAAATGGAAATAAAGGTGCCATTGGGTGGTACGTCCCACAATGGATGGTTGACCGATACCCGGATATCACCGACTGGCGGCAACTCAACAAGTACGCCCATCTATTCAAGACGAATAAATCAGGCGATTTGGGCCAGCTCCTTGACGGAGACCCCTCGTACGTCACCAACGACGAGGCGCTGGTCCGCAATCTCGGCCTCCGCTACAAGGTCGTCTACGCAGGCAGCGAGAAGGCCCTGATCGACGCCGCCAGGCGGGCGACCCAGCAGCGTACCCCGCTGCTGATGTATTTCTACGAACCACAGTGGCTCTTCGCCCAGACCAAACTGGTGAAGATCAATCTTCCGCCGTACGCGATCGGTTGTGACGCCAGAGCCGCCGAGGTCAAGTGCGACTATCCGCCCTACCTGCTCGACAAGATCGTGAGCAGGCGGTTCGCCGACACCGGCGGCAGGGCCTACGAGCTGGTGCGCAACTTCGTGTGGACGAACGACCAGCAGAACGCGGTCGCGAACGACATGACCAACAACGGCCTCAACGCCGACCAGGCCGCCGTGAAGTGGATCAAGGCGAACAGGATCGTCTGGAAGGACTGGGTGCCCGGCTGACCCCCGACGTCTCAGCGCTCCAGCCGACCGACCCCGACGTCCCACCGCTCCGACCATGGGGCCCAACCGGCTGTCCCCCGACATCCCGGCGCTCCGGCCGCGCGGGCCCGGCCGGTCGGCCGGCCCGCGACGGTCAGGCCGGACGCGAAAGGCGGCCGTCCGCGGGTGTTCGCCCGCGTGACGGCCGCCTCGGCGGAAGCTCCGTTTTTCCCAGGTCTCCCTAGACCGGCGTGCCATAGGACGCGCGGACACGCAGGACATGCTCCACCAGGGTGATGAGCGTGCTCTTGACGGAGTCGCGGTAGCGGGCGTCGGTGCGCACGACGGGAATGTGCGGGGCCAGCGCCAGTGCCTCCCGCACCTCGTCCTCCGAATGCGGGAACTGCCCGTCCCAGCCGTTGACGCCGACCACGAAGGGGAGCTTGGCCTCCTCGAAGTAGTCGATCGCCGGGAAGCCGTCGGCCAGGCGCCTGGTGTCGATCAGGACCACCGCGCCGATGGCGCCGCGGACCAGGTCGTCCCACATGAACCAGAACCGGTGCTGACCGGGGGTGCCGAACAGGTAAAGGATCAGGTCCTTGTCCAGCGAAAGGCGGCCGAAGTCCATGGCGACGGTGGTCGTCGCCTTGTTCGGGGTGAGGCCGAGGTCGTCGATGCCGGCGCTGGCGTCGGTCATCACCGCCTCCGTGGTCAGCGGGAGGATCTCCGACACGGCGCCCACGAACGTGGTCTTGCCCACGCCGAACCCGCCCGCGACAACGATCTTCGTTGACGTCAGGCCTCCGTGATTAGAGCCTGCGTAGTCCACTGAGAACCCTTTCAAGCATGTTGAGATCCGGTTGTCCCTGTTCGAGACGTGGCTGGTGGATACGGACCAGGCCCTCATCGACCATGTCGGCCACCAGCACGCGGGCCACGCCGAGCGGAATCCTCAGCAGGGCCGAGATCTCCGCGACCGACCGGAACGAACGGCACAGCCTGATGATGGCATCCTGCTCGGGAGTGAGCAGGGCCATATCCTCCTCCATGATGAACGAGGAGGAGACCAGAGTTTCCAGAGCCATGTGATAGCGCGGTTCGGATCGGCCACCGGTGACCGCATATGGACGGAACAGGGGCTCCTCGTCCCCGGTTCCGTCACCGCCGAGCACGGCCCTCTCCTGTGAAGAACACGCTCACTAACGGCTCCGGGAGGACTGCAGTTCGGCCCGCAGAGCCGGGGTGAGCACCTGGCCGGCCCGGTCGACGAGCAGGGTCATCTGATAGGCCACCAGACCCATGTCACATTCGGGAGAGGCCAGCACGGCGAGCACCGAACCGTCGCTGATCGCCATCACCAGCAGCAGGCCGCGTTCCATCTCGACCACGGTCTGGGTGACCGCGCCGCCCTCGAAAACGCGCGACGCGCCCACGGTCAGGCTCAGCAGGCCGGCCGCGACCGCGGCCAGCTGATCGGCTCGATCGGTTGGAAAACCCTCGGAGCTGGCGATCCGCAGTCCGTCGGCCGAGACGCACACCGCATGCGCGACCCCGGGGGTACCGCGGACGAACTCGGTGATCAGCCAGTCGAACCTGCGTGCCTCATGGCTCAGAGTCGTCACGAACCCTCCTCCTTGACCCCCGGGTTACCGGTGGCATCTTCATCTACTTCAGCACGGCCCCGCCGCACACCTTGCTGGAAACTCGACAGGCGGCTACGTACACGGTCCGCCGATATCGGCGGCATCGGGGTGGTGGACGGCTGCACACTGGCTGCGACGCCGGGCACCAGGTTGGCTCTGGGAGTGCGCTTGGGCAGGCCTGCCGCGGTGACCCCGCCGAGGGCGGGTTCGCTCGCCGCCTGCGCCGCCTGCCATCCGGCGTCGGCCGGCGTCTGCCAGTTTCCGGGCTCTCGCACCGGAACCCCCTCCCTGGCCGATCCGCGGATCGGCTCACGAAGCGACTCGTGGATCGGCTCCGCCACCGGCTCGCGAACCGGTGAGCCGGTGGTTCCCTGGATCGTTTCCGAGAACGGCCCACCGGTCGCCGGACCGGACCCGGCCGGGGAGTCCAGCGGGCCGGGAAGCGGCGTCACCGCTCCCTGTGCGGGCTCCTCGGCGACGGCCTCGCGCTCACTCTCGTCCGCCCGGCGGAACCAGGCCGACTCGATCGAGGCGAAGATGGGCAGGAACTCCTCCGGCTCGGCTTCGAGCGGGGAGTATCCCACCGCGGGCATCGACGAGGTCTCCGCGTCGTCGTACGAGGCCTCTCCCCAGCTGGGGAACCCTGTGGGAGGGGTGGCTCCGTTGCCGTTCGTGTCCTGGGCCGGGCGCCGGGGAAGGGCGAACTCGCCGGTCACCGGGGCGCCGAGTGAGGGCGCGGGGAATCCCTGCCGGCCGGCCGAATGGTCGTCGGACAGCGACGTGGAGCCGTACGGGGATGTCTGCGGGTCGGCCGCGCCCGGGGCCCGGCCGAAGGACGACTCCCCGTACCCCGGCGAGACGGAGGTCTCATCGAAGGGAATTCGCGAGGCGGGCGCCTCTCCGAAGGACGACTCACTGTACGAGGAGCCCCGCGGAGCCGGAGGCTCACCGAAGGGAGTTCGCGGGGCGGGAGGCTCACCGAAGGGAGTTCGCGGGGCGGGAGCCTCGCCGAAGGACGACTCACCGTACGCAGGGCTCCGCGGAGCGGGCGTCTCTCCGAAAAGGGATCGCGGGGCAGCGGTCTGGCCGAAGGACGAATCCCCGTACGAGGGATCCCGCGAGACGGAGGTCTGACCGAAGGACGCCTGGCCGAAGGAGCCCTGCCCGTAGGGACTCTGCTGGGGAGGCGGGTTGACCCCCCACGACGGGGTCTGGGTCGGCTGGGCCATCTCGACCATGAGCTCCGGCGGGAGGAGGACCATGGCGACGAGGCCGCCGGCCTCCTGCGGACGGAGCTGGACGCGGATGCCGTGGCGGAGCGCCAGGCGGCCGACCACGAACAGGCCCATCCGCCGCGACACCGAGACGTCCACGACGGGCGGGTCGGCCAGGCGCCGGTTGGTCTCGACCAGTTCCTCGTTGGTCATGCCGATGCCGACGTCGCTGACCGCGAGCAGCGCACCGCCACCCTCGATCATGCTGCTGGAGACCACGACCTGGCTGGCCCGCGGGGAGAACTGGATGGCGTTCTCCACCAGCTCGGCGACCAGGTGGACGATGTCGTTGGCGGTGCTGCCCGCGACCGAGATCGCGCGGTGCACCTTGACCTGGACGCGCTCGTAGTCCTCGACCTCCGACAGCGAGGCGCGCACGACGTCGACGAGTTTGGCCGGCTGGCTACGCCTGCGGGTCGGCTCGTGACCGGCGAGGACCAGGAGGTTCTCGGAGTTGCGGCGCATGCGGGTGGCGAGGTGGTCGAGCTTGAACAGGTCCGACAGGCGGCCGCCGTCCTCCTCGCCCTTCTCCAGACCGTCGATCAGCGAGATCTGCCGCTCGACCAGGGTCTGCGTACGGCGCGACAGGTTGACGAACATCGCGCTGATGTTGGAGCGGAGCTCGGACTCCTCGGCGGCCAGCCGGACGGCCTGCCGGTGGACCTCGTCGAAGGCCTTGGCGACCTCCCCGATCTCGTCCTTGGTGTCGACGGAGATGGGGGCGATGTCAGGTGTCTGGGTCTCTCCGGAGACCCGGAGCCGGCGCACGACCTCGGGAAGCCTGAATCCGGCCACGTCCAGGGCCTCGACCCGCAGGCGGCGCAGCGGCTGGACCATCGAGCGGGCGATGAGGACGGTGAGACCGAGGACCAGGAGCAGCAGGACCAGGATCAGCCCGGCCGTGATGATCGCGTTGCGCTGCTCGGTGTCCTCCAGCACGCGGGCCCGGGTGATCACGTCACCGGCGACCTGGGTCTCGACCTTCTTGATCCGGTCGATGGTGGTGCCGTTGTCCGAGAACCACTGCTTGACGGCGTTGAAATCGGAGATCAGCCGACCGGTGTGCTGCTTGTCGCTTCCGAGCACGATCGCCCTGGACTTGGTCAGCTCGGCGCGGTACACCTTCTCGTCCTGCATGGCGTTGACGAAGAGCTGGCCGTTGTCCGGGCTCGCCTCGACGCTGAAGTCCGCCTCGTACTCCTGCATGCGCGAGCGGGAGGCGATGAACTTCTCGAGCTCCTGCGCGTTGATCAGCGTGGGAGCGTAGTAGCCGGCCAGCAGGCGAGCCCGTTGCTGGGAGATCTCCTCCTTGGCGTGGGCCAGCGCGCTGAGCGCACGGGTGTTACCGATGATCTCCGAATCGTCGCTGACCAGGGTCAGCTCCTCGTGGAGCTGCAGCAGCGGGGCCACCATCTGGTTGTACCGTTCCACCTGGGCGGTGCCGGTCACCTTGCGCAACTCGGGCAGTCCCGCGAGCTGGTAGGTCACGTCCTTCGCCGCCTTGGCCACCCGGGGGCCGTAGGACTCGTCGATCCCCTGCAGCTGCAGCCGGACCCGGTTGACGATCGCGTCGACGGCCTTCTTCTGCTCGTCGGCGCTGTCCTTCAGCCCCTTGTTCGAAGGCTGGAACAACGACCAGGCAACGCGGTCACGCTCCAGTCCGAGCGCCTGGGCCAGGTCGCGCAGCCCTCCCGAGTAATCCGCCGCGGCAGCGGTCCGCTGGTACCCGGCCACGCTGTCGATGGAGGTGACAACACGGGTGGCGGCGAGCACGACGCCCACCACGGTCGGGACCAGGATCAGAGCCGTAAGGCGCGAGCGAACGCGCCAGTTTCTCAAGCCGAACCGGGCGGCAGGCCGCTTGCCACGGTCGTGTGCCGGAGCACCCCCGCTGTCGGTTGTCGCCGTCGTCACCGCTCTCGCTACCCCTCACCATCACGACACAAGTGGGATTCATCAGACCACAAGGTCACGTGAAAGATTCGGCAAAGCCGACATACCGGACTTAATCGTTACGAAGGAGACGGTTGAATGATTGACGAAGGTTACCGCAGGGCGGCCAGCACCTGGTCACGCACCTGCACCCGCTGAGCCTCGTCCGTCAGGGGACGGCCGGCCCTGTCAACCACGTAGAAGACGTCTACCGCCTCTGCGCCGAGAGTCTCCACACGTGCGGCCCTCACGTCAAGACCACATTCACCAAATGCTCTACCGATTCGCCACAGAAGCCCTGGACGATCATGCGCGCGCACCTCGATGACGGTCGCCGTGTTGGACGCGTCATCCACGAGCGTCACCCGGGGCGGCGCCACGGGCACCCGGGTCGGGCGCATCGATCTGGTCCTTCTGGCCAGGCGCTGTTCGATGTCGAGCCGTCCGGCCAGGACCAGCCGGAGGTCGGCCTCCAGCGTCGCGGGGTCGGGCGGCGAGCCGTACTCGGGGATGACCGAGAACTCGATCATGGCGGTCGATCCCGCCGAGGCCGCCGAGGCGGCGCGGACCACCATCCGGTGCGCGGCGAGCACTCCGGCCGCGCGCCAGAGCAGCCCGGCCCGGTCGGGCGCGACCACGGTGACCGCTCCCCCGTTGATCCGTACGGCTCCGCCGCCGTGTCGGGCCAGGGAGGCCTGCTCAATCGAGAACGAGGGCGCGGGCCGCAACGGGGTGCCGGAGAGCGCCGAGCGGACCCGGCGCACGAGGTCGGCGACCAGCGAGGCCTTCCAGGAGTTCCACGCGGCGGGACCGGTGGCGTTGCCGTCGGCCACCGCGAGGGCGGCCAGCAGTTCGAGCACCTCGCGCGAGCCCACGGCCTCGGCCACCCGGGAGATCGTCACCGGGTCGTCCAGGTCGCGCCGGGTGGCGGTCTCGGGCAGCAGCAGGTGATGGCGGACCACGGTCTCCACGATGTCCACGTCCGCGGAAGGCAGCCCTATCCGGGCGCTGATGTCGCGGGCGACGACGGCGCCGACGGTGGAGTGGTCGCCGGGATAGCCCTTTCCGATGTCATGCAGGAGCGCGGAGATGAGCAGCAGGTCGGGCCGGGACACCTCACGGGTGAAGGAGGCGGCTCCGGCGGCCGCCTCGATCAGGTGCCGGTCCACGGTGTAGCGGTGCACCGGGTTGCGCTGCGGGCGGTGCCGTACCCGCTCCCAGTCGGGCAGCAGCCGGACCAGCACCCCCGCCTGGTCGAGCTCCTCCCAGACCGGAACGGCCGCGCGCCCGGTGCCGAGCAGGGCGACCAGCGCGTCTCGCGCCTCGTCCGGCCAGGGCACGGGAAGGGGCGGCGACTGGGTGGCCAGCGCGGTGATGGTGGCCGGCGCGAGTGGCAGCCCCGCCTCCGCCGCCGCGGCCGCGGCGCGCAGGACGAGCACCGGATCCTTGCGCGGGTTGACCCCGCGGGCGAGCACGACCTCGCCGCCGTGCTCGACGACGCCGTCCGCGAGCGGGCGACGCCCTCTCGGCGTAGGGCCCGTCAGCAGCCGGTCCACGGTGCGCCAGGTGGCGTCGAAGGCGTGGCCGATCGTCCGGGCGGCCTCGGCGAGCCTGCGCATCAGCGCCTCGGCGTCGAGCAGGCCCAGGATCCCGGCGACCGCGTCCTGCTCCTGGAGCACCAGCCGGTCGGCACCGCGAGCGGTCACCAGGTGCAGGCCGTGCCGGATGTCGAGCAGCAGCTCATAGGCCTCGCGGACCCTCGGGCCCGGGGCCGAGGCGACCCAGGCCGCCGCCACCGCCTGCATCGCCTGCACGTCGCGGATCCCGCCGCGCGCGTCCTTGAGATCGGGTTCGAGCAGGAACGCCAGCTCACCGCTCGTCTCCGCCCGCTTGTCGGTGGCGTCGCGCAGCTCACCCAGGCGGCGCCGGGAATCGGCCCGCCACTCGGCGAGCACGATCTCGCGCGCCGACCGCGTCAGCTCGGGATCCCCCGCCACGTGCCGGGCCTGGATCAGCCCGAGCACCGCCTTGAGGTCCTCCCTGGCGACCTTGGCGGCCTCGTCGACGGTCCGGACCGAGTGGTCGAGACCGACACCGGAATCCCAGATCGGATACCAGATGCGATCGGCGATGCGCGCCACGTCATCGCGGCCGTTGTGCAGCAGGACCAGGTCCAGATCGCTGCCCGGCGCGAGCTCGGAGCGCCCCAGGCTCCCAACCGCGACGAGCGCGACCCCGGTGAGGGCGCCGCGCTCGTCAACGTTTCTTGTCGTTCCCCCGTTTTGCCCGTACGGCGTGCCACAGGCGGTCCGGAGCAGGTCCGTCAGCCAGCGGTCGATGTCCGCGGCCCGCTCCTTGCGGGCCGCGGCGTACGAGCGAGTGTCGCCTCTCACCGTTTAAAGCGCCTCAGGTCCGCGCTCGCCGGTGCGGACCCGGATCACGGTTTCCACGGGAACGGACCAGACCTTGCCGTCACCGATCTTGCCGGTCTGCGCGGCCTTGACGATGACGTCGATGACATCGTCGGCGTCCTCCTCTTCGGCGAGCACCTCGACGCGGACCTTGGGCACCAGGTCCACCTGGTACTCGGCGCCCCGGTAGACCTCGGTGTGACCGCGCTGGCGGCCGTATCCGCTGGCCTCGCTGACCGTCATGCCCTTGATCCCGAACTGCTCCAGGGCCGCCTTCACGTCATCGAGCTTGAACGGCTTGATGATCGCGGTGATGAGTCTCATGCGTCCACCTTCTTAGACGCCGGGGCGGGAACCGGACCGTTGACGGCGGCCACGCCCGAGGAGTGGATGGTGCCGAGGTCGTAACCGGTCTCGGCGTGGGAGGTGATGTCGACGCCGGTGATCTCTTCCTCGGCCCCGATCCGGAAGCCCATCACCTTGTCAATGATCTTGGCGATGATCCAGGTCAGGATGAAGGAGTAGGCGCCGACCGCGACCGGGCCGAGAACCTGCAGGCCCAGCTGCTTCAGACCACCGCCGTAGAACAGGCCGGTGCTCTGCTGGTCGAGGAAGGGGTAGGCGGCGAGGAAACCGAGGGAGACCGCGCCGATCACACCGCCGACCAGGTGAACGCCGACCACGTCGAGCGAGTCGTCGTAGCCGAGCTTGTACTTCAGGCCCACGGCGTAGGCGCAGATCGCACCGGCCAGCAGGCCGATGACCATGGCCGCCCAGGGGTCGACGAAACCACAGGCGGGGGTGATCGCGACCAGACCGGCGACGGCGCCGGAGGCGACGCCGAGGCTGGTGGCGTGGCCGTCGCGCAGCTTCTCGACCACGAGCCACGCACCGGCGGCGACCGCGGTGGCGATCTGGGTGTTCATGAACGCGAGTCCGGCGGTCCCGTCCACGGCGAGCTCGGAGCCGGCGTTGAAGCCGAACCAGCCGAACCACAGCAGACCGGCGCCGAGCAGTACCAGGGTCAGGTTGTGCGGTCGCATCGGCTCCTTGCGCCACCCTGCGCGTTTGCCGAGCACAAGCGCGAGGGCGAGTGCCGCCGCTCCCGCGTTGATGTGGACCACCGTGCCGCCGGCGAAGTCCTCGATGCCAAGGTTGAACAACCAGCCGTTACCCCAGACCCAGTGGGCGACGGGGAAGTAGACGATGGTCACCCAGACGGCGCTGAACAGCACCCAGGCGCCGAACTTCGCCCGGTCGGCGATGGCACCGCTGATCAGCGCGACGGTGATGATCGCAAAGGTCAGCTGGAAGGCCGAGAAGACGAGGCTCGGCATGCCGGTGCCGTCGTCCTTGGTGGCCGTTTCGACCAGGCTCTGCAGTCCAAGGGCGCTGAAGCCGCCGACGAACTTGTTGACAAGCTCGCTGCCGTTGTCGGTGAAAGTCAGAGAGTGCCCGTAGATAACCCAGGCGATAGTGACGGTGATGATGCTGACGAACGACATCATCATCATGTTCAGGACACTCTTGGCCCTGGTCATGCCCCCATAGAAGAACGCAAGGCCAGGTGTCATCAGCAACACCAGTGCGGTGGCTGTGAGCATCCAGGCAGTGGTGCCGCTATCGATCTTCATTCGACGCGACCCTCCCTTACAAATGGCGTGTGGCCGATTTCACAGGCGCAGTGATCGCTTCCTGGGCTCCATCGACCGGCCGCGCACTGACGTTGCGCCAAAGCGTGTTCTTCCGCCGTTTCAGGTCGTGACTCTGCGTGTTTCACATCTGTGAATCTCGGTCCCATCGTGTTTCGCCGGTGTTTCGGACAGGTCCCGTCTTGACCTGGAGATGACCACAACTAGGCTTAGGCATGCCTTGCCTAAGAAATCGAGGGGACCCCCATGACCATCCGCATAGCCAGGGTCGCGGCCGCCGTCGTGCTGTCCGTCCTCGCCGTCTCCGCCTGTGGCTCCTCCGGCGATGATCAGGCCGCCGAGGGCCCGACCCGCACGATCAAGCACGCGATGGGCGAGACCAAGGTGCCCGAATCGCCCAAGCGGGTCATCGTGCTGGACACCGACAAACTCGACAGCCTGGCCTCCCTGGGCCTCACCCCGGTCGGCGCGACGCAGGCGGGCGCGAACCAGACCTGGCCGAAATACCTGGGACCCGCGCTTGACGCCGTCAAGGTGGTCGGCACCATCCAGGAACCCAACCTCGAGGCCATCACCGCGCTCAAGCCGGACCTGATCCTCGGCTCGAAGTTCCGGCAGGAACCGCTGTACGCCAAGCTCAGCCAGATCGCACCGACCGTTTTCACCGACCGGGTCGGGATCACCTGGAAGGAGAACTTCCTGCTCGACGCCGACGCTCTGGGGAAGAAGGCGCAGGGGGAGAAGCTTCTCGCCGACTACGAGGCCCGGGCGCGGGCTCTGGGCGGCTCCGACGCGGTCAAGGTGAGCATCGTACGCTTCATGCCCGGCCCGATCCGGATGTACGGCCCCGAGTCGTTCAGCGGCATCGTCGTCGGCGACGCCGGTTTCGGCCGCCCCGCACCGCAGATGCTGCCCGACGTCGAGGACAAGCGCTTCGGTGAGCTGAGCCAGGAGAACCTCGCCCAGGCCGACGGCGACGTGCTCTTCTACACCGCCTTCGGCGACCAGGCGGCGCAGACCCAGGCCTCGGTCATCGCGGGCCCGCTCTGGAAGAACCTGCCGGTGGTCAAGGCCGGCAAGGTCCACAACGTGAACGACGAGACCTGGATGACCGGCATCGGCGTCACCGCCGCCGGAAAGATCCTCGACGACCTGGAGAAATACGCCAAGTCGTAGGTCGTGGGGCGGGAAACCGCCCGGTGGGCTCCGTGCGGCCGAAGCGATCACCACGGGCCCGTTCAGGGCGGATCGCCGTTTCGAAAGAAGCGCGGAGCGCCGCCGACCGGCGATCGGGTATGGCCCGCGCGGGCCATACCCGATCGATGAGCCGCCTCAGGCGGCCGTGGCCATCTTCCGCAGCCGGGCCAGGGCGTCGCGCTCGATGCGGCGGGCGCGGTCACGGCCGATGCCGTAGCGCTCGCCCACCTCGGTCAACGTGTGCTCCCGCCCGTCCATCAGGCCGTAGCGCCAGCGAAGCATCTCGCGGGTCTGTCCCTCCAGCTCGATCAGCCACTCCTCCAGGCGCTCGCGCTCCAGGGTGTCCATGGCCTGCTGCTCCGGATTTGCCCACGTGTCGTCGGCGATCATGTCGCCGAGCTCGGTCTCGTCCTCGTCACCCACGCCGAGCTGGAGGGAGACGGGGTCGGAGGCCCAGCGGCGCAGCTCGCGGACCCGCTCGATCGGCAGTTCGAGCACCGCGGCCAGGTCGGCGTCCGTCGGCTCCTGGTCGAGCTCGGCCAGCATGTCGCGGCGGACCCGCATCAACCTGGTCATCTGCTCACCCGCGTGGGTGGGCAGGCGAACCGGCCGGGCCTGCTCGTGAATCGCGCGGCCCACCGACTGGCGGATCCACCAGGTCGCATACGTGGAGAACTTGTAACCACGCCGGTAGTCGAACTTCTCAACGGCGCGGACCAGGCCCAGGTTCCCCTCCTGGACCAGATCGATGAGCGGCATTCCCCGCCCGGAATATTTGCGCGCGACCGCCACCACAAGACGTAGATTGGCCTCGATGAATTCATCTTTGGCCCGCTGTCCTGAAATGGCCAGTCGTTCAAGCTCCTCATCGGCGGCATCCGCGACCCGCGGCTCCGCCAACCCGCCGTCCAGCAACTGTTCCGCGAAGAGACCTGCCTCGATCCGCTTGGCGAGTTCGACCTCTTCCTCTGCGGTGAGCAGAGGCACACGCCCGATTTCTGCCAGATAAGTCCCGAGCAGGTCTCGATCAGAGACGTGCTGGTCCTGCGTCCGATTCCCCGTCGGCCTTGCCATCCGATGGCACCTCGCTCCGCCTGCTTATGGCATATCCGCACGCTGCCAATGGCCCCTTACATGCACGAACATGCCGCTTGACTATTCAACGGACGGGCCAGAGCAAAGATTCCCTCAAGAAGTACGCCTGGAGAACGGTTTCGGATTCCTCCTCAAGGAGGATGCCTTCGACCGTACCGTCACAAAGCCCGCGACTTTCCCCGATCGCGGTGGCCTAAACGCAGGCCGAGCGGGGTCGGATACAGGCTCAGACCAGGCGGCGGCCTTCCTTCCAGACCTGCGCCACCAGCGGTACCCCCGGCCGGTAGGCGAGATGGACGTAGGCCGGGGCGTCGAGAATCACCAGATCGCCCCTGGATCCCACCCGCAGCGTGCCGATGTCACCGCGGCGCAGCGCCCTGGCTCCGCCGTACGTGGCGGCCCTGATCGCCTCCAGCGGCGTCATCCGCATCTCCCGCACCGCCAGCGCCACGCAGAACGGCATGGAGGAGGTGAAGGACGAACCGGGGTTGCAGTCGGTGGCCAGCGCGACCGTCACCCCGGCGTCCAGCAGGCGCCGGGCGTCCGGGTACGGCGAGCGGGTGGAGAACTCCGCGCCGGGCAGCAGGGTGGCCACCACCCCCGACGACGACAGCGCCCAGACGTCCTCGGCGGTCAGGTGGGTGCAGTGGTCGGCGGAGGCCGCGCCCACCTCGGCGGCGATCCGCACGCCGGGGCCGTTGCCGAGCTGGTTGGCGTGGATCCTGGGCAGCAGTCCCGCCTTCGTCCCCGCGAGCAGGATCTCCCTGGTCTGGTCGGCGTCGAACGCGCCGCGCTCGCAGAACACGTCGATCCATTTGGCGTACGGCGCGCAGGCCTCCAGCATCTCCCCGGTCACCGTGCGGACGTAGTCGTCGGCCGAGGACGCGTCCGGCGGCACGACGTGCGCGCCCAGGTAGGTGGTCTCCTCGGTGAACGCCTGGGCGATCTCCAGGCAGCGGCGCTCGTCCTCGACCGTGAGGCCGTAGCCACTCTTGATCTCGACCGTGGTGGTGCCCTGGGCCTGCATCTCGGCGACCAGGGCGGCCGTTCGCGCCGCGAGCCGGACGTCGGTGGCGGCGCGGGTGGCCGCGACCGTGGTGCGGATGCCGCCGGCCGTGTAGGACGCTCCCGACATGCGGGCGGCGAACTCGGCGGTGCGGTCTCCGGCGAAGACGAGGTGGGCATGGCTGTCCACGAACCCCGGGATGACGCATCGGCCATCCACGTCCACCCGCTCGTCGGCGTCGGGGGCGCCACCGGCGGGTCCGACCCACACCACCCGGCCGCCGTCGACCACCAGGGCCGCGTTCTCGATCTCCTCCCGTCCCGGATCACCGGTGTAGAGCAGACCGATTTGATCGAAAAGAGTGCTCACAGGTCGTTCACCGCTCCTCATCCCGCCTACCGTTCCCCGCCGTCGACCGCTCCTGTCCGCCACCAGGCCGGCGTCGTCTCCGAACCGGCCTGCTCACTCCGCAGCGCTCTTACCCTTCCCCGTTGTCCCTTCCCGGACCCCGCGCCTCGGCGATCGCCTCGCCGAGCATGGCGCCCACGTCGCCGAGGACGTGGCGGCCGTCGGCGACCACCTGACGGCCGCTCGACACCACCGAGTGCACGTCGGCGGCCGTCGCGGCGAAGATCACGACTTCGGGCGCGTCCGCCTGGGACGCTCCCGCCGTACGGACCGAGTCCAGGCGCACCGACACCAGGTCGGCCCAGGCGCCCGCGAGGAGCATGCCCGCGTCGGGGAAGCCGAGCGAGGCGTGCCCCGCCACGGTGGCGGCCGCCAGGAGCTCGGCGGCCGACCAGTGACCGCGCCGCTCGGTGGCCAGCCGCTCGTCCAGCTCGACCGCGCGGGCCTCCTCGAACAGATCGATGACCGCGTGGCTGTCGGAGCCGAGCGTGATCGGCGAGCCCATGTTGAACAGCGCCCTGGCCGGGCCGATGCCGTCGGCGAGGTCACGCTCGGTCGTCGGGCACATGCACACGTGGGTACGGCAGCCGCCGAGCAGCGCGATGTCCACGTCGGACAGGTGCGTGGCGTGCACGGCGGTCGAGCGGGGACCCAGCGCGCCGTACTCGCTCAGCAGCTGGACCGGGCTGGCGGCGTACCTCTCCACGCAGGCGGTGTTCTCCGCCCGCTGCTCGGACACATGGGCGTGCAGCGGGACCGCGTGACGCTGGGAGAACTCCGCGACCAGGTGCATCTGCTCGGCGGGGACCGCGCGGACCGAGTGAATGGCCACGCCGATCTCCACGTCCCGCGCGCTGCGATAACACTTCGTGAGCGACTCCGTCCGCATCGCCCACCTGTCGGCGTCCCCGTCGCCGAACCGCAGCTGGACACCGCTCAGCGGGGTGCCGACGCCGCCGGTCAGGTAACAGGCGTCCAGCAGCGCGATCCGCAGACCCGCCTCCCGCGCGGCCTGGACGAGCGCGTGACCCATGGCGTTCGGGTCGTCGTACGGCGTGCCGCCCGGGGTGTGGTGAAGATAGTGGAACTCCCCGACGCAGGTGATCCCCGCCAGCACCATCTCCGCGAACGTGGCCCTGGCGAGCTTGAGATAGGAGTCGGGATCCAGCGTCGTGGCGACGCCGTACATCTGCTCGCGCCAGGTCCAGAAGCTGCCCTTCTCCCGCTGCGTCACCCCGCGCAGGGCGCGATGGAAGGCGTGGGAGTGCGCGTTGGCCAGGCCGGGGACGGTCAGCCCGCCGAGCCGGACGGCTCCCGCGGGGGGATGGGTCACGCCGAGGGTGACCTCGGCGATCCGGGAGCCCTCGATCCTGACGAGCACTCCCGCCACGACCTCGCCCGGCGGCAGCCAGGCCAGCTCGCACCAGTAGCTCAGCTCCCGCACAGGTCCTCCAGGGCGGTGGCGAGGGCGGTGACCCCCGCATGGCAGTCGGCCGTCTCGGCGTATTCATCCGGAGAGTGTGAGATGCCCGTCGGATTGCGAACGAACACCATCGCGCTGGGCACGCCCGCGGACGCGAGGATCCCGGCGTCGTGTCCGGCTCCGGTCGCCAGGATGGGGGCGCCCCCGACGGCTGCGGCGATCCGCTCCCGCAGGACCACGTCGAAGTCGACGACCGGGGTCCACGACTCCGCGCTGACCTCGGCGCCGGAGAACTCGACCAGCTCGGCGACCAGCGCCCTGACCGCGGCCTCCTCGCCGCCTCTGGCGTCCAGCCAGGCGCTGACCAGGCCGGGAACGGCATTGGCGTTGTTAGGCGACACGCGGAACTTGCCGAAGGTGGCCACCACTCCGCCCCGCTCGGCGGCCTCGCGGGCCCGCAGCACGGTCCGGGCGAAGGGCAGCATCGGGTCGTCGCGGTCTTCCAGACGCGTGGTGCCCGCGTGGTTGGCCTGGCCGCGGAAGTCGAACCGCCAGCGGCCGTGCGGCCAGATGGCCGAGGCCACCCCGACCGGCGCGTCCCGGTGGACCAGGTCCTGCCCCTGTTCGACGTGAAGCTCCAGGAATACGCCGACGTGTCCCAGGGTCTCGGGGTCGCGGCCCAGCTCACCCGGGTCACGCCCGGCCCCGCGCAGCACCTCCGCCAGCGAGTCGCCCTCGTCGTCGGTCAGGCCACGGGCCCTGTCCGGGTCGAGCACTCCGGTGAGCAGCCGGGACCCCATGCACGGAACGCCGAATCTGGCGCCCTCCTCGTCGGTGAAACAGGCGATCCCCAGGGGGCGGCCGGGCTCGAAGCCGCGGGCCCGCAGCACGTCGAGGGCGGCGAAGGCCGACACGACGCCGAGGGGGCCGTCGAAGGCGCCGCCCTGCCGCACCGAGTCGAGGTGGCTGCCCGTGACCACACCCGGCCGCTCCGACGGGTCCCCCCACCAGGCCCACAGGTTGCCGTTGCGGTCCTCACGCAGATCGAGACCGCGCCCGGCGGCCTCCTGGCGGAACCACTGCCTGAGCTCCAGATCGGCGGGCGACCACGCGTCACGCAGGTAGCCCCGGGTCCGGTCGTCACGTCCGAGGTGCTCGATGGCACCCCACATCTCGTCGAACACCCTCCCATTATGTGAATGGGATCATTCATTGGCGAACCGCGCGCGCGAAAAATCTCAGAGAACGGCGAGAGTCCGGGTCACCGTGCCCCCGGACTCTCCCGTCGGCCGGGCCGGTCTCTCAATCCACCAGCCCGGTCTCCCCCGACTGCCTAGGCTCTCGACCCACCGGCCCGGCCTCTTCCCCGCCGGTCGACCTCTCAACCCACGCCCCGGTCTCTCCTCGGCTGCCTGGGCTCCCAATCCACCGACCCGAGCTCTCCCCGGCCACCCCGGCTCTCAGCTCACCGGCCCGCCCGACGGGCGGACGGTGATCTCGGTGACGTGGGCGTCCCGGGAGGCCGTCAGGGCCGCCAGCGCCGCCCGGGCCACCGAGTCCGGGTTCAGATACTTCTCCGGCTCGTAGGCCCCGCCCTCCTGGGCCCGGACCTCGCGCTGCATGTCGGTGGCGGTCCGCCCCGGGTAGACGGTGGTCACCCGGAGGCTCGGCTCCTCCGCCCGGAGCGCGTCGGCGAAGGAGCGCAGCGCGAACTTGCTCGCCGAATACGAGGCCCAGCCGGGGTTGGACCGCTGCCCCGACCCCGAGTTGATCAACACGACCTGACCGTGCGCCGCGCGCAGCGCGGGCAGCAGCAGCCGGGTCAACTCGGCCACCGCGATCACGTTGATCTCCATCGTGCGCCGCCAGACCTCGGCCGGGGTCTCCTCGATCCGCCCCAGGGCCATCACTCCCGCGCTGTGCACCAGCACGTCGAGCCGGTCGATCCCGGCGACGTCGGCCTCGGTGACGGAGGTGAGCTCCACCGGCCACGGCCGGGCGCCCGGCAGGCCGTCGCACACCTTGGCCAGCCCTTCGGCGTCCCGGCCGCCGAGCAGTAGGTCGTGTGTCGGGGCCAGGGCGTGCGCGATCGCGGCCCCGACCCCTCTGGAGGCTCCGGTGACCAGCGCGGTCGGTCGTTCAGACATGCGGGCCACCTTACTCGGGGCGGAATGTCGCAGGCCCGGGGCGCTCCAGGGTGAGGGCGTAAACGTTGTGCGGGTAACGGTGATCGCTCGGCTGGATCCGGACCTCCTCGGCCGCGGCCTCCAGGATCACGCACCGGTACCACTCGCCGTCCTCCAGGAACTCCCGGCGGCGCCGACTTCAGGCCCGGCTGACCTGGCTCGACGAGGCCGTGGAGAGGTCAGGAACGGCGAGCTCCCCTGAAAAACCAGTTGAGTTTCCAGCGGAGGAGAGTCCTAGTCTCTCTCCGGAGCCCCTCGCCCCTCCCCGAGCACGTCCCCTTCCAACCCCGGAAACGCACCTTCCAGGCCTCCCCCTGATCCTCGGAGCCTCCCGAGCGCTTCCGGCTCCCGGCACTTCCCCGAACAGGCCTTCCGGCACCCGGAACTCCCCCCGAAACGGAGAATCATGATCATCGAAGCGCACGGCCTGCGCAAGACCTTCACCGCCAAACGCGGGCGGGGCAGGACCGAGGAGGTCGAGGCGGTCCGGGGCATCGACCTGGCCGTCGACGAGGGCGAGGTCTTCGCCTGCCTGGGCCCGAACGGCGCCGGCAAGACGACCACCGTCCGCATGCTCGCCACCTTCACCGCCCCCACCTCCGGGACCGCACGGGTGGCCGGGCACGACGTGGTGAACGAGGCGGGCAAGGTCCGGGAGAAGATCGGCTATGTCAGCCAGGCCGGGGGCGTGGACGACAACGCCCCGGGCCGCGAGAGCCTGCTCCTGGCCGCGCGGATCACCGGGCTCTCCCGTAAGCAGGCGCTCGTCCGCGCGGACGAACTGCTGGAGACCTTCAGCCTGACCGAGATCGCGAACCGCCCGGCGAAGACGCTCTCCGGTGGTCAGAAGCGGCGGTTCGCGCTGGCCATCGGCCTGGTGAACCGGCCACCGCTGATCTTCCTGGACGAGCCCACCACCGGCCTGGACCCGCAGAACCGCGCCAACCTGTGGGACGAGGTCCGCGCCCTTCGCGACCAGGGCACCAGCGTGCTGCTGACCACCCACTACCTGGACGAGGCCGACGCGTTGTGCGACCGGCTGGTCATCATCGACCACGGCCTGATCGTCGCCGAGGGCACCCCCGGGGAGCTCAAGAAGGAGGTCGCGGGCGACGTCGTCACGCTCCGGATCGACGACCAGGCCGCCGCCCAGGAGCTTCTGTCCGCGCAGCCGTACATCAAGGAGACCCAGGCGGAGGGCGACGCCCTGCGCGCCTACCTCGACGACGGCGAGCACAACCTGCCCGCGCTGCTCCGCGCCCTGGAGGCCGGTGGCCTGGCGATCCGGTCCATCTCCCTCGACCGGGCCACGCTCGACGACGTCTTCCTGCGGCACACCGGCCGCTCCCTCCGCGACGCCGCCTGACCTCCCGGCCGTCTGACCCCGTTAGGAACCCCCCATGTTTCGACACACCATGCTGTTTCTGGGCTACGAGCTGGGAAATGTCCGTCGCAACCCGGTATGGCCGCTGTTCGGTCTCATGCAGCCCATCCTCTATCTCCTGCTGTTCGCTCCCCTGCTGACCGGCCTGCCCATCGGCGGGAAACCCTCCGGCGGGACGCTCGCCAACGCGCTGCTGGTCTTCACCCCCGGTGTGATGATGATGGTCGCCCTGTTCGGTTCGCTGTTCACCGGTTTCTCCATGATCAACGAGACCCGTAACGGCGTGCTGGAGCGGCTGGCGGTCAGCCCGGCGTGGCGACCGGCGATCATCCTCGGCCGCGTGCTCAAGGACATGATCGTGCTCATCCTCCAGGCGATCCTGGTGATGGGTGTGGCCGTGCTGATGGGCCTGCGGCTGAGCCTGCCGGCGGTGCTCCTCATGCTGCTGCTGATGGCAGCGACCGGCCTCTTCGCCTCCAGCCTCTCCTACGGCCTGGCCCTGTCCATCCGCGACGAGGGCGGCATGTCGCAGGTCGTGCAGCTCTTCACGCTGCCGCTGATGCTGCTCGCGGGCATGATGCTGCCGATCTCGCTCGGACCCGACTGGATGCAGACGGCGGCCAGGTTCAACCCCCTCTACTACTCGGTCGAGGCCGGCCGGGCGCTGTTCGCCGACAACTTCTCCGACGGCTCGATCCCGCTGGCCTTCGGCCTTTTCCTCGTGCTGGCCGTGCTCTCCCTCGGCTGGGCGGTGCGCTCGATGAAGCGCATCGCGGGCTGAACGACCCGCAGGAGCAGGCACGTCAGGGGCAGGCGGGGTCAGGGGCAGGCGGGTCAGTCGAGCTGGCCGGTGAAGACCCCCGCCTGGTCGGTCATCCGTTCGTACTCCTCCAGCCGGGCCCGCGTCCGCAGCGGCGCCGCGTCCGCCATGGCCTCCACCAGCACCATGGCCAGGGCGAGCGGCGCCGCGTGCGAGTCGAACACCAGCCGCTCGCCGACCGGGGCGTCCAGGATCACGTCGGCCTCGAACGGCACGTCACACCGATCGGTGATCACCGCGATCCGCAGACCCATCTCGCGGGCGCTCTTGAGGGCCTGTACGGCCTCGGCCGGGTAGCGCGGCAGGATCACCGCGATCAGCCAGCCCGCTCCCGCCCTGCGCGCGGCGTGCAGTCCGTCCGCGAGCTCGGAGCCGCCGTGGGTCAGCAGGCGGACGTCGGGATGGATCCGGCGGGCGAAGTAGGCGAACGTGGTGGCCAGCCCGCTCGACACCCGCAGCCCCAGCACCGGCAGGGGCTCGCACCCGGCCAGCGTGGTGCCCAGCTCCACGATGGTCGAGGGATCGGCCAGTCCCTGCCGTACGCTCCGCAGGTTCTCGATCTCCACGTCGATCGCGGTCTGCAGGTCGTTGGCCCGCGACGAGCTCCGCCCGCCCACGACAAAGGGCCGCAGCGCCTGCCTGAGCTCCGGGTATCCCGCGAACCCGAGCACCATGGCGAACCTGGTCACCGACGGCTGGCTCACCCCGGCCCGCTCGGCCAGCTCCACGCTGGACAGGAAGATGGCCTCGGCCAGATGGTCTCCGAGGTAACGCGCGATCCGCCGCTGCACGGGCGACAGCCGCCGACCCTCCAGAAGTTGATCGAGTCCGTCCCCCACGCCCCCTCCAACCGCTCGACGCCCCCGAGCATTCCCCCCCGGGCCCCATGTCGTTCATACACCGGGACGGGGCCCGAGGCAGGCCGCGTTCTCAGGATTCGCGCATCGGAATACGGACGTCGCGCTCCTCCGCGACCGTGACGGCGTCGTCGTAACCGGCGTCGACGTGGCGGATCACTCCCATGCCGGGGTCGTTGGTGAGGACCCGGTTGAGCTTCTCGGCGCTGAGTTTCGTGCCGTCGGCGACGGTGACCTGGCCGGCGTGGATGGAACGGCCGATGCCGACGCCGCCGCCGTGGTGGATGGAGACCCAGGCGGCTCCGGAGGCCACGTTGAGCATGGCGTTGAGCAGCGGCCAGTCGGCGATCGCGTCGGAGCCGTCGGCCATGGCCTCGGTCTCCCGGTACGGGCTCGCGACGCTGCCGCAGTCGAGGTGGTCGCGGCCGATCACCAGCGGGGCCTCGATCTCGCCGGAGGCCACCATGTCGTTGAAGCGCTCCCCCGCCAGGTGGCGCTCGCCGTACCCGAGCCAGCAGATCCGCGCGGGCAGTCCCTGGAAGTGGACCTTCTCCTGGGCCATCCGGATCCATCTGGTCAGCGGTTCGTTGTCCGGGAACAGCTCCAGGATCGCCCGGTCGGTCTTGGCGATGTCCTGGGCGGATCCGGACAGCGCCGCCCAGCGGAACGGGCCCTTGCCCTCGCAGAACAGCGGCCGGATGTAGGCGGGCACGAAGCCGGGGAAGTCAAAGGCCCGGGCGTAGCCTGCGAGCTGCGCCTCGCCCCGGATCGAGTTGCCGTAGTCGAAGACCTCGGCGCCCGCGTCCTGGAAGCCGACCATGGCCTCGACGTGCCTGGCCATGGACTCGCGCGCCCTCCGCGTGAAGGCGGCCGGGTCCTTCTCCCGCTCGGCGGCCATGTCCGCGAAGGCCATGCCGGCCGGCAAGTACATGAGCGGATCGTGCGCCGACGTCTGGTCGGTGACGATGTCGATCTCGGCGCCCCTGCGGAGCAACTCGGGAACGGCCTCGGCCGCGTTGGCCTCGACGCCGATGCTCAGCGGCCTGCCCTGGTCACGGGCCTCGTAGGCGAGGCGCAGCGCCTCGTCGAGGTCCTTGGCCTTCACGTCCAGGTAACGGTGCTCGATCCGCCGGTCGATCGACCTCGGGTCGCAGTCGATGCAGATGACCACGCCGCCGTTCATGGTCACGGCCAGCGGCTGGGCGCCGCCCATGCCGCCGAGCCCGGCGGTCAGCGTGATCGTCCCGGAGAGGTCGGCCGACGAGCCGGCGCGGTGGAGGGGTTTCCTGGCGGCGAGCTTGGCGGCGACGGCCACGAAGGTCTCGTAGGTTCCCTGCAGGATGCCCTGGGTGCCGATGTAGATCCAGGACCCGGCCGTCATCTGCCCGTACATGGTCAGGCCCGCGGCTTCCAGACGGCGGAACTCCTCCCAGTTCGCCCAGTCGGGCACCAGGTTGGAGTTGGCGATGAGCACCCGCGGCGCCCACTCGTGCGTGCGGAACACCCCGACGGGGCGGCCGGACTGCACCAGCAGCGTCTCGTCACCCTCCAGCGTGGTCAGGGTGCGGGTGATCGCGTCGAAGGAACGCCAGTCGCGTGCGGCCTTGCCCGAACCGCCGTAGACGACGAGCTCCTCCGGATGCTCGGCCACCTCGGGGTCCAGGTTGTTCTGGATCATGCGAAGCGCGGCCTCCTGTGGCCACCCCTTCGCGGTGAGCGTGGTGCCGCGCGGCGCGCGCACGATCCGGCTGCCGGTCATCGCCGAGCCTCCCCATCAGACCTGAATGAACGCATTCATATTTGTCACTCGAAGGCCACAGGTCAACCCGGCGGACAGAGATCAGACCAAGAACCACAGGTCAGATCGACTCAGAGGAAGGGGGCACTCAGGGCGACGTACCCTGAAATGCCCCCGACCCCTGGTCGCCGTCACGATCATCGCCCCACACTCGTCCCGCACGGACGAGTCCGGGGGTCGAGCTCGGCAAGCGTCCGATGGACGCCCTCACGCGAAGGAGAGGCTCCGCACAGGCGTGGATGCCCGGTTTTCCCGGTGGCGAATCAGCCAATGGCCCCCGTGTCCGAACGATCTCCCTACTCACCCTGCACATTTGCATAATTCGCGCCAAACCTGAGAAGCGGACTAGACCAGCGGCGGACCGCGACCGGGGAGATCGCGCTCTCAGGTGGGGAGCAGGAACTGGGTGGCGGCGAGCTCGCGATAGAGATCGTCGTCGGTGAGCAGCTCGCGGTGGGTGCCGACGGCCCGCACCCGGCCCGCCTCCATCACCACGATCCGGTCGGCGCCGGTCACCGTGGACAGGCGATGGGCGATCACCAGCACGGTCGTCTCCGTCGCCACCTCGGCGATCACCTCGCGGAGCCGTAGCTCGTTGACCGCGTCGAGCTGGGAGGTGGCCTCGTCGAGCAGGAGCAGCCGGGGGGTGCGCAGCAGAGCGCGGGCGATGGCGACCCGCTGGCGCTCGCCGCCGGAGAGCATGATCCCGCGATGGCCGACCCTGGTCTCCAGTCCCTCGGGGAGCCGGGAGACCAGGTCCTCCAGACGGGTCCGCGCGAGCACCCGCCAGATGTCGGCCTCCTCCACCCCCGGCGCGGCGAAGACGAGGTTCTCCCTGAGCGTGCCGTCCAGCACCGGCGCGTCCTGCTCGACGTAGCCGAGGCCGGAGCGGAGCTCGGCCAGCGGCCACTGCCTGATGTCGCGGCCGTCAACCGTGATCGTTCCGGCCTGCTGCTCGTAGAACCGTTCGAGCAGGGCGAACACGCTGGACTTGCCCGCGCCCGACGGGCCGACCAGGGCGGTCAGCCCGCCCGCGGGAACCTCGAAGGAGACGTCGTCGTGGACGATCGGCCGGTCGTCGCCGTAGCGGAAGACCACGCCCTCGAAGCGGACCCCCGCGGGGGTCCTGCCGACGTGGTAGACCGTGTCGTCCGGCTCCTCGGCCGGGAGCTCCTCGATCTCCCGGATCCGCTTCACCGCCGCCAGGCCGTTCTGCACCTGCGTGAATCCCTGGATCAGCTGGCCCATGGGAGCGACGAGGTAGAACAGGTAGAGCAGGAACGCGATCAGCGACGACACCTCCAGCGTGCCGGCGGCGACCCGCGCTCCGCCCACGCCGAGCACGGTCACGAAGGCGAGCTGCGCGGAGAGCCACGCGGAGATTCCGGCGATCGAGGTCAGCCAGGCCACCGCGATGCCCCGGTCCCGCGCCTCCCTGGCCGCCTCTCCCACCGCGGCGATCTCCCGCTCCTCGGCTCCGCTGGCCTTGACCGTGCGGAAGGCCTGCAGCACCCGGTCGAGCACCGCGCCCATCTCGCCCACCGCGATCTGCGCCTGCATGGCGGCCCTGCGGATCCGCGGCATGACCAGGCCCACGAGCGAACCCACCACGGCCAGGACCGCCAGCGTGATGAGCAGCAGCAGCCCATCCATGATCGCCATCATCACGATGGCGCCCACGAGCATGAACACCGCGCTGATCGTCTCCACGACGCCGTCGGTGAACACCGCCCGGAGCAACGTGGTGTCCGAGGTCACCCGGGACAGCAGGTCCCCCGGCTTGAGCTGGTCCACCTGGGGCACTCGCAGCCGCAGCATCCTGTCCACCAGGCTTCGCCGGGCGGAGTACACGATGCCCTCGCCCATTCGCTCCAGCACGTATCTGCCGAGCGCGCCGACGCCCGCGCCCACGAGCACGGCGGCCGTCAGGCCGAGCACCGGCCCGAGCAGGGAGCGTTGCTCGCCGAAGGCGTCGATCACCGTTTTGGCGAGAAGCGGCATCGCCAGCCCGGCCACGGAACCGATGAGGCTGAGCACGCCTCCCAGCAGCAGGGCCCGTCTGTGGGGCCGGATATAGCCGAACAGAAGCCGCCAGGACGCGGTCTCGGGCACTGCGGTCTCCTCTGGACTGAAGTGACCGGCCCCCGGTCGCTGTTCTTCTTGTCTACCTCGCACGCGCTCACCCCGGGCGTTCCGCCCGATTCCATTTCCACAGCCGAAAACCGACCACGTCAACATAAGTTGACGCGATCGATCCTGTCAACCAAAGTTGACGACCAGGAATCCGGAAACGCCTCGGAGAAAGGTCCAGGCACCTCCGCCGCGGGCTCCGAGCTCCTGACCGGCAGGGCGGGAAAGCGGCCCGAATCGCCGAATGCCGGTGTTCCGTTGATCGCTCCCCGATCAACGGAACACCGGCACCCGGTGCGATGGTCTAAAGATCAGCGGCGCTTGACGCCGTACTCCCTGCGCATCTCGGCCACGGTGTCCAGGATCTCGTCCTGGGTCTTGAGCAGCTTCGCCTCGGCCTCCTCGGTCCGGCCCTCGGCGGCCAACCGGCGGTTCCCGGTGCGACGACCCAGCTTCAGCTTGGCCTGAGCTTTCATCGCACGCAGGTTGAGCTTCTCCATGAGACCCATGATCCACACCCTTCGACAGGAAGGCCCGTCAACTGCCCCATAAACGGCCGACTATGCGCCCCAGGACCTTTCCCGTCCCTCCTGAGCCCTCAGCCTCACCACCGGCCCAATCTGGCAGGCATCTCGCCAGGGGCGACGTGCTCGCGGGAAAGGCCGTTGAACGGCCCGCGGTGAAGAGGCTTTCCCCGGTGAGCTCAGCGCCGGGATCGGCGGCGGGTGGAGGGGAGGTCGTGCCGGCCGGAGACGAACTCCTGGAAAGCGATCTTGGCGCGGATCACCGGACGGCGCCAGCGTTCTTCCCGGCGTTCGGCCGTGGCCATCTTGCGGGGCTGGGGACGGCGGGCGCCGGGGGCGAAGAACAGGTGAGCCCAGGGAGATCCCGGGCGGGCCAGCCGTATCGCGCCGGGAACCAGGAGGACCGGGACGAACAGGCCCGCCAGACCGGTCCAGATCTTGCCCTTGAGCAAGGTGATCACCGCGAGCACGAGGTTGGCCACGATGAAACCGGCCGTGATCCACGTTCCCCGGAGCGTGCCGTCGGAGTTCTCCCAGCCCAGCGGGCGCAGGCCGATCAGGAGGAGGCCGGTGACCGCGATCGCGATGAACACGGCGTCGACCGACGCGCGGCCCTCCTCCTCCCAGTAGACGTCGCGCAGGTGCAGGATCAGCGCGAACTCGTCCAGGATCAGGGCGGCGCCGATGCCGAAGACGGCGGCCGTCACGGCATACCAGCCGGCGGAGATGTCCGACATGATCAGACCTGACACCCCGCCGAGCAGGGTCAGCACCACGCCGAACACCACGTGGTGGATGTGCATCTCACCGACGTTGAGGTTGCGGAACCAGCCGATCTTGGCGCGGATGAGCCGGACGTTGATCCTGGTGAGCACGAAGGTGACGATCAGCGCGGCGAAGAAACAGAACAGCGGTAGCCGTTCTGTGTCCACCATGCGTTGCCCGAACAAATCCCCCACTGCTCTACCAGGTTATGCGAGAGATCCGATTATGCGAGGAAACCTCGCAGAAGCGCCGCGGTGCCTTCAAGGTGTTCGGCCACCGCGCGACGCGCGGCGTCGGGATCACCGTTCAGGATGGCCGCCACGATCGCCTCGTGCTGGGTGGCGGCGTGCTCGATGTTGCGGTGGAGCACCGGGATGGCGTTGAGCAGGTCGGTGACCCGGAGCCGGGCGTCGGCGCCGGTCGCGGCGAGCAGCGGAGAGCCGGTCATCTCCGCGATGGCCAGGTGGAAGGCCGTGTCGAGGCGGCGGTAGTCGTCGGGCCCGGCGGAGTTGACCTCCAGCAGTCGCTCCCGCAGCGTGCTCCGCTGCGCCTGGCTCAGCTCGGCGGTGGCGAGCACCTGCGCGGCGCCGCAGTCCACGGCCATCCTGAAGGTGAGCGCGTCGGCCAGGTCGTCGGTGCCCATGTCGTTCACGGCCTTGCGCAGCTCTGTCTGGCTCGGGGGCGGCGGGGCGTAGGTGACGAACGCGCCGCCGTACCTGCCTCGCCGTACGTCGAGGTAACCCGCCTCCTGCAGGGCGCGGATGGCCTCGCGCAGGGTGACCCTGCTGATCCCGAGCTGTACGGCGAGCTCCCGCTCCGGGGGCAGCTTCTCGGTCACCATGCCAAGCTTGATGACCTGGAGCAGGCGTTCCACGGTCTCCTCGAAGGCGTTGCCTCCGCGTACGGGACGCAGTACGGCCGCCAGCCGCGACACCTCGCTCATCCTGCCTCCCCCCTTGACGGTCGCGAGATCTCGCCCAATCCCCCGCGCCCCCTTGACAAGAGACCCCTCATGCATCAATGGTCTGATACTAGCCCAAAGGACTCCGGCGAGGAGAGCGCAGTGGACGTCGGTGAGCTTCACGACGAGGTACGGGCAGGACGAATCGACACCGTACTGCTTGCGGTGGTCGACATGCAGGGTCGCCTGCAGGGAAAACGACTGTCCGCGCGCTACTTCCTGGAAGAGGTGCTGGACCACGCCTCCGAGGGCTGCAACTACCTGCTCGCGGTCGACATCGACATGAACACGGTCGATGGCTACGCGATGTCGTCATGGGAACGAGGATACGGCGACTTCGTGATGAAGCCCGATCTGTCCACCCTGCGGCGGGTGCCGTGGCAGGAGGGTACGGCGCTGCTGATGGCCGACCTGGTGTGGGAGGACGGCTCCGACGTGACCGCCTCCCCGCGGCAGATCCTGCGCAGGCAGCTGGCCCGCCTCCAGGAGCGGGACTGGGGGGCGTTCGTCGGGACCGAGCTGGAGTTCGTGGTCTACGACGACACCTACGAGGACGCCTGGCGGCGCGGCTACCGCGACCTGGCCCCGGCCAACCTCTACAACGTCGACTACTCCCTCCTCGGCACCGCCAGGATCGAGCCGCTGCTGCGCAGGATCAGGCTCGGCATGGAGGGCGCGGGGATGTACGTCGAGTCGGCCAAGGGCGAGTGCAACCTCGGCCAGCACGAGATCGCCTTCCGCTACGCGGACGCCCTCGCCAGCTGCGACAACCACTCCATCTACAAGAACGGCGCCAAGGAGATCGCCTCCCAGGAGGGCCGGTCGATCACCTTCATGGCCAAGCCGAACGAGCGCGAGGGCAACTCCTGCCACATCCACATCTCGCTCAGGAACGGCGACGGGGAGCCGATCATGGCCGGGTCCGAGCCACACGGGCTGTCCGGGATCGGGCAGCACTTCATCGCCGGACAGCTCGCCTTCATGCGCGAGCTCACCCTCCTCTACGCCCCGAACATCAACTCCTACAAGCGGTACGTGCCGGGCAGCTTCGCCCCCACCGCGATCAAGTGGGGCGTGGACAACCGGAGCTGCGCGCTGCGCCTGGTCGGCCACGGGCAGTCCCTGCGGATCGAGAACCGGGTGCCCGGCGGCGACGTCAACCCCTACCTGGCGGTCTCCGCGCTGATCGTGGCCGGGCTGTACGGCATCGAGCACGAGCTGCCCCTTGAGGAGGCGTTCACGGGGAACGCCTACGTCTCGGGCGCCGACACCGTGCCGCCCACGCTCCGGGAGGCGCTGGGGCTGTGGGAGGGTTCGGAGCTGGCCAGGACCGCCTTCGGCGAGGACGTCGTGGCGCACTACGCGAACAACGCCCGGGTGGAGCTGGCCGCCTTCGACGCGGCGGTCACCGACTGGGAGCTTTTCAGGGGATTCGAACGGATGTGAGCGTGAAAATCATTAACCCGGCGACCGAAGAGGTCGTCGCCGACGTCGAGATGGCGGACGCCGCCGAGGTGGACCGGGCGGTGGAGCGCGCCAGGCGCGCGTTCGCCACCTGGCGGAACGTCGGACCCGGGGACCGGGCCCGGCTGCTGCGGAGGTTCGCCGCGCTGGTGGAGGAGCACGCCGAGGAACTGGCCCAGCTGGAGATCGCCAACTCCGGGCACACGGTCGGCAACGCCCGCTGGGAGGCCGGCAACGTCCGGGACGTGCTGAACTTCTACGCCGGAGCGCCCGAGCGCAACCACGGCCTGCAGATCCCGGTGCCCGGCGGGCTGGACGTCACGTTCCGGGAGCCGCTGGGCGTCGTCGGCGTGATCGTGCCGTGGAACTTCCCGATGGTCATCATGACCTGGGGGGTGGCCCCGGCACTGGCCGCGGGAAACACCGTGATCGTCAAACCCGCCGAGTGGACGCCGCTGACCGCCCTGCGACTGGCCGAGCTCGCTCTCGCGGCGGGTCTCCCCGAAGGGGTGCTGCAGGTCCTGCCCGGAATCGGGGAGGTGGCGGGTGCCCGGCTGGTCGACCACCCGGACGTGGCGAAGATCGTGTTCACCGGCTCGACCGAGGTCGGCAAGGAGATCGCGGCGAAATGCGCCGGGCAGGTCAAGCGGATCACGCTGGAACTGGGCGGCAAGAACGCCAACGTGATCTTCGCCGACGCCGATCTGGAGAAGGCGGCGGCGACCGCGCCGTACGCCGTGTTCGACAACGCGGGCCAGGACTGCTGCGCGCGTTCGCGGATCCTGGTCGAGCACTCGGTGTACGACGACTTCCTGGCGCGCCTTTCCGAGGCGGTGCTGAAGGTCAAGGTCGGCGACCCCCGCGACGAGAGCACCGAGATGGGCCCGCTGATCAGCGCCGAGCATCGCGGCCGCGTGGCCTCCTTCGTCACCGGGACTCCCCACCTGCAGGGTTCGTGCCCGTCCGGTCCCGGCTTCTGGTTCCCCGCGACGATCCTGACCCCGCGGACGCTGGACGACCCGGCGTACACCGAGGAGATCTTCGGTCCGGTGGTGTCGGTGGTGCCGTTCGACGACGAGGCGGACGCCGTACGGATCGCCAACGACACGCGGTACGGACTCAGCGGATCCATCTGGACCCGGGACGTCGGGCGCGCGCTCCGGGTGGCGCGGGCGGTCGAGGCGGGCAACCTCAGCGTGAACTCCCATTCGAGCGTCCGCTACTGGACGCCGTTCGGCGGCTTCAAACAGTCCGGGCTCGGACGCGAACTGGGCCCGGACGCCCTGTCCGCGTTCACCGAGACCAAGAACGTCTTCATTTCGGAGGATTGACAGATATGCAGCGTTTGCAGGGCCGGGTGGCCGTCATCACCGGTGCGGGAAGCGGCATCGGCCTGGCCACCGCACGCCGGTTCGCCGAGGAGGGCGCCCACGTCGTGTGCGTGGACCTGGACGAGCCGAGCGGATCCTCGGCCGCGGCCGAGGTGGGCGGCCTGTTCGTCAAGGCCGACGTCACCAGCGAGAGCGACGTCATCCGGATGTACCAGACCGCGTTCGACACCTACGGCAGCGTGGACATCGCGTTCAACAACGCGGGCATCTCGCCGCCGGACGACGACTCGATCCTGGAGACCGGCCTCGACGCCTGGCGCCGGGTCCAGGAGGTCAACCTCACCTCGGTCTATCTGTGCTGCAAATACGCCATCCCCTACATGCAGCGCCAGGGCAAGGGCTCGATCATCAACACCGCGTCCTTCGTGGCCGTGATGGGATCGGCCACCAGCCAGATCTCCTACACCGCGTCGAAGGGCGGCGTGCTGGCCATGTCCCGCGAGCTCGGCGTGCAGTTCGCCCGCGAGGGCATCCGGGTGAACGCCCTCTGCCCGGGACCGGTGAACACGCCGCTGCTGCGGGAACTGTTCGCCAAGGACCCCGAGCGGGCGCAGCGCCGCCTGGTGCACATCCCGGTCGGCCGGTTCGCCGAGGCCTCCGAGATCGCCGCCGCGGTGGCCTTCCTGGCGTCGGACGACGCCAGCTTCATCACCGGGTCGGAGTTCCTGGTGGACGGCGGCATCTCGGGCGCGTACGTGACCCCGCTGTAGCCGCTCGGGGACGTACGCCACCGCCGCCTTCGAGCGTGTCGTACCTCACCGCCGCTTTCAAGCGGTGTGTCGTATCTCTGCTTTTGAGGGTGCGTCGTACCTCACCGCCATCTTCGGGCGTGCGTCGCGCTTCGCCACTCCCCGGGGTGTCGTACCTCACACTCCCGGCGTCAAGCGGGTGCCGCATGTCACACCGCCGTCATCGATAACGTGCCGGGACGTGGGCATAATGTCCCACGTCCCGGTATCCCGTAAGAGAGAGATCATGTCCCGTCCCGTCATCGGAATCACCTGTTACGTCGAGCCCGCGAAGTTCGCCGCCTGGGAGATGAGCACCGCGCTCCTGCCGTACGACTACGTCGACCACGTGGTCCGCGCGGGCGGGCAACCGGTGATCCTGCCCCCGGCGGGCGACCCCTCCGCCCTGGTGGGGCGCCTGGACGGGCTGATCCTGGCCGGTGGCGGAGACGTCAGCCCGGCGCGGTACGGCGAGGCCCCGCACGAGCGGACCGGCTACGTCCGTGATTTCCGCGACGAGGCCGAGCTCGGGGTGACCCGGGCGGCCCTGGAGCGGGGCGTCCCGTTCCTGGGGATCTGCCGGGGCCTCCAGATCCTGAACGTCGCCCTCGGCGGCAGCCTCCACCAGCACCTTCCCGACGTCGTCGGCCACCCGGGGCACGCCCCGGCCCCCGGTCGCTACGGCCGGATGCCCGTACGGCTGGAGCCGGGCGGCCAGATCACCAAGATCTTCGATACCGAGAGCGTGGACGTGGCCCACTCCCACCACCAGGCGATCGACCGCCTGGGGACGGGCCTGACCGTGACCGCCTACGCCGAGGACGGCACGATCGAGGCCGTCGAGCTGGTGGACCACCCGTTCGCCCTCGCGGTCCAGTGGCATCCCGAGACCGAGGACGAGTCCGCCCTGTTCGAGGCCCTGGTCGAGCACATCCGCCTCTGAACGAGATCGCCGCCTTCGTTTCGGGTCATCGGATCCGCCACGACTCGTTCCTGAGCGAGGATGCGCGCCAACGGTGGCCGCCGATCCCCGGGACCGGTCGAGCGAGGTGGGTGAGACGCCGGAGAAGGAGCGTCACCGCGAAGGGATTTCGCCGGGCAGGTGCGGGCCGTTAGGCTGGTCGCAACACCGATGAATCCCGTGCGGGAGAGCGTCCTGACAGCCAGACCAGGACCCCTGAAGGAGCAAGCCCTCCCCGCGAACCTCTCAAGGCAAAGGACCGTACGGGTAGGTGTCCTCTGGAAAGCAGGCCCCGCGGCCTCGCCGAAGGTGAAAGTCCGGCAAAAATCGGGCGAAACTCTCAGGCACCCATGACAGAGGGGGAGGATGCTCTCATCTGTCCCCTGCCTGAGGTGCGAACATGTCCCGACCTACGCCGCTGCGCGGCGTCCACGAGACCCTCGGCGCGACGCTGACCGATTTCGCGGGCTGGCTGATGCCGCTCCGCTACGGCAGCGAGTCCACCGAGCACAACGCGGTCCGCCAGGCGGCAGGACTGTTCGACCTGTCCCACATGGGCGAGATCTTCGTGACCGGCCCGCAGGCCGGCGAGGCCCTCGACTATGCGCTGGTCGGCTACATCTCCGCCGTCGAGCCGGGCCGCGCCCGCTACACGATGATCGTCGACGCCGAAGGCCACGTGCTGGACGATCTGATCGTCTACCGGCTGGCCCCCGACGAGTTCATGGTCGTCGCCAACGCCTCCAACTACCCCCGCGTCGCCGCCGAGCTCACCGACCGCGCCAAGTCCTTCGACGCGACGGTGGACGACCGCTCCGAGGAGTACGCGCTGATCGCGGTCCAGGGCCCGCGGGCACAGGCCATCCTGGGCGAGCTCACCGACGCCGACCTCGACGGGCTCAAATATTACGCGGGGCTGCCCGCCACCGTGGCCGGCCGCGAGGCGCTCGTCGCCCGCACCGGTTACACCGGCGAGGACGGCTTCGAGCTGTTCGTCCCGGCCGCTGACGCGGAGCCGCTCTGGGCGGCGCTCACCAAGGCGGGCGAGCCGTACGGCCTGATCCCCGCCGGACTGTCCGCACGCGACACCCTCCGCCTGGAGGCGGGCATGCCGCTCTACGGCAACGAGCTGTCGGCGGAGCACACTCCGTTCGACGCCGGGCTGGGCCGTGTGGTGAGGTTTGACAAACCGGGCGACTTCGTCGGCCGGGCCGCCCTGGAACCACTCAAGGACGTCCCGCCGACCCGCCGCCTGGTCGGATTGATCGCGACCGGCCGCAGGGTGCCCCGCCACGGGTATCCGGTGGTCGTCACCGGTGGCGGTGACGTCGTCGGCGAGGTCACCAGCGGAGCGCCCTCCCAGTCACTGGGCAGGCCCATCGCGATGGCCTATGTGGACAACGGCCTGTCCACCGGCCTGGCCGTGGACATCCGGGGTAGCCACGAGGCAGTCGACGTCGTCGAACTGCCTTTCTACAGGAGGAAAAAGTGAGCAGCATTCCCGAGGACCTGCAGTACACCAAGGAACACGAGTGGATCGCCGGCGTCGACGACGGCCTGACCCTCACCGTGGGCATCACCGCATATGCCGCCGAGGCGCTGGGTGACGTGGTCTTCGTACAGGTCCCCGAGGCCGGTACGACGGTCGCCGCCGGCGACGCGGTCGGCGAGGTCGAGTCGACCAAGTCGGTGAGCGACATCTTCGCCCCGGTCAGCGGCGAGATCGTCGAGGTCAACCAGACGGTCGTGGACGACCCCTCGCTGGTCAACAGCGACTCCTACGGCGACGGCTGGTTGTTCCGCATCCGCATCGAGGGCACCGCCGACGACCTGCTGTCGCCCGAGGAGTACACCGCGCTCACCTCCGGTGAGTCATAAAATCTCCCATCTTGCGCCGTGATCACGCGTACCGACGCGTACGCGTGATCACGGCGATGTTAAGGACCGGATCAGTCAACGACCCCGGCCTGAAGGTCAGGGCTTGAGGTGCCGTACCGCGCACCGATGGCCTCGCGTTGACCAGCCCGAGTCGATCATCGTGGAGGAGGTGCATTCGATTGACTACGTTTCTTGTGAGTGAGAAGACCCACCAAGCCGTGCTTCCTCAGCGGCTTGCTCTGGAATCGGTGGGAGCAGACAACCCCGGGGGTGGGGACGAAACGGCTCACCGACTCCCGGCCATGCCGGGCACTGGCATGGAACATGGGCGAGGGGAGATCGGTTCGGGCGGCACCCGCCTGCACCGGCGTCACCCCGAGGGCGCTTCGGTGTCCGAGGGAGCGAACCGTGAGGTTCACCCGGTCGTGTTCGTTCTGGACAAACACGACCAGCCGCTGGATCCGTGCCATCCGGCCCGTGCTCGCCGTCTGCTGGCGGCGGGTCGGGCGGTGGTGGCCCGGCACACCCCGTTCGTCATCAGGCTCAAAGACCGCACCGCCGCCGACTCCACCATCCAGGGCGTGCAGGTCAGCATCGACCCCGGCAGCAAACACACCGGTATCGCCGTATTCACCGAACACGGCGGAGACCGCAGCGGCGGGTACGCACTGCAACTCGACCATCGGGGCGGGCAGATCCGCGACAAGCTCACCGCGCGCTCGCAGTACCGGCGGCGACGCCGCAGTAAGAACCTGCGCTATCGCGCGCCCCGGTTCAAAAACCGGACCAAGCCGAAGGGTTGGCTCGCGCCGTCCCTGCAACACCGCGTCGACACCACCATGTCCTGGGTGGGACGGCTGAGAAGCTGGGCCCCGGTCACCGCCATGCACGTGGAGAAGGTCGCCTTCGACACCCACGCCTTGTCGGCGGGCAAGCCGCTCGAAGGGGTCGACTACCAGCAGGGCACCCTCGCCGGATACGAGGTCCGGGAGTACCTGCTGGAAAAGTGGGGGCGTGCCTGCGCCTACTGCGGCGCCCAGAACGTGCCGCTGAACCTCGACCACCTGCACGCGCGCTCCCGAGGCGGCTCCGACCGGATCAGCAACCTCGCCCTGGCCTGCATCCCGTGCAACCAGACCAAGAACGCCACCCCGATCCAGGAGTTCCTGACGACCAGGCCCGCGCTCCTGACGAAGATCCTCAAGCAGGCGAAGGCCCCGTTAGGAGACGCTGCCGCGGTCAACGCGACCCGGTGGGCGTTGTGGCGGGCGTTGGAAGCGACCGGCTTGGCGGTGGCCACGGCCTCGGGCGGTCGGACGAAGTGGAACCGATCGCGCACCGGCGCGCCGAAGTCACACACCCTCGATGCGCTGCACGTCGGCGACCTGGAGACGGTGACCGCCTGGCCGTCCATCGTTTTGGTGGTGAAGGCGACCGGGCGCGGCACCTACTGCCGCACCCGCACCGACGCCTACGGATTCCCCCGGTTGCGGCTGCCCCGGATCAAGCAGGTCAAGGGGTTCACCACCGGCGACCTGGTCGGCGCGAACGTACCGACCGGTAAGAAAGCCGGGGTTCACACCGGCCGGGTCGCGGTCCGCTCCACCGGCCGTTTCAACATCACCACCCGGCACGGCACCGTTCAAGGCATTCACCACCGCCATGTTCGACTGCTTCAGCGAGCCGACGGCTACGGCTACACCACCCACCCAGAGGCGCGGGACCGTTCCGTGTTTTCTCCCGGTCCTGAAGGATCGGGTTTCCACGCTGGAGGTAATCGATGACGATCAGTGTCTTTGATCTTTTCAAGATCGGAATCGGCCCGTCCAGCTCGCACACCGGCGGCCCGATGGCCGCCGCCCACAAGTTCGCCCGGGGGCTCAGCCAGGACGGGCTCCTGGAGAAAACCGCCAGGGTCGAGGTCATCCTGTACGGCTCGCTCGGGTTGACCGGCAAGGGCCACGGCAGCGACAAAGCCGTCCTGCTCGGCCTGACGGGCGAGAAGCCCGAGCTCGTCGACGTCGACACCGTGGACGAACGGCTGGCCGCCATGCGAACGTCCGGCAGGATCTCCCTGTACGGCTCCCACGAGATCCCCTTTGTCATCGGCGAGGATCTGGTCTTCGAACGCAAGATCTCCCTTCCCGGCCACCCCAACGGCATGCGCTTCACCGCCTTCTCCGAGACCGGAGAGGTCCACCGCGAGAAGGTCTACTACTCGGTGGGCGGCGGTTTTGTCGTGGACGAGAACGCCACGGGCGCCGACCGGATCAAGCAGGACGACACCGTGGTGCCGTACCCCTTCCTGTCGGCCGTCGAGCTGCTCGCCCACTGCCGCGAGACGGGCCTGTCGATCTCCGGGCTGATGCTGGAGAACGAGAAGGCCTTCGGCCGCACCGAGGCCGAGATCCGCGCCCAGCTCCTCCGCCTCTGGCAGGTCATGTCGGAGTCCGTACGGCGGGGCATCGCCAAGGAGGGCGTGCTGCCCGGCGGCCTGAAGGTCCGCCGCCGCGCCCACCAGCTCCACCGGCAGCTGCAGAGCGAGTCCCCGGACAAGGACTCGCTGCAGACGATGGACTGGGTCTCGCTGTTCGCCCTCGCCGTCAACGAGGAGAACGCCGCCGGCGGCCGGATCGTCACCGCCCCCACCAACGGCGCAGCGGGCATCATCCCCGCGGTGCTCACCTACTACGACCGCTTCACGCGGAAGTCCGACGACGAGGGCGTGGTCCGCTTCCTGCTGACCGCCGGAGCGATCGGCGTGCTGTTCAAGGAGAACGCCTCCATCTCCGGCGCCGAGGTCGGCTGCCAGGGCGAGGTCGGCTCGGCCTGCTCGATGGCCGCCGCCGGGCTCACCGAGGTGCTGGGCGGCACCCCCGAGCAGGTGGAGAACGCCGCGGAGATCGGCATCGAGCACAACCTGGGCCTCACCTGCGACCCGATCGGCGGCCTGGTCCAGATCCCGTGCATCGAGCGCAACGCGGTGGCCTCCATCAAGGCCATCGCCGCGGCCAGGATCGCGCTGCGCGGCGACGGCCGGCACTTTGTGTCCCTGGACAAGGCGATCAAAACGATGCGCGACACCGGTCGCGACATGCTCGACAAGTACAAGGAGACCAGTCGCGGCGGCCTCGCCGTGAACGTCATCGAGTGCTGATCGACCCCTCCACCCCTCACCGGCCCACCCGTTCGACAAACAGACCAATCACCGCAACCTTCGCTATCTCGTACAAGGCCATCTGATCTCGCACCTATGCTGGGTGGCCTTGTCGGAGAGACTCAGGAGGTTCTGGTGTCAACGGGAACGCCCCCGGCGAGTCGCGCTCCGCGCTTGCTCCGCTTCCTCGGCGCACACTGGCTCTTCCTGGCCGCTCTGCTGGCCGGCGGCGGGCTCCGGGCCCTGGCCGTGCTGGGTTACCGGCCGGCCCTGTGGTTCTGGGCAGACTCCTTCGTCTACCTCGGCGGAGGGCTCGACCCCCGGCCCATGGAGTCGCGCCCGTCGGGCTACTCGCTGTTCCTGTGGATGCTGCGACCGCTCTCCAGCGTCCAGGCCGTGGTCGTGGTCCAGCACCTGCTCGGGCTGGCCGTGGCCGTCTGCGTCTACCTGCTGCTGCGCCGTCTGGGCGGACTGCCCGGATGGGGCGCGACGCTCGCCGCGCTGCCCGTGCTGCTGGACGTCCACCAGGTCCAGCTCGAACACCTCGTCATGGCGGACCTGCTCTTCCAGTTCCTGGCGGTGCTCGCGGTCACGCTGCTGCTGTGGTGGCGGCGCCCACCGGTGTGGATCGCGCTGCTCGCCGGGATCCTGCTGGCCGCGGCGACCGTCACCCGGACGATCGGACTGCCGCTGATCGCCGTGGCACTGGTCTGCATGCTGATCCGCCGGGCCGGGTGGAAGGCGATCACCGCCGCCACGCTGGCCGCCGTGATCGGCCTGGGCTCCTATGCCGTCTGGTTCGGATCCGAGTACGGGAGCTACGGGCTGACCCGGGGCAACGCCTTCCTGTGGGCGCGCACCGTCACCTTCGCCGACTGCGAGAAGATCAAGCCCGCCGGGCCGGAGGCCGCGCTCTGCCCCACGGAGCCGGTGAGCGAACGAGCGGCGCCGCCGGTCTACATCTGGGACGGCGACTCCCCACTGAACAAGATCAAGGGCACCTGGGCCGAACGCGACAAGCTCGCCGGCGCCTTCGCCACCCAGGCCATCCTGGCCCAGCCCCTGGACTTCCTCCGGGCCGGCCTGACCGACGTGGCCCACATCTTCGACTGGGACCGCCGCGTCTACCCCGTCCCCGGCCCGCAGAGCGCGTACGTCTTCCCCGACGACGCAAAGCCCTTCCCCAAGGGGGTCGCCTCGCAGGGAAAGACCGCCGAGGAGCTGACGACGGCCTACCAGGGCGTCTCCGGCGCGCCCTCCCTGGTCGAGCCGTACGCCGGCTGGCTGCGCGCCTACCAGCAGAACGGCTTCGTGCGTGGCCCATTCCTGGCGGTGATCCTGCTGGTGGGCCTCGTCGGCGTCCTGATGCGCCTGCGGCGGCTCGGCGGCGCCGTACTGCTGCCGTGGGCCGCGGGGACCATGCTGCTGGTCCTGCCGCCCTTCATCGCGGCCTTCGACCACCGCTACGTCGTGCCCGCCCTCCCGCTGCTCTGCCTGGCCGCCGGTCTGGCCTTCGGCGCCCGGCAGGAGAGCCCCGAGCATGAGGAAGCAGGGAGCCGACGGCCCCGGCACGGCAGGTCCCGGCACGAGGAATCCCCGATCGAGGAGTCCCAGCCCGAAGAGATCCGGCACGAGGAATCCCCGATCGAAGGGTTCCACCCCGAAGGACTCCAGCGCGAAGGGGCCCTGCGCGAGGCACTCCTGCGCGAAGGGCTCGCGCGTGAGGAATTCCAACGCGAGGGGCTCCTGCGTGAGGGATTCCAACGCGAAGGACTGCAGCGCGAGGGGCTCCAGCGTGAGGGACTGCAGCGCGAAAGTTCTCCTCGCTCGGTGTTCTGGCACGAGGAGTCCGCGCGTGAGGAGTCCCCGCACGAAGGGTTCTGGAAGGATGAGCCCCGGCGCGAAAGGTTCCTGCGCGAGCGGTCAGCGGCGGCGGACGTGCAGGCGGACGACCGCCCCCAGTTCAGGATCCCCGAGCACCCCGCGAACCTTGCCGACGGCGCCCTTGTTGAGCCGCGTCACGAGTTTGCCGACGTCGGCCGTAGGCGCACAGCTCACCCTGATCCGAACCCGCTCGTCCCTTACGAACCTCACGCGAGCACGGCTGAGCCCTTCGATTTCTTCAAGGGCGCCGACGAGCATCGCGGTCCCGGCCTTGGTGCGCCTCCCCCAGCGCCTCCAGCCGACGGCGTGTAGAAGCCACCGGATCGCGAGCAGCGCCAGCACGACCAGCGTCAGCGCGACCAGCCACCCCGCCCACGGATGCTCGGCCAGCCTGCCGGGGAACTCCCGGCGCAGGATCCGCTCCCCACTCGGCAGGCTGGGAATCCTGCCCCATCCCCGCAGGAAACCGTAGAGCCCGGCTCCGGTCAGCACCGCCCCGGTGACGGCCAGGCCGATCCGGTTGCCCAGGTATGCCTTCATCAGCCCCTCCTGCGCAGCCGTACCACGACCTCGCCCCCGCACATCGCGCCCAGGCCCGCCAGCCGGTCGCCCACCGCCGCGCCCACCCGGCGCAGCAACGGCCCGGTCCTGTCCGCATCGGTGAACACGGTGACCTCGACGTCCTGCGAGGTGAGCCGTACCCGCGCCCTGCCCACCTCGTTCACCGACTCGGCGGCCTGCCGCAGCGTACGGCGGAGCCCGGACCTGGTCAGGCCCATCACCGTCAGGGGGTCCCCGGACTCCAACGGCACCAGCCGGGTCCGTCCCGGCACCGCCGCCAGCCCGAGCAGCAGGAGCCCGACCACGATCAGGAGAAAGGCCACGGCGACGGTGGCGGGATCCGACCAGCTCCAGGCCCCGGCCCCGTTGACGAGCCTCCTGTACGGCACCCGCCCGACCGGCGAGCCCATCATCAGGCCGACCGTCATCACGGCCGCGGAGGACAGCACGACGGACGCTGTCAGAGCCACCACCACGCCCGCCGGAGACCTCCCCGGCCTCAGCATCCGCACCGACCTGCGACGCACCGTGTGCAGGTGTTCGCCGGCGGCCCTGGCCCCCGCGCCCGCCAGGGGTTCCTGGAGAGTAGTCGTCACCCGGACATGTGTACGCGGCCTCGCGTTCCCCGGCGGGGTTCAATCGCCCACTTGCACGATCTCGGGATCGTCCGGGCAGGAGAATTTACCGCCGAATCCTTAACATGAACGATGCTCATATTCTGTCGCGTCGGGTTATCCTGCCGTTATGGACGATCGACAGCGCTACGACCAGGCCACCGCGCACCTGGATCCGCCCTTCGCCGTTCTCGACCTCGCGGCCTTGCGCTCGAACGCCTCCGGCATGGTCCAGCGGGCCGCCGGCAAGCCGATCAGGGTCGCCAGCAAGTCCATCAGGTCCCGGCCCGTGCTTGAGCGAATCCTCACCATGGACGGGTTCACGGGGACCATGGCCTTCACCCTGCCCGAGGCGCTCTGGCTGGTCTCCACCGGAGTGCGCGACGTGCTCGTCGCCTACCCGACCGCGGACCGGGCCGCGCTGGCCGAACTGGCCTCCGACGCCGGCGCGGCACAGGAGATCACGGTGATGGTGGACCGGATCGAGCACCTGGACCTCATCGAGGCCGCGGTCGCCGACGTCCAAAGTCGCAACCGCCACGAGATCCGGGTGTGCCTGGACATCGATGCGAGCTTCGTCGCCTTCGGCGGCAGGTTCCGGGCGGGCGTCCGCCGCTCCCCCATCCGCGAGCCCGAACAGGCCGCCGACCTGGCCGCCGCGACCGCCAAGCGGCCCGGATTCCGGCTGGTGGGCCTCATGGCCTACGAGGCGCAGATCGCCGGAGTCGGCGACGACCCGCCGGGCAACCCCGCCCTCACACAGGCCATCCGCTGGATGCAGGCCCAGTCCCGGCGAGAGCTGATCATGCGCAGGGGCCGGATCGTCCAGGCCGTCCGCCAGATCACCGAGCTGGAGTTCGTCAACGGCGGCGGCACCGGCAGCATCGAGAAGACCGTCCGCGAGAAGGCCGTCACCGAGGTCGCCGCGGGATCGGGTTTCTTCCACCCCCGCCTGTTCGACTTCTACCGCGGCTTCACCGGCCGCCCCGCCGCCCTGTTCGCCCTGCCCGTCGTCCGCCGCCCCGCACCCGACGTCGTCACCGTCCTCGGCGGAGGCTACTCCGCCTCCGGCTCCCCCGGGCAGAACCGCCTACCCCAGCCCTACCTGCCGTGCGGACTGCGCTACGACTCCGACGAGGGTGCGGGCGAGGTCCAGACCCCCCTGCTCGGCCAGGCGGCCGAGGACCTGCGCATCGGCGACCGCGTCTGGTTCCGTCACGCCAAGGCCGGCGAACTCTGCGAACGCTTCGCCAGCCTGCACCTGATCGACGGCGACAAGGTCGTGGACGAGGTCCCCACCTACCGAGGCGAGGGCCGTACCTTCCTCTGACCCTCGAACCCTCAACCGGCGGATCCATCGCGAACAGGCCGGATCACCGTCGACCTCCGGCCCCCGGATCCTCGACCCACAGCCCACCGCGAAAAGCCGGATCACCGTCGACGTCGCTCACCACGGGCGCCGCTCCACCGCCGGCCTACCGCCGGCTTATCGTCGGCGCCGCCAAAGCATGATCACCGCGCCGATCGCCAGCACCGCCCCCACACCGATCAGAACCGGTGCCAGGTTCGGCTGCTCATCCGTCCACAGGCCCTCGGGCTCGCCCTCGAACCTGGCCGGCCGCGCCGCCGCCCCGTTCACCAGGTCGCCGACCTGCGCGACGAAGTGCTCCACGTCCGACCTGACCTTCGCCACGCCCCGCTCCGCGACCCGCTTCGGGCTCACCCGGTCCACGATCGCGTCCACCGTCTGGGCCAGCTCCCCGCGCGTGCGCTCGATCTGCCGCTCCAGCTCCGCAGGATCGGTGTCCGCCATGGCTCTCCTCTCATACCCCCTTGACATTGATCAGTCTGTCAGGTCCGACCCTCTCACGACACTTCAGGCAGCCCGGTAAGTTGGCCGGGGAACGATTCCTCGGAGGAAACCTTATGAAACTCGAGCCCGGCGACGCCGCCCCGGACTTCACGCTTCCCGCCGCCGACGGCGCCACCGTGTCCCTGGACACCTACCGTGGCAAGCGGGTCATCCTCTACTTCTATCCCGCCGCGATGACCCCCGGCTGCACCAAGCAGGCCTGCGACTTCCGCGACAGCCTCGCCTCCCTGACCGCGGCCGGCTTCGTGGTCCTGGGCGTGTCGAAGGACAAGCCGAAGAAGCTGGCCGAGTTCGTCGAACGCGACGCCCTGACCTTCCCCCTCCTGTCGGATCCCGAGCTGGAGGTCCACAAGGCCTACGACGCCTACGGCGAGAAGATGATGTACGGCAAGACCAGCGTCGGCGTCATCCGCTCCACCTTTGTCATCGACGCCGACGGCAAAATCGAGAAGGCCCTCTACAACGTGAAGGCCACCGGCCACGTGGCCCGCCTGCGCCGCGAACTCGGCCTCGATTAAATGCCTCATTTCGCCATTTAATATGGCCTGCGCATGCCCCAAGAATTGTCAGTCCCATTGCCTAACCTTGGGGCATGCCCATCAAATACAAATACACCCCCGAAATGCTGGCCGCAGCGGCGGTCATCTCCCTCAGCATCGCCGACGTCCTCCGCCATCTCGGCATCACCATCGCGGGCGGCAACCACGCCCATATCAGCCGCCAGCTGAAGCACTTCGGGATCGACACCTCCCATTTCCACAGGGTCGCCCCGAACAAGGGTCAGCCCTCGCCACAGCGCCGTCGACCAGAACAAGTTCTCGTCATGCTGCCAGAAGGCAGTCCCCGCCCCGGCCCCAGACAACTCCGACGGAGCCTGATCGCAATCGGGGTGCCACACCGCTGCGCGGGCTGTAAGATCGAAGGTGTCTGGCAAGGTCGGCCGCTGACACTGCACGTCGATCACATCAGCGGCGACTGGCTTGACAACAGAAAAGAAAACCTACGATTCCTCTGTCCTAATTGCCATTCGCAGACAGAGAATTTCGCAGGAAAAAGCAAGGGGTCGTAGTCCAATAGGCAGGAGACACACGGTTTAGGTCCGTGCCAGTTCGGGTTCGAATCCCGACGGCCCTACAAATAGAAAACAATTAGCCATCATTTCTGGCCGACAGGAGCCAATGCCCCTGTCGGCCAGAAGTGTATCTGTTTAAATTATTACCTCACCCATAAATGCGCTTGGTCAAGTTTCACTAGGGCTCACGCAGCAAATCGACTGTCATTTGAGTTCAGCCTCATAGAAGACCAAACTGCGAGTTTCGCCGACAGGGTGGCGGAGCCGGGCGAACAGTCGCCCGCCATGTTTAATCAACGGGACGGCAGAGATCTCCCACGAGCCCGTAGCTGTAGCTCACCGAGCAGAGAGCGGGCGAACCGGACGAGCACCCGCATTGATCACGGTGAGCCGCGCATGACACTACAAGAAGGATCGTCCCATGTGGCGGGTCTGGGCCGTCGGATCGCGCGGCGCGTTCTCACTCGCCGCGCGACCCGGCGTTGTTGTGATTGATCACCACAAACAATCTCCCTTTACTCACCCCGAAGGGTGCTCCCAGCAATCATCCTTCCGGAAGAGGCGTAAAGACTGCGTAAGTAGGACAAAATGTGCGACCTGGGTCGTACATCAGGTTCCCCCTTGAGGGGGAAGGGCTTTGATCTCCACGTACGTATCGTGGTGATGTGTTCGGCAGACTACGCGCCTGGAGTCGGCGCCATCCCGGGACCGTGGACGCCTTGTGGCTGACACCGTTCCTGCTGGTATCGCTGCTCAACGCGCGGGCCGTCGCCGTGGATGACAAGGTGGTCTGGGGCGGTCTCGACTTCGGATTGCCGGGGTTCCTGGGGCTCGGGTTGCTGCTGATCGTGCCGCTGTTCTGGCAGCGCCGACGTCCCCTGACGGTGTTCGCGATCGTCTCGCTGGTGAGTTTCGGCCAGTGGCTCATCGGCGTCCATCCTCTTTTCTTCAACCTTTCCGTGCTCATCGCCATGTACGCCGTGGCGTCCCGCCGCCCGCCGCGCTGGGCGGTCACCGCGGGCCTGGTGGCCGAGCTGGGGCTCCTCCTCTCCTTCGGGCAGATCACGGCGAATCCCGACCTCACCAGCTTCGCCAGCGCCTCGGTGTTCGTCGTCGCGATCTGGATCACGGGGATCTACGCCAACACCCGCCGCCGCTATCTGGAGAGCCTGGAGGAGCGGGCGGAGCGGGCCGAGCACGAGCGTGACCAGCAGGCCAGGCTGGCCGCGGCGGCCGAGCGGGCCCGGATCGCCCGCGAGCTGCACGACGTGGTCGCGCACAACGTGAGTGTGATCATCGTTCAGGCCGACGGGGCGGGTTACGCGATCGACACCGATCCCGAGCAGGCGCGCAGGGCCATGCAGGCGGTGTCGGCCACGGGGCGGCGGGCGCTGGCCGAGATGCGCAGGATGGTGGGCGTGCTGCGGACCGACGGCGTTCCCGAGGAGTACGCGCCGCAGCCGAGCCTGTCGCAGCTGGACGATCTGGTGGCGCAGGTGTGCTCGTCCGGGCTGCCCGTCGATCTGCGGGTCACCGGCGTCCCGCAGGAGCTTCCCGAGGGCGAGCAGTTGACGGTGTACCGGATCGTCCAGGAGGCGCTCACCAATACCCTCAAACATGGCGGCCCCGGCAGCAGGGCCACGGTTGAGATGGAGTACGGCGTGCGTGAGCTGCTCTTACGGGTGACCGACGACGGTCGCGGCGCCGCGGCGCCTGGGCGCGAGGGTGGGCACGGCCTGGTGGGCATGCGAGAGCGGGTCGCCATGTTCGGCGGGACCGTGGAGGCCGCGCCCCTGACGGGGGGCGGGTTCCGGGTGACCGCTCGGCTGCCGACGGGTGAGACCGGGGAGAGTCGGGCGGCTTGAGCGAGCAGGTGATTCGCGTGATGCTGGTCGACGATCAGGAGCTGTTGCGCGCCGGGTTCCGCATGATTCTCAGCGCGCAGCCCGGGATCGAGGTCGTCGCGGAGGCGGCCAACGGGGTCGGGGCCGTCGAGGCCGCGCGGACGACGGCGATCGATGTCGTGCTGATGGATGTGCGGATGCCGGTCATGGACGGTGTGGAGGCGACCCGGCTCATCTGTGCGGCGGGCGAGAGGCCCCGGGTGCTGATCCTGACCACGTTCGATCTGGACGACTACGCGTTCGCGGCGTTGAAGGCGGGCGCCTCGGGGTTTCTGCTGAAGGATGTGCCGCCTCCGGACCTGGTCAGCGCGATCCGCTCGGTGCACAGCGGGGACGCGGTGGTGGCGCCGAGTACGACGCGGCGGTTGCTGGAGCGTTTCGCCGTGCATCTTCCCTCTCCCGGGGCGGCCGAGCAGGCGAGGCTGACCGGGCTGACCTCGCGGGAGCGGGAGGTTCTCGTGCTGGTGGCCAGGGGACTGTCGAACACGGAGATCGCGGTCCGGCTGAGTCTGGCGGAGGCGACGGTCAAAACGCATCTGGGCCGGGTGCTGGCCAAGCTGAGCCTGAGGGATCGGGCCCAGGTGGTCGTGTATGCCTACGAGACGGGACTTGTGACGCCGCATTCAACGGATTAGGGACGACCGGGCCGCCTGTTTTTCCTCGCTTACCCAGCCTAATAATCTACACTTTGAGTACTAAAGTGGACATTTATGATCAATTGGGCTGGTTTTCTCCCTACCGCTCTGCTCGTGTCCCTCATCCCCGGCGCGAATCAGCTTCTCGGCCTGAGCAACGCCGTACGTCACGGCACCGCGTATGCCCTCGCTGGAATCGGCGGGCGGCTGGTCGCCTTCATCATCCTCATCGGGCTGGTCGTGGCGGGGCTCGGCGCGGCGCTGACGGCATCGGCCACCGCGCTCACGGTGATCAAGTGGGTGGGCGTCGTCTACCTCGCGTGGATCGGGTTCTCGAGTCTGCGGCGCGCCTGGCGGGCCCCACCCGCCGCGACTGCCTCGGCTGCCTCGGCCCCCGCGGCCGGCAGGGGACTGCGGCCGCTGGTCATCAACGAGTTCGTCGTCGCGATCAGCAACCCCAAGGCCCTGTTGCTCTTCGCCGCGTTGCTGCCCCAGTTCACCGGTGGGCCGAAGGGCGGGACCGACGCACAACTGGCCATGCTCGGGGGGGCCTACCTCGGCATCGAGCTCCTCGTCGGCCTCACCTACGTCGGACTCGGCAGCCGTATCGGAGCCACCGGCATCCCGGCTCGGACCCAGCGCAGGGTCGATGTCGGCAGCGGCGTGTGCTTCCTCGGCCTCGCCGGGATCCTCGCCGGGGACAACATCGTCTGAGCCCGGACCGACCCGGGCCCGCAGGTCTCGGCCGAATGGCCGAGGCGGGGCTACCCCGCAGGTAGGACCGGACCGTCCGGGAGAGTCCTGCGGTGGAGGGGAAGTCCGTCCGCCAGCCCGATGAATCCCGTTCGCCCCGTCAATAGCGTTTGTCCAGCCATAACGCATACGTTGCCGAGGAGAACTGACGTGACCATCACCGGAGAGGTCGGCGCGTGGAACGCGCGGGAGAACACGGCACCGGCCGTGACGGCCAGGGGGCTCACCAAGGTGTACGGCCAGGGGGACACTGCCGTACACGCCCTCCGAGGGGTGGACGTCTCCTTCGCGACCGGCGCCTTCACCGCGATCATGGGCCCTTCCGGATCGGGCAAGTCCACGCTGATGCACTGCCTGGCCGGGCTGGACACGGTCAGCGCCGGGCAGGTGCACATCGGAGACGTGGAGCTCACCGGGCTGGGTGACAAGCAGCTCACCCTGCTCCGCCGCGAGCGGATCGGTTTCATCTTCCAGGCGTTCAACCTGCTGCCCACGCTGACCGCCGAGCAGAACATCCGGCTCCCGTTGGAGATCGCCGGGCGCCAGGCCGACGGCGAGCTGTTCGACCGGGTCGTGGAGACCGTGGGCCTGCGTGACCGGCTCGGCCACAAGCCGACCGAGCTGTCAGGCGGCCAGCAGCAGCGCGTCGCGGTGGCCCGTGCCCTGATCAGCAAGCCGCAGGTCATCTTCGCCGACGAGCCGACCGGCAACCTGGACTCGCGCAGCGGTGCCGAGATCCTGTCCTTCCTGCGCACGTCGGTACGGGAGCTCGGCCAGACGATCGTGATGGTCACCCACGACCCGGTCGCGGCCTCCTACGCCGGACGCGTGGTGTTCCTGCGTGACGGCCTGCTGGTCAGCGAGCTGACGGAGCCGAGCCCGCAGTCCGTACTCGACATGCTGATCAAGCTGGAGGCCTGAGGTGCTGAGGACGACCCTGGCCGGGTTGCGGGCGCACAAGCTGCGCCTGCTGCTCACCTCGCTGGCGATCGCCCTGGGGGTGGGCTTCATCGCGGGCACGTTTGTGCTCACCGACACCATCGAGGTGGGCTTCAGCCAGAAGTTCTCCGCGGCGGCGGACAAGGTCGATGTCTCCGTGCTTCCCGTGCGGGGCGAGAGCACCGGCGTGGCGCGGCCCATGTCCGGCGCCGTACTGGAGAAGATTCGCGCCGTCGGCGGCGTGGCCGACGCCCAGGGGCTCGTGCAGGGCACGTCCGCCCTGATCGGCAAGGACGGCAAGGCCGCCGGGGACGTCCCCACGGCGGGCATCTCCATCCCCGAGGGTTCGCTGAACCGCACCTCGATCACCAGCGGCGCCGCCCCGAAGACCGCGACGCAGGCCGTACTCGACGAGAACACCGCCGAGGCTCGCGGCTTCAAGATCGGTGACACCGTCGCGGTGCTGGACTCCAAGAACGCCAGGCACGAGTTCACGGTGGTGGGCCTGTTCGACGCCGGCCTCGACCAGCAGCTCCTCTACAGCGGCGCGGTCGGCTACACCACCGAGACCGCCAAGGCGATGACCGGGGCGAAGGGCTTCAAGGAGATCGACGTCCTCGCCTCGGAGGGCGTGACGCAGGAGGCGGTGCGCGGTTCGGTCGCCGCGGCCCTGGGCACGGGTTACCAGGTCAGGACCGGGGAGCAGTACGCCGCCGACCTGGCCCGGAGCAACGGCGCCGACACCCAGCTGCTGACGCTCGGCCTGCTGATGTTCGGCCTGGTGGCGATGTTCGTGGCCGCGCTGGTCATCTACAACACCTTCAACATCCTGGTCGCCCAGCGGACCCGCGAGATGGCCCTGCTGCGCTGCATCGGGGCGACGCGCGGGCAGGTGTTCGGCTCCATCGTGCTGGAGTCGGCCGTGGTCGGCCTGCTCTCGTCGGTGCTGGGCCTGCTGCTCGGCTACGGGCTGGGCGCGGGGGCGCTCGCCGTACTCGCCGGGGCCGGCACGTCGCTGCCCTCCACCGGGAGCGCGGCCCTGACCACGCGCACGATCGTTCTCGGCCTGCTGATCGGCCTCGTCGTCACGGTGGGGGCGGCGCTGCTGCCCGCGCGGTCGGCGACGAAGGTCGCACCGATCGCGGCGCTGCGCTCGCAGGTCGAGGAGCACACCTTCAAGGCCGGCCTGTTCCGCGTGATCTTCGCGGCGCTGCTCCTGGTCGTGGGCGTGGGCGCCACGGTGGCCGGGGTGGGCATGGTGCCCGGCGAGGTCGCGCTCCTCGCGGTGGCCGCGGGCGGTTCCTTCGTCTTCCTCGCGGTGCTGGTTCTCGGGCCGGTGATCGTCAAGCCGCTCGGCGCCTTCGTGGGCTGGCTGCCCGCCAAGCTCTCCGGGGTGCCGGGCAGGCTCGCCGTGGACAACTCCCGGCGCAACCCGAAGCGGTCGGCGACCACCACCGTCGCGCTCACCGTGGGCGTGACGCTGATGACGCTGATCGCGGTCCTCACCGGCACGATGCGGGTGACGTTCACCCAGCAGCTCGACGACCAGTTTCCCGTCGACTACATGGTCCAGACCCAGGACCGCGGATCGGGGCTGCCCCGCGCCCTGGCCGAGGACCTGCGGACCAGACCCGAGCTCACCTCGGTCGTCGCGTCCCGCGAGACCTCCGCCAAGATCGGGGACAAGGAGTATCAGGTCGGCGCGTTCACCGCGGGATCGGACTTCAGGCCGAAGCTCGACGCGGGCTCGATCGACGTCCTCAAGCCCGGGACCGCGGTCGTCTCCGACTACGACCTCAAACAGCTCGGCGTCAAGGTCGGCGATCGGATCCCGGTACGGACCACGGAGGCGGGCACGGTCGACCTCACGATCGTGGGCACCTTCGACTCCGGGGAGAGCAACCTGACCGGCGTGACCGTGCCGGCGGAGGAGTTCGACCGTTACTTCGGCCCGGTCGACGACAGCTGGGTGATGATCAACGCCAAGGACGGCGTCAGCCCCGAACAGGCCCGCAAGGCGGTCGACGCGGCGGCGCAGCCGTATCCCACGGCCAAGGTCGCCAGCTCCACCGAGCTCCGGGGCGCGTTCGACGAGACGCTCGACATGATGCTGATGATCATCACTGGCCTGCTGGGCCTGGCGGTCCTCATCTCGCTGCTGGGCATCGCCAACACGCTGTCCCTCTCGGTCCACGAGCGGACCCGGGAGTCGGCGCTCCTGCGGGCGCTCGGTCTGACCCGGCCCCAGCTGCGGCGGATGCTCGTCGTCGAGGCGCTGATCCTGGGGCTCATCGGCGCGCTGGTCGGCGTGGTGCTCGGCATCACGTTCGGCTGGGCCGCGGGGCAGACACTGGCCGCCGACGTCGTGTTCCAGTTGCCGGTCCTGCAGATCCTGGCGTTCGTGGCACTGTCCGGCCTGGCCGGGGTGCTCGCCGCGGTGCTTCCGGCCCGCAGGGCGGCGCGCGCCTCCATCGTGGGATCGCTCGCCGCCGGCTGACCGGAGCCGTCCGAACGGGCAACCGACCAGAACCCGCGAATCGGCGACCGGCCGAGGAGGTCCGGGCGAACGGCTGACCTGAGCCGTTCCAGCCGGTGGTCGACCGGAGCCATCCCCGTGACCGGGACGCCTTCCGTCGGGGGCGGCGCCCCGGTCACCACCTACAGCGGGCACCCCGACAACCGCCTCCGGTCCCCCTCGCAGCGGACGTTCCGCGAACAATCCCGTTGAGGCGGTCCTGCTCACCGCCTACCGAGGGCGGCGTCCCGGCCACTGCTCGGCCACCGTCTCGGGGTTGAGCAGCGGCCGGATGACAAGCTCTCCGGTGGCCCTGTCGATGACCACGCATCCGGCCCCGACCGTGTCGGGCAGCACGCTGGGATCGTCGGCCTCGGGCTCCTTCGACCAGGCGACATAGCCCTCCTTGAAGGCATAAATCCTGATCTCGGTGGCAGAGCCCGGATTCCGGACGCCGTTGAAATACTCCTCCGCGACGGCCCTGGCCTGGTCGGGATTCACAGTCGCCTTCCCTCCCTGTCGATCACGACGCAGAAGACGCCGGTCACCGATTCGTACGGCGGGTCGACCGCCATGTGCCCCCGCTGCGCGTCGATCCAGATCACCTCTCCGTCGAAGTTCACCGCGTTCCACGCGTGGCTGCCACCGGCCGGCCAGCGGGTGATGATGATGGCGGCGGCCCCGTGTCCCCCGGCCAGCAGCGCCTGGGCGATCGGGACGTAGGCGTGCCGCCCCTGCCCCACATACTGGAACCGCTGTCCCAGCCATCTCTCGGCCCTGGCCGCTCCACCGGCCTCGCCGCTGAGCAGCGGCTTGCCGACCCGGTCGTACTCGGGCCGCCGGGGCGCGGCCACGGCCGGCACACCGTGCCAGGTGGACATCACCGACAGCGCGCAGTCGACCGCGTTGGTCGCCCTGAACGGGTCCTCCGCGGCCCCGGCCCCGTTGATCAGCCTGATCCACATGCCCCGGGGGTCCGGGAAACGGCGCGGGACCCCCTGTTCGGTCACCGGCACGGCTCGTACCATGTCCTCCTCGGTCTGCGGGTCGGGCCGCGCCAGCCCACCGGCCACGCCGTACGGCCTGCACCGGTCCAGCACCGCGGGCCGCCACTGCATCCGCTGCGTGCGCTCGGGCTCCCGCGTCCGCTCGGACTCCCGTGCCCGCTCATGCTCCCGTACTCGCTCGGTCTGTTGCGGCCCCGCAGCCGCGACCGGCACCTGCGCCTCCAGCTCGAAGTCCCGCCACCGCTTCCCGTCCGCGGTCACGACGGGGTTGTAGATGCCCGCAGGCAGAAAACACTCAGTCACGCGGTCCCCCTCGCCCAGCCACCGAGAGCCCGATGGTAAGGCGACCGACCGCACCACGCAGGCCAGTTGACCAGATCGGGGGCCTGGCGTTCTTCCTCGTCTCCTGCGGGGCGCACCGGGGCCGTGCCGGCCGCGACGGGCTGCGGCGGGGCATTTGCCCTCGGGTGAGCAGTCCTCCGCTCGGGGCGGACCTCGATGGTCCAAATCCTGCGTTTGCCGCACAGGGGACAGAAGAGGGGCCCCTGGCCGGCGACGTCGCCGGCCAGGGGCCCCTCTGTGATCAGCCTATGTCAGCCGTCGTTCTCCGACGACGGGATGTAGGCGCCCGGCACCTGGTCCGGCGTGTAGATCTTGTCCTCACCCGGGTAGGGCTTCGTCCACCCGTACGACTCGTACCACGAGAAATGGTTCATCTGCTCGGGGTTGGCGGAGTCGGGCCTGGCGGTGGGTCCGGTGAACGGCTGCTGCGCCTTCCATGCCTCCCAGATCGCCGCGATCTCCTGCTTGTCCGCCGGCACCGCCGTCGGCACCGCGACCGCGGCCTTCAGCTTCTGGTTCTGCGGCGCAGGGGTGTCCAGGCCGCAGGCGGGCGGGGTCTTCAGACCCGCGGTCAGCGAGGTCCGGTTGGGCAGCGCGGTGAACGGCGTGAAGTCCGGCTTCTTGGCGAACGCCCCGCTCATCGGGGTGGCCGCGCTGTCCTTCTGGTTCATCGGCTGGATCCCGAGGATCTGCTCGATGGTGCGGACCATGGTGATCTGCGTGTAGTAGCGGCTGTCCACCTTGCCGCGCTGGGCCCAGGGGCTGATGATCTGGATCGGGGCACGGTGGCCGTCGACGTGGTCGAGGCCGGCCTGGGAGTCGTCCTCGACGACGAAGATCGCCGAGTCCTTCCAGTACTCGCTGTGCGAGATGGTGTCGACGATCTTGCCGACGGCCAGGTCGTTGTCCGCGACCTGAGCGGGCCCGTTCGCCGGACCACCGGTGTGGTCGCTGGAGAGCCAGAACATGTTCAGGTTCGCCGGCCCGTTCTTCTCGAAGTCCTGCTTCCAGATCTCGGACCGGTAGATGTCCGGGACACTGGTGTCGAACTTCGGGAAGCCGTGCACCGACACGTCGTTGAGCGACGGGATCGGCGAGGACGAGTTCAGGGTGTAAGCGGTGTTCTGCCCGGTCGCCTGCATGTTCTTGGTGTCGCAGTACAGGTTCTGCCAGCTCGCGTCGGCCGGCTTGGTCAGGAACTGCTGGAACTCACCGAAGTTCCGCACGGTCTTGCCCGCCGCCTGCGCACCGGTCCAGATGAAGCCGGTCCGCTGGTGGCCGAGAGCGTCGTCCTCGGTGTCGTAGCTGCGCAGGTACTCGCCGGCGCTGGACTCGGTGTACTCCGGGTTGTCGGCCTGCATCAGCCAGTTGTGGCCCTCGGCGGAGTTGGTGCCGATGTCGTAAGTGTTGTCGTACAGCCCGAACTGACTCGCCAGCGCGTGCTGGTTCGGCGTCACGTTCTCGCCGTACTGGGCCAGCGACGGGTCGCCGTTGCCACGCGGGTCGTCACCGAGGACCTGGTCGTAGGTCCGGTTCTCCTTGACGATCAGGAAGACGTGCTTGATGGTCGAGGGGTCGCCGAGGCGCTTCGGGACCGGCTCGGCCTTCTGCTTGTTGCCGTGGGCCACCTTGACGTCGTTCTTGCCCCAGCCGTTCTGCGCGAAGACCGTGTCCGTGGACTTGGCGATCTCCTTGTCGGACGGCAGCTGGAACCGCTGCAGGCTCGACGTCGTGTCGTGGGTGCCGTGCCCGGCGGCGGTGGTGGGGCGGAGGGCGTCGACACCGCGGGTGTTGGAGACCAGCACGTCGTTGCCGACGGTGGTGATCTCCGCGGGGAAGTAGCCCGTCGGGAGCAGGCCGACGTAGCTGACCGGCTCCTGCGGCGTCGTGTACCGGTAGACGGCGACCGCGTTGGCGCGGCCGAGCGTCACCAGCAGGTGACCGTCGTCGGTGAGCGTCACGGCGTCGGGCTCGTAGCCCACCGAGGCCTGCGGCCACGGCTGGGTGGCGATGGTCTGGACGACCTTGTCCTTGGCGGTGTCGATGACCGACACGTCGTTGGTGGCGGTGTTGGTGACGAACACCACCCCGTTCTTGGCGTACATGGCGGTCGGGTGCAGACCGACGTCGATGCTCGCGGCGGCGGCAGCCGGGTTCGCCAGGTCGATGACGCTGACCGTGCCGGTGGTGGTGGCACCGGTGTTCGGGTCGGCCGGCACCTGGGTGTTGTAGGAGTTGATCGTGGTGTCGCCGGGCTTCGCCGGACGCCCGCCCTCGTTGCTGACGTAGAGCTTGTCGCCGACCATGACCATGCCACGCGGGGCGTTGCCCACGACCCAGCTCTGCTTGACGGCCCCGGTCGCCGCGTCGAGGGCGACCACCCGGTTCTGGCCGTTGACGGCGACGTACACGGTGGAGCCGTCGGCCGAGAACACCGGCTGAGCCACCAGCGCGTGCTTGGGCCCGTCCGCCGGGATCTTGATGGACGTCGGGTTGGCGAGGGTGCCGTCGGGGTTCACGGTGAACTTGGTGAAGCCGTCGGTCTGGCCAAGCCACACCTGCGAGCCGTCGGGCGAGTACGTAGGGCCTTCCTGGCCCACGTCGTTGCCGCTGATGCGCAGGTTCGCCGCCGCGTTGTTGCCGACGAGCTGCTGCACCTTCCAGTTCTTCAGGTCAACGATGGCGAGCGCCATCCCGCCGTCGGTGACCGAGGCCGCGAGGTGGGCGCCGTCCGGGCTGACCGAGGACGACATGATCTTGCCGTTGTTGATGACGAGGCTGTCACCGATCGGCTTGACGTACTGGTCGCCGGACACGACCAGGCCCTTGTCGGTGGTCTGGCCGACCTGGTCGGTGCCGAACATATCGGTGGAGGCGTAGGCGATGCCCCCGCCGGCGACGACGAGAACGGCGGTGGCGGCCGCGAGGAGCCGGCCAGTCGGCCGACTGAAGCGCCCGAGACGGGCCTTCGAAACGCGCTGGCGCGTGACGTGCATTGATTATTCCTTCGTAGTGCTTGCGAGCAGGTCGACGTTCCCGTCGAACTGCCACAGGGGGTTGGGCGCGTCCCCGGTCGGGGTGCGCACCTGGAAGTAGCCGTTGACCTCCTTCGGCCCGTCTCCATCGGCGACGTACCGCCCGTCTGCGGTGACGTCGAGCTGGTAGATGGCGTTGCCCACGGCGGTCGCGCCGGGGAGGCGCCAGGACACGACACACCGCCAGTCGTTGCCCGCTCCCTGATCGAGGACCCGGGAGCCGCCCTTGTCGCAGGACGCGGTGGCCTGCAGCTGGGCCTCGGTGACGTCGGGGCGATGGAGCTCCCGCGTCTGCAGCCGGTAGAGGTGGGCGTACGCCGTGGCGAGCGAGTCCTGCAGCTTCCCCTTCTCGATCCCCGAGCCCGTGGCCGGGGTCGCGACGGAGATCACGCCGAAGGTGAGGGCGACCAGTGCGACCAGCGGCACCACCCCCGCCACGAGGACGCGCCGACCCGACCCGTCGTACGCGAGGTCGGTGAAGTCGCGGCGCAGGAACAGGCGGTAGGCCAGCGCGGTGGCGGTGACCGCCCACGCGAGGCTCACCGCGAGGCCGATGAGGAGGGGTCCCGCCTGCGCCGGGCTGGTGAAGAGCCCGCGCCAGGCGAGGAAGGCGTGGCTCGGCAGGGCCAGCTGCACGGCCACCGGCAGCGGGAGCAGCTGCGCGAGCTGCAGCACGAGGGCGAGGAGCGCGGGCATCAGCAGCCCCATCGGGGAGCGGCCCAGGGCCACCGAGCCGAGGAGACCGACCGCGGCGAATGCCAGCGTCGGCGCCAGCACGCAGGCCCACGCGAGCAGGACCGTGCCGGCCGCGTCCGCCGGGGCGAGGAGATGGCCGTCCAGGCCGGCGAGCGGTTGGTTGCCGACCGCGGCCAGGCCGCCGGCGATGCCCGACGCGGCCAGTCCGGCCACGAGCAGCAGGATCACGGTGAGGCTGGCAAGGGTCTTCGCCACGAAGATCCGCTGCGGGGAGCGCACCGCCACGAGGAGATGGCGCCAGGTGCCCAGCCGGTCCTCGACGGCGAAGACGTCGCCGGCGACCAGCGCCGTCAGCAGCGGGAGCGCCCAGCTGCACGAGAAGTCCAGCACCACCAGCGCCCCCGACCAGCCGGTCGCGTTCATCCAGCGGCCGAAGACCGTGTCGGTGGGCAGCGAGCTCTGCAGGCTCACCACGGCCACGAAGGCCGCCGGGGCGAGCCAGCAGGCGAGCAGCAGCAGGCGGATCCGCCACTGGGAGAGCAGCTTGGCCAACTCGAACCGGTAGGCGTGCGTCACGGGCGCCGGCCGGGCGCCGACCCGGGGTTGGGTGACGGTCTCGGTCATCGCGGGTCCTCCTGATCGGTCTGCGCGGGCATGGTGCCGGTCCCGGTCAGGGCCAGGAACGCGGCCTCGAGCGGCGCCACCACGGGACCCAGCTCTCGGAGCGCCACGCCGGCTCGCACGAGCCGCACGACCAGCTCGTCGAGGGCCGTCACCGGCCCGCGGACGACGACGTCGGCGTCCGGCCGTTGACCGGGGTCGCGGCCGGGCATGACGTGGAGCCCGGGTGTCTCCGAAGCCAGCCGGTGGGCGGCCACCGGGTCAGAGGTGAGCAGCCGGTAGTCGAGCTCGCCGCTCTCGGCGGCGAGCTTGCTCACAGGCCCGGAGAAGACGACCCGTCCGGTGGCGAGGATGGTGACCTCGGAGCACAGCGCGGCGAGGTCGTCCATCCGGTGGCTGGAGAGGACCACCGCGGTCCCGTCCGCGGCGAGTCCGGTGATGACGCGGTGCACGTGGTGCTTGCCGGCGGGGTCCAAACCGTTGGCCGGCTCGTCGAGGACGAGCAGTCGCGGCTTGGTGAGCAGCGCGGCGGCCAGCCCGAGCCGCTGGCGCATCCCCAGGGAGAAGCCCCGGATACGGTCGTCGGCGACGTCGGTGAGCCCGACCTGCTCCAGCGCGTCGTCGACGCCGGCGGCGCGCCCGGCGTCGTACCCGCGCAGTGAGGCCAGGGCCGAGAGGTTCTGCCGAGCGGTGAGCGAGGGATAGAGCCCGGGCCCGTCCACGAAGCCCGCGACGCCGTCGGGTACGGCGAGCGTCCGCCCGACCGGCGTACCCAGGATCTCGAGGCGGCCGCTGTCCGCGACCGCCAGACCCAGCAGCAGGCCGAGGAGCGTCGTCTTGCCCGCGCCGTTCAGGCCGACCAGGCCATGGACCTGCCCACTCGCCACGTCGAGGTCGACGCCGTTGAGCGCCATCACATCACCGAAGGACTTCGTGACCCCGCGAGCCCGGACCGCGGGGGGCCTGTGCGTGTCGGTCTCTAGCATCCGCTGTCCTTCCTCGACACCCGGCACTGGTCGCAGGTTTGGCGGCCGATGCAGCAGCGAGAAACTTAGGTTTGCTAAAGATCTAAAAAGTGTTTATTGCGACAACAAAGTATTTATGCCATGTGAACAGACATACAGTATTCATTCGGACACACCCCCAAATGTTCATATGAATGACAGGTTTTCGTTGATCAAGTGCCATCGCCGTCCTGTCCGGTGCGGCGCCACCTCTGGATGGAGCCGACAGGCGGCGAACGCGGTTTCGCGTTCGGCGACGGCGATGCCGCGCCGGCCCGTGCCCCGCCGAGGTGTTCACGCAAGGCACCCGAACTGGCCATTCATCCGCCACGCGTGTGCGTTCGCCTTTGCATCCGCTCGCGGCTCGGTTGTCCGGCATGCCGCCGGCACGGTGCGCGGCGCGGAACCAGGACAGTGACGCGGACCGAGGCCGTCCCGGAGTTCACAACACCCCAAGGAACCCCGGGCCCGCAATTCGCGATATGGACAAATAGATAGAAAGATCGCAAAGCACATTAAACTACCAATAAGTGACATAAATATTTAAAACACCACAAAATACCAAGAGTCACCGAGACGATCACCACAGGTCACCACGGTGGTTCAAAGTGTTACCGCAGGCCGGCAGCCGGCCCGATCGGTCCATACGGCGCTTGTCGGCTGGTATGCCGTGACCGCGGTGCTTGCGGTTACCGGAGTTGGGGCAGGAATCTACGGCGGGCGAGGGCGACCGTTGTCTTAGCGACGAGCACGGCGATGAAGGCTGTGATCGCGAGCAGTACGCACCAGGCCCACACCGTGTGCCCGGCGGGTCTTCCGTAGTTGATCCAATGCAGGGCGAAGGTGGCGACGGCGGCGTACGGGAAAGCGAACGACCAGAACGCGGGGCCGAACGACAACTGGCGGTACACGGGGATCAGCCGGAGTTGGACGATGACGGCGAGCACGGTGAAGCCGCCGAACACCAGGGCGGCGGCGTCGACCTTGTCATGGGTGATGGCCAGATAGGCGAGGCCGCCGAGAGCGGGCGGCGCGACCTCGATGGCCAGGGTGGGCGTCAGCGGGGCAGGCAGGCGGGGGCGGAACAGTAGCCGGGCCATGATGACGGAGCCGATGAGAAGCCACGACACGACGCCGATGCCCATGAACGCGTGGGCGATGTCGGTCCAGCCGGCGCGGGCGGCACCGATGGAGGCGATGAGTCCTCCGGCGACGGCGGGCAGGACGTAGCCGGAGTGCAGCCGGTCCAGGTCGAGTTCTTCGGTGATCCATTGGCCGAGGATCCACCCGGCCAGGATGGTGGTGGCGACGGCGAAGACCGCGAACAGCCACCGGCCGGCGGTGGGGGTATGGGGCATCAGACCGATCGCCAGGAGCATGCCGACGATCGGGATCAGCGACACGAACGGCGCCAGCACCGGATCGGCCAGTTCGGCGCGCCAGCCGCCGGACCGGTGCGGAACCTGCGACACGTAGCCGACGATGAGCACCAGCCACACGACGGCGGTGACGATGAACAGGACGTCGGCCACCAGCGCGGGCGCCACCCCCAGCATGGCCGCGTACCCCCAGCAGGTGGCCAGACCGGCCAACCCGTAGGAGATTCCAAACATGTTCGAGGTGATCCCGACCTGGGGCTGAGCTGTCCGCGTTTTCATCGAGCCCTCCACCTGTCCGCGTGTTCGTCGAGCCCTCCACCGCGAATACCGGCGGCCGCGTTCCCCCTGCGAATTCGCTGACGCTGACTGTGGCTGTCTGGGCGACGTCGTGGATCCGGCCGCCTGTCAGTTCGACCTACCCCGAGAACCTGCGCATTTATCACATGCGTGATCCATGCCAGACAAGATCAGACCGCCATCGGGCCATGGAAAGACCATGCGTCACCTGGCCGCACCGCGGCTTCAGGCGCGGCGGCGCCGGCGCCGCCCAAGTCGGTTGTGACCGGCAGTGCGAGCCTGACGAGGCGCGGGTAGGAGGGAATCCGCACATACAGATCGTTCAAGATGAACCGGTGAGGGGTTTGGCCGCGGTGTCAGCCGCCGGCCGGCCGCTGCGACGGCCTGATCACCACCCGGTGGAGGACCGCCTCATCGTCCGGCATGTGCGGCGACTTCTTCATAGGAGCGGGTGCTCAGACGTCTTCTGCCGCGCTCGCGTCGTGGACCAGCAGAGCGATCTGGACGCGGTTGTTGAGATCCAGCCGGGTCAGGATTCGTGACACGTGCGCCTTCACCGTCGGCAGCGCCAGATGCAACTCCCGCGCGATCTCCGCGTTGGAGCGGCCACGCCCGACCGCCCGGGCCACCTCCCGCTCCCGCTCGGCCAGCAGTGCCAGCCGGGCCCGGGCGACGGCGGCCCGGTCGTCCTGCCCGGAGTCGCCCGCCACCCGCACGATGAGCCGGCGAGTGACGACGGGGGAAAGTACGGGGTCCCCGGCGGCCACGGTCCGGATGGCCGTGACGATGTCCTGCGGCGGGGTGTCTTTGAGAAGGAACCCGGCCGCACCGGCGCGCAACGCCCGCAGTACGTGCTCGTCGGTGTGGAAGGTAGTCAGGACCAGTACCTCCGGAGCGTCTGGCTGGGCCCGGAGCGCCTTGGTGGCGGCCGGTCCGTCGACGCCCGGCATCCGGATGTCCATCAGCACCAGGTCTGGTCCGTACGCGGCCACCAGCGCGGGCACCTCCGCCCCGTCGGCGGCCTCCGCGACGATCTCGATGTCCGGGGCACCGCCCAGCATCAGGCGCAGCCCGGCCCGCACAATCGCGTCGTCGTCGACGAGCAGGACACGGATCACTCGCGTACTCCTCCTCATCCCTGGCTTGCGGTGGATGCGATGTCCGCCGTCGGCCAGGGTAGCCAGGCGCAGACTCGGAACCCGTCGTCGGCAGGGCCGGCCCTCAGCTCGCCGCCTGCCAGTCGAGCCCGTTCGGCCAGCCCGATCAGTCCCTGCCCGCCGCCTTCGCCTCTGCCCGCGCCCGAAGCCGTTCCGGGCGGCAGTGCGTTGCGGATCTCAACCGTCAGCCTGTCCGCCGGGCCCCCGGTCACCCGTACCGCGACCGCCGCACCGGGCGCGTGCTTGCGCGCGTTGGTCAGCGCCTCCTGCACGATCCGGTAGGCCGTCCGCCCTACCACGGGCGGCGGCGCCGGCCCGTCCGGCGGTCCGGTCAGCTCGATCCGGCCGCCCGCCGCCCGTGCCTCCGCCACCAGCCGGGGCAGGTCCGCCAGTTCCGGTTGCGGTCGCTCGCCCCCCGCCGGCCCTGCGTGAAGCACCCCGATCACCTCGCGTAGGTCGCGCAGGGCCAGGTGGGCGCTCTCCCTGATCACCCCGGCAGCCCGCGCGATCTCCGCCCGGGGCGCGTCCGTGTTGAACTCCAGAGCCCCGGCGTGCACGCTCATCAGCGACAGCCGGTGTCCCAGCACGTCGTGCATCTCGCGGGCGATCTCCTCCCGCGCCTCTCGTCGGGCCCGCTCCGCTCGCAGCTCCGCGTCCGCCTCGGCCAGTTCCGCGCGCTCCCGCAGCGAAGCGATCAACTGCTGCCGGGACCGCCGGAACAGCCCCCACCCGATGGCCCCGGCGATCAGAGCGAAGTACGTCAGCGCCGAGCCGGCCCGTTCCCCGGGCAGCTCGGACAGCCGCCATAGGAAGGCGGGAAGCGGGGCGAAGGCCAGCGCCGCCACCCACGCCGTGGCTCGCCACGGCCGGGCCGCGGCCACCGTGAACACCGCCACCATCGCCGGACCGGTCAGATAGTGCGCTTGGGTGCCCGCCAACAGCAGCGCCACCGCCAACGACACCGGCCAACGCCGCCGCAGAAGTACCGCCGCGCACCCCAGCCCTCCGACCACCTGATCTGCGGCTCGCCACACGGGATCGAGGTCGGCCGCGACAGGCACGGACTGCGAGCTGACGGCGGCAAAGCATGTGGCGAAGAGGAACAATCCCAGGTCTGCGGCCCAGTCCCGGCGGGTGCGGTCGATGCGGCGCATGGCCGGTAATCTACGTGGCCCCACCTGCGACCGGGCGTCCGTGCCGCAACCGAATACTTAAGTACGACCCTCGGCCGCCGGCGGCCGACTTTGGTCATCGCACGGCCGTCCTAAGCTCGATCCGCACCCGGCATCGCCTGCCTATCGTGGGGCCATGACCTCCACCAACCCGAAGTCCCCCGTGGCGGCCCTGTCGGGTCTGCTCTGCTTCGTCCTTGTCGTCGGCGGCGCGAGCGGCCTCCTGCACGAGTGGCTCGACTGGATCCATTTCATGGGTTTCGTCCGGCTCCTTGCCCCGGACGGCTACGAGATCTACAGCTACGTCGTCATGATCGTCCTCGGCTTCGCGATAGGCGCGGCCGGCAACGCACTCACCCGGCGAGACCGCGGATGAACCACTCCGGGCGACCGCCTCAGGGACCGGGCCAACGGCGCGGGAAGCGACGCAACGGCAGCGGCTCTGGCCGTCACCGCACAACCCACCTGCCAATTCGCCGATCCGAGCACCACATCGCCGCCAGGGGGTGGCTCCGTCACCGGCCTCAGGGACTTGGAGGTCTTTCAGGTCCCTCGTTCCGCTGTCCGTGCCACTCCACGTGCCCGGCGACAGCACCAACTCGTCAACGAGCCGGGCTGCTCCGGCTCAGCGGGACGGGCGGGCGAGCAGCCCCGTGAGCAGTACCTCGAATATCTCGCGCAGAGTCGAGGTGAAGTCGAGTCGCATGGCCGCCAGCGAGGGGTCGGCCTCGTAGGCGGCCAGCATCGCGGCCGAGGGCTGCGCGTGGGTCCACACCGCGCCGGTCGCCATGGTCGCGGCGCCGGCGAACCGTATCGCGTCGTGCTCGCCGAGCTCCCGCACGTGCTCGCGCACCAGCCGGACCAGTACGTGCGCGTTCGCGACGATGGCGTGCTTGTACTCCGCGGCGACCTGCGGGGAGACGTTGCGCTCCAGCACCGCGGCCTGCGCGCCGATCAGGTCGCACAGCACCGGGCGGGCCGCCAGCGAGGCGGCGAGCGTGGCGGCCACCTGGTCGCCGCGCTCGAACGGCGCCGCGTCGGCGTCGACCGCGGCGGTGAGCGCGCCGTCGAGGTGCTCCAGCCACTCCTGCAGGGCGACGTCGAGCAACTCCAGCAGCACGGCCTCGCGGGACTCGAAGTAGCGCAGGACGTTCGACTTCGCCAGGCCGACGCGCCGGCTCAGCTCGTTGAGGCTCAGCTGCGCCACCGGCATCTCGGCCAGCATCGCGGTCGCGGTGTCCAGGATCGCCCGCCTGCGCTCCGCGCGCTGCTCCTCGCTGCGTGCACGTTGGAAGGTCGCCATGCCAGCAGTCTACAGACCGGCGGTCCCTTGTTAACAGACTGGCGGTCCGCTATTGTTCAGAGCAACAGACCGCCAGTCTCTAAAAAATCTCGCAGGAGTCTCCATGTACACCGTCCCCGACCAGAGCGGGAAGTTCGCCGTCGTCACCGGTGCCAACAGCGGCACCGGCAAGGAAGCCGCCCGGCGCCTCGCCGCCGCCGGGGCACGCGTGGTGATGGCCGTCCGCACGGTCGCCAAGGGCGAGCAGGCCCGCGCCGAGATCCTCGCGCGGCACCCGCACGCCAACCTTGAGATCCGCCGGATCGACCTGGCCGACCTCGCCTCGGTCAAGGAGTTCGCCGACGGGCTCATCGCCGACGGCACCCCCCTGGACCTGCTGATCAACAACGCCGGGGTGATGGCTCCGCCCACCCGCATGACCACGGCCGACGGCTTCGAGCTGCAGTTCGGCAGCAACTACCTCGGCCCCTTCGCCCTGACCGTCCGGCTTCTACCGACGGTGCTCGCCGCCGCCGCGCCGCGCGTGGTCACCATGAGCAGCGGCACGGCCCACTACGGCCGGATCACCTTCGAGGACCTGCAGTGGGAACGCCGCTACAGCCCCAACCGCGCCTACGCCCAGTCCAAGCTCGCCGATTTCATGCTCACCCGGCACCTCGCCGCCGTCGCCGCCCAGCGCGGCTGGAACCTGATGAGCAACGGCGCCCACCCCGGCTACACCCGCACCAACCTCCAGACGGCGGGCGCGAGCCTCGGAGGCGGCAAGCCGTCGCGCCTGCAGGCTCTGCTCAACAACGTCGTGCCCTCGCAGGGCGTCGAGCCGGGCACCGAGCCGCTGCTGTACGCCGCCACCAGCCCCGAGGCCGTCACCGGCGGCTACTACGGTCCCGGCAAGTGGGGCGGCCTGGTCGGCCCCACCGTCACCGCCCGCCCGCCCCGCAGGGCTCTGGACGCCGTGACCAACGCCCGCCTGTGGACCGAGGCCGAACGCCTCACCGGCGTCACCCTGGCCGCCCACGTCGCCTGACCGAGGCCGGAGCCGGGTTCAGGCGACCTCGACGGTGATGGTGTGCCAGCCGGTGGCCCCGTCCGGAACAACGTCGGCCAGGGCCTCGGTCTGGGTGTAGCCGGTGGCGTCGGTGGCTCGCACCTGGATGGTGTGGCTTCCCCGGACGGCGTCCCAGTCGTCGATCACCCACTGGCGCCAGGTGTCGGCCGTCGGCGCCTCGGCCAGCCGGGCCTGACGCCACGGCCCCTGGTCGACGCGCACCTCGACCGCGTCCACTCCCTTGTGCTGTGCCCAGGCGACGCCCGCGATCACCGTACGGCCCGCCGGGATGCCGTCGCCGTCATGCGGCAGGTCGATCCGCGACTCCGTCTTGATCGGTCCCTTGGCCGACCAGCCCCTGGACGTCCAGTAGGCCTCCTCCTGGTCGAACCGGCTGACCTTGATCTCCGTCACCCACTTGGTGGCCGAGACGTAGCCGTAGAGGCCGGGGACGACCTGCCGGACCGGGAAGCCGTGGTCCACGGGGAGCGCCTCGCCGTTCATCCCGAAGGCCAGCATCGAGTCGCGACCGTCGAGGACGATGTCGATCGGGGTGCCGGAGGTCCAGCCGTCGGCGGAGGTGTTGAGCAGCATGTCCGCGTTCTTCTGGATGCCCGCGTCGCGCAGGAGGTCCGCCATGCGGACGCCCAGCCAGCGGGCGTTGCCGATGTACGGCCCGCCGACCTCGTTGGAGACGCAGCACAGCGTGACGTCGGCCTCCTCGATGGAGCGCTTCATCAGGTCGGCGAAGGTGAGTTCGACGGGCCGGTCCACCAGGCCGTAGATCTTCAACGTCCAGTTGCGGGGGTCGACCTGGGGCACGATGAGGGCGGTGTCCACCCGGTAGAAGTCATTGTTCGGTGTGATGAACGGCGACAGTCCCTTGATCTTGAAGTCGACTCCGGCGGGAAGCGGGGCCATCGGGACCGCGGGTCGCGGCAGCGTGAGGTCGACCCTGGCCTCGCTCACCGCCGCCCGTCCCGACAGCATCCGCCCGGCCACCCCCGCCACTCCGGCGACGACGGCGCCCCCGAGCACTCCGGTCAGCAGTCCTCGCCGGTCGAACGAGCGGAGGTCGTTGCCCGCCCGCATGATCGGCGGCACCGGCGCGCCCTGCCGCTCCGCCGTCCCCGTACCACTCTCCGCGGAGAAGGACGAGCCGGAAGGGGCTGCGCCGGGAACGGGCGAGCCGGAGGCAGGGAAGCTGGAAGCGGGAGGGCTGGAGACGGACGAGCGGGAAGCGGACGGGGTAGGGACGAAGGCGCGGTTGGTGAGGCGGTGGAGCGCGAACATGGCGGCGCCGACGCCGGCCAGTGTGGGGACGACGTCCACGACGCCCGCGCCGGGGCGGGTCAGGACGGCGATGATCCCGATGACACCGAACGCGGCCAGGCCCGCCAGGCCGTACCGGATCTCGCGGAGGGCGAGGATGCCAAGACCGGCGGCGAGCGCCGCGACGACCACGAAGATGCCGAGCAGCAGGATGTTCTTGTCGTTCTCCCCGAAGGCGCGGATCGCCCAGTCCTTGAGCCCGGCCGGGGTGAGGTCGACGGCGGCGTTGCCGACCGCGATGACGGGGAAGGCCGAGGCTTTCACCACGCCCGCGACCAGCAGGGAGACCCCGACCGCCACAGCACCGGATACCAGGCCGATCAGCGCCGCTGCCCACAGGGGCGTGCGCCTGTTGCTCTTCATGCTCTGACGCTACGCCCCCTGGGGACCGTAAGATCTTACGCGCCGATTACAGCCTGGCCCGGACCCGCCGCCATCGGGCCTCCCGACCCTCCGCAGCGTCGATCGATCTTGATGTTCGCCGACGCTCGTGCCGCCCGGCCCTGAGAGGAGCCCGGGGACCCGGCGCCCTCCGCAGCGTCGATCGATCTCGGTCCTCGCCGACTCCCGTGCCGCCGGGCTCCCGAGGGGACCGGCTATCCGACCGCTTCCACGAGGATCGGGACCAGGGCGCGGAAGGCGCGGCCCCGATGGCTGATGGCGTCCTTCTCCTGCGCCGACAGCTCGGCGGTCGTCCGGCTCTCCCCCTCGGGCACGAAGATCGGGTCGTAGCCGAAGCCGTTGCTCCCGCGCGGCGCGTCGATGATCACGCCGTACAGCGCACCCTCGGCCACCCGCTCCTCCCCCGAAGGCAGGGCCAGCGCGGCGGCGCACGCGAAGTGGGCGCCGAGGCGCTCGCGCGGCACGTCCGACACCTGCGCCAGCAGCAGGTTCAGATTCGCCTTGTCGTCACCGTGCCTGCCGGACCAGCGAGCGGAGAAGATGCCCGGCATGCCGTTCAGCGCGTCCACGCACAGGCCGGAGTCGTCGGCGATCGCGGGAAGACCGGACTGCTTGGCGACCGCGTGGGCCTTGAGCAGGGCGTTCTCGGCGAACGTCAGGCCGGTCTCGGCGACGTCGCCGATCTCGGGGAACTCCTCAAGGCCGACGATCTCGATGGGCACCGAGGCGTCGGCCAGAATCCGGCGGAGCTCGACGATCTTTCCTGCGTTACGGGTGGCCAGGACCACTCGCGCGCTCACGCCAGCGTCTCCCGCTGCAGGCGGGTGAGCTCCGCGCACCCGGCGATGCCGAGGTCGAGCAGCTCGTCCAGCGCGGCGCGGTTGAACGGCTTGCCCTCGGCCGTGCCCTGAACCTCGACGAACTCGCCCGATCCCGTCATCACGACGTTCATGTCGGTCTCGGCCGCGACGTCCTCGGTGTAGCAGAGGTCCAGCAGCGGCGTGGATCCGACGACGCCTACCGACACGGCGGCGATCGAGTCGATCAGCGGGTCGCCGCTGCACATCTTCCGCTCGCGCATCCAGCTCACCGCGTCGGCCAGCGCCACGTAGGCTCCGGTGATCGCGGCGGTACGGGTGCCGCCGTCCGCCTGGAGCACGTCGCAGTCGATGACGATCGAGTTTTCGCCCAGGGTCTTGTAGTCGACGCAGGCCCGCAGGGAACGGCCGATCAGGCGGGAGATCTCGTGCGTCCGGCCGCCGATCTTGCCGCGCACCGACTCGCGGTCGTTACGGGTGTTCGTGGCCCGCGGCAGCATGGCGTACTCGGCCGTGACCCAGCCCTGGCCGCTGCCCCGGCGCCAGCGTGGCACGCTGTCCTGCACGGAGGCGGCGCAGAGCACCTTGGTGCCGCCGAACTCGACGAGCACCGACCCTTCGGCGTGAGCGAGCCAGCCACGGGTGATGGTGACGGGGCGGAGTTGATCGGGAGAACGTCCATCTGCGCGAGCCATGAAACTCACCCTAGGTCATACGTGACCCCACTCCGTGCGAGCTCCGTCCGTCCCCCGAACCCGCCCCGGGAGGCGTCCTCCAGGATTTGACCGCAGTCGTTCCAGGGCACGAGGTGGGTCAGCACCAGGGTTCCCACGTCCGCCCTCGCCGCGTGCTCGGCGGCCTGCCGGCCGTTCAGATGGAGATCATGGGGAAGGCCCGGCTTGTCCAGGAACGAGGCCTCGCACAGGAGCACGTCGGCCCCCGCGGCGAGCTTGACCAGCTCGGCGGACTCACCGGTGTCACCCGAGTAGGCCACCGAGCGCCCGCCGTACGAGACCCTGAACCCGTAGGTCTCCACCGGGTGGTTCACCAGCGCGGCCGTCACCTCGAACGGACCCACCTCGAACACCCCGGGCGTCAGCCCGATGAAGTCGAAGGCGGTCTCCAGCCGTGGTTCGTCGGGCATGGCGTAGGCGGACGACAGCCGTTGCGGCGCGTCGGCGGGAGCGTAGACCGGCACCCGGGGCAGCGGGCCCTGCGGGGAGTAGGTGCGCACCACGTGGTAGGGACACATGTCGAGGCAGTGGTCGGCATGCAGGTGGGACAGGCAGATCGCGTCCACGTCGTAGAGACCGATGTGCCTCTGCAGCGCGCCGAGCGCGCCGTTGCCGAAGTCCAGCAGCATGCGGAACCCCTCGGCCTCCAGCAGATAGCAGGAGGAAGGGCTGTTCGGGCCGGGGAAACTTCCCGAGCACCCGATGATTGTCAATTTCAAGGCGGCCTCCTACTCTCCCATTGCGACGCTACGCGTCACGGTTCGGGCACCGGTGACCGGCGCCTTCTCACGCCGCTCATCCGCTGTGCCCCTCCGGTCCTCGGTTCAGATCGCCGGAGCGTCCTCACGAGAGCCATCCAGTCCATTGGTGGAAACATCCCCCACTACTGCGACTTCGACCGCTTCGATCTCAGGCCCGAGGAACCTGCGTCCGAGTTGGGCGAAGACGCTCGCGTCACCGGTGGCACGGAAACGGTGCTCAGGCTCGCCCCCTACGGCGGCCATGCCCCGGTCGTGCAGGATCCGGTAGACGTCCTTGGCCGTCTCGTCGGCGCTGGACACGAGGGTGACCCCGTTTCCCACGACGTAGGAGATCGGCCCGGTGAGCAGTGGGTAGTGCGTACATCCCAGAATCAACGTGTCGCATCCGTCGTCCAGAATCGGCTTCATGTAATCGCGGATGACCTCGATGAGCTCGTCGCTCATCGTCTCTCCCCGTTCCACGAACTCCACCAGCCGGGGAGCCGCCACTCCGGTCAGCCGGACGTCGGGTGCCGCGGCGAACGCGTCGTGATATGCCATCGACTCGATCGTGGCCCGGGTCCCGATCACTCCGACCCTGCCGTTGCGGGTGGCCCGTACGGCACGGCGCGTCGCCGGTTGGATCACTTCGACGACCGGCACGTCATAGCGTTCGCGCGCGTCCCGCAGCACTGCCGCGCTGGCGCTGTTGCACGCGATCACCAGCATCTTGACGTCGTGCTCGACGAGGTGATCCATCACTTCCAGCGCGTAGGAACGGACCTGCGCGATGGTCTTGGGGCCGTACGGCTGCCGCGCGGTGTCGGCCACGTAGAAGATCGATTCGTTGGGTAACTGATCGATGATCGCCCTGGCCACCGTGAGGCCGCCCACACCACTGTCAAATATTCCAATACTCGCTTGCGACACGGTTCCCAAGGTTAGGCGACCTGGGCCGATAGATCACGGTAAGAATCCTCACATCGACGATTCTCAGCTCGGCGGCAGCCGTTTCACCGTGCCCGGCCCGAAGGCCGGCGCGCGGCCCCGGCGGGCGGGGCCGCGCCCGGACCGATCACGCCGGTTCCGGCCGTCGCCGACTCAGCCGCGCCCGACCCGGGCCAGTTGACGGGACTGGGCGACCAGGCGACCGGTGGAGTCACGGACCTCCACGTCCTCGTCGAACCAGCCGTCGCTGATCATGCGGCCGCTGCCGAGCAGGGTGAGCCAGCCCGGAGCGGGTAGGGCGCGCAGGTGCCAGGTGAGGTCGACCGTGGGCGCCCAGCCGCGCTCTCCGGCGGAGAAGACCACCGGAGGAAGCGCGTCCACGGCCAGGGCCAGCACGTACGGGTCGGGATCCTGCGGCTCGGCCATCCGGAAGTAGGCGCGACCCTCGGGGCGCCCGGTGGGCCTTCCGTCAAGCCAGCCGATGGTGGGCGGGTCGAACGCCATCTCCATCTGCGCGTTGAGCGTCATGTTCGACTCGGGCTTGGGATCGGGCAGCCTGACGCACTGCTCCAGAGGCGGCATGACCGCCGAGGGACCGTCCGTCCAGTCGGGGACGACGTCGGCGAGGGTCGCCGTTGTGACGAGGGTCTCAATGAAAGACCTGTCGTCCTGGATCAGGGTGGCGCGGGTCATCGTGGCGGTGCGACCGGCCTTGATCTGTTCCAACCGCACCCGGGCGGGACCGGGCTTGGGCGCGCGCAGGAACTGCGCGCTGGTGGTCACCGGGTGCTCGTGAGAGGAGGCGTCCACGACGGCGCGCAGGATCACGGCCATCAGGTAACCACCGTTGAGCGGACCACCGATCGAGTATCCGGGGTCCAGCGACACGTCGTAGGTGTTCTCGTCCACCCGGACGGCCCGTGTCGCCTCGTCGAACTTCGTCATCCACGCTCCCGAACCTTGTTCTAGAGGGCTCACCCTACCCATTCCGCGTGAACCCCGCCTCCCCGGCCTCCCACACGTGCCGCCAACAGGGAGAACACGCTTTCGCCAAAAGACCGGTAACCATTTTCAGAGAGGTGCCGGAAGGTTCTCGGAGCCGCTTTCCGCAGGCCTCGGAGAGGTTCGCGAGGAGGGTCGTGGAGGGCCCTCGGGGGGGATTTCCAGGGGCCGGGGGCGGCGGATCCCGATGATGCCGGGGTCCATCCGCAACTCGGGCGACCGGGCGAGCCGATTGTTCATAACAATGTTCCGGCTCTTCTATGACGTTCTGTAACGGCGGGGATTTGGTCTTCCGAGACGCCATGGCCACCGTCGAAAACGACGGGATCGTGCCGATGAAGCTGGTCCAGGCCCTGGAAGGGCCTGATTCGGCTTAGACGAAGCAATCACGCAGTTAGTTCAATGCAAGCCGATTGCTAGCAATGTGCACTAACTTACTTCTCTATATCCGAGAAACCCACATTGTGAGTGAGCATGCCTGCCAATAACCCCCCCGACCAGTCGCCTACGCCGGATGAGCAATCCGACAGGACGATCGCCTACCGCAGGAACGAGGGTGGGCAGCAGAACGATCAGCCGTACGCCCAGAACCATCCCCAGCAGGGCGGCTACCCGCAGCCGGCCCAGCCTGGATACCCCCAGCCCGGCTACCCGCAGCAGCCTGGCTATCCGCAGCGGAACGCGGGGGGCCAGGCCCAGCCCGGCTACACCCAGCAGACCCCGGGGGGCTACCAGCAGACCCAGCCCGGCTACACCCAGCAAGGCCACCAGCAGCCCGGCTACCAGCAGCCGGCCTACGGACAGCAGGCTTACGGCCAGCAGGCCGGTGGACAGCAGCCCGGCTACGGGCAGCCGGCCTATGGGCAGCCCGCCTACGGACAGCAGCCCGGCTGGCAACAGCAGGGCCCCGACTACCTGAGCACCGGACAGCCACCCGCACCGCCCACCCGCAAGGGTGGCAAGGGCTGGCTGCTCGCGGCGATCGCCGCGCTGATCGTGGTCCTCGTGGGCGGTGGCGGCGTCTTCGCGGTCAACCTGCTCAGTGGCGGCGGCACGCAGCCGCATGACGTCCTGCCCGGCGATGCCATGGGGTACGTGCGTCTCGACCTCGACCCGGCGGCGAACCAGAAGCTGGCGCTGTTCGGCATCGCGCGGAAGTTCACCGTCACCAAGGACTCCTTCAGCGGCGACGACCCGCGCGCGGCCATCTTCGACCTGATCAAGAAGGACAACCAGGACCTCGGCAAGATCGACTACGCCGCCGACGTCCAGCCCTGGCTCGGCGACCGCATCGGCCTGGCCGTGCTCGCTCCCCCCAAGGGCAACCCCACGCCCGGCGTCGTGGTGGCCGTTCAGGTCAGCGACGAGGCCGCGGCCAAGACGGGGATCGCCAAGCTGATGGGCGAGGAGAAGTACGGCATCGCCTTCCGCGAGGACTACGCGCTGCTCGCTCCCACCCAGGCGGAGGCCGACCGGGCCGTGAGTGCCCCGCCGCTGGCGGAGAACGCCAACTTCTCCGACGACCTGAGCGCCCTCGGCGAGACCGGCGTGCTCTCCTTCTGGGTGGACGCGGGCAAGGTCGCGGCGCTCGCGCCCGAGCTGGCCGCCGCGGACGACACCGCCCTCGCCCAGATCAAGAACCTTCGCGTGGCGGGCGCACTCCGCTTCGACGGCGACTACGTCGAGCTGGCCGGCATCAGCCGGGGCGCGCAGGGCCTGGACATGGGCGCTCCCGAGCCCTCCCGGATCAGCGCGCTTCCGGCCTCCACCGCCGGTGCGATCTCGATCTCCGGCCTCGGCGACGTGATCGGCAAGCAGTGGGCGGAGATCATGAAGTCGGCCGAAAAGACCGGCGGCGTGTCCTTCAAGCAGTTCGCCGACCAGGCCCAGCAGAAGTACGGGCTGGCGCTCCCCGACGACCTGGCGACGCTGCTCGGCAAGAACCTCACCCTGGCCCTGGACGGAACCGGCCTCGACGGCGACCAGCCCAGGTTCGGCGCCCGGATCGTCACCGACCCGGCCAAGGCGCAGGAGGTCGTCGGCAAGATCGAGAAGTTCCTGGCCGACTCCGGGACCGCTGTCCCGCAGCTCGCCAAGGTCCCCGGTGACGGCACCTACGTCCTGGCCAGCGCGCAGGACTACGCCGCCGAGCTCGCCAAGGACGGCGCGCTGGGCGACAGCGAGAGCTTCAAGATCGCGATTCCCAATGCCGGCGAGGCGACCTTCGCCGTCTACGTCGATCTGGACAAGGTCGAGAAGCTTTACCTCCAGGGCCTGCAGGGCGACGACAAGGCCAACCTCCAGACCCTACGCGCCGTGGGCATGAGCGGCACCCAGTCCGGCGGCGACTCCTCGTTCGCCCTGAGGGTCCTGTTCAACTAAGCGGCTCCAGCCGGTGATCGGCGATCTCAGCTGACCGGAGACGACAAGGGCGGGCGCCCCCATCGGGGACGCCCGCCCTTGTCGTCGGCCCTGTCATCTCAGGGCCCGTTCACATCAGAAGCCCGTTCGTCTCGGAGCCCGTTCGTCTCGGAGCCCGTCCACATCAGAAGCTCGTCATCTCAGGGCCTGTTCACGCCGGGAACCCGTTCGTCTCGGAGCCCGTTCGCTCTCGACCCCGTCGTCTCAGGGCCTGTTCACACCAGAGCCGGATCCATCCCGGGATTCGTTCACGGCGGGGCCGGTCACGCCCAGAGCTGGCCTTCGAGTCGCTCCTCGGCCTCGTCCAGCGTCCCCTCGTAGGCGCCGGTGGACAGGTATTTCCACCCGCCGTCCGCCACCACGAACGCGATGTCGGCCCGCTCCCCCGCCTGAACGGCCTTGCTCGCCATGCCGAGGGCGGCGTGCAGGGCCGCGCCGGTGGAGACACCGGCGAAGATGCCCTCGGTGCTCAGCAGCTCTCTTGTGCGCCGGAGCGCGTCGGCGGAGGAGACGGAGAAGCGCGTGGTCAGGACATCGGGATCGTAGAGCTCGGGGATGAAGCCCTCGTCGACGTTGCGCAGGCCGTACACCAGCTCGCCGTAACGCGGCTCAGCGGCGACGATCTTCACGTCGGGGACGCGCTCGCGCAGGAACCGGCCGACGCCCATCAGCGTGCCCGTGGTGCCCAGACCGGCCACGAAGTGGGTCACGGACGGGAGGTCCTCAAGGATCTCCGGGCCCGTCGACTCGTAGTGGGAACGCCAGTTGGCCGGGTTGCCGTACTGATAGAGCATCACCCAGTCCGGGTTCTCCGCGGCCAGACCCTTGGCGACCCTGACCGCCTCGTTGGAGCCGCCCGCCGCGGGAGAGGAAATGATCTTCGCCCCCCACATTCGCAGAAGCTGACGGCGCTCCTCTGAGGTGTTCTCGGGCATCACGCAGATCAGCTTGTAGCCCTTGAGCCGGGCGGACATCGCCAGCGAGATTCCGGTGTTGCCGCTCGTGGGTTCGAGGATGGTGCAGCCCGGCTGGAGGAGCCCGTCCTTCTCGGCCTGCTCGATCATCCACAGCGCCGGGCGGTCCTTGATCGAACCTGTCGGGTTGCGGTCTTCGAGCTTGGCCCAGATCCGCACGTCCTGCGAGGGGGACAGCCGGGGCAGCCCGACCAGGGGCGTGCGGCCGACCGAGTCGATCAGTGAGTCAAAGCGCATGATGTACGGCTTCCGCATCGTGCCAACGAACAGGGAACATCAGCGGGCGCCGCCGGCCCGGTGGGGCAGGCGGCGCTGTGCGACTAGCGGGCGCCACCGGCCACGGCGGGCAGGACGGTGACCGTGTCGCCGTCCGCGACCGGGGTCTCCAGCCCGCCCAGAAAGCGGACGTCCTCGTCGTTCAGGTACACGTTCACGAAGCGGCGCAGCGCGCCCTTGTCGATCAGACGGTCCTTCAGCCCGGGGTGCCCGGCCTCCAGATCGTCGATCAGCTCCTGCAGCGTGGCGCCCTTGGCGTCCACGGCCTTGGCTCCGTCGGTGTAGGTGCGCAGGATGGTCGGAATGCGGATCTCGATGGCCATCGCGGGTCAATCTCCTTGTGTCGTCAGTCGTCATGGGAGTGCCGCCCACCGGATTCAGAACACCGGCGGGCACGGGAGGATTCCGGAAAACCGGGTCAGCGACAGTCGTAGACGACGACGGACGGGGTGTGCGCGAACAGGAAGTTCTGTACCGGCGCGACATCCGCTTGCCGCGCCCACGCACCGGGACGCGAGAGCACGACGTCCTCCGGGCTCGGGTCAGCGGTCAACATGCTTGCCAGTTTACCCATCCCCGCACGGCCGTATCGGTCAGCGGGCCGCCGATCACCCCAAAGTGATCGTGACCTCTTCCTCGTTCACGACCCCGTCGACGATCCGGTACGAGCGGAACTCCGCCTTCTCCCCCAGCTCCTCGCGGGTGGAGACCAGCACGTAATGGGCGTTCGGCTCGGAGGCGTAGCTGATGTCGGTGCGGGAGGGGTAGGCCTCGGTCGCGGTGTGCGAGTGATAGATGATCACCGGCTCCTCGTCGAGGTCGTCCATCTCCCGCCAGACGCGGAGCTGTTCCAGCGAGTCGAAGCGGTAGAACGTGGGCGACCGCTCGGCGTTCTCCATCGCGACGAACCGCTCGGGGGAGTCCGAGCCGATCGGCCCGGCGACCACGCCACAGGCCTCGTCCGGGTGGTCGGCCCGGGCATGCGCGATGATCTTGTCAACCAGTTCCCGAGAGATGGTGAGCATGTCTGGAAGTTACCAAAGGGCACGGACCAGGGTGTCCTGGAGGTAGGTCAACCAGTCGTAAGTGACATACGCCGGGTAGCGGGGGTCGTCCTCCGGCATCTCGGCGATCTCGTCATGGACCTCCTCGGTCACCTCCAGCCGGGTGCCCAGCGCCAGCCGTACGTCGTTCAACGCACGCATCCACGCCTGTGCCTGCTCCTGGGTGAGCTCCACCCGGCCGGGCTCGGCGCTGTCGAGCATGGTCTGGGCGTCGGCCCGCTTGCCGTCGCGCAGGGTCGCCTCGGTGTAACGGCGGAACTCCGCGGACTGCTCATGATCCTCGTAGGCCGAGGGGAACAGCCGGGCCAGCACCGGATCGGTGGACTGCTCGGACGAGCCGATGCCGAGCGCCCGCTCCAGGGGATCGTCCCCGGTCTCCCCCGGCTCGATCAGGCCGAGGATCTGGGAGACCAGCGAGCGCAGGATCGAGACCTCGGCCGCGTCGAAGACCGTGATCACACCGCCCCTGCGTCCAGGCATGAACCCCGAGCTCACTTCTCACCCACCACTCTTCGCCGGCCTCTCGGGAGGCTCGAACGCCGCCCGTCGCGCGACGAGCCACACCTGGTCCGACCGCTCATGAGTCCCGCTGAACGGTCGCCCACAGGCCGTAGGAGTGCATGATCTGCACGTCGCGCTCCATCTCCTCGCGGGTGCCGCTGGACACAACGGCCCGGCCCTTGTGATGCACGTCCAGCATCAGCTTCTCCGCCTTCTCCTTCGAGTAACCGAAGACGGACTGAAAGACATAAGTCACATAGGACATCAGGTTGACCGGGTCATTCCAGACGATGGTCAACCATGGCAGATCGGGCCGTACGTCGATTGACGGACGCTCGACCTCCGTTGGAGCGGTGCTACCCACATTCACCAGTCTGCCCTACCCCGGCCTTAGTCTTCGACTCATGACGATGGCCATGAGCAGTGCGTTGCTTACTGATCACTATGAGCTGACGATGCTGGAGGCCTCATTGCGCAGCGGGGCCGCATCGCGGCGTGCGGTGTTCGAGGTCTTCGCGCGGCAACTGCCCGGAGGACGGCGATACGGGGTGGTCGCGGGGACCGGCCGCGTGCTTGAGGCGCTGGAGCGTTTCCGCTTCGAAGACGAGGATCTCGCCTTCCTCCGGGACAACCAGGTGGTCGACTCCCGCACCCTGGAGTTTCTCGCCGGCTACCGGTTCTCCGGACACCTGTACGGCTATGCCGAGGGGGAGTGTTACTTCCCCGGTTCCCCGATCATGACCGTGGAGGGCACGTTCGCCGAGGCCGTGCTCCTTGAAACGGTGATCCTGTCGGTCCTCAACCATGACTGCGCGATCGCCACCGCGGCCTCCCGGATGATCCACGCCGCCGGATCCAGGCCGCTCATCGAGATGGGCTCGCGGCGCACCCACGAGATGTCGGCCGTGGCCGCCGCCCGGGCCGCCTACCTGGCCGGGTTCTCCGCCACCTCCAACCTCATGGCCGGGCACGCGTACGGCGTGCCGACCGCCGGGACCGCGGCCCACGCCTTCACGCTCCTGCACGACTCCGAGGAACAGGCCTTCCAGGCCCAGATCAACTCGCTCGGCACCGGCACCACGCTGCTCGTGGACACCTACGACGTGGCGCAGGCCGTACGGACCGCGGTGGAGCTGGCCGGTCCCAGCCTGGGCGCCGTCCGCCTCGACTCCGGCGACCTGGCCCAGGTCGCCCACGAGGTCCGCGAGCAGCTCGACGCGCTGGGGGCGCACAAGACCCGGATCATCGTCACCAGCGACCTGGACGAGTACGCCATCGCGGCACTGGCCTCCGCCCCCGTGGACGTCTACGGCGTCGGCACCTCGCTCGTCACCGGCTCCGGCTCGCCCACGGCCGCGCTGGTCTACAAGCTCGTCGCCCGCGAGGACGCCGACGGAATCATGCGGCCGGTCGCCAAGAGGTCGGTGGGCAAACCCAGCAGGGGTGGTCGCAAGGACGCCTTCCGCAAGCTCGACGCCACGGGAACGGCGATCGCCGAGCTGGTCACCGTCGCAGGCGACCGGCCCGCGGATGCCCGCCCGCTCCAGGTCCAGCTGGTCAAGGACGGCGAGGTCGTCGGCCGGGAGACCCTGGAGAGGATCCGCGGGCGACACCGCGACGCGGTCGCCGAACTCCCGGCCCCCGCCCATCAGCTGTCCCGGGGTTACGCCGCGATCCCGACCATGTTTGACTAGGGCCCGTGGCCACCGCATTGATCATCACCGATGTCCAGAACGACTTCTGCGAGGGCGGCAGCCTGGCGGTGGGCGGCGGCAGCGAGGTGGCCGCCGCCATCTCCCTGCACGCCGCCTCACATCATTACGACCACGTCGTGGCCACCCGGGATTTCCACGTGGATCCCGGCGGCCACTTCTCCGCCGAACCGGACTACGTGAACACCTGGCCCACCCACTGCGTGGCCGGCACTTCGGGTGCGGACTTTCACCCGGCCCTCGACACGGCACGTGTCGAGGAGGTGTTCAGCAAGGGCGCCCACGCCGCCGCCTACAGCGGCTTCGAGGGCGCCTCCTCCGACGGCTCAAACCTCGCCGACTGGCTCTCCGAACGCCAGGTGGACACGGTGGACGTCGTCGGCATCGCCACCGATCACTGCGTGCGGGCCACCGCCCTGGACGCGGCCAGGAACGGCCTGGCCGTACAGGTGCTGCTGGATCTGACCGCCGGAGTGGCCGCTTCGACCACCAAGGCCGCCCTGGCCGAGCTCGACTCCGCCGGAATCCTGCTCACCGGCACCCCGGTGGTCCGCTCAGCCTGACCGACGCCCTCAGCTCGGCGGCATCCCCAGCCACTGAATGACCCGGTCGAGCTTCCCGTCCATGACCCCGAAGTTCTCCTTGAGCTCGCCGACATCGTGCTTGAGGCCGGAGACATCCTCCTTGAGGACGGAGACGTCCGTCTTCAGCTCGGACACATCCGTCTTAAGGACAGCGACGTCCGTCTTGAGCTCGGAGACATCCGTCTTAAGGACAGCGAC
>NZ_FZOD01000017.1 GCF_900188345.1 Streptosporangium subroseum | reverse complement strand
CGTCGCACTGTCCGGCTGGGTGTCGGTGTAGGTCAGCACCCCCGCGCCCACACTGCCACGCAATGCGTTGTTGGCGTAGACGTCATACCCGGTCACCCCGACGTTGTCGGTGGAAGCGCCCCAGGCCAGCCGGATCTGACCGCTCGCCGGCTGGGTGTAGGCCAGGTTCGACGGAGCGGACGGGTTCTGGGTGTCACCACCCGGCGTGCCGGTACGGGTCACCGTGTTGCTGTTGCCCGAGACGTTGCCCGCGGCGTCCTTGGCCCGCACGTAGTAGGCCACCGTCGCGGTACCCGGCTGGGTGTCGGTGTAGGTCAGCACACCGGCGCCCACACTGCCGCGCAGCGCGCCGTTGGCGTAGACGTCATACCCGGTCACCCCGACGTTGTCGGTGGAGGCACTCCAGGTCAGCCGGATCTGACCGCTCGCCGGCTGGGTGTAGGCCAGATTCGACGGGGCGGACGGGGCGACGGTGTCCACGGGGCCGCTCGCGCCGTAGACCTCGAACTCGGAGATCTGGGCGGCCGGCCAGCCGGTGTTACCGGTGACGTTGATCCGCACGTACCGGGCGCTGGTCGCGGTGAAGTTGATCGTCACCGTGTTACCGGTCGCCGGGTTGAAGGCATACCCCGCGGACGCGACGGTCGTGGTCGCAGGCGGGCTGGTCGTGCCGGTCAGCACCGACAGGGTCTGCGTCCTGGTCGCCCACGCCGTCGCCGGCGGCAACTTCAAGACGACCTGGTCGATGCTGGTCGCGGCTCCGAGGTCGATCTGGGCCCACTGCGGGAAGGCGTTGTTCGTGCTCTCCCAGTAGGTGCCGGCGTTGCCGTCGTTGAGGTTGCCGGCCCCGTAGACGTCGCTGACGCCACTGACCGTGGCCGTCTTACCCGACGCCAGGTTGGGGCCGCCCGCTGCGGATGCCGGTACGACCGACCCCGCGAGTACGAGTGCGCCGGCCGCGAACAATGTCGCGATCAGCCGTAACGGTCCGTGCTTCATTCTCATTCAGTTCTCAATCTCTCGTATGGAACGACAGGTGGAGCGATGAGGGGGGGTGTGTTCCGCCTGCACGGCGGAGGGGCAGATGCACGGACGCAATGCATCCCTGAAGTTGCGGAGAACAGCGAGAAATTCGATGTTAATTTGCAAGATTTTTGCGCAGCGCTGGCCAAATGTTACATACGTGATACGGACACGTCAACGGTTGGGAAACAGCTTTCTGAACTGGCTCGACGCCGGATGTGACAGAGGGTCAGGACGGCCGTGAACGCCGGATCGCCGATTCTGGACGGCCGGATCGTCGAAAGGCCGCGCGGATAGGCGGCCTTGACGATGGAGTCGCCGACGACGCCAAGACCTGTGCCTGCTTGGCCGTCGGGGGTGCCCCCACCGCGCCTATCCGCGCGACCTCTTATTCGGAGTTGCGTGAGCGCTGCCTGGCACGGAACTGCTCGACGGGCAGGCCGCCCCGGCCCCAGTTCTCAAGCTCGACCTCGTCGATGACCACAAAAGTGGACTCCATCGGTTTGCCGAGTACGTCGAGCAGCAGTTTGCTCACGCCGTGAATGAGCGCGGCCTTCTGCTCGGCGGTGGCGGAGTCCGCGCCGGGCTCAGTTCCCTCGCGGGTGATCTGGATCGTGACGAATGGCATCGGTCGCTCCTGTCCGGTGTCGGTGGGGTGGGCGCGTTCAGTGGCCGGCGCTCTGGCCGCCGTCGACGTGCAGGATCTCGCCGGTCACGAAAGGCGCCGACTCGAGATAGATCACTCCATCGACGATGTCGCCGATCTCGCCCAACCGGCCGACCGGGTGCAGGCCCGCGAGTGTCTCGTGGGTCTCGACGGGGTGCATCGGGGTCTTGATGACACCGGGCGAGACGGCGTTCACCCGCACGCCCCGCGTCGCGTACTCGATGGCCAGCGACCGCGTGGCGGAGGCCAGGCCGCCCTTGGTCAGCGAGGCGAGCACGGAGGGCACGTTGGAGTTGGGGTGGTCGACGAAGCTGGTCGTGATGTTGACGACGTGACCGCTCCCCTGGTCGAGCATGGGGCGCAGCGCGCGCTGGGTGAGGTGGAAGAACCCCGCGAGGTTCACGCCGACCACCGTGGCGTAGTCGTCGTCGGTGTAGTCCGTGAACGGCTTCGCGACGAAGACACCGGCGTTGTTGACCAGGGTGTCGATGCGGCCGAAGCGGCTCAGCGCCTCCGCGACCACGCGTTCGGCCGTGGCCGCCTCCGCGATGTCGCCCTGTACGGTCACGACGTCCGCGTCCGCGGAGGGCGTGATCGAGCGCGAGGTCGCGACGACCCCGTAGCCGAGCTTGCGGAACGCGTCGACCAGGCCCGCGCCGATGCCCTGCGATGCTCCGGTGATCACAGCGACTTTCTGTCCCCGATCGGTACCCATGGCTACCACTTCCTTTTCCGGCTTTTCAGGTGAGGAGATTCGATCCGCCGATCAACGAGACGACCGGTCTACTAAAAAGCTAGACGACTGGTCGTATACTGTCAAACATGGGACGCACCAGTGACGCACGAGACAAGATCCTCACCGCAGCGCAGACACTGATCGAACGGCGCGGTTACACCGCCCTGGGGGTCGCGGAGATCTGCACCGCGGCGGGCGTGCCGAAGGGCAGTTTCTACCACTTCTTCGAGTCCAAGCAGGCCCTCGCGCTCACCGTCATCAACGAGCACTGGATCGCCCAGCGCCGGCAGTGGACCGAACTGCTCGGCGGCGACCGTCCCCCGCTACACCGGTTGCGGGACCTGTTCGAGGCGACCGAGACGGTGCAGCGCCTCGGGCAGCAGGACAACGGCACCGTCGTCGGCTGCCTGTTCGGCAACCTCGCCCTGGAGCTCAGCAACCAGGCCGAAGACATACGGCACCGGCTGCAGGAGATCTTCGACGCGCAGATCGACCTGATCGAGCAGGTGGTCGCCGAGGCACGCGAGCGCGGCGACACCGCCGCCACGGTGGACCCCCGCGCCACCGCACGATCCATCGTGGCCCAGCTGGAAGGGCAGGTGCTGTTCGCGAAACTGCTCAACGACCCCGGCCAGATCGAGGCGATGTGGCGCAACTGCCTGGCACTGCTGGGCATCCCCGCCGACACCCGGCTCGCGGACGCCTGAGCCATCCGGTTCGGAGCCCACGACACAGGAGTACGGCTCCACCGCCGCGTTGCCCCGGTCGAACGCGGCGTTCCAGGCCCGGGTGGTCAGGACGCGGCCGGTTCGAGCGCCCGGTCGCATCCTCCGGCCAGCACCGGGTAGTCGGTGTACCCGGTCTCTCCACCCATGTACATCAGACCTCTGTCTCGCACCGGATTGAGCGGTGCGCCGGCGCGCAGCCGTTCGACCAGGTCGGGATTTGCCAGGAACGCACGGCCGAGCGCCACCAGGTCGGCTCCCGCGGCCAGCAGCCGCTCGCCCTCGTGCCTGCCGCCGTCGGCGGGGAGCGGTCCCGGCCACGGCAGGACCGGGTTGGCGATCAGCGTGCCCGGCCAGATCCTGCGGATGTCGTGGAAGAGAGGCTGGTCCGGGTCGGCGAAGACGACGTGCAGGTAGGCCAGGCCCTTGTCGGCCAGGGCGCCGAGGAGCGCCGGGTAGATGCTGCCGGTGTCGCCCTCGCGGATGCCGTTGACGGTGACGCCGGGAGCGATGCGCAGGCCCACCCGCTCGGGGCCGATGGCGTCGCCGACGGCCTGGACCACCTCGAGCGCGAAGCGGATGCGGCCGGCCACGGAGCCGCCGTATTCGTCGGTGCGGTGGTTGGTGCCCTGCGCCAGGAACTGCTGGATGAGGTAGCCGTTGGCGGCGTGCACCTCCACTCCGGCGAAGCCCGCTTCGATGGCGTTTCGGGCGGCGGAGGCGAAGTCGGCCACGGTGGAGCCGATCTCGTCGAGGGTCATCTCACGGGGGACCACGGAGGCGAGGTGCCCGTTCGGAGTGAAGATCGTGTCCGGGAGCGGGACCGGCGAGGGCGCGATCGGCATCAGCCCGCTGGTGTCGGGGTGGCCGATCCGGCCGCCGTGCTCCAGTTGCAGGAACATCCGGCCGCCCGCGGCGCGTACGGCATCGGTGACCTGCCGCCATCCGGCCACGTGTGCCTGGTTGTAGATCGCGGGGATGTTGGGGTAGGTCTGCCCCACGGCGTTCGGCGTGGCGGCCTCGGCGACGATCAGCCCCGCTGAGGCGCGTTGCGCGTAGTAGGTGGCCATGATCGGCGACGGGACGCCGTCGTCGTCCGCGCGGTTGCGGCTCATCGGCGCCATCACCAGCCGGTTGGGCAGACGCAGTGCGCCGAGGCGGGTGGATTCGAAAAGGCGGGAGGAGATCTGTGTTCTCGTCATGCCCGCACGGTAAGAGTTATCATCAATGTCAGATTCAAGTCCTGCTTTGGCATGCGAGGTGGGTAATGCGGATCGGCGAGCTGGCCAAGCGCACCGGAGTGAGCGAGCGTTCGCTGCGCTACTACGAGAAGCAGGGGCTGCTGACGGCCGAGCGCACCCTGGGCGGCCATCGCGACTATTCCGACGGCGCGGTCGACCGGGTCATCCGCATCCAGGAGCTCTTCGCCGCGGGACTGCACAGCAAGAAGATCGTGCAACTGCTCCCCTGCATGCGGGACGCGGACGGCGGTCCGTCCGAGATCGCCACGCCGCGGCTGGTCAACGACCTCGTCGAGGAACGGGAGCGCATCGATCGGATGATGGCCGATCTGGTCCGTTCCCGCGACGTTCTGGACGAGGTGATCGACGCGGCCTCGGACTCGCGCCGGCAGACCGTCACCCACCTTGAAGATCGGCAACCGCGCGCACTGCCCGGATCCGGCAGCGGTACAGGTGAAGCGGCGATCAGCCGATCGTGATCGCCGGGGGCGGCTCGACCGTCACATGACCGTCGGTTCCGTGGGCATCAAGCCCGCTCAGCGGTTCAGCGGAGGGGTCGCGGTGCCGAACCGGCTGGGAGCCCACGAGAGCTTCTCATTTTTGTTAACAATCTCGCCATGAGCCTTATCCGGCGGCCCTTCGGTCGCGGGACGACTTCCACTGAAGCCCGCAGTAGCGGCCAGGAGCAGCAGAAGCCTTACCAGATGGGGGCTCTGCGATGCTCCCGATCCTCGGAAACCTGCTGCCCCACCCGGGCTCACACCTTCGCGGGAACGACGCTCACGGGAGGCGATTCCATCTGAATCTGACATGTAAATCGTTGACAATCTTGCGGACAATCAATTAGGTTCCGTCAGGCGAGCCCCAGGTGCGGTTCCCCGTACCCGATCTCCTGCGAGGTGGCGTCGCTCCCCCGGCTCCGCGAGGCTCGCGGTGCTGTTTCCGCCTACTTTCGGAGGCCGTAGATGACCACGCCCGATGATCAAGGGACTGAGAGCCTGCTGGTCGTCAGCGCGCACGCCGGCGACTTCGTCTGGCGTGCCGGCGGCGCACTCGCCCTGGCCGCCTCGCGCGGCGAGCGTTCCCTCGTGCTCTGTCTCAGCTACGGGGAGCGCGGTGAGTCCGCGAAGGCATGGCTGGCGGGCAAGAAGCTGGACGAGATCAAGGCGCTCCGTCGCGAGGAGGCTTCGAGAGCCGCGGAGGTCCTCGGGGCCGACATCGAGTTTCTCGACGCCGGCGACTATCCCCTGCGCGAGAGCGCCGAGCTCGTGGACCGGATCGTCCGGGTCTATCGCAGGGCGCAACCGACGGTCGTGCTCACCCACCCGACGGCCGACCCCTACAACGGGGATCATCCCGCGGCCGCGCGGATGGCGCTGGAGGCCCGCGTCCTGGCCCAGGCCATCGGCTACGACGCGCCCGGCGACCCTCTGGGCGCTCCGCCGGTGTTCTTCTTCGAGCCCCACCAGCCCGAGCAGTGCGACTTCAAGCCGCAGGTCCTGCTCGACATCACCGACGTGTTCGGGGTCAAGCGCAGAGCGATGGAGTGCCTCGGCGCTCAGGAGCACATGTGGGACTACTACACCGATCTCGCCAAACGGCGAGGGACCCAGCTCCGGCGCAACGCCGGACCGAACCTCGGACTCCCCCATTCGGTGATGGCCGAGGCGTACATGCGCCTCTACCCGCAGGTGACCGGGGTGCTCAAGTGAGGAACGTGATAGTCACCGACTGCCCGCGGGCGGAACTGCCCGACGTGGACGCCCTCGCGGCGTTCGGCGTCGCGACCGTTCACGAGGCCATGGGCCGCACCGGATACCTCGGACCGCACATCAGGCCGGTCCACCTCGGCTCCCGCGTCGGCGGGACGGCGGTGACCGTCGTGTGCTGGCCCGGCGACAACCTGATGATCCACGCGGCGGTGGAGCAGTGCCGGCCGGGCGATCTGCTGGTCGTGACGACGACCTCCCCCTCCTCGGACGGCTCCTTCGGGGAGCTGTTCGCCACCGCGCTACGGCACCGGGGCGTGCGCGGCCTGGTCACGACGGGCGGGGTCCGCGATGTCGCTGAGCTTCACGCCATGCGGTTTCCGGTCTTCTCCTCGGCGGTGTCGGCGCAGGGCACCGTGAAGGCCACCGCGGGCTCGGTCAACGTCCCCATCGGCATCGGCGGGCAGATCGTCCGGCCCGGCGACGCCGTCCTGGCCGATGACGACGGCGTGGTCGTCGTACCGCGGGCCCTCGTGCCCGAAACCGTGGTCGCGGCGCGCGCCCGGGCCGCCAAGGAGGAGGCCTCGCGGGCCGCGTTCCAGCGAGGCGATCTCGGCCTGGACCGCTACGGCCTCCGGGCGACGCTGGCCGACCTCGGCGTCGAGTACGTCAGCCACGCGGATCGCGCCGCTCATGAGCGCTAGCGCCCAGGCTCGGGGCCCCGAGGACGAGGCGGGCGTGCCATGCGCGCCGCTCATGAGCGCTAGCGCCCAGACTTGGGACCCCGAGGACGAGGCGGGTGTGCCGTGCGCGCTGCTCCGCGGCGGCACGTCCAAGGCGGCCTACTTCCTGGCACGGGACCTTCCGCGTGATCCACGCGAACGCGACGACCTGCTCCTTCGCATCATGGGCAGCGGACACCCCCTGCAGATCGACGGGATCGGCGGCGCGCACTCACTGGCCTCGAAGGTGGCGGTGGTGTCGCCGTCGAAGGACGACACGGCCGACGTCGACTACCTGTTCCTGCAGCTGGGAGTCGAGCAGGCCACCGTCACGGACCTGCAGAACTGCGGCAACGTACTCGCCGGGGTCGGCCCCTTCGCGGTCGAGCGGGGCCTGGTGCCCGCCGGCCGGGAGACCACCGCCGTGCGCGTCCGCATGGTGAACTCCGGCAGCGTCGTGACCGCCACGTTCGCCACACCCGCCGGAGTCGTCCGCTACCGCGGCGACACCCACATCGCGGGAGCGCCCGGCACCGCGTCCCCGATCACCCTGCGGTTCTCCGACACCGCCGGATCGGCCACCGGCAGCCTCCTGCCCACCGGGCGCGCCGTCGACGTGATCGACGGCACCGAGGTGACCTGCGTCGACAACGGCATGCCCGTCGTCGTGGCCCGCGCCGCCGACCTCGGGATCACCGGTTACGAGAGCCACGAGGATCTCGCCGCCGACGCGTCGCTCCGAGATCGCGTCGAGAGGCTCCGCCTCGCCGCGGGCAGGCTCATGGGACTGGGCGACATCGCCGGTCTGACCGTGCCGAAGACGACCCTGGTCGCTCCTCCCCGGGATGGCGGGACGATCTGCACCCGGACGTTCATCCCGTCGCACCCGCACACCGCGATCGGAGTTCTCGGGGCCCTCAGCGCGGCCTCCGCCCTCCTCCTCCCCGGCGGCGTCGGCGCGGAGCTCGCGGAACTCTCCGGGAGCGTGATCGACGTCGAGCACCCGACGGGCCACCTGCTCATCGACCTCGAACTCGACACGGTGAGCAGCCCGCCGGCGGTGCTGAGCGCCGGCGTGATCAGAACGGCACGGAAACTGTTCGACGGCACCGTGTATCCCTCGGCGAGTCATCCGACCCCACCGGAGTAAACAATGCCCCCTCTCCTGCATGACATCGCGCACCTGGGTCACGTCGAGCTCCTGACCCCGAAACCCGACGAGAGCCTCCGCTTCTTCACCGACTACCTCGGCCTGACCGAGAACGGCAGGAGCGGCGACTCGGTCTATCTCCGCACCTGGGACGACTACGAACACCACAGCCTGAAACTCACGGCCTCCACCACCTCGGGAATCCGGCGGACGGGGCTGCGCGCCTCAAGCGCCGAAGCGCTGGCGCGGCGGGTCGAGGCCGTCGAGAAGGCGGGCCTGGGCGTCGGATGGATCGACGGCGAACCCGGAATCGGACCCACCTACCTCTTCCGCGACCCGGACGGTCACGAGTACGAGCTGTACTGGGAGAGCGAGCGGTACCGGCCGCCCGCCGAGCTCCGCCCGGCCCTGAAGAACCAGGCGCAGGCCTATCCCGCCCGCGCGTTCAGCGTTCGCAGGCTCGACCACGTCAACTATCTCGCGGCGAACGCCGAGGCCAACGGCAGCTTCGCCTGCGAATGTCTGGGAGGACGGGTCACCGAGCAGATCATGCTCAACGACGGCACGATCTCCGCCCAGTGGGTGCACTTCGCTCAGAAGTCCTACGATCTCGTTTGGACCAATGACTGGACCTCCTCGTCCGGGCGGCTGCACCACATCGCGTTCGCCACCGACACTCGCGAGGACATCCTTCGCGCGGCGGACATCGCGGTGGACCGCGGCGTGTTCATCGAGACCGGCCCCCACAAGCACGCCATCCAGCAGACGTTCTTCCTCTACCTGTACGAGCCCGGCGGCAACCGGATCGAGCTCTGCAACCCCATGTCACGGCTGATTTTCGCTCCCGACTGGGAGACGGTCACCTGGAGCGAGGCCGAGCGGGCCAAGGGGCAGGCCTGGGGGTTGAAGACGATCAGCTCCTTCCACACTCACGGGACCCCGCCGGTCCGGTAGCCGGCGACCGCTCGAAGCGAGCGTCTCCCGCCGGCATGGCGAGGGCCGTACCCGGTCCCCGGCAGGTTGTTAACATTATTGCTGACAGAGTTGCCGGTCTGCAGGTGTGTCTCTCGCTCCGGCGTGAACGGGCGCTTCCGCGCCCTCATAGGGAAAGGTCCCAGGATGCCAAGCGGCGACGACAGAGCGGCGGTCCAGGAGGCGATTCGCGGCGCGATCCTGCGCGGCGACTACGCTCCGCGGCAGCGGCTGATCGAGGCCGAACTGTGCGAGAGGTTCGGCTCCTCGAGGTTCGAGATCCGGAACGCGCTGCAGGATCTCGCGTCACACGGGCTCGTCGAGTTTCAGCCGAACCGCGGCGCCCGCGTGCGGGAGATCACCTTCGCCGAAGTGATCGAGATCACCGAGGTCCGCAGGATGCTCGAAGGCTTCGAGGCCGCGCGCGCGGCGGAGCGCGTCACAAAAGCCGAGGCGGCGGCGCTCAAACAGATCACCCGGGACATGCGAGCCGCCGTCAGCCGATCGGAGCTTCTCCGGTACAGCGATCTGAACAAACAACTGCATGGGGCGATCCGCGACATCGCGGCCCACGAGACCTCCGCGCGGCTGCTCCGCCAGCTCCGTGACCAGACCGTCAGGCACCAGTTCTCGCTCTCGCTGGTCCCCGGCCGGCCGTCGGTCTCGCTTCCGCAGCACGAGGCCATCGTCGAGGCCGTCGTCGCGAAGGACCCCTCGGCCGCCGAGGCGGCGATGCACGCTCACCTGCAGAGCGTCATCGAGGCATTCCGGGCGCTCTCCGCCGCCGTGGCGCAGCCGTGACCGCCGCCCCACCGGTCATCGCGGTGCTCGGCCTCGGCGTCCCCTCGCGCGTGGCACGCGCCAGCCAGGAATGGCTGGCCCAGCTTCTCGACGAACGCTCACACCCGGAGACCCCGTAACCACCTTGTCGTCGGCCTCGCGACGAAACCCACGGTGATTCCCGCCACGAGCAGGGCGCCGAGAGTGTCAAACACCTTCGGGTGGTCGGCGCCCGCTACTGAACGCCGGTGCGATGTGCCGTCCGATCAGGATTCGAGCGCTTCGGCCCGCGGCGGGGAAACGGACTCGGGGAGCGCGAATCGCTGGGCGAACGCGGACAGCTCATCGCGTTGCCGGTCCGGGTCGGCGGTGGTGGGGCTCACGACGAGGCGGGTCACGCCCTGCGCGGCGAACGCCCCGACCTGTTCGGCGGTCATGTCGATCGATCCCCACCGCGTGTACTCCAGCGTTTCCGGGTCGCGGCCGGCCTCGACGGCGGCCGACCGGGCGAGATCCATCTGGGCGGCGCGCTCGTCCGGATCGAGCGCGCCGCCGGGAAAGTAGCCGTCGCCGCGTAGCCCGGCTCGGCGTGCGGCCGCCCGGCTCGATCCGCCGATGTGGATCGGCAGGTGGGTGACCCCGAGGGGCTTGGGAAAACTGCACAGGTCCTCGAAGGCGAAGAACTCCCCGGCGAAACTGACGCCGTCTTCGCCGCCGGCCCAGAGCAGCCGCATCACGTCGATGGCCTCGTCGGTGCGACGACCGCGGGTGCCGAAGTCGACCCCCACCGCCCGGGCCTCTCCCGGCAGGGTGCCGATCCCCACGGTCAGCAGCCGCATCCGTCCCTTGGACAGCACGTCGATGGTCGCCAGGCGCTTGGCGAGGATCACCGGATGGTGGTACGGCAGGAGCAGCACGCCCGTCCCGAGCAGGATCCGCTCCGTGGCCGCGGCGACGAAGCTCAGGCAGTCGAGCGGATCGAGGTAGGGCAGCGACGGCGAGAGCTCAAAGGCTCCGAACCTGGCACCGGGATACAGCACGACGTGCTCCGGCAGGTACAGCGACTCGAAGCCGCAGTCCTCGGCGTGCCGGGCATAGGTCATGATCCTGTCGGGGTCGACGCCGTAGAAGGCGGGGTTGTAGCTGACAGCGAACTTCATCGTCATTCCTCCGGTCGGCCGATGCGATGGCCGCTCGGTCGCCGGCCGGCGTGGCCGGCACCGCGGCCACGCCGGGGCCTCCTCACGCGCCGATCGCTCATCGCAGACACGGTAGAACCTTGTCACCGGCGTCAAGGCAACACGCGCCAGGTCACAATCAGCCGGTTCTGTTCAGCTCTGGGCGAGTTCGGCCAGGGCGTCGAGGTGGGTCGGCGCCCAGCCGAGCTGCTGCCGGGCGCGGGCGCCGGTGAGGCGCTGGTCGAGCGCGAAGGCCTCGGCGATCGGACCCATCTGCTCGCGGGCCTGCTCCGGCGTGAGGTGCCGGATCCTTCCCGGGTGGCCGGCCGCGTGGCTGAGTGCCCGGGTGATGTCCGCCAGCGGCAGGTTCTGGTCGCCGACGCCGGCGTAGACGGCCCCGGCGGGGGCGTTCAGCGCCAGTGCGTACAGCTCGGCGACGTCGTCAACGTGGACCAGCGCCCAGTGGTTGGTCCCCTCTCCGATGCAGGGAACCGCGCCCGCGGCGCGCCCCGGCTCGACGAAGAACGTCTGCGTCAGCCCGCCGGAGCGGCCGTAGACCAGGCCCGGCATCACCACCACGGGGCGCCCTCCGGTGGCTGCCCGGGCGAGCACGCGCTTCTCGTTCTCCAGCCGCCACGCGGTGATCGGCGGCGGGCTCAACGGTGCGTCTTCGTCGGCGACGCCATCGGTGTCGCCGTACACCCACACCCCGCCCGTGTGCACGTACGGCCGATCGCCGGCGCCCTCCTGCAGCGCGTCGGCCGCGGCGCGGTCGACCTCGGCGGTGTCGTCGCTGTAGACCTGGCCCAGGTGGATCACTCCGTCGGCCTGCCCGGCCGCCCGGGTCAGCACCTCGACGTCCGTCAGATCTCCCCGTACCGGGGTCGCCCCGAGTTCTGACACGGTCCGTGCGGCGTGCTCGCCGCGCGCCAGGGCGCTCACCTCGGCTCCCCTCCGGGTCAGCGCCCGGATGGTGGAGCGGCCGATGTATCCAGAGCCGCCCGTGATGAAGACCTTCATCGTTTTGGTCCTTTCCGCTGGTCGGCGAGGGTTTCGCCGTAGATCCACCCTCCCTCCGGAACCGCCGCGGCGTCCAAGACCTCTTTCTGCGTCGGTGATGCCCTATGGGCATCACGCGCCTCGGGCGGAACGGGGCGCGTCACACCTGTTCGGCGGCGACGGCGGCGAACTCGCGGACGAGCGGTGAGCGCCGGTCGGCGCTCCAGGCGAGGCAGACCTGGTTGGGGCCGATGTCCTCGATGGGGACGTGGGCGATGTCGGCCCGGATGTAGAAGGTGGCGACCGACAGGGGCAGGACGATGACCCCGCGGGCCGCCGCGACGTGTTCGAGTTTCTCCTCGACGGTGTGGAAGGCGGGCCGCGGCCGGGCGCGCTCCGCACTCGATCGCTCGGGAAGATCGCGCCATTCGGGAACGGTGTCGGGGTCCTGGAGCATGCGCTCCGCGGCCAGCTCGGCGATGCCGATCGACTGCTTGCCGGCCAAGCGGTGATCGGTGGAGAGAACGGCGACGCGCGGCTCGCTGAACAGCGCGCGCAGTCGCAGGCCGCGCTGGTCGACGGGCATCCTGACGTAGCCGATGTCCACCCGGCCGTCGTACACGACCTCGGTCTGATCGTCCCAGGACGTCCGCACCACCTCGACGCTCAGCTCGGGATGCCGGGCGGCGAAGGCCCGGACCGCGGCGGTCACGGTGATTCCGGGCATGAAGCCGACGGTGAAGGTCGCCGTCCCGTGCGCCGCCCGCTCAACGCGGCGGTGCAGCGCCTCGGCGGAGGCCAGCAGCGGGCGGGCGTCCTCCAGCAGCTGGCACCCGGCGGACGTCAGCTCGGTGGACCGCCTGTCCCGGGAGAACAGCTGCGCACGGATCTCATGCTCAAGGGCGCGGATCTGCCGGGAGAGCACCGGCTGCGTGATGTGCAGCCGCTCGGCGGCGCGTCCGAAATGCAGTTCCTCTGCCACGGCCACGAAATAGCGCAGCTTGCGAAGATCGATGTCCACGACGTCTCCCCCTCGAACAGGCGTCATGCTCTCAGGGTATGACCCGGGCTCCGAAGGCCTGTGGCCGCGATCAGATGGTTCACCGATCACGCCTCAGTCGCCCGACCTGGTCGAGCATCTGCCGGGAGATCAGGTCGAACGGGTCCATGCTCCGCTCGGCGCGAGCGAACACCACGGCTCCCTCGATGGCGGCGATGAGCGTGGCCGAGAAGCCGACCGCGTCCTCATGATCTAGTCCGCCCTCTTCGAGGAGGGCGGCGAGCCGGATCCGCCACGTCCGGAACACCGCCGCGGTGTGACCCACGAGCTGCGCCGAGTCCGCCGTGACGGTCACGGCGAGGATCACGCAGCCGCCCTGCACCGTGAAACCACCACTCATCCGGCAAGGGCGAAACCCCGAGCTAGTGGCTCGTCTCGCATCGTTGACCGGGCACAGCCGGTGTCTGCACGGCGGAGGCGAGGAGCGCCAGTTTGTCGGCGTTGTCAGTGCCGGGGTCCGGGTGGTAGACGACGAGCGTCTGGCCTGCCGTGCTGCCGACGCCCAGCCTCTCCCGGTTCAGCTGTAGGCCACCGACCTGGGGGTGGTCGATGTGCTTGGGTGCGCCTTCGCACGCCTCTACGTCGTGGCGGGCCCAGAGCCGGCTGAAGCGGGGGCTGGCGAGGGAGAGCTCGCCGACGAGCTCGATGAATCGGGGGTCGTCCGTGTCGGTGCCTACGGACTCGCGGAAGCCGGCGACCATGCCCTCGGTGGCGTTCTCCCAGTCCGGGTAGAGCGCCTGCTCAGCGGGGTCGAGGAACACGTCCCGCAGACGGTTGGCTCCCACCGTGAGGCGCGGTGACAGAGCGGTCGCCAAGGCGTTGACGGCGAGGACGTCGAAGTAACGACCCTCGACGTATGCGGGTAGCGGGAGCGTGGCGACGAGCTTGGCGATGCCCGGAGGGACGGTCTCCTTCCGGGGTCGGCGCCGGTGCCGTCGGGGTTTGCCGGCGCCAAGGCGTAGCAGGTACGCCGTCGCGTCGTGGTCGAGCTGCAGCACGCGGGCGAGGGACTCAAGGACCTGCACGGAGGGGTTGCGGTCACGGCCCTGTTCCAGGCGCAGGTAGTAGTCGGCGCTGATGCCGGCGAGCATCGCGATCTCTTCCCGGCGCAGGCCCGGCACGCGCCGTACCCCCCAAACGGGGATACCGACCTGTTCAGGGGTGACGAGCTCACGGCGGGCGCGCACGTAATCGCCCAGCAGGTTCGGTCCGTCGGTCATCTCTTCACTGTAATTCGCGCAACTGGGCGCGTGCCTGGTCCTGCCACCCCCAGGATCGCGGGGGCCTTGGCTCTGTCAGGGCTTGGGCGGCAGCCTGGTCAGCGGCCCACCGAGCCGACCTCGATGTCTCACCGTCCAGGGCGCGAAGGCCGTGCCGGAGGTCGAGTTCAACGCGATCGAGCCCGGCTGCACCGCCACCGACCTCACCGCCGGTATCGGCGGCGGCCGACCCGTCGAGGAGAGCGCAAAGGTCGTCGTCCGCATGGCTGTCCTCGGCGCGGACGGCCCCACCGGCACCTTCCAGGAGGACGCCGGCCAACTCGGCCGGTGGTCCTTATCCTTCCGCGCCCCCAACGCGGACAAGCACAGCAAGGAGCGAAACCATGTCAACATATCTGCTGGTACACGGTGCCTGGCACAGTGGACAGTGCTGGGAGCGGGTGATCCCGTTGCTGGCGTCGGCCGGACATCGGGTGGTCGCGCCGTCGATGACCGGTCACGGCGACAAGGCACATCTGCTCAGCCGCGAGGTAGGGCTTGACACGCACGTCGACGACATCGTCAGTCTGATCATCGAGGAAGACCTCACCGAGGTGGTACTCGTGGGACACAGCTACGCTGGGCTGGTCATCTCGTCTGCGGCCAATCAGATCCCGGATCGGATCGCACGGTTGGTCTACCTCGACGCGATGGTCCCGGAGGACGGCGAAAGCGCGGTCGATGTCCAACCCGTAACCCAGCTCCTGATCGACCGCGCCGCGAAGTCCGACATCGACTGGCGGGTTCCGCCGCTGCCCGAGATGCCACCGCCCTCGGGTCTGTTCGGGGTCACCGACCCGGCGGACATCGCCTGGCTGCGCACGATGCTGTCGGATCAGTCGGCGCGCTGCCTCCAGCAACCGGTCCGGCTGGACAACCCGGCCGTGAACACGATCTCACGGACGCACATCCACTGCGTTGTCGGCGTGCCGGAAGGCATTGTCCGGCGACCCATCCCCGCGATACAGCCCAACGGCAGCCCAGCGCAGGTGTGGGAATTGGCGACCGGCCACGACTGCATGATCACCATGCCGGTCGAGCTCGCCGAACTACTGCTCAAGCTCGGCTGACCCGCTCACCCGGCGCCAACCGCATCGGTGGCTCATCCGGACACCAGGTGTACCCGGCCTCCGGGCCGGGCACGTCCTGACCGCACCGGTGCTCGGCGCGGGCCGCGAGCACCTTCCGCCCAACCTCGTCGCCGGTGCGGGCCGGCATCGTGTGCGGACGCGACGACCGGGTCTCCAGACCGGCCTCGCCCTCAGCGGCGTACCGGTCGATTCAGGTCTTCACCTGGTCGCGACCGGGTGGTATCGCACGTTCACCTCGGCCGAGGGGTCCTGAGTGAAGGGATAAAAGGCCTGGACTCAATGAGTCATTCGGCATGCGGCTCCTCGTAGGGAATGCGGTTCAGGTGCAGGATCCCGCCCAGCGTCCCCCACTCGTCCCTGCCGAGTTTGGTCAGCGGGCGCAGCCGTTCGGCATCGGGTCGGCCGTTGACGATGTACTCCTCGTGCACTGCCGCGAGGAAGACCCTGCCGAAAACCAGGGTGGAGTTGCCCATGCGCAGGGTGGTGTGTGAACGGCACTCCAGGACAACGGGAGAGGCGGCCACCCGGGACGGCCGCACATGGCGGCTGGCCTCGCGGCCGATTCCCGCGAAGCCGAACTCGCTGACGTTCCGAGGGAAATCGGTGGCGGTGGCGTTGATCAGGTGCAGCAGCGGTTCGGAGGAGAAGTTGACGACGAACTCTCCGGTGTCCTCGACATTGCGCAGGGAATCCTTGCGGCCGATCGAGGTGAACTGCACGATCGGCGGATCGGTGCTGGCGATGCTGAAAAAGGAGTGCGGAGCGAGATTCTCCACCGCTCCGTCGGGTGTGACGGTGGAGACCCACGCGATCGGACGCGGAACGACGACCGAGGTCATGAACCTGAAGAAAGCCGCCCCACTCATGGCCTCGGGATCGAAGTCGACGCGCATGACGTTGAGTATTCATCGCATTCACACCGTGTAGTGTCCGCCACGCGGAAAGCGGGCCTCAACGGTTGGTCTGCCGAGTTCTCCACGGCGTCCCGCGGGTGAGATGGGGCGGTCCGGTTCGACCCCGGACCCTCATGATCCGCCCTGCTTCCACGAGCACGGCCGATCAGCCGGCCCCGCCGGGCTCCGGTCCCGATGCGAGACGGGCGGCGAGGAAGGCGCGTTCGGCGTCGTTGTCGGCCAGCGTGATCGCCCGTTCGCAGGCTACGGCGGCGTCGGCTCTCCGGCCCAGCCGGCGCAGCAGGTCGGCCTTGATCGCCGGCAGGTAGCGGTAGCCGGCGAGTCGCGGGTCCTGTTCGAGCGCCTCGACCTCGGCCAGCGCGGTCGCCGGCCCGCTGACCATCGCGACCGCCACGGCCCGGTTGAGCGCGACCACCGGCGACGACCACACTCTCAACAGCTCGTCGTAGAGCACCACGATCTGGCCCCAGTCCGTGTCGCCGTATGTCGGTGCGGTCGCGTGCAGCGCCGCGATGGCGGCCTGCACGGCGAATCGGCCGGGATCGCCGCCGCGGAGCGCTCCCAGGACCGGGTCGTGCGCCTCGGCGATGGCCTCCCGGTCCCAGGCCGAACGGTCCTGTTCCTCCAGCGGCAGCAGGCGCCCGCCCGCGGTGGTACGGGTGGCCCGGCGGGCGTGGCCGGCCAGGAGCAGCGCGAGCAGTCCCCGGACCTCTCGCTCGTCCGGCATCAGGTCGAGGAGCAGGCGTGCCAGGTCGAGCGCGCGTGTCGCGATGTCGTCCTTGGTCAGCGCGGGTCCCGCCGGTGCGGTGTGGCCGGTGGTGAAGAGCAGGTGGATCGTGGTGAGGGCCGCGTCCAACCGATCCGGAAGCTCGCCGGGGGCGGGCATTCGGAAGGGGATCCCCGCCGCCGCGATCGTCTTCTTCGCCCGGGTGATCCGGGCCGCCATGGTCGTCTCGGATACCAGGAACGCCTTCGCGATGTCCGGGGTCGTCACACCGCAGACCAGCCGTAGCGTGAGCGCGACCTGAGCCTTGGTGTCCAGCGCCGGGTGACAGCACAGGAAGACCAGCCGCAGCCGGTCGTCGTGAACCATCGGGCCGGCGGGAAGATCGGAGTCTGCTGCCGCCGGCTCCACCAGCAGGTGCAGCTTCGACCGCAGGGTTCTGGCCCTGCGCAGGGCATCCAGCGCGTTGTGCCGGGACGCGGTGGTCAGCCAGGCGCCCGGCCTGGCCGGCACGCCGCCGCGCGTCCAGGCGTCGAGCGCGTCGGCGTACGCGTCCTGGACGCATTCCTCGGCCAGGTCGAGGTCGCGGGTGACGCGCACCGTCGCGGCGAGCACCGTGGCCCACTCGCGACGGTGCGCGTCGGCGACCGCCTGCTGGACGGAGGTCACTCCGCGAGCAGCGGCCGCACCTCGACGGCGCCATCCATGATCGGAAGCAGCTTGCCGATGGCGATCGCCGCTTCGAGGTCCGTGGTCTCCACCACGAAGAACCCCGCGATCACCTCCTTGCTCTCGATGAACGGGCCGTCGGTGACCAGGCCGTTCTTATAGATCGTCCGCGTGGCCGCGCTGGGCTGCAGCGCCTGCTCGTGGACGACTCTCGCGCCCATCGCGGCGATCTTCTCCCCGGCGCGCAGGTTGGCCTCCATGACCTCGGGCGGGATGTCGGCCACGCCTTCGGGGGTCTCCTTCTACTTGCGCACGCCGTTCATCTTCGCCCCGATCGGGTCGCCGGCCTCGGCCAGCGGCCAGGTGGCGGCGAAGATGTCGTAGGTCCTGCGCCCGAGCAGGAGCGCGTCGGCCCTGCCGGTCAGCGCGGCCATCAGCTGGATGAACCGCTCGTCGATGTGCGGTACGGCCCAGCCGCCGTGCTCGAACCCGCCGTCGCGGTCCTCCTCGCCGCCGCCCGGTGCCTGCATGACGCCGTCCACGGACACGAACGTGGTCACCGTCAGTTTTCGCATGTCGTTTCCTTTGCTCGCGGGTGCTGTCGGGCGCCGGTGGCGGCGCCCTCACCAACCACGGCGAACGGGACCGCCCGCAATCGACACCGATCCGGCCCATATTCGCGTCAGCCACGGACCGGAGCCGTCGCATGTGTCCGGCGTTCAGGAACGGGCGGCGCTCGCGGCCGGATGTTCACCTCCGACGGCCGCTCGCTCTCTACACGTGGCTGTCGGCGTCCCACAGATCGGTGCGGTGAGCGCCGACGAGAGCGCCGACGCGGGCCAGGACCTCGGCGGCGGGCCGCGAGTCGAGGCGGCGTCCGTCACGCAGGCGTACGGCGACGTGGTCGTCGGCGGCCTCCTTGGCGCCGATCACCGCCTGGTAGGGCACGAGGCGGGCCTCCCGGATGCGGGCGCCCAAACTGCCGCGTTCCGGCCCGGCGATCTCGGCCCGCAGCCCGAGGTCGGCGCATCGCCGGGCGAACCCCTCGGCGTTCGGCAGCTCGGCGTCGGAGATAGGGAGGATCACCAGCTGGGTGGGGGCGAGCCAGGCGGGGAAGGCGCCGCCGTGCTGCTCGATGAGGTGCGCGACGGCCCTCTCCACGCTGCCGATGATGCTTCGATGGACCATGACCGGCCGGTGTTTCGCGCCGTCCGCGCCGATGTAGTGCAGATCGAACTGCTCGGGCTGGTGGAAGTCGACCTGGACGGTGGACAGGGTGGACTCCCGGCCGGCGCTGTCGACGACCTGGACGTCGATCTTGGGGCCGTAGAACGCGGCCTCTCCCTCGGCTGCCTCGTAGGGCAGGCCGGAGCGGTCGAGAACGTCGGTCAGCAGGGCGGTGGACCGCCGCCACATCTCGGGGGCGGCGACGTACTTCCCGCCGGGGCCGGGCAGGGAGAGCCGGTAGCGGGCCGGGGTGATGCCGAGCGCCTCGTACGCCCGGCGGATCAGCTCCAGCGCCGCCCGCGCCTCGTCGGTCACCTGGTCCAGGGTGCAGAAGATGTGCGCGTCGTTGAGCTGGATCGCCCGGACCCGGGTCAGCCCGCCGAGCACACCCGACAGCTCGGAGCGGTACATGCCTCCCAGCTCGGCCATCCGCAGGGGCAGCTCGCGGTAGCTGTGGGCCCGGGAGCGGTAGATCACCGCGTGGTGGGGACAGAGGCTCGGCCGCAGGACGACCTGCTCTCCCCCGAGATCCATCGGAGGGAACATGTCCTCGCTGTAGTGGGACCAGTGCCCGGAGATCTCGCACAGTTCCCGCTTGCCCAGCACGGGCGAGTAAACGTGCCGGTAGCCCGCCCGCCGCTCGGCGGTGCGGATGTACTCCTCCAGGGTGTGCCGCACGGTCGCGCCGTCGGGCAACCAGTACGGCAGTCCCGCGCCGATCAGCGGGTCGGTGTCGAACAGGCCCAGCTCGCGGCCGAGCTTGCGGTGATCATGCATCGTGGTCTCCTCGCGGATATCGGGCGAGTGACCGTACGGCGAAGCCCCGGGGCACTCGCCCCGGGGCTTCGGACTAAGTCAGCAGTCAGCGCGCCGGGACACTCTCCGGCGTCGTCGTCATAGCAGCGCGCTTCACGCGAACGACGATAACAGACGTGCCAAGATCCACACGATCGGTATTCGGCCGATGAACGCCCGCTCGATCGGCCCGGGTTCGTCCTCCTACCCGCCGAGCTGCCCGATCGCGATGATCAGCTCCGCCGGCCTCCGCCGAACGGCCGGGACCCATCTGGCTCATACCGCCGATTCCGGGCGCGAAGATCTGCCGTGCCGTCCTCGATGACCCGGCGGGCCGCGGGACTCGGCTAGCCTGAGGGGATAATGAATCGTTTGACGACGTCAAGAGGTGAGTTCGATCTCACCCGCTTTCCAGAAGATCCCCGCGACACGCTTCGAGCCTGGGACGCCGCCGACGAGTATCTCCTGCGGCACCTCGATGGAGCCGACGGCGAGCCGACGGACCTTTCCGGCACCGTGGTCGTGGTGGGCGACCGGTGGGGCGCTCTGGCCACCACGCTTGCCGAGCACCGCCCGGCGCAGATCACCGACTCGTTCCTCGCCCAGGAGGGGACCCGGGCGAACCTGAAGCGCAACGGGGTCGACGCGGACGTGGTGCGGCTCCTGTCGACCAGGGACACGCCACCGGACCGGATCGACGTGCTGCTGATCCGGGTGCCCAAGAGCATCGCGCTCCTGGAGGATCAACTGCACCGCCTCGCGCCCTCCGTGCACACCGGCACCGTCATCGTCGGCACCGGAATGGTCACCGAGATCCACACCTCGACGCTGAAGCTGTTCGAGCGGATCCTCGGACCGACCCGGACGTCACTGGCGCAGAAGAAGGCACGGCTCATCTTCTGCTCGCCGGATCCGCAGCTCCCCCGGATCCCCAGCCCGTGGCCGCGGAGCTACGCGTTGCCCACCGGCGTCGGGGCGGTCTCGGGCAGGACCGTCACCAACCACGCCGGCATCTTCTGCGCCGACCGCCTCGACATCGGCACCAGGTTCTTCCTGCGAAACATGCCGCTGAGCCGCGGTCCCGAGCGCATCGTGGACCTGGGCTGCGGCAACGGGGTGATCGGAGTGGCCGCGGCGCTGGCCAACCGCAGAGCCGAGGTGCTGTTCATCGACGAGTCCTACCAGGCGGTGGCCTCGGCGGAAGCCACCTTCCGGGCGAACGTCGACACCGGCGCCACGGCGGAGTTCCTGGTGGGTGACGGCCTGTCGGGTGTTCCGGCGGGGACGGTGGACCTGGTGATGAACAATCCGCCGTTCCACACGCACCAGGCGACGAGCGACGCGATGGCTTGGAGCATGTTCGCCGGGTCACGCCGCGCGCTGCGCCGCGGAGGCGAACTGTGGGTCATCGGCAATCGGCACCTCGGATACCACGCGAAGCTGCGCCGTCTCTTCGGTAACTGCGAGGTCGTCACGAGCGACGCGAAGTTCGTCATCCTGCGGGCCGTCAAGCACTGACCTCACGAGGCGCCCTATTCGGTCTTGATGAGCGCGTTTATCGCCTGGGCGAAGCGGGTGCCGGCGTCCGGGGCATCCGCGCCGAGGAGATGGTTCCTGAGCTCGCGGCGGCGTTCGGCCATTGGGTCGTCGCCGCCGGCGGCGACCGCCGCGAGCAGCGCGGTGAGCTCCGAGCAGTCCCGGCCGAGCAGGTACGCCGCCGATGCGCTGGGGTTCCGCATCCGGAACTCCTCATCGGCCAGGCCTGCCCCGTTGGTCACCACGTACGGCTTGCCGCTGGCCATGAAGTCGGCCACCACGCTCGAGATGTCGGTGATGAGCAGGTCCGCGCGATTGAAGCAGCTGTACAGGTGCGGGTGGGGGCCGGTGATGACGCGGTGCCGCCACCAGCCACCGGCCTCCCAGTACGCCTGGTCCCGATCGGCGCCCCATGTGCCGCCGGCGTCGCGGACCCTGTTGGCCTCTTTGATCATCGAGACGATCTTCTGGTGCGCGCGTCGTACGGCGGGGCTGTCCTTCCCCGCCATCGGGTGCGGTTTGTACAGCAGCCGTACGTGGGGGGCGTGATCAAGGAGTGTTCGCACGATCTTCGGCCCCATCGTCGCGACGGAGGTGTGGAATTCGTCCCCCGTCCAGCCTTCCCAGGTGGGGGCGTACAGCACGGTGAACATCGGGTCGGGCGTCGGAACGCCCACCTGGATGGAGGCGAGCTGCGGGCGGCCCACCTCGACGATGTCCTCGTCGCGGACGCCGGCGTCACTGCGCAGGTAGCGCTCGCGCCCCGCCGGCCCGGCGACCCAGACCTCGTCGTAGACCTTGCTGAACGGATTGAAGCTGGCGGCCTTGTCGCTGTCCCCGTGGCCGATGAACACGGAACGGATGTCCGGCAGGCGCAGCATGTGGATGTTCTTGCCGGCGTTCGCCGGGAACAGCGCGACGCGCACGCTGTCCGGCATCGGGAAGTTCATCATGTCGGCGCCGCCCGGGATGCACAGGACGGGCGAGGTGGTCCGGCCGAGAAGGCGGAGGTTCGCGGATTCGCGGAGAATGATCATTGTGCTGCGTTCCAGCCGGTCGAGCGTCTCGAGCCACATGTTGATCTGGTACATGCAGTCGGTCGCCCCGGAGAAGTACAGCACCACCTCCGGCAGGTGCCTCGCGGCCTCGTCCGCGACCATCCGGAGGATCCGCCCCCTGTCGTCCAGGTGGCGGTTGCGCCGGGCGTGGCAGACCATGACGGTGACGGCTGAGAGTCCGAGCGCGAAGGCGATGACCAGCCCGCCGAGGACCGGCCACGCCGTGCCGGCCACCGTGCCGATCAGCGCGCCGGCCACCACGGGGACGTCCAGGTGCAGCATGGTCCGGGTGTGCTGCCTGGTGAGCAGCCGCGGCGGCGGGGCGGGGATGCGCAACGGGGACAGGTTGATTCCCCGGGTGAGCATGGGCAGCCGTCGCCGCCGGCTCACCAGCACGACGGCGGATGAATGGGCGGCCCGGATCACGTGCAGGAGCATCAGCCCGATCGCCACCGCGGCGATCCATCCGGTGTCCAGCGTCGCGTCGCGGGCGAGCAGGAGCAGCAGCGCCGCCTCCCGGACCACGGAACGCAGCGTGAGGCCGAGACCGATCTGGGTCAGCGTGGCGGAGACGTGGCTCGCGTGGCGAACCGCCGCGGCCTCGGCGACGTAGCTGATAACCACGAGCACGGTGAAGAGCCAGACGGCCGGCCACAGCGCCGTAACGATGATCAGAGGGTAGGACAGGAGCAGGGCGGCGACGACCCGCTGGTCGCCGGGGAGCCGCCGACGGACCGAGGTCATGGCGTTCGCGGCCTTCATGCGACGTATCGCCCCTCGCCGGCACGGGCGGGATCCTTGGCGACGAGAGCGTCGACGGCCGCGGCGAACCTCGTCACCGAGTCGGGCTCGTCGGGGCCCAGCAGGTGGTCCTTGAGCTCGCGGCGGCGTTCGGCCATGACATCGGGTTCGGGGCCGTCGGCCTCCGCCAGGATCTTCGGCAGCTCGGCGCAGTCCGGTGTGATCAGGTATGCCGCGGTCGCGGCGGTGGGGAACAGGCGGCGGAACTCCGTGGCCCCGAGCCCACCCACATTTGTCACGGCGAAGGGTTTGCCGCTGACGATGAAGTCGCCGGCCACGCTGGAGATGTCGGTGATGAGCAGGTCCGCGCGGTTGAAACAGTCGTACACATGGGGCCGGGGGCCGGTGATGACGCGGTGGCGCCACCAGTCGACGGCCTTCCAGTACGACTCGTGCCAGACGTCCTCGACCTCGTGCCCGTCGCCGGCGGGAGCGGATCCGCCGGTGTCGCGTGAGATCTGGGCCTCGTCGCCGACGGCCCCGTCGCCGGTGTGCGCCTCCAGCCGACGGGTGAGGCCCTCGAGGCGACCGCGTTCCCGTGCCCGCTCGGCGTCGACCGCCCACGTGCCACCCGCCACGCGGGCGGCATTGGCCTGCTCGATCATCGCGACGATCTCATGATGGGCCTCGATGGCTCGCGCGTCCCGGGTGCCGGTGAGCGGGTGCGGCTTGTAGAGCAGCCGCACGTGCGGTGTGTGGTCGAGCAACGCCCGTACGATCTTCGGTCCCATCGTCGCGACCGAGCTGTGGAGAAGGTCGTCGGACCAGCCTTCCCAGGTGGGGGCGTACAGCACGGTGAACATCGGGTCGAGCGTCGCGGCGCCCACCCGGATGGAGGCGAGTTGCGGGCGGCCCACCTCGACGATGTCCTCGTCGCGGACGCCCGTGGGCATGCTCAGGTAGCGCTCACGCCCGGCCGGTCCCGCGACCCAGACCTCGTCGTAGGCCTTGGCGAAGGGGTTGAAGCTCGCCGGTTTGTCGCTGTCGCCGTGGTTGATGAAGGCCGACCGGATGCCGGGCACCCGCAGCAGGTGCAGATTGTTGCCGACGTTGGCCGGGTAGAGCGCGAACCGCAGGCCGGAGAGGTCGAGCCGTACGATGTCCAGCGTTTTCGGCACGCACACCACGGGGGTCCGGGTCGGGCCGAGCAGGGGGACGATCGCCCGCTCCCGCAAGATGATCAGGGTGCGGCGGTCCAGGTCGTCGAGGGTGGACAGCCACATGTTGACCTGATAGGCCGACTCTCGTGAACCGGAGAAATAGAGCGCGACCTCCGGTCCGAGCTCGGCGAGCCGCCTGTTGACGACGTCGAACACCCGCTGGTCGTCGCCGAGGTGACGATTGCGCAGGGCGTGGCGGGCCAGATGGGCGACCCCGGCCAGGCCGAGTGCGTAGGCGACGGCCAGTCCGACGAGACCGGGCCAGGAGGTCCCGGTCGCAAGGCCGATCAGCGTGCCCGCCACGACCGGCACGTCCAGATGAAGCATGGTCCTGGTGGGGTGCAGCGTGAAAAACCGGTGCGGAGCGTCGGGGATCGCCAGCTCTGACAGGTCGATCCCCCGGGTGACCAGGGGGAGCCGTCTCCACTTGGCCACCCGGAGCGTCGGGATCAAGTAGACGCCTCTCACCACGTGCAGGCCGAGCAATCCCATCACCAGGATGACGGAGCTCGCCGTACCCGTCTGGTCCAGGCGGATCAGCAGCAGGATGAGCGCCACCTCCCGGATGGCGAACCGCAGGGTGATGCCGGCGTTCACCTGCGACAGCCTCTCGACGAGGTCGGCCACGTGGCGGGAGGCCAACGGCTCGGCGGCGTACCCGATCGCGGCGGTGAGGGCGAAGACCCAGGCGTTCGGCCACAGCGCGGCGACCATCGTGGCGGGGCAGGAGAGCACCAGGGCCGCGGTGACCCCGGCGGTGGTCCATCGGCCGCGGCGGGGTGGATTCACGAGACGCCTTGAGGGGCCAGGGCGGCTGTGCTCACCTGAGGGGTCAGGGCGGCTCTGGTCAGGGGGTCCTGACGCCGGATGTCGACGGTGTGGCCGGTGAGATCCGAGATGAGCACGTCGATGGAGGTCAATGCGACGTCGCAGGATGACAGCAGCGTGTCCGCCGGCTCCTCGCCGAAGGCGCGGCTGCGCATGGGGGTGGCGGTGCGCTCGGGGTTGATGCAGTTGACGCGGACGCCGTCCTCGGTCCATTCGTCCGCCAGCGCCTGGGTGAGGTTGACCGTGGCGGCCTTGGCCGAGGAGTACAGGCTGTAGCCGGACCGTCCGCGCGTGTAGCTGCTGGAGGTGTAGAGCAGCAGCTGGCCCCCGGTCTGCCTCAGGTAGGGGAGCGCGGCCCGCGCGATGGTGACCGGGGCGAGGTAGTTGATCCTCATCGATTCCTCGATGACGGCCGCGTCGGTGTCGTCGAGCCTGCCGATGTGCAGGACACCGGCGGTGTTGACGACGTAGTCGATGCGGCCGGTCTCGACGTAGGCCTTGGCCAGGGCGGTCTCGACGTCGGCGGGGTTCTCCACGTATGTGCCGGTCGTGGAGCGGGAGAAGGTGAAGACCCGGGCGCCGAAGGACCGGGTCAGCTCCGCGATGTTCGCGCCGATGCCGCAGCTACCACCGAAGATCACAATGGTCCTGCCGGTCAGCCGGGCGGTGTAGTCCTCCAGGGTGCCCGGCGGCGGCGGATTGTGGGACGAGAGCTGGAACAGCTTGTCGGCGAGGAAGACGTCGACCGGATGGGTGATCTTCATGTTCTGCTCGCTGCCGGGCACGACGAAGATCGGCACATCGGGCAGGTAGCGCAGCACGATGCTGCAGTTGTCGGTCGCGGAGATCTTGCCTTCCGTGAAGTCCGGGTCGGCGATGGCCAGCCGGTAGGCGTCACGGATGATCGAAAGGCGGAAGCACTGCGGCGTCTGACCGCGGCGCAGCAGATCACGACGGGGCACACCCTTGATGACGGTGCCGCGGTAGTCGTCGACGTTGATGATCGTGTCGACCGAGGGGATCGCCACGTCGACCGCCTCGTACCGCTCCAGCGCCCGGACGCAGTCCTCGATGATGTGGTGATCGACGAATGGCCGGACCGCGTCATGGAACAGCACGTTGACCTCGCCGCCGGCGGTGGCGGCCACCGCGTTGATCGCACGGATGGTCGTCTCGGTGCGGGTGGCGCCGCCCTCGATCACACGGGACACCTTGGTGCACCCGCTACGGGCGACGATGGCGGCCACCTCGGCCGCGAATCCCGGAGCCATCGCGATGATGATCTCGTCGATCTGCGGGGAGCTCTGGAACACCCGCAGCGTGTGCTCCATGATCGGCTTTCCGGCGACCTTCACCAGCTGTTTGGGGATCGCCAGCCCCATCCGCTGCCCGGTGCCGCCGGCCAGGATGACCGCCACGTTACGGAGTGGCCCCTGTGAAATGCTCATGTTCAATGGGTCCTGTACTCCTTCTCCGCGAGTACGCCTACGGATGTGCCTTTTTGGAGACGGCCAAGCCGAACGCGCTCAACGGCGACAACTACAAGATGAGTAGTAGATCACCGAAATTACCCCAAACTAGGACAAAAGTCCAGGTTAACGTTTGGTAACGAGCGCGGTTCGAGTGTCGCCGCCAGGGGCGGATATCCCAGGTCATCGTCATCACCACCCCAAGAGCCGGCAGTGCACGGCGTCGGTTCGGGTCTCATTCGCGGGGCGCAGCGGATTGTCGCGGCCCGGGCCGTCTTCGAGCGGAGGGACCCCCGGCGTGCGGATCAAAATGGGCGAGCGCGCACAGGCGTCCACTCCGTCGATCGCTCCGTGCGCCGTACGGGCTCAGGCAGAGCAGTGGGAGGCGCAGGGCGCGGCGGCCGGGGAGCCGGCGAGTTCCAGCAGTGATTCGGTGTCGTGGCCGGCGTTGAACGAGGCCCAGAGGGTGAGGGCGATCAAGCCGACGAGCAGGGCGATGACCACTGGCCGGTGTGACTGGCGGGGGCGGAGCAGCGCCTGCACCCGGGCGGGTACGTCGGCCAGGTGATAGCCCATCGCGGCCGCCGGGGCCATCCGGGGAACCGACGCCAGCGCGGCACGGGCCAGGGCGCGGGCGGCCAGGGCGCGATCGCCCACGGCGGTGGCGGCCTCTTCGTCGGCCCAGCGTTCGGAGGCGTAGCGGACGGCCCTGGGAAGCCGGATCAGGAACGGGTCGGCGCAGGCGGCCGCGTCCGCGAGCGCCCGGTAGAGATGATGGCGGTGAGTGAGGTGCGTGCGCTCATGGGCCAGCAAAACCCGCTGTTCGGCCGGGGTCAGCGCGTTCAGCATCCCGGTGGAGACCACCACGCGCCCGCCTTGTCTGGACGGGATGGCGAAGGCCTTGGGACTCACGTCGTCGACCACGACCAGCCCACCCGGCTCACCGTCCAGCTCCTCGGCGATATGGCGGACTTCGGCCATCGCCCGGTGATGCCCGATGACGGTGCGAGCCACTCGAAGAGCGGTGAACGCGAGGGCGAGCGCCGCGGCGAGGGCGACCGGATAGGGCACGGGGTCCGCGCTGTCCCAGACGTGGACGGACCAGCGGCCGAGCCCCGCGACCATGGGTATCCGCACAACGAGGGTCCAGGCGAGCAGAGCGAGCACGTAGGCGGTGCTCACCGCCGACAACGGTGCGGCGGCGACCAGGGCGCGGGTCGCGGTGGCCGGCGGCAGCCACCGCGACAGACGTGGCGCCGCCAGGCCGAGCACGATCGATGTGAGCAACGGCAGGTAGACCTCGACGCGCATGCCGCTAGCCGCCGGTCTCGCGCAGGAGCTGCTGCAGGAGCGCCTCATCCTCCTGGCCCAGTTCTCCGACGAACTGGGCCAGGACGCGTGCCCGGTCCTCCCCCGCATCCAGCAGGCGGTGCATCTGTGCCGCACGGCGGGCGGCCTCGTCACGCTGGAAGGAGTAGGCGTAGGCGCGACCGTTTCTGACGCGGCTGACCGCCCCCTTGTCGTGCAAGCGGCTCAACACCGTCATGACCGTGGTGTAGGCCAGGGGCCGTTCCAGCCGCTGAGCCACCTCGCCGGAGGTCAGCGAGGCTTCGGCGCGGGCCAGGATGGCGAGCACCTCGGCCTCCAGGTCGCCTCGATCCCGGCGTCCACGCGATGGTGACGTCACACGCACATCCTCTACTGCGGCCGATGCAGCAGAATAGCTCGATTCTTCCGGTGCCTCAGACGCTCTTTCTACTACGGATCATGGAGGAGAAGAGGGTGACGCGGCCCTCGTGCCCTGTCCGAAGGCGTCATCATCGGCCGGAAACGGGTGTCTGCCGACCCCGGGCACCTGGCCGATGCCCTCGGGATCCGGGCCCGGCCTCACGCGGCCGACGATCACCCGCGTGCGGAGTCGTCGATCTGTACCGGGTATCCCGCGCGCAATACGCCGACGGTCGAGGGCGGCGTGATGACGTCCGCGGTTCCTCGCATGGGCCGCGCCCGGCGGGCCCGATATCCCTCCCGCGTCCACTCGATCAGTTGCGCGCCGACGACCACGGCAGGTGAATCGTCGAGCCGGACGAACGTGCCGTCGGGCAGATCGGCCCAGGGGGTCGCATGGGTGCGCCGGCGATGGGTGCCGCGCACGATCCGCTCGGCGTGCAACCGCCGGTTCATCGCCGCGGCCGAGGGCACATCGCCCCCGAGCCCTTCCGCCCAGGCGGCGCGATACCCGGTGTAGCTGTCCCTGCGGCATTCCGCGCACGGGCGATGCCCCGCGGCGAAGGAGACCGCTTCGTCATGGAAGTACAGGAAGGTGTAATGGTGCGGCTGCCACTGCTCGCGCCGGCGGCCCCGGAACTCGAGCGCACACGTGATCCAGAGGTCACTCGCATGAAAGCGGGTGATCTGCCTGCCCGAATGGATGATGCCGCGGTTGCCCGTCCAGGCGCCGCGGAGCGGGAACGCCTCGACGTCGCCCATCGGCGTCACTCGATTGCGTGCAGGTGCCATGTCGTGTCCTTCCACGGGACCGAATCCGACGCATTGCCGGGCCCGCCGGGCGCGGCGGGCCCGGCAATGCTCATCATCCCCACGGCGGCGTCGTCTGGCCACCGTACCGGCTGCCGCCGGGGTGTCACCTTTCGTCGAGCAGGGCGCGGGCGGCGGCTTCGATGTGGCGGGCGTCGATGCCGACCGTGGCCAGCAGCTCTTCTGTGGTGCCCGAACCCGGTAGGTCACGAACGGCCAGGTGCGAGATGCGCAGTGCCTCCGTGGCCCCCGTGGTCCCCGTGGTTGTCTTGTCCCCCTCCGACAGAGCCTCGGCGACCGCGGAACCGATTCCTCCTTCGGGGTGGTGGTCCTCGGCCACCACGAGCCGGCCACGCGTGGTCGTCGCGGCGGCGCGGAGTGTTTCGGTGTCGACGGGTTTGACGGAGTAGAGGTCGACGACCCTGGCGTCGATCCCGTCACGGGCGAGAAGATCAGCGGCGGCGAGGCATTCGTGCACGGTGACTCCGGCACCGATCAGGGTCACGGCGTCGGCCGGGCTCGAACGCAACAGCTTCGCCCCGCCGACGGGGAAGGCCTCCTCCGCGTCGTAGAGGACGGGGTAGGCGCCGCGAGTCGTCCGCATGTAGACCACGCCGGGCCGATCGGCCATGGCGTGCACGAGGGCCGCGGTGCTCGTGGCGTCGCTGGGATACAGCACGGTGGATCCCTGCACGGCACGCATCATCGCCAGATCTTCCAGGGCCATCTGGGACGGCCCGTCGGCGCCGATCTCGACGCCCCCGTGGGAGCCGACGAGGCGGATGTTCGCCTGCGAGATCGGGGCCATCCGGATGAAGTCGTAGGCGCGGGTGAAGAACGCGGCGAAGGTCGACGCGAAGGGGACGTAGTGGCGGACGCCGAGCCCGACGGCCGCGGCGACCAGTTGTTGTTCGGCGATGAACATCTCGAAGTAACGGCCGGGGTAGGCCTTGGCGAACTGGTCGGCATAGGTGGAGTTGCTGACTTCGCCGTCGAGGGCCACGACCTCGGGGCGGGCGGCGCCGAGCGCGGTGAGCGCCTCTCCGTAGGCCTTGCGGGTCGCGATCTTCTTCCCCGGCGAATACGACGGCATCGGCACGGAGGTGCGCGCCTCGGACCTCGATGTGGCCGGCTCGGTCCGCGCGGCCGGATCGGGCAGCGGCCCGCGAACGAGAAGGCTGCGCTCGCCGCCGAGTTCGGCGATGGCGCGGTCGGCCATGTCGGCGGGGAGAGGTTTGCCGTGCCAGCCCTCCTGGTTCTCGACCTCGGAGAATCCGCGCCCCTTGACGGTGCGGGCGAGCACGACGGTCGGCTGAGTGCCGGACGCGTCCGCGGCGGTGGCCAGGGCCTCGTCGATTTCGGCGAGGTCGTGGCCGTCGACGATCAGCACCCGTGCGCCGAACGCCTCGGCGCGGCGGGCGTAGGCCTTGAGGTCCCACTGCAGTTCGGTGGGACCACGCTGGCCGAGCCGGTTGACGTCCACGATCGCGATCAGGTTGGACAGCCCGTAGTACGAGGCTTTGTCGAGGGCCTCCCAGATGGAGCCCTCGGCCATCTCGCTGTCCCCGCACAGGACCCACACCCGATAGGGAAGCCGATCGAGGTATTTTCCGGCCAGCGCCACCCCCACCCCGTCGGGCAGTCCCTGACCGAGGGATCCGGTGGCGACGTCGACCCACGGCAGGACGGGGGTGGGGTGGCCCTGCAGGCGTGATCCTTGACGGCGGTATCCCGTCATCAGCTCCTCCTCGGAGACCACCCCCACCGCCCTGTACATGGAGTACAGAAGGGGAGAGGCGTGCCCCTTGGAGAAGATGAGGTGATCGTTGTCGTCGTTTCCGGGGTGGTCCCAGTCGTAGCGCAGGTGACGGCCGATGAGGACCGCCATGAGATCCGCGGCGGACATGCTGGACGTGGGGTGTCCGGATCCCGCGCTCGTGCTGGACCGGATGGAGTCGACCCGTAGCTGCGCGGCGAGTTCTCCGGCGGCGGCGAGATCGATCATGTCAAGCTGCTGAGGGCTGCTGGTCATGTGGGACACCCCTTCTCTCGATCGTTCAGGTATGTGGCCACGGGGGCTCATGCCGGTCGAAGAGTCGGCGGCCCGGACCGCGGGCGCGTGAGGGGTGCGACGGCCCGGCGGGAAGTCTCCCCCGGTCCTTCGACCGGCACGGCTCCCCGCCGGTTCGGGGCCACGATGCTTCTGGAGTGCGCGGTCCGGCCGGCAGAGGTTCGGCCGGCCCTCGGCCACGGGACGAACGGCGATGACTTCGACCATGAAGTCGGGCCGGCGCCGGAATCACCGCGAGCAGGGAAGCGGGCTCGTGCCGGCGAACTCCGGCCTGTATGTGAACCACCGGACGGAAGGCCACTCCGGCATCGCCCCACCGCGTAGGACGCTACGTTTCAAGTCTCATAAGGGTCACGTGAGCTGTCAAGGTGAGGCGAGACCCCGCCGCCGATCACTCGCCGAAGAAGTCACGCAGGGCCTGGGCCACGACAAGGGGGGCTCCATCGTCCTCCGGTCCCGAGTGCCCCAGGCCCGGGAGCGCGGCACGTCGCGCATGCGGGAGCGTGGCGGAGAGCGCGTCCAGCGCGACGCCGAAGTAGGCCGGGCTCCTTGCGCCACCGAGCAGCAGAACCCGCGCATCGAGCGCCGCGTAGTCCTTGGCCGTGTCGGCCATCTCCCGGATCACCCGCATGTCGAAGTGCTGCGTGGGGACGAGCGCCTCGATCGTCACCTCGCCTTCGGGAACCTCGCGCCGCACCCGCGAGCCGATCGCCAGGAGCGGCGCGAGCACAAATCGTGGGATTCGAACGAACATCGGTTCGGTGCCGAGACCTTTCAGCACCGTGACCAGACCGGCGGCGATCTTGCCGGCGGCGATCTCGTCGTCGTAGCGCGGCACCCAGTCCGTCGGCACCGAACCGTCGACGGACAGCGGAGGCTCGTACAGGGCGATCCGTTCAAGCTCGGGGGTGACGAGGGCCGTGCGCAGCGCGATGAGCGCCCCCGAGCTCAGGCCGAAGACCCGTGACGCCCCGGTCGCCGTGATGAGCGCCCGCAGGTCTTCGACCTCCCGCATGACGCCGTAGTCATCGCCGTGGGGCCCGCTCAGCCCGCGTCCACGACGGTCGGGCACGTAGACGGTGTATTCGGCCGACAGGGCGACGGCAAGCTCCGTGAGGTGCTGCGATGCCAGCATTCCGCCGTGCAGGAGGATCACCCCGGGGCCGCGTCCACGTTGCCGGTAGCCGATCGTGGTCCCGTCGGCGGAACCGACCCGGCCCTTGCCGTGTTCGTGCACGGCGTCGGTGCGGCCGGTGCGCGGCGGGTCCTTCACCGCGTCGGCGGAACGGATCTGGCCCTTGCCGTATTCGCGCACGGCGTCGTCTCCGTCGGTGTGACGGGTGCGCGGCGAGTCCTTCACCGCGTCCCCTGCGGCCGGGACCGGCCTTTTCCGCGCCTCCCTGCCGGATTCCACCGCCGCGTCCCCGCGGTCCATGCCTTGCTCGGTCATCACGTCCTCCATCTCCTACGTGAACAACGTTCACGTGTACATTGTTCACGTAGGCGAAGCCAGACTGTCAACCCCGCCAGGAGGACTCGATGGGACAGCGGCGTGACGAGGTGCTTCGGGCGGCGATCGAACTGCTCGACGAGGTCGGCCTGGACGGTCTCACCATGCGACTCCTGGCGAGCCGGCTCGGCGTGCGAGCAAGCGCGCTGTACCGGCACTACCCGAGCAAGCAGGCCCTGCTGGACGCCATGGTCGCGCACCTGGTCACCCCGCCGGCCGATGCCGCCCCAATCCCCGACAGCTCCTGGGACGAGCGACTGCGCGGCGTCGCGACCGGCGCGCGCGAGGTCATGCTGGCCCACCGCGACGGCGCGCGCCTCATGTCCACCTTCCGCCACCCCGGCGGTGAGGCCGTCGCCGCCTTCCACGGCCTCATCGCCGCCCTGGCCGCCGCGGGCGTCCCCGAGGACACGGCCGCCGTCGCCGTGGACACCGTCCTGGCCTACGTCAACGGCTACACGATCGAGCAGCAGGCCCGTGAAACCGGCGCCGACGCCTGGTCCGGAGAGCGCCGCGACCGTGTCTTCCGCGACGGCCTCGAATTGATCATCACCGGCGTCCGGGCATCCCTGTGAGGCGCCCGCCGCCCATGTCTCCTTCCATGAAAGGTCCATTGACACCGGCCGGACCCGGCGATACGTTTCCCGCACATACCGGGCGGTCGGTATGTGCGAAAGCCGGGAGCACCATGAGCTTCAGCAAGGAGCCGCGCGCATGAGCTTCGTCAGCACCGTCCACGGCGTCATCGACACCTCCGAGCTCGGCCGGACCTACATGCACGAGCACGTCTTCGTCCTCACCGCCGACGTCCAGCAGAATCATCCCGACGAGTGGGGCGACGAGGACACACGGGTCGCCGACGCGGTCGCCAAGCTGCGGGCGCTGGCCGCGCAGGGCGTCAAGACGATCGTCGACCCGACCGTGATCGGGCTCGGCCGGTACATCCCGCGGATCCAGCGGATCTCCGAGCGGGTGCCGGAGCTCAATATCATCGTGGCGACCGGGGTCTACACCTACGACAGCGTCCCGGCCTACTTCCGTCACCGTGGCCCGGCCCTCAACGAGACGCTCGGCACCGAGGTTCCGGACCCGATGGTCGACATGTTCGTCACCGACCTCACCGACGGGATAGCCGGCACCGGCATCAGGGCCGGCATGCTCAAGTGTGCGATCGACCGCGAGGGACTGACGCCGGGCGTCGAGCGGGTGATGCGCGCCGTCGCCCGCGCCCATCGGCTCACCGGGGCGCCGATCACCGTGCACACCCATCCGGGCTCCCGGACCGGAGCCCTGGTCAAGCGGGTGATGTGCGACGAGGAAGGTGTCGAGCCGTCCCGGATCGTCCTCGGGCACAGCGGCGACACCACCGACTGCGACCAGCTCGCCGAGCTCGCCGACGCCGGGTTCGTCCTCGGCATGGACCGATTCGGCCTCAACGCGGACACCACCTTCGAGGCGCGCGCCGACACGCTCGTGGAGATGTGCCACCGCGGCTACGCCGACCACATGGTGCTGTCGCAGGACGCGGCCTGCTACATCGACTGGATCGACCCGAACGTCATGCCGTTCCTGCCCCAATGGCATTACCTGCACCTCGGTGAGGACGTCCTGCCCTACGTGCGCGAGCGGGGCGTAACCGAGAAGCAGATCACCACGATGCTCCTGGACGTCCCGCGCCGTTTTTTCGAAGTGCCCTGAAGCTCCAGGACCAAATCTCGGGGGAGACCGCCCAGAGGAGTCCGCACATGACCGTTTCCCCATCCCCCGACGACGGTGTCCCACCACGCGACGACGGCGCCGCACCCGGTCTCCTGGCCCGGCTGTGGCACCGTGACCTCGCGCACTACCCGGAGTCGAGCCGCCGCTACGCCTACCTCGCGATCGTGGTGGTCACCACGATCGTCCTGTACTACCTGCTCTACATCCAGTACGCCGTCGCGACGTCGATCATCACGCACTACCGGATGACGTTCGGCTACTTCATCCTGCTGTCGGTGGTGGGCAACGTGGTCGGGGCGTTCGCGTCCCTGGTCGCCGGGCTCGCCGACCGCTGGGGCCGCGCGAACCTGGTCGTGTACGGCCTGCTGATCGCCGGCGTCCTGGTCCTCCTCCTGCCGCACGCGCCGAACAAGACCGTCTACCTGCTGCTGTTCGCCGGACTCAGCTTCGTCGAGGGCATCGTCCTGGTCGCCACCCCGGCCCTGATCCGCGACTTCTCCCCTCAGCTCGGTCGCGCCACCGCCATGGGCTACTGGACGATGGGCCCGGTCATCGGAAGCCTCGTCGTCACGACCGTCACCAGTGCGACGCTCGACACCTCGACCTGGCAGGACGAGCTCCGCTACTCCGGGATCAGCGCCCTGGTGGTGTTCGTCATCGCGCTGTTCGGCCTGCGTGAGCTGTCGCCCCGGCTGCGCGACCAGGTCATGGTCAGCATGCGCGACCGCGCCCTGATCGAGGCACGCGCGCGGGGCATCGACCCCGACCAGCAGCTCACCGGCCACTGGCGGCAGATGTTCCGGCTGGACGTGGTCGGCTCGGCCTTCGCCATCAGCGTCTACCTGCTGCTGTACTACGCGGCGGTCGGCAACTTCGTCATCTACTTCTCCGCGACGTTCGGCTACAGCGAGCAGCGCACCAACGGGCTCGCCAACTGGTACTGGGCGGCGAACGCCATCGCGCTCATCCTGGCCGGGCTGCTGTCGGACCGGCTCCGCGTCCGCAAGCCGCTGATGCTCGTCGGCGGCGTCGGCTCGGTGGTCGTCACCGCGATCTTCGCGATGCTCGCCACCCGCCCGGACACGGCGTACGACAGCTTCGCCTGGCTGTTCGTCGGCATCGGAATCTTCGGCGGCCTGACGTACGCCCCCTGGATGGCGGGCTTCACCGAGACCGTCGAGAAGCACAACCCCGCCGCCACCGCGACCGGGCTCGCCGTGTGGGGATGGATCCTGCGCATCGTCGTGGCCGTCTCGGCGGCGTTCGTGCCGCTCGTGGTGACCTCCGTGACCCCGCTCGTGGAGCACGGAGCCGAGGTACAGGCCGCGCAGGCGCAGGCGGGCCCGGCGCTGGCCATCGTGAACGCCCATCCGCAGCTCTTCGCCGAGCTGGCCAGGCATCCGGCGGGCTCCGTTCCGCCCGAGCTCGCGGCCCGGGCGGCCCAGGAGGTGGGCGTCGCCGAGCTCGCCGTCGTCCAGCAGGCCGGGCCGCAGCTCAAGATCCTGCGGGAGCACGGCGCCGAGGTTCAGAAGGCCGCGCAGGAGGGTCCTGGCCAGTGGCAGATCTGGTGGTGGGTGTGCCTGGGAGGTCAGGTCGTCTTCCTTCCGTTCATCTTCGCCATGGCCGGACGCTGGAGCCCCCGGCGGGCGCGTGAGGACGCCGAGGAGCACCAGCGCGCCGTCGAACGCGAGCTGGCGGCACTCGAATCCCGTACGTGACCGCCCGTTCCCCCGGCCGGAGCGCCCCGGCCGGAGCGCCCCGGCCGGGGGAACGCCGTTCTCCGTCCCCGGCGGAAGAGCGGCGTCTCGCCCCGGAGGTGCCGCGAGCCGCTCCCCCTCGGCGACAACCCGGCCCATCGGTTCCGCCCACCACGAGATGGCCGATCAGACGGAAGAGGCCGGGTCGCCCGCCTCGTCATTAGAGTCGATTTCGGAGGGAAAGAAGGGACAGAGGGGCACACGATACGACATCGTCGCGGCGCAGAGGGGATTCGGGCGATCCGCGAGTCCCTCTCCGGCTGAAGTCCCAACCGGCCCGTAAAACCGCGGCGTCCGCCGTTGTCGAACGAGCCCGCCGCCCATCCATCTGGAGCCGTGATGCGTGCCATCGTCATCGAGGAATTCGGCGGACCGGACAGCCTCGTCTACAGGGAACTGCCGGAGCCCGAACCCATGGCCGGTCAGGTTGTCATCGAGGTCAAGGCGTTCGGCCTCAATCACGCCGAGATGCACATGCGCAGAGGTGAGTGGGCCGAGGCCGCGGAGGTGAGCGGCATCGAGTGCGTCGGGCTGGTGAGGTCCTGCCCCGGCGGCGAGTTCCCGGTCGGCGCCAAGGTCGCGGCGCTGATGGGCGGCCTCGGCCGTACCGTCAACGGCAGTTACGCCGAATACACCCGGGCGCCGGCGTCGAACGTGGCGCTCATCGAGTCCGATCTGTCCTGGGCGGAGCTCGCCGTGATTCCGGAGACCTACGCCACCGCCTGGACCTGCCTGTTCCGCAACCTGGAGATCACCGAGGGACGGATCTTGGTCATCCGGGGCGCGACCTCCTCCTTCGGCCAGGCCGCGGTCAACCTCGCGGTGAACGCCGGCGCACGGGTCATCGCCACCACGCGCCACCACGAGAGTTTCGCCCTGTTGGAGAAGCTCGGCACCGGCCGCGCCGAACTGGAGGGGCCGGAGCTTTCCCGGCGGATCGCCGAGGCCAAGCGGATCGACGCCGTGCTCGACCTCGTGGGCAACAGCACCATTCTCGACTCCCTCGCGATGCTGCGCCGGGGCGGTCGCGCCTGTCTGGCCGGCTGGCTGGGCGGTCTCGATCCGATCGCCGACTTCAACCCGCTGCTGCAGATGGCCAGCGGCGTCTATCTGACCTTCTTCGGCAGCTTCGTCTTCGGGACCCCCGGTTTCCCGCTCTCCGACGTGCCGCTCCAGGAAATCGCGGAGCAGGTGGCGGCCGGCCGCCTCAAGGCGAAGCCGTCGCGGGTGTTCGGCTTCGAGGAGATACGCGAGGCGCATCGCGTGATGGAGGCCGGTGAGGCCGGCGGCAAGATGGTGGTGGTCGTCCAGGCCTGACCGCCCCCCTGCCCACCGCGACCCTCCTGTCACCGGAGGCGCGCGACGCCTGATCACGGCGATCAGGGCCCGCGTGGTGGAGCGGACGGTCCGGAACCCGGTCCGTTCCGCGCGAGGGGCCGGGGCTGAGCCCCGGCCCTTCACTGACTTCCTGTGGTGCTCTCATCGGATTCCGGGTGCCTCAAAGGGCTACTCCCCCGCCGAAACGGTGATTCGAGCCCCGCCGGTCACAGCGGTCACCTGTTGATGCGGTCACTGATGAGGCCCGAGCCACCCCGGCTGCGGCGATGGTTGCTTCCTGGGCCGTCGTTGCTCAGGACCGCCGACTGCGTGGCGGCAGCGACCTGCCAGACTCCCGCGGACTGCGCGTGAGAGGTCTCAGCGACGGCGCTCGGAACCACACCGAGGGCGGCGGCCAGTGCCGCTGCTCCTGTCCATGCCGACGCCCGTGCGATGAGACGCATGTGGAAACGCATGTGCTTCTCCTGTCGGATGTACGTTCGATCCCCGGCGCCCTGGTGTTCGTCAAACAGCGCTATGGCGAGGGTCGAGACTGTGCGATCGGATGGTCGAGTCCGATGACCGACTGCGATGCCGGCGTCCTCCGGTCAGGCCGGGGCCAGGCACGGGCTCTGCGGTCGCCAGACCGGAGTGCACTCGCTCTCCGACGGCGTGACCGTTCATCAGCAGCCCTCCGGTGACATCTCTCGACTACATCAAGCTTCGCTCCGAAAGGCCCCGGATTCATCACCGCTAACACGAATTCGCACCCCTGGCGGGCTGGGGAGCCGACATACCTGCTAGCTGCAACGCGCGGGCCGGAGCCCCGATCACCGTGGTCGTGGTCTCGGAAGCTCCGGCCGTGTCATGCGCGCTCAGGGTCAGACGTGGGCCCTGAGACACTTCCTGAGCGCTTCCCTGGAGTTCTGCCGCTGCGGAGCCGCCTTCGCGAGCGCCGCGTTGCGCATCTGCAGATACTTGTCCCCAGCGGCGTTGTAGGCCTGCAGCGCCTGCGTCTCAGCGGGAGTCAGCGCCTGCATCTTGGCCCCGAGCTGGTTCGGGGCCATCTTCTGGGAGAGCTTGTCGACGTCGGCGACCGCACCGGCCTTCACCAGAGCGTCGTAGGCGGCCTTGACCCCCGGGGCGGCGTCGACGTTCTCGATGGCGTCCTCGGCGTTCATCAGTGCGAGCTGCTGCTGGGCGCACGGTGCCGGAGCGGCGGGAACGGCCGCGACGGCGGTGGTGGCGTTGGCTGCGGTGGCCAGGGCGGTGAGAAGGCCGACGGTGACCAGCGCCGGCGCGGCGATACGGATACGCATGATGCTCCTGTCAGTGCTGAGGGTTGATTTTGCATGTGACCTCATGCACCAGAATTACTCTGAGTAATCACGCGAATGCTCCACGACGAGGTCAGGGATTGATCAAGTCCGCCCCCGCCGATGCCCTGGATCGGCCCTCATGACCGCAGATGAGGGCGGATCAGGCAAACCGCGATCCCGTCGACAAGCAGGGACTCAGCGCCCGTCGCCGCGCCGCCGGGAACCCCACCACAACACGATCATCGGGATCAGCGCTCCCACGGCCGCCCCGGAGATCAGACCCAGGATGGTGCTCGGATCGCCGTCCAACGTGCCGAGCCGCGTCAGGGCCGTCAGGACCACTACCGCCAGCGCCAGCACGGCGGCGACGAGAGCGTAGAACTTCGGACTGAGGAAGATCCCGCGCCGGGGAGCCTGTGGCGGGGCGGTCAGCTCCGCGGCGGGTCCCAGGCTGGCGGCTCTGGGGCGTTTGAAGTATTCGAAACGCACCCAGGTGCCGCACGGTTCCCAGCCGTCGGGGGCGAGCCGGTCGAGCACGCCCTGGCGTCGGCCGGGCGTGATCAGCTCTCTGCTGTACTCCCACTGCTGGGGGTGCTCGGGGTCGCGGGTGCAGACGAACAGACCCTTCGCGTCGACCCTGTCGACCTCCCAGCCCTGGGCGCCGTACTCGTTGAGCATCTTGACGTCGTGGAACAGGTCGGCGGTCCAGCGCCAGGTGCGTGCACCCGCGGCGGGTTCGGCGGGCGGGGCCGAGGTGACGGCCAGTTCCCGGGCCAGGTCGGCCGCCTGGCCGAACTCCTCCTCGGGGTCGCCGCCGCTCTCGGCGAGGTAGCCGGCGAGCTCTTCGAGCGTGACCTCGACCCGGTCGGTCGGCATGCCCCCCCGAGCCAGGAGCACGGCGAGCTCGTCGAAGTAACCGCGAGCCGTCTCGGCGGAGTGGTCGCTCATCGGATCTCCCCTTCGTGTGAATCCGCGGGCCGAGGTGTCTGGACGCCGCCTTTGACCAGCGCGGCGCGCACCGACTCGTCGAAGCTCAGCCAGAGCCCGCCCTGCTCGGCGAGCGTCTGCCTGCCCTGGTCGGTGAGCTGGTAGTAGCGGCGGCCGGGCCCTCGCTCGGTCACCCGGAACTCGGCGGAGACCAGCCCCGCCTCCTCCAGCCGGTTGAGCACCGGGTAGAGGGTGCCGCCCTTGATCTGGCCCAGGCCCGACTCGGCGAGGTCTTTGACGATCTCGTAGCCATAGTTCTCGCCGGCCGTCAGACTGGCGAGAACCAGTAGGTCGAGCACACCCTTGAGCCAGCTCGCACGTCGATCACTCGTCATGATAGCGATCCTACCTAGCCTGCGTTACCAACTAGTTCACGCCGCGGTTGCGGAGAGAGCAGCAGGCCACGCAGGTCGATCAGAGCGTGCAGCAGGATCGGCATGAGCAGACTGCCGGTCCTCAGATAGAGCGCGGTCAGGCCGAATCCGATCAGGGTGACCGCGAGCATGCCGCGCCAGCCCTGATAGAGGTGGCCCGCGACGAAGACCGCCAGGGCGGCGAAGGCGGCGACATTCTCGCTCAGGCCGAAGGCGCCCATGCCGACCGCGATGAGCAGGCCCCGGTAAACGATCTCCTCGGTGATGCCGGCGGTCACCGACAGGCCCGCCGCGTACCAGCGTTCAGCCGTGGTGCGCGGCAGCAGGTGGGTGATGGCCTGCTGGCCGGGGATGGGCTTCCCCCTGGCCGCCAGCCGCCTGAGGACAAGCGTGCCGACCGCGGCGGCGACCAGGAACCCGGCGATCGTGCCGAGGGTGTCGCTCGGCGGAGCTTTGATCACCAGGCCGATGCCCGCGGCGTCGAGGCCCGGTTCCACGGCGACGACGAGCAGTGCCACGGCGGCCAGCGCCCACAGCTCGGCGCACCAGAGCGTGCACATCCGGCGGTAGGCCATGGGGTCCTGGTCGCGGGAACGGGCCAGCCTGTCGTAGCCGCGCCTGCCGAGCAGGGGGCTGACGAAGGCCAGATAGCCGACCAGGACGGTCGACAGGACGAGGGTCAAGGGGGTGAACGACATCGGGCGACTCCTTAGGTGCTGTGCTATCTAGACGGTAAAGCAAGCTAGTTAGATATACAACCTATGTTGCGCCTCGGCCTATCGCGGTTCAAGGACTTACATGTCGCTAACCTCCACCTCCGTAGACATGGACGCACACCGCGAGGCGCCCGACCTCGCGGGGGTGGAGGTGCGTTCACATGACTTTCCGGCGTACGGCACTGCTCCTCGGGGTGTTTCCGATCCTGGCCCTGGCCGGGTGTGGCGGGGCTCCCGCCGAGGTCGGCGTCGCCTCGGTGGCCAAGACCGGCGGGGCCTCGCCCGAGGCCTCACCCTCGACGTCACCCGACCCGCTCAAATTCGCCCAGTGCATGCGCGAGAACGGGATCGAGATGGCCGATCCCGAACCGGGCGGCCCGGTCAGGATCGACGCCAGGGGCAAGGGCAAGGGCGCCGTGGAGAAGGCGCAGAAGGCCTGCGGCAAGTACATGGGGGGTGGAGAAGGGAAAAGACGCATCGACCCCAAAGACCAGGACCGGCTTCTCGCGTTCGTGAAGTGCATGCGCGAGAACGGCGTCGACATGCCCGACCCCGAGATCGCGGGCGGCACCGTCAGGATGCGGCGCCCCGAGGGCGGCAACGACGCGGCCATGGAGAAGGCGCAGAAGGCCTGCGAGGATCACCTGCCGGGGCGGCCGGCCACCTCGGCAGGACCCACCGGCTGAGCGCCGGCGTCGCGGGCCCGCGGCAGTCGCACCGTGACCGACAGGCCGCCGCCGGCCCGCGGCACGGCGGTCACGGTGCCGCCGTGCACCACCGCGATGGCCCGGACGATCGACAGGCCCAGGCCGGCGCCCTGGGCCGAACCGACCCGGTCGTGCAGGCGGCGGAACGGCTCGAACAGGTCGCCGGCCTCGTGCGCGGGGATGAGCGGACCGGTGTTCTCCACGACGAGCGTGAGCTCCTCCCCCGCCGCCAGCCGTACCTCGACGTGCCCGCCCCTGGTGTTGTACTTGATGGCGTTCTCGACCAGGTTGAACACGCAGCGCTCGAGCAGCAGCGCGTCACCGGAGGCGGACGCGGGCGACAGCTCCGCCCGCAGCGTGATGTCGCGCCGCTCCGCCTTGGCGTCGAGCTGCTCCAGCACCGACTCCGCGACGTGCTCCATGTCCACCGGCCTGCGCGTGACCAGCTCGTTCTCCGAGCGGGCCAGCAGCAGCAGCCCCTCGATGAGCCGCTCGTGCCGCGCGTTGACGCCGAGCAGCGCCCGGCCGAGCGAGTGCAGGTCGTCCGAGGCGTCCGGCTCCTCCAGCGCCACCTCGATCAGCGTCCGGTTGACGGCGATCGGCGTGCGTAGCTCGTGCGAGGCGTTGGTGACGAACCGGCGCTGGGTGTCGAAGGCCCGCTGGAGCCGGTCGAGCATGGCGTCGAAGGTGTCGGCCAGCCGCTTGACGTGGTCGGACGGCCCCTCCAGCGCGATGCGCTCGTGCAGGGTGCTCTCCGACAGCCGCTCGGCGGTCCTGGTCACCCGCTGCAGCGGGCGCAGCGCCCGGTCCGTCATGATCCAGCCGAACAGGGTCGCCAGCACGCCGATCACCACGAGCCCGATCGCCGAGTTGCGCATCAGCTCGGCCAGCACATCGGCCGTGCCCGTCTCCACCTGCTGGGCCAGCTTGTCGGCCACGTAGACGAACATCTGGTTCTGCCGCGGCATCGGCTCCCGGCCGATGGGCTGGGAAGCGGACAGCCGGGCGACGATCCGCTGCTCCATGGCCCGCGCCGTCAGCGCGTACGTCACCCAGAGCAGCAGCGCACCCGCGCCGAAGAACAGGCCGCCGTAGAGCATGGTGAGCCGTGCCCGCAGCCCGAACCCACGCCGCTCGCGCAACCGCGCCCCGAGGCGGCCGGCGGGGAACCGGCGCGGCACGCCGGCGCCGGTCGGGAACGGGCGCGGCGCGTCGGAGCCGACGGGAAACGCGAGCGGCGCGTCAGAGCCGGCCGGGAACGGGGGCGGCGCGTCGTGGCCGGTCACAGCCGGTACCCCCGCCGGGGAACGGTCTCGATGACCGGCGGATCGCCGAGCTTCCTGCGCAGCGTCGCCATCGCCACCCGCAGCGCCCCCGTCCCCGACTCGTAGTACTCGTCCCACGCCTCGGCGAGCAGGTCGCGGGTGCGCACCACCTCGCCGCCGGCCCGCAGCAGCACCCCCAGCAGCGCGAACTCCTTGCGGGTCAGTGTGACGCGCCTGCCGTCCCTGGTCACGGTCCGTCCCGCCGGGTCCAGCCGCACGCCCGCGCGTTCCAGCACGATCGGCCGGGCCGGCACCGTACGCCGGGCCAGCGTGCGCACCCTGGCCACCAGCTCAGTGATCGCGAAAGGCTTGGGCAGGTAGTCGTCGGCGCCCAGCCCGAGCCCGTCCACCCGCTCGGCCACCCCGCCCATCGCGGTCAGCATCAGAATCCTGCCGCCGCCGCCCATCGCGACCAGCCGCCTGCACACCTCGTCGCCGTGCAGTTCCGGCAGGTCGCGGTCGAGCACCACCACGTCGTAGTCGACGTAGCCCAGCCGATCCATGGCCTCCGCGCCGTCATAGACGACGTCCACCGCGATGGCTCGCCGCCGCAGGCAATGGGCGATGGCATCGGCCATCTCGTTCTCGTCCTCGACAACCAGCACGCGCATGCCTGCACCTCCGCGGACCAGCGTGAACCATCCCGTGTTAGGGCGCGGTAAGCCGGTTCCCGCTTACGAGGCGCTAACGCCGGCCTCCGTAGAAATCGGACCGTGCCGCCGGGCGTACGTCCTGCCGGCGCGGAGGTGACAGGCATATGACGAGATCCGCAGGAGGTGGGGGCGAGAGATGAGACGCAAGGGAGCCGCGCTGACCGGGGCCGCCGTGGCCGTGGTGCTCGGCGGCGCGGCCGTCGCGACGGCGAGCCTCGATGATTCCGGGGGCGCGGCCGGGGCGACCGCGCCCCCCGTGCCGTCGGTGACGGAGATCACCCGGGGCGACCTGGTGGACACCAAGTCGGTGGGAGGGCGGCTGACGTACTCGGGAGAGCACAAGATCTCCGCGGAGGTGAGCGGCACGGTGACCTCGGTGCCGGCCGAGGGCGGCGTGGTCCGGCGGGGTCGCTCGCTGCTGAAGGTGGACCGCAGACCGCTGGTTCTGATGTACGGCAGGGTGCCGCTGTACCGCCCGCTGCGGCTCGGCGTGGACGACGGGCCGGATGTCGAGCAACTCGAACGCAACCTCAGGGCGCTCGGCTACGGCGATGACATGACGGTGGACGAGGAGTTCACCTACGCCACGCACGCGGCGGTCGAGGAGTGGCAGGAGGACCACGGCCTGCCCGAGACCGGTGGCGTCGACGCCACCCAGGTGGTCTTCCTGGACGGCCCGGTACGCGTGGCCGCCGCGACGGTGGAGGTCGGCGACAAGGTGCGTCCGGGCACGCCGGTCCTCACCCTGACCGGTACCCGCAGGGTCGTCCAGGTGGACCTGGACACCGAGGACCAGGAGATGGCCCGCAAGGGCGCCGGGGTGACCGTGGAGCTGCCCGGCGGGCGCGAGATCAAGGGGAAGGTCACCTTCGTCGGGTCGGTCGCCCAGGCCGCCGCGGGCGGCGAGCAGGGCGACGACGGGTCCTCGACGATCGACGTCGAGATCACCCTCGGCAAGGGCTCCACCGGGAAGCTGGACCAGGCGCCGGTGACGGTGAGGATGGAGAGCGAGCGAGTGAAGAACGTGCTCGGGGTGCCGGTCGAGGCACTGCTCGCCCTGCGCGAGGGCGGCTTCGCCGTCGAGGTCGTGGAGGGCTCGGCGACCCGGCTGGTGCCGGTGGAGACCGGCGCGTACGGCGGCGGCAGCGTCGAGATCGAGGGCGAGGGACTGTCCGAGGGCATGAAGGTCGGGGTGCCGAAGTCGTGAACGTCGTTGAGCTCGCCGGGGTGACCAAGGTGTACGCCGGCGAGGTGGCGGCACTGCGCGGTGTGGACCTGGAGATCCGCGCCGGCGAGCTGATCGCGATCGTCGGCCCGTCCGGCTCCGGCAAGTCGACCCTGCTGCACATGATCGGCACCCTCGACCGGCCCACGGCCGGCACGATCAGGATCGCCGGCCACGACGTCGGCAGGCTCTCCGACCGTGAGCTGTCCGCGCTGCGCTCGCGTCACCTGGGCTTCGTCTTCCAGCAGTTCCACCTGGCCGCCGGGGTGAGCGCCCTGGACAACGTCGCCGACGGCCTGCTCTACAGCGGCCCCGGCCTGCGCGAGCGGCGCGAGCGGGCCGCCGCCGCGCTGGAGCGGGTCGGGCTCGGGCACCGGCTCGGGCACCGGCCTGGCCGGCTCTCCGGTGGTGAGCAGCAGCGGGTCGCGGTGGCCAGGGCGGTGGTCGGCGAGCCGCCCCTGCTGCTGGCCGACGAACCCACAGGCAATCTCGACACCGCGGCCGGCGCCGAGGTGCTCGACGTGCTGAGCGGCCTGCACGCCTCGGGCACCACGATCGCCGTGATCACGCACGACAACGAGGTCGCCGGGTGGGCGCCGCGCCGCGTACGGGTCAGGGACGGCCTGATCGTCGCCGACGGCACTCCCCGGCCGCGCAGGACACCTTCGGGAGCCGGTGTCGGGGACGGTCTCATCGTCGCCGACGACCACGTGGAAGATGCCGGGGAGGTCACTCGATGAGCGAGGCGAGCGAGGTGCGCGAGCGGCTGTCGCCGTCGCGGCTGCGCGGGCGCGACGTGCTCAGGGTCGGCGCGGCCGGGCTGCGCGCCCGGCCGGCCCGGGTGTTCCTGTCGGCGCTGGGCATCGCGATCGGCATCGCCACCATGGTCGGAGTGATCGGCATCTCCTCCTCCTCCAGGGAGGACCTGCTGCGACAGCTCGACCGGCTCGGCACGAACCTGTTGACCGTCGAGGCGGGGCAGACCCTGTTCGGCGGCGAGACCCGGTTGCCGACCGGCTCCCTGGACATGGTGCGCAGGATCGCGCCGGTCACCACCGCGGCCGCGACCGGGAGCGTGGACGCCACGGTCCGGCGTACCGGCCTGATCTCCGAGAACGTGACCGGGGGCATCGCCGTACGGGCCGCCGACGGCGAGCTGCTCACCACGCTGGAGGGTGAGATGCGCTCGGGGACGTGGCTCAACGCGGCGACCGGGCGCTACCCGGCGGTCGTGCTCGGCTCGGTGGCCGCCGAGCGGCTCGGCGTCACCGGGCCTGGTGTCCAGGTGTGGATCGGCGGCCGGTGGTTCACCGTGGTCGGCACGCTCGGCGCGCTGCCCCTGGCGCCCGAGATCGAGCGCTCGGCGCTGATCGGGTTCGAGGCCGCCGCCCGCTACCTGGGCTTCGACGGGCACCCGACCACGATCTACGAGCGGTCCGCGGACACGGCCGTCGAGGCGGTGCGCGACGTGCTGCCGCGTACGGTCAACCCGGAGAATCCCGAGGAGGTGAACGTCAGCCAGCCCTCGGACGCACTGGTCGCCAAGGCGGCGGCCGCCGGCGCGTTCACCAACCTCATGCTCGGCCTGGGCGCGGTGGCGCTGCTGGTCGGCGGGGTCGGCGTGGCCAACACGATGGTGATCTCCGTACTCGAACGGCGAAAGGAGATCGGCCTGCGCCGTTCGCTCGGCGCGACCCGCGGGCAGGTGCGCACCCAGTTCCTCGCCGAGTCGCTGCTGCTGTCGATGCTCGGCGGCGCGGCCGGGGCCGTGCTCGGCGCGCTGGCGACCTTCGGCTACGCGACGTCCAAGGACTGGCCCGCGGTGGTGCCGTCCTGGGCGTTCGGCGGTGCGGTCGGCGCGACGCTGGTCATCGGCACGGTCGCCGGGCTGTACCCGGCGATGCGCGCCGCCCGCCTGCCGCCCACCGAGGCGCTGTCGACGACCTGATCAACGGCGGAGCGGGGGTCCCTGCCGGGATCCCCGCTCCGGTTGCCCGCGGTGTCTCACCGATCGGGTCCGGGCCTGACCGGGCCGCGCCCACCCGCCTGATCAGGCTCACCGGGCTGACCGGGCTCGCCGGGCTCAGCCGGCCTGACCGGGCCGATCGGGCTCGCCGGCCGCCGCGGCCGCGTGGCACGCGCCGCGGCCGTCGGCCCGGGCGACGATCCGGCCCGCCTCGACCCGGACGGCGGCCTCGGTCCCGTCGCTGACGGCGGGCACGCCGGCCGCCGCGGCGAGGGTGCCGGACTCGTCGTACACCACCTGCAGGCGCGGCCACGCCGACGGCGGGAAGGCCTGGCGCAGGCAGACGCGGAGCTCGGCGATGGCCAGCCGTGCCAGCGGCGCCAGCTCGCCGGGGTCGCCGGTGACCAGGACGACGGTGACCGTGGCCGTGGGCGGCGCGGCCCGTACGGCCTCCTCGGCGGCCTCAAGCCGGTGCAGCCCGAGGATCGCCACCACGCCGTCGTCCGCGAGCCGCGCGGGTTCGCCGCGGACGGCGTCCACGGCGGGAGGCGGGGACCACGACTCGTCGGCGGGTCGCGCCCGCGGGACGTAGGCGAGGTGCGGAGGCTGCCACGCGTCGCCCAGATCGAGGTCCGCGAGCTGTTCGCAGGCACTGACGATGGTGAAGGGATCGACGAAACCTGGCGCGGCGGCGGCCATCTGGCTTGCGCCGTACAGGGTCGTGAGCGCGACCTCGGCCACGGACACCAGGCGGCCGGCGGGCGCCCCGGGCGGGCGCAGCCGCTCCAGGGCCAGTCCGAGCAGGATCGCGTCGAGCTTCATCAGCTGCGTGAACGGCCACCGGGTCCGCTCGTCGGCGAGGACCTCGGACAGCAGGTCCATGCCGAGCCGGGCCGAGCTGTGCTGCTCCTCGGTGGCGAGAGGGAGCCGGGCGACCCAGGCGCGGGCGAACGCGCCGAGCGCCTCGCCGGCGGTTCGACCGGACTCCGAGTGCGGCGGCGCGGCGTGCGGCGGCGCGGAGTCACGCTCGGCGAGGTCGGCCAGAACGGCGAAGTAGAGGGCCCGTTTGCCGGGGAAGTTGGAGTAGACCGCGCCGCGGGTGAGCCGGGCGCGCTCGGCGATGCCGTCGATCTTGGCGTCGCGGAAGCCGCGCTCGGTGAACTCGTCCCTGGCCGCCGCCAGCACCTTGGCACGGTTGTGCTCCTGCATTTCCGCCCTGGTGAACCGACCCATCGTCCTCTTCGTTCCGGCTGCCCGATCGTCGGGATCAAAGATACCCGGGACCATACATATGATGAGACCATCTGATTACATCATCTGAAAATCTGGAGCATCCATGACCGATGCGAGCGACGTTCCCGGGATCGACCTGACCGACCCCGAGGTGCTGCGCGACCCCGCCTCCGCTTACGGACGCGTCCGGGAGCTCTCGCCGCTGGCACGGCTCCTGGCCCCCGGCATGCGCCCGATGTGGGTCCTGACGCGGCACGAGGACGCCAGGGCGATGCTGAGCGACCCGCGGTTCGAGCTCGGCGCCGACAGCTTCATGCGGCCCCCCGGCATCCCCGAGCACTGCCTGGCCTACATGCGGACCATGCAGGAGATGGAAGGACCGGAGCACGCGCGGCTGCGCAGGCTGGTCTCGCCCGCGTTCACCCCGCGCCGCGCCGTCGATTTCCGGCCGCGGATCGAACCGATCGTCGAGAGCCTCCTCGACGACCTGCCGAACCATGCCGAGGGCGGCTCGGTGGACCTTCTGGCGCACTTCGCGCGACCGCTGCCGATCGAGGTGATCTGCGAGCTGGTCGGCATCGCCGAGATCGACCGCCCCCGCTGGCGGGAGTACGGCGCCGCCGTGGCGGCCGGCTGGGGCCAGGCGTTCGCCGACGCCATACCCGGCATCATGGAGGGCGCCAAGGCCGCGGTTGCGAGCCGGAGGGCCGAGCTCGGCGACGACCTGATCTCAGACCTCATCCGCGCCCAGGCCGACGACGAGGGCCGGCTCGGCGACACCGAGATGGTCACCCTGGTCTGGAACCTGGTCCTCGCCGGGCAGACGCCGACGAACCTCATCGCCAACGCCGTCGAGACCCTGCTCCGCCACCCCGGCCAGCTCGCCGCGCTGCGCGAGGACGCCGGCCTCATGCCCCGCGCCGTCGAGGAGCTGACGCGCTGGTCCGGGCCGCAGCTGCTGACCATTCCCCGCCTGCCGCGGGAGGACGTCGAGATGTTCGGTGTGTCGATCCTCAAAGGCGAGCCCGTCACCGCCTCCATCGTCTCCGCCAACCGCGATCCACGCGCGTTCGCCGACCCCGACCGATTCGACATCGGCCGCGTCGCTGGACCATCGGGACATCTCGGGTACGCTCACGGACCACACTTCTGTCTCGGGGCCTCGCTGGCTCGGGCGCAGACCGAGGTCGCACTCACCGCGCTGCTGCGCCGCTTCCCCGATCTGTCGCTCGCCGACGCGCAGGCCACGGGACGTGTCCCCGACCCGGGCACCTGGCGTCTGGCGTCGCTGACCGTGATCCTCTGACCATCCAGGTCCGACGTGGTCCTCCCGCGTTCCGGACCGCACAACCGTTGAGGAGACCTTTCCACGTGGCACGCATCGCCGGTGACGGCAACCTGTTGAGATGCACGTTCTGCGGGAAGAACCAGAAGCAGGTCAAGAGGCTCATCGCGGGGCCGGCCGGCGTCCACATCTGCGACGAGTGTGTCGAGCTCTGCAACGAGCTCATCGAGGAGGAGCTCGGTGCGGCCTCCGAGGCAGGACAGCGGGAGCTGCCGAAACCCCGGGAGATCTACGAGTTCCTCGAGCAGTACGTCATCGGGCAGGACAACGCCAAGATGGTGCTCTCGGTGGCGGTCTACAACCACTACAAACGCATCCGTCCGGGAGCCGGCGGGAACGGGCAGCACCCCGCGAAGGAGGAGCCGGTCGAGCTCGGCAAGTCCAACATCCTGCTGATCGGCCCGACCGGCTGCGGCAAGACCCACCTCGCCCAGACGCTCGCCCGGATGCTCGACGTCCCGTTCGCGATCGCCGACGCCACCGCGCTCACCGAGGCCGGCTACGTCGGGGAGGATGTCGAGAACATCCTGCTCAAGCTGATCCAGGCCGCCGACCACGACGTCAAGAAGGCCGAGACCGGCATCGTCTACATCGACGAGATCGACAAGGTCGCCCGGAAGAGCGAGAACCCGTCGATCACCCGCGACGTCTCCGGTGAGGGCGTGCAGCAGGCGCTGCTGAAGATCCTGGAGGGCACGGTCGCGAGCGTGCCGCCGCAGGGTGGCCGCAAGCACCCGCAGCAGGACTTCATCCAGATCGACACGAGCAACGTGCTGTTCATCGTCGGCGGCGCGTTCGCCGGCCTGGAGCAGATCATCGAACGGCGGGTCGGTCGCAAGGGCGCCGGGTTCCTCGCCGCGATCCACACCGGGGAGGAGCGGGAGGAGGACGCCTTCGGCGAGGTCACGCCCGAGGACCTGCTGAAGTTCGGGCTGATCCCCGAGCTGGTCGGCCGGCTCCCGGTCGTGTCGACCTTCCGGCAACTGGACCGGACGGCACTGGTCCGGATCCTCACCGAGCCGCGCAACGCGCTGATCAAGCAGTACCAGAAGCTCTTCGAGCTCGACGGTGTCGAGCTGGAGTTCACCGAGGACGCCATCGGCGCCATCGCCGAACAGGCGCTGCTCCGCCGTACCGGCGCCCGGGCGACCCGGGCGATCCTCGAAGAGGTCCTGCTCGACGTGATGTTCGAGGTGCCGAGCCGGGACGACGTGGCCCGCGTCGTGATCGACCGCGACACCGTGCTCAACAACGTCAACCCGACCCTGGTGCCGCGCGAGCAGCCCGGTCGCACCTGGGACAGCCCCGAGAAGTCCGCCTGAGGCGTTCCCCGGGCCGGATGTCCGGCTCGTGAAACGGAGCCGGACATTCGCGGGGCCGGATGGTTCGGCCCGGAGAGCGACCCCTAGCCGGGTGGATCGGCGATGCGGTAGCCCACGCCGGGTGTGGTGGTGATGATCGAGGGGTCGCCGAGTTTGCGGCGCAGACGGCCGATGGTGACGGTGACGGTGTTGGTGAACGGGTCGGCGTGTTCGTCCCAGACCTGTTCGAGCAGGTCCTCGGTGCTGAGGAAGGCGGGGGTGGCGCGCAGGAGGGCTTCGAGGAGGGCGAACTCCTTGACCGACAGGTCGAGGTGACGGCCGTCGCGGGTGGCGGTGCGGCGCAGGGGGTCGAGTTCGATGCCCGCCGCGCGCAGGGTGCGGGCGCGGGCGAAGGGCTGGCGGCGGGCCAGGGAACGGATGCGCACGACCAGTTCGGGGAAGTGGAAGGGCTTGGCGAGATAGTCGTCGGCTCCCAGGGTCAGGCCGCTGACCCGGTCGCCGGGCGAGCCGGCCGCGGTCAGCATCAGGACCATGACGCGGTCATCGCGTTCGGTGATCATCTGGCAGAGGGTGTCGCCGTGGATTCCCGGCAGATCGCGGTCGAGGACGACCACGTCATAGGCGTTGAGATCGAGTTTGGCCGCGGCCTCCAGGCCGTCGTGCGCCACGTCCACGGCCATGCCCTGGTCACGGAGACCCTCGGCGAGGACGGCGGCGAGGGAGCGCGCGTCCTCGACCACCAGCACCCTCACGCCGGGACACCCGCCCGCGCGTCCGCCAGGGGCAGGGTGATGGCCACCCGGAGGCCGCCTCCGGGCCGGGCACGGAGATCCAGGTCGCCGCCGTGGGCTGTGGCGACGGCCGCGACGATCGACAGCCCGAGTCCGGAGCCGCTGTCGGAGCCGGTGCGGTCCGCGCCCAGCCGCTGGAACGGCTGGGCCAGCCGCGCGATCTGCTCTTGGTCGAGGACTCGCCCGCCCGTCTCCACGATGAGCCGGGCCGTCGCGCCGTCGGCCGTGGCGGCGACCCGGATCCAGCCGCCGTCGTGGTTGTGGGTGATCGCGTTGTCGATCACGTTGCCGACCATGCGGGACAGGAGCGTCCGGCTCCCCCGCGTCCAGGCGCCGTCCTGGACGTCGTCGCCGTGGACGGTCAGGCTCCTGGCCGCGATGTCGGCGGCCCGGCTGTCCAGGGCCGCGGACACCACGCGGCCGAGCGAGATCGTCGCACGGTCGGACAGGGCTCCGTGCTGGGTGCGGGCGAGCAGGAGGAAGCCTTCCAGCAGCCGGTCGACCTGGTCGAGCTCGGTGCGGATCCTGTCGGCGAGCGCGATCGTCTGCGCCGGTACGGGCTCCGGCTTGGCGACGGCCACGTCCAGCGACGCCCGAATGGTCGCCAGCGGGGTGCGCAGCTCGTGGGAGGCGTTGGCGACGAACCGGCGCTGCGCGGAGAAGGAGCCCTCCAGGCGTTCCAGCAGCCCGTCGATGGTGTCGGCGAGGTCCTTCACCTCGTCGGCGGGGCCCGGCACGGCCAGCCGCTCGTGCAGGTTGTCGGCGGAGATCCGCCGCGTGGCCGAGGTGATCGTCCGCAACGGGCGCAGCACCCGGCCCGCGACGACCCGGCCCAGCACGACCGAGACCACGGCCATGACGGCGAGCGCGACCGCCGAGCCGATCAGGAGCTGGCGCGACTGGGCCGTATGCGTCTCCGAGAGCTGAGCCTGGAGCCGGCCGACGAGCTCCTGGGAGGCCGCGAGCGTGGGCTGCTGGGGGTTCTCACCGGGCACCGTGACCCTCGACGACCCGAGGGCCACGAGGTTGGTGAGGGCCAGCAGCCCGATGCCGGACAGGAGGAACAGGACACCGTACAGGGCGGTGAAGCGCAGCCGTACGGTGCGGCCCGGCAGCGCCGGGCGTCGCAGATTCCTCATCGGTCCTCTCCCGCTTCCGTGCCGGCCTCCAGGATGCCGTCCCGGACCTAACAACGGCATGACGGCCTCCGTTCGGCCCACGTTATGGCCGTATCCGTACAACCGAAGACATGCAAGCAACCATCGACGTCAACGGTCTGCGCAAACGCTTCGGGCCGACCGTGGCACTGGACGGGATGTCCTTTTCGGTGAAGCCGGGGCAGGTCACCGGCTTTGTCGGCCCCAACGGCGCGGGAAAGTCCACCACGATGCGGGTGATCCTCGGCCTGGACGCGGTCGAGGAGGGCAGCGCGCTGATCGGCGGGCGGCCGTACCGGAGCCTGCGCCACCCGCTGCGCCACGTCGGGGCCCTGCTGGACGCCGCCGCGCTGCAGCCGAGCCGCTCCGCCCGCAACCACCTGCTGTGGCTGGCCCATTCCCAGGGTCTGACCGCCGGACGGGTCGACGAGGTGATCGAACAGGCCGGCCTGCGACAGGCGGCCCGGCGGAAGGCGGGCGGCTTCTCCCTGGGCATGCGGCAGCGGCTGGGGATCGCCGCCGCGCTGCTCGGCGACCCGCCCGTGATCATTTTGGACGAGCCTTTCAACGGCCTGGACCCCGACGGCATCGTGTGGATGCGCGAACTGCTGGCCGAGCTGGCCGGGCAGGGCCGCGCCGTGCTGGTGTCCAGCCATCTGATGAGCGAACTGCAGGACGTCGCCGGCCACGTGGTGGTGGTCGGCCGCGGCAGGGTCATCGCCGACACCGGCGTGGCGGAGCTGCTGGCCACGGTGTCCGGTGACCGGGTGACGCTGCGCACCACGGCCCGGCAGGAGGCGGCGAGGGTGCTGGAGCACGCGGGGGCCGTGGTGACCGCGGGGGCCGACGGCCGGGACGCGCTGACGGTGTCCGGGCTGACGGCCGAGGGCGTCGTGACGCTCCTCAGCCGGAACACGGTGCCGTTCTCCGAGGTGGCGGCCCACCGCGCGACGCTTGAGGAGGCCTACATGGAGCTCACCCGGGACGCGGTCGAGTTTCGCGCCGCCGCCGGACGGGAGGCGGCACGATGACCACCACCGCCCCGTACCGCCCACGCCCGCGGGCCGGACGCGACGGCTTCGCCCACCTGCTGCACGCCGAGTGGACCAAGTTTCGTACGGTCCGCGGCTGGGTGACCACCATGGTGATCGCGGCGCTGGTCACCGTGCTGCTCGGGCTGCTCGCCGCGGCGGGCAGCCACGCCTCGTGCAGCGAGGGCCCGGTCGAGGTCGCCTGCCCCGCCGTTCCGGTGGGGCCGGGCGGCGAAGCGGTGGAGGACCAGTTCTATTTCGCGCACCGGTCGCTGACCGGGAACGGCGACATCACCGCCCGCCTGACCTCCATGACCGGCATCATCACCTATCCCCCGCCCGACCACGACAAGATCGTCCCCGGCCTCGTGCCGTGGGCGAAGGCCGGAGTCATCGTCAAGGACGGCACCCGGCAGGGGTCGGCCTACGCGGCGATGATGGTCACCGGCAGCCACGGCGTGCGGATGCAGCACAACTTCACCGAAGACACGGCCGGCCGCCCGGGCGGCGTCTCGGCGGCGTCCCCGCGCTGGCTGCGGCTGACCCGTTCGGGCGACACGCTCACCGGCTACGAGTCGGCCGACGGCACGCGGTGGACCAAGGTCGGCACGGCTCACCTGGCCGGGCTGCCGGCCACGGTCCAGATCGGGCTCTTCGTCGCCTCCCCTGGCGATCTGACGGTGAAGCGGGCCGATCTCGGCGGGAGCATCGAGCAGATGCGCTTCACCCAGGCCACCGCCGTCTTCGACAACGTCGGCCTGCGGGGCGACGTGCCCGGCGGCGCGTGGAGCCGTGACGCCGTGGGAGTCACCGGGACGACCGACTGGGAGCGCTACCACCGCCCGAACGGGGTGCTGGAGTCCGGCGGCACGTTCACCGTGACCGGGGCCGGCGACCTCGCGCCGCGGATGGACGGCCAGACCGTCGAGCGCACCCTCACCGGCGCGCTCACCGGGCTGATCCTGGTGATCGTGGTGGCGGTGATGTTCGTCACCGGCGAGTACCGGCGGGGAATGATCCGCACCACCCTGCTCGCCGGTCCACGGCGCGGCCGGACGCTGGCGGCCAAGGCCCTCGTGATCGGCGCGGTCACCTTCGTCGCCGCACTGGCCGCGACCACGGTCACGGTCACGGCCGGCAAGCGGATCCTGCGTTCCAACGGCAACTACATCCTCCCGGTGAGCCCGCTCACCGAACTGCGCGTCGTCGTCGGCGTCGCGGCGCTGTTCGGCGTCGCCGCCGTTCTCGCCCTCGCCCTCGGCGCCGTGTTCCGGCGCGGCGTCGCCGCGATCGTCACCGCCGTCGTGGTGATCGTCGTCCCCTCCATCCTCGCGACCGTCTCCGTCCTGCCCGAGGGCGCGGCGCGGTGGCTGTTGCGGCTCACCCCGGCCGCCGGCTTCGCGATCCAGCAGAGCGTTCCGGAGTATCCACAGGTGACCGGCCACTACGTGCCCCAGGCGGGCTACTACCCGCTGGCGCCGTGGGCCGGCCTCGCCGTGCTCTGCGCCTACGCCGCGCTCGCCCTCGTCCTCGCCGTCGTCCTGCTGCGCCGGAGGGACGCATGAGACAGCAGCTGCACGCGGAGTGGACGAAGCTGCGCACCGTGACGGGCACCGGTCGGCTCCTGCTCGGGACCGTCATGCTGACCCTCGCCGTGAGCGCCGCGGCAGCCGCCGCCGTGTCCTGCCCCCCGGCGGGCTGCGACTACGACCCCGCCGAGATCAGCCTCTTCGGGGTTCAGCTGGGCCAGGCGGTCGTCGCCATCCTGGCCGTGCTGACGATCAGCGGCGAGTACGGCACCGGCATGATCCGCACCACCCTGGCCGCGATGCCGGTGAGAACGACCGTCCTGGCCGCCAAGGCGGTCGTTCTCACCGGCCTGACACTCGCCGCGGGCACCCTGGCCGTGCTCGCGTCCGTGCTGGCCGGGCGGCTCATCCTGCCCGGCAACGGCTTCACCCCCGCCCACGGCCGGCCGCTCCTGTCCCTGGCCGACGGGCCGATGCTGCGCGCGGCCGCCGGCTCGGTCCTCTATCTGGTGCTGATCGCCCTGCTCAGCCTCGGCATCGCCGCCGCCGTACGGGACTCCGCGGTGGCCGTCGGGAGCGTGCTCGGTCTGCTCTATCTCTTCCCGGTCGTCATCCTCATGGTCTCCGACCAGGACTGGCAGCGGCTCCTGTGGCGGATCTCGCCGATGAACGCCGGGCTCGCCATCCAGGCGACCACCCATCTCTCCAGCCTGCCCCTCAGCCCGTGGGCGGGCCTCGGCGTGCTCGCCGTCTGGGCCGCCGCGGCGCTCCTGGGCGGCGGGCTGCTGCTACGACTACGCGACGCGTGAGCGCCGCCCTCCCCGGCGGCGCCCCGCCTGACAGGGCAGACCGGGGAGGGCACCGCCTCTGGATCCCCTCTGCGACGTTTTAGCTTGGTTTGAGTTAATTCCTCCGACTTTGAGGCATTTAGACCTTAGCGAACGCGCGCAATCGGAGGCAGGCGATGGCATCCACGGCTGCGGCCCCCCGGGACTGGACGCGGCGGCGGACCGCGAAACGGGAGCGGCTGGAGGCGGTGCGGCCCTTCGCCTCGGGACGGGTGCTGGATGCCGGGCGGATGCGCGACGCGCTGCAGGCGTTGCTCCGTCCGGGCGACCGGGTGGCCCTGGAGGGGGACAACCAGAAACAGGCGGACTTCCTCGCCGAGGCCCTGGCCGGATGTGATCCGAATGTGGTGCATGATCTGCATCTGCTGATCTCCTCGATCAGCCTGCGTGAGCACCTGGACGTCTTCGAGCGCGGCGTGGCCCGCCGTCTCGATTTCGCCTACGCCGGCCCGCAGAGCGTACGCGTGGCGCAGATGCTCGCCGACGACAAGATCGAGGTCGGGGCGATCCACACCTACGTCGAGCTGTACGCGCGGATGTTCGTCGACCTCACCCCGGACGTGGCCCTGCTCTGCGCCGAACAGGCCGATCACGAGGGCAACCTGTACACCGGGCCCAACACCGAGGACACCCCGACCATCGCCGAGGCGGCGGCGTTCCGCGACGGTGTGGTGCTGGCCCAGGTCAACGAACTGGTGGACAGGGTCCCCCGGGTGGACATCCCCGGCGACTGGGTGGACCTGGTCGTGGAGAGTCCCCGGCCGTTCGTGCTGGAGCCGCTGTTCACCCGGGATCCCCGCCAGATCGGTCAGGTGGAGATCCTGATGGCCATGCTGGCACTGCGCGGGATCTACGAGCGGCACGGGGTGACCGCCCTGAATCACGGGATCGGCTTCGACACCGCGGCGATCGAGCTCATCCTGCCCACCTACGGCGAGGAGCTGGGCCTGCGCGGAAAGATCTGCAGGCACTGGACGCTCAACCCGCATCCGACGCTCATTCCCGCCATCGAGAGCGGCTGGGTCGAGTCGGTGCACTGCTTCGGCGGAGAACCCGGCACGGAGCGCTATGTCGCCGCCCGCCCGGATGTCTTCTTCATCGGCGGCGACGGATCTCTCCGGTCGAACCGGGTTCTGTGCCAGCTCGCGGGCCAGTACGCCGTGGACATGTTCATCGGGTCATCGCTGCAGATCGACGCCTGCGCGAACTCCTCGACGGTCACCGAGGGCCGGCTGTCCGGTTTCGGCGGGGCACCCAACATGGGACACGATCCGCACGGCCGCAGGCACGCCTCTCCTGCCTGGCTGAGCCTGCTGGGCGGCGAGGCGCCCGCGCTGCGCGGGCGCAAGCTCGTCGTGCAGATCACGCAGACCTTCCGCTCCGGCGGCACCCCGGCGTTCGTCGAGTCGCTGGACGCGATCCAGGTGGGCAAGGACGCCGGCATGCCCATCCCACCGATCATGATCTACGGCGACGACGTCAGCCACGTGGTGACCGAAGAGGGGGTGGCCTACCTCTACAGGGCCGGCAGCCTGGCCGAGCGGCGTGAGGCGGTGGCCGCGGTCGCGGGCGCCACCCCGGTCGGCCGTGACCTGGACGAGCGGCGCGTGGAGGAGCTGCGCCGCGACGGTCTGGTCGCCCTGCCCGAGGATCTCAAGGTCGACGTCCGCAGGGCGGACCGCTCCCTGCTGGCGGCCCGCAGCATCGAAGATCTCATCGCCTGGTCCGGAGGCCTGTATGACCCGCCCGCCCAGTTCCGGACCTGGTGATCCGCCGATGACCGTCATCGGTGACGGGCCGCCGGCAGAGGCGCCGACGTCGAACATCGGTGGCAGACCGCCGGCGGGAACGCCGAACATCGGTGGCCGGCCCCCGGCAGGGGCGTCGACGTCGAAGCCGTCCGCGGCCTCACTCGCCGGCATGGCCGTCCGGGCGCTCCGCCAGGAGGCACACCTGAGCCCCAAGCCCGGCCTGGCCGACCGCCGTGGACGCGGCGCGCACGACGACATGGATCTGCCGCTCCTGCTGGCCTCCGCCGAGGCGCTGCGCCCCACGTTCCGCTCCGTCGCCGAGGCGGCGGAGCGAACGTCCGCCGGGGTCGGGCTCCGGGAGGAGCTGGGCCGGCTCGGCCGCGTGGGCGAGGTGGCCATGCTGCGGATCACCCGGGGGGTGAACACGCACCGCGGGGCGCTGTGGGTGCTCGGGCTGTTGGTCGCCGCAGTCGGCCGTGCCGCCGACGAGCGGGAGGCCGCCCGCCACGCGGCCGGGCTGGCCGCCCTTCCCGACCGGCGCCTCCCGTCGGGGGTGGTCTCCCATGGTGAGCGGGCCCGGCGGCGATACGGGGTGCACGGTGCTCGCGGCGAGGCCGAGGCCGCCTTTCCCCACGTCATCGAGGTCGCTCTGCCGCGACTGCGCCGGTCCAGGACGGCCGGGCTCACTGAGGAGGCGTCCCGGTTGGACGCGTTGCTGGAGGTGATGAGCCTCTTGGACGACACCTGCGTCCTGCACCGTGGCGGTCTTGAGGGCCTGCGCGTCGTACGGCTCGGCGCCGAGCGGGTCCTGGCCGAGGGGGGCGCGGGTACGGACTCCGGCCACGCCGCCCTCATCGAGCTGGACGGGCGGCTCACCGCACGGCGGCTGTCACCGGGAGGGAGCGCCGATCTGCTGGCCGCCGCGCTCTTCCTCGACATGGTGCCGTGGCCGGGGCACGTCGCCCGGGCCGAACGGGAGGTTCTCGCGTGCAGACGCTGAACTACGAGTTCCCTGCCGACAGCCTGTCCGGCCGGCGCGCACACGTCGGGGTGGTCGGCTCGGGGGATCTGGAGATCCTGATGATCCCGGAGCCGACCGGCGTCGCCCGGGTGCGCGTGCGCACCAGCGTCGACGGGTTCGACACGGTGTGGCGAACCGTGCTGGAGCGGTTCTTCGCCCGGCACGGTGTCGCCGGGAGCTTCGAGCTCAACGACTTCGGAGCGACGCCCGGCGTGGTCACCCTGCGCCTGCGGCAGGCCGTTGAGGAGGGCAGAGCATGACGTCCACGGCGATTCCAGAAGGCACGGACTGGGCCGCGCTGCTCGCCCGGACCAGCTTCATAGAGCTGAGCGCCCGGGCGCGCGCCGCCGCGCTGCTCGACGACGGCACCGCTCGCGAGCTGTGCGGCCCCTTCGACCGGATCGAGTCGCCCTGGCTGGAACCCCAGGGCGTCGTCCCGGAGTCGGACGACGGCGTTGTCGTGGTCAAGGGAGAGCTCGGCGGGCGACCCGCGGTCGTGATCGCCATCGAACAGGCCTTCCAGGGCGGCGGCATCGGCGAGGTCTCCGGCGTGAAGATCGCTGCCACGCTGTCCCTGGCCGCCCGGGACAACCGCGACGGCACCCCGACCGTCGCGGTCCTGCTGCTGGAGACCGGAGGCGTACGCCTGCAGGAGGCCAATCTGGGCCTGGCCACGGTCGCGGAGGTGTGCTCCGCGCTGCTGGAGTTGCGCGCCCTCCAGCCCGTCGTCGGCGTCATCGCCGGGGCTCTGGGCTGTTTCGGCGGCATGAGCATCGCCGCCGGACTGTGTACCAGACTGATCATGACCAGGGAGAGCCGTCTCGGGCTCGACGGCCCCCAGGTGATCGAGTCCGAGGCCGGCATCGCCGAGTTCGACGCCTCCGACCACACGCTGATCTGGTCCGTCGACGGCGGCACGCAGCGCACCGGGACCGCGCTGGCCGACGCGCTCGTCCTCGACGACGTCACCGCCGTACGATCCGCCGTGATCGACGCCGTGGGACACGGCGTGCCCGGCAGGCACCGCTCCCAGCGAATCGACGAGCTGCGGGCCCTCCTCGAAGCCGTCGACCCGGCCGACCCGCCGGAGCCGGCCGACCTCGCGGCCGTCTGGGCGAACGCCGTACCGCCGAGGGGAGACCGGCGATGAGCCGCGGCCTGAACTGGACCCGAGCGCTCGCCGACGGCGACGTGGGCGCCGTGAGCCCGTCGGTGATCACGGCGGACGCCACGCTGGGCGACGACACCGCCCGCCTGGTCGCCGTCGTACCTGACCCGAAGAGCCCCTATCACCGAGCCCGCAAGGGCGAGGTCGGCCTCCGGGAGGGGCTCTCCCTCGCCGAGGCGGTGACCGAGGCCGTCACCGAGGACGCGCGCCTGCCCGATGACCGCCGCCGCCCGATCGTCGCCGTCGTCGACGTCCCCAGCCAGGCCTACGGGCGCATCGAGGAGCTGCTCGGCATCCACCACGCCCTGGCCGTCGCCGTGGACGCCTACGCCTCCGCCCGCACCGCCGGACACCCCGTGATCACGCTCATCGTCGGAACGGCGCTGTCCGGTGGATTCCTGGCGCACGGTGCGCAGGCCAACCAGATCCTGGCACTCAACGACCCCGGCGTGATGATCCACGCCATGCACAAGGAGGCCGCGGCGAAGGTGACCCTCCGGACCGTCGATCAGCTCGACGAGCTGGCACGGCGCATCCCCCCGCTGTCCTACGACGTCACCGACTGGGCGAAGCTCGGCCTGTGCGACGAACTCCTGGACGTCGAGAACGCCGCCGACCCGACCGGCGAGGACGTCCGGAAGGCGAAGGACGCGCTCACCGCCGCCGTCGGACGGGCCCGAAGCGGCCCCCGCGACCTGGGCAACCGCCTCACCTCACCCGGCGCCCGGCAGACCCGGACAGCCTCCCGCCGCATCCGCGAGGCACTCGCCGCCCAATGGAAGTGATGTCGGTGATGTCGGCGATCGCGCACCCGCACGACCTGCTGAGGCTCACCGGGGCCACCGGGGCTGCCGCACTCGACGACACGCTCCCGGATTGGGCCGCCGCGTCGCTCGCCGCCTGCCCCTGGGGCGTCGTACGGCGGGCGCCGCATCGGCCCGGGTTCATCCCGGTCGGTGTGCGCGGGTCCGAGCGATGGCAGCGCCACGCCGTCCTCGTTCCCGCCGGCGCGGTCACCCGTTCCGTGTCACCCGAGGAGTTGAGAGAACGGCGACCTCACCTCTCCCCGCTCAGCGCCACCCTCTCCGCCGTGGCCCTCCGGCTCGCCGCCGAGCTGGAAGGCGACGTGGCCTGGGGACCGGTCGGCAGCGTCGGCTTCGAACTGGCCACCGGGGCGCCGGTCACCCATCCCGGAAGCGATCTGGACCTGCTGATACGGACACCGCGCAGGCTGGAGCGGACCCGGGCCGCGCGGCTGGCAGCCGCCTTCGCCGCCCTCCCCATCGCCGTCGACTGCCAGCTGGAGACTCCCTCCGGCGGGGTCGCTCTCGCCGAATGGGCACGCCCCGACGGCCCCGTCCTGGCCCGCACCGACCACGGGCCGCGGCTGCTGAACGACCCGTGGGCTCCCGCATGAGCGTCGCCTTCCTGTATCCGGGCCAGGGCACCCAGCGCCCCGGGATGCTCCATGACCTGCCCGGCCACCCGGCCGTCACCGCGACCCTCGCCGAGGCCGAGCGGATCATGCCCGGCTCGTCTCGGCAGGACACCGCGGAGGCATTGAAGTCCACCGTCACCACGCAGGTCGCGCTCTGCGTCGCCGGGGTCGCCGCGACCCACGCCCTCGCCGACGAGGGCGCCGCTCCCGATGCCGTGGCCGGGCACTCCAGCGGAACATTCCCCGCCGCCGTCGCCGCCGGGGCCCTGACCTTCGCCGAAGCCCTCACGGCCGTACGTCACCGCGGCGAGCTGATGCGCGACGCCTACCCCTCCGGGTACGGCATGGCCGCCGTTCTCGGGCTGACCGTGTCCCAGGTCCGGCGCGTGGTCGCATCGATCACCACCGACGACGACCCGGCCTACGTGGCCGTCGTCGACACCGACCAGCAGGTGGTGATCGCCGGCAGCACCCGCGCCCTGGAACGCCTCGCCACGCAGGCCGCCCGGGCCGGCGCCCGGCGCGTACAGCGCCTGCACATCGGCGTCCCCTCGCACTGCCCGCTGCTCGACCACGTCGCCGACGCCATGGCGGACCACCTCGCCAAGATCCCTCAACGCCCCCTCGCCGTCCCCTACCTCGGTGACGCCACGGGGCGCCTCCTCCACGACGGCGGCGCCGTCCTCGACGACCTTGCCCGCGGCGTCGCCACCACGCTGAGATGGCGCGACGCCATCGCTCTGCTCGGTGAGCTCGGCACGACCGTGTTCATCCAGACGCCCCCCGGACACGTCCTCGCCCGGATCGCCCAAGCCGCCCACCCCCGCGCCCGCGTCATCACCCTCGCCGAGACGGGCATCGCCGACGCGGCGCTGCTCGCCCGCCGCGCCCACAGTCGTACCGAGCCCTACCGAGCGAAAAGCTGGAGATGAGGGAGAGATGAAGCCCAGACCGGAGCAGAGAGAAACGGGATCCGCACCCACCTGGCGGCGGCTCAGAGCGATCGCACCCGCGATGGCGCTCGCCGTGATCGCCACCTCGGCGGGAGCGTCGCCGGCGACCGACGCCATGGCGGCCCCGCCGACGCGTGCCTCATGGCTCGCGGGTGAGCCGTTGCCCTGTCAGTCGCCGGGCCACTCCAAGCCCACGGTCGTCCTGGTGCACGGCGCCTGGGCCGACGCCTCCAGCTGGAACGGCGAGGTGAGCTCCCTGCAACAAGCGGGTTATGTCGCGCGGGCCGTAGCGAACCCGCTCCGGAACCTCACCACCGACTCCGCGTCCGTCGCCGACTTCCTGAAGACCGTTTCCGGCCCGATCGTGCTCGTCGGACACTCCTACGGAGGCTCGGTGATCACGAACGCCGCCGCGGGCATCCCGAACGTCAAGGCCCTGGTGTACGTCGACGCCGCGGCGCCCGATGTCGGTGAGACCACCGGCGGGCTCAGCGGCACGGACTCCGCCCTCAACAAGGATCCCGGCTCCCTCTTCGACACGGTGCCCTACCCGGGAGCGCCCCAGGGAGCGAAGGACCTCTATCTCAGGCAGGACGTCTTCACCCGTTCGTTCGCCTCGGACCTGCCCCGGAACGTCGCCACCCGCCTGTGGGCCTCCCAGCGGCCCGCCTCGACCAGCGCGTTCATGACGCCGTCGAAGGCCGCGGCGTGGAAGACGATCCCGTCCTGGTACTTCATCAGCACCGGCGACCGGATCATCACCCCGTCCTCGGAGCTGTCCATGGCCCACCGGGCGCACTCGAAAGTCACCCAGTTCCCCGGTGGCTCCCACCTGACCCTGATATCGCACCCGGACGCGGTGACGTCGGTCATCGGATCCGCGATCTGCTCCATACGCTAGGCGGTTCGGTTCGCGATCCACTCGATTTCCGTCGCCAATGAGTTCGGCCGCTCCGAAGTCGTATCCCGTTGCCAAGAAGCGATACACCGAGGTGGCCCGAGCTCCGAGCACGGCGATCGACCAAAAAAGATCTGCGTTTCCTTGTGAGCCTGTGACCAGGAATGACATGGCAAAGAATCGTTCTCCAAGGATCACTCGGAGCCCGTTGGGCGATTCTTCGAATATGCGATTTGCAACCGCGTTATTGAGTCTCGGCTTCCTCGCGTCCCAGCTCTGCGGCCCGTGTGATTTACTGGCAGAGGGGCTAAAGATGAACATTGGACGCCAAATCTCAATTATATCTCGTATCACTTTGTTCACCGGTACGGTGGCCGTCCTGCTGTCCGCGATGCTGGCCACGGTGCTCATGATCGCCATTGACCGGTTCACCCTGGGATATCTCACCAAGGAGGTCGCCGCGGCCGGTGGCCGGGTGGCCATCGAGATGGAGCGGGGGCGGCTGACCTACCCTCTCGCGGAACGCCCGTCCCGCAACATCCAGGTCGTCGACTCGCGAGGCGGCGTGGTCGCCTCGACCCCGCAGTTGCGGGGCAGGCCGGCCATGACGACGTTCATCCCGGGTAACGCGAACGTGGCCTCCTCCGTCGTGTGCGGCGGGGTCTTCCCTCGCGACGAATGCAACATCGTGGTCGCGCAGCGGGCCCATCGCGGGGACGAGCGCTGGATCGTCTACGGCTCCTCCCCCAGGATCCCCCCATGGGAGGATCCGCAGCTGACCGCGCTGATAGGAGGAAGCGCGGTGCTGCTCGCCCTGATCATCACCTACCTCGGCAACCGGGTGGCCGCCGCCTCGCTCCGGCCGGTGACCGCCATCCAAACAGAACTCGACGAGATCAACGCGGTCCCTCCCGGCCGCAGGGTGCCGGTACCGCCCACCCGCGACGAGATCCACGATCTGGCCAGAAGCGTCAACGACACGCTGGGCCGGCTGTACACCGCGCTGCAACAGCTGCAGGCCTCACTGCAACAGCAGCGCCAGATGGTCGCCGACGTCTCCCATGACCTGCGCACCCCGATCACCGCCATACGCGCCGAGGTGGAAGACGCGCTCATCGCACCCCAGGAGACCAGCGTGACCACGCTGGGCTCGACCATTCTGGGCGGCCTCAACCGTCTGCAGGCGATCACGCACGACCTGCTGACCATCGCACGGCTGGACTCCGGCCTACCCGGCGCACGCGAGCCGATCGAGCTGTCCAAGCTCGTCAGCGCGGAACTGCAGACGCGCCGCCCGACCAAGAGGATCGAATCCGCGCTTGATCCTGATGTGCTGATAACGGGCGACCGGTCACGTCTGACTCGCCTGCTCGCCAACCTCGTCGACAATGCCGAACGGCATGCCGACACCACCATCGGGGTCACCGTACGGTGGCAGCCGGGCGACTCGTGCGACGACCAACGTTTCCCGGGCGGCGCCGCGGTGCTGGAAGTGTTCGACGACGGGCCCGGCATCCCTTCGGACAAGCGCGAACTGGTATTCCAGCGGTTCACCCGGCTGGACGCGGCTCGCAACAAGGACTCGGGAGGCGCGGGGCTGGGTCTGCCGATCGCCCGGCAGATCGCCGAAACCTCGGGAGGAACCCTCCGCATCGAGGACAGTCCCAGCGGCGCCCGCTTCGTCCTTTACCTGCCGACCACCTCATCCGAGGACGACCATGCCGATGCTGCGTCCCCATCGTCCCCATCGTCCCCGTCGCTCCCGTCGCCCCCCTCATCACCGTCGTCCCCACCCCTTCCCTCGGACCCCGGCACCCAGGGCGAGCGCGCCGACTGAGCCGCGCCCTCCCCCGCTCGGCGCCGGTTCACCGGTCCGGAGAGAACTCACCGCCAAAATCACAACCGGCCCGCGCCCAGGTGACCCATGGTTTTGGTGAGGAGAAAAAGCACCCGCCCATATCTGGCCCAAGAATAAGACAATAAGCGAACAATTTCTTTATTCAGGATAATTCACTTCATATCCTAGCTTTATCGGACATGGCCTCCGGCGATTTCCGTCGACGGCCTGATCGGAGGAGGAGCTCATGGACCGCAGGCGACATCTGTTGCTCAGCCCGGCACTTCTCGCAGTCCTCGCGCTTGGAACGGCCACAGGCCCCCAGTTCGCCGTCGCTCCGGTTTCCGCGCGGGTGGTGGCGGCGAACATCCCGCAGAGCACCGCCACCACGGCCACCGCGGATCCCGAGGCTCCGGAGGGCAAGCCGAAGGCATACCGGGACGCCTACAGAAAGGGCTACACCGACGCCGGAAAGGACTGCAGCAAGCCGGAGAGTTTCTCTTACAACGGATCGGATTTGGATAGAAAGGGCTGGGTTGACGGTTACAACGCCGGTCATGCCAACCTGTGCGGGAAGAGCAGCTGAGTCTCCCCGCCGTCCGCGGCGAGGCGACGGCGCGAGCCGGCACGCAGCCGTGACTTCGGCCGGCGAACCGGAGCACCCGGCACCTGGCCGTACGGCTCGGGCGTACGGCTCGGGTGTACGTCAGGTGCCGTGGATGCGACGGCCGGTGATCCGCTGCGGAATGATCTTTACGTAGAGCTCGCCGCCCGCCTCGGGCTTCACCCCCGAGCGCGGCACCGATGGCAGCTCTTCCGCGGTGGCATGGTGGACGGGGCCCTGGATGAGCACGCTCCATCCCCCCGGCCGGGCCTCGTCGATCCGGTCCACCTCAAACCCGATCTTGATTTCGGCGCTTTCCAGACCGGCGCGCAGGTCCTGGTCCATCGGCCCACCGACCTGGGTGCGGAAGATGACCGCGCCGTCGTGCAGCGCGTAGTCGACCGGGAGCACGGTCGGCCCCGGCGCGCCGACGAAGGCGATCCTGCCGATGCCGCCGGGAGCGATGAGACGCATGCACTCCTCCCAGTCGAGCTCCGTCGAAAGGGGCCTGTCGCGACCGAGAGGCTTTTCCACGTCCCCGGCGATGAGATCCGCGCGTGTGGTGTCCAGTGCGTCGGCCAGGTGGGTCAGCGTACCCTCGGTCACGCGAGTGGGGTTGTCCTCGATGTACTCCACCGATCCCGGCGGGATTCCCGTACGGTCGTCGAGTTCCTCGCGCGTCAGGCCGAGACGTTCGCGGTGGAAGGCGACACGCGGGCCGACGTCGCCGGGCTCGGGCGTTATATCGGACATCAACATTCCCTGCTCTCGCTGTGACGGTACGGCTCGCGCCGCAGGCGGGTGAGGTGGGCACCGGCGTGTCTTGGCTCCGGCTCCGTCAGATGAGCCCGAATCGCCCATGCTCCACATGTCCGCCTAGGTCGAGCGATCCGACATGACCGATGTGCCCGCATTCCCGGGACTTACGCCCCTGGAACGGCAGTGTGGCCCTCCCAACCGGCCCAAGCCCATGATCGTGCTCCCAGACAGCGCATGGGCCGATGGATCGAGCTGCTCGGAGGTCATCCGCCGGCTCCGGCGGCTCGGCAACATCGTGCTCGCGGGCCCAGCCATCAGCACCCTGTGACCATGCGGGAAGGCATGCCGGCCAAGGTCCGACTCATCCGGCGCCCTGGCGATCCGTACCGGACCTTCAACGGTTCAGCCGCGCCTGATCCGCTGGAAGAAGGAGCGCTTCGCGCGGGGCGGTTCGGGGGCGGGTTTCTCCTTGACGGGGTGGCGGATCCGCCACTCGCCGACGACCTCTTCGGCGTCGAAGGGCGACTGGGTGAGCGGCGGGCCGGACAGGGCCTTGCCGTGGCTCTCGCGGATTTTATCGTTGATGTCCTCGATGATCTTGCGAGCCTCGGCCTCCGTCCGCGCGCCCACCGCCGCCGCCCGGGCCTCTTCGGCCTCCTTGCGCAGGGCGAGCGTCCCCGGCAGCGGGAACGACAGGTTCTCCGCCTGCATCTTCTGCTTGATCCACCACATCTCGTCGTCCGGCCTGCCCTCGCCGGGGAGGGGTTTGCCGGCGCCGGGCAGGTTGTCGAACTCCCCGCGCTCGGTGGCCTCGCGGATCTGCTTGTCGATCCACGTCTCGAAGCTGACTCCAGGTGGTTTGCGGTCCGTCACCGATTCGCCTCCCATACCGCGGCTGGCAGCGCCTTCGACGATAATCGCATGGCGCGCTCGACGAGATCCCCGGGCCCCCGGCCGTGCTCGCTCCGCGACGGATCATGGGGCGAGAAGCCGGTCCGGCTCCTGGGGAGGTGTTCCGTCGTGCCAGGGCACCACGCTGCCGAAGCGGACGAGTTCGCCGTACAGCGCCGGGTCGATCCGTTCGGAGAGCAGCAGGTCGAGCACGACCCGCGCGGCCTGTGCCGGAGTCCTGGCCTGGCTGAAGTCCGTGAACCACGGCCGCGACAGCGGGGTGTCCACCAGTCCGGGGCAGATCGCCGCGATCAGGGTGCCCTCGGGCACGTCGTTCTTCCTGCGTCGCGCCGCGACCGCCCGCACCGCGGCGATCTGGGCCACCTTGGACGGCACGTTGAGCCAGTGCGGCCAGCCCCGTTCCCCGGCCGTCCCGGCGTGAACGGCGGCGCGCCAGGACTCGACGGCCTTCTCGACCTCGTCGAGCGACGCGCCGTCGAACAGGGGCCGGAGCCGGGGGTCCAGATGGCCGAGCCTGCCCAGGGAGCTGGCCATGACGACCAGCCGTCCGCCCGGGCGCAGCACCGGGCCGAACGATCGCAGCATCGCGTGCGTGCCCCCGTTGGCGACGTCGATGAACTCGTCGGCCTGCTCGGACTGCGGCCGGTCAGGGGTGAGCAGGGCGCTCGCATTGGACACCACGATGTCCACCCCGCCGTGGCGTTCGTGGAGTTCGGCGGCCATCGCGGCCACGGCGCCGGCGTCGGTGACGTCGAGCACCCGGCCCTCCACCCGGCTCCTCGTCCCGGGAGCCTTGGCGACGAGCGCGGCGGCGTCCGCGACCCGCTGGGCGTTGCGCCCGGTGAGCAGGACCACGTCGTCCGGGCCCATCCGGGAGGCCATCCCCTCGACGAGCGCGAAGCCGATGCCCTGGTTGGCCCCGGTGACCAGGGCGATACGTGCGGATTTCATGCAGTCCAGGTTAGGAAGAAGCCAGCCATGCGGCCAGCGAAAGTTACGCACACCTGGTATGCGTAAAAGTCATGGACTTCACGAACGCCTCGCTGACCGCGCTACGGGTTTTCCGCGAGGTGGCCGAGCGAGGCACGCTCACCTCTGCGGCGGCCGCGCTGGACTACACCCAGTCCGCGGTGTCCCGGCAGATCTCCACCCTCGAACGGGCGGCGGGGGTTCCGTTACTGGAACGGCGCCACGACGGGGTGCGGCTGACCGCCGCCGGGCACATCGTGCTGCGGCGGGCCACGACCGTGCTCGACCAGATCGACGCCACGGCGCGTGAGCTCGCCGGACTGCCCGTCGAGGCCGGGACGGTGCGTGTCGGCTGGTTCCCCAGTGCGGGCGCCGTCCTGCTGCCCCGGGCCATCGCCGCGCTGCGCCGCAGCCACCCCGCCATCACGGTCACCTCCCGGGAGGGCAGCACCCCCGCGCTGGTCCGCGCGCTGCGGGCCGGCAGGGTGGATCTCGCGCTGCTGGCCTCGGCGCCGCCGTTCCGTCCGCTCGACACCGAGTCCCCTCCGCTGGAGTTGCGGACGCTCACCGAGCGCAGCTTGTGCCTCGCGGTGCCCGCCACCCATCCGCTCGCCCGGCATGACGCCGTCGAGGTCGCCGACCTGCGCGGTCAGCGCTGGATCGCCAGCCCTTCCTCCGGCGATGAGAACCTGATGGGGGTCTGGCCCGGGCTGGACGAGCGGCCCGAGATCGCGCACACCGCCCGCGACTGGCTGGCCAAGCTGCACCTCGTCGCCGCCGGGTGCGGACTGACCACCGTGTCCGCCTCACTGGCGGCCGCCGTGCCCCCGGGAGTGCGGATCGTGGCGGTGCGCGGCGGCCCGCAGGAACAGCGGCGCCTCATCCTGGCGCGGCTTCCGCACCCGCTGACCGAGCCGGTCGCCCGCCTCGCCGACGCCCTGCGCGCCGCGGCGCTCGACGTGGGCACACCGGTATAGCGTCTTCGACTTCCCGTGCTCTCACCTTCACCGTGTCGGTGAAGGTGAGAGCGGTCGGCGCCGGACGGTTCACCAGGCCGTTCAACGCTCTGACGATCATGAAGAACACCGAGTACGTCCACGGGCTCGACGGCGCCGCAGGCCTCGTCGAGGCCGCGAATCCGGTCACCCAGGCGCCAGAGAACGCCGAAGTCGGCAGCGTCGTCCTGCGAAGACGGGGCTAGGGAGGACGCTGGAAGGTTTCCACCCCGGCCGCATGCTTCTCACGTGGCCGCCGAACGAGGCGGGCCCGACAAGAGAAGTGGACGATCAAACCATGAGCATGAACACGCATTCGGTCGGCGGCCAGGGCCTGGTGACCTCGGTCGAGGGACTCGGCACGATGGGCATGACCGCGATGTACGGCACTCCGGACGACGTGGAGGCCGTCGCCACGGTGCACCGGGCGATCGAGCTCGGTGTGTCGATGTTCGACACTGCGGACATGTACGGCCCGTTCAGCGGCGAGGAACTGCTGGGACGGGCGGTGTCGGCCCATCGCGACCAGGTTGTGGTGGCCACCAAGGGCGGGGGTGTGACCCTTGACGAGACGGGGAAGATCGTCGGTGGTCCGAACGGCCGGTCCGACTATCTGCGCCGGTCGGTCGAGGGGTCGCTCCGTCGTCTGGGCACGGATTACATTGATCTGTACTACCTGCACCGGGTTGACCCGAAGGTGCCGGTGGAGGAGTCCTTCGGCGCTCTGGGGGAACTGGTCGCCGAGGGAAAGGTGCGCTACCTGGGGATCAGCGAGGCGTCGGCGGAGAGCATCCGCGCGGCTCACTCCGCCGCCCCGCTCTCCGCGGTGCAGACGGAGTACTCGCTGTTCACGCGTACGGTGGAGTCCAACGGTGTGCTGGACACCGTACGGGAGCTGGGCATCGGGTTCGTGGCGTACTCGCCCCTGGGGCGCGGGTTCCTCACCGGTGGTCTGCGCTCGGTGGAGGGGTTGCCGGAGGGGGACTTCCGCCGCACGGCCCCCCGCTTCCTGGGGGAGAGCCTGGAGCACAACCTCCGGCTGGTCGACAAGGTCCGGACCATCGCCGAGAATCGTGGTGTAACGCCTGGTCGGTTGGCGCTGGCGTGGGTGCTCGCGCAGGGTGTGACCGCGATCCCCGGCACCAAGCGCCGGGTCTACCTGGAAGACAACGTCGCCGCGGCAGACCTCGTGCTGGACGCCGAGACGCTCATGGCGCTGGACGAGGCGGTTCCGGCCGGCGCCGTGGCGGGCGAGCGTTACACGCCGGTCGCGATGAGTGCGATTCAGGAGTGAGTGCATCGTGAAGCACGGCGACGTAGGCAGTTTTCTGAGGGCCCGCCGGGAGGTGCTGCGGCCGGCGGATGTGGGGCTCGTGCCCGGCGGACGCCGGCGCACACCCGGCCTGCGCCGTTCCGAGGTCGCGTTGCTGGCCGACGTGTCCGTGGACTACTACGAGCGGCTGGAGCAGTCTCGCAACGCCAGACCCTCCAAGGCGCTGCTGGCGAGCCTGGCCCGGGCATTGCGGCTGTCGGTGGACGAGCGCGATCATCTCTATCACCTGGCAGGCTATCCGCCGCCCCGGTTGGGCGCGACCGGCGGTTATGTCGACCCGGCGATGATGTTCCTGCTCGACGCGCTGACCACCGTGCCCGCGCACGTCGTCGACGACCTGACCAACATGCTCGCGCAGAATCGGCTCAGTCACGCGCTCATCGGCCCATGGGTACACGGCGGCGACCGCGCGGGCAACGTGACCTGGCGCTGGTTCACCGATCCGGCGTCGCGGGCCCTCAACGTTCCCGCGGAGTACGAGGCGATCGGGCGTGGCTACGCGGCGGACCTGCGCGCCACCGCCGCTCACCGTGGCCGGGACGCCGTCAGCGACCAGCTCATCGCGGATCTGACCGAGGCCAGCGAGGAGTTCCGCCGCTACTGGGACGACATGGAGGTCGCGCCCCTGCGGTCCACTCTCAAGACGATGATCCACCCATATGCCGGGCAGCTGGACGTGCAATGCGATTTTTTGCTCAGTTCCACCACCGGGCACCGCTTGGTGATCTTCCGGCCCCAGCCCGGGTCGGCCACCGCGGAGAATTTCGAGTTTCTGGACGCCCTCGGCCGGCAGTCCTTCGAAGACTGACCACCACCGCACCGGTGTTCGCCACGACCGGCGTGGCCCGGCCGGTCGTCGCCGCGCCACGTTCGGCCGATCGCGTCCAGGCCGACCGGGAAGAACTCTCGTCGAGGACCCTTGAGTTCGGCCGGACTCTCAGGTGAAGCGTTCTATCGTGACGGGAATCAGCCCCTGCTCGCGGATCGTCTGCCGGTGGTGGTGGAGCAGCGTCCCGATGGCGGAGACCGGGCCGGCGCCCAGGTGCACGGTCACGTCGAGGCACCAGGCGATGCCCGGCCCGATCCGGCGCAGCTCCCAGGTGAGGGTGTGGCCGGCGGTGGTCGCCGTCGCCGTGCCGATCACGCGCGCCTCCGGATCCGCCGGGTCTCCGACCGGTTCCAGCCTCAGGACCGGCCACACGTTCGCCAGGCCGCGCTCGCCGAACTCCCCGGCGAACAGGATGCGGTAGAGGCGCGTCCCGCCACCTGGTTCGCCGGGTATGGAGCCCAGGTCCAGCGGGGCGGCGGCGGGCAGCGGCTGGCAGTCGCGGAAGAAGGTGCGGATGGCTGCCTCATGCGGCAGTTCGCCCCCGCCGAGCATCGTGTAGGCGGTTCCGGCATCGCGGCGGCTCACCACGGCCACCCGCTCCCGCAGCCTCGCATCGGTGCGGATGGCTCGGCTCGACGCCGGAGAACCGCACCAGGCGCCGACGGCCGGCGTCCACTCGACGCCGTCGATGCCGGCCGCGGTGTAGTCGTCGCACAGGAGGAACTCCTCGACCAGGATTCCCGACGGCGGTGCTCCACGGCCCCGGTCCCCCGCCGTGGCGAAGACCAGGTAGTAGTCCAGCGGCGGATCGGCCCTCAGCAGGGCATCCGGTCGCGTCACCCCTGCCGGTCCAGGCGAATCGCCCCGGTGGGACAGACGCTCGCGGCCTCCCGGACGGCCGCGTGCAGCGGCTCGGCCGGGGCCGGGTCCAGCAGCAGGACGATGCCGTCGTCCTCCCCCTGGTCGAACACCTGCGGGACGAGCAGTACGCACTGCCCCGCTCCGCAGCACATGTCGCGGTCAACGGCCACATCCATAGTCGTTCTTTCCTTTTCGAGGTCGGCGGGCCGGCCTGAGGCCGAGACCCGGTGTGATCAAGGTGTGGAGGTGACCGGGGCCAGCCACAGCCCGACGATCGCGTCGATCAATCCGACCGCCGTCGCCTCCCAGGTGGCCCGCCCCGGCGCGGTGCCCTCGTGCAGGGCGCGCTCCCGCTCGGCCAGCATGTGCACGATCAACAGCCGGCTCATGTCGCCGCGTTCGCGCCTGATCTCCTCGGGCAGGCCCGGCACCAGCCGGAAAAGCCCTTCGAGGTTCTGCCGCATCGAAGGGGTGGCGATCACCTCGGCGATGACGATCTGGCGGAACGCGGGCTCGGTGTCCGCCTGCGCGATGAACCTGGCATGCCAGGTGGGACTCCCCAGGGACGCCAGGTGGTCGATGGTCGGGCGCACCAGGCAGGAGACCCATTCGCGCAGGTCGGACGAGCCCTTGATCTCGGCCAGCAGTTCCAGGCGCCGCCGTTCCTTCGCCGCCGTGTGGCGGTGCACGATCTCACGCACGAGGTCTGCCTTGGTGCCGAAGTGGTAGCCCACCGCGTAGTTGTTGGACTGTCCGGCCGCCTCGCCGATCTGACGGTTGGAGACCATCGCGATGCCGTGCTCGGCGAACAGCCGCTCGGCGGTGGTGAGAATCGCCTCGCGGGTCTCCCGCCCGCGCTCGGGCCTGGTCTGGGAAGCGGCCACGGTCACCGGCTCCCGGGGATCTGCTGGAGCCCGCCGACCAGAAGCCCTTCGCGGCGGGCGAGGGTGTCGGCGGGTACGGCCAGATCCAGGGTGGGCACCTCGACGTCCTCGGGCGGCTCCAGCGCTGTCGGGTTACGGAAGGGGTACTCCTGCGTGCCGGACTCACTCATCAGCATCTCCTACGCCGGGGGCACCTCCATTTAAGCCACGTGACTTATTCAAGTCAATGACCGTCGGGACCCTCCGTAACCGGCGGAGCGCGGTCCGAAACCAGGAGGGCGTCCCCGCGTACGGTGGTTCAGCCGGCGGCGGTGTCGCGGATCCGGCCGTGGGCGTCGTGCGGGAGATCGGCGTAGTGCCACTGGTGGTCGCGGGCGTGCTTGCAGGCCGTCTCCAGGTCGCCGAGCTCGATCGCCTCCAGCAGCGCCGCGTGGTCGCGGGCGATGTCGCCCAGGTCCATGTTGGTCGCGAGCATCGTGACCGACGTGCGCGCCTCGATCTGCAGGCCCTCCCACGAGAGCCTGAGCAGCTCGTTTCTGGCGGCCTCGACGATGCGACGGTGGAAGGACACGCTTGCCCGCGCCGAGGCCTCGCCGTCACCCTCGGCGGCGGCGGCCCGCATCGCCTCCACTTCCGATCGGAGCGCCTCCACCGGAACGGTCCCGGCGAGCAGGGCCAGGCGGACGGCCGTCTCCTCCAGCGCGGCCCGTACGACGTAGCTCTCCCGGAGCGTCTCGTGGACGAAGGGGCGCACGAAGGTGCCCCGGCGCGGCTGGGTCTCCACCAGCCGCATGACCTCCAGCTCGCGCAGTGCCTCGCGGACGGGCGCCTGGCTCGTGCCGTACGTCGCCGCGAGTCTCGTCTCCACCAGCCGCTCGCCGGGCCTGAACTGGCCGGAGACGATCCGGCTGACCAGTGAGTCGCGGATCTGCCGCGACAGCGTCAGCCGCGGCAGCATGGAGGGCTCTTCGGTCATGGGGCGAATCCTACCGAGTGTCGATTCACGCTTATCGATCTCCCCCTTGACGCCGGAACAGAGCCCGAAATACGGTGCCGATAATCAATTATCGATAGTTAACCCCGCTGTAACGGAATGAGCCAGGGAGTCCCTGACGTGATGATCCAGGCGGTCCACCTACCCGAGTCCGCCGAGGCCGTGGCCGTCCACTCCGCGAGGGGCGGCTGGATCATGGGCGGCGGCACCGTCGTGATGCCGCTGGTCAACAGCGGGGCCGCGACCCGGAGCGAGCTGGTCAGCCTGCGCAGGGCGGGGCTGGCGGGGATCGAGGTCCGCGACGGCGTGGCCCGGATCGGCGCGGCGGCTCCCCTGTCCTCCGTCGAGGAGCATCCCGAGCTCGCCTTCCTCCGTCCGGCGCTGCGCACGATCGCCTCCCCCACGATCCGCAACCTGGCGACCGTGGGCGGCAACCTGTTCGTCGAGCAGCCCTACGGTGACCTGGCCGTCTGCCTGCTCGCCCTCGACGCGACGTGCGAGATCGCCGGGCCTGCCGGGCGGCGCGACGTCCCGGTGGCCGAGGTGCTCGCCTCGGGGATCGCCGAGGGCGAGTTCGTCACGGCGGTGGTGACGGCACTGCCCGAACCGGGAACCTGGTACTACCACAAGGCCATGCGCCGCAAGCTGAACTCGGCGTCCATCGTGACCGTCGCCTCCGTGACCCGCACCGCGGACGGCGTGGTGACCTCGACCAGGATCGCCCTCGGCGGCGTCGCCCCCCGCCCGGTACGCGCGGTCTCGGCCGAGCGGCTGCTGCGAGATCGCCCGCTGAGCCCCGAGGTCCTGACCGAGGCCGGAGAGGCCGCCCGCGCCGACACCGCGCCCTTCGACGACGCCTACGCCAGCGCGTGGTATCGGGCGCGCGTCCTGCCCGTGCACCTGCGCCGGGCCTTCGCCGGCCGGTGACCCCGCACCCGCCCTCGAACCCACCCGGTCGGGGCTCGGAGACACCCGCCGACCGTTCACCGCACGCGCCCATCCACCAGAAAGGGCCGGACCATGCCGTCACAGATCGTCTCGCTCGTCGTCAACGGCGAGCCCAGGGAGTTCATCGCCAGGCCGGGAGTCACGCTCCTGGCGGTCCTGCGTGAGGCGCTGGGGCTCACCGCTGCCAAGCGCGGCTGCGCGCAGGGAAGCTGCGGCACCTGCACCGTCCTGGTCGACGACCGGCCCGCGCCCGCGTGCCTGATCGCCGTGGAGACGGTCGCGGACTGCTCGGTCCGCACGCTGGAGGGAGTGGCCGTCGGCGGGAACCTCGACGAGGTGCAGAGCTCCTTCGTCGACAACTTCGCCACCCAGTGCGGGTTCTGCACGGCAGGCATGATCATGGTCGCGGAGGCTCTGCTGGATCGTGATCCCGATCCGAGCGAGGAGGACGTGGCCGAGGCGATCTCGGGCAACGTCTGCCGGTGCACCGGCTACCGGCCCATCATGATCGCCATCCTGGACGCGGCCAGGCGCAGGCGCGGGGAGAGCGTCGAGGGCATCGAGGGCACCGCGCCGGCGCGGCCGGCGGAAGAGGCGGTGTCGCGATGACCTACCGGCTCGCCCCCATCGACAAGAGTCCCTTCGCCGCCGAACGCGAGGACGACTTCACCGTCATCGGCTCCGTCGTCCAGCGCTCCGACGCGCGCGGGCACGTCACCGGCCGGACCGAGTTCTTCGAGGACGTCGCCCCGCCCGGGCTGCTGCACCTGAAGATGCACCGCTCGGCCCGCCACCACGCCAGGATCCGGGGCGTCGATCTGACCGAGGCCCTCGCGGTGCCCGGCGTCGTGCGGATCCTCACCCACGCCGACATCCCGAACAACCTCTACACCCCGCTCAAGCTGATCGGCGTCGAGCCTGACGACGAGCCCATCCTGGCCGTGGACAAGGTCCGCTACCTCGGCGAGCCGATCTGCGCCGTGGTCGCCGAGTCCGAGGCGGCGGCCCTGGAGGGCGCGGCCCGGGTCAGGGTCGACTACGAGGACCTGCCGGCGGTCTTCGACGTCGAGGAGGCCCTGGCGGAGGGGGCGCCGCTGGTCAACGAGTACCATGGCCGGAACTTCTTCACGTACGAGGGACACCACTGCCGGCGGATCCGCTTCGGCGACGTGGAGAAGGCGTTCGGGCAGGCCGACCACGTCTTCGAGTGGCGCTACGAGTCCGCGCCGATCGAGCAGGCCCCCACGGAGACCACCGGCTGCGTGGTGATCCCGCAGGCGGACGGCCGGCTGCGCATCCACTCCGACACCCAGGCGTGCTTCTTCACCCTCGACAACACCGCGCTGATCCTGGGGGTCCCGTTCAACAAGCTGCGCATCGTCGGCGGGACGGTGGGCGGCGGCTTCGGCGGCAAGGTCGACGTCATCGTCGAACCGGTCGCCTGCGTGGCCGCCATGATGACCGATCGCCCGGTCAAGTTCGTCTACAACAGGTACGAGGAGATGCAGGTCTCCTCGCCGCGCGCGGCCGAGCGCATCTACATCAAGGACGCCGTGATGAACGACGGCCGGATCATCGGCCGCAAGGTCACCCTGTACGTCGACTCCGGCGCCTACGCCCGGCACACCCCGTACGGCACCACCAAGGCCGCCGCCCACATGCCCGGGCCGTACTCGATCCCCAACGTGTGGGCCGACTGCCACTGCGTGTTCACCAACCGCACGCCGTCCAGCGCCATGCGCGGGTTCGGCGTGACCATCGGCGACTTCGCGCTGGAGTCGCAAATGGATCGGGTCGCCAGGGCGCTGTCCATGGATCCGCTCCAGCTACGTCTCCTCAACGCCTACCGCGACGGGGACCTCAAGGCCCACCGCAAGGTCGCCGAGGGAACGGCCCTGGTCGAAGTGGTCCAGAAGGCCGCGGAGATGGTCGGGCACGAGCTGCCCGAGGCCTACCGCCGCATGTCCTCCACAACGCGAGAAGGGCTGTAGGCCATGGCCAAGCTGCGCGGGCGCGGGTACGCCTCGGTGAACTACCCGACCGGCATGAACCTCGGCGGCGACCCCTCACAGGCGTTGATCCACTCCACGACCACGGGCACGTTCGTGATCACGCTGTCCTCGGTGGACCTCGGCCAGGGAATCAAGACCATCGCCGCGCAGTGCGCGGCCGAGACGCTCGGCCTGCCGATCGAGAACGTCCTGGTCGACACCGCCGACACCGACACCGGCCCGCACTGCATGGGAACCTTCGCCAGCCGGGGCACCCACCGCGTCGGCAACGCCGTCATCATGGCGGCGGCCGAGGCGCGCGGCGTGATGCTGGAGGTCGCCGCCGAGGAGTTGGAGGTCGACGCCGCGGACCTGGAGACCGACGGCACCGGCCTCATCAAGCTGAAGGGCTCGGACGAGAAGAGCATCCACATCACCGACCTGGCGCTCGCCGCGCACTTCAAACACGGCCGCACGATCTCCGGGCGCGGCATCTTCCTCAAGGAGCCGAGCACGCCGGTGCCCGAGACGGGAGAGATGGACCCCGACTCGTGCCAGGCGCACGCGTGCACGGCCGCCTTCGTCGAGGTGGACGACGAGACCGGGGTGGTCGAGGTGCTGGAGCTCTACAACGTCTACGAGATCGGCCGGGCGCTCAACCCGGCCATGGCGACCCAGCAGGTCGAGGGCGGAGCCTGGATGGGCCTGTCGCACGCCCTGTTCGAGACCACCGAGCCCTACTACCCGCGGCGCGACCACGGGCCCCGGGACTTCGCCGAATACCTCATGCCCGGCCCCGCCGACATTCCCGTGCAGCACAGCCTGTTCCTGGAACGCCCGGCGGGCAACGGCCCCTACGGTGCCAAGGGCATCGGCGAGATGACCGCCAACGCGCCGATCCCGGCCATCGCCAACGCCGTCTTCGACGCCTGCGGCGTGCGTCTCACGGCGATGCCGTTCACCCCCGAACGTGTCCTGCGCGGGCTGGACGCCCTGCGCGGGAACGCCTGAAAACCCACTAAAGATAAAGGAATCGATCACCATGTTGAAAGTCGTGTCACTGCTCAAGCGCGCGGAGAACATATCCCACGAGGAGTTCGCGAAGTGGGTCGTGGAGGAGCACATCGAGTTCGCCAGGAAGCTTCCCGGACTGCGTAAGTACACGGTGAGCGTCAGCAACGGCGAGGACGCGCCGTACGACTCGGTGAACGAGCTCTACTTCGACGACGAGGACGCCCGGGTCGCCGCCTTCGGCTCCGAGCACGGCCAGGCCGCCGCGGCCGACGCCGCCGCGCACACCGCCCAGCGGGTCCACCTGCTCACGACCGAGCACGCACAACTGTGACATCCGGCAGGTCCTTCACGACGCCCGGCGGGTCTCCCGTGGTGCCCGGCGGATCCTTCGAGACGCCCGAAGGATCCTCCGTGGCGCCCGGCGAGTCCCCCGTGGCACCCGGCGGGTCCATCGCGACGCCCGGCGGATTCTCCGTGGCGCCCGGTGGGTCCTCCGTGTCGCCCGGTGGGTCCTCCGTGGCACCGGCTCTCCTGGACGAGCGCGAGCTCGCCGCGACGCTCGAACGGGAGGGGTACTTCGCCGACGAAGGGCTCTGCACGGCCATCCATCTGGCGCTGCGGCTGAACCGGCCGCTGCTGCTGGAGGGAGAGCCGGGCGTCGGGAAGACCGAGGTCGCCTCGGTGCTCTCGCGCGTCGTCGGCCGGGACCTCATCCGGCTCCAGTGCTTCGAGGGGCTGGACGCCGGGCAGGCGCTGTACGAGTGGGACTATCCCAAGCAGCTCTTGCAGGTCCGGGTGGCGGAGAGCCGCGGCCAGGAGGTCGGCGACCTCTATCGCGAGGAGTTCCTGCTGAGGCGGCCGCTGCTCCGCACCCTGGAGTCCGCCCAGGGCGCGGTCCTGCTGATCGACGAGATCGACCGCGCCGACAGCGAGTTCGAGGCGTTCCTCCTGGAGTTCCTGGGCGACTTCCAGATCACCATCCCGGAGCTGGGCACCATCCGGGCGCGCACCCCGCCGATCGTGGTGCTGACCTCCAACCGGACCCGCGAACTGCACGACGCGCTCAAGCGGCGGTGCCTCTACCACTGGATCGCCTTCCCCGAGGTCGATCGCGAGCGGGCGATCCTGCGCGCGGCCGTACCCGGTCTGGAGGAGCGGGCGGCGGAGGGATTGGTGCGCGCCGTTCAGCGGGTGCGCGGGTTGCCATTGCTCAAGCGGCCCGGCATCGCCGAGTCGGTGGAGTGGGCCCGGGGCGCGACGGCCCTGGCCGAGGGCGGAAGCCCGTGGCCCGTGGCGCTGCGCCGCGCTCTCGGGCTGCTCATCAAGGACGAGGAGGACACCCGGCTGCTCCTCGGGCACGCGGAGGAGCTGTTCGGCGATGCCTGAACCTGTCCTCGCCGCAGGCCATGCGGAGGTGTCCGGCGATGCCTGAGCCCGTCCTCGCCGCAGGCCGCGCGGGGGCGGTCGGCGATGCCTGAGCCCGTCGTCCCCGCAGGCCGTACGGAGGTGGTCGGCGATGCCTGAGCCCGTCCTCGCCGCAGGCCGTAAGGAGGTGTCCGGCGATGCCTGAACCCGTCGCCCTCGCCGCCGGCCATGTGTGGGGGTTCCTGTCCGCGCTGCGCGCCGCGGGCGTGACCACCGCGCTGCCGAAACAGGCCGACCTGCTGCGGGTCATCGGCGCGTCGCCGCCGCGTGACCTGACCGCCCTGTACTGGTACGCCCGGATCACGCTGCTGCACGACGTCGACGAGCTCGCCGCGTTCGACCGGGTCTTCGACGCGTGGTTCCGGCAGGGCGGCCTCCAGGACATCGTCCCGCCGCCGGCCGGGGAGAGCGACGTGCCCTCCCCTCAGGGTCCGGGCGAGGACGACCCCGCCCCGCAGGAGGTGCTGCCCGGCGACGGCACCGAGGCCAGCTCGCTCAGCACGTACGGCAGGCGGGACTTCGGTCCGGCCGACGAGCGGCGGCGCTCGGTCATGCGGGCGCTGGAGGCAGCCTGGCCCGCCGTACTGCCCCGGGCGCCCTCGCGGCGGCGGCGCTCCGCGCGGTCCGGGGACCGGCTGGACATGCGGCACATCTGGCGGCGGGCGCGCCGCCACGACGGGGAGATCATCGAGCTTCGCCGTCGCGCCCGGCCTCCGCGCCCGCGTCGCCTGCTCATCCTGGTCGACGTCTCGGGCTCGCTGCGGCAGCACACCCCGGACCTGCTCCGCCTGGCGCACACGGCGCTGCGCGCGGCACCGGCCCGCACCGAGGTCTTCACCTTCGGCACCCGGCTCACCCGGATCACCTCCGCGCTGTCGCACCCGAACACCGGCCGGGCGCTGCGGGCGGTATCCGGGCAGGTGACGGATGCCGACGGCGGCACGGCGATCGGGACGGCCCTGCACGAGTTCCTGAGCGTTCCGCGCTTCGTGGCGCTCGCGAGGGGCGCGCTCGTGATCGTGCTCTCCGACGGGCTCGAACGCGGCGACCACACGCCCATGGTCCGCGCGACCGCCCGCCTGTCCCGCCTGGGCCACCGGCTCGTCTGGTGGTCGCCGCTGGCGTGCTCCCCCACCTACAGCCCGGCCACCCGCGCCATGGCCGCCCAGCTCCCCAGCCTCGACCACCTCGGCGGCGTGCGCGACCTGTCCACCGGCCTCGCGGAGGTCCGCCGCCTCCCGGCGGTCCTGTCCGGCCTCCGGCGCGCGGCGGCGAGGCGCTGGTCCACCCCACGACCCACGGGAACCCGCTCATGACCGACACCACCGCCCTTCCGTCCGCCGCTCCGTCCACCGCTCCGTCCGCCGCTCCGTCCGCCGGGATTGTCGACGCCCACCACCACATCTGGCGCGCCGCCGACCTGCCCTGGCTCCAGGGAGAGATGGTCCCGCGCATCTTCGGCCCCTACGAACCGATCCGCCGCGACTACCCGGTGTCGGAGTACGTCGAGGAGGCCACCGCCTGCGGCATCACCTCGGCGGTCTACGTCCAGGCCAACTGGCCGCTCGACCGTTCCCTGGACGAGGTGCGGTGGCTGCACGAGGTGCACGCCGAGACCGGCTGGCCCACGGCCGTGATCGGCTCCGCGGACCTCTTCGACGAGGGCGCGGCGGACGTGATGCGCCGCCAGGCCGCGCTCACCCCGCTCATGCGGGGCACCCGGCTGCAGCTGCACTGGCACGAGCGGCCGGAGTTCCGGTTCGCCTCCGCCCCCGACCGCATGAAGGACCCCGTCTTCCGCCGCAACATCGCCTCCCTCGCCGACCTCGGCTGGCTGTTCGAACTCCAGGTGTTCGCCGGCCAGATGGCCGACGCCGCGAGCTTCGTCGAGGACTTCCCCGACGTCACGTTCGTGCTGGTCCACGCGGGAATGCTCGACGGCTCCGAGGCGTCCCGGATCGCGGAGTGGACCAGCGGCCTGAAGCTCCTGGCCGAGCGGCCCAACGTCGTGGTGAAACTCACCGGCCAGGGCACGTTCGTTCACCGCGTGGACCGGTCACTGATCGAGACGGTCGCGGGCACCTGCCTGGAGCTCTTCGGCTCCCGCCGCTGCATGTGGGGAAGCAACTTCCCGATCGAGAAGCTCTGGACCGACCTGCCCACCCTGGTCTCCACCTGGCAGGAGGTCCTCGCCGACCGGCCCGCCCAGGTCGTCCACGACGTGTTCACCGCGACCGCCCGCCGGGTCTACCGCCTCTGAGGACCCGTCAGGTCGCCATGCTCGTCGTACAGTGTCGGCATGGCAGAGCGCACCGCGGTGATCGTGGGTGGCGGGATCGGTGGGCTGGCCGCGGCCGTCGCACTGCGCCGGATCGGCTGGGACGTCACCGTACTGGAGCGGGCGCGGGAGTTCACCGAGGTCGGCGCGGGCCTGTCGCTGTGGCCGAACGGCCTGCGGGCATTGGAACTGCTCGGGTTGCGGGAGCAGGTGACGGCGCTCGGCGTGGTGGAGGCCCGGGGCGGAGTACGGGACGGGAAGGGCCGGTGGCTGTCGCGGACCGGTTCGGCGGAGCTTGAACGCCGGTTCGGGTTTCCCCTCGTCGTGGTGCATCGCGTCGATCTGATGGGGATCCTTCTGGCGGCGCTGCCGCCCGAGGCGCTCCGGGCCGGGGTGGAGGTGACCGATGTCCCCGCGGCGGAACTGGTGGTCGCCGCGGACGGGCTGGGCAGTGCCATCCGGCAGCGTCTGTGGCCGCGGTGCGAGCCCCGCTACGCCGGGCACACCGCCTGGCGAATGATCACAGATCCGTTGCCGCCGCTGACCGAGGGCGCGGTCACCTGGGGCCGCGGAGAGCGGTTCGGGTTCACCGAGATGTCGGGCGGGCGGGTGTACTGCTTCGCCGCCGCCACGGTGCCCGAGGGCCGCGCCGGCGTCGACGGCGAGTACGCCGAGCTGCGCCGCCGTTTCGGCTCCTGGCCCGACCCGATTCCCGCCCTGCTGGCGGCCACGCCGCCGGAGTCCGTGCTTCGACATGATCTATACGATCTGCCGCCCCTGCCGTCCTTCGTCTCCGGCCGGACCGTCCTGGTCGGCGACGCGGCACACGCGATGACGCCCAGCCTCGGCCAGGGCGCCTGCCAGGCGCTGGAGGACGCGGTGACACTGGCGGCCTGCCTCCAGCACACCTCGGACCTCCCCTCCGCACTGGCCCGCTACGACCGGCTGCGGCGACCACGGACACAGGCGGTGGTACGTCGCTCCGCACGGCTCGGAACGATCGGTCAGCTGGCGTGGCCACCGGCGGTGCTCCTGCGCGATGTCGCGGCCCGGCTGACCCCGACGCGGATGACGCTGCGCTCGATGGCCCCGATCCTCGGCTGGCGTATGTGACCATGAGGCATGCCGGATTGGACCTATCATCCTCTGCGCCCCTTGGCGGCCTTCGTACTGGGCCGGCGACGGTCGCAGCGAGCGGCGCTGCGGACCCTGGCCACGCTGACCTCCCTGCCCGGAGGCGAACGACTCATCGCCTGGTCGTTCGACCATCCCCGCCCACCGGCGGACGTGGCGGCACGGCTCGGCGCGGTCGTTCCGGTCGAGTTCGCCCGGGACGCGATCCGGGCGCTGCCGGTCCAGGGTGCGGGCGTCATCGAGGTGGGACCGGTCGGCCCGGCCGACGTGCCGCTGGTACGCCGGGCCGTGGCGGACCGCCGCTGTTCGGTGATCATTCGAGCCACCACACCCGACGTGGCCGCGCGGCTCGCACCGTACGTCGACCGCGTGGTCACCGGTGACGAACCGGACCTGGTCCACCTTGCCGACCCGGCCATCGCGCGTGCCACGGCGGCGCTGACCGACCCGGCCAGAACGGTGCTGGCCACACCCGGCGTGCTGGTGGCCGCCGGACCCGGCTGGTTCCAGCGGGTCATCGAAGCGATGACCCCGACCGCGCCGCCGACCGGACTGCGAAGCGTTCCCCTCGACCCGAGGCGCTGGCCAGGATGGTGGTGGGGCCTGCTCGCCGGGCTCGGCATGGTCGGCGCCGGGCTGGGCGCCGCCATGATCACGCTCGGACCGCTGCTGCTCTGGTACGACCACGACTATCTCGGCATGAACCGGGAGCACCTCAACGCCGTCAACCACAACCTCGTGCCCTTCCTTCAGCACGACCGGATCACGATGGCCGCCACCATGGTGGCCATCGGTGTGCTGTATGCCGGGCTGGCATGGGGCGGCATACGACAGGGATGGGGATGGGCCCGTAAGGCGTATCTCGTCTCCGGCGTGGTCGCCTTCTCCACCCTGTTCTACTTCCTGAGCACGGGCTTCGTGGAGCCCTTGCACGTCGCGGTCACCGTGGTGTTGCTTCCGATGTTCCTGCTGGCCACGTGGCGGCGCCCGGCACCACCCCGGTGGATCCTGTGGCCGGAAGGACCGGAGCGTCTGCGGCGGCGAGCCCTGGTCGGCCAGCTCCTGATGATCACGGTCGGCCTCGGACTGTTCGTGGGCGGCGCCGTCGTCTCCGTCGTGGGTCTCAGTGACGTCTTCGTCTCCACCGACCTGACCTTCCTGGGCACCGAAGCCGGCCACCTGCACGCGGCCAACCCCCGGCTCGTGCCGTTCGTCGCTCACGATCGGGCCGGTTTCGGCGGCGCCCTCATGGCCTCCGCCCTGGCCGTCGGCCTGCTCAGCGCGTGGGGCTGGCGCCGCGGCGAGTCGTGGGTGTGGTGGTCGCTCGCCCTGGCCGCGACCGCCGGCTTCGTACCCGTCGTCGTCGTGCACATGATCATTCAATACACGAGCTTCGAACACCTGGTTCCGGTGTACTTCGGAATCGGCCTCACCACGATCGCCCTCACCCTCGCCCGCCCCTATCTGTGCGAACCGGCGAGCCGCCCGACGCGCTCACGACCGTGACAGGTGAGCGACCTCCTCGCCTGCCGTCATCCCTCCGTCAAAGGCACGGTCATTGCCACCGGCTGTTTCCGAGCGGTTGGCCGGAGGTCGACGGAATACCCGCTGCCGTGCCAGTGCGCGTCCTAGATCGGTATTGTCGCCGTATGCCCGAATTGGTCGCGCCCACCGCCCGCCTGCGCACCGCCTGGCTCGAGGCGCGTGACGAGTGGGGTCCCGGCGTCCACGAGGACGGCTTCGGGCTGCATCCTTCCGACGAGGTCGACTCGCCGGAAGGGTTCGCGACCTGGGTGGCGCGGCTGGCTGACGAGTCGGATCCGGCGAAGGCGGGAGAGACCGGCCGGATGCGCTGTACGTACCGCTGGATCGTCGAGGGCGACCGGGTGCTCGGCGGGATCGCGCTGCGGCACGAGCTCAACGACTTCGTGCTGCTGGTCGGCCACATCGGCTACGGCATCCGTCCGTCCTCACGCCGGCGCGGACTGGCCACCTGGGCGCTGGGCCGGATGCTCGACGAGGCACGGGTGCTCGGCCTGGACCGGGTGCTGATCGCCTGCGAGGCCGGCAACATCGCCTCGGTGAAGACGATCGAGCACCACGGCGGCGTCCTCGAAGACGTCCGCGACACCGAGCTCGGCACCGTACGACGTTACTGGATCAAGATCCAGTAACCCGCCGGCCTGCGTTCCCCGGCCCGAGCAGCATGGGGAGTGGCTCATACCGTGCGCTCATCCGCCGCACGCAGCGCACTCGCCGGTTCGCCGGCCGGTCAGACATCGACGGCCAGACGGACCTTCACCATGTCGCCCAGCTCAAGCCCTTCGGCCTTCCGCACCCACGCCTTCACCGGCACGATGTACCGCCCATCTTTCGGGAACAGCGACGTCTTCCACGCGGTTCCCCCGATCTGCGCCGTGACCGGAATCATGCCCCAGCCGTAGGTCACCAGCCTGGAAGCCGTTTCCAGCTCACCGCACTCCTCGTCCGGAACGGTGATGAAATGCCACGGCGCCGGGCCTTTCCAGAACCACATCTCGCCGCTGAATTCCAGGTTCATGCGATCAGGATAGGAGCCGGCCGGTTCCAGAAGACACGCTCATGCGTCCAGTTGACCAGCCCTCGCGGCCGTGTTCGACATCCGCCCGTGCCGCATTGAGCGCCATTGGTCTCGCAGCGATCGTGCGTTCGTGGGAGTTCTACGCGGTCAGCGCGGTCGCGTGTGATCCTGGAGCACATGACAGATCGCCATCTCGTGACCCTTCAGGTAACTGGACGACCTGCCACCTACGCGACAGCCCACGAAAAGCCTTGGAAGGATGCCGTTCGATCAGCTGTCACTGCGAGCGGAGTGCAGCCCCAGAATGCGCGTTTCGCCGTTCGTTTGGAGTTCCGGCTTGCCCTGGCCCGCGATGCGAACGAGGTCTGGGATCTGGACAACCTCATCAGCCCCACGCTCAACGCGATGGAGGGCGTCTTCGGTACACGGGCACGGCGAGGGACTCCGCAGTCCGCCGACGACAGAGTCGATCGTATCGAGGCTGCCAAACGCCTTCCGAGCGCCGACGAGACTGTGGGGGCGACGATCGATGTATGGGTTATCGAGCCGGACTGAATCGCCCCGGGTTCGGTGGAGACTCTGATCTAGCAAGCCGGGATCGCGGGGAACGAGACGTTCAGCCTGCCGTCTCTACCGCCTCAGCGCTCCGGCGGGCGGCCCCATGAAGTGGGCAAACTCGGCACCGCTCATGGTTGGTACCGGGCTGGCGATGGTGAATCCCGCACCGGGCGAATCCGGCCTTTCGACATCCGCCGGAAAGGTGGCGCCCGCGATGCGTTCCATCAGGGTGACGCAGGCGTACTTGTGCCGATCCCTCCCGGGCTGCTGCGTCGCGACCGTAAAAGGGCTTAAGTCCAGGTCGTGCAGGTAGGCGTCGACCACCCCGGTATTCCAGCCGCAGCGGACGGACGGGTCGGCCCTGTCGGAGTCGCCATAAGGGTCGAACCCGACCTCCAGTCTCCCGTTCGCGGCGTAGGCGAAATAGGCGAAGGATGCGCCCGCCGCGTGCCACGGGTCCATCCTGGCGGATGTCTTCCTCCATGGGGAGAGCGAGATTCCCCACGCCAGGCAGACGGCCAGGTGGCCATGGCGTGACAGGGCGCTCATGGCCTCTTGGCGGGCACATTCGTGGCCATAGTAGGGCTGGTTGATCAGGGTCCCGTCGCCCCAGCGGATGATGGTGGCGGTGTTCGAGGTGAGAGCTTCTGGGAATGGTAGTCCACCCCCAGAGGGACTGCGCCGATCAGCGATGCGACAGTCCCGATGTCGTCGTGGGTGGTGAACGTGGTGCAGAAATCCTCAGCCATGGAAAGATCCAGTATCACGCGCTCCGCTCCCTGAAGAAGGCGAAGCTGATCATCGCACACCAGGATCCCGCCGTCATCGCGTGACTCGATGCGACCGAACCGGCCGACGATCCGCGGAGCCCGCTTCGAACGAGGCGTCCTCGTCGAACGCGAGTCGGCGACCGCAGCCTGACGTGCGGTGCTAAACAGAGACACCGTGAGAGAGACAGCAATGGACCAAGGCACCCGCGGCGAGCTCATCAGTCGGCTGGCCGAGGCGATCAGGTCCGTCACGACCGCGCACCCGCTACGGGTCGCCATCGACGGGCCGCCCGCCGCCGGCAAGACCACGCTGGCCGACGAGCTCGCCGTCGTCCTGCGCGCGCAGGGCCGCGACGTCATCCGCGCGACCATCGACGACTTCCTCTTCCCCCGTGCACAGCGCTACCGACGCGGCCAGTACTCGGCCGAAGGCTGCTACTTCGACGCCCACGACCACGCCGCGCTGTGCCGGGTCCTGCTCGATCCGCTGGGCCCAGGCGGAGACCGAAGGTTCCAACACACGGTCTACGACAGAGACACCGACACTCCATCGTCTCCGCCGGCCACGACCACCCCCGCAGACGCCGTACTGCTCTTCGACGGCGTCTTCCTCCTGCGCCCAGAACTCATCGACCGCTGGGACCTGCGCATCTTCGTGTCCGTCCCATTCGAGCAGACGGTAGATCGCGCCCGGGACCGAGGCACAGCGCTGGCCGGATCCACCGCCGACACCGCCGAAATCGAACGGTCCTGGCGCAACCGCTATATCCCCTCCCAACAGCTCTACTTCGCCACAGCCCGCCCAACCGACCACGCCGACATCATCGTGTACAACGATCAGCTCCAACGGCCGACCTGGGAAGTCCGACCACACTCATCGATACACAGGATTTGACAATTGCTCAAACCGTCGGTACTCCGGTTCTGCCAGCCAAGGGGCCGTACGCCCCGGATCGGGCTTGCCGATACGAACGGGCGGATCGAGCGTGACCTGCGGGGTGAACTGGCCTGAACGCTCTTGGAGATCGTTTAGGGACCTACGGATCTCAATGTCAGGCTGAGCCTTGCTTCCACAGCGCTGTAGTCGATGGTGGCGGAGATCGTGAAGCCGGGTGCGCAGGAAGACCAGGCCGAGGGAGAAGTAGGCGGACCCTCCTGCTATTCGGATAATGGGATCATGGAGTCTGCTGAGGAGTGGGATCGGTGCTTGGGATGGACGTTCGAGTTGATCTCGGAAGATCCCGTTCGGCGTGAGCAGGCGCGCGACCGGCTGAGGGCTACTCAAGATCGCCGTAGTGAGGCGTTGTATGCCTTCAATGAGGTCTGGCGAGAGGAGGGGTTGTCGGCCGCTGATCAGGCGGGAGGCCGATACATCGCCGAGCGACGAAGAACGCTGCCGGATGCTTTGTGGGAGTTCACTCCCGCTGCCTCCTACGCCGGTTGGGCCGGACTTAGGTATGTCCTGCTCTATCTGGAGTGGGAGGCCCAGTATCCGGACGAGTGGATGGCCTCCGCCAAGAGCTGGGGACGAAACACGGTAAGTTGCACGATCTAGCCAGGGCTGTGCCGTATCTGGCAACCGAGGTGATCGATCAGCTGGTTGACTTGATTTGTCGTGCCGTACGACGTGAGCACCGCTGCAAAGACGCTGGATACGCCGTACTGGCCAGGGCGATCGGCGGCTTGCGGTTGCGGCGTCTCCTGGTTGAGATCGCCGATGATCCTGATGAGGGCTTCCGCTTACGAGCCCGGTACCTCCTGTGGTTGTTGGACCACCCTGAGGCATTCAAGCCCAAAGCAAGCCAATGGAAGGCATGGTTGAGGAGCCAGGAGGCCGGGTCGGTTCATCCGGGAAACCGCGGAGCATGACAAACTGCCGGATCATGTTCTGTCAGTAGCATTTGAGATGGTCTGCGTCATGGTCTCCTTCATCTACCGCAGCGTCTACGAAGGCCCCTCCGGCAGGCTGGTACGGCACTTTCCCGATGCCACGGTGCTCGACTGGTTCCGCAGGGTCTGGAACGAGGCGGGAGCCGGCGACGCTTACGAGTGGGTCACACGCGAACTCGGAGCGAACGTCTACGGCCTGTCCACCATCTTCGAGACCGGACTGCCCGCGCCCCAGAGCACAGCGGAGCTGCACCGCCTGCTGGAGGAACACCTCTACGTCGAGCAGGAGCTACGGGTCGACGAGCACAGCGTGCGGGTGCTCACCGATGACGACGACGTCATGCTGGCCTACTTCTTCGTCGAGGACGCTCTCGTGGCCGCCGAACCGGAGCGCTGGGCCTACCTGCTGCATGACGGATGGGAACTACCCAACCTCCCTCCCGGATTCTCCGCCGGCCGGCCGTTCACCCCTCCGGTGGCGACCTGGACCCCGACGCCCGCGCCGCCCGGAGGTGAAGGGACGACCTACGCGGTCGTGCTGACCTTCTATAGCACCTTCGACAGCATCGGCTGGAACACCCCGGCGTGTTTTCCCGGCATCCGGTTACCCCAGCTCACGGCAACCCTGCGGGAGACAGACGCCCTGATCGATAAGTGGTCTGGAGAGCCGGCCGTCCTGCGCGCCCTCGTCGCGCCCGGCGAGGACGAGATCGGACCGGCCCTGGAACGCTGCAACCGCTGGCCCGACTTCGAGCGGGACATCCCGGAGACGTACGGCGCTCACCAGCAGGCACACGAGGTCGCGCTACGTCTGTTAGAGGTGTTCGAGCCTTCCCGAGGCCGCGATCCGCACCGCACGATCATCCGGCAGAGCGAGCACGTGGCTCAGATGGCCATCCATATCAATGGCCGCTCCGGCTACCGCCAGTGGTTCATCTTCGATGACGTCTGGGCTGCCGCCCACCCCGATCTGGCCGCCTCGCTGATGCATCACGGTTCCCACTGGGATCCCCGTTGCCATCGCAATCACGGGATCGGGGAATGCGCTCCATAGGGACGGCCGCATCGAACCCAAGCTCAGTCCCCGTGATGGTTTCCCGGCTCCACGCGCCGCCGGTCGCGACGATGATCACTGGGTGAGTGAAGTACGGCAGCATGGTCGGAATGGAGCAGCGCGCCGACGAGGCTGAGATGATCATCACCGCCAAGATCGATGACGACTTCGCCCGCGCGATGGCCGAACCCGGCCTCGCCGCGGCGAAGGCCCGCTTCGGACGTACCACCGCCACCCGGCTTTCCGCCCTCCCCCGGCATCCCGCCTACAACAAGGCCCGGGGCTTCAACCAGGACGACGCCCACCACCTGGAGTCCATCTGCGCCTTCTTCGCCGACGCGGCCCTGCTGCCCCTCATCGAGGTCTGGGCCGGCGACGCGTCGGCGTCTCTGGGACGGCGACTGGCCCATGCCGGCTTCTACGCCGCCGAGGTCAACACCACCCTGCACACACGACCCGGTCGGCCGACCTCGACGCCTCCTGGAATAGAGATACGTGAGGTGACGCCGGACGACGATGACACCGTCTACCTCGCGACGCTGTTCAGCGGATACGGACTCACCGCAGAAGCGGACTCGGCGCAGCGGGCGATGATGGCCATCGAACATCGCTCACCCCACCTACGCCGATACCTCGCCTACATCGACGGCCGGCCGGCCGGAGCCGCAGCGCTCTACACCGCCCGGCAACGCGGTTACCTCGCCGGCGCGGCAACCGTCCCGGGCATGCGCAACCGTGGCTGCCAGAGCGCCCTGATCCAACAGCGCCTCCACGACGCCGCCGATACTTCCTCATACGTGGTCGTCACGACCGCGTTCGGGTCGCCGAGTCAAGCCAACCTGCAACGCCTCGGATTCACGATCGCCCACACCCGAACTCTCTGGCGACCACTGCAACCCGACTGAATCACCTCCATACCGCTCCGTCCTGTGCGGGGCAGGGCCTCAGACGGGCAGGGTCGCGGCCAGCGGGGCGCCGATCTGGATGTCGAAGTACGCCGCGAAATCGGCTTTGCCGACGGAGCCCCGGCTCGCGTCGATGATCACGACCGTCCCGGCCACGATGCCGGCGAAACCGGTGCCGGACCGCCGGGCCTCTTCGATGCGTTCGGTGACCGGCCCGCGAACCGCCTCGGTCAGGAAGGTGAGCCCATTCGGGAACTCCTCGCTGAGCGGATGCCGTTGCCGTCCCGACTCGATCTGGCTGCCGATGCCGAACCGGGCCGTGATGATCTGATCATCACGGAGCGTGACATGGAAGTAGCCGTTCGACTGGGGGCGGTTGCAGTTCTCCTGGGGCGGATAGGCACAGTCGTAACCGCCGGCCCGAAGATCATCCACGGCGGAGCTCATCGTGGTCGCGTAGTGCTCGGCTCCGAACGGCCAGCGCCGCACGGAGCTGTCCCGGGCGGTGACCATCAGTCCGTCGATCCCGGAATAGCTGTAGTCCGCATGCTTGTCCCGCCACGCGATCCGGGGGATCTCGTCGCTCCGCTGCACTCTCCGATCCCGGAGGTCACGATTGAAATCGTCGATCTCCTTCCGCATGCGATCACCGGCATCGGACCAGATCGCGGCAAGCACCGGCGCCGCGGCGTCGACGACCTGATCACCTCCTCCTGGGTCCGCCGGCTGCTCGGCGTGCGGGAACCACGCCCAGGCGAGCCGGTCGTCATGGTCAAGCAGAAACTGCGCGACCTGCGGATAGACCGTGTCCGTCTGGTCACGGTGGCCGATCCGGCACCACAGGGCACGGCCGTCCGCGTTGGCCCGGACCTGTGCGCAGAACCAGCCGGCCTCCGTCAACGGCCGAGTGACAGACCCGGCCGTACCGTCGGTTGGAACGGGTTCGGCCCGTGAGTTCTCACCCGCCGCGTCGTGGTCGTACACGCCGGCGGGCGGCAGCGACGGCGGTTCGGACGATCGAGTGCAGCCGGTCAACGCGAGCGGCCCGAGGATCATGATCATCATGATCGTGCGAACGGCCGGCCAACGTCGGTGTGCGGTCAGGGAGAACGGATGGGACACGGAGTTCATCGAAGCGGCTGGACCGCTGGTTCGGCAACTTCGGCCATCAGGCGGCGGTGAAGGCCAGGGACGCGTTGTGGCCGCCGAAGCCGAAGGAGTTGGTCATCGCCGCCGCCCACCGGCCATGGCGCGGCCGCCCGGCGACGATGTCGAGCTTGACCTGAGGGTCCAGGTCCTCCAGGTTCCGGACGGCGGGAATCACCCCGTCACGGATGGCGAGGATCGCGGCGATCGCGCCCAGCGACCCGGCGGCCCCGCACAGGTGACCTGTCATCGACTTCGTGGCGGTGATCACGGGATGCGTTCCCAGCGCCTCGGTGATCGAAAGGGCCTCCGTCAGATCGCCGGTCGGGGTTGAGGTGGCGTGGGCGTTCACGTGCCCGACGTCGAGAGCGTCCAGCCCCGCCGAGGCCAGGGCCAGCCGCATCGCGCGTATCTGCCCGCCCGCGTCGGCGGAGGTGATGTGATGGGCGTCGGAGGTGGTGCCCGCGCCGGCCAGCGTGGCGTGCACTCGGGCTCCACGAGCCGCGGCGAACCCCTCGCGCTCCAGGACCACCAGGGCCGCCCCCTCGCCGAGAACGAACCCGTCGCGCCCGGTGTCGAAAGGCCGGGAGGCCTCCTGCGGGGCGTCATTGCGCTTGGACACGGCCCTGGCCTGGGCAAACCCGGCGAGGGTAAGCGGGTGGACGCACGCCTCGGAGCCACCGGCGATCACCACGTCGGCGCGGCCCAGGCGGATGAGGTCCAGGCCCATCGCGATCGCCTCCGATCCGGAGGCGCAGGCGCTCACCGGGGTGTGAGCGCCACCCTGTGCGCCGAACTCGATGCTGACCACGGCCGCGGGCCCGTTGGGCATCAGCATCGGGACCGTGTACGGCGAGACCTTCCGCGCCCCGGACGCCTCAAGGAGGTCGTCCTGAGCGAGCATGGTCAGCACCCCGCCGACACCCGTGCCGATGACCACCGCCAGGCGCTCGGGCTCGACCTCGGGAGCCCCGGCGTCCGCCCAGGCCTCCCTTGCCGCGATGAGCGCGGCCTGCTGGCAGCGGTCCAGCCGCCGGGCCTTCACCCGGCCCAGTACCTCGGCGGGCTCCACCCTCAACCGTCCGGCGATCCGCACGGGCAGGCCCTCCGCCCACTCCTCCTCTATCACGGTGATGCCGGACCGCCCTTCCAGCATGCCGGCCCAGGTGGAGGCCACGTCCCCGCCCAGTGGTGTGGTGGCGCCAAGCCCGGTGACCGAGGCGCCCGCCTTCATTCCGTCCCCCATCGACAACTCCTTCGTCCCGCCCCGTCAGCGATCCCCTCGCCCTTGGGAAAGTCCCGTGAGCGATGCCGCCGAGTGGCTCGGATACAGACCCTGCCAGGGCGCGGCCGCTCGGGCAGGTGGCCTGATCAACGAAAATGTCGTGGGAGATTTGTCCGCGCTGTCACGATCGCTGCCGGGCCGTACCGGGCAGGACGCGGGCGCCCGCGCGAGGCAGCCGACGTGTCGCCCGCCGTTCCGCCGCCGGTCTCCCCTCCCCCGGATCGTCATGCCGGATGGTCCGGTTGCCTGATCATGGGCTGATCACCGCCGGTATCCTCGACACAACGTGTCAGGATGCCGGGCCGGCGTCGAGGCGCCGTCCGCACCGGTCAACGTCGTCTGACGCACCGGATGTCATGGAAAGGTTGCCCGTGATTCTCGAGGTCCGCACATACCGGTTGAAGCCAGGCACCGGTGAAGAGTTCGTCCGTGTCATGCGGGAGGAGTCGGTGCCGCTGCTGGAGGAGTCCGGTATTCGGGTGGTGGACTACGGCACGTCACTGGTAGCCGAGGACGGGCATGAGGAGGCCTACCTGATCCGCGCGTTCACGTCCCTTGAGACGCACCGCGAGCAGGAGGACAGGTTCTACGGCAGCGATGCCTGGCGGCTCGGCCCCCGCGAGGCGATCGTTTCCCGGATCGACAGCTATCACACGATTGTCTTCGAGGCTTCGGAACAGATCGCGCAGGCATTCCAACGGCAATGACACCGTCGCTCGAACGACCGCGAAGGACACCTGAGAAGACGCGGAGGACGCCCGGAAGGACAGAGCCATCGGGCGGCTCCGCCTCCGTCGCGGAGCGGCGTTCGCCAAGGGAAGGTCGTTCAACGCGCGTGAACGTGACGAACTACGCACCGCAACGGGGGCGAGGGGTCAAAAGGTGTCATCAGCCGCGACGTCGCATTCCCGCCGGATGCGCCGAGGTTGGCGAGACCTCGCATCTTCGGCCCCGGCCGACCACACGCGAGACCCGGGGTGTGCGCCCGGTCGCGGTCAGCTCGCGCTCGGGCAGCCCTGGGCGGCGAAGGCCAGGAACTGGGTGGTCTCCCGGGTGTCGAAGTTGTCGTCGCTGCCGATCACGAGGGTGCATTCTCCGTTGTCCAGGCGCGGTCCCCAGGCGAGACCTTCGAGGTTCTGCACCGGCGACGGCGCCAACTGCGTGTTGAGATCGGCGACCAGGCGCTTGGTGACCGGGCGGTAGCGTCGGCCGTTTGCCAGGCTGTCCCTGTTGAGCACGTTCGTGGCACGATCCAGATTGATCTCGTACAGCTTGACCCGGTAGTTGACGCCCTCGATCCAGGAGCGCTCAAGGGCGAGATAGCGGTTGTCGTCGATCGCCAGGATCTCGGAGACCCCGCTGTCGGAGTGGCCTCCTGCCGGGATCGGCGCCGCGGGCAGCGGGTCGATGTGGTAGGCGTACTGCCCGCGCACCCGGCCGTCGCGCTTCCACACGGTGAGACGGGCCGGCGCGCCGTGTTCCACGGTCGGCGGCTCGCCGTCCTCGTACCGTGGGCCTTCGGCGATGGCGGTGATGGCCTCCTTGGTGGAGGTCAGACCCTCGAACCCGAAGTTGCGCCGCGGGCCCTTGTCGGTGTCGGTCATCTTCAGGTTGTCGGGAACGGGCAGCTCGCCCAGATGGAGGCCCGTGGGGTCGGTCCAGCGGACGAACAGGTCGGAGACCGGAATGTTAGGGTTCGCGGCTTCGGGCCGATCGCCCTCGTGACCCCAGAGCAGCCGGCGGGTCGTCCGGTCGAAGCGGATCGTCTCCGGGTCCGCGGACCGAGGCAGGCCATAGCCCGGATAGGGCTTGTCGTCGGGGCCCAGCAGGGTGGTGACCCCGGTGAGGTTGACCCCGGTGAACGCTCCGGTGGCCGGGTTGATGTCGAGGCGGCCGGTGTAGAAGCGGGCCGGGTTGTAGCGATTCCGGTCATCGGAGATGAAGTACCAGGTACCGGTGCGCGGGTCCTGATCCAGGCCGGACAGGCCGCCGACGGTGGTGCCGCCGAACTGCATCTTGTGCGGCAGTGTCTGCTCACCGAGGAAACGGGTGATCTTAAAGTCCGGTGACACCGCCGGCGGCGCTGCCGCGGTTGACGCTCGCGCGTCGAAGGTCCCGAAACTGACCGCCATCGCGAACGCGACGGCAATTGTCATTATTCTTCGCGAATTGACCACACGATTCTCCTTATTCCAAAAGAGCCCCCGAAGGGACCGGCCGGAATATGAGATCGTAGATCACGAGCGATGTCCACGACGTTAGGCGCTCAACGAGGTGTTGGCTGCTTAATGCCACGGCGAATCAGCAATTTATCGCGTATTTTCATCCTCGACGCAGCGAAGGAGGAAAAGGCACGGAAAGGGGAGCGAGCATGGTGCCATATGGACAGCAGGGACCCTAGTGCCCACACAAGCAGGTGTCCGGCAGCCTCCACGGCGACTCGCCGCAGAGTGCCGAGTTTCATGAATACGGTCGAGGGGCGCGATCTGCACGTATATCGCGCGCACGAATCTTGTGACGCTTACATTGCCCGTCATCGAACATTGCCCATCGTTGGTCTTTCCCTCATCTTGCGACCTTAGAGAAAGACCAATGATGGGCGAAACCCCGTCATGGCGCACAATTATCAAGTCGCTGAAGTATGCGTTCGAGCACGCCGAGATTTTTGTCGGGGTTCAGCGGGACAATCGCCTCCCGCGGACGTATGCGTCTTGGTTCGCAGCCCTCAGCGGCAGATTTTCAGAGGGTTCGCCTGACCGTCGTGGCCGTCGGCATCCGCGCCACGCTTGAATCCCACCGCGGCGCGGATGCCGACGGCCAGGTCAGGTTCAGTGACCGGCGCTCTGTCCGCCGTCGATGTGCAGGATCTCGCCGGTCACGAACGGGGCGGACTCCAGGTAGAGAACCCCGGTGACGATGTCGCCGATCTCGCCCATGCGACCGACGGGATGGAGCTTCGCGAGGGCCTCGTACGTTTCGGCCGGGTGCATGGAGGTCTTGATGTTTCCCAGCGAGACGGCGTTCACGCGGATTCCACGCGTGGCGTACTCCATGGCGAGAGACTTCGTCGCGGCGTTCAGGCCGCCCTTGGTCAGCGAGGCGAGCACGGACGGCACCTTCGCGCTGGGCTGCTCCACCAGGCTCGTGGTGACATTGACGATGTGACCGCCGGCCTGCTTCACCATGACGTCGACGGCTCGCTGGGTGATGCGGTAGAAGCCGGCGACGTTCACGTTGATGATCGCGGTGAAGTCCTCTTCGGTGTAGTCGGTGAAGGGCTTCGAGATGAAGATCCCCGCGTTGTTGATCAACGTGTCCACCCGACCGAACCGCGACACGGCTGCGGAGATCACATTGTCGGCGGTGGCGGGGTCGACGATGTCACCCGGCACGGTCACCACATCCGGATCGGTCGTCGGCTCCATCGAACGCGCCGTCGCGACAATCTGATAACCACGGTCGCGAAGCGCGGCCACCAGGCCCGCGCCGATCCCCTGTGACGCACCGGTGACGACGGCGACCCTGCGCCCGTTGCCCACAAAATCTCCTTCGGATCAGCCGGTTCCATGACCGGTGTGCGGATCCGGCCGCACCGGTGGCACTCGACGCGCCGCGTCTGGCCCCGGACCGGCCGGATCCGCGAGACGGAACCCCTTCGCGAGTCCGTCCCCGGTCGATCGGTGATCGAGGAGAGCACCGCACCATTCCGGGACCGCGTGCACGGTGGCCTTCGCGGGCGCCGGATCCCGCCCGGTGACGAGGCCGCTGTCCTCCACGACGTGCGATCCCCAGGCCCGGCCCACGTCAAACGGTGTTCCGGAAGTACTGGTCAAAAAACAACAAACACGCCGCGGGCACCTGGGATCTGACAGTCGGCGAAACTGGGCCTACCGATGATTGTCAGGGCGTGGTACATCCAGCAGGACAGATTAATCTTCTGGTGGAGGCGCCCGATGAGGTCACTTCGGCTCGGAGTCGCGATCCTGATGGTCGCGGCCTTCTCGGTCGTCTGGTCACCGCCCGCCGTGGCGGCAGCCTGCGCCCCACCCGCGCCCAGCGAGACCCAACCCGGATACACCGTGGCCGACCCGTGGTGTGAGTATCCCTCCGGCACGCCCTTCACCGCGCTGCCGGGCACCACCGTCCACGCGGGCATCGAGCGGGGCGCCGCCTACCGGATCGAGGTTCCCTCGAACTGGAACGGTGAGCTGGTGCTGCACGCCCACGGCTACCGGGGCACCGACACCACCGTCTACGTCGACAACTCCCCCCTGCGGGCCCACCTCATCGCGCGGGGATACGCCTGGGCCGCCTCCAGCTACCAGACCAACGGCTACGACGTCGGACAGGGCGTCAAGGACTCGCACGCGCTGATCGCGCTGGTACGCGGAGTCACCGGCAGGTCCGCGCGCCGCGTCTACATGACCGGCTTCTCGATGGGCGGGCACGTCACCGCGGTCGCCGTCGAGCACTACCGCAGGACGTTCGCCGGGGCGCTTCCCGCATGTGGCGTCCTGGGCGACACCGAATTGTTCGATTACTTCACCGACGCCAACGTGACGGCCGCCGCGCTCACCGGAACGCGGACCGACTTCCCGCTCTCCCCCACGCCCGAATACCAGCAGACCTACGCCGATCGGGTGCTCGGCCTGCTGCCCGAACTCGGCAGCGGATTCACCCGGGGCATCCCCCCGACGCTCACCAAGCTGGGCAGGACCTGGAGCGACGCCGTCGAGCGGCGCAGCGGCGGCGACCGTCCCGGATTCGACTCCGCCTTCGCCTACTGGAACGCGATCGGCCGCGCGCCGCTCACCCAGATCCCGTTCCTGTTCGGTCTCTACCCGGGCCTGACCGGGGGCACCTCGAACATCGCCGAGGGCAACGTCGTGGACAACCGGCGGACGGTCTACCAGCTTGACGACCGGCCCGGCCTGACGAGAGCCGAGCGCGAGCTCAACCGTGACGTGTTGAGGATCGCCGCCACCGACCGTCCGAGCCGCGACCTCAGCGGCGTCCCCGCGGTGCTGGGCGACCCCCGCATCCCCGTTCTCTCCCTGCACGACATCGGCGACCTCTTCGTCCCGTACTCGATGGAGCAGATCTACGCGGACCGTACGGCGCGCAACCGGCAGACCGGCAACTTCGTCTCCCGCGCGATCAGGGGGGTCGGTCACTGCGACTTCACCCAGGGCGAGCTGACCCGGGCCTTCGACGACCTGGTCACCTGGGTCGAGAAGGGCAGGCGCGCGGCGGGCGACCAGGTCCACCACACGTCGAAGCCGGATTTCGGCTGCCGCTTCACCGAGGTGACCCGCCCGGCCTTCGTCGCCCCGGCCTGCCCCTGAGCCATCCCGGGGAGGCGGGCCCCGAGCGTGGGCACGGTTTCCATCCGGCTCCGGACCGTCGTCGACCTGTGGGGCGGCCACACCGCCCCGGACCGGGCCCGGCTCTGGGAGCGCGACACCCTGGTCAACGTGTGGTCGACGACCAAGGGCGTCACCGCGCTCTGCGCCCACATGCTGGCCGACCGCGGACTGCTCGACCTCGACGCCCCGGTCAGTGCCTACTGGCCGGAGTTCGCCGCCGGCGGCAAGCAGGACATTCCGGTCCGCCACCTGCTCTCGCACCGGGCGGGGCTCGCGGGACCGCGGGAGCCGACCAGCGTGGAGGAGCTGTTCGACGGGAAGCTGATGACATCGCGCCTGGCCGCGATGGAGCCGTGGTGGGAGCCGGGCACCGTGTCGGGGTACCACGCGATGAGCTACGGCTTTCTGGTCGGTGAGGTGATCAGGCGGATCGACGGCCGTAGCGTCGGCGCTTTCCTGCGCGAGGAGGTCACCGGGCCGCTCGGCGTCGATTTCTTCATCGGACTGCCCGAGTCCGAGGATCACCGGGTGGCCGAGCTCGTGCACCCGCCCGCCTCCGGATCGAGCGAGCAGGCCGAGGTCATCGCCCAGATGCACCCGGCCGCGGTCGCCGCGCTCGCCAACCCGCCCGTGGGCGCGGCCGAGGCCAACAGCCTGCCGTGGCGCCGCGCCGAGCTGCCCGCGGCGGGCGGTCACGGCACCGCCGGAGCGGTTGCGCAGCTGTACGGCATCGCGGCCTCGAAAGGTCGCTTCGGCGACCGGAAGGTGCTCGGCGAGTCAGCGGTCGAGCGAATGCGCGAGGGGCAGGGGGCATGCGTGGACCTCGTGCTCGGCGCGGGCTTCGGCGGGGAGACGGAGATCGGGCTGGGCTACTGGCTGAGCGGTCCCCGCGGTTCCTACGGCCCGAACCCTCGCGCGTTCGGGCACGACGGCTACGGCGGCTCCTTCGGCCTGGCCGACCCCGAGGCCGGGCTGAGCATCGGGTACGTGATGAACCGGATGGGCTCGCAGATCGCCGACGACCCGCGCAAGATGGCGCTGATCAACGCGGTGTACGCCGCGCTCTGAACCGTGTTGAGCGCACGGGCGAACGGCAATAACGTGCGAATCGGTGGTGGGTGGATGTCCGGGATGGGCCGGTGGCTCCGACGTCTCCGGTGAGAGGCGCCGATGGGGTGCCGGTCAGGAGGAGAGACCGTGAAGTACATGATCTTGACCTACGGGTCGCAGCAGGACTACGACGGCATGGCGGGCAAGGCCACCGGCGAACCGGCCTGGTCCGGGGAGGACTTCGCGGCGATGGGCGCGTTCATGGAGTCGCTCAACAAGGAGCTGGAGGAGTCCGGCGAGCTCGTCGAGACGCGAGCCCTGGTCGCTCCGGTGCACACCAGGAGACTCGAGTCGCGGGACGGTGTCTCGGTCGTGACGGACGGGCCGTACGCCGAGACCCAGGAGGTGCTGGCCGGTTACTGGGTCGTGGAGTGTGAGAGCTTCGACCGGGCGACCGAGATCGCCGCCCGGCTGGGCGACTGCCCGGCTCCGGCCCACGTCGCCGCGAGGGCCTACGCGGACGTACGGCCGATCGCGGAGTCCCAGGCCGAGCTGGAGATCTGACCGCTTCCGTGCCCGAGATCGAGGTTGAGGACCTGCTGCGCCGGCTGGCGCCGCAGGTCCTCGGCGCGGTGGTGCGGCGTTACGGGAATTTCGACCTCGCCGAGGACGCGGTGCAGGAGGCACTCCTCGCGGCCGCCGTGCAGTGGCCGAAGGAGGGGACCCCGGACAGTCCGCGAGGCTGGCTGATCACGGTCGCCGCGCGCAGGCTGACCGACCTGCTCCGTGGCGAGCAGGCGCGCCGGCGCCGTGAGGACACCGTCGCCAGGTGGACGCCGCCCGGCCAATGGACGGAGCCCGCCGCCGACAGGCCGGTGCCGGAGTCCGACGACACGCTCATCCTGCTGTTCATGTGCTGCCATCCCTCGCTGTCGCCGGCGTCGCAGATCGCGCTCACCCTGCGGGCGGTCGGCGGCCTGACCACCGCGGAGATCGCCCGGGCGTTTCTCGTACCGGAGGCGACCATGACCCGGCGCATCAGCCGGGCCAAGCAGCGCGTCAAGGACAGCGGTGTTCCCTTCGGCATGCCCCCGGCCGCCGCGCGCGCCCAGCGGCTCGTCGTGGTTCTCCACGTGCTCTACCTGATCTTCAACGAGGGCTATGTCAGCACGTCGGGGCCGAGCCTGCACCGCGGTGAGCTGTCGGCCGAGGCGATCCGCCTGGTCCGGCTGGTCCACCGCCTGCTGCCCGACGACGGTGAGGTGGCGGGGCTGCTCGCGCTCATGCTGCTGACCGACGCCCGACGGCCGGCGCGTGCCGGGCCGGACGGCGGGCTGATCCCGATGGCCGAGCAGGATCGGAGCCTCTGGAACGCCGGCCACATCGCCGAGGGCGTGGCACTCATCACCGCAGCGCTCCCTCGGGGAGTGCCAGGCCCCTACCAGCTCCAGGCGGCGATCGCCGCGATCCACGACGAGGCGCCGGATGCCGACGCGACCGACTGGCCGCAGATCGTGGCGCTCTACGAGCTGCTGATGCGCATCTCCGACAATCCCATGGTGGCCCTGAACCACGCCGTCGCGGTGGCCATGGCCCGAGGCGCGCGCGCCGGTCTCGACCTGCTCGGAAAGCTCCGGGCCGACGAGCGGATCGCCGGGGACCACCGGCTCCACGCGGTCCGCGCGCACCTGCTGGAGATGGCCGGTGATCACGCGGCGGCACGCGACTCCTATCGGGAGGCGGCCCGGCGAACGACCAACCTCCCGCAGCAGCGCTACCTCCACGCCCGGGCCGCCCGCCTCACCGGCGACCGGTGATTCCTTCGCCGCGAGGTGCCGGTGGGCGACGCGCTGAACGTCAGAGGACGGCGGGCGCCGGAGGACGGGCCGATGGAATTCGAGACGGAAGGCTCAGCCGCCCAGGCGCCGGACCTTGAGCGTGTTGTCCGTTGGAACTCGAGACGGAAGGCTCAACCGCCCAGGCGCCGGACCTTGAGCGTGTTGTCCGTACGGGTGCCCGGCTGCCCGTCGGGGCCGATCTGGATCCGCTCGTGTTCCTCGCTGATCAGCACCTCCCACTGCTCCTCTGCGAGTTCCAGGGCTTCAAGGACCTCCTGCGGCGTGGGAAGGACCACGTCGGGATGGTGATCGTGCTCCCAGGAGGGGTGTCCCGAGTGCCCGACGATGAGGAGCACCCCGCCGGGCGCGACGGCTGAGGCCGCGGTCCGCAGGATCTTCTCTCGTGGCATGTCGCCGAGGGAGTGCAGGAACTGGGCGGAGACGAGGTCGAAGACGCCGTCGGGGAAGGACGCTCCCAGGTCGTGCCGTTGCCAGTCGACGCGATCGGAGACGCCCGCCTCGGCCGCGTGCCGGGCCGCACGGTCGAGGGCGACCTGGGAGATGTCGGTGGCGGTGACCCGCCACCCCCGCTGTGCGAGCCAGATCGCGTCGGCTCCCTCGCCGCAGCCCAGGTCCAGGGCCCTACCCGGCTCCAGGCCGGTGATCTCACGGACCAGGACGGTGTTGGGGTTCCCGCTCCAGACCTGGTCGCTCTGGCTGTAACGGGCGTCCCAGAACTCCGCGTCCGAGACATTGTCATCGGTCATCGGCGTACCTCTTTCATGTCTTCGTGGTTCATGTCTTCGTGCCGGGCGGGGTCAGACCGTGCCGGCGGTCGCCGGGCACGCGCTCGCGGACTTACGGTTCCATCGCCGAGCACACGCTCGCGGGCTTACGGTTCCATCCGCGCGGAGAAAGGAGTGCGGCGGGCGGTGACGGCCCGGCGGGTGTCCTCGGCGACCAGGTCGGCGTTGATCGCCGCGGCGGCGCGCAGGCCCGCGCCGGCGGCACCGATGACCTGCTCCATCAGGTTGGCCACGTTTCCGGCCACCCACACCCCGGGCAGCTCCGTCGCCCCGGACGGGTCGGAGGCGACGTAGCTGCCGATCACCTGCCCGGCCATCTCCTGCTCGGTCGTCCCCAGGCCCAGGCTGGTGAGGACGTCCGCGCGGGCGGTGAAGCGCGGGCTCACCGCGAGAGCCCGGCAGGGGATCACCCGTCCGTCGTCCACGGTCACACCGGTGAGCCGGTCGTCCGTCACCGCCAGCGCCGTCACCCGCCCGTCCACCACGGCGATGTCACGGGCGGCCAGCTGCTCGTACTCCTCGTCGCCGAGCTTGGGCTCGGTGTGCAGGAAGAGGGTCACCTCCGCGCTCCACTGGCGCCACAGCAGGGCCTGGTGCACCGCGTTCGGCCCGGTGGCCAGGATGCCGATCGGCTGGTCGCGGACCTCCCATCCGTGGCAGTACGGGCAGTGCAGCACCTCGCGTCCCCATCGCTCGGCCACCCCCGGCACCTGCGGCAGCTCGTCGACCAGGCCGGTGGTCACCAGCAGCCGTCTCGCCACGACCGCGGACCCGTCTTCGAGTGTGACGCGGAAGCCACCGTCCTCCAGGCGCTCGGCCGCCACGACGTTGCCCTCCACGATCTCGCCGCCGTAGCCGGTCACCTCCTCGCGGCCCGTGGCCAGCAGCTGCGAGGGCGCCGTCCCCTCGCGTCCCAGGTAGTTGTGGATATGGGACGCCGGAGCGTTGCGCGGCCGTCCCGCGTCGATCACCAGCACCGAGCGGCGTGCCCGCGCCAGGGGCAGCGCCCCGCCCAACCCGGCGGCTCCGCCGCCGACGACCACCACGTCATAACGCCGCTCCCCCTCTTCGGGGGCGGCGGTTTCTCTCTCTGCATTCATGCTAAGCACCTCCGGTCGGGGAGATACTCCGTCCGGAGTCCATCGCTTGACAAACTTCGTTGCCAATACAGCAAACAGAGGGCCGGCAGACGATGACCTCTCGACCGTCCTGACCGCCGTGGGCCCATGCCTGTGTGCCCTGTGCCACGAACACGGCACCGTCCTGACCCAGCGGGCGAGGGGCGGTCTGGATCTCCCTCAGCACCCTCTCGCGTGAGGTCGCGGCGCGATCGACGGTGGTCTCGCCGTACTTCGAACTGCTCGCGTTGACCCGAGACGGGCGGTTAAGGAATAACCCCGGAGTTCGTGCGGGCCTCCATAGTCCGTTCGGCCTCTGGACCAGGGCGTTTTCCATGTAGAGCGTGACGGCCTGGCGGTTGATGGAATTTCGGGATTGGTGAGACTTCCGCCTCTTCGCTGAGGTTGTTGCAACGATGGTGAAGCCGAGGAGTCGCGTGCAGGCCCGACCGAGGATGGCTCGACCGGGCACCAGGTATCGCTCTGGCTGATGTCCCGAGGGAAACCTGCTCCGGTCCCTTTCGATTGCCCGTCACGACCTGGTTCGGCAGAATGCCGTCCATGATCGACAACCTGCGACCCGGCTGGAAAAGCCTGGTGGGCGTCCTGGCGGCCGGCGCGGTGTTTGGCGCGGCGACCTCCCTGGCCAACGCCGTAGCCCATCTTTCTGTGGATCTGGAAAGCCGGGAAGCGACGACCAACGGGTGGTCGATCATTGAGATCGTGAGCGTGCTGCTGGACTCTGGCTGGGCATGGGCCGGGCTGGCGGTGCTGGCGGGGTTCCTGGCCACCCGCGCCAAGCAGGGCGGCCTTGGGGCCCGATCCCTGGCCCGGGGCGCTGTTGCCGGTGTGGTGGCCCTGCTGGCCGCCACGGCGGTGTACTACGCCGTGGATACGGTCGTCCACGATGTCCCGCTTGGCTCCTATGTGTATGACACGGTCTTCTGGTGGGCGGCGAGTGTTACGCTCGGGCCGATTTTGGGTGCCATAGGGTCATGTGCCAGGCGACTGGGAGCAATCGGTGTGCTCGCCAAAGCGACCGTGCCGGTCGGCGCGGCCGTCCAGATGGTCGTGATACCACCAGGCAGGAATGAGGTGATCACGACCATCGGGCAATGGGTTGTGTGGACGACAGCTGCCGTGGCCATCGGTGTGATGGTGGTCCGTTTCCTCGGCGTGCAGCGGCACCGAAACTACTCCAGGGAAGCCGACTCGCTGTAAGCCTCCTCGGCCGGCAGATGAGTTTCCTTCCGGGATGCGCTCGGAAGGAAACTCTCAGGTCCGACTTCCGAGATTGCGCGCAACGAGCCTCCGTAAGAGCTCGGACCCGCTCGCGGCCACCACGCCATTGGGCCGTCGAAAGCTCCTGTCCAGCCGGCTGGTGCGCGCGATGCGAATCGGCCACGTCAGCGGCATGAGGCCAACCGGCCGTAGCCAACCCGTGATCACCCACCGGCCGCTCGCTCTTGTCCAAGTGAGCGCGTGAGCGACAAGATCACTCATCATGAGGCACCCTTCAGCGACTGCCGCTCTCCTGGCCACAGCGGTCATCGGCGCGGCGGCTCTCCTCCCCGCCCCGGTCGCCACCGCTCAGGCACGCACCGGGCCGGCGTCCGTGCGCGCCGCCTATCTTCCGTCCTGTCCCGACAAGAAGATCCCAGACATCTCCGGTCCCTGCGGTCACTGGCGGCTGCTGCTGCGCGACGGCAGGTATCTGACCGTCGGTGACGCCGCCACCAGCGTCACCGACGACAACGGCCGCGAGATCGACTACCTCAGCAAGTTCGATGTCAGCGCCGACGGGCGAGTGGTCGCGTACTGGCGCGCCCGCGACCACCGCCTGGTCGTGCGCCGTGTCGGCGGCCCGGCCACGGTGCTGCCCGCCGGGCTGCGCCCTAAGGGTTTCGGCACCCTCAGCCTGCAAATCGAGCTGTCACCCACCGGTGACAAGCTGCTCATCGACTACGCGGACCGGCCCAACCGCTTGCCCACCAAGGTGGTCACCGTCGCGACCGGCAAGGTTACCGAGCTGCCCGCAGCCGCCGACGCGCTCGAGTTCAGCGGCGACGGCGACGAGGTGCTGGCCACCCGCTGGGAGACCGACCGCATCACGACCCTGTACGCGTACCCACTCGACGGCAGCGCCCCGGTGGGCGGCACGCTGCCCCGGGTCGTCGCGGACGCCTACACCGAGGCCCTCGCCCCGGACGGCAAGACGCTCGCCTGGGTCACGAGGGGCGACCCCGAGGAGAAGCTGCCTTCGCGGGTGCGCCTGTACGACCTGGACAGCGGTGACAGCTCGCCGGCCGTGGACCTGCCGCTGCGGGGCAATGAGGTGCCGAACCTTCTCCGGTACGCCCCCGACGGGACGCTTCAGGTGCTGACGGTGTCGGGCAAGGAGGGGACGCCCCTGGTGGTGCGGGAGCTCGACATCGACCCGCTTGGCGACGGCTTGCTATCCGGCGACGTCCGGCAGAGCGACCGGTACAGCATCACCGATCATCGGCACGAGTATTACGCGGGAGGAGAGTAACCGGCATGAGAACCAGGATCGTCGCGGCCCTCACGGCGCGGGCCGGACCATCGCCGTTCGTATGGCCGAGACCGAATCCGCCACGACCGGACCGCCGCCCTGGCCCTGGCGTCTCGTCTCAACGGGTCCGCCGGCACTCCCCCGAGAATCCCAGATAGCGATCGGCTCGCCAGGCTGACCCGTCTGCTGTCGCTGCGTTCTGGGAGCTGTCCGTCGCCGCGGCCGACCCGCCGGCTGTATGCGGGCCTCGGGTTCCCGCGAACCCAAAGGCGCACACCCTCCCAGACCACCCCAACAACCCGATGCCGATCCTTGGGTTCGTGGGAACTCTAGGGTTTCTCGACCTGGTGCTCCCGAAGCTGCCCTGAAGCGACAAATAAATCTCTGCAATCGCTGGAACGGCAACTAAATCCCGAAATTTCGGCCAAACGACACGGAGCCCCCGTGCGAACGACAGCAGAACCCGGTTGCGAATCGTAAATTTCCATGACTCTGGCAGTTTTCAAAGGGCCCATTCGCTGGGCCGCTCTGACTCGCGACAAGCCGCGTCATCAAGGGTCAGAAGGCCGGATTCAAAGGCGGGAATTGGCCGCAGGCCGGCCGCAGAGAACTACTTGTCATTTGGCCGAAGATTCGGGAGTACTGGGCCGAATTTCCCGGCGACTCTTTTTCGGGGCCAAGGCTCGGGCGTGCGAACCCTGACAGTGAGGCGCGTGCCCATCTGCTCCTGGATGACAGCGAACTCTCCATACGCCTGCTATATGGGTTTTCGGGCGGGATAACGCGGCGAATGTGCCGTCGTTGGAAAAGCCGCTCGCGCCAGAGTTCGTCGCCGCGGTACGGCCAAAATTCAGACGGCCCTGCAACCGTGATCGGCCAGGGGCAAGCGGCTCGGCGCTGAGCGGCGGCACGGGTGCCGGCGGTTCGCCGGAGTGGTGCGGGCCCGGGGTCGACGCGCTCGGCCTGCACGTCCAGCGGCTGCATGGGGATCAGCTCGAACACGATCCGCAGACCTCCATCACGACGGCCCAGGATCTCGCCCGCCCGAACTGTCGTGCCACGCGGACCTTCCATTGCAATCGCCGCCGACTTTGCAACGTCATGCACTCGATTAGAGAGTCCGCAGGGCGAAGTGCCCAGTTCTTGACTTGCCTGAGAGGTGTAGGGTCCCGCGAAGCGAACGGCTTCCGCTCTGAGGTCAACGTCCCCCTTCGCAGAATCATGTGGTCGGTATTTCCCACTGGCTGAGAAGGAATTTGAAAAAATGAGCGCGAGACATCGAATCTCAATTACAGCTCGAATCACTCTGTTCACCGCTGTAACGGCGGTCCTGCTGTGCGGCCTGGTGGCAACGGTGCTGATGATTGCCATTCACCGTTATGCCACGGGGTTTCTCAATCAGGAGGTCCTCGCGGACGGTGGCCGCGTGGCCATGCAGGTAGAACGGGGCCAGGTGGTCTACCCCCTTGCACGACGCAAGTCCCGATACATACAAGTCGTCGACCCACGGGGCCGGGTCGTCGCCTCGACCCCGCCGCTGCTGGGCAAGCCCCGCATGGCGACGTTCACCCCCGACGGCAGCAGAGCCGCCACCTCCGTCGTGTGCGGCGGAGTCTTTCCCGACGGCGAATGCGACATGGTGATCGCGCAGTGGGCTCACCGGGCGGGCGGCAACTCGATCGTCTACTGCTCCTCCCCCGTGATCCCCCCATGGGTCGACCCCCGACTGGCCGCCGTGGTGGGCGTAGGAGCGCTGCTGTCCGCCACGGCCATCACCTACCTCGGCCGGCGGATCTCCGCCGCGTCCCTGCGGCCGGTGAACGCCATCCGGGCGGAACTCGACGAGATCAACGCGACCTGCCTGGGCCGCCGGGTGCCCGTACCGCCCAGCGATGACGAGATCCACGATCTGGCCGTCAGCGTCAACCACACGCTGGGCCGCCTGCAGGCCGCGGTGGAACAGCAGCGCCAGTTCGCCTCGGACGCCTCCCACGACCTGCGCAGCCCGATCGCCGCCATGCGCGCCGAGGTGGAGGACGCCCTGCTCGCGCCTCGGGAGACCAGTGTGACCGAGGTGGGTCGGGCCATTCTGGGCGGTCTGGAGCGGCTTCAGGCGATCGTCCATGACCTGCTGACCATCGCCCGGCTGGACGCGGGATGTCCGGGCGCCCGCGAGCCGATCGATCTGGCCGGACTCGTCACCGCGGAGTGTCGGATGCGCCACCATGTGAGAAGCGGGTGTGAATTCTTGCTTGAGCCCGGTGTCGTGGTGATCGGTGACCGGTTGCGGCTGGGTCGCCTGCTGACCAACCTCCTCGACAACGCCGAACGGCACGCCGACAGCATGATCACCATCACCGTACGGCGCGCTCCCGGCGACGGGCAGCGCTTCCCGCACGGCATGGCGGTGCTGGAGGTGATCGACGACGGGCAGGGCATCGATAAGGACAAGCGCGAGTTGGTGTTCCAGCGCTTCGCCCGGCTGGACGCCGCCCGCAGCAGGGACGCCGGGGGCACCGGGCTGGGCCTGCCGATCGCCCGGCAGATCGCCGAGGCGAGCGGAGGCAGCCTCCAGATCGAGGACAGCCCCCGCGGCGCGCGTTTTGTCCTGTGTCTTCCGGTCCACGAGGGTGATGCGGCTTCTCTCGCCTCGGGACCCGGCATCCTTCACCCGGACGTGTCCCCGACCATCAAATAGCGGCATTGTCGCGGGTCAGAATGTCGGATCCGGAGATGGGGCATCGACCGCAGGCCAACTTCGGAAAGTTGCTTGTCACGTGAGGACGGCTTCGGGAGTATCGGGCCGGTTCAACGTGTCGCGGTGAAGCGTCTCACGATCCACAAATTTGACCGATCGTTCCAGATAAGCCTAGAGTCCTGCCATGGCACGCACCCGGGAGTTCGACACCGAAGCGGCGATCGAGGCGGCGATGTCCGCCTTCCGCCGCAAGGGTTACGAGGGAACCTCCATCCAGGACCTGGTCGACGCGACCGGAGTGGGACGCGGGTCCCTGTACGCGGCATTCGGCAGCAAGGACAACCTGTACCTCGCGGCGATCGACCTCTACCGGGAGCGGTACGCCCTTCCGCTGGTCGAGATGCTGCGCGGAGGAACCCCCGCCAGGGAGTTGATCCGGGAGATCATGGTCGGGCTGGTGGACGAGATCGTCCAAGACGGGAACCGTCAGGCATGCCTGATCATCGGTGCGGCGATGGAGCGGGTGCACCATGACCCCACGGTGGCCGACCGGCTGCGGTCGACCACCCGGTCGATCGAGGGCGCGCTCTTCGACGTGATCGTTCAGGCACAGGCGTCCGGCCAGCTGTCCGACAGACGCGAGGCGGCCGACCTCGCGCGGTTCCTGGTGACGAACATGCAGGGACTGCGCGTCATGGGAGCCATCGATCCCGATCGGAAGGCCCTGATGGCTTCGGTCGAGGTGGCCCTGACCTGCTTTGACTGAACCCGCGTCCGCGGGCCGCCATGCCGCAAGATCACGAAGGTCCGGTCCGGCGTACTAGGGTCGTCGACGTGAGTGAGGTTGGGCGGACGCTCGAAGACGACGCACTTGACGCACCAGGGGCACGGCTTCTGGATGCCGCGCGGGCGGGTGATTCCGACGCCTTCGGGCATCTGGTCGATCCGTTCCGCGGTGAGCTGCAGGCGCACTGCTATCGGATGCTCGGGTCGATCCATGACGCCGAGGACGCGATGCAGGAATCGCTGGTGCGGGCCTGGCGGAGTCTGGAGCGGTTCGAGGACCGCGGCTCGATCCGGCCCTGGCTGTACAGGATCGCGACCAACAGGTGCCTGACGCTCATCGAGCGCCGGGGTCGCCGGGAGCTTCCCACCGATCTCAGCCCGGGTGCCGTGCCCCTCGCCGAGACCTCGTGGCTCGAACCGTACCCCGACGAGAGACTGGGCTGGGCGGACCTGGGCCCCGAGGCTCGCTACGTGGCGCGCGAGGGTGTGGAGCTGGCCTTCGTCGCCGCGCTCCAGCACCTGCCGGCTCGCCAGCGAGCCGTCCTGGTTCTGCGTGAGGTCCTCGGGTTCTCGGCTCGTGAGGTCGCGGACCTGATGGAGACCACGGTCGCGTCGGTCAACAGCGCGCTGCAGCGAGCCCGCAAGGTCCTCGGCGACCGGCTTCCCGCCGTCAGCCAGCAGAAGGAGCTGCGATCCCTGCAGGACGAGGACCTCCGGAGGCTGGCCGACCGGTACGCGACCGCGTGGGAGATCGGGGACGTCGAGGCCATCGTGGCCATGCTGACCGACGACGCCAAGTACGCGATGCCGCCGTTGACCGAATGGTACGAGGGCCACGAGGGCATCAGAGCCTTCCTGGTCGAGAAGCCGCTGAGGTGGCGCTGGCGCTTCCTGCCCGCGAACGCGAACGGGCAGCTCGCGTTCGGCACCTACATGTGGGACGAGGACAGGTCCGCCTACGTCGCGTCGGGGCTCGACCTGCTCGCGCTGCGCGGCACGAAGATCGCCGAGGTCGTCTCGTTCCTGACGCCGGAGATCTTCGCCCTGTTCGGCCTCCCCGACGAGATCACGGAGTAATCCGGCCTCGGGCGATGAGTTCGGAGCCTCCCGCGGGTTGTACGCGGTGACGGAACCCGATCGACACGCAGGAGGCAGACCATGTTGCTCAAGGGCAAGAACGCGATCATCTACGGCGGAGGCGGCTCGGTCGGAGGTGCCGTCGCCCGTGCGTTCGGTCGCGAGGGGGCGCGGGTCTTTCTCGCCGGGCGGACCCGCGCGACGCTGGAGAAGGTCGCCGACCAGATCCGCGGCGCGGGAGGCGCGGCGGAGACCGCCGAGGTCGACGCGCTGAACGAAAGATCGGTCGACGAGCACGCGGCCGCCGTCGTGGCCGAGGCGGGAAGCATCGACGTGTCCTTCAATGTGATCTCGGACAGTGACGTGCAGGGAACACCGATGATCGATATGTCGCTGGAGGACTACCTGAGCCCGGTCGTGACCGCCGTGAGCTCCAAGTTCCTCACCGCGCGCGCCGCCGCCCGGCACATGGCCGGGCAGCGGTCGGGCGTGATCATGGCTTTCGGCGGGCCGGGCGACCGAGGCTCGATGCGCCACTACAACCTGGGAGGGTTGCTGGTCGCGTTCGACGCGGTCGAGTCCATGCGGCGCCAGCTGGCCTCGGAGCTCGCGCCGTACGGGATCCGCGTCGTCACCCTGCAGACCGGTGGCCTGCCCGAGACGATCCCGGCGGGCGCAGACCAGCGCAAGGCCATCGAGGACGACCTCGTCGGGCGGACTCTGACCGGGCGGGCGGCCTCGCTGGAGGACGTCGGCAACGTGGCCGTCTTCGCCGCCTCGGACTGGGCTCGCACCGTGACGGGGTCGGCGATCAACATGACCTGCGGCGCGGTCCTGGACTGAGACGCGGCCGACCAGCCGGGCGGTGCCGGACCGCCCGACGGCCGGGCGGTCCGCGCCGGACCGCCCGGCAGAGGTGTGCGCCGGACTCGGTGGCGTCGAGTTTCCGCCGTGACAGGATGTGCGGAACATTACTGATCTTGATGGGGGAAAGCCCGATGACAGAGGCCACACCGCAGATGGTCGTGGACGGAGCCGTTCCCCTGCATCCGGTGATCTCCCCGGACGGCCGCTGGGTCGCCTACGCGGTCGCCCCGATCGGCATGCGGGAGAAACACCCGGTCAGCGCGCTCTGGGTCGCCGCCGCCGATGGGAGCTCACCGCCCAGGAAGTTGACCGCGGGGACGGCGAACGACTCCGTCCCGCGGTGGGCGCCGGATTCGGCGTCGCTCTTCTTCGCCTCGGATCGGAGGGAGCGGGGCGTCCCCCAGCTGCACCGGATATCGCTCGACGGCGGGGAGGCCGAGGCCCTGACCGCCTGGAAGGGCGGGATCTCCGATCACCTCCCGCTCGGTGACGCCCACCTGGTCGCCGTGATCGCCGCGGACGAGCCGACCGAGGAGGACGAGCGCAGGGAGAGCGAGCGCGACGACGCCAAGGTGTGGGGAGAGCGGGTGCCCTACGACCGCCTGCGACTGCTCGACCTTGGCACCGGAGAGCTCCGGGTGGTGGACGGGCTCGGCGACAGGCACGTCGTCGAGGTGGTCCAGCGACCGGACGGCGGCCCGCTCGCGGTGCTCAGCTGGGCCGCCCCGGACGGCGACCCCGTCAGCTTCGCCTCCGAGTTGCACGTGGTCGACCCGGAGACCGGGAAGGTCCAGGATCTCGGCCGGACCGAGTTGCAGGCGTTCTCGCCGGCCTGGTGGAACACCGACGGCGCCTGGCATCTGATCTACCTGGCGGTGACCCCGCCCAGCCCGGTCGGAGGCCTGGCCGTCTTCGACGTCACCGTTCCCGAGACGGGTGCCGCGGGGGAACATCGCAACCTGACCATCGGCATGACGGTCTGCCCGTCCGGCCTCGCGCAGGTCACGGGCAGCCCTCCACTGGCGCTGTTCGCCGACGGGCTCGACACCGCGATCTACCGGCTCGACCCCGAGGCGCGGCGGTTCCAGCCGGTGTTCTCCATGGATGGTTTCGCCGACTCGCTCACCGTGAGCCGCTCGGGCGAGGTCGTCGCCGTGGTGGCGAGCACCTCCTACGAGCCGAAGAACGTTCACGCCGGACCGCCCGCCGGACCGCTCATCCGGCTCAGCGACACCAGGCCGGAGCTGCGCCAGGTCAGGTGGGGAACCCAGGAACGTCTCTCCTACAAGGCGTCCGACGGACTCGTCCTCGACGGGCTGCTGATCCTGCCGGTCGGGCGGAGCCGCGACGACGGCCCCTTCCCGCTCATCACGCTGGTGCACGGCGGCCCCTACCACAGGCACCCCGACCAGTTCATGCTCAGCGCGAACCCGTCGGGTCAGTGGCTGGCGACCGCGGGATACGCGGTCTTCCTGCCCAACCCGCGCGGCGGCGAGGGCCACGGGCACGACTTCGCGGCGACCGTCGCGGGCGCGGTCGGCATGGAGGAATGGACCGACATCCTCGGTGGGATCGACCTGCTGATCGCCGAGGGCGTCGCGGACCCGGACCGGCTCGGGATCGGCGGAGGGAGCCACGGCGGGTTCATGGCCGCCTGGGCGATCGGGCAGACCAATCGGTTCAAGGCCGCACTGGTGGGCGCCGGGATCAGCGACTGGGGAATGCTCGTCGCCACCGGCGAGGGGGGCATCCTGGAGGCGGGGCTCGGCGGCAGTGTCGGCTGGGAGGGGCCCGGCCCACACCCCCACGACCGGCTCAGCCCGATCTCGTTCGCCTCGAAAATCCGCACCCCGGTGCTGATCCTGCACGGCGAGAACGACACGAACGTGCCACTCGCCCAGGCGACGTTCTTCCACCGCGCGCTGCGTCATTTTGACGTCGAGCACGAGTTCGTCGTCTACCCGCGCGAGGGACACTCGTTCAGGGAACGCAACCATCAGCTCGACGTGCTCCGGCGCACCCGCGCCTGGTTCGGCAGATGGCTCGGCGACCCGGCCCCGGATCGGTGACGTGCCACGCGGCCGGGCAGGATCATGGGCGCCGACCACATCGGTGCGGCAGCCCGGCCGCGTAGGCGTCGTGCCGGCACCGGTCACGGTGATCGGGATGCGCAACAGCGATCAACGCGCGGGCGCGCTGGTACGGGCTGCGCCCGCGCCACGGATGGAGGCGCGTTCCCCGAACGCGTCCATCCGGTGCACCCGGACCCGGCGAAGCCGGTCGGCATGGGCCTCCAGAGCGTCCATCACGGTGAACCTGTGATTGCGGCCGATTGATATCCTCTGTGGGCTTGCCTGGCCTACCCCCGATGTCGATCACGCCGGCCGAGGAAGAGCACGCACCGCCGAGGAGAGAGCGGCGCGGGCCGGAACCGGGCACGGGAATCGAAAATCACGGCCCGGGTCGTCGAACTTTCCCGGCCGCCGCCGCATCTCGTTGAGAGCGCTCAGTGCGCCCGAAAGGAGAACGGTGTGCCATCGAACCCGGAGTCGGACGTTGAGCTGGTGTTCGCCGCCCAGTCCGGAGACGCGACGTGCCTGGGGCTGCTGATGTCGCGGCACCTGGCCGGCATGCAGGCGGTCGCGCTGAGCATGCTCGGGTACGGGCCCGACGCCGAGGACGCCGTCCAGGACGCCATGCTGGTGGCGGTGCGGCGGATCGGCGAGCTGCGTGATCCGGCGGCCGTGGGCCCATGGCTGCGGGCGATCGTGCGGAACGGTTGCCGGATGCGGCTGCGGGCGTCGCGCGCCGTACTGCTGGGCGACGTGGAGGCGCTGGCGCTGCCCTCCGGCGAACCGACGCCGGAGGAGCTGCTGGAGAGCCGGTCGCTGCGGGACTGGGTCTGGCACGCGCTGAGCGAGCTATCCGAACCGGTGCGTCTGACGGCCCTGCTGCGGTATTTCAGCGATGTCTCATCTTATGAGCAGATCGCCGCGCTGTGCGGGGTGCCGGTCGGCACCGTCCGCAGCCGGCTGAGCCAGGCCAGGACCAAGCTCGCCACAGCCCTGGTGGACACGGCCGACCTGGTGCACGACGACGCCGCGTCGTTGAACGACGTTCGGCGGCGGGAGGCCGAGGAGATGCTGGCGGCATCGCGCCGGGGCGCGTTCGCCGACGCCGTGAAGGAACGCTGGCGGCCCGACGCCGAGTTCATCGGGCCCGACGGCCGGCGGCTGGGCGACCAGGACTTCATGATCCGGGGAATGGAGTCCGACCTGGCGCACGGCGTACGGCAGCGCATCGTCAACGTGGTGTCGAGCGGGGACCTGATGATCTGGGAGGCCGAGCTGATCAACTCGCCGGAGAATCCGAATCACTGCCCGCCCGGCGTGGTCTGGCTGCATCTCTTGCGCGACGAACGGGTCCGGCGGCTGCGGCTGTTTCATCCGCGGCCGGCGAGGCCCACACTCTGAGATCCGGCCTCCGCGAGCAGGAAGGACCGGGCGTCCGCCGTCCCGGGGAATCCCGCGAACCCCGGGAGGCGTCGAGATCTCGCGTCGAACCTCGTCAGCCGGCGAGCAGCGTACCGAACACGAGATCGAAGAAGGGGTCGAAGGCGTCCGCCGAGCGGTCGGCGCGAGCCGCGATGAGCGTGCCCTCCCAGGCGTTGAGGACAAAACGTGCCGTCGTCTCGGGGTTGAGATCGGCGCGCACCGTCCCGGCACCCTGGGCCTCGGCGAGCGCCGCCGTGATCAGGGCGGCCCACCGATGGAGGCTGTCCTGTGCGGCCTCGCGGATCACCTCGCTGTGATCGGCGATCTCGGTGCAGAAGTTGCCGATGAGGCACCCTCGCGTGATCCCCCGGTGCAGGTTCTCGTCACGGAGGAACTCGAAGTGCTCCCGCAGGCGTGTCAGGGGGTCGACGCCGCTGTCGGCGAGTTCTCGCAGGCGGAGCCCGTCGCCGTAGCGCTGTATGGCCACGACGGCCAGTGCTTCCTTGCTGGTGAAGTGGTTGTAGAACGACCCCTTCGGCACGCCGGCCGCATCGGTGATGTCCTTCACCCCGGCCGCGCTGTAGCCATGGGTGTGGAACTGCTCCAGCCCCGCTTCGACGATCTCCTCGCGCATGCTCTGCCTGGCCATGGTCGCCACCTCCCGCTCTAATATGGTCGGTCGTCTTAGCTGTGTCAAGCCGGCCCCGACGACCGCGAGGGTGACTCACGGCCTCATGTCCTTACGATCACTCGTGGCCGGCGCTCGCAAGGATGGTTTACCGCCTCACGACCACTCGTGGCCTGCGACCTCCGAGGCATGGAGACCTGGCTCATCAGCGGCGCCTCCTCCGGCGTCGGCCGGCAGCCGAACTTCCGCCGGAGCGCGGCGGCCACATCGCCACCCCCAAGCCCTGAGCTGCGGAAACATGTGAAATACAATGATCGGGCGCACGTTTCGGGCCCTTCTTGCGTTGCGCGGCCGAACCACCCGGACGGAAAACCCTGACGTGGGGAGGACCCAATGGCCAAGCTGCTGGCGGTCAACGTCGGTCTGCCGCAGGACGTCCCCTGGCAGGGCAGGAACGTGTACACCGGCGTGTGGAAGCAGGCCGTCACCGGTCCCCGGATGGTGCGCCGGCTCAACATCGACGGGGACGGGCAGGGAGACCTCGCCGGACACGGCGGTGAGCACCGCGCGGTGCTGGTCTACCAGATCGACTCCTACCGCCACTGGCAGGAGCAGTTCGGACGCGACGACTTCGTCTACGGGCAGTTCGGGGAGAACTTCACCGTCGACGGGCTGCCGGACGACGAGGTGTGCATCGGAGACCAATACCGGATCGGCGAGGCGGTGTTCGAGGTCACTCAGCCGCGCGTCACCTGCTACCGGGTGGGCCTGCGGATGGATGAGCCCCGGATGCCCTCCCTGCTGGTGTCCCACCGGCGTCCCGGGTTCTACCTCCGGGTCCTCACCGAGGGACGCGTGGAGGCGGGAGAAGAGATCGTCAAGGTCGCCTCCGGCCCGGAGGGCGTGACCGTCGCGGAGATCGACGCCCTGCTGTACCTGCCCGGCCACCCCCGCGACCAGCTCGCCCGGGCGCTGCGCGTTCCCGCCCTCAGCCCGGGATGGAAGGGCTCCCTGCAGGCACTGCTCGACCAGGCCGAAGGCGTCCCGGGGAAACCGGCGGGCAACGCGGGACTGGCCTCCACCGGTCCGCCGCCCGCCTGGGACGGGTTCCGGCCGCTGAAGGTCGCCCGCATCGACGCGGAGAGCAGAAGCGTGTTCTCGCTGACGCTGGCCGCCGTCGACGGAGCGCCGCTGCCGGCGGCGCTGCCGGGGCAGTTCCTCACCTTCCGGATGCGCCCGGACACCGCCGGTCCCCCGGTCATCCGCAGTTACTCGATGTCCGGCCGCCCGGGGTCCGCGTGGTATCGCATCAGCGTGAAGCAGGAACCGCGGGGCGTCGCCAGCGGCTATCTCCGCGCTCACCTGCGCGTCGGCGACGTTCTCGACGTCGCGGCCCCCAGGGGCGTCTTCACCCTGCGGGCCGGTGACTCGCCGGTCCTGCTGGTGTCCGCCGGCATCGGAGCCACTCCCGTCCTGGCCATGCTGCACGCGCTGGCCGCCGCCCGCGACCCGCGTGAGGTGTGGTGGCTGTACGGGACACGCGACGGCGCCGAGCACCCCTTCGCGCAGGAGAGCCGCGACCTGCTGGCCCGGCTCCCGAACGCCCACGAGTACGTTTGCTACAGCCGTCCGGCGCCCGATGACCGCCGGGGAGTCGACTACGAGACCGCGGGACGGATATCGGCCGACCTGCTCGACGGCCTCCGGGTTCCCCGGGCGGCCGACGCCTACCTCTGTGGCCCTCCGGCGTTCATGCACGAGCTTCCCGCCGCCCTCGCCTCCGCCGGCCTCACTCCCTCCCGGATCCACACGGAGATCTTCGGTGCGGGGCGGGCCCTGACGCCCGGTCTTACCGATGTCGCCGCGCGGCCGGTGCATCCGCCCGCGGGTCCACCCGGCCCGGGACCGGCGATCTCGTTCGCGCGCAGCGGCCTCACCGTCGAATGGGACCCCTCGTACGCGAGCCTGCTCGAGTTGGCGGAGGCCTGTGACGTGCCGACCCGCTGGTCATGCCGTACCGGTGTCTGTCACACCTGCGAGAGCGGCCTGCTGTCCGGCGCCGTCGGCTACTCCCCCGAACCGGTGGAGGCGCCGACCGAGGGCGACGTCCTGATCTGCTGCTCCCAGCCCCGGGACGATCTCGTCCTGGACCTCTGAGCTCCTCCGGCGCGAACCCCCGCGGCGGACACCCCGCGCGCTCACAGCCAGCCGGGCAGTACGAGTGTCAGCCAGGTGGCGAGCGGTGCCGTCACCGTGATGACCGCACCGTAGGCGACCAGCTTGCGGAAGAAGGCGTCCCGGTCAACTCCCTGCGCATTGGCGAGGACCAGCGCGCCGTTGGTCGAGAAGGGACTGCAGTCGACGATGGTCGAGGAGACCGCGAGCGCCGCGATCACTCCCACGGCGCCGACCTCGCCCATGAGCAGGAACGGCACGGCCAGGGGGATCGTCGAACCGAGCACCCCGACCGACGAGGCGAAGGCGGACACGATGGCTCCGATGTAGCAGAGCAGAAGAGCGGTGATCAGCGGTGCGCCGATGTGGGCGACGCCCTCCCCGACCGACTTGATCGTGCCCATCTTCTCGAGCACTCCGACATAGGTGACCACACCGGTGATGAGCAGGACGGTGGACCAGCTGATCTTGTCCACCGCTCCCTTCTGGACCGTCGGAGAGATGATCGCGAGCAGCACCGCCACGGTGATCGAGACGAAGCCGACCTCGAGCTCGAACACGAGGGCGCCGACGCCCAGCACCAGCAGGCCGACGACGGTGAGGATCTGGTCACGCGTCGGACGCAGGAGCGTCGCCTGCGCCGTACCCCGCTCGCCGCCCTGGACCTCGTCCTGAGCGCTGTCCCGAACGCCTTCCTGAGCCGGCCGATCCATCGACTCCCTACGCCCCAGCAGTTCCCGCCCGCCGAACAGGACGAAGATGATCACCGCTACCAGGGTGTTGAAGGCCAGGCTGCTCAGGAAGATGGCGATCGTGCTGTCCGGCAGCCCGGCCCGCTCGACCACCTGGTTGACGATCCCGCCGTAGACGCTGATGGGAGAGAAACCTCCCGCCTGGGCCCCATGCACGACCATCAGGCCCATGAGCAGGGGGTTGATGCGGTGCTGCGCGGCGAACCCGAGGGCGATCGGGGCGATGATGGCCACGGCGGCCGGGCTCACCGCTCCGATCGCGGTCAGGACGGCCGCGACGCCGAACATGATCCAGGGGATCGCGACGATGCGCCCGCGGACGCCGCGCACGGCCAGCCGGACGAGCCAGTCCACCGTCCCGTTGTTCTGGGCGATGGCGAAGAGGTAGGTGATGCCGACCAGCGTCAGAAACAGATCACCGGGAAAGCCCGCGAAGATGTCGTCCGCGGACAGGTCCGCGACGTAGACGCCGACCAGGAACGCCGCCGCGAAGGCGATCGCCCCCATGTTCACCGGCAGCAGGGTGGCCACGACGAACATCGCCACCAGCACGAGGATCGAGATGATCTCTGGAGACATGCTCACTCCGAGGCTCATAACAGAGGAGGGCGGCCCGGCGAGCCGGGCCGTATCCGACCGATCATGACGAGCGTAAGGTGATCACTGCTGGGATGGCCATGGTATGGGGGAAGATGTCACCGGGCCCGTCATCACACGCGGGTGCGCCCAGTGGGTTGACGAGGCGGCCGGCCCACCTATCAGGGATGCTCTCCGTTCCCGGGTGTAACACGGCCACCATATCGACATAAATTAGACATATAGTTTTAAAATGGACAGCGACCGGTGTTCCGCGCGGGGACGCCCAGGCCGATCTTCGCACCTACCTCGACGGTCGTCTCCTCCGGCCCGCGCCCTCCGGAATCATCGTGTTCGGCGTGAGCCGTCCACTGATCGAACACATGATCCGGACCCGCGTGGCGGCCCTGGAAAGCGTTGAGATCGTCGATTCGACCGACGTGCTCGGGCTCGTCGGAGATCACCGGAAAAGTCACCCCGGCCTGAGCCTCCTGGTCACCGTCGGCCCGCGGCCTTCCGGTCGCCGTTCCCATCCCGGAGCGGGAACCGGCCGGGGCGCGCCGGTCCCCCGCGGACTTGTCGTGGCCCTCGTCCTGCCGGTAGACCTGATGGTCCGGGTCACCCGCGGTCAGGGCGTCTGTGATCTCCGTGTGGGCGGTCGGGGCGTACGTCCGAGGGCTGGTCCGGCGCGCCGTCAGCGCGGTGATCCGGTGCGTCGCGCCGGGCGGACCAACCGAAGAGAGTCAGGCAAATGCCCCAGTCACCGACCTACGACGACGTCCAGAGCGCCGCCGCGCGCATCGCGTCACACGCTCACCGCACGCCGGTGCTGCGTTCGCGCCGTATCAACGAAGACCTCGGCGCCGACGTGGTGTTCAAGTGCGAGAACTTCCAGCGCATGGGCGCCTTCAAGTTCCGCGGCGCGTTCAACGCCCTGTCGCGGTTCACCGCCGAGCAGCGACGCGCCGGCGTGGTCGCCTACTCCTCCGGCAACCACGCCCAGGCGATCGCCCTGGCCGCCCGGCTGCTGGACATCCCGGCCACGATCGTCATGCCCCACGACGCACCGGTCGCGAAGGTGGCCGCGACCAAAGGCTACGGCGGGCAGGTCGTCACCTACGACCGCTACACCGAGGACCGGGAGGAGATCGGCCGTGCTCTTGCCGCCGAGCGCGGCCTCACCCTGATCCCGCCGTACGACCACCACCATGTGATCGCCGGTCAGGGCACCGCGGCCAGGGAGCTGTTCGACGAGGTCGGCGACCTCGACGCGCTCTTCGTGCCCCTGGGCGGCGGCGGGCTGCTCGCCGGCACGGCGCTGTCGGCCAAGGCGCTGTCGCCCGGATGTGAGCTGTACGGCGTCGAGCCCGAAGCCGGCAACGACGGCCAGCGGTCCCTGCGCCAGGGCGCCATCGTCCACATCGACACCCCGAAGACCATCGCCGACGGCGCGCAGACCCAGCACCTCGGCACCCACACGTTCGACATCATCCGCCGCGACGTCAACGACATTCTCACCGTCACCGACACCGAGCTCGTCGAATGCATGAGGATCTTCGGGTCCGTCATGAAGATCGTCGTCGAGCCCACCGGCTGTCTCGGTTTCGCCGCCGTCCGCAAACTCGCCGCCCAACTGCGCGGGCGACGGATCGGCGTGATCGTCAGCGGCGGCAACATCGACCTCGACCGCTTCGCGTCGCTGACGGCCTCCTGAACCCCCGGCCGCACGGCGAAGCCGGGAGCGATCGGGGATGATGCCGACCGGTCCGGCGGGGGCTCCGAGGTACGGGGTGACGGCCGGACACTGGCAGGAAACGGTCAGGTCTTCCGGGTAGCGCCGTATACCCCGAATTGGGAAGATCCTGAAATGAGCGCTGCGCGGTCGGACGTGCCGGTCACCGGCGGGCGGGCAGCGTTCGCGACCGCTCCCGTGGTCGCGGTGATGGTGGGGCTCGCCGGACTGCTGACCGGACTTTCCCAGCGTTACGGTTTTCACCGCGACGAGCTGTACTTCATGGTCGCCGGTGACCATCCCGCGTGGGGCTACGTGGACCAGCCGCCGCTGACCCCTCTCATCGTGCGGGCGGTCACCGCGGTCTTCGGAGACCCCCGCCGGACTGCGGATCATCTCGACGCTCGCCTGCGTGGCGACGGTCCTCGTGGTCGCGCTGGTGGCCGGCGAACTGGGCGGGGGGCGCCGCGCGCAAATGATCGCCGCGTTCTGCGCGGCGGCGTTTGTCCTGGCGGTCGGCCACATGGTCTCCACGGCCACGTTACGGCCAGGGCGTGGACAACGAGGAGCAGAACGCTCCGATCGCGCTCTGCTCCGGCACGGCCAAGCCCTGGTCGGCGCTGTGGCCCGGCCTGCGGCACTTCTACTGACGGTGGGCGCGCGTCCTCCGCTTCTCCTCCGACCTTCTCGAAGACCGCCTCTCCGGGCACGGCCTATACGCGTGAGAACTCGCTAACGCGTCTTTATTCCGGATGTCACGGATCGGCAACAAGCCCTGGCTGAACTGGTTCCCATGAGCAGCGGCGAGGTCCGTCAGAACCTCGGCGCCCTGCCTGGAGGACCTCATGCCTGAGATGTATTTCCGGGTGCGCTGGCCGGACGGTGCGATCCAGCGTTACTACTCTCCCTCAACAGTAATCGAGGATTTCCTCTCCTCGGGAACCGCCTACCCACTGGCCCACTTCGTGGACCGCAGCCGGCAGGCGCTGGGCATCGCGAGTGAGCGGGTCAGGGCGAAGTACGGCTTCGCGTGCACCAGGGCGGCCGGTCAGCTGGCCGAGATCGAGAGCACCGCCGCCTCGTACCTCTCCGTGCCGGGTGCGATGGCGACCGTGGAGGCCCTGCTCCCCGCGGACGCCTTCCCTGACGGAGGTGAGCGGTGAGCGCGAACCTGGCGGGTGCCCACTACCCCGTGGCCGTCGTCGGCGGCGGCCAGGCAGGCCTGTCCGTCAGCTACTGCCTGCGCGAGCGCGGCATCGAACACGTCGTCATCGAGGCGAACCGGGTCGGGCACGAGTGGCGCGAGCGTCGCTGGGACACCTTCTGCCTGGTCACCCCCAACTGGCAGTGCAGGCTGCCCGGTTTCCCCTACTCAGGCCCGGACCCGGACGGGTTCATGGCCCGGGACGAGATCGTGCGCTACCTGGAGGACTACGTGTCCTTCTTCGCTCCGCCGCTGGTGGAGGGGGTGACCGTCACCAGGCTACGGAGGGCGGTGACCGGTACGTTCGAACTGTCCACCACCGCCGGCGACCTGACGGCGGATCAGGTCGTGGTGGCCGCGGGCCCATACCACACTCCGTCGATCCCGCGGATGGCCGAGCGACTGCCGTCCGAGGTGACCCAGCTGCACTCCTCGCGATACCGCAGCCCGGACCGGCTGCCCGCGGGGGCCGTCCTGGTGGTCGGCACCGGCCAGTCCGGCTGCCAGATCGCCGAGGACCTGCATCTCGCCGGTCGCCAGGTGCACCTGGCCGTCGGCGGCGCACCGCGCGTCGCCCGCTTCTACCGGGGGCGCGACTGCGTCGCCTGGCTGGACGACATGGGCCACTACGCCAAGGGCATCGACGCGTTCGCCGACGCCGACGCCGTACGGATGCGGGTGAACCACTACGTCACCGGCCGCGGTGGCGGCCGCGACATCGACCTGCGCGCCTTCGCCCGGGACGGAATGCGCCTGTACGGGCGGCTGACCGGCATCGACGGCACGGCGCTGGAGTTCGCCGACGACCTGAAGGGCAACCTCGACCACGCCGACGCGGTGGCAGAGGGCATCAAGGACGCCATCGACGCGCACATCGACGCCCACGGGATCAGGGCACCGGCCGAGCCCCGGTACGTACCCGTGTGGGAGCCGTCGGAGCAGCCGCACGACCGTGACCTGCGGCAGGCCGGGATCACCTCGGTGATCTGGTCCACCGGCTTCACCCGCGACCACCGCTGGATGGAGATACCCGCCTTCGACGGCCGCGGCTACCCGATGCACTGGCGCGGCGCCACCGGTTGCCCCGGCCTGTACTTCCTGGGCCTGCCCTGGCAGTACAGCTGGGGCTCGGGGCGATTCGAGGCGGTGGGCAGGGACGCGGAGTTCCTGGCCGGCCACATCGACGCCGCGCGCCGGCTCGCCGACGTCTGCGGCGCGCTGACCGGCGCCCCCGCGTCACTGGCCTCCGCGCTTCCCGTGGGCTGAAGGAGCACACCGCCGTGACGACGCGACAGATCTTCGACGCACACCGCCACCTGGGCGTGCTGCCCGCCCACCCCTTCTACGGCGGACCGGCCGTCAGCCCCGCCACCACCGCGCGCGCCACCATCAAGCAACTGATCGCCGACCTCGACGCCGAGGGCGTCGAACGAGCCCTGATCATCCCCAACTACGGCGTCCCGGACCCGGACATCGCCTTCTCCTTCAACGAGCTGGTCATCGAGGCCGCCCAGACCGACGACCGGATCCGCGCCGGGTTGTGGGTCTCCCCGCGCCCGCAGGACGAGCAGCGCACCGCGCGCGCCCTCGCCCTGGCCGGCGAGGAGGGCGTACGGGCGCTGAAGCTCAGCTTCCTGCTCGGCGGCCGCGTCACCGACCCGGCCTGCCGCCCACCGCTGGATCGGATCTTCCGCGAGGCCGAACGCCTCGGCCTGGTCGTCCATGTCCACACCTCCCCCGGTGCCGCCTCCGACATCGACGAGGTCGGCCACCTGGTGGAGTGGTACGCCGACCGCGTGCCGGTGCACCTGGTTCACTTCGGCGGCGGCATGAGCGGCCACATCAAGCTCGCCGGCTCCCGGTTCTTCGACTGGATCGCGGCCGGCAAGCGCGTCTACACCGACCTCTCCTGGGCGATCGGCTTCGCGCCGTACTGGCTCGCCCGGGAGATCGAGCGCCGCGGTATCGGCCAGGACCGCGTGCTCTTCGCCAGTGACCAGCCGTGGGGCGACTTCGCGGGCGAGTACGCCCGGATGAGCGCCGCGGCCGGTGACGGCGAGCTCGGCGAGCTGGTCTTCCACGACACCTTCACCGCGCTCTACGACCGCCCACGCCTCACCCGACACCACGAGGAGACACCATGACCGACGCCGCCATCGAGCTCAACGACCTCGAGAAGCAGAGCATCAACGAGATCCCGCACCCCTCCCTGGCCGACGGCTCCAGCATCTACGGCAGCACCAAGATCTTCCCGGACTACCAGGCCGAGAACGGCGAGACCTACTTCACCCTCGTCCACGGCCTCGCTCACGAGTCCTCCGTCAGCTTCGTCGCCGTCCTGCAGGCCACCCGCGCGCTGCGCAAGGGCTTCGAGACCGCCATCTACTTCTACGGTCCCGGCTCCCTCAACTGCCTGGCCACCCGCGGTTTCCCCACCACCGGCAACTCCGCCTTCCCCGGTGAGCACAACATCAACAACCAGCTGAAAACCTTCATCGCCGAGGGCGGCAAGGTCTACTGCTGCCGCTTCGGGCTCTCCCTGCACGGCGCCCGTGAGGAGGACCTGATCGAGGGTGTCATCCCCGCCCATCCGCTCGACGTCCAGGACGCCCTGATCTACTACGCGCGCAAGGGCGCGATCATCAACTCGACCTACCAGCTCTGAGGGAGACGACATGAGCGTTGGCACCGGAGGCATCGGGGGCACTGCGGTGGACGTGCGGATCGCCACACGCGCCGAACTCGCCCTGCACGGCGTCCAGATGGACGCCCCTGTCCGCCGCCCCGACGGCGCGGGGCCGAGCGACGACGGCCATGTCCTCGTGGACGGTGCCAACGCCGCCCTTCCCACCAACCCCGGCAGCCCCTACACGGTCCGCGACGGCAGGGTCTGGCTCGGCGACGAGGACACCGGACTCACTCTCCAGACCGTCCGCCGACCGAAGTTCTACGACCTGACGACCGCCGACGGCGTGCCGTACGAACAGATCGCGCGCCTGCACGGCGCGGACGTGCTCGCCACCACCGTCGTTCAGACCTGCATCCGCTACGCCGAGCCCGACCGCTGTCGCTTCTGCACCATCGAGGAGTCGCTGCGCTCGGGCGCGACGGTGGCCGCCAAGACTCCGGCGCAGCTCGCCGAGGTCGCCGAGGCCGCGGTCCGGCTCGACGGCGTGCGGCAGATGGTGATGACCACCGGCACCACCGTCGGCCCCGACCGCGGTGCCCGCGCCTTGGCGCGCAGCGTGCGAGCCGTACTGGAGGCCGTACCCGGCCTGCCGATCCAGGTGCAGTGCGAGCCCCCCGGCGACCTGTCCTGGATCGGCGAGCTCCACGACGCCGGGGCCACAGCCATCGGCATCCACGCCGAGGCACTGGACGAGGAGGTGCGCCACCGCTGGATGCCCGGCAAGTCCACGGTGCCGATGGCCGAGTACGAGGCGGCCTGGGACGAGGCCGTGCGGATCTTCGGGTCCAACCGTGTCTCCACGTACCTGCTGGTCGGCCTCGGTGAGGACCCCGACGAGCTGATCGCCGGCGCGGGCCGGCTGATCGACCGTGGGGTGTATCCGTTCGTCGTTCCGTTCCGCCCGATGCGCGGCACTCTCGCGGCCCACGACGGCATCGGCGCCCCGAGCCCGCGACTGCTGCGCCACGTCACCGAACAGGTCGCCCTGAAACTACGCGCCGCCGGGATGTCCGGTGCCGACCAGAAGGCCGGCTGCGCGGCATGCGGCGCGTGCAGCGTGCTGCGGACGGCGGGTGGGTGAACGCGATGAATGCTCCCGGAAGCAGGACGGCGGCAGGACGGCGCCGTCGACACCCGGCGCCGCGGAACAGGCCGGCATGAGCGGACTCCACGCCGCCGCCGGGCTCGACGGAGGATTTCCCGCCTCCGCCGCGGCCGTGATGGACGACATCCTCGCCCTGCTCGGCGACCGCAGCACTCTGGCGCGACAGCCGGGCTTCCGCATCGAGGAGGCCGGCGACCCTGCCACCCTGAACGCCTACCGGCGGCTGCGACGGCAGATCTTCGTCCACGAGCAGGGGCTGTTCGACGACCACGACCTCGACGACCACGACGCCGATCCGCGCACCGTCGTCCTGGTGGCCCGCGGGCGGGACGGCTCTGTCGTCGGCGGCGTGCGGCTCGGCCCCGTCGGGGAGGGGCCGGACCTCGGCTGGTGGACGGGCGGACGGCTGGTGGTCGCCGCCGGCGCACGTGGCCCGCAGGGAGTCGGCGCGGCTCTCGTCCGCGCCGCCTGCGCCCGAGCCGAGGCCCAGGGGGTGCTCCGTTTCGAGGCGACGGTCCAGGCGCGCAACGAGACGCCGTTCCGGCGGCTGGGCTGGCGGCGGGTGCGAGCGGTCACGGTCGCCGGCACCCCGCACGTGCTGATGCGCCGGCCGATCGGCCGGATCGCGGCCCAGGCGGCGGCCACCAAGTCCGCGCTCGGCCCGCTCCTGGCGGGGCTCGCCCCGGGCGGCCCCGGCTTCGTCGGCGACGACGGCGCCCCCGTGCCCGGCAGCGACCTCGTCGCCGCCTGCGACGCCATCGTCCCGTCCATGGTCGAGCGGGAACCGGAGTGGGCCGGCTGGTGCTCGGTCCTGGTCAACGTCAACGACCTGTCGGCGATGGGCGCGACCCCGGTCGGACTGCTCGACGCCGTCGGCGCGCGCGACGCCTCGCACGCCGCACGCGTGCTGGCCGGACTGCGGCACGCGGCCGCGGCGTACGGGGTGCCGGTGCTGGGCGGTCACACCCAGCTCGGTGTCCCGGCCGCGCTCGCGGTGACCGCACTCGGCCGCACGGACCATCCCGTGCCCGGCGGTGGCGGAAGACCCGGGCACCGGGTCCGCCTCACCGCCGACCTCGGCGGCACCTGGCGGGCCGGGCACCGGGGCCGCCAGTGGGATTCGACCACCTCCCGCAGCGGTGAGGAGCTGCGCCTGATGCTGGGCGCGGTGGCCGCCGCCCGGCCCGCCGCCGCCAAGGACGTGTCGATGGCCGGGATCGCCGGCACCCTCGGCATGCTCGCCGAGGCGAGCGGCTGCGCGGCGATCCTCGATGTCGCCGCCGTGCCCCGCCCCGAGGGTGCGTCCCTGGGAGACTGGCTGAGCTGTTTCCCCGGCTTCGCGATGCTCACCGCCGACGAGCGAGGCGGGCCCGCCCTGCGGGCCGGTCCCGCCGTCGGCGGCGAATGCGGGGAGCTGACCGCCGGCCACGGCGTACGGCTGCGCTGGCCCGACGGCGAACTGACCGAGGCTGTCACCGATGCGGTGACCGGAATGGGGACTGCATGAGTACGGTGCGCATGGCCGCCGTCGCGGCGGAGTTCGGCCGCGACCTGGAGGAGGACTTCACCATCGTCGAAAGGCTGATCAAGCAGGCCCAGGCGGAAGGCGTCCGGCTCCTCGCCCTTCCGGAGGCCTGTCTCGGAGGTTACCTGCTCAGCCTGGACGACGACGCCGAACACGACGAGGGACCGCCTGCCCTTGCCCTGGACGGACCCGAGATCCGTCGCCTGACCGCGCTCGCGGGCGACATGGTGGTGATCGCCGGCTACTGCGAGGCCGAAGGAACACGCCGTTACAACAGCGTGGTCTGCGTCAACGGGGACGGCGTCCTCGGCAACCACCGCAAGGTGCACCAGCCGCTCGGCGAGGACGCCAGTTACTCCTCCGGCGACCGCTTCCACGCCTTCGACACACCACTCGGCCGGCTGGGCATGATGATCTGCTACGACAAGGCCTTCCCCGAGTCGGCCCGGGCACTGGCCCTGGACGGCGCCGAGATCGGGGTGTGCGTCTCCGCCTGGCCCGGGTCCCGTACCGGCGCGTCCCCCGACCTCGCACAGGACCGCTGGAAGCGCCGGTTCGACCTCTTCGACCGGGCCCGGGCCCTGGAGAACCAGATCGTGTGGCTGTCGGCGAACCAGTCCGGCACCTTCGGGACGCTGCGCTTCGTCGCGAGCGCCAAGGTCGTCGACCCCGGCGGCGACATCCTCGCCGACACCGGGGTCGGCGCCGGAGTCGCCATCGCCGAAATCGACGTGACCAGGGCTCTGGAGACGGCCCGGCGCGCCATGGGCCACCTGCGGGACCGGCGGCCCGACGCCTATCCGCCCCTGTCACACGCCGCGGGAGCGGTCCCCGCATGAGCGCCGTCCGGATCGCCGCCGCGGCCGCCCACTTCGGCCGCGACCTGGAGTTCGACCTGGCGAGGATCGCCAAGATCATCGACGACGCGCGCAGGGAGGGCGCCGGGCTCCTGGTGCTGCCCGACGCCGCCCTCGGCGGTTACCTCGCCGACCTGCGCCATCCGGATCCCGAGGCGCTGCCGCCCGCCCTCAAGCCGGACGACCCGCTCATCCTGCGGGTCTCCGCGCTCGCCGCCGAGATGACGGTCTGCGTGGGGTACTGCGAGGCCGACGGCGCGGACCGCTACAACGCGGCCGTCTGCGTCAGCGGCGACGGCGTCCTCGGCAGGCACAGAAAGGTCCATCTGCCGGCCGGGGAGGTCGCGGCCTACTCCCCCGGCGGCCGGTTCGACGCCTTCGACACGCCCGTCGGCCGGATCGGCATGCTCATCGACTACGACAAGACCTTCCCCGAGTCGGCCCGCAGCCTCGCCCTCGACGGGGCCGAGATCCTGGCCTGTCTGTCGGCCTGGCCCACCAGCATCACCAACCGGGCCACACGGATGGCGCAGGACCGCCAGGCCAAACTCTTCGACCTGTACGACCAGGCCCGCGCCGCCGAGAACCAGGTGGTCCTCGCCTCCTCCAACCAGACCGGCGCCATGGGCGGCATGCGCTTCCTCGGCCAGGCCAAGGTGGTCGGGCCCGGCGGCGACGTCCTCGCACGGACCTGGGCCAAGGCCGGGCTCGCCGTCGCCGAGATCGACGTCGCGGCCGAGATCGACCGAGCCCGGCGCATCCTGCGTCATCTGGACGAGCGACGGCCCGGCGCCTACCGGGGGAACGCATGACGGCTCCCCTGTCCATCGCCCTGCTCAGCTACTCCACCAAGCCACGGGGCGGCGTCGTGCACACCCTCGCCCTCGCCGAGGCACTGGCGGCGGCCGGCCAGCGGGTCACCGTGTGGACCCTGGGGCGGGGCGGCGACGCCGGGTTCTTCCGCGAGGTCGACCCGGCCGTCCGGCAACGTGTCGTGCCATTCCCCGACCGGCCCGGTGAGACCGTCGGGGAGCGTGTGCTGCGCTCCATCACCGCCCTGCGCGACGCCTTCGACCCGGCAGGCTACGACATCGTGCACGCCCAGGACTGCATCAGCGCCAACGCCGTGGGACGGTGCGTACGCACCGTCCATCACCTCGACCACTTCACCACCCCCGAACTGGCCACCTGCCACGAGCGGGCGATCGTCACCCCGTACGCGCATGTCTGCGTCTCCGGCACCGTCGCCGCCGAACTGGCCGACGGCTGGAACATCACGGCTCAGGTCATCCCCAACGGCGTGGCCTACGAGCGGTTCGCCTCGGCCGCGAAGGACATCGCGGCCCGGGCTCGGTGGAAGGCCCGGCTCGGCCGCTACATCCTCGCCGTCGGCGGGATCGAACCCCGCAAGGGATCGCTGGACCTGCTGGAGGCGTACGCGCTGCTCCGCGTGCGCCATCCCGAGGTGCGCCTGGTCATCGCCGGAGGCGAGACCCTCTTCGACTACCGCGACTACCGCGTCCGATGGGAGGCCCGTGCCGCCGAACTCGGCGTCGAACCGGTGGTCCTCGGCACCGTCGCGGACGGCGACCTGCCCTCGCTCGTCGCCGCCGCCGACGCCTTCGCCTTCCCCTCAACCAAGGAAGGCTTCGGACTCGCCGCGATGGAGGCTCTCGCGGCGGGCGTTCCCCTGGTCGTCCGCGACCTGCCCGTCCTGCGCGAGGTCTTCGGGTCCGCCGCCCGTTTCGCCGCCGGCCCGGACGCGCTCGCCGCGGAGCTCGGGCACGCCCTGGACGGCCCGGACCCCCTGCGGCGCTCCGAGGGCCGCGCGCTCGCGGCCCGGCATACCTGGGAGGCCGCGGCCCTGCGGCACCTGGATTTCTACGTGGGGCTCACGGCCGGGCGAGCTCCCGGCCACCCATCCGCAGATGCCTGATCCCGACGTCGATCGCGGCCTCCAGGTGGGTGGACCGCCCGGTGGACATCATGATCGACACTCCTCCCTGCACACCGGCGAGGAGAGCCGCGGCGGCCTCGTCGACGTCGTACGACGCCGGAAGGTGACCGCCGTCCCGCATCGCCCGGATGCCGGCGGCCAGCTCGGCCTGCCATCTTTTCAGGAGTTCCACCACGACGGCCCGGGCACCCGGTGTGGTGCGGCCGATCTGCAGAAACAGCGCGCTCAGGGGACAGGTGTCCCCCTGCGACCGGTACCGCTCGACGACGACGTCCCGCCACTGGTACCACGCGTCCCAGGAGGTGAGACAGCTGAGGTACGGCTGCTGGTCGTCCAGCACCCGATCCGCCTCGTACTGGGCGACGGCGAGCAGCAGCTGGTCCTTGCCCTCCGGGAAGTAGTGGAACAGCTGGCTCTTGCTCGTGCCGGTCTGCTGCCGGATGTCGTCGAGCGTGGCGGAGACGACGTTGCTCTCCCGAAGCACCTGGGCGGCTCCTTCGATGATGCGCGCCCGCGTGGCCTCGCCCTTCGGTGTAAGGGACCGGTGCATGGTTCTCGCTCCTAAAAATGGACTTCCCAGTTCATTTTAGGCGCCCTGGCTCTCCCCTGACCGGTGAGGCCCCGATGACCGGCTTCCCCCGCGCACCCCGGGTGTCCGGGTCGCGTGGGAGCCGTAGGGAGCCGTAGACCGCATGGCCTGGTCGCGGGAGAGATCGCTGGCACAATACGGGCATGCGATGCACTCAATGTGACAGCGTGGATCTGGAACCGGGCTTCATCGAGGACGGCGGTGAGCACTCCCAGGGGTACAGCCGCTGGATCGAGGGCACTCTGAAGCGCGGACTGTTCGGCGGTGCCAGGCGGCTGGGAAAACCGCGCTTGATCATTGACGCCTTCCGCTGCGTCCGGTGCTCCCACCTTGAACTGTTCGCCCGCCAGAAAGACTGAGCCCGGTCCTCCCGTAGCCGACTCCGGCGGACCCGGGTGATCCGGAGGCCCTGCTCGGCGAGCAGGGCCTCCGGATCGCTCTCCCTCCGCCCGGCGGGCGTCCGGGTGTCGTCCTCGCGCAGGTGGACGGCACCCGGACGGCTCGGCCTCGGCGGTGGTCAAGCCGGGCCGGTCATCGCCGGCCGGACTCCTCGACGGACTTGAGCACGGTGTCGGCGATCGAACGCGGGTCGACGCCGAAGTGCTCGCGTACGGACTCCCGGGTGCCGGAGAGGCCGAACCCGTCGGTGCCGAGGGAGGTCCACGGCCGGTCGATCCACGGGCTGATCTGATCCGGCACTGCGCGCATCCAGTCGCTGACCGCGATCACCGGGCCCTCGGTCCCGGCCAGGGCCTGCTGGAGGTACGGCACTCCGGTGGAGGTCATCGCGTCGCGGCGCAGCTCGCTCCACGAGGTGACCGACCAGACGTCGACGCCCACGCCGTACTCCTCCTGGAGCATCCGCTGCGCGGCCAGCGCCCAGTGGATCGCGGTGCCGCTGGCGAGCAGATGGGCCTGGCCGCCGCCGGAGGAGTAACGGTAGATGCCCTTGAGGATGCCCTCGCGCACGCCCTCGGGCATCGCGGGCTGGGGAAGCGGCTCGTTGTAGAGGGTGAGGTAGTAGAAGACGTCCTCGCCGTCGGGCCCGTACATGCGCCGGAGCCCTTCGCGCACGATCTCCGCGACCTCGTAGCCGAAGGCGGGGTCGTAGGCGAGACATGCGGGGTTGACGGAGGCGAGCAGCTGGGAGTGCCCGTCGGCGTGCTGCAGCCCCTCGCCGGTCATCGTGGTCCGCCCCGCGGTGGCGCCGATCAGGAATCCGCGGCCGAGCTGGTCGGCCAGCGCCCACATCTGGTCGCCGGTCCGCTGCCAGCCGAACATCGAGTAGAAGATGTAGAACGGGATCATGGCCTCGCCGTGGGTGGCGTAGCTGGTGGCGGCGGCCGTGAACGACGCCATCGATCCCGCCTCGGTGATGCCCTCGATCAGGAGCTGGCCGTCGACCGCCTCCTGGTAGGAGAGCAGCAGGTCCCGGTCGACCGACTCGTAACGCTGGCCCAGCGGCGAGTAGATCTTGGCGGTGGGGAACAGCGACTCCATGCCGAAGGTCCTGGCCTCGTCGGGCACGATGGGCACCCAGCGGCGCCCGGTCTCCGGCTCCTTCATGAGGTCCTTGACCAGGCGGACGAAGGCCATCGTGGTGGCCACCGGCTGCTTGGACCCCTTCTCCAGGGACTGGAAGGGCCGCTCGGGCGGCGCCGGCAGCGGCTGGTGGGAGACGGTTCGGCTGGGGATGGGCCCGCCCAGGGCGCGGCGGCGCTCGGCCATGTAGCGGACCTCGGGCGAGTCGGCCCCGGGGTGCAGGTACGGCGGCAGGTCCGCGTCGAGTGCCTCGTCCGGCACCGGCAGCCCGAGCCGGTCGCGCAGCGCCCTGAACTCGTCCTGGGTGAGCTTCTTCATCTGGTGGTTGGCGTTGCGCGCCTCCACCCCGGCCCCGAGTGTCCATCCCTTGACGGTCTGCACGAGGATCACCGTCGGCGCGCCCTGGTGGTCGAGGGCCCGGCGGTAGGCGGCGTGCACCTTGCGCGGCTCGTGGCCGGCCCGCGAACCGCCGACGATGCGCCGCAGGTCCTCATCGGAGTACGGCACGTCCAGCCCGTGGAACAGATGCTGCCTGATGTAGTCCCCGGTCGAGGTGGCGAAGGTCTGGAACTGCCCGTCCGGCATCTCGCTCAGCCGGGACACCAGCTCGTCCGAACCGAGCAGCCCGTCCCATTCGGCGCCCCACAGCGCCTTGACGACGTGCCAGCCCGCGCCCCTGAAGACGCCTTCGAGCTCCTGCACGATGCGGGTGTTGCCGCGCACCGGCCCGTCGAGCCGCTGCAGGTTGCAGTTGATCACGAAGGTCAGGTTGTCCAGCCCTTCGCGGGCGGCCAGGGTGATGGCCGCCGTGGACTCGGGCTCGTCCATCTCGCCGTCGCCGAGGAAGGCCCATACGTGGCTGAGCGAGGTGTCTTTGATGCCGCGGTTGTGCAGGTAGCGGTTGAACCTGGCCTGGTAGATCGCGTTGAGCGGCCCGAGGCCCATGGACACGGTGGGGAACTGCCAGAACCCGCTCATGCTCCGCGGATGCGGATACGACGGCAGCCCGCCCTCGGGCTCGCGCCGGAACAGGTCGAGCTGGTCCTCGGTCAGTCGTCCCTCCAGGAACGCGCGGGCGTAGATGCCCGGGGACGCGTGGCCCTGGAAGTACACCTGGTCATGAGTGCCGTGGAAGAAATGGTTGAACCCGACCTCGTACAGCCAGGCGGCCGAGGCATAGGTGGCCAGGTGACCGCCGAGCCCGAGCCGGCTGCCCCTGGTGATCATCGCCGCCGCGTTCCACCGGTCGTAGGCCGCGATCCGCTCTTCCAGTTCGAGGTCACCGGGGTAGCCGGGCTCCTCCGACGTCGGCACGGTGTTGATGTAGCGGCTGCTCGTGGCCAGCCGCTTCAGCAGGTACTCGGCCCGTTCTGGGCCTGCCGCCCGGCGGACCGCCTCTAGCGATTCCAGCCATTCCGCGGTCTCCTGCGGGTCAATATCCTTCTCCATATCACCATTAAACACCCAATGATCGATCATCGGTTGTTTGCATCTGCCATCATTGGGTTCGTGAAACCTGTCTTACGACCCCCGCTGCGTGATCAGATCCGGCAGGCCGTACTCGATGGCCTGATCAGCGGCCGGTGGGGGCCCGGTGACCGCGTGGTGGAACGGCGTATGGCGGCGGAGCTGGGCGTCAGCCAGGCTCCGGTGCGCGAGGCACTGCGCGAGCTGGAGGCGCTCCGGCTCGTCGAGTCGTCGCCGCACAAGGGCGCGCGGATCCGCCGGCTCACCGCGACCGACCTGCGCGAGATCTACGAGGTACGGGCGGGCCTGGAGGAGACGGCCGTACGGCTGCGTCACCCGCCCGTCGAGGCGCTGCGGGTCCACCTCGCCGGCCTGCACCGGGCCGCGGCCGCCTCTTCCATGGTCGACCAGGTACGCCATGGCGTCGCGTTCCACCGCGAGATCGTCGAAGCCTCGGGCAACGACGTGCTCCTGGCGGTGTGGGAGTCGCTCGGCATCGAGGTGTGGACGCACCTGTCGGTCCGGCTGTTCCGGATGCGGCCCTGCGAGAACGCCGCCGACCACGAGCCGCTCATGGCGGCGTTCGAACGCAGGGACCCCGACGCGGGTGCCCTGCTCCGCGACCACGTCCTCGGCTACGCCCCGCTTAACTGATCACATCCGGCCTCCGCTCCTCGATCTCGACGTCGTTGTCGTCCGGTGCACGTATCGACGGCACGTTTGACATCGCGGGAGCGGCGAGACCGCCCGCTACCGCGGTGCCCGCTCCGTCACCGCCGACAGCAGGCTTTCCAGGAACAGCAGGTACGCGGTGGCGCCGGGGTCCGGGTGGCCGGTGCCCCGCTCACCGACCCATGCCGCCCTCCCCTTGCGCGCGGGCTGGTCCGTCGTCGCCTCGACACCCTCGCGAGCCGCCGCGATCATCGCCGCCAGTCGTTCGCCCTCCCCCGCCTTCCGCAGCGCGTCCACGCTCGGAGCGAGTGCGTCGAGCACGGTCTTGTCGCCCAGGCCGGCCTTTCCGCGTTCCGCGATGCGCCGCTGAGCGCTGTCCCCGATCCGTACCGCGACCTCCGGGCTCAGCTCGCGCTCACCGTCCACCTCCTTCGCCGCGGCGAGAAGGCCGGTGCCCACCAGCGCGGCCATCGTCGACGGGTTGCCTCCGGCGAACGCCGTACCGGCGGTTCGCAGCAGCGCGCCGAACGTGTCGGGCGGCGTCTCGGCCAACGCGGCCCGGATCGCGCCGGCACCCCTGTCGACGGTGATGCCGAGGTCACCGTCCCCGACCGCCGCGTCGAGATCACGGAGATGGTCACGCTGCCCGGCCAGCGTCAGCAGGGCCTGGTCGAGGATGGCGCCGACTTCGGGCACGGTGAGAGTGGTCATGACGGCTGTCCCTTCGCTGCTGGAAGTCACTGCTGGAAGAACGGGGAGTCAGCCGGAGCGTCGAGCAGTTCGGTCAGCTCGTCGTCGAGACGCAGCACCGTGACCGACGCACCGGCCATCTCGAGGCTCGTCGCGTATTCGCCGACATAGGGGCGATGCACGCCGATCCCCTTGTCCAGGAGGGTGTTGTGGACGCGCCGGTAGATCAGGTACAGCTCCTCCAGGGGAGTGGCGCCCAGGCCGTTGACGAGGACCGCGACCTGCTCGTCCGCCCCGAGCCGGAGGTCGTCCAGGATGACCGCGAGCAAGGTGTCGGCCACCTCGTCGGCCGTTTCGAGCGGGCCACGGCGTGATCCCGGCTCGCCGTGGATGCCGATCCCGATCTCCATCTCGCCGTCGGCGAGCTCGAAGGTGGCCCTGCCCGCCTCGGGCAGGATCGTCGGGGAGAGCCCGACGCCGGCCGAGCGGGTGCTGTCGACCGTACGCTGGGCCAGCTCGGACACTTTTTCGAGGGAGTCGCCGCGTTCGGCCGCGGCACCAGCGATCTTGAACGCGAAGACCATGCCGGCGACCCCGCGTCGTTCGGTGCCGCGTTCGGGCGGTGCGCTCAGCGCGTCGTCGGTGATCCGGACCGTGCGGGTCGGGATGTCGTCGAGGTCGGCCATGTCGGCGGCGAGGTCGAAGTTGAGCGAGTCACCGACGTAGTTGCCGTACAGGTAGAGAACGCCCGCGCCGCCGTTGACGGCCTTGGTCGCCTCATACATCTGCTCCGCCGACGGCGAGGAGAAGACGTTGCCCACCGCGACCCCGCTGCACAGCCCCTTTCCGACATAGCCGAGGAAGGCCGGCAGGTGACCCGAGCCACCGCCGGTGACGATGCCGACCTGACCGGCGACCGGCGCGTCGGCGCGCACCAGCGCCCTGCGGGTCTCGCTCGCGGCCCGCAGGCGGTCGGGATGGGCGAGCAGCAAGCCGTCGACGACTTCGTCGACGAAGTCGTGCGGGTCGTTGATGAGCTTCTTCATACGAGGTCCTCCTCGGGTGTCGCCCTGTTCCAGGGCTCGTTCGGTGAGGGGTGCTCGGTTCTGTTCCAGGGCTCATGCGGTGAGAGGCGTTCGGTTCTGTTCCGCGGATCGTGCGGTGAGGGGTGCCGGCTGTCGTCCCGGGGATCGTTCCTGGGATCGTTCAGCGAACGGTGCTCGGTGACGATGGCGGTCACCAGGGCCGAGGGGGTGATGTCGAAGGCCGGGTTCCAGCCCAGGCTGCCGGGTGCGGCCACTCGCCGGCCGTCGATCTCCAGCACCTCGCGCTCGTCGCGGATCTCGATCGGGATGTCGGATCCGGTCGGGGTGCCGAGGTCGATCGTGGACTCGGGGGCGGCGACGACAAAGGGAATTCCGGCGTGGCGAGCCGCGAGTGCGTGGCCGAGCGTCCCCACCTTGTTCGCGACGTCGCCGTTGGCCGCGACACGGTCCGCGCCGACCACCACGGCGTCGACGTCGCCGGCGAGGATCAGACCGGCGGCGGCGGAGTCCACGATCACCCGGTGCGCGATGCCGTGCCGGCCGAGTTCCCAGGCGGTGAGCCGGCTGCCCTGTAGCAGCGGACGCGTCTCGCAGACGTAGACCATGTCCAGGCCGGTGGTGGCGTGCAGCCGCCCGATGACGCCGAGCGCGGTGCCGTACTCGACGCCCGCGAGCGCGCCCGCGTTGCAGTGGGTGAGGATGCGCCGCGCCCCGGCCAGCAGCCGTGCTCCACGCTCGCTGAGCGCGCTGTTGGCATCCAGATCGGCGTCCCGGACGGCCAGCGCGGCCGCGACGATGCCGGCGGCGTCCGCTCCTGCGGCACGGACCTTCTGGATCTCGCCGACGCCCCAGGCCAGGTTGGCGGCGGTGGGACGAGCCTCGACGAGTAGCCGCGCCGCGGCGGCGAGCTCACCGTCCATGTCAAGGTGATCGCGTTCGGCCCGGGTCGCCGCGAGCGCCATGCCCATCGCGCCCGCCACGCCCAGCGCCATCGCGCCACGCACCGCCAGTGACCGGATGTGAACGATGAGATCTTCGACGTCGTGCACGTCGACGTGGGTCTCGGTATGCGGCAGCCGCGTCTGGTCGATGATCCGTACGGAACCGTCCAGCCAATCTATGGTTCGCATAGTTGGTAGCGTTGTCTGACAACTGACGTCTGTCAAGTATTCTGTTAGGGTCGGATGTGGACCCGTAGGCCGATCCGTTCGATGAGAGGTGCGCCATAACCATCCTGCGCTCCCGGGCCTCCCTGCCCCAGCAACTGGCCGACGACCTGCGCGCGCGCATCAAGGCCAGGGAGTGGGCCCCCGGCGAGAAGCTGCCCACCGAGGCCGAGCTCGTCGCCGAGTACGGCCTTTCCCGCGCCACCGTACGTCAGTCCATCAAGGACCTGGCCGGTCAGGGCCTGGTCGTCGTGCGGCGGGGACTGGGCACGTTCATGGCCCCGCACCGTGAGATCCACGCCGGCATGCAGGAGTTGACGTCCATCTCCGCGACGATCGCCGAGATGGGCTTCACGCCCTCCATGAGATACCGCCGGCGCACCATCCGTGACGCGACCGAGGATGAGCTCGCCATGTTCGGCCTGGATCCCGGCGCCAGAGTGCTCGACATCCAGCGCAAGATCCTGGCCGACGACACGGTCGTCGCCTACTCCTACGACATCCTGCCGCGCTGGGTCTTTCCCGACGAATTCCGGGCCGGCCATCTACGGGGGTCGGTGTTCGGCTACCTCGCCGACCACGACGGACCGCGGCCGACGCGGGCCGTGGCCACGGTGCACGCCGTCCGCTCCGACGTCGTCGGCTGGGACGACGACGCGGGTGAGGACAACCTCTACGTGCTCCTGGATCAGCTGCAGTTCGACGACAGGGGCAGGCCGTTCATGCACTCACGGAGTTTCTTTCTCGAGGGGGAGTTCAATTTCACCGTGATCCGTACCCACTGACCGTGGGCCGTGCGCCGCCGCCGAACCCAAGGATGTGCGCGACGAAAGCTTCCGTCCTGGAATCCCTGATGCCCATCGAGGCCTGGCCACTGCGCCTGCGCGAGGTGGACGAGCCGGTGGCCCCGACCGGGCAGGTGGTGGTCAAGGTGGCTTCGTGCGGGGTCTGCCGATCGAACCTGCACACGATCGAAGGCGACTGGGCCAAGGATGGCACCATGGAGCTCGCGCATCCGCTTCCGCGACCGGCTCATCACGGCATGAGATCCGCCGTCGGCGGGCCTCAGGAGGACCCGGCGCCGTGTGCGACACTGTCGCATGCTCGATCTGACCCTCGATCCGGCCGTCGAGACCAGACTCGTCGGCCGGTTCGGTCCTGGTTTCCGCGACTGGTTCGCCACGCTTCCCGAGCTTCTGGAAAGGCTCGCCCGGCGCTGGGACCTGGAAATCGTCGCCGCCGTCGCGGCGGGCAACACCTCACGAACCTTTCACGTACGGCGGGCCGACGGCGTCCCCGCCTTTCTCAAGCTCACCCCCGAGCCGCAGATCGGCATCACCGAGGCGGCCGCGCTCCAGGCGTGGGAGGACAGTCCTCACGTGGTCCGGTTGATCGACTCGGACGGAGAGTCGGGATCGCTGCTGCTGGCCGCCGTGGAACCCGGAACCCGGGTCGAGCGGCTGTCGATCGAGGACGTCGCGGTGCTTCTCCGCTCGCTCCGCCTGGCCGACTCCCCCGACGACGAACTGCCCACTCTTAGGCAGCGCGTCGAATTCCTCTTCGACCTGGCCCTCGGCCGATGGCGGGGAAACCCGGCGGAGCAGTACATCGACCGCGATCTCCTCGAGCGCCGCCGGGCCGACGCGCTCGCACTGGCCGCCGGCGGCCCCGCCGGGTTGGTCCACGGAGACCTGCACCCCGGAAACGTCCTCGTCAGCCATGACCACGGCTTCACCGTGATCGACCCGCGGCCCAGCATCGGCGATCCCATGTTCGACGGCATCGACTGGGTCCTCGCCCAGACCACGGAACTTCACGACCTGGAGGCGAACATCACCCGCCTCGCCGCGCTGATCCCCGAGGTGGATCCCGACCGGCTCATGGGCTGGTGCCGGGCGACGGCCGCCGTCATCGCCGTCCCCCGGTTGAACCGCGACCCGCACGACAGGGAGACCCGGTTCCTCCTGCGACTGGCGATCGGTGAGGGCTGACGCACGTCGGCCGCCGCCGGGCGCCCGAGCCGTGGTGGATCACCGGTAGTAGTCGTCGATCGGGACGCGCGCCTCGTCGAACAGAGCGGGGCCCTCCTGGGGCACGTGTGGCCAGCCGCCCGGTTTGAGAGTCGCGAACTGTTCGTTGGAGAGCGCGAACACGACGCGGCCGAGGCCGGAGCGCGCGATGGCGCCCGTGCACATGCCGCAGGGCTGACAGCTCGTGTACATGGTGGTGGCGGCCGCGGCTTCGGGATCAAGCTCCCGAGCCGCCCATCTGGCCAGCTTCAGCTCGGGGTGGGCGCTGATGTCGCCGTCGCTCAGGACCGTGTTGTGGGCTTCGGCGAGCACGGCGCCGTCCGGACCCACCAGCAGAGATCCGAACGGTGCGTCTCCGGTCTCCCGCGCCTTGGCGGCAAGCTCTATGGCCCTGCGGAGGTGGTTTTCGTCATCGCGTGTCATGGTCGTTCCGTTCGTTTGCACCGTTTCAGGCTATCCAGCGATCACCCCCACCTGGAAGGGAATCCTCCCGGCGTACTGGTCGATAAGTCGTGGATCTGCCGGTATCTTTGCCGAATGACCGAGAGTCTTGACGCGACCGACTGGTCGATCCTGGTCGAGGTTCAGCGAGACGGCCGCATCCCGCTCACCGAGCTCGGACGGCGGGTGAGTCTCAGCGCCTCCGCGACCACCGAGCGGGTCAAGCGGCTGGAGGCGGCGGGCATCATCACCGGCTATCACGCCGCCGTCGACCTGACGAAGGTCGGTTTCGCCGTGCTCGCCGTAGTGCGCCTCAAATACCCCGGCAGCCGGCACCAGCCGCTGCATCGGCTGCTCGAGGAGCGCTCCGAAATCCTGGAATGTCTGCGAACCACCGGTGACGACTGCTACTTGCTGAAGGTGGCCGCGACCTCCATGGCCCACCTCGAACAGCTCATCGACGAGCTCGCCCAGTTCGGCAGCACGACCACCAACCTCGTCTACAGCCAGACGCTGTCCTACCGCGGCCCTCAGGGGCCTTAGTTCTGGAGCATCAACGATCACCGTCGCCGCCGGGATCACCAATCTTCCCCTCAAGTCTCGTGAACTGGGACTACGGCAGGATCGCGGTTCTCCAAAGTCTTCTGTTCGTGGTGCCCGTGCCGGCGCTGGTGGCCGGATTCCATCGTGACGCGCCACGGACGCGCCGTCCCCTGTGGGTGGCCGCGTCGCCCGTCGGCGCCGGCGTCCTGCTCTACGCGATCCTGGGCGTGCTGGGCTCGACGATGCGGGCGACCATCGACTGGAGGTTCTGGTCATAGGTGTGGCCATGGCTGGGCGTGGCGGGACTGGCCTGCCTGGCCCTTCTGGCCGGGAGCGCGACCTGTGTCTGGACGCATCTGCGAGTTCCGGCCAGGCGGACGCCCTCCCCGCCGCTGGCACTGGCGATCCTGATCGTGCCCGTGACACTCTCCCACGCCTCTGTCCTGACCTTCGAATCTGTCTTGACCTTCGAAGCCGTCGATCCGATCACCCGGACCATGACCGCCGTGACCGTCGTCCAGCTTGTCGCGCTGCTGCTGTGCGGCCTGACACTCATCGTCCTGACCGCCAGAACGATGCCCGCGCTCCCCCACGTGACTCCGTCCTCCCCGTGAATCCCCCGGCCGGGCGACAGGGCGAGTGTCGATAACCTGGGCTCACGGTCCACTCCCGCTGGGCCCTGGAAGGCGAGGCCACCCATGACCACACTTGACTCCTCCATCCCGCGGTTTCACCTGGCGATGCCCGTCGACGACCTCACCGCCGCGCGCCGCTTCTACGGCGAGGTGCTCGGTCTGGAGCAGGGCCGCAGCTCGGACACCTGGGTCGACTGGAACCTGCACGGCCACCAGTTCGTGACGCACCTGGCCCCGGGCCGTTCCCAGGGCGTCAGCAACCCCGTCGACGGTCACGACGTCCCGGTGCCGCACTTCGGCCTGATTCTGGCGGTCCCCGAGTTCCACAAGCTCGCCGACCGGCTCCGGGCGGCCGGCACGGCGTTTGTCATCGAGCCCTACGTTCGCTTCGAGGGCCAGACGGGCGAGCAGTGGACGATGTTCCTGCTCGACCCGGCGGGCAACGCCCTGGAGTTCAAGGCGTTCGCCGACGACTCCCAGGTCTTCGCCGCCTGACATCACCCCGCCGGATCCGCTTCGGCCCGGAGCGATCGCATCGCCGCCGAAGGTGAGGATGCGCTTGTTGACCGGGTCGGGAGCTCCGTGCGCCATGCCGTGGCAACGTCCCGCTGTTCCGGCCCGCCGATGCGCTCGCCCCACATGCGGCATCAGGAGCGCACCGGCAGGCCGTCGCCCCGCGTCCGAGGTCTCCCAATCGGGCGATGGACATCTGGCTTCGGAATCATCAAGATCCCACTATGAGATTACCCTTCATGGTTTTAGTCATCGGGGCGCTGGGTGTGCTCACCGCCCCGGTCGCCGTCGCCGCGACCAGTTCATCGGCGTCGCTGAACGTGGTGGCGATGGGCGACTCCTACGGATCCGGCACCGGTGCCGGAAACTACCAGCCCGGCACCGAGGGAACGTGTTATCGCAGCGGAAACTCCTATTCCTCGGTCATCGTCGACACGCTCAGGCAGAGTGGCAAGCAGGTGAAGTTCACCAACGTCACCTGCAGCGGCGCGGCCATCAGGACCCTGGGACAGACGTTCAAAGACCAGCCCCCGCAGCTGGACGCGCTCCGTCGTGACACCAACGTGGTGATGCTGAGCATCGGCACCACCGACGTCGACTTCGCCGGATACGGCGGAGTGTGCATCCAGGCCGACTGCACGGGCGCGCCCACCAAGGCGATTCTCAGCCGCCTGCCCGGCATGGGCAAGGCCCTGAACACCCTCCTGACCGACATCAAGGCCCGCAGCCCGCAGGCCAAGATCGTGGTGACCGGGTACGGCCGGCAGGTCACCCGGGGCGAGAACGCCACCGGGGTGCCGTTGGACCCGATCTGCGACAGCCAGGTGTTCAGCGACACGGAGCGCGTGGAAGGCAACAACGTCGCCAGCGCGCTGGACGCGACCCTTCGCCTGGCCACGCTGGCCGCCAGGGCACACAGGGTCGACGTCCAGTTTGTCAGCCCTTACACGAACTCGGTCAATCTCCAGCCCGAGTTCGCGGGTCATTCGCTCTGCGAGTCCGCGCCTCAGTTCTACCGGGGGTTCGACGCACTCGCGCCCGGGCAGGAGGGCCCGGACGCCGTACTGCACCTCAACCAGCCGGGACAGGCCGCCATGGCCGACCTCATCCAGCGCAAGGTGCCCGTCCTCGCCGGTTCGGCCCAGCCCTAGTCCGAGGCCTGGTCGTCCAGAAGCCCCGCGTCGTGGGCCGGCAGCGCGATCTGGACGCGGTTGTTGAGGTCGAGCTTGGTGAGGATGCCGGAGACGTGGGTCTTGACCGTGGGGACGCCGAGGTGGAGTACGGCGCCGATCTGGGCGTTGGACCGGCCCTGACCGACCGCGACGGCGACCTCGCGCCGGCGGTCGGTCAGCAGGGTCAGGAGGTTCCTGGCCTGGATACGGCGACGCACCACGTACGCGGAACGAACTCCCCCGGCCGATCTCAGACGGAGACGAGAAGGTCACGGTCCGGAGGTGATCATTCCGGGTATTTACAAAGGTCTTTACAGGGGCCTTTACAGAAGACCGAAACAGGATAAAACTCATCGATCACGAGGAAAATCACGCACCTGCGAAGGTGGTCGCCGTGTACCAGCAGATTCTCGATCCCGTCGCCCATTCCCTTGCCTGGAGTGCCCTGGTCGCCGCGCTGCCGCTGCTGGTGCTGTTCGTGCTGCTCGGCGTGTTGCGGGTGACCGCCTGGGTCGCCTCGCTGGTGTCCCTCGCCCTCGCCATCGTGATCGCCGTCGCGGTGTACGGCATGCCGATCGGGCAGACTCTGCTGGCCGGATCCGAGGGGGCGGCGTTCGGCTTCTTCCCGATCCTCTGGATCGTGATCAACGCGATCTGGGTCTTCCAGATGACCGTCGCGACCGGGCACTTCGACGTGCTGCGGCGCTCGTTCGCCCGGGTGAGCGACGACCAGCGCATTCAGGCGATCATCATCGCCTTCTCGTTCGGAGCCCTCATCGAGGCGCTCGCGGGATTCGGCACGCCGGTGGCGGTCACCTCGGTCATGCTGATCGCCCTCGGCTTCAACCCGCTGAAGGCCGCCGTGCTGGCGCTCACCGCCAACACCGCGCCCGTCGCCTTCGGGGCCATGGCCACCCCGATCATCACGCTCGGCAAGGTGACCGGCCTGTCGAGCGACACCCTCGGCGCGATGGTGGGCAGGCAGACCCCCCTCCTCGCGGTGTTCGTCCCGCTGGCGCTCGTCCTCATCGTGGACGGGCTGCGCGGGGTGCGGGAGACATGGCCGGTGGCGCTGGTCTGCGGAGTCGTCTTCGCGATCGCGCAGTACGCGACCTCGAACTTCATCTCGGTGCCGCTGGCCGACGTCGTCGCGGCCCTCCTGTCGGCCGCCGCCGTCGTCGCGATGGTCCGCGTCTGGCGCCCGCGCCGGCCGTACCCCAAGCCCGCCGTGATCGCGGGCGGCGCGGCCGACGAGCCGACCCCCGAGTTCGCCGAACGCGTCGCCCACCCCGACTCGCGCGCGGACGTCATCCGGGCGTACGCGCCCTACGGGATCATCATCGCGGTGTTCGTCATCTGCCAGATCCCCGCCGTCAAGAGCCTCCTCGACAGGGCGACGTTCACGGTGAAGTGGCCGGGGCTCCACCTGCTCAACGCGAAGGGCGAGGAGCTGTCGCTGGCCACGTTCACCCTCAACCTGCTCACCACACCCGGCACCCAGATGCTCGTCGCGGGCATCATCACCACGATCGCGCTCAGACTCTCCGTCCCGCGGGCGCTGCGGGCCTACGGGACGGCGCTTCATCAGCTCCGCTGGGCGATCGTCACCGTGATGACGGTCCTGGCGCTGGCCTTCGTGATGAACGCCTCCGGGCAGACGATCACGCTGGGAACCTGGATGGCCGGCGCCGGCGCCGCGTTCGCGCTGCTGTCGCCGATCCTCGGCTGGCTGGGAGTGGCCGTCACCGGCTCCGACACCTCCTCCAACTCGCTCTTCGGCGCCCTGCAGGTCACCGCGGCGGGCCAGGCCGGGCTCTCCGAGATCCTCATGGCCGCCGGCAACAGCTCGGGCGGCGTGCTGGGCAAGATGATCTCGCCGCAGAATCTCGTCATCGCGGCGGCGGCGGTCGGCCTGAACGGCAAGGAGGGCGACATCTTCCGCCGGGTCATCGGCTGGAGTCTGGTCTTCCTCTTCTTCCTATGCGTCCTGTCCGCCCTCCAGGCCTCGGTCCTGTCCTGGATGGTCTTCTAGGGATCCCTCGTCGCCGGGACGGATCGCCCTCCGGCTCGGCGGAGGTTACCCGGCTCCATCTGCGTTCCATGCCGAGACGGAGGACCCGGCCGCATTTCTCCGAACCCACGATGTTGTTATCGAGACCGGATCGAAATTCAATTAATCCCGCGGAGCCCGGCGCCGTCGCGGCGAAGATACTCGTCTGCCACGGGGCATTGGACCCGCACGTTCCCATGAACGACGTCGCCGCGTTCACCGACGAGATGAATCGCGCCGAGGCCGACTGGCAGCTCGTCATCTACGGCACCGCCATGCACGGCTTCACGCACAGGCACGCGGTAGCAGGCGCGATGCCCGGTGTCGCCTACGACCCGCTCACCGATGAGCGCTCCTTCGCCGCCGCCGGCGCGTTCCTGGCCGGGGCGCCGGCCCCTTGAGACAGGTGGCGCTGGGCACGCGCAAGCGGCCGATGACGCGAACGGAGGCGGAGCGGGCGCGACGGCGCGAGCCGCCGAAGGCGGCCCAACCCGAGAGGGCGCTTTGAGGGCATGTGAGTGATTAATGCCTGAATATCCACAGGAGTAGCGTCCGGAAAATCGGTGGACGGCGTCGTTATGGTGCTCGTATGGCAATTGTGGATGTCGACCGTTTTGTTGCCGAGGGGTTCGCCAAGCTGGAGGCGGCCGTACCCCGGGAGGTCGGAGACGCGGCCAGGGCGCTGGTCTGGCAGCAGATCGGCCTGTCGCCCGATGACCCCTCCGGCTGGCTGCAGCCCGTGGTGTGGGCCGCCGACATGACCGGCCACGGACCCTTCGGGGAGCTCATGGGCAGCCCGCGGCTGCGTGAGGCGTTGGATGAGGTGGCCGGTCCCGGTGGGTGGGTGCCGCGTGGGGCCCTCGGCAACATGCCGATCCGCTTCCCCCGTGTGGCACCGGCCGACGATCGGGGCTGGCACATCGACGCCTCCGTGGCCCGGCCCGACGGCTCGTGGGCCGTGTCGGGACGGCCGGAGACGATGTTGCTGCTGGTGTTGCTCTCGGACGTCGGGGACGACGACGCGCCGACCCGCATCAGGGTGGGCTCGCAGCGGGACGCCGTCGAGGTGCTGGGTGAGCAGGTGCTCGACCCGTTCAAGGCCGGACCGCTGCTGGACGCGGCTTCCGCGGACCGGCCGACGGCGTACGCGACCGGGCAGCCGGGCGACATGTACCTGGTTCACCCGCTGACCGTGCACGCGGCCGACGAGCACCGGGGGACGCGCCCGCGTTTCATGGCCCAGATGCCGGTGTTCCTGACCGCGCCGGTCGCGCCGGGCGAGGGTAACGCCCTGGCACGCGCCGTACTGTAGGAAGCGCCCGCGCCTCACAGGGAGGTGGCTTTCGTCCGTCCGAGTCTGGGCTTGGCGGACGGCCTCCGCAAAGGATCGGAACGGATTTCGACGGCACCATGCCGAGCCCGGGGGGCGAGGCGGGCTCGGGGGACGCCGCCGTAGTAGCTTGACTGGCATGAAGGTCGCGATCCTTGACGACTACCAGAACGTCGCGCTGAGCTTTGCCGACTGGGACTCCCTCGACGCCGAGATCGAGGTGTTCACCGAACCGTTCGCCGACGCCGACGAGGTCGTCAAGCGGCTCGCCGGCTTCGACGTGCTCGTCGCGATGCGTGAGCGCACCAGGTTCCCGGCCGAACTGCTGGCCCGGTTGACCGCTCTCAAGCTGCTGGTGAGCACCGGGGCACGCAACGCCGCCATCGACGTCGACGCGGCACGGAAACTCGGCATCGTCGTGTCCACGACCGGATACATCGGATATCCGACCGCCGAGCTCACCTGGGCGCTGATCCTCGCCGCCGCCAGAAACCTCCCCGCCGAGGTGAGGTCCATGCGTGACGGTGGCTGGCAGGTCGGCGTCGGAACCGGCCTGAACGGCAAGACCCTCGGGCTGCTCGGCCTCGGCAGGCTTGGCGCGCAGGTCGCCAGGATCGGCCAGGCCTTCGGCATGGAGACCGTTGCCTGGAGCCAGAACCTGACTCCGGAAAAAGCCGCCGAACACGGTGTGACGGCGATGTCCAAGGAGGATCTGTTCGCCCGGGCCGACGTGCTCTCGATCCACCTTGTGCTCGGTGACCGCAGTCGCGGACTGGTCGGCGCCGCGGAACTCGCCGCGATGAAGCCGACGGCGATACTGGTGAACACCTCCCGCGGGCCGATCGTCGACGAGGACGCCCTGGTGGACGCCCTGCGGCGCAAGAAGATCGCATGCGCGGCGCTCGACGTCTACGACACCGAGCCGCTGCCGGCCGATCATCCTCTGCGCGCGCTGGGCAACACCGTGCTCACCCCGCACGTCGGGTACGTCACCCGCGAGGTCTATGAGATCTTCTACCGTGACGCCGTCGAGGACATCGCCGCGTTCCAGTCGGGGAACCCGATCCGCGTCATGGAGTGACATCCTCCCGTCCTCACCATGGGAACCATGGGACCTCCACGCCGCAGGCGCTCGGTGAGCTGTGAGCTTCTCCCCCTCACGTGGACGCCGCTTCACCGCCAGGTTTCCATCACCGCCTCGCCGCACCCTGGAGGATCGATGAGCAGCCGGCCGATCTACCTGGACTACCAGGCCACCACCCCGGTCGATCCCCGCGTGGTCGAGGCCATGCTGCCCTACCTGACCACCGAGTTCGGCAATCCCTCCAGCGCCCACGCCTATGGCCGCACCGCCGCCACCGCGGTCGACACCGCCCGCGCGCAGGTGGCCGCGCTCATCGGCGCCCGCGAACCGCAGGAGATCGTCTTCACCTCCTGCGGCACCGAGAGCAACCACCTCGCCCTCACCGGCACCGCTCACGCCCTGCGCGCCGCCGGCCGGGGCGAGCACATCGTGACCACCACCATCGAGCACCCGGCGACCCAGGCCACCTGTGACCGGCTGGCCGCCGCCGGATTCCGTGTCACCCGCGTCCCCGTGGGCGCCGACGGGCGCCTGGAGCCCGCCGACCTCGAACGCGCCCTCGAACCGGGCACGATCCTGGTGTCGGTGATGCACGCCAACAACGAGATCGGCACCCTGCAGCCACTGGCCGACATCGCCGCCCTCACCCGCGAGCGCGGCATCCCGCTGCACACCGACGCCGCCCAGAGCCCGGCCACCGTCGGCGTCGACGTCGCGGCCCTCGGCCTCGATCTGCTCACCGTCGTCGGCCACAAGATGTACGCGCCCAAAGGGGTCGCCGCTCTATACGTCCGGCGCGGCGCCCCCGTCCCGCTGTCTCAGCTCGTCGGCGGCGGGCAGGAGCACGGCCTGCGCGCCGGCACCGAGAACGTGCCCGGCATCGTCGCCCTCGGCGCCGCCGCCGCTCTGGCCCTGGCCGAGCACGACGCCGACGCCACCCGAATCCTGTCCCTGCGCCGGCGGCTCCTCGACGGGCTTACCGCCGCGTGGGCCGGGCTGCGGGTCAACGGTTCGCTCGTCCACCGTCTGCCGGGCAACCTCAGCCTCACCCTGCCTCACCTCACCGCCGCGCAACTGATGGCCGCCACCCCCGAACTGGCCTTCTCCGCCCAGGCCGCCTGCCACACCGGCCACAGCGCACCCTCGGCGGCGCTGACCGCCATCGGGCTCACCCCCGGCCAGGCGGCCCGTACCATCCGCCTGGGCATCGGCCGCTTCAGCGACATCGGCGACATCGACCGCGCCGCGGACATCCTGACCCGCGTGCCGGCCACCACCTGAGAGGGCATCCCGTCCCCATCTTCCAGGCTGGGGTAGCCGTCGAGGTCGCCCGTCCAGATCCCGACGCGTCCGAGGTCGGGCCCGTGGTCGTTCACGCATCCTGCTTTCCGGCGTGCTGGGCGGCGAGGAACGCCGTGATCCGGGCTGCGCCGGTCCTGCCGAGCCAGGTGCGAAAGTCCATCAGGCCGGGGTGGAGCTGTCGCGCGGCGGTGATGTCGGCCCGGTAGCCACGCTCGTTGAGCCACTCGTAGGCGAACGCGAAGTCCTCGCCGACCTGCCGGATCGCCTCGATCGGAATCTGCACGTACGGCAGGGGCCGCCCGACCGCCTCCCCGATGGCCTCGGCGATCCGCCGGGGGGTCAGCTCGTCCCCGGCCAGGTCGATCGCCCGGCCGATCCACTCGTCCGGCCGGGCGAAGGCCAGAGCGGCGAAGGCGCCGATGTCGTCGACGGCCATGATCTGCTGCGGCACGTCGGGCTCGAACGCGGTGGCCACGGTGCCGTCGTGCAGGTGGTAGCCGCCGGTGTAGTTCTCCATGAAGGAGACCGGCCGCAGGATCGTCGCGGGCAGGCCGATCCCGGCGATGTGCCGCTCGATCCGCCACTTGTTCACCGTGTTCTGCGGCAGTTGCTCGCTGTCGTGGCGGCCCGCGCCCGCGAGCGAGGTGTAGACGAAGTGCCGGACGCCGGCGGCGCGCGCCGCTTCGGCCACGTTGACACCCCAGCGGACCTCGTCGTCGGCGGCGAAGTCCGGCGCGGTGCCGGGAGAGCCGACGGTGGGCTGGACGCTGAACACGCCGTAGGCGCCCTCGGCCGCCGCGGCCAGGGAGGCGAGGTCGTCCATCTCGCCGCGCACGATCTGCGCACCCGCCTCGGCCAGGGCCTTCGCCGGCGTGCCGTCCGGATCGCGGGTCAGCGCACGCACCCGCCAGCCTCCGGCGAGCAGATGCGCCGTCACGACGCGACCCTGCAGGCCGGTCGCTCCCACCACCATGATGATCTTTCCCGTGTCCACGGTCTCTCCTGAGGTTCGACTGCGCCGGTGGGGCCACCCTATAAGTGGGGTGGCCTTCCGTTTACATTCCGGTACGATATGGAGGACCACCCCGTTTTGCAAGTCCACCGGAGGTCCCGTGACTCAGGGAAGCGCCGCATCGGTCCCGGCCGGGCGGTCGATGCGCGCCGACGCACGCCGTAACCGCGACCGGATCCTCGCCGCGGCCGAAACGGCCGTCGCCGAGCACGGAGCCGAGGCCTCCCTGGAGGAGATCGCCCGGCACGCCGGAGTCGGCTCGGCCACCCTGCACCGGCACTTCCCCTCCCGCCAGGCGCTGCTGGAGGCCGTCTTCCACGACCGGGTGGAGATCCTCTGCGCGAAGGCGCGCGACCTGGCCGCCTCCCCCGATCCCGGGTCCGCGCTGGTCACCTGGCTCCGCGCCGTCGGCGCACACGCCGCCTCCAACCGCGGCCTGGCGGCGTCGCTGATGCGCGGCGCCCGCGACGGCGACTCGACACTGGGCACCACCTGCCACACGATGATCATTGATTCCGGCGGCGAACTTCTGACGCGCGCTCGTCAGGCGCACGCCGTACGCCCCGATGTCGCCATCGCCGATCTGCTCAAACTCGTCAACGCCATCTCGCTGGCCGCCGAGCAGGAAACCGCCGGCGCGGCCGAGACCGACCGGCTGCTCACTCTCGCCCTCGACGGAGTGCGCCCCCAGGGAGTCCCGGTGACCGGCCCCGCCCGCACGCGGGGCGGGGGCTCGCGGAACACGTGACCCGGAATTTCGCCTTCCGTACCGCCTGCCCCTGCCATGCGGCGTGACAAACAGGTTTACCGAATCGCCTGGCTCATCCCTGGTTGCAGCCTTTATGATCTTTTATCTGGTATGCGCTCGTGGAAAACCAGAGGGAGCAAGCGATAATGCGTCGTCGAGGGCTCATCGCGCTGATCGCCTCGACGGTCGCGATCATCGCTTTCGGCGTGTACGGGGTGACGAGCTCTCCGGGTGCCGTGGTGGCCTCGCCATCGCCGTCGCCCACGATCGCCGCCGAGCTGGCCGAGGCGCCGGCGTCCACTCCGGTGCCCGTGCCCACGCCCACCACTCCGGCGCCCTCGTCGCCCCCGCAGGAGAGCCCCGAGCTGACCGCGACGAGATATTTCGACGCCTGGCAGGCCCATGACATCTCCTCCATGACCGGCCTGGTCGCCGACCCCCCGGCGGACTTCGCCGAGCGGCACCGATCGTTCGACGCCGACCTGCGGGTCTCGTCGCTGTCCCTCACCCGGGGCGAGCTGCACCGCTTGAGTGAGGAGGCGGCCGAGATGACCTTCCAGGGAGTACGGGAGGTCGCGGGGCTCGGCCGGTGGACGTTCTCCTCGGTCCTGCACCTGGGGCTGCGGGCCGGCGCCTGGAAGGTGCTCTGGGATCCCGGGACACTGCACCCCTCGCTCAAGGACGGCGAGAGCCTGCGGCTCAAAGAGACCCAGGTCCGCAGGCCGGCCACGCTGACCCGCGAGGGCCTGCTGTTCCCCCGCGACAGCAGGGCGGGCGACTACGTCACCGGGCTGGGCGGCACGGCGGTCGTTCTGTCCCTGGAGGAGGCGGCCTCGGGCCGGGTGCTGCTGGCCTCCCCGCCCCCGCCGCCCGTAAAGACCCGGAGCACGATCTCCCGGTCCGTGCAGGCCGCCGCCGCCCGGGCTCTGGACGGTACGGAACGGCCCGCCGCGATCGTGGCCGTGGACGTCCAGACCGGTCAGGTCCGCGCGGTGGCGGACACCCTGGGCGGCAGGGGCGCGTTCAACGGCCTCTATCCGCCCGGCTCGACGTTCAAGGTGGTGACCGCGGCCGCACTGCTCCGCACCGGCCTGACTCCGGAGTCACCGGTCGCGTGCCCGGCGACCTACAACATCCCGACCGGCAAATCTTTCACCGACTCCGACGGCGTCGATCACGGTACCGTGACCCTCACCACGGCCTTCGCGCTCTCCTGCAACACCACCTTCGTCCAGCAGACCTACGAGCGGCTCCGCGACGACCGGCTCCGCGCCGAGGCCGCCGACCGGTTCGGGTTCCGCGAGAAGCCCGGCCTGAGCTCCTGCCGGATACAGCCGTACGGGACCCCGGATGAGCTGGGCTCCGACGCCATCGGCCAGCACTCGGCGCTGGCCAGCCCGCTCTGCATGGCCGAGGTCGCCGCCGCGGTGGCGAGCGGCGTCTGGAGGCCCGCGATCATGACCGCCGAGCCCGCCGCCGACTCGCCGCCGCCGGTGCCGCTGGACGAAGGTGTGGCCGGCGGCCTGCGGACGATGATGAGCGCCGTGGTCACCCAGGGCACGGCCGCCCAGGCCGGCCTCCCGCCGGAGACCTTCGGCAAGACCGGCACCGCCGAGGTCGAAGGCGCGGAGGACCACGCCTGGTTCATCGGCTACCGCGGCTCCCTAGCCTTCGCGGTGTTCGTCCAGAACGGCGGCGCCGGCGGCAAGGTGGCCGCGCCGATCGCCGCACGGTTCCTGAACGCGCTGTAATACGGCGCGGCATCCCCCTCACGGTCCTGCTCGGCCTGCACGCCTACTGGACGCATTTCACCGGAAAAAAGCCAACGCTCGCACAGGCCGATGCGGCGATCCGCCAGGCCCGCAAAGACGCCGATTTTCTCGCGGTGCTTCCGACCCAGGCAGCCCAAGCTGTTCTCAAAACGTATATGCAGGCGTGGCAGAACTTCTTCAACCCTAACCACCGGCCAAAAGACCGACGTTTAAAACAAAGAAGGGCCGCCCGCGTCTGGCGGTCGATGTGCCCCAAGCCAGCAAACTGCGGATTGTGCGCCTGTCGGCGAAATGGGGCGCGGTCACCGTCCCGCTGGTCGGCCGGGTCCGCTTCCGGTGGACCAAGGCTCTGCCCGGCATCGGGAAGAACTCCCCGGCCGGGAAGGTGACCGGCGCCAGGGTGGTGAAGGAGGCGAACGGCTGGCACATCGTGTTCCGCACCGAACAACACGTGCCACACCCGACCCCGCACCGGGGCCCGAAGGTGGGCATGGACCGGGGCATCACCGTGCCCCTGGCGCTGTCCACCGGGGAGAAACTGCGGCACAAGCCGTGGCTGGCTCCCGGTGAGCGCGAGCGGTTGCTGCGTCTGGAGCGCACCGCCGCTCGCCGGCGCGCCGCCCGCATCAAAGGCGAGCCGGTCTCCAACCGGCTGGCCCGCACCTACGACCAGATCGCCAGGCTCCGCGCGAAAGCCAAGCGCAGAGCCTATGACTGGCAGCACCAGACCACCACCGCGCTGGCCCGAAAGTATTCGGCGATCGTGGTAGAAGACCTGCACATTACGAACATGACCCGTTCGGCGGCGGGCACCGCCACGGCCCCGGGCACCAACGTCGCACAGAAACGGTACCGCGGAGCAGGAAGGCGACAGAGCCGAAAATCCCGCGGTAGCCGTTCAGCCACAGGTCACGGTGTTCGAGGGAGGCGGCGAGGGCCACCCTCGATGGTGCAAAAGTCACCCCCCGTAGCGAGTCGCCACGGAGCGTAATATAGATTTACCGTCATGATCGTATCGATGCGGCGGCTGGCACAGCGCGGAGGCGTTCTCTCCGCGCTGTGCCTGGCCGTGCTCGGCATCGTCGTGTTGCTGCATCTCGGGTCGTGCGTCCTCACGACCGCCCCTCCGGCTCCCCTCCCTGAGCACGGCACGGAACAGCCCGCGGCCGTCTGCGGCACGGATGCCGAACTCCACGCCGCAGTCGTCACGGCGGCGTTCCGGGACGGCGCACCGTGCCCCCAGCTTCCCGCCGGCGATGATCACAGCCTGTGCGGCGCGGCGGCCGGATCGCCGATCGTCAACGTGCGCGTCCCGCTTCCCAGCGGGCACGCCATCGGTGATCTGATCGCCGGCGAGACAGCCGCGACGGCGTCACCGGCACCGGCACGGCGCTCCTCGCGACCGGCCTGCCTGCCTCCCGGGGCAGAGCTGCTGCTGCTCAAATCCGTTTCCCGTATATAGCCGCCCCGCGGGCAGGCTCGCGAACGACTCACCGCTCGACCCGATCGGCATGAGCCGTCGCCTCCGCATGCCCAGAAGCGCGTCGACCACCTCGCAACCATGGGAAACGGATCATGACATACACACTTAAAGCACCACAGATCGATACTCCTCCGCTCAGCCAGATGATCACCGGAAACACGTGCCACACCCCCGAGCACGTGGTCGGCAACACACCGGTCCTCTGGGTCCCTGAGATCGCCTCGGGGCAGGGACGCGGCTTCTGGGCGAAACTGGAAGGCAGCAACCCCGGAGGGATCAAGGATCGTCCCGCGCTCTACATCGTCGACAGAGCGCGCGATCGCGGCGAGCTGCGGCCGGGCGCGCCCATCGTGGAGTCCACCAGCGGGACCTTCGGCCTGGGCCTGGCACTGGCCGGCATCGTGCACGGCCACCCGGTGACGCTGGTGACCGATCCGGGAATGGAACCGCTGATGCGCCGCCTGCTGTCGGCCTACGGAGCCCGCGTCGTGGTCGTCACCGAGCCGCACCCGGTGGGCGGCTGGCAGCAGGCGCGCCGGGAGCGGGTGCGCGAGCTGCTCGGTGAGCAACCGGACGCCTACTGCCCGGACCAGTACAACAACCCCGACAACGTCACGGCCTATGCGGGGCTGGCGGCGGAACTGGCCGGCCAGCTCGGGCGGATCGACGTCCTGGTGTGCAGCGTGGGCACCGGCGGCCACAGCGCCGGGGTCTTCCGCGCGCTGCGGCGGTTCTACCCCGACCTGCGGCTCATCGGCGTCGACACGATCGGTTCGACCATCTTCGGGCAGCCCGCGCGCTCCCGGCTCATGCGCGGCCTGGGCAGCAGCATCCATCCGCGCAACGTGGCGTACGAGCTGTTCAGCGAGGTCCACTGGGTCGCACCGCCGGAAGCGGTCTGGGCCTGCCGGCGCCTGGCGGCGCTGCGGTACGCCACCGGCGGCTGGAGCGTCGGGGCGGTGGCCCTGGTCTCCTCGTGGCTGGCTCGCACGCTGCCCAGCCACACGCGGATAGCGGCGATCTTTCCCGATGGCCCCCACCGCTACTTCGACACGGTGTTCAACGACGACTACTGCGTCGCACATGATCTTCTCGGTTCGCCCGCGGCGACGGCCCCGGAGGAGATCGGTCATCCGGCGGAACGCGAGCCGACCCGCTGGACGCGCTGCGCGACCGTGATCGACCCGGTCGCCGGCCTGCGGCCTCCCCTCGTCTCCGAAGGGACACCGCGGTGAGAAGCACGCTGGCTCTGGCCCTGTCCTTCGACCGGCCGGTGAAACTGCTGCTGGTCAACCAGCTCACCATCAACGTCGGCTTCTACATGCTGATGCCCTACCTGGCGGGTCACCTGTCCGGCACGCTGGCACTGCCGACGGCACTGGTCGGTCTCATCCTCGGCATCCGCAACCTCAGCCAGCAGGGCATGTTCCTGGTCGGGGGAACCCTCGCCGACCGGCTCGGCTGCAGACCAATGATCATCGCCGGATGCGGGCTGCGCACCGTCGCGTTCCTCCTTCTCGCCGTGGCCGACTCCATTCCCATGCTGGTGGTCGCCTCGGCGCTGACCGGATTCGCCGGAGCCCTGTTCAACCCCGCCGTACGGGCCTATCTCGCCCACGAGGCGGGGACCCGCAAGGTCGAGGCCTTCGCGGCGTTCAACGTCTTCGCCCAGCTCGGCGTCCTGATCGGGCCCCTCATCGGCCTGGTGCTCAACGGCATGGCGTTCAAGCTCGTCTGCCTCACCTCGGGACTGACGTTCGCCGCCCTGACGATCGCCCAGACACGCGCCCTGCCGTCACGGGAGCACCCCCGGGCGCGGGAGAGACGCGGAGTGCTGCTCGACTGGCGCGAGGTGATCGCCAACCGCCCCTTCCTGCTGTTCTCCCTGGCCATGATCGGCTCGTACGTGCTGAGCTTCCAGGTCTATCTCGGCCTGCCGCTGGAGGTTCGCCGGGTGACGGGCGGCGAGCTCGGGGTCACCCTCATCTTTGTGGTCTCCGGCCTGCTGACCATCTCCGGGCAGGCCCGGGTGACGGCGTGGGCGGCCCGGCGGTGGCGCCCGCCCGAGGCCATCGGCAGGGGGCTCGCCCTGATGGGACTGGCCTTCGTCCCGCTCGCGCTGGCCGCGCCCCTGGTGGGCGATGCCACCGTCCCGGCCGGCGGCATCGCCCACGCGCTCCTGCTTCTGCCGGTCCTCGGTACGGCGGTGCTGCTCAGCCTGGCCATCATGATCATCTATCCGTTCGAGATGGCGACCATCGTCACCGTCGGCGGCCCGCACATGGTGGCCACCTACTACGGGCTCTACAGCACCCTGGCCGGCATCGGTGTGACCGCGGGCAACCTGCTGTCGGGGTGGGCGCTGGACCTCGGCGACTCGACAGGCCTGCCGAGCCTGCCGTGGCTGGTCATGGCGTTGATCGGCCTGGGATGCGCGGCGGCCGTACGCGCCCTGGATCGGTCGGGACGCCTGGCGGCCTCACCCGAGGCGCCGGTGGCTGTATAGACCTCGCAGACCTCGCACGCGCTCCCGGCCGGCATGCGCCCGGCCACCGGCCGGGAGCCCGCGCGCGGGGCCGGCGCGCTCCGGACCGCCCGCCCCTTCAGCCGCGCACCCGCTTCCGGGCCGCTCGCCCCTTCAGCCGCGCATCCTCGACGCGATGCCGCGCAACGCCCTGGCGAGCAGGTCGACGTCGTCTCGGGAGGTGAACAGCGCGGGCGTCACCCGTACGCAGTCACCCTTGACCGGTCCGCCGCGGCGCACCGTGAAAATGTGGTGCCGGTCGAACAACTCCTTGGCGATTGCGACGTTGTCGGCTTCCGAGATGTGCCCGGCCACCCGGAACGCGGTGATCGTGCCGTACATGGCGGGATCCTCGGGGGTGAGGATCTCCAGGTTCGGGAGGTCGTGCACCTGGTGGACCCAGCGGTCGCGCAGGAAGCGCAGGCGCGACTGCTTGACCGCGCCGCCGAGGGCGTCGTGGAAGTCCAGGGCCGCGCCCACCGTGAGGACGGGGGCGACGTCCAGGGTGCCGGAGTGGACCCGCGAGCGGATGTCGTCACCGGGATAGGTCTCATCGGCGAAGGCGAGGTCGATATCGGGCAGCCGGTCCTTCTTGATGTAGAGAAATCCCGCTCCCAGCGGAACCCCCATCCACTTGTGCAGGGAGAATCCGGCGAAGTCCGCTCCGAGGTCGTCCATCGTGAAGTCAAGGTGTCCCCAGGAGTGCGCGGAGTCGACGATCACATCCACTCCCCTGTCACGGGCCATCGCGACGATCTCCCGTACCGGCAGCACCAGACCGGTGACGTTGTTCATGTGACTGAGCAGGAGCAGCTTCACCCGCGGGCGGTCGCGCAACGCCTCGGCGTAGGCGTCCAGCACGGCCTGGTGGGTCGCCGGTTCGGGGACGGCCATCCGCTCGACCCGCACGCCCCGCCGGTCGCGCAGCCAGTTCATGGCGTACCGCGCGCTGTGATAGTCGAGGTCGGTGTACATCACCGCGTCGCCCGGGCGCAGCCGCCGGTAGCCGGCGATCAGGTTCTGCAGGGCCTCGGTGCCGCCGCGGGTGAGGGCGATCTCCCCCATGGAGACGCCGAGCAGGGTCGCGATGCGCTCTCTGACCTGGTCGGCCTGGTCCTTGTAGGTGGTGCGCAGCAGGCGGGAGTTCACCTCGTTGAGGTGGTCGACGTTGCGGTGATAGGCGCGGCGCACCGGCTCGGGCATGATCCCGTAGTAGCCGTTCTCCAGATTGACGAAGTCCGGGCTGACCCGATACTGCCGGGCCACGGCGGACCAGAAGCCCTCGTCCCGGGCGAGCTGGTCGGGCGTCCGGCCGGCGGGAACGGCCGGCGGGCCGGGAGCCACCGGCCGCGGGGCCGGTGGCGGCGGGACGAAGGGGGCGGCCAGCGCGCCGAGCCCAGCGACCATCACACGCCTCGACAGGGTCATCGAACCTCTCCCCATGGATCGGTGAGAGCCCACGACACGGCGGAGCCCCCGGACCTTTTGCAGTGATCGAGTTCCAGTGTGGGTGAGGTGACCACCCGAGGATGCGCATTCGGACTGCTCGGGCGTGGCGCGGCGAGCGCCGGACGCGATGGGCATCGGGCATGGCCATTGGCCGGGATGTCCGCCGACAGTGAGGACCACTCCTGGGTGTAATACGACCTGTCTGCCGGCAGGCTTCCCTCCTACCGTAAGAAAAATGGAAAGCGAGAAACTCCTTGGTGAGTCCCTGCGCCCACGGCGTGAGGCCGCCGCTCCTGCGCGAACAGGACTGCCGCATTCCGGCCCCCTGCCGACGACGGGCTCCGCTCGCTCCACGCCGGCGAGCGTTCCGGCTCCGGCAAGGACACCGTCGCCCGCTGCCGCGTCGGCGAGCGTTCCGCCCGCACCCGGTCGGGTCGTACGAGGTCCTCGGCCAGACCGGCGCGAAGAACTACGGCGGTTCGTGGACCGGGTACGGCTCGCCTGCCGGCGTGCCCCTCGGATCGGGGGAGGCCCGTTGATGCCCGCTCAGGGTCGTACCGCACCGGAGCGGACCGTCGCGCATTCGGCGGAGATGGATCTGACGGCCCAGGCGGTCATCCAGGGTGTCGTGATATGCGCGGGCAGGTCCTACGCCCGTCTGCTGGATCACTCCGGTGAGTTCACCGGTGAGCTGGTGGTGTCCGACGAAGGCATTTTCCGGTTCTTCGCCGCACCTGGGTCCTGGACCGTCCGCGTCATCGCGGGTGGTGGCGTCCGCAAGGACGTCTCGGTGGAGGCTCGCCCCGGTGAGATCTCCCATGTCCAGGTCATCCTCTGACCATCGCTTGGTAGCCGGGCCGTCTTCTGACCGGAAGGACACACTCATGGAAGCACCGAACGGCCGGGTCGCCGTCATCGCCGACACGGTCTGGAGGGTCCGGGACCTCGCCTCCGAGGAATCAGGCGGATACCGGAAGCTTTTCGACTCTTTCAAAAAGGACGCCCGGGGTCACATCTCCCGCATCGAGATGATCGCCCGGCTCCAGCAGGCGGGCATCACGCCCGACGATCCGCGCATGGTGGACGCCTTCGACGCGCTGGAGAAGGCGGATACGGGCGGGCAACTGGACTACGCCCGGTTCGCGAAGCTGTGCCGGCAAAGTGGAGGACTGCCGGCTCGTGCGATCACCGGCGATCTCGCCATTCCGGACTTCTCCTCCTTCACCGCGGACATCACCGGGATCTACGAGAGTCTGCTGCCAGAGAGACGTGGCGAGGTGGCCGACTACATTCCCCAGCTGAAACGGGTGCCGCCCGAACAGTTCGCCATCGTGGTGTGCACGGTGGACGGCCAGCGGTTCAGCATCGGGGATTCAAGCGTGGGTTTCTGTGTGCAGTCAGTCTGCAAACCGGTCAACTACTCGCTCACGCTCGAGGAACACGGGGCCGAGGTGGTCCACCGGCATGTGGGGCGGGAGCCGAGCGGGCGCGGATTCAACGAGCTGTCACTCAACGGAGACGGGCTTCCGCACAACCCAATGATCAACTCCGGTGCCATCATGAGTTGCTCACTCATCAAACCGGACCTCGACATCGCGGACCGCTTCGACTACGTCGCGGCCACCTGGCAGAGGCTGTCGGGTGGCAGGCCCGTCGGATTCAACAACGCCGTCTACCTCTCCGAGAGACAGACCGCCGACCGCAATTTCGCACTGGGCTATTTCATGCGGGAACACAAGGCCTTCCCGCAGGACACCGACCTGGTCGAGACCCTCGAGTTCTACTTCCAGTGCTGCTCCATAGAGCTCCACGCCGGGGCCCTGGCGTCGGCCGCCGCCACGCTGGCCAACGGCGGGGTCGTGCCCCTGTCCAACGACCGGGTGTTCTCGACCGGCTCCGTCCAGAAGTGCCTGTCCCTCATGTCCTCCTGCGGGATGTACGACTATTCCGGCGAGTTCGCCTTCACCATCGGCCTGCCGGCGAAGAGCGGAGTCTCCGGTGCGCTCATGGTGGTCATCCCCAAGGTCATGGGGATCGCCATCTGGTCACCACGGCTGGACGGACACGGGAACTCCGTTCGTGGCATCGAGTTCTGCCGGCAACTGGTCGAAAAGTACAACTTCCACATGTACGACTCGCTCGTGCAGAGCGACGGGGAAGGCAAGCGCGACCCCCGCCTGAAGAAGAACCAGGCCGCGGCGGACGGCACGATCAGGCTCCTCTGGTCGGCCAGCACCGGCGACCTCGAAGGCGTGCGGGCTTCGCTGGCATCCGGGGTGTCCCCTCGGTCCGCCGATTATGACGGTCGTACGGCGCTCCACCTGGCGGCGGCCGAGGGACACCTCGATCTCGTCACCTACCTGCTGGAGCGGGGCGCCGATCACGAGGCCAGGGATCGTTGGGGCGGGATCCCGCTCACCGATGCCGAGCGGGGAGGTCACGCCGAGGTCATGGATACTTTGAAGCAGTGGATCGATCCCGTCATGGCGTCTCCTTCCGCCGAGAGGCAGACCGCCTGAGGCGGCGCCTCCGAACCACCTCGGCCCGCCTCCGAAGGCGAGATCAGCCGCGGGTCCGTCCTGGCCACTCGACTTCCCCGAGCAGGGTTAACGGGCCATCGCGAGGAGCACTCCCACCGTGATCGCCACGGCGGTGGCGATCACCAGTTGTCCTCTCGACAGCCGGCCGTTCTCCTGCCTGCCCGCGGCCAGTTTCAGGCCGACTATCGCCGTGCGCAGCAGCACGCCGGTCACCATCCCGAGTAGCACCGGAACCACCTGGCCGGGCAGGGGACTGAAGGTGGCGACGACGACGCCGACCGCCGGACTCACGCACGCGACGACAAGCCAGGGGGCGAGGCGCTGGCCGGCCACGTCCAGCAGTGCGGCGAGTGCCAGCCCTTCGCCGGCGGAGTGCGCCATCAGGGCGATGACCACGACGGTCGAAGCGGTCAGTGCCAGGGTCGCACCCTCGATGGCCCGATGGGCGGTCAGCGCGGCGGCGGTTCCCATTCCTCCGAACAGTGCCGCGTTGACCGTCTCCTTCAGGCGGCGATGACCGCCGGGAGCGTACAGGCCGACGGGGCTCCTGCCGGAGTCGGACGGGCACGCGCATCCTTTACGGGTGAAGTAGGTGATGACCAGGAAGCCGAATGCCACCGCGATCCCGACCACCCAGAGGGGCACTCCGGTCTCGACCGCGTCCTGCCAGGCGTCGGGAAGCATGTCCGTGAGGGCGATGATCATCATCATCGCGGAGGCGATCGCCAGCCGGACCGCCAGGCGCGTGGACTCGCGTCGCGCGAGCCACGCCCCCGCGAGCGTCGACACCGAGATCAGTATCACGGCGATCCATGCCCCGGTTCCAGGAGAATCTCCTGCCTCCAGCATCGGCCGCGTGGCCTGCGTCCACCATGCCGGCAGCATTTTCAGCACCCCTTATCAAACTGACAGCGGAAGACCGAGGATGGAGCTCGGCGGGTGGCGTTCACCGCCGGAGATGCCGTCAATTTTTTACCGTCCCAGCCGACCGGGCATTTCCCTGATGACATCACTCAACCCGGGCGATGTCGTGTGCGGCCTTTTAGTTGTTCCGCGTCGGCCGTCGGAGAGCCCTCCTCGCAGCGCCGGCCGCCAGGCCGCCCGAGTTCATCGAGTGCCCTGGTCACGCGGCCCTCCGATAGAATCGGGATCTTTTCACGAGGAAAATCCGCATAGTGACGAGCACGAGGGGAAACGTCGCTGGGAATCCGCTCCATGGGCGACCTCCGGTCAACCTTCCCGCCATCCGGGATCTCTGCGTTTTCTCGATTCCCCAAAAGGCGAGCCGAAAACGCGTTTCCATGCATAACGCAACGCGACAACAGGGGCCTTTATATCGACATTTCGGGTTTAAATGGGGCGTCAATTCTGGATTACCATGGCGCGCCGGCCGCTCTCACCGGAAGGGCAGATGAGACCGCGCCCTTCGGAGAGTCAGCCCGTATTCTCCGGTCCCTGCGGGGTCAACCCGCTTCCTTCGACGCGGCCGCCGCCCTCATCATCTCGATTCCTTTTCGCATCGCGGGGAGAGGCGGGTTGCCCGCCGCGTGGGGGCAGGTAGTGGGGGCCGTGCGGATCGGTGCAGTGGCCGACGTCGACACACTCGCTCTCGCCCACCGCGTCGTCGGGTGCGGGATCGATCTGCAGGGTGGTGTGGGTGATTCCGTAGGAGCGGGCCAGCAGGCCTTG
>NZ_FZOD01000076.1 GCF_900188345.1 Streptosporangium subroseum | reverse complement strand
CCCATCTGGAACTGGATCGGGTCGCCGTAGCCGGGCGGGACGATGATCGATCCCCAGTGGTAGAAGGTGTTGTTCAGCGCGACGATCGTCGTCTCCTGCCCGCCGTGCGACGTGGCGCTGGCAGCGAACGACGAGACGATCTTGTCGACCAGCTTGCCCTGCGCCCACAGGCCGCCGGCGGTGTCGATGAACTGCTTGAGCTGCGCCGACGGCAGCCCGAAGCGGGTAGGCGTACCAAAAATGATCGCGTCGGCCCACTCCAGGTCGGCCAGGGACGCCTCCACGATGTGCTGCGTGGCGCCGACGTGGTCACTCCAGCCCCGGTTGGTGGCGATGGCCTCGGCGGGGGCCAGCTCGCGCACCTTGCGCAGCCGGACCTCGGCGCCCGCCTTCTCCGCGGCGGTGGCGGCGGCCTTGGCGAGCTCGAAGACGGTTCCCGTCGCCGAGTAATAGACGACGGCTACCCGGACATTCTCATTCAGGGACATGGCTGATCTCTCTCGTTTCCGGTCTGGACCAAAAAGAGAACCTATGCCGGGCCATCGGAGCGCACATCGGTCATCGCATCGGTCATCGCATCGGTCGGCGTCGGCTCTCAGCGACCGAGCGCCGCCAAGCGAACGCAGCAGGCGGGCCGGTCACTCACTCCGCGTCGCGTGGTGGTAGTCCGCGGCCAGTCGAGGGCGTAGCGCCGCGGCCAGCAGCAGGTCATCCGTCGAACTCGCATAGACAACAGGCGCGGTGGGGGTCGCACGTTGGGTCGGCCCACCGGGGAGTGAGCTTGTGCCGCCCCGGCGGGCACCATCGTTGTGGCGGTTCGGCCGCTGCGGCGGCCTCGTAGTCGGCAGAACCACTGCAGCCCAGATTGCTGCGCGCAGCTGCGCAGGTCGTACCAGCCGAGATTCGCTCGAAGATCGCGACGTGGGGGCCGCTCACTGCATTTGAGGACGGCGAAGTACGTCGCGGGAGCGGAAGCCTCCGCCGATCCCCCGTGGAATCCTTGACCCGCGGTCAAAGGGCGCCGGCCGCGCCGGAGCCAGACGATCGTGGTCCCCAAATGCAGTCAGGGCTGACCCGATTCCTCGGATCAGCCCTCCGACATGCGTCGGGACGACAGGATTTGAACCTGCGACCCCTTGACCCCCAGTCAAGTGCGCTACCAAGCTGCGCTACGTCCCGGTCTGTCCTGCGCCCTATCGGGCTGGACGTCACTAACCTTAGCGCAGATCGGAGGGACCTGTGCACGCCACAACGTCCGCCGAAACATGCGATCAGGCGAAGGGGCTGGGAGACGTGGGGCGTAAGGCACTGATCGACCCGGAGGAGCTGCGACGACTGGCGGAGCGAGGATTGACGAACGCGGAGCTGGCCGCGCGGTTCGGAGTGAGCGAGTCCGGGATCTTGCAGGCGAAACGGGCCGCGGGGCTCTCCAAACCGATGCTCGACCACTCCCGGGCGATCCCGTGGAAGCTGAACCGCGCGCACAACCAGTCTGGTCCCGCGACGAACCTGCGCAATCTGTCGTCCGTCGCGCAGGGGCGTGCGATCTCCGCCGAGAAGCTCAACACGGCGCTGCGCTGGGCCGGCCGGCTGGTCTCCGGCGAGCTGGACATCGCCTACGAGCCCGAGCGGGGGTTCTTCGAGATTCCCGCCTCCCCCGACGGGTCGCTTGTCGCGACGGTCCTGGCCGAGGCCCGGAGAGCGTTGGAGCCCGCCCAGGACTAGGCACGGACGGTCATCACAGGGCTTGGGACCCGCCCACGGGTCGCGACCCGTGGGCATCGAACGCCGGGTAAAGAAGAATCTAAAAAAGCATTCGTTCCTTGATAAGGACCGACAAAAGGCGACATGCGGTTTGCCTAGCGAAAAATCACGGACGTGGATAGGCGGTTTCGAGCCCTGACCCTGGGGCAGCGCACGGAAACAACCGCTTACACAACCGGAGGCAGACATGTCCACCGTGATCTGGGTGGCCGTCGTCGTGGCCGCGGTGGTGGCGATCATCGCAGTCGGCTATTTCGTACTGCAGCAACAACGCCGGCACCGACTTCGCGACCGATTCGGCCCCGAGTACGAACGTACCGTGCAGGAGCGTGACACCCGGCGAGAGGCCGAGCAGGAGCTCGCCGCCCGTGAGCAGCGTGTCAACTCGCTCGACATCCGCCCGCTCGACTCCGAAACGCGCGAGGCCTATGCCAAGAAGTGGATGGAGGTCCAGGAGCGCTTCGTGGACGCCCCGGGCTTTGCGGTGACCGAAGCCGACCAGCTCGTGACCTCCGTGATGGCTGAGCGAGGTTACCCGACCGAGGACTTCGAGCAGCGGCTCTCCGACCTTTCGGTCGTGCACGGCCGCACCCTCGGCCACTACCGGCAGGCCCATGAGATCAGCAGTCGCGCCGCCCATCAGGAGGCTTCCACCGAGGAGCTCAGGCAGGCCATGGTGCACTACCGCGCCCTGTTCGAGGAGCTGCTCGCGGACTCCGGGGGCGCCGTCACCGGTGACCAGTCCCCCAGGCACGCCGCCGACGCCGATCACCAGGAACCCATCAACGACGACGAGCGAGCTGCCCGCCGCGATGCGCAAGGACGGTAACCAAAATGAACGATCGAATTGGACGAGACAACGATCACCTTCTTAACAAGCAGGACGAGGACGATCTGAACGTGCCGTCGCAGCGCACCGACGTGACCCCTGGATTCGAGGAGCACCACGGTGACACCCTCCCGAATCGGACAAGTGATCTGGACGACCGACGCGACGATCTGGGTGACGACCGCTCGGGCGACAGCCTCGTGGCCGGTCGCGTGGACGACCCTCGCCCGGGGCACGACGACCTGGGTGACAAGCTGGACGACGACCTGAACGACGGCAGGCCCGGCGACGTGCTCGACCAGGAGCCGCCGGTGATCGACTCCACACGCCACGACGACGGGCTCGACGACAGCGCCCCGGCGGTCATCGCCGACCCGCCCGGTGACGGGCTCGACCAGGACGTGACCGTCATCGATTCCGACCGGCAGGGCTCGGCGCCCGCCGCGTACCAGCCCGCCGCGAGCACCTCCCTGTTCGATCACGACCCGGACGAGGTGCGGAGGCGCTGGCAGGAGGTTCAGGCGGGTTTCGTGGACGATCCCCGCGACTCGGTGGAGCGGGCGGACTCCCTGCTCGACGAGATCACGACCTCGCTGCGAACCGCGCTGGAGACCCGGACCGCCGAACTCCAGGGCCGCTGGAAGAACAGCGACCAGAACGACACCGAAGAACTCCGCACCGCTCTGCGTGACTATCGGGCGATGCTGGAGCAGCTCCTGACCACTTCTTCTGCTGGGACAAGGTGACCCATGCTCGCAATCGCTGCAGCAATCGTATTCGGCCTCGGCCTTTTACTTGATCTGATCGGCACCAGCATCGCCGGCATCAGCGGCACCACCTTCCTGCTCCTCGGCCTGCTTCTCCTCGCGCTGCACCAGGCCGGGATCGGTACGGCCGGCGCCACGCGGAGCGGGAACTGGCGCCGTACCCGGCGCTGATCGGCCGCACCAACGACATACCAAGAACGACCCCATGAAAAGGGGCGCCATCCACCCGGACGGCGCTCCTTTCACGGTCGGTCACCCCAGGGGTGAGACGTATCCAAAAGGGCCTGTTCGCACGAGAAGGAGCGCCGTCCACCCGGACGGCGCTCCTTTTGTGGTCGGTCACCCCAGGGGTGGGACGTATCCAGAAGGGCGTATTCGCATAAGAAAGGAGTGCCATCCACCCGGATGGCACTCCTTCTCATGGTCGGTCACCTCATGGGTGAGGCGTATTCAGAAGAGCCCGTTCAGACCTTGAAGAACATCGTGATGAACGTGCCGGACGCACCGGTCTCGAAGGTGATGTCCGAGCTGACCATCCGGGCCACCCACAGCCCCATGCCACTGGTCGCGTGGGGAGCGGGCGGCGTCTCGCCGGGAGCGGGGCCGGGATCCCACCGGCCCTCGTCGTGGATCTCCACCGCGAGGGTCCGTCCGACGTTCCACATCCGCAGCACGGCCTTGGCGGTGGGATGACCGTGCGTGACCGCGTTGGTGGCCACCTCGTTCACCGCGACCAGGAAGTCGGCCAGATCCTCCTCCGGCATCCCCCCGCGCACAGCCCGTGCGGCGGCGAAATCGCGCACGTCAGGCAGGTCGGGGAGGAAGAAGGCGAGCTCGGCGACGGCGGTTCCGGCGAGGGAGGATCGGGAACGATCGGCGCTCGGCAAGAAGCGAGCCGGACGAGCACCGTCCTCGTTCACCCGAAATCCGCCTCCCCTGGTCCATCGCGGCGTTGTCCTCAACATCTGGGGATCATTTCAACGCACCCTATGTCACGTCGCAGTCACGTCGCATGGTCACAGTCATGTCGTACCGTCTCGCATCGTCTCAGTCACGTCGTATCGTCGCCGACTGAGGTGCCCGATGGCGAGCGGTGTAATCAGCATTCGGCGACCAGTTCCTCACGGAGCTGGTCGAGCACCTTCCGCAGGATACGAGAGACGTGCATCTGCGAGATACCGAACTCCGCCGCGATCTCGGCCTGGGTAAGGTTGCCGAAGAAGCGCAGGAGGAGGATGTTCTTCTCCCGCGTCGGCAGCTTGTCGATCAGCGGCTTGACCGCCTCGCGGTCCACGAGCACATCCAGCGCGTCGTCCTCGTCGGGGATGACGTCTCCCAGTGCCCCCGCGTCGTCGTCGGCGCCCATCGGGGCGTCGAGCGAGAGGGCGCTGTACGCGGCCGAGGCGTCGAGGGTGAGCAGGACGTCCTCTTCGGTGATGTTCATCTTCACGGCGAGCTCGGCGACCGTCGGGGCGCGGCCGAGATCCTGGCTGAGGTCGGCGACCAGCCGGTTCAGCTCGGCCCTGCGCTCCTGGTAGACGCGGGGAACGCGGATGGCCCAGGTGCGGTCGCGGAAGTGTCGCTTGACCTCACCGGTCATGGTGACCACGGCGTAACCGCGGAAGGCGTGTCCGAGGGTCGGGTCGAAGCCGTTGATGGCCTTCATGAGCCCGACGTAGGCGGCCTGGAGGAGGTCCTCCAGCGGCTCGCCACGGTAGCGGTAGCGGCGGGCGATCTCCATGGCGAGCGGGCGGTGCATTTCAACGATGCGCTCACGCAGACGCTCGGCGCGGTATTCGGAGACCTCAGGCAGGACCATCTCGGCGAGGAGGTCCTCGGCGGTCATGTCGGTGATTTCGAGTGCCTGAACAGACATTGCTGCTCCCTGGTATTACTGTCGGGCGAAACCGACCCACGGAGCAATTCCGGGCAGACGGCATCGCCTCGACCACTTTTCGAGGCGAGGCCCTCTGCTGGACCTCTGCTTCGAGTATTCCCCGGATTCCCGGAGTATTACTCGCACTCAGGTAACAGTAGGGTTGCTAATCGAACGGCGAGGAGGCTCTGAGTGACGGTGTCGGAGAACGGCGAGAGATCGGCAGCCCTGACTCTGACGTCGGTGCGGGTCGGCGGGATCAACGTGGTCCGGGTGATCGGTCTGCTGGATGCGACGACCAGGGATCAGTTTGCCGACTACCTGGCGGCCGAGACAGGCGAGCACGGCCCTGACATGGCCCTGGACCTGGGCGGGGTGACCTTCATGGACTCCCGGGCGCTCGGGCTCATCGTCCACCACTGGCAGCTCAGCACCACCGCCAAGGCCAAGTTCGCCCTCATCGGGGTGGAGTACGCCAAGACCAAGGTGATGTGGATCACTGGTCTGGCCCAGCGTCTGCCCCTCTACGACACGATCGACGACGCGCTCGCCGCGTTCGACCAGCCGGACCAGCCCGACCGGCTTGGCTGAGCCGACCGGCCCGGCCGGAGGCTCGACCCGTCCGGCCGGGGGCTCCTCGCTCCTCAGGCCTCTTTTTTCGTCTCCTGGTTGCGCTGGTGTTCATCGACCAGCAGCCGGGCCAGGTCGGCCACCTTCACCTGGTGATGCTGGGAGATCCTGCGCAGCTCGTCGAAGGCCGCTTCGGCCGAGCATCCGCTGGATTTCATGATGATGCCCTTGGCCTGGTCGATGATCGCCCGGCCGGCCAGCGCCTCCTGCATCTGGGCGGCGTCGGTCCGGACCTCGTCGTAGTCCCACATGTTGGCCAGCACCACGTTCACCTGCTCGGCCAGCATGTCGGCCAGCGGGGGGACGTTCCTGGCCGCGAAGACGCCGGGGCGCACGCCGTACAGTCCCAGGACCAGGACGGCGCGCTCGACGGTGATCGGCATGGCCAGGACCGAGCGGACACCGCAGCGGACCGCCATACCGACGTAGTCTGGCCAGCGGGGCTCGTGGAGCACGTCCTGGACGATCACGGGGCGACCCGTGGCGCGGGCCTCGGCCGACGGACCTTCGCCGAGTTCGCCCTCGCTGTTGACGAGCACGATGAGTTCGCTGTGCGAGGCTGAGACGACCATCCGCTCCTCGCGCCAGAGTTCGGCGGAACCACCGGCACAACCGGGCACACCGCTCGCAAGGGTGACGGTGAGCCCGCGCAGCACGCTCTCGCTCGAGGTTTCCTCGCTGACCCTGCCCAGGGCCGCGAGGTCACGGGCAAGAACGGGAGTGACCATATCCATATCGCGAGATCCCTTCCCGGTTTCGCTAGCTTAATCACTATCTGACCGCGCATCGATTTGATCCACCGGGTGGCGTACCGTCTACGACGGGACCAGCCCCATCCCGGCCGCCGACGAGGACGAGCATTGACCGACATCATTGGCCTTCAGGCCCTGGAACAAGCGCTGACGGCGCTCACCACCAGGGTCTCCTCCCTGCGGGAGGCCAAATCCGCCTACCCCGCAGACCCCCGGTCCACACTTGACGCGGCGCTCGCCGAGCTCGACACCGCCCGCGAACTGCTGGAGGCGTCCCTGCGCGAGCTGCGCAAGACGCCCAAGCGGTCCGGTGAGCGAGAGAGCGGATCACAGAGAGAGCTCAAACTACTACGGCAGGTGTTCCGCACCTTCCCGGTCCCCGTGGTGGTGCTGGACGGTTCGGGGGTGGTCCGGCGGATCAGCGCTGAAACCTCCCAGATGCTGGGCAGCCCGGCGGGCTACCTGATCGGCCGCTCGTTCCCGCTGTTCGTCGACGTCTCCCGGCGGGCGGCGTTCCGCTCGCATCTGACGGCGGTTCAGCAGGGCGGGCAGACCGCGACATTCCAGACCCGGCTGGCCCACCAGGGCCGTGCGCACACGGTGCAGCTGGCCATCACCCGGCTGACGATGCCGGGTGAGCCGCAGGAGATGATCGCGATCATGATCCTCCCTCTGGAGGCTCAGGTCGCGGGGACGTCCCCCGGACCGGTCGACCGGTCGGACGCCGCGCTGGTCCTCGCCTCCGCCCGGCGGCAGGAGCTGCTGTCCAGGATGACCCGCCTGCTGCTCGACGAGGAGAGTCTGCGTCAGCCGGTGACCGTCACCAGGGCCGCGCGGCTGCTGGCCGCCGAGTCCGCCGACTGGGTGATCGCCGACGTGGTCCGCGACGGCGTGCCCAGGCGGGCCTGCGCGCTCGGCCCGAGCGACAAACCGGTGACCCAGCTCGTCCGCCTGATCGAGGGGATGAACCCGCTGACCGCACCGGCCATCGCCAACGTGCTGACCGGCGGTTCGGGCGTGGTGCACGAGATGCTGGAGGAGGACACGCTGCTCGGCGATGTCCCCGGCGGGCCGCCGCTGCTGCGCGTCATGGGCGCGGCCTCGGTGCTGATCGTGCCGATCGGCGGCGAGAGCGGCGTCCTCGGCGCTCTCACGCTGGTACGGCTGCGCGACCGCGAGCCGTTCTCCCTCGCCGACCTGGGCCTGATGGAGGAGATCGGCGTCCATCTCGGGCTCGCCCTGCGCGCCCGGCGCAGCTTCCAGACCCGCTCCCAGGCCGCCGACGCGCTGCGCACCAGCGTGGTGCCCCGGAGCCTGCCGAACATCCCCGGGTTCGAGGCGGCGGCGATCTATCACGCGGGCTCCAGCCCGGTCGGCGCCGAGTTCTACGACGTCTTCCCCGTCCAGGACGGCTGGGGTTTCGCCCTCGGGGGCGCCGCGGGCAAGGGCGAGGAGGCCGCGTCTGTCAGCGCCATGGTGCGTAACGGGCTGCGCGTGCTCAGCGTCTGGGAGTCCGATCCGGGCGAGGCGCTCCGCAAGCTGAACCAGGCACTGATCGCCCAGCGCAACGGCATGTTCGTGATGGCCGTGGCGGGGTTCGTGCGGTCACGCAAGATCAGGCTGGCCAGCGCGGGGCACCATCCCGCCGCGCTGCTGCAGCCCGACGGCGGGGTACGGTTCACCGCCGGAGGCGGCGTGCCGCTGGGCATCGCGCCCGAGGCCGAGATGTTCGACGAGGAGCTCACGCTGACCTCCGGCCAGACCCTGGTCTTCTACTCCGACGGGCTGGTGGCCTCGCAGAACGAGCTGGGCGAGTCATACGGTGAGAGCCGGCTCGCCGACGTGCTGGCGCGATGTGTGACGCAGTCTCCGGCGGCGGTGGTCAAGACGCTGGAGGAGGACCGGCACGCGTTCTCCGGCGGACGGGTATGGGACGAGATCGTGATACTCGCCCTACGTGTCGTGTAACTTGGCGTAGCTTAGTGGTCTCGCCGCGCGACGAGCGCTCGTGTCCAGCAGTGCGGAGACGAAGGATGACATCACCCGAGGACGATGATCAGCGCTCTCCCGGTTGGATCCGGCCGGGAGAGCATCTCTGTCTCACCTTCGACGACGACGAGGAGCGCGAGCCGGTGCTCGCCGCGTTCGTCTCCGACGGGCTGGCGCGGGGGGATCAGGTCATCTACCACACCGACATGACCCACCCGGCGGTTCTGATCGGGCTGCTCCGGGGCTGGGGCGTGGATCCGGATCCTTTCCTGGCCCGGGGCCAGTTGCGGATCGACGGCGCGGAGGAGACCTACTTCAGCGGCGGGTGTTTCGATCCCGATCTGGCGGTCGAGTCCCTGGCCAAGGCCGCCGCCGGCGCGTTGCGCCAGGGTTACCGGGCGCTGCGCGTCACCGGTGAGATGAGCTGCGCCCTGCGCTCCGGCCCGGAACGGCTCGCCGAGTACGAATCCCGGATAAAGCCAATCCTGGACACCGGCACGGCGATGGCGGTGTGCCAGTACGACCGGCGCCTGTTCGCCCCAGAGCAGCTCCCCCGCCTGCGGGGAATCCACGACCGTGAGGTGAGCATGGGCCTGCGCTTCGACGGCGGGCTCCTCAAGATCAGGCCCATGGTCAACCCCCACGGATTGAGGGTCGAGGGCGAGGTGGACGCCGCCACCCTGCCGGTGTTCACGACGGCGCTGCAGGAGGCCGCGCGGCGGATGTCCGGCGACATCCACGTGGATGTCGGCAAACTGGCCTTCGTCGACCTCGCCGGGCTCCGGGCGATCATCGACCTGGCCGCCGGGCTCGAGGCGCCGAGGTCCCTGCGCCTGTCGCCGGAGTCCTCGCACGTCCACCAACTGATCAAGATGATCGGCTGGGACACGACGCCCGGCCTGCGCCTGAGCGGGGACGACCTGACATGACCTCAATACACCAGGCGGCGGTCTACGACTCCGACCGCCGGTTCCTGGCGGTCGCGCTGCCGTTCATCCAGGATGGGCTGGCCAAGGGCGACCCGGTGATGGTCGCGACCACCTCGGCCAACCTGGAACTTCTCGGAGACGCCCTCGGCAGGGACGGCCGCCTGATCGACTACGCCGAGAGCGGCTTTCTCGGCCGCCGGACGGTGGAGCGCGCCACGGCGTTCCACCGCTACTGGCAGCGGCGCGCCCCGGAGGCTCCGCACGGCGGGCATGTGCGGATCATCGCCGAGCCCGTGTGGACCGGGCGGGCGGCCGGCGAGGTCCGGGCCTGGCAGCGCATGGAGGCGGGCCTCAACCTGCTGCTGCGTGGCACCAACGTCTGGATGCTCTGCCCCTACGACGAGAGGGTCCTGGACCCGGAGGTGATGAGGTCCGCCCGGCGTACCCACCCCGCGATGTCGGCGGACGGTTACACGGCGCTGGGCTGCTCCGAGTACATCGATCCCGTGGAGTTCATCCGCGAGTGCGACTCCGTCCTGCCCCTCGAACCGCCGGAGGACGCGGCCGCCGTCCACGCGGACACCCTGCACTCCCTGCGGGCGTTCATCATCGGGCAGGCGTCCTTCCTCGGGCTGAGCCCCGACCGGGCGACTTTGCTCGCCGTCGTCGTCAACGAGATCGCCGCCCTGCTGGAGGTGCCCGTCACGGTCCGGCTCTGGGAACGGCTGGGCGCGATCACCTGCCACGTCCACCGCGAGGGCGGACGCGTCGCCGACCCGGTCGCCGGCTTCCTTCCCCCGGGACCCCCTGGCGCCACAGCCAAGCCCGGCGACGGACTCTGGATCGCCAGGCAGCTCTGCGACCGCCTTGACATCCATCATGACCTGGGCGGATGCACGATTCAGCTGCACGTGCCGAGCGCCCGGGCCGAAGAGCTGAGGCAGAGCAGGAAGTATTGAGGTTTGCCTTCGGCGCGGATCCGGGTATGGTTTGAGTCATACAGACGTGTGCCTAAGACGCAGGCACCCCTGAAGGAATCACAGGCTTTTTATGCCTATCTCCTCCCAGAGGTGTGCCGTGAACATTGCATTCGTTTCTTCCGAGGCTCTCTCCTCCACCCAGGACCAGTCCGACCTCGCCGCCCAGCGCGCCCACCTTCTGTCCATCGCCCGCGAATTGGGCCGGGACCACAAGGTGACCATCTACACCCGCAGAAACTCCGACGCCGGCAAGGCTCGGGTCCGGGTGTCCCAGGGCGTCACGCTGGAGAACCTGTCGGCCGGTCCCGCCCAGGACCTGCCCGAGGACGGCATGCTGCCCTACCTGTCCGACCTCGGCGAGCAGCTCATGCACCGCTGGGGGCAGGACCGTCCCGACGTCATCCACGCGCACTCCTGGACCGGTGGTCTGGCCGCCATCGCCGGCGCCAATGGCCTCGACGTGCCGTTCACCCAGACCTTCAGCACCGAGAACTCCCACGACGTCAAGAAGGTCCGGCTGCAGCGCGCGATCGGCCTCCGGGCCAGCGCGGTCATCGCCGGGTGCGGAGACGAGGAGTCCTCGCTGATCCGGCTGGGCGTGCCGCGCCGCAACATCTCCGTGATCCCCTGCGGCGTCGACATCGAGCGCTTCCGGCGCCAGGGCCCGGCCGCGGCACGCGGCACCCGGCCCCGGCTGCTGCACGTCGGGCCGCTGACCCAGGACAAGGGCGTCTACACCGCGGTTCGCGCGCTGGAGGGCATCCCCGAGGCCGAGCTGCTCATCGCCGGTGGGCCCGCCCACACGAACCTGGCGCAGGACGCCGACGCGCACCGGATCATGCTGCTGGCCAAGGAGATCGGGGTGGAGGACCGGGTGACCCTGCTCGGGCACATCCCGCACGCCTCGGTGGCCAAGCTGATGCGCAGCGCCGACGTGGTCCTCTCGCTGCCGCGCGAGGCCCCCGCCGGTGTCGTCGCCCTGGAGGCCATGGCGTGCGGCGTGCCGATCATCGCCTCGGCGGTGGGCGCCCACCTCGACTCCGTCGTGGACGGGGTGACCGGCCTGCTGATCCCGGCCGACCGTCCGGCGCAGGCCTCCCGCCTCACCCGCGAGCTGCTCGCCGACCCGACCCGGCGCACCGCCATCGGTTTCGCCGGCGCCGACCGCGCCCGGTCCCGTTACTCGTGGGAGCGGATCAGCCAGGAGCTCGTCCAGGTCTACGAGAACGCCCTCGCCACCGCCGTCCAGCACTGATCTGCGGCAGCCGACCAGGCCGAAGGAGCGGGGTCCCCAGGGTGGGGACCCCGCTCCTCTCATGTGGTCTCCGAGTCTCATGTGGCCTCCGGACCCTCGGGTCTCGGCCTGTCGTCGAGGAAGCCGTCAGCAAGTACGCGTGGTGTCAGTCCACGTAAAGGTGCTTGAGGTGCTTGAGGTGCTGAGCGTCGGAGTCCTTGACGGTCAGGACGGCCGGCTCCCGCGGAACCGCAAGCCGTCGATCAGGCCGATGGGGCCCGCTTCTAGGGCCGTTCGAGGTCGTAGGTGACGTCCGCTACGCGGACCGTCTGGACCAGCGGATCCTCGATGACCTTCCGCAGTTTCCCGATCGTGGCCAGCGAGTCCACGTAGGCGTAGGCCAGGCCGTCGTTCGCGGCCTTTCGCAGGCGGGCCAGGCTCAGATCGAAGTCGTGCAGGTTGTCGTCGTCGTAGTCCTTGAGGATGCCCACCCAGCGGCGGAAGTTCGAGAGATCCAGCTTGATCGCCTCACCGGGCTCGATCTCATGGTCCTCTCCGGTCTTGATTGCCGGCATCGGGGCTCGGTCCCACATCGTCATCCCTCCCCATGTGATGGGGATCGACCTGGGACGCCGTTCATATACCACTTTTTCGGCATATGACTTGTATTTGGCGGTGAAGGCGGTTAGCTCCTCGGTGGTGAGCGGCTTGACGAACTCGACCACCGCCAGCGCGTTGAGCTCCTCCGGGAGCCTGGCCAGGACCTTGCGGCTGTCCTGCTTGGGCTGGTTGCCGGTGCTCACGTTGACGAGCGCCCTGCTCAGGGTGGTGTTGGCGCCGTTGCCGAGCGGCTGCCGGCCGACATGGCCGAAGAAGTCCTGGGTGATGACGTGCTCCGCGCCTCCGTAGCCGGCGACGAACCCGCCGATGGCCCGCATCGGGTTTACGGCCACGGTGAACGACATCGACAGCGGCGTGGTGGCGCCCCAGTCTCGGACTTCGATGTTGTAACCGGGGTTGTAGATCTTGAAGGCGGTGCCGAGCACACTCGTCATGCGCTCTTCCCGATCACCGCGCCGCTGGATCAGGCTGGAGCCGACCGTCGCCACCAGGGCAAGGACGACCAGCGCCGCCAGCACCATGATCGCGGTACGGGTGAGACCCCGCCGGACCGCCCGGCGGGTCGCCCTGGGGTCGAAGTCGGGCATGGGCGGCAGTTCATCTTCAGTCATGGGGAACTCCGTAGATGTCGGCGAAGGCTGCTCTGGCCCGCCACACGGCGGTCTTGATCGTGGCGTGCTTCCTCCCGGTCATCGCGGCCACCTCGACCAGCGAGAAGCCCTCGAGATAGACCAGGGTGAGCAGCCTGCGGTGCTGCTCGGGCAGCCGATCCAGGACGTCGCGCACGTCCAGCGACTCGACGTGCAGCGCGGGCACACCAAGCTCGTCGGAGTCGGGCAGGGCCAGCTCACGGCGGTGGCGCCGGACGTGGTCGACCAGAACATTGCGGGCGATGGTGAGCAGCCACGCGGCCGCGTTCTCGCCGCGCCAGCCAAGCAGCGCCCTGGTCGCTTTGACGAACGTCTCCTGGGCCAGGTCCTCGGCGAGGTGGGGATCGCGGGTGCGGCGTAACAGGAACCCGCACACGAGCGCCCAGTGCTCGCGGTAAAGCTCCTCGATGATGATGCCCTCCGCGTTCTTGCGATTGTCACAACAGACCAGACGCGATCCGGGCGGGAATGGTCACACGGCTTCCCGGTTGATGTCCTGAATGCACGACTGCGCAGCTGATCCAGGGCCGACGCCGCCAGGGCGGCGATCGCCTGCCCGAAGCTGGGCGCGCAAAGGCGACGATCACTCGTACGGCCTTCGATCTCAGGTCTCGTGAGGCCTCCGGCCCCTCAGGCGGCTCCCGGCCGTCACAGCAGGCGGGCCGCCTTCAGGCCGAGGTGGATCAGCAGCCGGTCCTCACCGTCGGCGAGATCGCGGCCGGTGAGCCGCTCGGCCTTGCCCAGCCGGTAGTAGAGCGTCTGGCGGTGCACCCCGAGCGCGGACGCGGTCTCCTGGACGTGGCCGGCACGGTCGAGGTAGCCCTCCACCGTCCTGGCGAGCTCCGGATCCTCCGCCAGGTGGCCGATCTCGCCTGCCAGCTCCCGCAGCTCGGCCTCGGGCAGCCGGACGAGCAGCCGGTAGACGCCGAGGTCGGACCAGGCGGCGACGGGCGCGAGCTCGGGCACCCGATCGGCCACTCTGAGCGCCTGTACGGCCTCCCGCCAGCTCCGCCAGGCCTGCGCGGGCTCGGGGCGGGCGCCGCCGACCCCGGCGGCCGTGCCGTACATGGCCTGGATCCGGCAGGCCAGCTCCCAGTCCTGGCCCGCCGGGACGAGCAGCGCGACCAGCGACTCGTCCTGGGTGGTGAGCGCGGAGTCGGCGAGCACGCCGCGCGGGAGCGTCCAGAGCGCGGCGACCCGGTCCGGTGAGCTCCGGACGGCGATCGCCGCCACCGGGCCGCGCACATCCAGCTCCGACAGCGCCCAGGAGCGCTCCTCGGCGTCGGTCGAGAACAGCTCTCGGAGGTTCCTGCCCAGGTCCTGACGGCGATGGACCTCCTGGGCGAGGACCGCGGCCACCCGGGCGACCGGGCCGGCCACGGAGGCGAGCGCGGCGTTGCCGAGCGTGCCGTCGTCCAGCAGCCAGAGATAGCCGTACGTCACATCGTGATGACGCAGCGGCACGCACACCCGGGCGAGCACCCCGAGATCGGCGTCGGCGGGGATCCGGACGGGGCCGCGGGCGGTCGCGATGCCGTACCCCTCGAAGTAGGCCCGCACCTCCTCCGTCGCGCGGCGCCGGAGGATGGACTCCTGCCGCACCATGTCGATGTCGCCGCTCTGCGCGGCGTAGGCCAGGAGCTGGAACGAGCGGTCTTCCAGGGTGGCGGAGGCACCGAGCCTGGCGGCGATCTCGTCGACGGTCTCCTGCAACACCCCACCATTGTCATACATATGTATGAACACTCTTCACACCGGTCGTGACAGATGCACATAATGGATATTTGAGCTGGGGTTTTAGGGTGGGGACATGCTTGGTTCCCTTCTTCTCGCCGGATCCCGGCTGCCGCTGGTCCGGCGCGCGGTGTCCGGCGTCCCGCTGACACGCAAGGTCGTCGACCGCTTCGTCGCGGGCGAGGCGACCCAGGACGCGGTCGGGGCGGTCCACCGCCTGACCGACGCCGGTCTCACCGTCACCATCGACCATCTGGGCGAGGAGACGCGTGACGCCAAGGCCGCCGCGCAGAAGGCCGGGGCCTACGTCGAGTTGCTCGACGCGCTGCGCGAGCTGAATCTCGGCGACCGCGCCGAGGTGTCGGTGAAGCTCTCGGCGGTCGGCCAGGCTCTCGGAGCGGACGGCGACAAGATCGCTCTGGAGAACGCCCGCCAGATCGGTGAGGCCGCCCGCGCCGCCGGGGCGAACGTGACCCTCGACATGGAGGACCACACCACGGTCGACTCCACGCTGGGCATCCTGCGGGCGCTGCGCGAGGACTTTCCCTCCACCGGCGTCGCCATCCAGGCCTACCTGTTCCGCAGCGAGGCCGACTGCCGTGACCTGTCGCGGCGCGGTTCCCGGGTCCGCCTGGTCAAGGGCGCCTACGCCGAGCCCGCCTCGGTCGCCCACCAGAACAAGAACGAGGTCGACAAGGCCTACGTCCGCTGCCTGCGCATCCTCATGGCGGGCGAGGGCTACCCCATGGTGGGGACGCACGACGACCGGTTGATCTCGATCACCGAGACCCTCGCCGACCGTTTCGGGCGCTCCCTGGGCGACTACGAGTACCAGATGCTCTACGGCATCCGCACCGACAAGCAGCAGGCCCTGGCGGGTGCCGGTCACACGGTGCGCGTCTACATCCCCTACGGCGACGACTGGTACGGCTACTTCATGCGCCGCCTCGCCGAGCGCCCCGCGAACATCGCCTTCTTTCTTCGTGCCCTTGGAGGCAAGTGATGGATGCCAACTTCACCGTTCCCAGCCCGGTCAACGAGCCGGTGCTCGGCTACGCCCCCGGCAGCGCGGAGCGCACCGCGCTCGAGAACCGCGTCAAGGAACTGACCGGCGCCCAGCTCGACCTGACCATGACGATCGGCGGCGAGCAGCGGATGGGCGGCGGCGCCTCGATCGACGTCGTCCAGCCGCACAACCACGCCTCCGTGCTCGGCCGTACGGCTGACGCCACCGCCGACGACGTGCGGGCCGCGATCGACGCGGCGCTGAAGGCCGCGCCCGCGTGGCGCGCGCTGTCGTTCGACGAGCGGGCCGCCATCTTCCTGCGGGCCGCCGACCTGCTGGCCGGGCCGTACCGGCAGACGCTGAACGGCGCCACCATCCTGGGCCAGTCCAAGTCCGCGCAGCAGGCGGAGATCGACGCCGCCTGCGAGCTGATCGACTTCCTGCGCTTCAACGTGGACTACGCGCGCCGGCTCTACGACAACCAGCCGGTGTCCGGGGCCGGCGTGTGGAACCGGATGGAGTACCGGCCGCTGGAGGGCTTCGTCCTGGCGATCACGCCGTTCAACTTCACCGCCATCGCCGGGAACCTGCCCTCGTCGGCGGCCCTGATGGGCAACGTCGTCGTCTGGAAGCCCTCCCCCACCCAGCAGTTCGCCGCGCACTTCACCATGCGGCTGCTGGAGGAGGCCGGGCTCCCCGCGGGCGTCATCAACATGGTGACCGGCAACGGCTCGGCCGTCTCCGAGGTCGCGATGACCCACCCGGAGCTGGCGGGCATCCACTTCACGGGCTCCACCGCGACCTTCCAGCACCTGTGGTCGACGGTCGGCGCGAACATCGGCTCGTACAAGTCCTATCCGCGCCTGGTCGGCGAGACCGGCGGCAAGGACTTCGTGCTGGCCCACCCCTCCGCCGACCCCGCGGTGCTGACCACCGCGCTGATCCGCGGCGCGTTCGAGTACCAGGGCCAGAAGTGCTCGGCCGCCTCGCGCGCCTACGTGCCGCGCTCGATCTGGTCGCTGATCCGCGACGAGCTCGTCGGCACCGCCGAGTCGCTGACCGTCGGCGACGTGGCCGCGGACCTGTCCACCTTCATGGGCGCGGTCATCGACGACCGGGCGTTCGCCAAGCACAAGGTGGCGATCGACCGGGCCCGCTCGCTCGACTCGATCAACGTGCTGACCGGCTCCTACGACGACTCCGTCGGCTACTTCGTGAAGCCGACCATCCTGGAGTCGTCCGACCCGACGGACGAGATCTTCGCCAAGGAGTACTTCGGGCCGATCCTCGGCGTGCACGTCTACGACGACGCGGACTTCGACGCGGTGATGGACCAGATGGAGAACGTCTCCCAGTACGCGCTGACCGGATCGATCATCGCCCGGGACCGCGGCGCGATCGCCTCGGCGTCGGAGCGGCTGCGCTTCGCGGCGGGCAACTTCTACATCAACGACAAGCCCACCGGCGCGGTCGTCGGCCAGCAGCCCTTCGGCGGCGCCCGCGCCTCGGGCACCAACGACAAGGCCGGCTCGATCTTCAACCTGATCCGGTGGGTGAACGCCCGGACGATCAAGGAGACGTTCGTCCCGGCGACCGACCACCGCTACCCGCACATGGGCTGACATCCCGCGGTCCAGCTGGCAGCAGCCCGGTCTCAAGAGCCTCGGCTATTCCGAATAGGCCGTGAAATGGGTGACGCCCAGGTCGCGAATGCGAAACCCGGGCGTCACCCATTTCACGGCATTTCCCGTTACAACCAGGGCATCGACCCGACCCATGCCGTGCCGCCGTCCGCCCCGCTCGTCCGAACTGCCGCTGGGCTCGCTGGGCCTGCGGCGTGGCGCTGCTGCGGGTGCCATTGACAAACGGTGTCACCAGCCCTGAACGAGGGTCGACGGTCCAGTGATCTCGGTAGGTGGCTGCACGGCCTCCATGCGGCGGGCTCCAGCAGCGTGCCGCCGGAACGGGTTCAGGGCGAGGGGGTGACGTCGATGAGGATCTTGCCCACGGCATCGTTTTCTACTGCGGCGTGGGCTTCACCGGTGCGTTCGATGGGGAATCGGTGCAGGGGCAGGCCCGCGTCTTCACCCACGCGCAGGGCGCCGTCGGCGATCGCCGCGCAGACACCGGCGATCGCGTCGTCCTTGGCCGTCTCGGGAATGGTGTAGACGAAGATGCCCTGCCAGCGCACGTTCGCCCTCATGGCCACCCAGATCGGGAACGTGAAGTCGAGTCCGCCGTTGATGTCGTAGAAGGCGATGACGGCATTCGGGGCGGCCACCGCATGGTCAAGGGCGGCGTTCACGGCGGGTGCGACCTCCACGATGATGTCCACGCCATGGGGCGCGATCTCCCGGATCACGACGGCGGCATCGTCAGTGCGGTAGTTCACGACATGGTGGGCACCGGCGGCTTCGGCCAGTTCTGCCTTGCGGGGCCCGCTCACCGTGGTGATCACACGCGCTCCAGCCCACCGGGCGAGTTGGATCGCGGCGTTACCGACCGCTCCGGCACCGCCCGCGACCAGCACGGTCTTCCCGACCAGTACGCCGGGCGCGAGCCGGCCGGGGCCGCCCTCCGAGACGGTCAGCGCCCGGTGCGCGGTGAGTGCCCGGATGCCCAGCGCCGCGCCGAGGTCGAACGACGCCCGATCGGGCAGCGCGACGGCCTGCCGCTCCGGCAGGACCACGTACTCCTGGGCGGTGCCGTCGGCCCGCCGCCATGCTGCCTCCCACATCCACACCCGCTCACCGACCCGTGCCGCATCCACTCCGGGGCCGACCGCGTCGATGACCCCCGCACCGTCCTGGTTGGGGACCTGTTCGGAGATGCCTTCGCTCACGCCGCCCGCGCGCATCTTCCAGTCCGTCGGATTGACCCCGGACACATGAACCTGCACTCGAACCTCGCCCGGCCCGGGGTCGGGTACCGGCCGTTCAGTCAGGGTGAGGACTTCGGGGCCACCCGCATCGCTGTACACAATCGCCTTCATGCAGATATGAAGCCACATCGTCCGACACTTGATTCCCACCGCTCAGCGAAGCGAAGGACCGGCTGACCGAGTTGGCCGACCGGGCTGCTCGCGAGCACGATCACTTCACGCTCACCCGGAACGGGCGGCCTCATGCCGTCATCGTGTCCGTGGCCGAGTGGGAGTCCCCGCAGGAGACGCTGGAACTCCTCGCTGACCCTGAAATGCGGGCCGACCTGGTCGAGGCCGCTGCCGCCGAGGCAAGCGGCGACGTGACCACCGAGGAGGAGATGGCCGCCATCATGGCGGCCCGCCTCGGCAAGGCGAGCGCGTGAGCGACCGATACACCGTCCTCCTGGATCCGCCTGCCCGCCGCGCGCTCGCCTCGGGCCTGCCCGAGACCGTGGCGGCCGCTGCCTGGGAGTTGATCACCGGTGCCGTCGCACGCGAGCCGTGGCGTGTCGGCAAACCCCTCCAAGAGCCGTATGAGGGACTGCATGTCGCCCGACGTGGAACGTATCGCGTGGTCCACCGCATCGACGAGGACAAGCACACCGTGACGATCCAGACGATCAAACACCGCCGAGACGCCTACCACCCATAACAGCTGATGGGCCGCACTCGTCGTGCGGTGACCACCGTCCCGGCGACCGACCACCGCTACCCGCACATGGGCTGACCTTCGCAGGGAGGTCAGGACCGGTCCGGCCTGAGGAAGCTCGGCCGTTCCGGGCAACTCGCGACAGATGGCGACGCCCGGGTCTCGCATTCGAGACCCGGGCGTCGCATCGTGCAAGTGTGAGACCTGGTCGGCCACAGCAGATCGGCGAACCCCTCTTGCGGAGGGGGCTAGAGACGATCTACATCAGCGGGGGCGGATAGCGGTGGATCTCCGCCCGGTGCCCTGTTGATCCGGCGAACTTGGCGTCATCGGTGAGCAGGGGCACCCTCAGCAGTTTGCAGTCTTGAGAAGTGGAGTCGAGCGACGTCATCGTCCAGGACCAACGATCGCCCCTCAACCCCAGGCCGACCCCCGGCCCCAACGCCATCGTCGCTCGCGAGCGCGATCACTTCACGGTCGGCGGGACTCGCCGGGAAAAGCGCGGAGGGCGATGTCGACCACCTCGGCCAGCTCCTGGCGGGTGGCGCCGGCGGCGGCGTGGACGGAGAGCCCCTCCGACACGGTCATGATGTAGCGGGCGAGCCCGTCGGGGTCGTTCTCGGGGGCCAGGTCGCCTTCCTGGATCGCGCGGCGGAGGCGGTCGCGCATCGCGAGCTCTCCGCCCTTGCGCGCGCGGGCCAGCGCCGCGCTCACATCGGCGTTCTCAACGCCACAGGACAGGCCGCTCTGGATGGAGAAGCATCCGGGCGGACGATCCGGCGCCGTCACCGCCTTGATGTTTCCGTCCAGAAAGGTCTCGACGACCTCCCTGGCGGTGGGAGCGGCCAGGGCGTCACGGACATAGGCCATGTCAATCGTCGCGTACCGGGCGAGCGCCTTGTCGAACAGCTCGCGCTTGTTGCCGAAGGCGGCGTACATGCTGGTCCTGTTGATGCCCATGGCCGCGGTGAGATCGCTGAGCGAGGCGCCCTCGTAGCCCTGGCGCCAGAACACCTCCACCGCTCGATCCAGCGCCTGGTCGGCGTCGAAGCCACGAGGACGTCCGATGGTGGATTGCCTGACGGTGCTCATGCCGCCCATCGTAGCCAATTCAAACCGATCGATACATAAGTCGTCCCACTTGTGCTAGCGTCCATTTCGGTACCGATCGATACGGAAGAGATCGACCGAACAAGCATGCGTATTGGGCCTGTTGCGGCTTCAGAGCGACTCTGAGGCGGGCACTGCCGCTGCCGTCAACGTGGCATCCAATGTCCTTCAGAAAGGTTTTTCCGTCATGAACCACAACGGTGAAGAGTTCAGCGAGCCCGAAAACGCCGGGAAGGTCAGCCGGCGATGGCTGCTCAGGACGGCGACGGTCGGCGCCGCGGCTGTGCCGCTCCTTGCCGGAGGTACGTCGCAGGCGGCCACCCGGTCGGCGCCTGGGAAGGGTGCCACGGCCGCCACCCGCCTGCCGGGCCTGCCGAAGGACTTCTGGAAGACGTTCACCAGCCGATACGTCGACGTCGACAAAATGCGGCTCCACGCGGTGACCGGCGGAGACGGCCCTCCCATTCTGTTCATCGGCGGATGGCCCCAGACCTGGTACGCCTGGCGGCACGTGATGCCCGCCTTCGCGCGGGACTTCAGCATCGTCGCGATCGACTCACGCGGCGTGGGCCTGTCGTCCAAACCCGCTTCGGGCTATGACTCGCGCACCCTCGCAGGCGACGCGGTGAAGCTCATGAAGGCCCTGGGACACGATCGCTTCGCCCTGGTGACCCACGATGTGGGGTCATGGACGGGTTACGCGCTCGCCTCGGACCACCCACAATCCGTGGAGCGGTACGTGGCGATGGAGACGATCACTCCCGGGCTCACCGAACCCGGGGCCCTGTTCCTGCCGGGACAGCTGAACAGCCTGCTGTGGCACTTCCCGTTCAACCGCCTCGAGGGCATCAACGAGCAGCTGGTGCGGGGCCGGGAGGACATCTACTTCAGATACCAGTTCGCCACCAAGGGCACGACTCCCACCTCGATGCCGGCCACGGCCGTTCAGGTGTACGTCGACGCGCTCACGTCGAGCCCCCAGGCGCTGCGGAGCAGCTTCGAGTTCTACCGGGCGATCGATGAGATCATCGCCCAGAACACCGAGCGCAGGAAGACCAAGCTCAAGATGCCGGTCCTGACCATCGCGGGCGAGATCGCCGTCGGCACCGGCATGGAAACGGAGATGCGAGCCGTCGCCGAGAACGTGCGCAGCGTGCTCATCCCGAAGGCCGGCCACTTCCTGATGGACGAGAATCCCACGCAGGTGATCGACGCCCTCAAGCCCTTCCTCGCTCCCTACCGAGGCTGACCGGTCGTCCCCGGCCTCTCACCCAGGAGGCGGTCGCGGACAGATCCGAAGGCATTCCCCGGGGACGGTCGTCCGGCGACGCGCCGGTCAGGGCCTCGGTGAACGACCGCACGCTCTGCGGGCGCAACCGGGCGACCGTCCCGTAGAGGAACGTGCGCTAGCGCGGCCCGCTGTGGGGTGCGCGGGCGAGGCCGAGCAGCAGGCCGTCGGCGGACACGGCGGGGCTGGTCGTCAGGAACAGCGGTGTGCCGGCCTCGGGCGCGCGCACCTCGGCGAACACGTCGCCCCACACATCGCTCATGGTTCCGAGCAGCCCACCGGCCGGCACCGATTCCCCCGTCGTCACAGCGGGCTGCCACCAGCCGGCCCGGTCGGTGCGCAGCCAGTGCCATCCCTCATGCCGGTGAGCGTCGCGCACCGGCCACGGATCACCGTCGAGCACACCGACGGACCTGGCGATGTTGCCCAGCCCGGCCAGGTGCGTGTCGATCGCGGACCGGTCGAGCAGGCCGTTCTGACCGGCCTCCGCGATGATCGCCGGGATGCCGATGTCCGCCGCGGCGGCGCAGGTGCTGCCCGCCACCGTCCGTGCCACCGCGGCCTGCCGGACGATGTGCCCGGCGCCGTAGGCCACGGCGAGATCGAGCGACGCCGCCTCGACCGGGGACTCCTCGAAGATCGTGAACGGCTCGAGCGCCTCGGGTATGTCACCGGCGTGCAGATCGACCACGTAGTCGGCGCCGGCGACAAACGAGGTGAACAGGTGGTGGGCGAGCACCTCGGAGAAGGTGCCGTCCGGATCACCGGGAAAGCTCCGGTTCAGGTTCTTGCCGTCGGCGGGGACGATGAACGGGGTTCTGGCCCAGAATCCCGGCACGTTCGCCACCGGAACGGCGACGATCCGGCCCGAGACGGCGCCGTCATCGAGATTCCGTACGAACTCGCGGACGGCCGCGATCGAGGCGTACTCCGCTCCGTGCACGCCCGCGAGCACCGTGAGCTGTGGCCCGTCCCCGCGACCGCGAATGTCGAAATACGGTATGTCGAGTCCGTCCGGACCGAGCTCAGGGACGCTCAGCGTCCGCCGCGTGATCATCGCGCGACGGTCCCGAGTTCCGGCAGCGCCTCGGCGAGGAAGTCGCGCATCGTCTGCTGGAACAGCTCGGCCTCCTCGAACTGCGGGGAGTGGCCGGACTTCTCGAAGATGACCAGCTTCGAGTTCGGGATCAGCGACGCGATCGTCTCCGCCGACGACACCGGGGTGATCCAGTCGACGCGGCCCACGGTGACCAGGGTCGGGCAGGTGATCGAGGGGAGCTGCGGCTTGACGTCATAGATCGGCGCGTTGTGCTGGAAGCACCAGTTGTGCGCCTCGTGGCGGTAGATGCCGGCCTCCACCCGCGCAGCGGCCGCCACCGGGTCGTATTCGAAGTCGTACAGCGGGATCAGCTCGGCCCAGCAGGCCTTCAGGTCGGCGTCGTCGCGGATGTTGCCGCTCCAGTAGCGGTCGTAGTTCTCCCAGTTGAGTTTCACCCGGGTCTGCGTGCGCGCGCTCTCGATGGCGGAGGTCAGGTTCTCGCGGTCCGGTGAGGTGTCCCGCAGGATCATCGCGCTCACCCGGTCGGGATAGGCGATGGCGTATTCCATGGCGATGAACCCGCCGTAGGAGCCGCCCGTGACCACGATCTTCTCCGCGCCGGCCCACTCGCGCAGCCCGTCGACGTCCGCGGCCCACTGGGCGTGCGAGTAGGGCGGCGCGGCCTCGCTCAGGCCACAGCCGCGCGCGTCGAAAACGATGACGCGGAACAGGTCGGCGAGCGGGCCGAACGTCGACTTCGGCTCGGCGAGGGAGCCGATGCCTCCGCCGCCGTGGTGGGCGATCAGCACCGGCGCGCCCTCGTCGCCGAGGACCTCGACGTTGAGCTGAGCTCCATTGATCTCTACGAACATGTGCACTCCTCATTCAGGTGAAGCATGCGGGGGACGGAGGGCCGTGAGACATACGGGGGATGGGGGGGTGTGCGAGTGTCCGACAGGCCTCAGGGTCGGAGGGACCTCTCAGAGGGACGTCAGAGGGACGCGGTGTCGATCCAGCCGGTGACGATCTGGTCGAGGACGCCGAGCGGAACGGCGCCGTTGCCGAGAACCGCGCCGTGGAAGCCGCGGATGTCGAAGCGGGCACCGAGCCGGTCCTCGGCCACCGCGCGCAGGCGGCGGATCTCGCGGCGGCCGATCATGTACGCCAGCGCCTGACCGGGCCACGAGATGTAGCGGTCGATCTCATTGCGGACGTTGGCGCGCGTGGTCGCGGTGTTGTCCCACATGAACTCCATGGCCTGCTGCCGCGACCAGCCCAGGTGGTGCATGCCGGTGTCGACCACCAGGCGGCAGGCTCGCAGCGCGTCGAACGAGAGCATTCCCAACCGGGAGATGTCCGAGGTGTACAGCCCCATCTCGTCGGCCAGGCGTTCGCTGTACAGGCCCCAGCCCTCGACGTAGCCGCATACCTCGGCGTCGAGGAAGCGCCGGTAGTCCGGCAGATCCGTCAGCGTCTGCGCGGAGGCGATCTGGAGGTGATGGCCGGGCGTGCTCTCGTGGAAGGCCAGCGCCTCGTACTCGTAGACGAACCGCTCCTGCGGGTCGGTCGTGAGCACGCAGTGCGCGCCGGGACGGGACCCGTCGCCCGCCGGTGGCCGGTAGTGCGCGAGCGCCGCGTTGCCCGCCTCGATCGGGTTGATCTCCTCGATGACGCAGTCGGCGATGTCGTACGCGGGGAACCACTTGTCGCGGACCTCCTCCGCGCGGCGCAGCGCGTCGGCGACCGTGGCGACGATCTGCGAGCCGTCGCCGAACCGCAGCGAACGGTCGTCCCGCAGCCGGGACATGACCTCGGCCACGTCGCTCGTGCCGAGCGCCCGTCCGCCCAGCTCGGCCCACTCCTGCCGCAGGTCCGCGAGAGCGTCCAGGCCTATCTGGTGGATCTCCTCGGGGCTGAGATCGGTGGTGGTGTGCCGCCGTACCGCGTCGCGGTACCCTTCCTCGCCACCCGGGACGAACCGGACGCCGACCCGGTCATCGGCGCGGGCCACGGGCAGGAGTTCGTCCTCGATGCCGGCGAGCAGGCGCCGCAGGGCGGGACGGACGGACTCGGAGACGATGTCGGACGCGCGGGCCCTGACCCGGTCGTGGTCGACGTCTCCCGGTAGCCGCAGGCCGAGCAGGGTGTCGTCGGCCAGGCTCAGCGACAGGTGCCCGGTGAGCTGGTCCATCGCCTGGCCGACCCCGACGCGGGTCGGGATCCGCCCGTCCGCCTTGGCCTCCCGGTAACGGTCGAGGATCGCGTCGAGGAACGGGGGCAGGGCGGTCAGCCGCTGGATGTACTGCTCGACGGCCGCCGCGTCGGTGAGGGAGGCGGCCGGGAGTGACATGAACATCATCGCCTGCGGCGCGGAGTAGCCGTCGGCGGACGCTCCCGTCTCCCACAGCGCGTGCTCCAGGTCGGACCGCACGCCCCAGGCGAGGCGGCCGAGCACCGCGTGGTTGATCCGGTCGGCCGGGTTCAGGCCGTCGGGGTCGATGTCCCGGAGCCGCCGTTCGATGTCGGAGATCTTCGCGGCATCGGCCTGGGAGCCGGCCCGGCTGGGATCGGGCACCAGGCCGTCGAAGCCCGAGACGCCCAGCATCGTGGCGCTGAACGGGTCGGCCGTGTGCTTTACCTGGAAGAACTCCGCGCTGAGCCGGGCGAGCTGTTCGTTCGGCTCTGCGGTCGCCTGAGCCGAGCTCTGGTCGTCAACGGACATCGTTGTCCTCTTTCTTGTCGCAACTCATCACTAGGCCCAGATCTGCTCGAGTGCCCGCAGGATGTTGCCGCCCAGCACGGCGGCGATCTCGCTGTCGGAGAACCCTTCCCGCACCAGCCATCCGCAGATGTTGGCGAAGTTCTCGGTCGGGTTCTCCAGCCCGTCCACGTACTCCACCTTGTCGAAGGAGGGACCCCCGGGGGCGGCGGCCCCCACCTTGAGCAGGTGCCCGAAGACGGTGTGCAGGCCGACGTGATCGCCGTAGAGGGTGTCGGGTCCGAACGCGACGTGCTCGATGCCGACCAGGTCCAGGCAGTACCGGAAGTGGTCCATCACCGACAGGATGGTGTGCCGGGGATGGGCGTGGGACAGCGTCGTGTGCGGCGCCGCGGACATTCCGATCACCCCGCCCGTTTCGGCCACCGCGCGCAGGACGTCGTCGGACTTCATCCGCGGGGTGTCCCAGACCGCACGCGCTCCGGCGTGCGTCATGAAGACGGGGCGCTCGCTGACGGAGCAGGTGTCGATGCCGGTCCGGTCGGAGGAGTGCGAGATGTCGACGGCCAGGCCCAGCTGGTTCATCCGGGCGACCGCCCGCCTGCCGAAGTCGGTCAGGCCGCCGTCGACGGTCTCGTTCAGGCCGCTGCCGAGCGCGTTCGCGTCGGAGTAGGCGATGCCGATCTGCCGCAGGCCGAGGCCGTACAGCACGTCGAGCCGGTCGATCTCGTTCTCGATCGGCGTCGCGGCCTCCAGGCCGAACAGCAGCCCCACCTTGCCCGCCCGGTGGGCGTCGTGGATGTCGGCCAGCGTCCGGATCACGACGACGTCGCTCTGGTGCGCGATGTCGGCCTGCCGCATGCCGAGGTCGGTGATGATGTCCAGCCACCGCCACGGCGCGTTGCCGGTGACGCAGGCGGTGCCGTCCATCATGTTGTCGAACACCACGGTCATGCCGGAGGCGGCGAGCCCGGCGAACGCCGTGTGCTGGCGTCCCGTCCGGTTGTACTCCGGGGTCTGCCGCATGTCGTCGGGGAACCGCACCGGGTGGTCGTGCAGGCTGACGACGATGTTGTCGCGCAGCAGCCGCTCCGCCCGCGACCGATCCTCCGCGCCGAGCCCGTCGGCGTACGGCGGAACACGGTCGAACTCCGGGGCCAGCTCGAAAACGGGAAGGTCGACGCCCGGGGTGAGGTAACCGTAGGACCGGTACGGCTCGCCGGTCATCACGCGGCCCCGCCGCCGCGGACCGGAGCCAGCCGGTGCGGTCCGTCGGCGAGCAGCCGCCACAGCTGTTCCCAGGCGCGCATGCCCTCGCGCAGGCGGGAGATGCGCATGAACTCGTTCGGCGCGTGCAGGTTCTCGTCCGCCGTGGAGAAGGAGAAGAAGAGCGTCTTGGCGCCCAGCACCTCCTCGAACAGCGCCGTGGCCGGCAGCGTCCCGGCGATGACCGCCAGCAGGACGTCCTGGCCCGGGTAGACATGTTCGAGCGCCGCGCTCGCCGCCCGGATCGCCGGGTGGTCGGCGGGGATCGTGTACGCGGGCACGCCGGCCTCGTCGGGGCGCACCGCGACGCGGACGCCGGGGATCTTCTGCGCGAGCACGTGGTCGGTGATCGCCGCCAGGACCCGTTCCGGGCGCTGGCCCGGTACCAGCCGGCAGGAGATGTGACCGGTCGCGATGTGCGGGATGACGGTGTACTTGCCGCCGGCCCGGAGCCCGTTGATCTCGAGCGTGGGACGCTCCCACAGCCGTTCCAGCGTGCTGTAGCCGGCTTCGCCGAAGACCTCGTCGAGGCCGAGGCCCTCCCGGTAGCGGTCCTCGTCGAAGGGCACCGCCGCGATGTCGGCACGGCGCTCGTCGCTCAGCTCGGGTATCCCGTCGTAGAAGCCGTCGGCCGCGACCCGCCCGTCGGCCGTGTGCAGTCCGGCCAGGATCTCGCTCAGGGCGTGCACGGGGTTGGCCACCGTGCCGCCGAACCGTCCGGAGTGCAGGTCCGCGTCCGCTCCGGTGACCTCGATGTCCAGGGTCACCAGGCCCTTGGAGGCGATCGACAGCGACGGCTCGCTCGGGCGCCACATCGCTCCGTCGGCGGAGATCACCAGGTCGGCCGCGAGTTCGTCCGCGTGCTCACGCACGTAGGCCGGAAGGTGGGGGCTGCCGATCTCCTCCTCTCCTTCGAGGAGGAACTTGATGTTCAACGGCAGCGCGCCCTCCTGCTCGATGAACGCCTGCGCCACCTTGAGCACGATGAAGACCGGGCCCTTGTCGTCGGTGACCCCGCGTCCACGGATCACGTCGCCGTCGACGACGAGCTCGAAGGGCGGAGTGTGCCACTCGGCGAGGTCTCCCGTCGGCTGCACGTCGTAATGGCCGTAGACGAGGATGGTGGGAGCGCCGGGCGCCCCGAGCCACTCGCCCCGTACCAGCGGGTGACCCTCCGTCGCGACGACACGGGCGCCCGCGAAGGACAGCTGGGCCGCGAGCCATTCGGCGGCGGACCGCATGGTTTCCTCGGTCGCGTCCCGGCTCACGCTGGGCACCGCGACGTAACCGGCGAGCTCTTCGAGATACTCGGCGTCGGTCGAATTAAAAGAGAGCATGTCCGCCATCAATCGAGAGAGTCTGACCGGTGATCCAGGACGAGGCCTCGGAGACGAAGAACCGGACACCGTGGGCGATGTCCTCGGCCGCGCCGAGCCGGCGTACCGCGATGCCCTCGACGAGCTCGGCCTGGCCCTGCTCGCCGTAGCTCTCCCACTGCTTGATGGTCGAGGGGTTGGACAGTACGAACCCCGGCGCGATGCAGTTGACCGTGACGCCGAACCGGCCCAGCTCGTGAGCCATCTGGCGGGTGAAGCCGATCTGCCCGGCCTTCGAGCTGGCGTAGGCCTGGATGCCGGTGAGGCTGACGCTGCGGCCCGCGCCGGACGAGATGTTGACGATGCGGCCCGAGCCTCGCCGTTTCATGCCCGGCACCGCCGCCCTGGTGCACAGGAAGGTGCTGGTCAGGTTGGCCGCGACCACGGCGGCCCAGCCCTCGTCGGTGATCTCCTCGATCGGGTGGTGCACCTGGCCGACGACGCCGCCCGCGTTGTTGACCAGGACGTCGACGTCACCGATCTCGGCGAAGAAGGCGTTGACCGCGGACGAGTCGGTCACGTCCACGGTGTCCTTGTCGACGCCGTGCACCCGGATCCCGTCCGCCTCGAGTGCGGCCGCGATGGCCGCCCCGATCCCGTGTGCCGTGCCGGTGACCACGGCGGTCCTGCCGTTACCTGTTGTCACTGGTCGAGCCATCCCTTCTCGAGCAGCTCGCGGACCTCGGCCACGCCGGCGTCCCAGACGATCTGCATGTCTTCATCACTGCGTTGGTAGGCCCCGCCCAGGCTTCCGTCTGGAGAGAGCTCCTTCATCTCCCGCGCGGTCACGTCGTTCGCCATCGACCGCGGGATGACCGGTGCGCTGCCACTGGGGATCTCGACTCCGGCGACCCTGGTCCAGGCGAAGTTCTCCAGCCAGGAGCCGTGGAACTGGTCGTCGTCGAACCGGGAGGCGGCCTCCGCCGTCTTCGGCGCGTTGTACCAGCTGTGGAACAGGACCTGCACCCGGTGCTCCCGCGGCCGGCAGACCCATTCGCGGATGAGGCCGGCGATGGGTGAGTTCCCCCCGTGGCCGTTGACCACCGCGATGCGCCGGAATCCCTGGGAGGCCAGGCCGTCCAGCAGGTCGCGCATCACCTCGATGTAGGTGCTGATCCGCAGGCTCATGCTGCCCGGGTACTCGGTGAAGTACGGCGCCATGCCGAACGGCAGGACCGGCAGGACCGGCACGCCGAGTGGCTCCGCCGCCTCCACCGACACCCGCTCGGCCAGCAGCGCGTCCGTTCCCAGCGAGAGGTACGCGTGCTGCTCCGTCGAGCCGATCGGAAGCACGATGCGATCGTCGCGTTCGAGATAGTCGGCGATCTGCATCCAGTTGCTGTCGAAGACCCGCACCGGCCCTCACGCTCCGTTCTGGTGATTCACGCACCGTCCGCGTCGGCGGCGCGCTAAGTGAAACCCAACTCGACCCACGAAATAGTCATCCGTAAGGAGATCCGAGCCAATACTATCCATTCGCCCGCTAATTGCCAGTCCGTACCTCTTTGTTGTATTTGATCACTCAACCGTCACCCTGCGAACGGTCCTCACCCAGGGCAGCCGACCGAGGACTTTTGCACTGTGGTGTTCCCCATATGGGTGACTTCGGGTTGAAGTACGCTTTCGACGCATCCGGCCCGGTAGCCTTCCCACCATGCCCCCACGCCGCCGCGCCGCCACACCCAACTCCTCGACCGCTCCGCTGCGAGATCTGGCCATGCCGGCGCAGTCGCCGCCGGTCCCGCTCGACGACGTGGACAGGCAGATACTCGTGTTGCTCAGCAAGGACTCCCGGCGCTCCCAACGGGCGCTGGCCCGTGAGCTGGGGATGTCCGCCCCCGCGGTCGGAGAGCGCATCGCACGCCTGGAACGCCTCGGGGTGATCCGTGGGTACGGCGTCCACCTGGACTGGAGCGCGGCGGGTTTCCCCATGACGGTGTATCTGACGATCACCGCCGTTCAGGGCTACCAGCAGAGGGACCTCGTCGACAAGCTCGCCCTCATCCCCGAGTTGGAGGGGCTCGACATCGTCACCGGCGCGATCGACCTGCTCGCCCGGCTCCGGGTCCGTGATCACCTGCATCTGCGGCAGCTGCTCATGGAACGCATCTGGCAGATCGAGGGCGTGCAACGTACCGAGACGTCGCTGAGCCTGGTGGAGATCGGGCCGAAGAACCTGGTGGCCGAGTTGCTGTCGGACCACTCCGGCGACCTGGCCCGAGAGGGCGACCCGGCCTGAGAGGTCCGGACCGACCGGCGGTCATCCGCCGGTCATCGGTCCCTGTACGGGTCCGAAGCCTCGCCGGTAGACCATCACCGTCCGGCTGAAGGTGATGACGACCGTCCCGTCCTGATTGGTGCCCGTGGTCCGCACGGTGACGATTCCGACCTCCGGCCGGGAACGCGACTCCCTGAGCGTGAGCACCTCGGACGACGAGTAGACCGTGTCGCCCTCGAACAGGGGGTTCGGCAGTCGCACCTCGTCCCAGCCCAGGTTCGCCATCACGTTGTAGGAGACGTCGTTGACGGACTGCCCGGTCACGAGCGCGATTGTGAAGGCGGAGTTGACGAGCGGCCGCCCGAACTCGGTCTGCGCCGCGTAGTGCGCGTCGAAGTGGACCCGGGCGGTGTTCTGCGTGAGCAGGGTGAACCAGATGTTGTCCGCCTGCGTGACCGTGCGCCCGAGCCCGTGCCGGTACACGTCACCGACCTCGAAGTCCTCGAAGTAACGGCCCTGCCATCCCTCGCGTACGGTCATCTCAACCCTCCCCCTCACGCAGCCGCTTGATGCGCTCCGCGTCGTAACCGAGCACCTCGGTGAGGACGTAGTCGGCGTCCTCGTCGCGTCGGGGACCGCGTCTGTAACTGCGCTCGTCCGAACCCACCCGCAGCGGGCTCGCCACCTGCCGCACGGTTCCGAAATAGGGATGTTCGGTCTCGACGACCATGCCCCGGGCGATCGTGTGCGGGTCCCGCAGGGCCTGCGCCACGGTGTTCACGGGCCCGCACGGCACCCCGGCCGCCCGGAGGAGGCCCAGCCAGTGCTCGCTCGTGCCGGAGGCGAACACCGCCTCCAGCTCGGCCAGCAGGGTCGCGGCGTTCTCCCTGCGGGCGGCGAAGTCGCGGTATCGGGGGTCGTCCGGCCACTCCGGATGCCCGAGCGTCTCGGCGAGCCGCCGGAAGAACTTCTCCTTCGGGCAGGCCACCACCAGCCAGCCGTCCCCCGTGGGGAAGGCCTGGAAGGGAACGAGCGACGGGTGAGCCGAATGGCGGGTCCGCTTGGGCTCGAAGTCGCCGTTGAGCTGCCAGGCGGCCGGATAGGTCAGCATCGAGATCGCCGTGTCGAACAGGCTGATGTCGCAGTCGGCGCCGACACCGTCGCGCCGCGCGGCGTGCAGTGCGGCCAGAATCGACGCCGCCGCCACCAGCCCGCCCGAATAGTCCACCAGTGAGAGGCCGGATTTTGTGGGCGGTCCACCGGGCTCGCCGGTGATGTCCATCCAGCCGGCCATGCCCTGCAGCACGTAGTCGTATCCGGGCTCCGCGCTGCGCGGCCCCGTCATCCCGAAGCCGCTGAGCGAGCTGCACACGATCGCGGGGTTGAGGTGTTTGAGGTCGTCGTAGCGGATCCTCAGCTTGGCGGGGACGTCCCCCCGCAGGTTTGAGTGCACCACGTCGCTGACCCTCACCAGGTCCTCGAACACGGCACGACCCTCCGGGGTGGAGATGTCGAGGCCGAGGCTCCGCTTGTTGCGGTTGAACGTCTCGAAGAACAGGCTGTCCTCGCCGTGCTGTTCGGGAACCACGTAACGCCCGACGTCCCCGCCTGTCGAGGGATCCTCGATCTTGATGACCTCGGCGCCGAGGTCCGCCAGGTGCACGCTGCCGAACGGCCCGGCACCATACTGCTCGATCGCGATGATCCGGACATCCGACAACGGCGTCACGGCAGCACCATCTCCCTGGGCCGGCGTGCCGCCGCGATCGCCGCCACCCGTGCCATCTCGTTCCCCACGATCATCAGTCCTTCGTCCACTCCCATGCCGGGCTTGGCGAGCACCTGCCCGGCCGCGCACGCCATGGCCACGTTGGCGCTGACCTGCGCCGAGCGGTCCGTCTCGTTACATGTTCCTCCGCAGTACGCGACGAGACCCCGGTCGCGGACCAGCAGCAGCGCCTCGATGATGTTGTTGACCCCGCCGAGGTCCGGCGTCTTGACGTGGATCACGTCGGCGGCGCCCCGGTCGACGAACATCTCGATGTCCTCAAGGGTGTTGCACCACTCGTCGACGGCGATCTTCACCCGCGAGCCCGTCCGCCGGAGGGCGGTCCGCAGGCGCACGTAGGTCTCGATCTGGGCCTCCCGGCCCCCGGCGTCGATCGGATGCTCGACGACCAGCTCGTACAGGCCGGCGATCTCTCCGAGACGGGCGAGGTAACCGGCGACCGCGTCGACGTCACCGCCGAAGGCCCGCCCCACGGTGCCGTAGGTGTCGAAATGCAGCCTGGGGACGTACGCGCTGTCAGGGCGCAGCTGACCGATCCTGGCCACCAGCCACCGCAGATAGTCCTCGAGAAGCTCTCCCCGGTCTCCCAGCTTGGCGTCGTTGTTGAACAGGCCGTGCGGAAGCACGTCCACCTGTTTGAGGATCATCTTCTCCGCGTTGCCGTACCGGTCGTCGCCGGTCTGCGCGAACATCGGCACCGGCTTGAGGTCCACCCCGGTCGAGTATTCGTCCCGCACGACCTCGGCCATCGTGAGCCGCCGGCTCTGCGCGACCGCGTCGAGCACCGCCTGGGTCACGCCGTACCGGATGGCCGTGTGCAGCGGGCCGGAGGCGCCATGGCAGGCGTCCACCCGCCCGGCCAGCTCGCGGAACGAGCCGAGTTCGGCGCCGACCAGCAACGGCGTCAGGTATTCCTCGACGTCGCGGCGAGCCGCCTCCGCGCTGAAAAGCGGGTCGCGACCACCGGCGCCGCTGTACTGCACCGCGGCGCAGTCACCGTAGGCGACAGAGCCGTCTTCGAGCAGCAGCATCACCGACAACGCCTCACCGGCCTGCCGGATCGCCGAGAAACCCGGAGTGACGGGACTGCCCGCGTAGGCGAACCCGTCGTGTTCGGCACCTGCCCTGATCGCCGCCTGGTCGTCGGCGAAGAATCCGGTGCGAACCGGTTGGGTGAGAACTTCAATGATTTTCATTCGACAAGACCTCGGCACAGCAGGACGACGGTGATGAATGTCTGATAGATCCGCAGCGGATCGTCGCCGGTGATGGTGGCCGACAGGTCACCCGTTCGCTCGACCCCGGCGACCCTGCATGCCAGCTCGCAGTAGTCGCTGCTGCGGAAGGAGATGCCCAGGGTGGCGGGGAGGCTGACAGCCGTCTGCCTCGCGCTGGAGAGGTCCTCGATGGCGGATCGGGCCTGCTCACGGATCAGGTCCCTGGCCGCCGCCGGGTGCAACGACTCCGCGGAGAACCGGGAGACCGACCTCTTCACGACCGCGGCCTTGATGCCCGGGCAGAACCGCTCGGTCTCCTCGGCGGTCGTCGCGTCGCCGGTGACCAGCACGATCGGCACCTGGTAGGCGGCGGACACCAGGGAGTTGATGCCGGCCTCACCCGCGACGACGCCGTTGACGGTGACCTCGGCGAACGCGAGCGGGAAGTAGGTGTGCGACAGAACCGAGCCCTTGCTGCCCATCGAGCCGTGATAGGACACCAGGAAGATCGCGTCGAAGCTCGCGTCGAGCCCCTGCATCATGTACATCGGCTTGTACCGGCCGGACAGATAACCGGCCCGCCCGGCGAGCGCGTCCGGCTTCAGGTTGGCCATCTTCGAATGCGCGTCGTTGACCAGGAACTCGGTGGCGCCGGCCTGCATCGCGCCTTCGATGGCGGCGTTGATCTCACCGGTCAGCAGCTCGGTGTAGTACGGGTACTGCGACCCGCCGATGACGCACTGGTCCCAGTCGACGACGCCGGCGGTGCCCTCCATGTCGGAGGAGATGTAGACCTTCACAGCATGCTCCTCGGATGGAACTCGGGCTCGGTCGAGGACTCGGTCATCACCACGTAGACGGAACCGCTCTGGCCCGCCGCCGCGCCGTGCCGCCCGTCCGGGGTGAGGGCCAGGCAGCGCAGTTCGGCGCGGTATTCGTCCGGCAGGGTCGCCGCGTCGGTCAGCATCGCCAGGCACGCCTCGGCGGGGTCGAGCCCGCGTGCCAGGTCGGCGACGATGCCGCGGGCTCCGAGGGCGCGCATGCTCAGCTCCCCGCGGCCGGTGCAGGCCGCGCCTCCGTAACGCACGTCGGCGTAGTTGCCCGCGCCGGGAAGAGCCGAGTCCCCCACCCTTCCCGGATACTTCCAGGGATAGCCGCTGGTGGACACGCCCACGACCAGTTCGCCCGAGGCGTCCAGGGCCAGGATGTTGATGGTCCCCCACGGCCCGTCGTGCGGGGCGAAGTGGTTGACCAGGTCCAGCGCGGTCTTCCTGTACAGCTCGTCACCGGCCTGGGCCGCGGTCCGCTCGCCCTCGACGGACTCGTCCGACGGTTGCAGGGCCGCCAGGAACAGCTTCCTGGACTCCTCCGTCAGCAGTTCCGCCCGTTCGAAACCGTTCTCCTCGGCGAACAACTCGGCTCCCGGGCCGACGAGCAGGTTGTGCTGCGGCAGTCGTTCCAGCACGGCCCGCGCGATCGAGATGGGATTGGGAAAACCCTTCACCGCTCCCACCGCGCCGAAGGCCCTGCTCGAACCGATCATCAGCGACGCGTCGAGCTCCACCACGCCCTGCGCGTTCGGCAGTCCGCCGGTCCCGACGTAGTGGTCGTCCAGGTTGTCCTCGCACCGTCGTAACCCCGCCTCGACGGCGTCCAGGGCGGAACCCCCGCGGGCGAGGATCTCCATCGCCGCGGGAAGACCCGCCTCGCTACGCTCGCTGCCGATGACGATGGCGCCGCTCACGCGACCACTCCTTTGCGTTCGGCCACGTGGACGCAGGCGGCCGACCGGCCGCTGTCACGTGGATCGACTATCAGGGACGGCTCGACGGCGCACGCGGCGACGACGGCCGGACAACGGTCCGCGTAGCGGCACGGGCTGGTTCCGCCGCGTGCCGCCGACCCGATGATCTCCGCCAGCATCGGGTTCTCGCCGGCCGCTTCGACGCCGCTCTCGGCGGCCACCGCATCCGGCTCGACGACGTCGCCGGCTTCGGCGAGCCGCGGGACCGAGCTGATGAGCAGCTTGGTGTACGGATGGACGGGGTCGTCGAAAAGGGTCTCGGTCTCACCGGTCTCGACGATGCGGCCCCGGTACATCACCGCGGTCCGGTCGCTGATCTGCCGCACGACCGCCATGTTGTGCGAGACGAAGATGACCGACAGGTGGAGTCTTTCCTGGAGATCGGTGAGCAGATTGATGATGTTGGCCTGCACCGAGACGTCGAGCGCCGACACCGGTTCGTCGGCGATCAGCACCGTCGGCTCGAGCGCCAGCGCGCGGGCGATGCCCACCCGCTGGCGCTGCCCGCCGGAGAACTGCCGCGGCCGCTGCTTCAGGGCCCGCTCGGGCAGGCCGACCAGGTCCATCAGCTCCCGGTTGCGCTCGCCCACCTTGTTCCGCGGGACCAGTTTGTGGAACCGGAGCAGCTCCGACAGCGTCTGCTCGACGGTCATCCGGGGGTTGAGCGAGCTGAACGGATCCTGGAACACCATCTGTATGGCGAGCCGCTGGGCACGTGTCCGCTTCGCCTGCACGAGCTCGCCGTCATAGCGGATCGCGCCGGCGGTGAGACCGTACAGACCGACGATGGAGCGCGCCAGCGTGGACTTGCCACAGCCCGACTCGCCGACCAGCCCGAGCGTCTCCCCCTTGTGCAGGACGAGGTCCACGCCGTCGACGGCGCGGTTCACCACCGGCTTCTTGCCGAAGAGCCGGTCGGTGACCGACACGGGAGGGGTGAAGTGCCGGGCCAGGCCTTCGACCGTGAGGATCTCGTTTCCCGCCATCACTGCTGACCCACCGTTTCCTCCGAGACCATCGCGGTCCACCGCTCCGCGGTGTCGACGCGCAGGCAGGCGCTCTTGCGGATCACCGTACCCGGCGCCGATCCGACGGGTTCCAGCACCGGTTCCTCCTGGCGGCAGCGCTCTTCCGCGAACGGGCACCGGGCGGCGAAGGAACATCCGACGATGGCGTCGGTGAGGTCGGGCGGTTGCCCGTGGATCGTCAGCAGCCGGGCGACACGATGCCCCGGATCGGGCACCGACCGCAGCAACGAGAACGTGTACGGGTGCTTGGGCGCGGTGATCAGGTCGAGCAGGGTGCCCGACTCCACGACCTTGCCGGCGTACATGACGTAGAGCCGCGAACAGGTCTGACTGACCACGGCGAGGTCATGACTCACCAGCAGAAGCCCGACGTTCTCATCCTGCTTGAGCCGGCGCAGCACGCCGAGGACCTGAGCCTGGATCGTCACGTCGAGCGCGGTGGTCGGCTCGTCGGCGAGGATCAGCCGCGGCTTGGTCGACAGCGCGATCGCGATGCAGATTCGCTGGCGCATCCCGCCGGACAGTTCGTGGGGATACAGCTGGTAACGGCGCTCGGGATCGGGGATGCCGACCTCCGTCATGAGGTCGATCGCCACGGCCTTCGCCTCGCTGCGCGACTTGCCCAGCTTGCGCAGGGGCGCCTCGGCGATCTGGTCGCCGACGCGCATGACCGGGTTCAGCGCCGTCAGGGCGTCCTGGAAGACCATGCCCATCGTGTCGGTCAACCGGCGGTGCAGCTGCTTGGCCGGCAACCCGGTGACGTCCTCGCCGTCGATGAGCACCGATCCGGAGACGATCCTGGCCGGACGCGGCAGCAGTCCGAGCAGCGCGCGCAGCGTCAGGCTTTTGCCCGAGCCCGATTCACCCACCAGCCCGACCGACTCCGCGACGCCGACCGAGAGCGACACCCCGCGGACCGCGTGCAACCGTCCATGCGGCATCGGGATGTCCACGTGCAGGTCGCGGACCTCTAGCAATGGCGCCGTCATTTGTTCGCCTTCTCCACGATGCCGTCCGCGATCAGCGCCAGTGCCAGACCGGTCAGAACGACCGCCAGGCCGGGAATCGTGGACATGTACCACTTATCCAAGATGAACTGCTGACCTTCCTGGATCATCGTTCCCCAGTCGGGGGTGGGCGGCGGCACCCCGAGGCCGAGGAAGCCCAAGGTCACGATCGCCAGCAGGGTCAGCACGATGTCGCTCATCGAGAAGACGAACGCCTGCAGGACGACGTTGGGCAGGAGGTGCCGCAGCAGGATCCGCCAGGTCGGCAGGCCGCTGGCCCTGGCCGCCATCGCGTACTCCTGCTCCTTGGCGATCAGCACCTGGCCGCGCACGATGCGGCAGTACGCCACCCAGCCGACCAGCGTGATCGCCGTGTAGATGCTCGTCGTACCGGGGCCCATCGCGAACACCAGCGCGATCACCAGCACCAGGAAGGGGAAGGCGATCACCATGTCGACGATGCGGCTGATGACGGCGTCGACCCACCCGCCGAACCAACCCGCGATCAGGCCGAGCAGGCTGCCGATCACGAACGGTGAGATGACCGCCAGCACGCCGACCCTGAGGTCGACGCGCGCGCCGTAGAGCAACCTGGAGAACACGTCGCGCCCGAACGCGTCGGTGCCGAGAAGGTGGCCCTTCGCGCCGGGTGCGAGAAACGCGTCCGTGAGGTTCTGCTTGATCGGGTCGTAGCTCGTCAGCAGGGGCGCGCAGACCGCGCACAGCACGATGAGGGCGAACAGCGTCAGCCCCGCCACCAGGGGAACGTTCCACCGCCCGCGTCTGCGCCGGGGCGTGCCGGTGACCGCCGGCAGAGCGGGACCGATACTCGTCGCCGCGCTCATGTGAGCTTGACCCGGGGGTCGAGAGCGGCGTGCGTCACGTCGGTCAACAGGTTCACGACCACCACCATGATCGCGAAAGTAAGCGTGATTCCCTGCACGGTGGGGAAATCCCTTCCGAGAATGGAATTGATCATCTGCTGTCCGATGCCGGGCAGCGAGAAGACGCGTTCGACCACGAGCGTCGATCCGGTGAGATAGGCGATGTTCACGCCGAGCACCGTGACCGACGAGACCGCGGCGTTGCGCAGGGCATGGCCGAGCACCACCCGTGAGGTGCTGATCCCCTTGGCACGAGCCGTCACGATGTAGTCGCTGCTCAGCACGTCGATCATGCTGGCCCGCAGGCTGCGGATCAGGATCGGCGAGAGGGTCAGGGCGATCGTGATACCCGGCAGCACGATCCCGCGCAGATGGTCGGCGATGCTGACGCCGTATCCGGCGACCGGGAACCAGCCCAGTTTCAGCCCGAAGACCAGGATCAGCATGATGCCGAGCCAGAACGCCGGCAGTCCCAGTCCCACGACCGGCACCGCACGGATGATGTTGTCGGCGATCCCGTTGCGCCGTGCCGCGGCCAGGACGGCCAGCGGCACGGCGATCAGGAGCGTGAAGACGGTGCCCGCCACCAGCAGCCAGATCGTCACCGGCAGGCTGACCTTGATCAGATCCACGGTCGGGCTGTTGTACACGTAGGAGTAACCGAGGTTGCCCTGCAGCAGGTGGCCGAGAAACGTCAGGTACTGCTTCCACACCGGCTCGGTGAGCCCCAGCTGGGTGCGCAGTTCGTTGATCGCAGCCGGAGTGGCGTGCGACCCGAGCAACGTGGCCGCCGGATCCCCTGGTATCAGGCGGATGAGGAAGAACACGATGAACGAGATCCCCAGCAAAACGGGGATCAGGGACACCAGCCGTTTGAGAATGTAGACCAGATACTTCATCGACTCTGCCGTTCCATGGATTCGGTCGCCGTTCTCCGGATCAGAGCGAGACGTCTTCCATGTGGTAGGAGCCGGTGGGCAGGACCTTGAAGCCCTTCACGCTGCTGCTGCTCGCGTACGGGAACGGCGTGTAGAACAGGAACGCCATGAACGCGGACTCGGCGGCCTTCACCTGGAGCTGGCTGTACAGCGCCTGGCGCTTGGTCTTGTCGAACTCCTTCTGCGCCTGGTGCACCAGCTCGATGATCTCCTTGTCGTCGAACCCGGTGTTGAAGGAGTGCCCGCCCGTCGTCGGGTCGAGCGCGAACTGCGCCAGCTCGTCGGGGTCGGCGAGGTCCATCGTCCAGTACGAGTGCGCGATCTCGAACTGCAGCTTGCCCGTCAGGTCGTGCTGCGCGCTCGGGTCCACGTTCTGGATGTCCATGGTGATGCCGAGCTCTTTCAGGGACGCCTGCAGGATCTGCGCGATCGACGCGTCCACCGCGTCGCCGGACATGGCCAGCCAGGTGGTCTTGAAGCCCTGCGGCACGCTCGACTGGGCCAGCTCTTCCTTGGCCTTGGCCATGTCGTACTGCAGGCCCGGCGCGTCCTTGTCGTAGTACGGCGTGGACGGCATCATGAACGAGTTCGCCACGGTGCCGTTGCCGAACAGGACGCTCTTGACCAGCGACTCCCGGTCGATGGCGTAGGAGATGGCGCGGCGCACGTGGATGTCGTCGAACGGCTTCTTGGTGTTGTTCATCATGATGTAGTCCGTCCTGGTGGACGGGAACAGGTCGACCTTCAGGTTCGGCGTGCTCTTGAGCTGGGTGAGGCTGGAGAACGGCGGAGCCTCGTTGATGTGCGCCTGCCCGCCCTGCAGCTGGATCGCGCGGGCGTTGCTGTCCGCGACCACCTTCCAGGTGACCGAGTCCAGGTACGGCTTGCCCGCCTGCCAGTAGGACGGGTTCTTCTTCAGGGTGAGGGCGCTGCCCTTCTGCCAGGTGCCCCACACGAACGGGCCGGTCGCGATCGGGGCGGCGTAGAACTCGTCCTTGGTCTTGCCCGCGTAGTCCTTGGGGATGATGCCGTTGTTCGGGCAGCTCAGGTCGGCCAGCAGCGGCGCCCACGGATACTTGGTGGTCACCACGACGGTGTAGTCGTCCGGCGTGGTCACCTCCTTGATCGCGGAGTTGATGAACTCCCATCCGCCCTTGGTCTTGCTCGACTCGTCGATGGAGAACTTCACGTCGGCCGAAGTCATCGGCTGGCCGTTGTGGAACTTCACGTCTTTCCTGAGCTTCAGCGTGCAGGAGAGGTTGTCCGCCGACATCTCGTAGCTCTCCGCGAGCCAGGGCTTCACCCCCTGGCCGTCGTCCGTCATGGCCACCAGCGGCTCGTACATCTGGTTGTAGACCCAGATCGAGCCGTTGCTGAACACCGTCGTCTTGTCCATGTTCACCGCGTCGTGGTCGCGGACGATGACGAGGTCGCCTCCCTTCTTGGCCGCCCCGCCCGAGGAGGCGGCCTGCGTGGAGGTCGAGTCGGCCCCGCAGGCGGCCAGCAGCGGCGCGACGGAGAAGGCTCCCACGCCGAGGGCGCTCAGCTGGAGCAGCCGGCGTCTGCTGATCGCGGGGACCCTGATGCCGTCGGGGATGCGGGAGGCCGGGTTCAACGCGTCATGGCTCTGGTCAGACATGCCTATCCTTCATGGGTTTCGCGGTCGTGCTCTGTAGGTCAGACGGTTCGGAGAGGCCCGAGGGGATCCGCTCAGAAGCGCGGATCGGTCCGGCTGTGACGCATTCGAGCATCGCTACGTTTCGCAAAGGTTACGTGCAGATAAGCTGTCATACGTAAGGTCGCCGTCCCGAGTTCACCAGCAGATGCAGACTAGAGCATTCAAATCGGTTCAGGTAGTGTCCGACGGCAAAGCTACCCAAGCGCTACCAAACCAGGCGGATCTCTCATGCAATTGACCATCATCGGTGCGGGCGCGATCGGCGGAACGATCGGCGCGCATCTGATCCGCGCCGGACACGACGTGCTGTTCTGCGACGCCGACCCGGCACACGTCGAGGCGATCAACCGAGAAGGACTGACCATCGAGGGGCCGGTCGAGAACTTCACCGTGGCCGCGCGAGCGGTCACACCCGAGGATCTGCCGGACCGCCTGGACCGTGTCGCGATCGCCGTCAAGAGCCATCACACCGCCCAGGCCGCCGAAATCGTCCGTGATCGGCTGGCCCCCGACGGCTACCTGGTCAGCTTCCAGAACGGCCTGACCGCCGACACGCTCTCGGCCGCGGTCGGCGCTGATCGGCTCCTCGTGAGCTTCGTGAACTTCGGCGCGGACGTGCTGGCCCCCGGGCGCATCATGCAGGGCAACATCGGCACGTTCCGCGTCGGCGAGTCGACCGGCAACGAGATCACACCGCGAGTGCGCGAACTCGTCGAGGCCCTCCCCTACGCCGTGGCCACCGACAACATCATGGGATTCCTCTGGGGCAAGGAGGCCTACGGCGCGATGCTCTACGCCGGCGCGGTCTCCGACCTGTCGATCGCCGACTCCCTGGAGGCGCCGGAGTGGCGTCCTCTCATGCTCGGCATCGCCAGGGAGGTGCTGGCACAGTCGCCGGTGAAGCCGGAGGGATTCGACGGGTTCGAACCCGACGACCTCGAAGGCTCGCTCGCCCGGCTGGTCACCTTCAACCGGAACAGCGCCAAGTCCCACAGCGGCATCTACCGCGACCTGATGGTCCGCAAGCGCAAGACCGAGGTCGACGACCTGCTGAACGATCTCGCAGGCCCGCTGACGACGTACACGGGCGAGCTCATCAAGGCGATCGAGCGGGGTGAGCGCACCTGCGAGGTGGCCAACCTGGAGCTTCTCGCCGCCTACGAGCGATCCGAACGACTCGGCCGACCGCTGAACGCCGTGGTCACGCTGTTCCACGCGCCCCTGCGCGCGCCCGACGGCCCGCTGCACGGTGTGCAGATCGCGGTCAAGGACCTGATCGACATCGCCGGCCACCCGCGCGGCAACGGCAATCCCCAGGCGATGCGCGCCGAACCGGCCGCGGCCGACGCCCCGATCATCGCGACGCTGCGCGCCACCGGGGCGGACGTCTTCGCGGCCACCTCGCTGCTCGAGTACGCGGCCGGCGCGACCCACCCGGACGTGCCCGAGGCGATGAACCCCTACAACCCCAAGCGGACCGCCGGCGGGTCCAGCGGCGGCTCGGCCGCCCTGGTCGGCGTCGGCGCCTGCGCGGTCGCCCTGGGCACGGACACCGGCGGCTCGATCCGGCTCCCGGCGCATTACTGCGCCACCGTCGGGTTCAAGCCGAGCTACGGCGCGCTGCCCCTGGACGGTGTCGAGGCACTCGCGCCGACGCTTGATCATGTGGGCCTCCTCGCCCGCGATGTCCAGGTCACGACCGAGGTCTTCTCGGCTCTGACGGGCGCCGTGCCGGAGACCGCGAGCCGTACGGCGCTGCGGATCGGTGTCATCCCCGGCCAGCTCGAACGCGCCGAGGTCGAGCCGGACGTGGCGACCGCGGTGCGCGACGCGATCGGCGTTCTGCGCGACGCCGGCTGTTCGATCGTCGAGGTCGACGGCTCCGCCTTCGGCGAGCTGGAGGAGACGTTCTCCGACATCCTGCTGTTCGAGGCCTGGCAGGTCCACGGCGAGCGGGCGACGGCCGACCCCGGCCACTACGGCCCGGAGACCCTGCGGCTGGTGCGCTCCGCCTCCGAGGTGAGCGAGGCCGACTACCGCAGGGCCCTTGCCGCACGGGAGCGGCTGCTGCCCGCCGCGGCCGAGGTCTACGCCGGGATCGACGTCCTGCTGACTCCCGCCGCGCCCTTCGTCGCGCCGGTCACCACGCCTCCGGTCGACACCCCGGAGGGCGCCGCGGAGGGACTGTTCACCGGCATCCAGAACCTCACCGGAGCGCCGGCGCTGGTGCTGCCCTGCGGCTGGAGCGCGGACGGCCTTCCGATCGGGCTTCAGCTGTCGTCCCCGCTCGGCACCGACATGGGACTGCTCGCCGCGGCCCGGTACGTGGAGTCGACGCTGAGCGTCGAGGTCCGCACCCCCGCCGTGCACTGACCCCTCTCCACCCGCCTCGCACCCCCCTCCTTACCCCCCGAAACTCCCCCCGAACGACCCGAACCACCCGAACGAAGGCGATCTTCTCCATGCGTGCCGCTCTCTACCTGTCCGCCGGAAACGTCATCGTCGACGACGTGCCCGACGCCTCCCTGTCCCAGCCCACCGATGCCGTGGTGCGGGTTCTCCGTTCCTGCGTCTGCGGTTCGGACCTCTGGTCCTATCGCGGGATCATCAACCGCGCGGAGCGATCCCGGCTGGGCCACGAGTTCATCGGCCTCGTCGAGGAAGTCGGCAGCGAGGTCAGCACCCTCCGGGTCGGCGATCTTGTCGTCGCGCCGTTCATGTGGTCCGACAACACCTGCCCGGCCTGCGTGGACGGGATCCAGAGCTCATGCAGCAACGGCGGCACCTTCGGCGCGGTGGGCACCGACGGCGGCCAGGGCGAAGCCGTGCGGGTTCCCCAGGCCGACGGAACCCTCGTGGCCGTACCGGGCGGCATGAGCGGTGTCGACGAGTCGCTGTACGCCGCGCTTCTGGCCACCTCCGACGTGATGGCCACCGGGCTGCACGGAGCCGTTCTGGCCGGCGTCACCGAGGGTTCGGCGGTGGCCGTCATCGGCGACGGGGCGGTCGGACTGTGCGCGGTGCTGGGGGCGAAGGCCATCCTCGGCGCCGAGCGGATCTTCCTGATGAGCCGGCACGAGGACCGCGCCGCGATCGGCAGGTCCTTCGGAGCGACGGATGTCATCGCCGAGCGAGGCGACGAGGGCATCGCGGCCGTCCGCGAAAGGACCGGCGGCCTGGGCGTACGCCATGTGGTGGAAGCGGTCGGCACTCCGGAGTCCTGGGCGATGGCGGTCGGCATGGCCCGCGAGGGAGGCTCGATCGGCGCGGTCGGCATCCCCCACACGGCGCCGAATCTGCCGTTGTTCCAGCCGCTCAGCCACCACCTGAGCCTGAATCTCGGGATCGCCCCCGTACGTCGTTACCTCCCCGACCTGGTCTCGCGGATCATGGCAGGGACGCTCGACCCCGGCTCGGTCTTCGACACCGAGCTTCCGCTCGCCGACGTGGCTCAGGGTTATGCCGCGATGGCGGCCCGAGAGTCGATCAAAGTCATGCTCAAGTGAATGATCATTTGAGGAGCCGGCAGGGTAACCCCTCGAAATGAGCGAAAATGTTGATGCCCGCCCGTCCGTGACGGTGGATATACCCGCAGCTCGCTCCTGGCTGTTTGTCCCCGGTGACCGCGGCGACCGATTCGCCAAGGCCGCCGCGAGCGGCGCCGACGTCGTGATCTGCGACCTGGAGGACGCCGTCGCCGTGAACGCCAAGGAGCCGGCCCGCGCCGAGGTCACGCGCTGGCTCGGCGCGGGCGGGGTCGCGTGCGTGCGGATCAACGCCCAGAACACGCCGTTCCACGACGCCGACGTCTCCGCGCTGTCCGGGGTGCCGGGCCCGCGCGCCGTCATGCTGCCCAAGGCCGAGGACCCGCGGGCCCTGAGCCAGCTGAGCGACGCCCTGGGCCCGGACACGGTCGTGATCGCGCTGGTCGAGACGGCGCTGGGCCTGCACCGCGCCTATGACCTGGCCTCAGCACCCGGCGTGGCTCGCCTGGCCTTCGGCTCGATCGACTTCGCTCTCGACCTCGGCGCCTCCGAAACCCCGACCTCGATGCTGTTCGCGCGTTCCTGCCTGGTGGTGGCCTCGCGCGCGGCGCGCGTGGCCGCTCCGATCGACGGTGTCACCGTCGCCCTGGACGACCTTTCCGTCGTCGAGGCGGAGGCGGCCACCGCGGCCGGCCTGGGCTTCGGAGGCAAACTATGCGTCCACCCGCGCCAGGTGAGCGCCGTCAACGCCGCGTTCAGCCCCAGCCAGGAGCAGGTGCGCCGCGCCCGGCAGATCCTGGACAGCGTCACCGGCGGCGGCGCGGGACGGCTGGACGGGCAGATGATCGACCGGCCGGTTGTGGAACGCGCCCGGCTGGTCCTGCGACGGGCCGGTGTGGAGCCCACCCCCGACGACCGAAGGAGGTCTTGATGCTCCCGTTGCAGGGCATCACCGTCATCGCGCTGGAACAGGCCGTGGCGGCCCCGTTCGCCACCCGCCAGCTGGCCGACCTCGGCGCACGCGTGATCAAGATCGAGCGTACGGGCGGCGGGGACTTCGCCCGTGGCTACGACGAGACGGTCAAGGGCATGTCGAGCTACTTCGTGTGGCTCAACCGGGGCAAGGAGAGCATCACCCTCGACATCAAGGACCCCGCAGACCGCGCGGTCCTGGACGCGATGCTCGCGCGGGCGGATGTGTTCGTGCAGAACCTCCTGCCGGGGGCGGTGCAGCGGCTGGGCCTGGATGAGGAGAGCCTGCGCGCCAAGCATCCGCGGCTGATCACCTGCTCGATCTCCGGCTACGGCTCGAAGGGCCCCTACCGCGGCAAGAAGGCCTA
>NZ_FZOD01000003.1 GCF_900188345.1 Streptosporangium subroseum | reverse complement strand
TTGAAGACGGCGGTTCCGTCCGCCGTGTCGGCGGCGGGTCGGACGATCACCTACTCCTACCTGGTCGTCAACACCGGAAACGAGACGTTGACGGGTGTGGTAGCGACGGATACGGCGTTCTCGGGTTCGGGGACGCCTCCAGTGGTGACGTGTCCGGTGACGACGCTGGCGCCGCAGGCTATGACGACGTGCACCGGCACGTACGTGACCACCCAGGCGGACGTCGATGCCGGTTCGATCGTGAACACCGCGGTCGCCTCGGGCACTCCACCGACGGGTCCCGCAGTGACCTCGGCTCCGTCGACCGCGACCGTTGGCATCACCTCGGCGCCCAGTCTGACGTTGCTGAAGACGGCCTCGCCGAGCACGGTGACGGCGGCCGGCCGTACGGTCACCTACTCCTATCTGGTCGTTAACACCGGAAATGCGACGTTGACGGGTGTGGCCGTGGTGGACACGGCGTTCTCGGGTTCGGGGACACCCGGGGTGGTCACGTGTCCGGTGACGACGCTTGCGCCACAGGCTACGACGACGTGCACCGGCACGTACGTGGTGACACAGGCGGACGTCGACGCCGGTTCGGTGGTGAATACGGCGGTCGCCTCGGGTACTCCGCCGGCGGGTCCCGCGGTCACGTCGGCTCCGTCGACGGCGACGGTGACCATCACCTCGCGTCCGGAGCTGTCGCTGTTGAAGACCGCTTTCCCGTCGGCGGTGACGGCGGCTGGTCAGACGATCACCTACTCGTACCGGGTCGTCAACACCGGCAACGCGACCTTGACGGGCGTGAGTGTGGTGGATACGGCGTTCTCGGGTTCGGGGGCACCTCCGGTGGTGATGTGTCCGGTGACGACGTTGGCGCCGCAGGCCTCGACAACCTGCACCAGCGCCTACGTGACCACCCAGGCGGATGTCAACGTCGGGTCGATCGTGAACACCGCGACGGCCTCGGGCACTCCACCCGTGGGCCCCGCGGTGACCTCCGATCCGTCGACGGCGACGGTCACGGCGACGTCGGTTCCTGGTTTGACGGTGGTGAAGACGGCGTCGCCGAGCACGGTGACGGCGGCGGGGCAGAGGATCACCTACTCCTACCTGGTCGTCAACACCGGCAACGCGACGTTGACCGGTGTGGTCGTGGCGGACACGGTGTTCTCGGGTACGGGGACGCCTCCGGTGATCACGTGTCCGGTGACGACGCTGGCGCCGCAGACTATGACGACCTGTACCGGCACTTACATGACCACCCAGGCGGATATCGACGCCGGTTCGATTGTGAACACCGCGACGGCTTCCGGTACTCCGCCGACGGGTCCCGCGGTCGCGTCGGCTCCGTCGACGGCGACGGTCGCGGCGACGTCGGCTTCTGGTTTGACGGTGGTGAAGACGGCATTGCCGTCCACGGTGACGGCGATGGGGCAGAAGATCACCTACTCCTACTTGGTCGTCAACACCGGCAACGCGACGTTGACCGGTGTGGTCGTGGTGGACACGGCGTTCTCGGGTACGGGGACGCCTCCGGTGATCACATGCACGGTGACAACGCTGGCACCGCAGGCCATGACGACGTGCATCGGCACCTACGTGACCACGCAGGCCGACGTCGATGCCGGTTCGATCGTGAACACGGCGGCCGCCTCGGGCACTCCACCGACGGGTCCCGCGGTGACGTCGGCTCTGTCGACCGCGACCGTCAGCGTCATCTCGGCGCCCAGCCTGTCGTTGCTGAAGACGGCCTCGCCGAGCACGGTGACGGCGGGGCAGAGGATCACCTACTCCTACCTGGTCGTCAACACCGGAAACGAGACGTTGACCGGGGTGGGAGCAGTGGACCTGGCGTTCTCGGGTACGGGAACACCTCCGGTGATCAGTTGCCCGGTGACGACGCTGGCGCCGCAGGCCTCGACGACCTGCACCGGCACGTACATGACCACCCAGGCGGATGTCGATGCGGGGGCGATCGTGAACACCGCGGTCGCCTCGGGCACTCCACCGACGGGTTCCGCGGTCATGTCTTCGCCGTCGACCGCGACGGTCGCGGTCACGGTCGCCGCGTCGTTGACGCTCGTCAAGACGGCTGATCCGTCCACGGTGACGGTGGCAGGGCAGAGTGTGACCTACTCCTATCTGGTCGTCAACACCGGCAACGCGACCCTGACCGGGGTGGGGGCGACGGACACGGTGTTCTCGGGTACGGGAACGCCGCAGGTGATCAGGTGCCCGGTGACGAGGCTGGCACCGCAGGCCTCGACGACCTGCACGGGCACGTACGTGGCCACGCAGACGGATGTCGACGCCGGTTCGATCGTGAACACCGCGACGGCTTCCGGTACTCCGCCGACAGGCACCGCGATCACGTCGGCTCCGTCGACCGCGACGGTGACCGCTACGCCGAATCCCGGCCTGACGTTGTCGAAGACGGCGACTCCCGGCAGGGTATCGGCGGTGGGCCGGACGATCATCTACTCCTACCGGGTCGTCAACACCGGCAACGTCACGTTGAGCGGTATCGAGATCAAGGACACCGCTTCCAGGCGGTCGGGGGTACCCTCGGTGATCAGGTGCCCGGTGACGAGGCTGGCGCCGCTGGCCTCGACGACGTGCACGGGCGCGTACGTGGTGACGCGAGCGGACATGAACGCCGGTTCGATCGTGAATACGGCGGTGGCCTCGGGCGCTCTGCCGACGGGCGCGGTCACCACCTCCAACATGTCGACCGCGACGGTTGTGACGGTCAGGCCACGGGCCGGCGGTGCCGGCAATCAGAACTGCCAGGTTCACAAGTCCTGGTCGAATTCCAGGAAGACCAAGATCACTGATCGCCGTAATCACCATCACCGGCATCACGGAGGTCACTGGAATCGCCACCATCGGCATCACGGGGGCCACTGGAAGCACCATCACCGGCATCACGGAGGTCATCCGAAAAGGCATTGTTGAGCCCGGCCTCATCCGGATAGGTGGGGACCATCGCCTGGGCAACGAGAAGCGATCGGATCGACGCTTGTAACGGCGATGGCCGGTCATCGCACCCGATAGGCCGGGAGAAGGTCCACCCGGTTGACGACCGGATGTGATTTCGCGGTGGGCGAGGCGGCGAAAGCCGCCTCGCCCACCGCGAAATGCGTATGAGCACAGGCGGCTTTCGCCGGTGTGAAGCCGCCGGGCCCGCGGCGAGGCGTTCCGCGGCGAGAGCCGAACCGATCGCGCCGGCCCGGTTCGCCGGGCATCGGGCTCGTCCAGGACGAACGCCCATCCGAGCATCGCAAGACCGGCGACTTCAAGGACGACGACGCGGCAGCGACCGGACTCGACGGGATGTAGACCGTCGGCACCTCGATATTGGAATGGTCTTATCTGTCATATAAGACAGGAGGGGAGAATTCCATCTCGATGAGCGTGAATATTACCTCAAAACCGGGTCAGTGATGGACAACGAAGAATGCCCTCTGCCGAGGGCGGTTGTATCGTCGTGGGTGATATGGCATTCACTGATCCATGGCAATCGCGAAGAAATGGCTTCGGCGGTCATCCTGTGTACCGAACGCGCAGGATCCGTGAGAATCCGGTGCATCCAGTGGGTGTCCTCGGCCTGGCGCTGTGATTCCGTATAGGCCGAAAAGTTGAACGCCAATATAAATCAACCGATATTGCGGGAGTCGTTCAGTGAATATACGATTTGCGTCACCTTCGGTGGTAAAAGTCCCTGCGCTGGTGATATTGGCATCCGTGCTGGCCGCCGGATGTTCTCCGAACGCGGACACCGTGCGCAACGTCTCGGCGGTGTCGGAAGGGCAGCCGGCCGCGGCGCCGACCGCGAAGGACAAGGACGCGGGGGCGAACCCACTTCCGACGAAGATGGCCAATGACCCCGGCATCCGCCAGAACATCGTTCAGACCAAATGCGAGGCCATACCGGGCGGTTGGAGTGCTCAGGGAACGGCGAAAAACCCTGCGAAGAAGGCCGTCACCTACAAGATCATTGTTCACTTCACCACCACCAAGGCGACAACGCTCGACTACGCCCAGACCCTCGTGAAGGTGCCCCCGGGCAAGACGGTCGACTGGACCGCGAAGAAGCACTTCGCGGCGAAGCCGGAGATGCTCTGTCCCATGCCCGGGATCAGCATCGTGTCCTGAGGCGCCCGCGAGTGTCCGGTGTCGTCAAGGCCATCGACCCGCCCGGTACACGGCGGTTCGGAGCATGCCCGGAGGTCCTTGACGATGCCGGACCGCGCCTTGACCGCCGAATCGGCTGGGTCGCCTTCGGCGCGGACACACCGGAGGCGATCCGGCCGGACCGAATCCTCATCGCGGCATGAGAGCACAACGGCGGCGGCCGAAACCCTGTCGTCCGAGCGCTCTACCGTGGATATGGTCGCCGAATGCCCGATGCGATCTTTGCCCACCCTCGCCTCGCCGCCATCTACGATGCCTTCGACGGAGACCGCGACGACCTGACGGCCTACCTCCACATCGCCGATGAGCTGGGCGCGGACCGTGTGCTCGACGTCGGCTGCGGTACCGGGTGCCTGGCGCTTCTGCTTGCCGAGAGCGGCCGTACCGTCGTGGGCATCGATCCGGCCGAGGCATCACTGGAGATCGCGAAGTCGAAGGATCTGCCCGCGAGGATCACCTGGGTCCACGGTGATGCCACGACGGTGCCGGCGCTCGGCGCCGATCTTGCGGTGATGACGGGAAACGTGGCGCAGGTCTTCCTCACCGATGACGACTGGACGCGGACTCTCCAGGGCATCCACGCCGCACTTCGTCCACGTGGCCACTTCGTGTTCGAGACCAGGCGTCCCGAACGCCGGGCATGGGAGGAATGGGCTGCCGACGCCGCCCAGGTCATCCTCGACATCCCGGGGAACGGACCGGTGGAGCAGCGTCGTGAGGTCACCGACGTGAGTATTCCGTTCGTCTCCTTCCGCTACACCTACAGGTTCCTGTCGGACGGCACGGTGGTCACCTCCGACTCGACCCTCCGGTTCCGCGGTCGCGACGAGGTGGAATCGAGCCTGGTCGCCAACGGCTATCGAGTGCTGGATGTGCGAGAAGCCCCTGATCGACCAGGTCGCGAGTTCGTGTTCATCTCCGAGCGCACGACCTGAGCCGACGGGACGGTTCCGGAGCGCACTCACATCGGTCGCTGCCTGCCACGCGTCGGCGGATGGCCACGCGGCAGGCGCGCGATGCGGCTTCCAACGGCAGATCACCGAGACCCCAGCGATCATGGGAGAAGTTCATCCTGCCGCTGTCAACGACATCAGATGAATTTGCAAGATCCAGAAAAGCCTGGAAAGCCGCAATTTCCTAGTCTGATTTCAGGCGAGCCGACACCTCGATCGATATGTTGTCTTGAGGAGAGGTGGATCTCACGGGCCGTGCTGGACAGTTGTTCCCACAGCTCATTGCTCATCCGTTAGTCCTTTCCTGACCGGAACTGTGCGCATGTTGATACGCCTTGGCGATCTCCTCGGGCAGACGGCCACGGTCACCGACGGCATAGCCCTGGGTGCGGGCCCAGGCGCGGACCTGCGTCGTGGTAGGGCCAACCGAGGAGTTCCTGAGGCGGGGAATACTCAGTGCCTCGATCGGTGATTCGCTCATGTCATTGGAGTCCCCGTCTTCGAGGCCGTCCCAGCCTTCGCTTCCCGACAGAGCCAGGATGTTCCACGACGAAGGCGCGTCGTTCTCTTCTCCGGCCGATATCTCAATCTCGCTTGGGAGGATTCCCCGGCGATCGAGCTCGGTCCAGAGAGACTCCATGGCCGCCGAAGGGTCGAAGTAGAACTCGCTCTCGCGGATGCGCCAGAACCGCCACCCCGCGCGTTTGAGTTCGCGTTCCCGGTCGAGGTCCTCTGCTCGTTGCTCGGGTGTGCCGTGCCAGAAGTCGCCGTCGCACTCGACTGCGAGACGTCCCTTGGCGCCGCTCACCACGAGGTCGATCCGGCGGCCGTTGACCTCCACCTGGGGGACGACGTGGTACCCCCGCCGGCGGATGTGCAGGAACACGCGCTGCTCGAAGAGCGAGTCGAACTCGGGATGAGGATCATCGGGGGTCACGTCGCTCAGCGAATCCGCGAGCAGCGTCGCGGGCGGGTTCAACATGTAGGTGAGCAGCGATCGGCGAAGGCACACCGGAGAGAGGAGATCGGGACTGACGGAGTGGAACAACCACATCTGGTCCTTGGCCCGCGAGGCGGCCACGTTGAACCTGCGCTGCCACTCGGTGCTCGTCACCGCAGTGCGTTTCTCGGCGACCACCATCGAGAGGAACACCACGTCACGCTCGTCGCCCTGGAAGTCGGGAGGCGTGCCGACCCTCAGCCGTCGCTTCTCCCAGTCCTTGGGATCCAGCCGGTCGAGAAGCATGTTGTGGAGAAGTTGCACCTGCCCGGTACCCTGCAGCACGACAACGCCGAAGGTCTTGTCCTTGTAGGCCGGGTCCTCCATGCAGGCGAGGATCCGATCCACGATCGCCTCGGCCTCCACGACGTTGCGCAGCCGGGTCGCCGACCCCTCACTCTGCGCGCCGGTGACGCGCACCACCCGCAGTGGCGGCAAGCGGTCGGCGCCGAACTGCCGGAGCGGCACCAACGGCTCGTCCGCGTAGAACTGCCGTGACGAGAAGTCAATGATCTCCGGCATGCATCGGAAATGCTCCTTGAGCCGCAGGACAGAGCCGAACCTTGTCGCCAGCAGGTCGAACAGGCTCGACTTGGGGGTGAAAGCATCCCGAAGATAAGGGGGCATGTCCGGTAGATAAGTCGACAGTTTCGCGAAGATCGGTTCCAGCTCGCCATGACTCACGACGGAGGGCGCACACTGTTTGTCGTCACCGACGACGATGACGCGAGGAGCCAGCCAGAGCAGGAAAAGCGCTTCGATGCTCGCCTGGCTGGCCTCGTCGACGATGACCACGTCGAAGGAGTCGCGAATCGGCGGAATGGTCTCCAGCACCTGCTGAAGCGGCATGATCCATGCTGGGACGGCGTCACGGGCGTGCACCATGGCCTCGCGCGCGAGGGACTGGTATCTACCGGCATATCGTCCGGTGCCCTTACCCAGCTTGCCGATGTGGTCCTGATAGGCGCGCAGCGCGGTCGTCTGGTGGGAGGTCATCCTGCTCAACGCCGCCTGCCAGGCCTGCTCGGCGGCGAGCTCGGCGGTCAGCCGCATCTCCCGCGCGTTCGCCGCCTCGAGTTCGGCCTCCAACCGCTGTTCGAGACCCGGCCGGCGTTGCTCGACGAAGAATGTCTGCGCCCTGGCCCACGCCCATGCACGGTCCCAGGTGGAGAAGCGGAGCTGCCACGTCTGTGCCTCACGCAGAAGGCCGAGCAGCGCTGGGTGAGCACTGCGGACTCGACCCGAGAGCTCTTCGCAGCGTTGTTGTTCGACCTGTTCGCGCTGCGCGTCGACGAGAGCGGTGAGACACAGCTGGTAGGTGATGCCGTCACGTGCGGCCACCGAGCGTCCGGCCTCGAGCAGTTCTGGGGCCGGAGTTCCGAGACGAGCCTCGTGCTGGAGCGTCGTGTGGAGGTCATTGAGTGCCGAGGTGGCTCGCTCGGCCTCGGCCTGAAGCTGTACGGCGCGCAGAGCCGTCACGTAGGACAGCCATTCCGCGGGAGTGCGGAGCCAGATGTGCACGCCGGCTGTGGTGAGCAGCCGCGCCGTTTCCGTCACCGCTGACGTGATCTGACGCACCTGGTCGAGCCGGTTGAAGGCGTCGCCGAGCTGCGCCACCGTGCGTTGGAGGGGCAGGTCCCGCGGAAATGCCACCCCCACCAGCTGCCAGCCACGCAGGAGTTCGCCGACCGTGGCCCGGCCCTCGAGCTCGGCGATGACCAGTGACAGAAGCTCGGCGTTGGACGGCACGATTCCGTCGACCAGCGTGCCGGCCAGCCACGGCTCGGCCTGCTTCTGCACCGCGGACTTGAACAGCCCGCGTTTGAGCTGGTTGCCCGCGGCGAAGTAGTCGCGTAGCGCTCGCATGGACTGGAGGTAGGCACCCGTCGTACCCGGTGAGTCCATCGGCGGATAGTCGATTTTACGGAAGCCGACGGAGCGGATCGCATCCTGGGCTGCGGCAAGGCGATCCGTGTGCGCGGCCAGCTGATCCCAGACGGCGGTCTCACGGCTGCCGAGTCCGTCTGCCAGCGCGCTGACCGTCCAGTCGGCCGGATCCCAGTCCGATGCCTCCTCAGGCATGCCGAGCTGCTGGAGACGGAGGGCGACATCGGCCGCGATCACCTCCAGCCGGCTGATCAGATGGGGAGCGAGGTGCTCAAGTCGCGCGGAGATGTCCGTCTGGGCCTGCCGGGCCATATCCTGCGCGGCGACCTCCGCCGCGATTAGACCCTTGAGCTTCTCCGCGCTGGGCAGCGCGGCCACATCGGGGATGCGCTGGGAGGGCCTTGCCTTGCGCCCCGAGGTCTCTCCAGCGAGCAGGGCGATGAGGTCGGCAGCCTCGCCGACCGTGATCGGGGGTAGGGGCGAGGCCGAGGCCGGTAGAGGAACCGGCATCCACGAGCATTCGGGTTCCTCCCGCGTCAGGCGCCGGACCACGTCAGCGAGAGTTCCCGAGTAGTTGGCGGCGATCTCGGGGTGACGGTAGGTCTCGGACTCGCGCAACGCCCGGATCCGCTCGGTCAGTTCGACGGTCGTACGGCGGGCGGAGTCGAGCTGGTGCCGCTTCTCGGCGATGCTCTTGGCCTGCCGGGTGGCATCAAAGGATGAGAAGCGGTTCGACAATGCCTTCACGCCGCCCTCGAGCTCCGCGGAGCCGCCACGGCCGAGGTCGGTCATGGAGACGCACAGGTTGGCGATCTCTACCGGGAGCTTGTCCCGCAGGACTCGGAGCGCCTGCGCCTTCTGGCTGGTGACCAGCACCCGCTGACCCTGAGCTAGCAGAGATGACAGCAGGTTGGCGATGCTGTGGGTCTTTCCCGTTCCTGGCGGGCCCTGAACGACGACGCCATTGTCCGAGCGCAGACGCGTCATGATCGTGCGCTGCTCGGGGTTCGCGGGGAGCGGGAACAGCGGATCCTGCCCGAGGGTGTCTCCTGACGCGACCCCTCCGTCCTGCAGGAAAGCCATACGTTCCGTCGGCTCAAGGGGACTGACGAGCTGTGCCAGTCCGAGGGGTGTCTGGGCGTCCGGCCCGGTCAACGTGGAGATCATCTCGTCGTAGTAGGAGATCAGGGAGCCGTGATCCCGCTTGCGCAGTACAAGCGCGGGTGCCAGCCGTACCTCCGCGAGCTGTGCGGAGGCGTCGCCGGAAGCCCAGTCAGGCCGGTACCGGGGTTGGGGGTCGGATTCCAGCCCGCGGTCGCACCACGACTCCAGCAGGTCGGTCACAGAGGCCTGGAGTCCGACACCCTCCCCCTCCCTGGCGCGCAGACGGAGACGATCAGTCCGTTGCGGGCTGAATCCGTCGAGGTCGGCCAGCAGCTCACGGTCCTGGAGTTTGGCCGCCGTCTCGCCCAGCAGGACGTCCACTCGTTCGGTATCCTGGTCGACCCGGAGGTGAAGGCGCGTCGAGAGCAGGTGGTTGCGGACACGGGTGCCGTCGGGTGCGGTCCAGGAGAGCAACCCGGTTGCCAGGACCAGTTCCCATTCGTCGTCGATCTGGCCGAACTGGTTGGAGATCGAGTAGAGATCGCGATGCCAGCGCTGCTGCCGTACCCGCTCTCGTTCCTGATCCGCCCATGTCCGCCAGTGGGGGAGCCACTTGCCGTAGGCCTCGACCACATCCGGCCGATCCTCCTGGGTCTCCCACCGTGACACCGGGCTGCCGTCTTCGTCGGTCTCCTCGATGCGACGCAGACCGGTCTCGGAGAGTTCGGGAGCATTCAGCTCGGGATCTATGAGCTCGTCCTGCCGCAGCCACCCGTGGAGCTCGTCCGGCGGAGCCGGATGCGGGGCGCTCCGGACGTGATCAACGGAGAAGAGGACCTCGCCGAGCCCCGCATCGCGATGAGGCTCGACCATGTCCGGGAGGTCCGCCAGCCAGAGAACCTGACCGTGGTTGCGGAGGTCTCGGACGGGGACACGACGGGCGGTTGCCAGGTCGCGAAGAAACTCCACCAGTCGCGTGGTGGAGTCGACCAGGCGAGGGTCACGGGCCCAGGACTGCTGCGCACTCACGCGGCTCTTCTCTCTTTCGGGTTGTACGGCTGGCGCTTGCGAGGTTGGTGCAGGTGGAAACGGGGATGCCGGGCGAGGTAGTACTGCGGGGCGCAGGCGATGCCGAAGGCCTCCAACCTGACCTCCTCTGTCGCGTTCCTCAATTCGAAGGAATGGATCGTTCCCGTAATGAGACGGCTTTTCAAGCCTGCATCATCGCAGCCGACGGCTCAGGCGGACTTCAGCCAATCGATGACGGCCCAGCGGATTTTCTGGTTTTCGATGGTCCCAACGTCGGGGAAGAATCCTAGATCACATTCCGGAAGCTCGCTGATGAAGAGCGTGCCGATCACCTCGAAGTCCCAGCAGTCACACTCGTCGACGAGGTGATCCTCCGGTGTGCAGCCCGTCGTCCGTATCACGTGGAGCTCGTAGAAGAACTGATCGGAGTCCTCCAGCGCGACGTCGTCGGGCAACCGATCCAGGGCATCGTCACCACTGGCGTCCATGTCGAATGCGACGCGCCAGCCGAGGATGGTGTCCGGTTCGAGGTTCATGGCATGTGATCACTCATAGTCGAAGGGGCTCGTGTCTCTGTCGGAGTGGGGGCTCGGCATGGCAGGAGCGGTCGGGTGGTTGTCAGGGAGATGGAGAAGCTCGCGGGTGTGGTCGTCGAACTCCAGCAGTTCCCACTCGATTCCGGTGATCCAGGTCTCGTCCATCTGGGCGAAGCCGGTCAGGGCTCTGATGATCAGCTCGGTGTCCTGGGTGAAGGCACAGTAGTGACGCAGGTATGAGCCTGCGCGGTGTTCGATCTGATAGGTGCCTTCGGGCACGCCGTACACGCCGCCGCAGGCAACCTGGACGTACCAATCCAGGTCCGGATGGTCCCAGTCCTCGTCGCCTTCGCTGGAGAGCCCCTTGACGAGGCGGAGGTTCCAGTGCTCATGGGTGAGGCCGGTGACCGCTTTGCGGACATCCGTCTCGTCGGGGCCGACCGTCCAGGAGTCGTCGGGGAAGATCAGGTACATCGGGGTTGCTCCTCGACTGGTCGGTTCGTACGGGTGTTGGGAAGGTGGTCGCCGAGGTAGCCGATCCAGATCTTGCAGGCGTGCCGCCGGAGTCGTCGTGACAGTACATCCGTGGCGCGGGGTATCCGACGGACCGCACGTCTCAGCGGCGGGTCAGGGCCCAGTTGCCGTCGGCGTTGACCGTGACCAGACGAGTGCCGGTGGGCAGCAGGACCTTGCCGCGGTAACGACCGATCTCGTTGATGAGGTGGTTGGGATAGCCGCCGATCCGGGTGTGGCCGTGGACGATGAAGTTGGACTCGCCGTTGTACGAGGCGCTCATGGTGCGCAGGCCGCGAGTGGGCGAGAGTTTGAGGACTTGGTCGCCGGAGCCGCGGATGGTGCCGGAGCACCAGCAGCGGGCACCGGAGACCGGCTTGAAGGTGGCGGTCCAGGCGCCGTCGGCCTTGATCTCCAGTGCCGCGATCGAGGTGCTTCCGTCGCCGTTGTAAAGGACGGTGCCGTCATAGGAACCGATCTCGTTGACCAGATACTCGCTGACTTTTCCGCGCTGGCCGATCGTGTGGACGATGAAGTTGGACTCGCCGTCGTGGGTGAAGCGGATGACACCGGGCGTCTTGGTGGCGCGGATGCGGACGACCTGGTCGCCCTCACCGCTGTAGGTCTTGTCGGCGTGTGCGGTGGCGGCGGTGAATCCGCCGGTGGTGAGGGCGACGGTGGTCAGGGCGAGTATGGCGAGCAGACGACGGAGCATGTGGTTCTCCTTGAGGGGATGTACGGTCCGGCACCGGATCAGGGGAAGGCGAGTTCGCGTGCGAAGCCGGTGAGGTGCGGCTTCTGTACAGGATCTTCGGTCGTTCTACTTGGGCGTCCGCCAGTCGGGGTAATGGCGGGAGGGGATGCCGTTCGAGTCCAGCCACTCCCGGAATCGGATCTCGGCGTCGTCGCGTTCTCCGATGACCTCGGCGATGGCTTCGAGCAGGACCGCGCCCGAGTGCTCAGTGCGGGCCGCCCGCTGTATGAGGTGGAGGTGTTCGGCGTTGACCGTGGTGGCGGTGTCCCACTCACCTGGCCTGTAGATTCCTTCCACCATGGAGCCGTGGCCGATCAGGATCAGCCGGCCGTTTCCGTGGAGCTCAAGCACGAGACGCGGGCGGATGCGACTGGAAGACCATGGCCTGTCGTACACGGTGAGGAAGACGATCTCGTCGGAGCCACGCATCGTCGGTCCGGTGCTGTCAGCTGTTCAGGGCGACGGTGACGCCGTCGGAGAAGATGGAGTCGTGTAGCTCGACTGCCTTGATCTTGAAGTCCTTGGGAACGTCGAAGAGCAGGATCCCCTTGACGGTGTTACCGGGGTTGATGTTGTTGAGGAAGGCGTTGGAGTTCTTCAGGCCGAGGGCGGCGGCGCCGGAGTCGGTGTCGTACTTCCTGTTCCTGCTGTCGATGAGCTTCTGCGAGGAGCCGCTGAACAGCTGAGCCTCGTCTCCGATGTTCTTCACGGTGACGTGCACGAGGATGTACTGGCCCTGGGCATCCGAGCCGAGGTACTCGTCGCCGACCCGTGCGACACCCGTCTCGACCTTGGTGGCCTTGAAGGAGAACTTGCCGTCCTTGACCACGTCGCCGATTCCGGCCTGCTCCGGCTCGGCCCGCTTGGACTCGGTCCTCTTCTTGGCGGAGGTGGAGGCTTCGGCGACCGTGGTGTCGCCCGAGCCGGTGGGTGTTTCGCCGCCTCCGCCGAGGATCCCGCCGACAACCACCAGGCCGGCGAGCACGGCCGCACCGATGAGGACCGCGCGCAGACAGCCGCCGCCCTTCTTCTGCACGATCACGGTCTGCGGGTAGGGCTGGGAGTGGCCGTACTGCGGAGGCTGCTGGTTTCCATGCATGACAAGGCTCGCCTTCGAGGGAAAGTCGTGACGGTGGTCAGACGGCTACGACCTGCGCCGCATGATGGAGTCAGTGAATCATAGTGTGAATCGAATGCACAATTAGATATCTGGTTTCAAAGACCACGCTTGTGTGGTCTGATGGTGGTGAACGTGGTGCGCGCCTAGTTGAATCTCCCCCCAAGTCGCAACGGATCCCCTCGGAGGGCTTGTGCTGCCGTTACTGATGGGCGATCCCCGCGAGATCGGGTCGTATCGGATCGTGGGGCGTTTGGGCGCCGGCGGCATGGGTGTGGTCTATGCGGGAGTGGACGCCGCGGGCCGGCGGGTGGCCGTCAAGCTCGTCCATGAGGCTCTCTCGATCAACCTGGAGTTCCGGCGGCGGTTCAGCAGGGAGATCTCGGTGCTGGGCGGGGTCGAAGGGGCGTGCGTCGCTCGGGTGCTCAGCTCCGACCCGGGCACGGAGCGGCCGTGGCTCGCCACCGAATACATCGCCGGTCCGACGCTGGAGGAGCACCTGCGGACCGAGGAGCCGCTGGCCGGCGACGCGCTGTACGGCCTGGCCGCCGGTCTGGCCGAGGCGCTGGTGGCCATGCATGCGGCGGGGGTCGTTCACCGGGACCTGAAGCCGTCGAACGTGATCCTGTCGTCCGAGGGCCCACGGCTGATCGACTTCGGCATCGCCAAAGTGCTGGACGGCACCGCGATGACGCACACCGGCACGCTGATCGGATCGCCCGGGTGGATCAGTCCGGAGGAGTACGGCGAGGGCCCGTCGGGAACTCCGGCCGACGTGTACGGCTGGGCGATGCTGGTGCTCTTCGCGGTCACGGGCGAGGCGCCGTACGGCACCGGGCGGCCGGAGGTGCTGGCCTACCGGGTGCGCGAGGAGATGCCGGAGACCGGGGCCGTGCCGGAGGAACTCCGTGAACTCGTCGGACGGGCGCTGGCTAAAGATCCGGCGGAGCGGCCTGTCGCCGCCGAGGTTCTGGCCGCAGTGACCGAGACCTGGCGGGGGCGGGCCGGTGAACAGGAGGAGCCGGGGGCCGATGTCACCTCGCTGATTCAGCGCACCTGGGTGCTGTCGCGGGCCGAGGTGCCGGACTGGCCGGAAGCGGCCGGGCCGATGACGGCGCAGGCTGCGACGGCCCTCATGGTGGAGGGAGCCACGGCGGCCGGCCCGGCAGGATCGCCGCCCGTCCCTGAAACCGGCCTGGTCGTGTCCACGAGTGCGGGTGTCGCGACGTCGCCGCATTCTCTCCCGGCCCTCCCGGAGACTGGGCCGAGGGTGGGTGCCTTCGAACGTCCGGGGCCGTCGTGGGTGCACGCGTACATCGCCACGGCGGTGGGCGTGACTCTGATCGCGGTCACCGCCATCGTCGCCGTCGCGGCCACCTCCTCTTCGGAACGTTCCACAACGGTGATCGCCGCACAGGCAACCCCCGCGCAGACGACACCTGTGCCGACCGCGAGCCCGACGCTGCCCACGAGCTCGTCCAGCCCAACCCCGACGGTGTCCAAGAAGTCGAAGAAGGCACCGCGGTTCAAGGGCAAGGTCGTGTCGTTCAGGGGAATCAAGATGACCCTGCCGAAAGACTGGCGGCTCCTGCGTGTTCGCGAAGACCTTGCCTGCATTGAGTCTCCCAACGCGCAAGGAAGCAGCGGAGCCTGGAACTTCGCCTGCAGGCCCGACGCGATGATCATAAGGACGGGAGCCGGTGCCGACCGCTGGCCGGGCTCTTCCATCGACGACCCTGTCGGCGGGTGGAGCCTCGGTAACCCCATGCCTTGCCTGGCCGGTGGTGGAGTGCGGCGTGACTGGAGCGGAACCTACGGCCGAGACTTCGGCGAGTACGCCTTTTACGTGGAAGCATACGATGACGGTTCCAGCTTGATCCGCTCCAGCTTGGCCAAGATGGCGGACGGTCGTAAGGCCGCCTATCGGGAGTGGTGGGTGAGGTGCGCGAACGACGATCATTACACGACGAAGATCTGGCATCTTCCTCAGTCCAGGGTTTCGCTCTTCGTGCTCAGCGCACGCCCGGAAGACACCACGGGCTACCGGCAGATCATCGCCTCCACCAACCTCCTCGGCTATAAGTATGCGGCTCCACTGTGAATAAGATTCACTTGAAAAGGTCAGGGGTGGTCGCTAGTGTGGCGAAGCGGCATGACGGAATGACGGTCTCTTTGGAGATCTCTGACTTCGAGGTTGCCGCCACTGCACAGGCAGGGAAACCGTATTCTGGCCCGGATGGCCGTTTTGCGATCTTGAGGCAGGTGCGGATGGATCCCCTGGACCGTTCCGATCCCCAACGGATCGGCGACATCACGCTGCACGGGCGGCTCGGCGTCGGCGGGATGGGCCGGGTGTTCTACGGCCTGACGCCGGACTACGAGCAGGTCGCCGTCAAGGTCATCCGTGAGGAGCTGGCCGACCGGGCAGAGGTGCGGGCACGGTTCGCCAGAGAGGTCGACGCGCTGCGCACGGTCCAGGGACCGTATGTCGCCGGGCTCGTCGACGCGTCCGAGGAAGAGGACGAAAAGCCGTGGCTCGCGGTCGAATACGTTCGCGGGCTGAGCCTCAAGGAGTTCGTCGAACTGCAGGGGCCGCTCGCCGTCGACAACGCGGCCATCCTCGGTGTTCTCCTCGCCACCGCGCTCAAGGACGTCCATCGGGCAGGCCTGCTCCACCGGGATCTCAAGCCGGGCAACATCCTCATGGGCAGGGAGGGGGCCAAGGTCATCGACCTGGGGCTGGTGGCCTTCGCGGACGGCCCCACAGGCCTGACGACCTCGGAGTCGATGCTCGGCACGCCCGCGTGCATGTCGCCGGAGCAGGCCAACACCCCCAAGAGCGTGACCTCCGCGACGGACGTCTACGCCCTGGGTGCGACGCTGCTGTTCGCGCTGACCAAGCACTATCCCTACGACGGGCCGAACCTCGCGGCGATGTTCATGAACATCATCAAGCCCGAGGTCGCCCCGAACCTCGGCGGCCTTCCCGCGGAGTTCGAGCACATCGTCGCCCCGATGCTCGCGCAGGACCCGGCGGCTCGTCCCAGCCTCGCCCAGGTGACGACGTGGCTGTCCGAGCCGGCGACCGCAGGTGGGATCACTCTGCCGGTGGCCGCTCGCCGGCTGGCGGTGGCGACCTACGTCGAGCGTCCGACCGACCCCCCGGAGATCGAGACGCCTCTCCGGAAGAGGCGGGACCTCACGGATGTGATCGTCCCAGGCTCCGTCGTCGCTCTGCTCGCCGAGCGCCTGCGTGGCGCCTACGCTTCGAACGCCCGTTTCTAAGAGGAGAGCTGTGACCGAGAGTCCGTACCCACCCGGCGCCCGGATCGAGGTGCGGGACGCCGAGTGGATCGTCCGTACCTGCACTCCGACACCGATAATCCCGGGGACCGAGGAAATTCGGGACGGGCGCCCAGTCCCGGGGACCGGGGAAATGCGAGACGGGTACCGGATCACGGCGGTCGGCGCGTCGGAGTTCGTCCGCGACGAGGATGCCGTGTTCTTCAGCGGCATCGAGACCGTCGAGCGGATGCGTCCCGAGGACACGATCCTGGAGCAGGACGAGACGCCCAGGTTCGCCAAGAGCCGCCTCTTCCTAGAAGCGGTCCTCAGAAGGACGCCGCTGCCCCAGACGGAGAAGGGCCTCGCGCTGGCAGACCGTTTCCTGCTGGATCCACTGCCCTACCAGCAGCGCCCGGCCGAGCTCGCTCTCAAGGGCCTTCGGCCACGCATCCTCCTCGCCGACGTGGTCGGTCTCGGCAAGACCCTGGAGATCGGTCTCATCCTGGCCGAGCTGATTCGGCGCGGACGTGGCGACCGCATTCTCGTGGTCACCCCGCAGCAGGTGCTGGAGCAGTTCCAGCACGAGCTGTGGACCCGGTTCTCCATCCCGCTGATCCGGCTCGACTCGGTCGGCATCGAGCGCATCCAGCGGGAGATCCCCGCGGGCCGCAACCCGTTCACCTACTACAAGCGGATCATCGTCTCGATCGACACCCTCAAGAACGAGGGCAAGTACGGTCAGCACCTGGAGAAGATGCGCTGGGACGCCGTCGTCATCGACGAGTCGCACAACCTGATCGGTGAGACGAGCCTGCGCAACAAGCTGGCCAAGCTCCTGGCCCGCAACACCGAGGCGCTGCTGCTGGCCAGCGCCACCCCGCACAACGGTGACAGCAAGTCCTTCGCCGAGCTGATCCGCATGCTCGACCCGGCCGCGATCGCCGACGAGACCCGCTACTCGGCGCAGGACATCGGCCACCTCTATCTCCGCCGCACCAAGATCAGCCCTGAGGTACGGGACCAGATGGGCAGCAAGTGGCCCGACCGAGGTCCTTCGGTTCCGGTTCGCTGTGCGGCTACCGCGGCCGAGGAGAAGATCTTCGAGGAGCTCACCCAGGTCTGGCTGGCCGGAGACCAGCGAGCCGGCGGACCGGTGGTCGACGCGAAGAACCGGCTCTTCCCCTACACGCTGCTCAAGGCGTTTCTCTCCTCGCACGTCGCCCTCGCCAGCACGGTGGGGAAGCGGCTGAAGAACGCCAAGGAGAGTCGCGAGATCGACGCGCTGAAGGTCCTGCAGGGTCTTGCGGCACAGGTGACCGACGACGACTCGGCCAAGCTCGCCGCTCTGGTCGGCCGGCTCAGGGAGATCGGCGTCGGCTCGCGCAGAGACACCCGGGTTGTGGTGTTCTCCGAGAGCGTGCCCACCCTGGAGTGGCTGAAGAAGACCGTGCCCGCCAGGCTGGGGCTCAAGGACGACGCCGTCGAGATCATGCACGGTGGATTCTCCGACACCCAGCAGCAGGAGATCGTCGAGCGCTTCTCCCTCGCCGACAGCAAGGTCCGCGTCCTCTTCACCGGCGACGTCGCCTCCGAGGGCGTCAACCTGCACCGGCAGTGCCACCAGATGATCCACTACGACGTGCCGTGGAGCCTGATCCGCATCGAGCAGCGCAACGGCCGCATCGACCGCTACGGACAGGAACACCAGCCCCAGTTCAAGGCACTGATCCTCACCTCAGAGGTCGAGGGTGCCAAGGACGACAGGACCGTGGCCGAGAAGCTCCTGGACAAGGAGGCGACGGCCCACCGGAGCCTGGGCACCGCCGAGGCCGTCACCGGTGAATACCGGGCCGAGCGTGAAGAGCGCCGTCTCATCCAGGACCTGCTCGAAGGCAGGACCGTGGAGGAGTCGCTGGAGTCGAACGCACCCGACGACTTCCTGGCCGGCCTGATGGCCGGGGTGGGGGAGGAGCCGGAGAACCCGGAGCCGCCGCGTGCGAACGTGCCGCGGCTCTTCGACAGCACCGAGGCGTTCGTCCAGGAGTCCATCAGGACTCTCAAGCTCCTTGACGAGCTGGACGACGACGGCGAGATGCTCGCCTTCGAGCCGCCTAAGGACCTGATCCACCGCCTGTCGGTGCTGCCGTCCTCCTACCTGCGCACCCACGACATCAGGAAACGGATGAAGGTCACCTTCAACCGTGCCCTGGCCCAGCGCAAGCTGGACGAAGCCCGCAAGACCAAGACCATGTGGCCGGACATCGCCTACCTGTCGGACCTGCATCCGATGGTCGACTGGCTCACCGACAAGGTCCTCGTACGGCTCGGCCGTCAGAAGGCCCCGGTCATCACCGCCGAGGTGGACGGAACCACCTTCCTGATCCAGGGCATCTACTCCAACAAGCGTGGCCAGCCCACGGTCGTGGAGTGGATGGCGGTCAGCGGTCCACTCGAGGCGCTCGCCGTACAGGATGGGGAGATGGTCGAGGTCCTGAAGGCGGCCAAGGTCGACTCCAAGATGATCAACACGGGCCGGCGGCTGGACCTCGAACCGCTCCAGCAACTGGTGAAGCCCGCTGTCGAGGCCGCGCGTACCCACCTGGAGAAACGCCGCGCCCTCTACGACACGGAGGTCGTCGCACCGCTGGACGCCTACCGCGCGCAACTCTCCGAGTGGAGGCAGCTGACGCTCGACGGTGTGCACGTCTCCCAGCGTGGCCGCAAGGAGGCGGACGTGCGCGAGACCGTCGACGAGCAGCAGCGACTCCTCGACTCCCTGCAGACCACCGGCGAACCGCTGCTGCGGGTGCTCGCCGTACTGATTCCCCAGGCGTCGGACTCGGACGCGATCAAGCAGGGTGGGCACTGATGAGCTTCGACTCGATCGTCAACCGCGGCGACTACTTCTCGGCCCACTACCTGGCCGAGGTGCTGCCCAAGGACCTGAAGAAGAAGGACGGCCTGCTCGCCCGCTGGACCGAGGACGAGAAAACCGGCCGCACCACGCCGCGCAGGGGCCTTCGGGCGCTGAGCAAGCCCTACTTCGCCGACCGGCCGCTCTTCGCCGACGTCGACGTACGGCTGCGCGAGGGCGAGCTCGTCGGGGCGGATGACAGGGCCGAGTGGCGCAAGGAGCTGAACGAGCTGCACGGTGACGTGCTGCGCGCGCTCGGGTTCATGGCGCAGCCGCGCGAGCTGACCGTGGAGCGGGCGGGCAGGGAGTACGCCGTCCAGGTGGCGTATGCCGACCAGCACCTGGTCGCCGTCGAGTGCGGCTGGGCCGCCGGCGTGGACGCAGCCCTCGACGACGACCGGGCCGGCCGGGTGCTCGCCCCGATCCAGCTCGACGGCCGCGAGCAGATCGTCTCCGGCACCAAGCTGGCATCCTGGCTGCTGGCGAGCGACACCCCGCCGCGTTACGTGCTCCTCCTGGCCGGAGGCGTGGTCGTCCTCGCCGATCGGGCCACCTGGGGCGAGGGCCGCTACCTGGCCGTCAGCCTCGATGTGGCGCTGGGTCGCAACAACCCGGCCGAGCTGGAGGTCATCGCCGCGCTGTTCGGCGCCGATTCGCTGCTGCCTCCGGAGGAGGGCGGCTCCGAACCGCTGGCCGAGCTGCTCACCAACTCCCGCAACCACGCGGTCGGCGTCTCCACCGAGCTCCGTAAGGGGCTGCAGAAGTCTGTCGAGCTGATCGCCAACGAGGTGCTCAATCGGATCCGCCAGGCCGAGATGCGGCTGGAGGACGGCACGACGCGCAAGGTGCGGCCCGAGGACATCATGGAACCGGGGGCGCTGGCCAAGGAGCTTGGCCGCGAGTCGCTGCGCTACCTCTACCGGATCCTGTTCCTGCTCTACGCCGAGGCCCGGCCGGAGCTGGGCATCCTGCCGACCGATGACGAGGACTACGGCAGGGGCTACAGTCTCGCCCGCCTGGGTGACCTCGTCGTCCGCGACCTGACCGGCGAGGAGGCACGACACTCCTTCCATCTTTACGAGTCGCTCGACCTGCTCTTCCGTATGGTCAACACCGGGCATCGTCCCCGCGGTGGAGTCGAAGCTGAGACCTCGGACGCCGAGGGCCTCCGCTTCGAGCCGCTCCGTTCGGACCTGTTCAACCCGGAAAGGACCGGACTTATCGGCCGCGCGGCGCTGCCCGTCCCCGGCTTCGACGAGGATGACCCGACCGCGCCGAGGATCGACACCAGACTGCGCAACGAGACGCTCTACGAGGTGCTGCGTCTTCTTATGCTCACCAGAGGGCGGGGGCGTGAGCGGGGTGGGTTCATCTCCTACGCTCAGCTCGGCATCAACCAGCTCGGTGCGGTGTACGAAGGCCTGATGTCCTACACCGGGTTCATCTCCACCGAAGAGCTGTACGAGGTGGCCAAGGGCGGCGACTCCCATGGTGGCTCGTGGATGATCCCCGCCTCAAAGGTGGACGACTACCCCTCAGAGGTCTTCGTCCCGGAGCTCGACAAGGACGGGGCCCTAACCGGGGGATACAAGCACCACGCCAAGGGTTCCTTCGTCTACCGGCTCGCCGGCCGCGACAGGGAGACCAGCGCTTCCTACTACACGCCTGAGTCGCTGACCCAGGTCACCGTCCAGCTCGCTCTCCAGCACCGCCTTGACCAGGACAACACCGTCACGCCTGCCCGCGAGATCCTGGAGTGGAAGATCTGCGAGCCCGCCCTGGGCTCGGGCGCGTTCTTGAACGAGGCCATCAACCAGGTCGCGGCCGAATATCTGCGGCGTCGGCAGAGGGAGCTCGGCTCATCCGTTGATCCGGAGAAGTATGAGGAAGCACTGCAACGGGTCAAGGCGTATGTCGCGCTGCACAACTCCTACGGCGTCGACCTCAACGAGACCGCCATCGAGCTGGCCGAGGTCTCGGTCTGGCTCAACGTCATGCACCCGGGACTGCAGGCCCCCTGGTTCGGCCTCCATCTGCGCCGGGGCAACTCGCTCATCGGTGCGGGGCGGAGAGTGTACGGCGCGGCGTCGCTGACCAAGGGGGAGTGGCTGAAATCCGCCCCCGAGGATCTTCCATTCTCGGCCGGTTCGCTGCCGTCGGGCAAGATCCATCATTTCCTGCTGCCCGCCGAGGGCTGGGGCGCGGTCGCCGGAGCCAAGGAGGCGCGCGAACTCGCACCCGCCGAGGCCAAGCAGCTTGCCGACTGGCGTAAGCAGCTCCGTAAGAACGTCTCGGACAAGAAGTCCGGCGGACGGAAGGTCTCCCAACTCCAGCGGTTGCAGGCCCTGTCGGGCCGGGCTGAATACCTGTGGGACCTGGTCATCCAGCGCCTGACCATCTCCGAGCGCGAGATCAGCCGCAAAATTGACGTCTGGGGCGCTGACTGGATCGACCAACCCATCGACGCCGTGACCAGGGAGAAGGTCTACGGCGACCTGGTCGCCCCCGGCACGCCGTACTGGCGGCTGAAGAAGGTCATGGACGCCTGGTGCGCGCTGTGGTTCTGGCCGTTTGACCGCGCGGGCCTGCTCGACGGCTCTGACGACGTCTACGCACGGCTCGCGCCGGATAAAGCAGGCGACCACGGATCAGACGCTCTATCGCCAGTTGCCACCCCTGCCGCGTCCGCTGTTCAGGAGGATGTACGGCCCGCACCAGTTGAGGCGGCTGAGGAGTCGATCGGTTTCGGGCAGGCCTGGACGACCGAATCGCTCTTCGACACCGGCCAGCCGGAGCAGATCAGCCTCGGCGGCTTCGCTCGTGAGTCCCGCCGCACCACCGGCCGCAAGCAGCGCCCCGCCCTCGACCCACTCCGTCCGGTCATCCCCCTCGCCAACCTGAACGACTGGCTCGACTTCACCGAAGCTATGCTCGGCCGGGCCGATATCCCGGAAGACTCCCTGGTCGCGAGCTTCGTCTCCCTCACCGACCTGGAGGAGTACGAGGACGAGCTGCTGGCCTGGATGGGCATGGACTCGGCCATCAAACTCGCCGAGCGCTTCCCCTGGTTCGACGCGATCGAGGACATCGCCGACCAGCAGGGCTTCTTCCACTGGGAACTCCAGTTCGCCCAGGTCTTCCACCGCGGCGGCTTCGATCTTCAGGTCGGCAATCCTCCGTGGTACCGGCCGGAATGGGTTGAGGCTCCGGTCCTGGCCGAACTGGAGCCGTGGTTCGAGCTCTCTGACAAGCCGCCGGTATCTGAGTGGCAGCGCCGCAAGAAGACTGCTCTCGCAGCGGATCGTAGTCGGGCCTACTTTCTTGGCGAGCTGGTGGCCAACACAGGATCGGCTACCTTTCTCAGCTTGGTTGGTACTTATGACCTCCTGGTCGGGACTCGGCCGAATCTCTACCGCGCGTTCATGGTCCGCACTTGGCGTAATCTCTCGCCACACGGTATCTCCGGGCTGATTCACCCGGACAGTCACTTCACTGGGGCGCAGGAGGGCAGACTTCGGGCTGCCGCCTACAGGCACCTGCGGTTACATGCGCATTTTCAGAATCGGCGACTGCTTTTCGCTGACATTGACTGGAACAAGATGTATGGCGTGCAGATCTACGGATCCGTCCAGGAGATCGGCTTTACTCACGTGAGTTGGTTATTTGATCCGCTGCCGTTGACAGAGTCGTTCGATCATGACGGAACGGGAGATCGCCCCGGCATCAAGCACAACGGCTACTGGGACCTTCGGCCGCATCGGGATCGGCTGGTCACGGTTGATGAGGCCGTGCTCGCCGACTGGCGGTTGCTGACGGGCGAGACCGACTTGCCGGTGGCAGAGACCAAGCTGCTTTACCCAGTGACCACGGCCGAGCAGGGCGCGATCACCGCCTTGTCACGGGTGGAGCATCGCCTCGGCGAGGCATATCTGCGGATCAGCTCGGGCTACAACGAAACGACAGCTAAGAAAGATGGGCTCATCGAGCATCGGACTGGGCAGCCTAAAGACTGGTCAGAGGTGATCCTTCGCGGGCCGCAATTCACCGCCGCCACCCCTCTCGCCAAGCAGCCGCCGAACACATTGCACACCGATCGCCCGGTGGACCTGACCAAGCTCGCCGTCGATGCCGTGCCCTCGACCGATTATCAGCGGGCCACCAACCTGGAGCGCTACGAGCGGGCCCAGGACCGCTGGCTGGACCACAGGCTGTTGGCTCGTCGCAGAGAGTCGGGGATCTTGCCCGAAGACCTGCGCGATGAGCAGGACCATGCGGTGGTCGACGAGTATCTCCGAGAGGAGGCGACTCGTAGCTACATCGAGTTCTACCGCCTTTTCTGGCGGGAGATGATTCCTAATAACACCGAGCGGAGTCTTTTCGGCGCTTTGATGCCTCCGGGACCTGCACACATTCACGGCGTCCGCAGTATGGCTCTGCGAACCGACCGGGAGACGACACTTGTTGCGGGCTTCTGGGCTTCGTTGCCGATGGATTACCTGCTTCGGGTGACCGGGCGAGGTCATCTGGACGTGGCCGATGCACGGATGATGCCTGCCCCTGATTCCGACCATCCGCTGGCTGAGGCGCTCCTGCTGCGCACTCTCCGGCTCAACTGCCTTACCGAGGCTTACGCCGACCTCTGGACCGAGTTGTACGACGACTCCTGGACTCGAGATTCCTGGGCAGCCGATTGGCCGGGACTCCCGTTACTCGCCCAGGTGGAGCCGGTCTGGGCCCCGGACACCCCGCTGCGGATCGAACGCGCCCGCCGGGCGGCCCTCGTCGAGCTGGACGCCCTGGTCGCGCTGATGCTCGGTATCGACGCCGAAGAGCTGGTCGCCCTCTACCGGTCTCGGTTCCCGCAGATGGTCACCTACGAGGGCGCCATGTGGTTCGACCCCAACGGCCGCAAGATCGCGGAGAACTTCAACGCCTACGGTCAGGGTCAGACCAAGCAGCACTACGAGCAGCTCATGGCCCATCTCGACCCCGAGATCAACGGCCCCGTCCCGGACGGCTATACCGCCCCCTTCTATAAGGCCGACCGTGAGGCCGAGTACCGCCAGGCCCATGCCGTCTTCTCCGAACGCCTCCGCCAGGCGCAGGCCGTACAGGGCGGTGCCTCATGAGTCTTCAGCTGATTACTCAGTGTTGTCGGAGCCAGGCGGCACAATGGCTGGCATGACGACAGACCTTGCGGATTTGCTGGGTGACAGAGAGAGCACCGTCCTGGAGTTCAAGCTGTCCGCGTTCAATCGCGACAAGATCGGACAGGCGATCTGCGCGCTCGCCAACGATCTGTGCGGGCGTGGCGGCGGAGATCTGCTCATCGGTGTGGACGACCGCGGCGAACCGGTGCTCATCCTTGATACCAGCGACCAGGAGCTGCTGAGACTGACCGAATATCGGAACAGCGGGCAGATCCTGGACCGGCCGTCGATGACCGTGGAGACCGCCACGTTCAAGAGCAGGCCCGTGATCCGCATCCAGGTGAAAGCCTCGGCGACCCCGCCGGTCCGTTATGACGGTGTCGTCTGGGTGCGGCCGGGACCGACGACTCGCAAGGCGACACGCGAGGATGAGAGAGTGCTCGCCGAGCGCCGTCGTGCCATCGACGGGCCGTTCGATGGGCGGAGCGTTCCGGGCAGCACATTGAGCGACCTGGATCTGGCGCTGTTCCGGTCCACATATCTGCCGTCCGTGGTCTCGCCCGAGGTCATCGAGGAGAACGGACGTCCGGAAGAACTCCAACTCGCGAGTCTTCGCATGGCTGATCTGACGGCTACGCCGACCGTGCTGGGGTTGCTCGTCCTGGGGTTCAGCCCCGGCGGGTTCATCCCCGGTGCCTACCTGCAGTTCGTGAGATATGACGGTAAGGGCCTGGAGGCCGCGATCGCCGATGACCAGGAGTTGCGTTGCAACGTCGTCGATCTCGGAGGGCGTCTCGACGCTCTGCTCCGTGGTCATCTGCACACCCAGGTGGTCGAGGACGAAGGGTTCCGGGAGGTGCAGCGGCCTGACTACCCGCTCGCCGCGTTGCGTGAGGCCTGCATGAACGCTGTCATGCACCGTAACTACGAGACCTCGTACGCGCCTGTCCGCATCCTGTGGTTCGCCGACCGGATCGAGATCACCAACCCGGGTGGGCCGTACGGGCAGGTGCGAGTGGACAACTTCGACCGGGTCAGTGACTTCAGGAACCCGTCACTCGCCGCAGCGATGAAATCACTGGGTTACGTCAACAGGTTCGGCAGGGGGATCGGCCGGATCCAGGCTTCGTTGGAGGCGAACGGCAATCCGCCCGCGGAGTTCCTCGTCGACGACTCATCATGGTCGGTGACTCTGAGGAGAGCAGAATGATCTCGGTAGCGCTCTTCAACAACAAGGGGGGCGTCGGCAAGACGACGCTCACCTACCACCTGGCTCATATGTTCCAGCGTCTTGGTCACCGTGTGCTGGCCGTGGACTTGGACCCCCAGTCCAATCTGACCTCGGCGTTTCTCGATGAGGATGATCTGGCGATTCTCTGGGCGGAGCCGGAAAGCCCAGCATGGGGAGGGGCGCAACCCACTCTTACCGGCCCGCTCGCACGCCGGATCACGCGGGAGGCGGGTACGGTCGCGGCCTCAGTTAAACCGATCATGGAGGGGCTGGGTGATGTCGCGTTCTACGAGCCGACATGCATCACCGACGGGCTCTGGCTCGTTCCTGGAGACCTTGAACTGAGTGCTTTCGAGGACAAACTCTCCGCCGCCTGGCCCAACTGTTTCATGGGCGATCTGGCTGCCATCCGGACGACCACGGCCTTCTACCGGATCATCGACGATGCCGCCCGCCGGATAGACGCCGACATCGTTCTCATCGATGTGGGGCCGAATCTCGGAGCGATCAACAGGGCCGCGCTCCTCGCTGCGGACAGTGTGCTCATGCCTCTCGCCGCCGATCTTTTCTCTCTCCGCGGCCTGCGCAACCTCGGACCGACGCTGCGGGCCTGGCGATCCACCTGGCAGGAGGCCGTGCTGTCGAAGGTGCCGAAGAGCATTCCGGCTCCTTCCGGTGAGATGCGTCCCCTTGGCTATGTGATCATGCAGCCGACCATGCGCCTGGACCGGCCGGTGAAGGCCTACCGACGCTGGCTTGAGCGCATTCCCTACGTCTTCGCAGAATCAGTGCTCGATGAACCTCAACATTCGGAGCATCGATCGTACGAGATTGCGACACTGCGGAACTATCAGAGTCTGATGCCCCTCGCCCACGACGCCCGCAAGCCGATGTTCGATCTCAAAGCCGCCGACGGGGCGATAGGAAGCACTCAGACCTACGTCCAGAAATGCCGCGCCGAATTTCGCGAACTCGCCGAGAGCGTGATCGACCGACTCTCCAAGGTGCGGGCGCAAGCCGTACGGGACCCCGAGAACATGTCGTGACGTCCACAGCCGTCCCGCTATCCCTCTTCTGGTCTGGCTTCAGCCATGATCGCGCGGTAACGCGTGGAGAGATCGGGTTCTCCGCTCGCCCCCAGGCCGACCCAGGGGAAGCGGTGCCGGACGGCCTCGTAGTCGATGGGCTGCTCTTCATGCACACATCAAGCTTAGAAACATCAGGCCGAGAAGGAGAGGTCACTCGGTGAAGCCGACGCTGGCGGCGGATGAGTTGCGGAAGAACCTCACCCAGTACCTCACGACCACCTTCGCGCTCGCGGAGAAGCCGGTCAGGGACGCGCTGGAGCGGTTTCTCAACCATCCCGAGCAGGGCATCTTCCGCGGGCCGTACCTGCGGATCCGCACGCCGTTCCGCTCCGCCGAGAAAGGCTGGAAGGACTGCCTGGAGTGGGCGCCGGCCGGGGACTGGACGCCGTACCGGCATCAAGCGAAGGCCTTCCAGCGGCTCAGCACGCTCAACAAGGCAGCCGAGCCGACGCTGATCACGACGGGGACCGGTTCGGGGAAGACCGAGTCGTTCCTGGTCCCGGTGCTCGACCACTGCCGGCGGCAGAAGGCGAACGGCAGGCACGGTGTGAAGGCCGTGCTGCTCTACCCGATGAACGCGCTCGCCACCGACCAGGCGCACCGGCTCAACGACTACCTCCAGCAGACCGGCCTGAACGACGTGACCGGCGCACTCTACATCGGTGACACCCCCGAGGTCGGTTACAAGAAGGTGATGACCCAGCGGGCGGAGATCCGCCGCAACCCGCCGGACATCCTGATCACCAACTACAAGATGCTCGACCTTCTCCTCCAGCGTGCCGACGACCTACCGCTATGGAAAGATGCCGAGCTCGCCTACGTGGTGGTCGACGAGTTTCACACCTATGACGGCGCGCAGGGCACCGACGTCGCCATGCTGCTGAGAAGGCTCGCCTCGGCCACCGGGCACTCCCGGCCCGGCAGGCCGCTCGGTGACATCTGCCCCGTCGCCACCTCCGCCACACTCGGCGAGGGCGGCGACAGTCCCGGGGGCGATAGGAATAGCATCCGTGAGGTCGCGGAGCAGGTCTTCGGCACGGCGTTCCCTGAGGGCTCCGTCATCGGCGAGGACCGGCTCACGGCTGAGGAGTTCGTCGGCGAGATCGACGTCACGCTGCCGCTTCCCGACGCGCAGGAGCTGGCACTTCTCGCCGACCCGCTCCGGGACCCCGGAGCCATGGACCTGATCGCCGAGGCGGTCACCGGGAAGAACGGTCTCAGCCCGCAGGAGCTGGGCGGGGTCCTCAAGCAGCACATCCTCACCCAGGCGGTGCTCGACCTGCTCAGCGGCGGCCCGGCGACGCCGGCGGAGATGCTCGAACTCCTGCCGCGCAGGGGCGCCTACAACTGGGGCGCGGCCATCCGCCAGTCGCCCGACCAGGCCGCCACCGCGCTGGCGCGGTTCGTGGCGTTGCTGTCGCACGCCCGCGACCCGGAGGATCCGAAGCGGCCGTTCCTGCACATCGAGTCCCACGTCTGGGTGCGGGCCGTGTCGCGACTGCTCCGGCTCGCCGACCACACTCCGGCTTTCGCCTGGATCGGCGAGTTGCCCGTGCTGGACGTCGACTCGACGTTCAACGTGATGGGCAAGAGCCTGCTGCCCTCGATCTACTGCCGTCACTGCGGGCGATCCGGCTGGGCTGCCTTCTCTCCGGAGAAGGATCCGTCGGAGCTGGTCACCAGCCCGGAGAAGATCTACCGCGCCGCCGTGGGGTCGGAGAAGAAGCGCATCCGGCCGCTGATCCTGGCTACCCGGAGCGAGGCCGAGGGCCAGGTCCAGAACCTGGGGATTCTCGACGGAGAGCGGATCCGGCCGGTCGATCCCGCGAAAGATCGACATGGCAAGGGCGATGTCGTCTTCATCCTCACCGACCTGGACACCAAATCCGAGGCGAACCACGCCGCCGAGCAGGACCGCTGCCCCGCCTGCAATCTGGACCAGGGCATCCGCTTCCTCGGTGCGGGCCTCGCCTCGCTGGCCGCGGTGACGGTCACCCAGCTCTTCGCGGGCAACCAGCTCGACATCTCGCAGCGCAAGACGCTGCTCTTCAACGACTCGGTGCAGGACGCGGCCCACCGGGCCGGGTTCGTGGCCAACCGGTCGTACGCGTTCTCGCTACGGCGGTTGCTGACCGGCCGGCTCGATTCCGAGACGCCGATCCTGCTCAACGACCTGGTGGCGGACCTGGCCGCGGCGGCGAGTGAGGCGGACGTGCTGCCCGCGGTGGTCCCGCCCGACCTGCACGACCGACCGGAGATCGACGCGATCCTCGCGCAGGAGACCGCCGGGTCCACGCAGGCCTGGGACCTCATCGGAGAGCGACTGGCCTTCGCCGCCATCATGGAACTCGGCCTGCGCTCCCGGCAGGGCCGTACGCTCGAGTTGACCCGGACGGCCGCCGCCGAGGTCGTGCTGAGCGATCCGGCGAAGATCGCCGGCCTCGCGCGTGATGTGTACACCGGCATGCCCGGGATGATCGAGCTCGCCTCAGACGGTCGCTACCTCGCCTACCTGCGAGGCCTGCTGGAGCGGCTGCGCTATCGCGGCGCGATCAAGCACGTGTGGCTGGACAGATGGCTCGGCAACGCCGGGACCAGCAGATACAACGCGATCTGGGGCAGGCGTCCCGAAGGGCTGCCCGCGTTCCCCAGGGGGTTGTCGGCGCCGACGTTCCTGCTGGACCGGCAGAAGCGAAAGTCGGAGTTCGACCGGATCGACTCCGACCAGGGCTGGTACCAGTACTGGACCACGCGCTGCCTCGGCCTCGACAAGGGTGCGGCCGGTGAGTATCTCTCCCGGCTGCTGCCGATGCTCGCGAGCGAAGACGTGATCTCCGCGCGGGTGGCCGACGACGGCGCCACCCGGGTGTACGGCCTCCAGCCGGGGCACATCCAGATCCGCTCACTGGAGGACGCCCAGGTCAACGATGCGGGGATCGGGTGTGACACGTGCGCGTGGGAACAGACCGTCCATCCCGAGCTTTTTGACGACTGGTACGGCCAGCCCTGCCCGCGCTACCGCTGCGGCGGGCATCTGACCAACCGTGGCAGCCAGAACTACAAACTCGACTACTACCGGCGGCTCTATCTCGCACGGGGCGGCGAGGGCGCGTTCCGGGTGGTCACCGCGGAGCACACAGGCGCGCTGACCCGCAGGCAGCGCGAGCAGGTGGAGCAGCGTTTCCGCGACGGCACCCGCTACAACGACCCGAACGTGCTCTCCTGCACGCCCACTCTGGAACTGGGCATCGACATCGGCGACCTGTCCGCGGTGATCCTCGCGTCACTCCCGCCAGGTCCGGCGAACTACGTGCAGCGGGTCGGCCGTGCGGGCCGCCGCACCGGCAACGCGTTCCTGGTCACCATGGTCGGGCGATCCCCCCGTGATCTCTACTTCCTCAACGAGCCACGCGACATGATCGCGGGCGAGATCGTGCCGCCCGGCAGCTACCTGTCGGCGGTGGAGATTCTGCACCGTCAGTACGTCGCCCATCTGGTCGACCTGTGTGCCCGGGGAAGGCTCGACGGGGTGCGGCCACTGCCACGACTGGCCTCGGCGCTGTTCGGGGAGACGGGCTGGCTGGCCGGGTTCACCACGGCCGCGCTCGCGGCGGGCGCCACATCGGTGGAGGGATTCCTCGACCTGTTCGGCACGTCGGTGACCCCGGAGGCCGCTGCGGATCTCCGGCAGTTCGCGACCGCCGGTCTGGCGCAGACCGTACAGGACGCGGAACGTTCGTGGGAGCAGCGGATCGCGGACCTGCGGGAGCGGCTCGGCGTCATCGACGCCGCGATCGAGCCGCTGGTGGAGTCCGATCCCATCCAGCGGGCCCAGAAGCGTGCGCTGGCCGCGGAACGGCGAGCCGTGGCCAAGCGCATCGGTGAGATCGGCCGGGAGAACGCCCAGGGCGCGCTCGTCGAGCTCGGGCTGCTGCCGAACTACTCCCTGATCGACTCCACCACCAGCCTGGAGGCGACGATCACCTGGGATGAGGAGGTCGACGGCGGCAGGCGTTATCACAGCGAGGTGAGGGAGTATCAGCGCTCGGCCCGGCTGGCACTCACCGAGCTGGCGCCCGGCAACTCCTTCTACATGCGCGGCTACCAGCACGAAGTGACCGGCCTGGACATCGGCACCCCGTCGCGCCCGGCCTGGGAGCAGTGGCGGGTCTGCCCCGGCTGCGGTTACGTGCGGACCACGCTCGCCGCGGAGGACACGACCTCCTGTCCCCGATGTGGTGGCGCGGACATCGGCGAGCTGGGGGCCCTCTACGGTGTGCTGCGCCCGACCCGGGTGACCGCGCACGATCGCCGGGACGACGCCCAGATCCGTGACGATCACGAGGACCGGCAGCGCCGCTACTACGAGTCGGCCGTCGCGGTGGACATCGAGTCGGCGGACATCGTGCCGGGGTCGTGGCGGCACACGAAGGCGGTGTTCGGTGTCGACTTCACCCGCAAGGCGGTCGTCCGGCGCTTCAACCTGGGCACCTCCCGTTACGACCGGCCCGCGACGGACAGGTTCGCGGGGGAGGACGTCCGGCTCAACCCGTTCTACACCTGCCCGGCCTGCGGCGGCACGACGGTGGACGGGCCGCCCGCGACAGCCCATTCGGACGCGTTGATCGCGAGTTCATACGTCGATCCGAGCCGCAAGCATCACCGGCCCTGGTGCACCTACCGGCGGGACGCCCAGGACGCCGAGCACATCAAGCTGATCCTCGCGCACGAGCTGCGCACCGAGGCGTTGCGCATCCTGCTCCCGGTCGCCACACTCCTGATCGAGGAGAGGATGGCCTCGTTCGAGGCCGCGCTGATGGCGGGCGTGGCTGCCGAGTACGGCGGCGACCCCGACCACCTCGCCATCGTCACCGCCACCATGCCCGACCAGGAGACCGGACGGCGGCGCCGCTTCCTCGTGCTGCACGACACGCTGCCGGGTGGCACCGGCTACCTGCATCGGCTCTCCTCGGAGGATGGTTTCCGAGGCGTGCTGACAGCGGCGCTGAAGATCGTGGAGGAGTGCCCCTGCAAGGAGGACGAGCATAAGGCGGCCTGCCATCGCTGCCTGCTCTCGCACGTGCCGGGCAACAAGTACGACAAGGTCAGCCGGGCCGAAGCGCTCGCCATGCTGCGGGATCTGCTCGACACCTGGGACACCACGACGGTCGCCACCACCGATGCGATCTCGCTGTGGGACCAGGTGGAGAGCGAGCTGGAGGCACGCTTCCTCGGCGGGCTGGAGGCCTGGGCGCGCCGTACGGACACCCCCGGCACGCTGGGCATGGCCGGTGTCCTGAACAAGAAGAAGACGGCGGACCTGCGCATCGAGGGGCCTGACGGCTCGATCGTGCACTGGCAGATGATCCTGCAGAACACCATCAAGGGCACCCGCCCCGATGTGCTGTTCCGGCGGCTGGACGACGTGCCGCTGGAGGTCGCGGTCTACCTCGACGGCTACAGCTACCACGCGTCGCCGGACAAGAACCGCTTGGCGGGCGACGCCGTGAAGAGAGCCCGGCTCCGCGCACACGGACGGGTCGTCTTCCAGCTCACCTGGGAGAACATCGACGACTGGGAGACACGCGGATACGCGCCCTTCGTCAAGGGGGAGCCGCCGCGCGCTCCCTACCTGGGTAATGCGCAGGCCAACGCGCGCCAGACCTACCAGCAGCTAAGCCCTGGCAGGGATCCCGAAGAGCTGGCCCGCACGGTATGGGCCAACCCTGTCGACACGCTCCTGGCGTTCCTCCGCGAACCTCTGCCCGAGCTGTGGCTGCGCCGTGCCGAAGCCCTCACCGCCGGACTGCTGAGACTGGCGCAGGGGCAGAGCCGCTCCGGTCCCGACGGAGTGCCGAAGCGGCTGATGGCCGCACTCCGTGGATCGTCTCTCCCCGCCTCGACCATGGAGAAGATCCTGACCATTCGAGCCGTGGACACCGCCGGTTGCCCGCTCGCCGTGGTGCTCGATCCGCGTGCCGGCTACGCGTGGACGGCCTTCGCGATGATCGATGACACGAATAAGACAATCACCGCCGACGAGGAGAGCCACAAGCGACGCTGGGCGGCCTGGCTCTACTGGGGCAACCTGCTGCAGTTCCTGGACGCGGGGCCGGGAGACGGTGGGCAGCTCACGCTCACCGACCTGGACGCCTTCGATCCGTCGTTGCTCGCGGTGGCCGGAGGATCCGGGATCACATCCATGCTCAGCCTCCTGCCTCTTGACGAGGATCTGGTGGACGAGGGCGAGGAGACCGTTCCGGTGCACGCCGTACGGCTCCCGCAGGAACCTTCCGCGACGCGGACCGTACCCTTCCAGCGAGTTCCCGCCGAGACGCAAGCCATGCGGAGGGAGGCGCAGGCCGTATCGGAGAAGATCCCAGCGGGACCGGATCCTCGCTGGGAGAAGATCTACGACTTGCTCGATCCGGGAGAGTCGGGTCTGGCGGAGTTCGCCCGGGGACTGGCCGAGCTCGAGGTTCCCGCGCCTGCCTCCGACGAGGTGGGGTTCGAGTTGGGCGAACAGGCATGGCAGGCAGAGCTGGCCTGGCCCTCGGCCAAGGTGGCGGTTGTGCTCGCCGGAGACGACGACGAGGCACGCAAGCGGAACGCGGCCTATGCGGCAGCAGGCTGGGACGTACGCGACGTGCAGGGCTGGCTTGCCGAAGAGTTGGCCGAGTGTATTCGCGGCGGGGGTGCCGAGTGAGTGAGCCGACTGATACGGCGGCGCGGCGTGGTCACGAGTCAATGAGCGGAGCGAGAGGACGGAGTGAACATGCAAGGTGAGGCGACGCTGCGGCTGCTCGACAAGGCGGACAAGGAGATCCTCAAGCTCTCTCGGGACGTCAAGGGCGCGATCTACGACTTCCAGCACAAGTTTCGCAAGAGCCCGGCCAACCCCGGACTGCACTTCAAACAACTCAAGGGGCATCCACGGCTGTATTCGGCGCGGGTCAACCAGGAGTATCGCGCGCTGCTGCTCCACGCCGGCGAGTCGGACTACATCCTGGTGGCGGTCAAGCACCGCAAGGACGTCTACGACAACCTCGATCGCTTCGCCTACCAGATCAACCCGGTCACGGGTGGTATCGAGTTCGTCGACCTGGTCTCCATCGAGAAGCAGGTTCTCGACGAGACCCTCGTTCCTTCAGTTCCGGCTGGGAAGCACGTTGGCGAGGAAACTTCCGCTTCCTCGGCCCCGAACGAGAAGAAGGCCCGGCATGCGACTCCCGATCCTTCGGTCTCGGAGACGTTGTTCGCCGCCTTCACCGCGGAGCAACTTCTCGATCTCGGTGTGGCCGAGCCGCTACTCGGGCTGATCGCGAAGATCACGACTGAGGACGAGCTCCTCGGCCTGGTTGAGTACGCGCCGCAGCTCACTGCCGAGGTGCTGCTCGCGCTCCATGACGGCAAGACCCTCGACGAGGTTCTCGACCAGGTCACCACTCCCGTCACCGCCGAGGATCCGGTCGACGTCGAGGACTACCAGGCCGCCCTGGCAAGGCCGGCCACGCAGGTCACCACCGACGACACCGCCCTTCAGGAAGTGCTGGAGGGCGACTTCGGGCGCTGGCGCGTCTTCCTGCACCCCACTCAGCGCAAGGTGGTGGAACGGAACTACAGCGGGCCCGCCCGGATCAGCGGGGGGCCCGGTACCGGTAAAACCATCGTCACGCTGCACCGGGTGAAGCACCTGGTAGACACGCTCGGGCCGGGGGATGACAAGGCGATTCTGTTCACCACGTTCAACAAGAATCTGGCGGCCGATTTGCGTCAGCGACTGCTTGAGCTCGCCGGAGCAGAGGTGGCCAAGCGGGTGGAGATCGTCAACATCGACAAACTCGCCACACAGATCGTCGCGGAAGCAGAGCCCGGCGGGCGTCGCCGGTGGATCGACGACACCAAGGCGCTGCTGGAGTGGGAGGATCTCCTCCTGGAACAGGGAGAGACGCGCTGGGACGGTGAATTCCTCCATGCGGAGTGGTCTCACGTCATCCTTGGCCAGGCGATCAACTCGCGTGCCGACTATTTCCGTGCGCGTCGCGCGGGCCGAGGCCGATCCATCAGCCGGGAAGATCGTGCGGCGATCTGGCAGCTCGTCGAGCGATACATCAAACGGCTCGACGACAAGGAGCTGTGGACCTTCCGGCAAGTGGCCGAACGTGCCGCCCGGATGGAGATCGAGCGCGCGCGGCAGAGGGCTTCATATGAGGCGGGCCAGGTCAGCTCGGTCAAGCTGCAGCGAGAGTCAGGGATCTGGCATCGTCCTCGCTACCGGCACATCGTGGTGGACGAGGCGCAGGATCTGAGCGCCGCCCATTGGAAGATGCTCCGCGCCATGATCCCCGAAGGCCCCAACGACATTTTCCTCGCCGGTGACACCCATCAGCGGATCTACGGCAACTACGTCTCGCTAGGCAGCCTCGGCATCAATATCCGTGGTCGATCGTCCAAGCTCACCCTCAGCTACCGGACCACGCATGAGATCCTCGGAGCCGCGTTGGGTCTGCTCGGTCAGGAGGAGTGGGACGACCTCGACGACGGTCACGACGACCTGTCTGGATACAGGTCCGTTCTGCACGGCATGCGTCCGATATTGCGTCCAGCGTCCACATGGGACGCCGAGCTCGATGCCGTTGTCGAGCAGGTCCGGGAATGGAACGACGTGGCGCTCGCATCGATCGCGATCTGTGTTCCCGAACGTCGTATGGTGGCCGAGGTCGAGAACCGGCTGGGCAAGGCAGGCATCGTCGCCACAGCCATCGGCGCGGAGGGGCCGAAGTTGTACGACGCGATCCACGTCGGGACGATGCATCGCTTCAAGGGCCTGGAGTATCAACGGATGATTCTCGTTGGCGTCGCAGAAGGGTTGGTCCCCTCGCACCATGCCGCGCAGTACGAGGACACCGACCCGCTGCGTTACCGGCGTGAACTACAGCGTGCCCGGTCGTTGCTCTTCGTCGCCGCCACCCGTGCCAGGGACACACTGGTGATCTCGTGGCACGGCCAGAAGAGCAGATTCCTGCCGTGAGAACGATCGCCGAGCGCTACAAGCTGACCAGCCCCATCGCCCGCGGTGGCATGGGCGTTGTCTGGCAGGGATCGGATCTGCGGCTCAACCGTTCCGTCGCGGTCAAGCTGATCTACGAAGACGACCTGGTCGCCAAGAACGAGGCGACGCGTCGTTTCTATCGCGAAGCGCGGATCACCGCCCGTCTGCGGCACCCCGGGGTGCCCGTCGTCTACGACTTCGGCAGCGACGGCGGGGAGCTCTTCATGGTCATGGAGTATCTCGAGGGACACATGGTCGCGGACATGATCGCCGAACGGTCGCCCCTGCCGGCCTCCTGGACGGCCCTTATCGGGGCGCAGGTCTGTGCCGTCCTGGCCGCCGCTCACGCCGCGGACTTGATCCACAGGGATATCAAGCCGAACAATCTGGTGATGTGTGCGGATGCCACGGTAAAAGTGATCGACTTCGGAGTGGCCACGGCTCTGGGAGCCAAAGAGTTCTCGCAGATCACCGAGGCCGGGCAGATCCCCGGTACGGCTCGCTACATGGCGCCGGAGCTCGTGGACGGTGCCGAGGCGAGCCGCTCCAGCGATCTGTATACCGTGGGATGTCTGCTCTATGAATTGCTCACGGGTTCGCGCCCGTTCGCCTCTCGGGACCTCATGACGGAGATTCATCGCAGTCGACGAGAGACCCCACCTCCGGTGGGGCGACCCGACGTTCCCGGAGAGCTGGAGGAGCTGACGCTTCGGCTGCTCGCCAAGTCTCCCGAAGGGCGTCCGGAGAGCGCGCTGTCGGTCTTCGAGAGCCTGCTTCCGTTAGTGAAGGCGTTACCGTCATTGCCAGGTCTGATCAATAAAGATCTTTCCGCTGACCCCGTACACATGTATGCGGCGGTCATTAAGCACGTCAGCACGTGAGGTTTGGGGATTTTCATGCAGGACAGCGCCACGGTCGCAGCGGCCGACATCGCACGGCTGGCGGGGGTCGGGCGCGCCGCCGTCAGCAACTGGCGTCGGCGGTTCGAGGACTTTCCCTCCCCGATCGGGGGGACCTCGAGCAGCCCTCTTTTCTCCCTGTCCGACATCGAGGAGTGGCTACGTCGACAGGGCAAGCTGGCGGAGGTTCCGCTCGACGAGAGGGTCTGGCAACAGCTGAGGGCCAGTGTCGAGGACCTACGGCTCGCCGAGGTGGTCGGCCAGGTCGGGGTCTTTCTGCTCTTCCTCGATAGATCGCCACCGAAGTGGAAGCAGCTTGCGGGGAAGACCGACGCCAAGGTGTCCGAGCGGCTGAGCGATGAGCTCGCATCACTGGGCCTTCCAGGGGCGCCCCCAATGGTCGCGGCGATCTCGCTCCTGCGATCCGTCGCCGAACTGGCGGAGGAGCGTGGCGCCGTGGCGACGTTCGACTTCCTCTACGAACGCTACCTTGAGGCCCATTCCAGGCGCGTGGCGACGCTGTCGGCGGATGTCGCCGATCTGATGGTGGAGCTGGCCTCGGCCGGCAATGGCACCGTCTTCGATCCTGCCTGCGGGCTCGGCACGCTTCTGATGTCCGCGGCCGACGCCGGCGCCGCGAGCCTCGCGGGGCAAGAACGGGATGAGGCCGCCGCGCGCATCGCAGCGGTACGGCTGTCGCTGCACGGTCGTGAGAGCACGGTTCACACCGGGGACTCCCTTCGCGAGGACCGGTTCGGATCCCTGCAGGCCGACGCCGTCGTCTGCAGTCCCCCCTTCGGGGAGCGCAGCTGGGGTTACGAGGAACTGGCCAGTGATGTCCGCTGGCAGTACGGCCTGCCACCACGAGGCGAGCCCGAGCTGCCGTGGGTCCAGCACGGGTTGTTCCACGTCAGGGCGGGCGGGCATGTGGTGATCCTGATGCCCTCCGCCGCCGCGGATCGCCGCTCCGGACGCCGGATCCGGGCGCAACTCCTGCGCACCGGCACGTTGCGAGCGGTCGTGGCGCTGCCCGCAGGTGCGGCACCGCACGCTCTGGGGGCGCCGCACCTGTGGATTCTGCGCAAGCCGGAGGCCGGCGACCCCATCCCATCGCACGTTCTGATGACGGACGCCTCGGAGATGTCGTGGCCGCAGGTGCGAGAAGCCGTCCTGGAGAGATGGCGGTCCTATCCCGCCGATTCCGATGGTGCTGTGCCCCTCATCGACCTGCTGGACGAAGACGTCGATCTGACTCCCGCCCGGCATGTCGCGGGACGCTCGGCCAACAGCGCCGGACAGGAGTTCACGACCTCCCTTGAGGCGATGGTCTCGTCCACCGTCGTGCTTCAACAAGCCCTTGAGGAACTGCGAGCGTTCACGACGGCCGGGGAGGAACTGCCCAAGACCACGATCGCGGAGCAGGCCAGAGCCGGTGCCATCGCCATCCACCAGGCGTCCAGACAGGAGATGGGATCGGGAAGGATGCCGGTGCTGACCGTGGAGGACGTGATCGCCGGCCGGTCCCCGAGCGGACGTACCTCCGTCACCACGGACACGCTCGTTCTCGAGCCCGGGGATGTCGTCGTCTCCGCCGGAGGCCGCTCGTTCATCGCGCGGATGGTGAAGGAGGGGGGCGCGGTTCTCGGATCAGGGTTGCAGCTCTTCCGGGTGGATCCCGAGCGGATCGACCCGTCCTGTCTGGCCGGATTCCTCAGGATCGCCGGGGCCCAGACCTCCAGGCGTGGTCAGACGGGAACCTCACGGTCGGACATCCGGCGCGTGGAGATCCCCCGACTGCCCCTGCACGAGCAGAGGCGCCTCGGTGACGCTTTCCAGAAACTGGAGGCCATCGAAGAAATGATCGGCCGACTTGTGAACGAAGGGTCCGCCCTGGTCGGGCTGGGTCGTGAGGGTCTTGGCGACGGAATTCTCCGGAACCGTCTGCCATAGCCCGGTCGTCCCTGCGGGCTCCTTCCGCACGGTCTGCGGGAGAGTGGGAAACGCGGGAGCGGCCACCCCGCTCGTGCCACAGCGGCGCCACCTCCGTGCCAGAGCCGTCCGCTTGGCAGACGGTCAATGAGCTGGGCACTTATCCCTGGACCTTTCATGGACGCGGGACGGGGTGAGGGCGTACGGCGGGGCATCGGAGGGAACCACATCGGAGACGACGTTGGAGTTCCCCCCTCCCGAACCGACGAGGGCGATGTGACCATGAGACTTGCGGGGGCTCGCGTGCTGATCACGGGCGCGTCGTCAGGCATAGGGGCCGCGACCGCGCGGGCGATGACCGAGGTGGGAGCCCGCGTCGTGCTGTCCGGTCGTGATCGTGAGAGGCTCGAAGCCGTCGCCTCGGAGACCGGAGGACAGGCGCTCACCTGTGACCTCACGACGGACGTCGCCGGTCTGGCCGAGCGCGCCGGAACGGTTGACGTCCTGGTCTGCAACGCGGGGACCGGATGGGCCGGGCCATTCGCGACGATGCCGGACGAGACCGTCGAGCACATGGTCGCGTGCAACCTGACGGCCCCCATCCGCCTGACCCGGTCGCTGCTGCCCGCCATGATCGAGCGCGGCCGGGGGCACCTCGTCTTCGTGGCCTCGATCGCCGGAGCGGTCGGTGTGCGGGACGAGGCGGTGTACGCCGCGACCAAGGCGGGCCTCCTCGTCTTCGCCGAGAGCCTGCGGTACGAACTGCGCGGGATCGGCGTGTCCGTCGTGCTGCCCGGCGTGGTGGACACCCCGTTCTTCGAACGGCGCGGTGCCCCGTACACCCGCCGATGGCCCGTGCCGATCCCCGCCGAGCGGGTCGCCCGGGCCGTCGTGGCCGCCGTCGAACACGGCCGCCCCGAGACGTACGCCCCGGGCTGGCTGCGGCTGCCGGCACGGCTGAAGGGCGCGGTGCCCGGCCCCTTCCGCGCTCTCGCCGGGGTGTTCGGCAGACAGTGAGCCCTCGTCCATCGCGCGTCAGGCAGTGAGCCCTCGGCCATCGCGCGTACGGTCCGGAGCGACTCCTGGGCACGGGACCCGGTCTCCTGCGTGCCGGGACATCCGGCAGGCGGGACGGGTGCCCTGCCCTCGCGGGGGATACGGCCTCTCAGGCGTTGCGTATGGCCCTGAGCGACTCCTTGAGAGAGGTGAGCGTGGCGAACACGGCGGTCGGCTCGTACCCGCAGTGGGCCATGCAGTTGGCGCACCGGGGATCGTGTCCCCGGCCGTAGGAGTCCCAGTCGGTGTCCTCGATCAGCTCCCGATAGGTCGCCGCGTAGCCGTCGGACATGAGGTAGCAGGGCCGCTGCCAGCCGAACAGCGAGTACGACGGGATGGCCCACGCCGTACACCGGAAGTCGGTCCTGCCCTCCAGGAAGTCCAGGAAGAGCGGTGAGTGGTTGAACCTCCACCGCTTCCGGTTCCCACCGGAGAACGCCTTGCGGAACAGCTCCCGGGTCTCCTGCACGCCGAGGAAGTGCTCCTGGTCGGGCGCCTTCTCGTACGCGTATCCGGGAGAGATCATCATCTCGTCGACACGAAGGTCGTCGTTGAGATAGTCGAGAACGTCGATGACGGTCTGCGGGCTGTCGGTGTTGAAGAACGTCGTGTTCGTGGTGACCCGGAAGCCGCGGCGCTGGCACTCCCTGACCGCGGCGACGGCCTCGTCGAACACGCCGTCCTTGCACACGGACTCGTCGTGGCGCTCACGCATGCCGTCCAGGTGGATGGTCCACGCGAAGTACGGCGAGGGCTCGAACAGGTCGATCTTCTTGGGGATCAGCAGCGCGTTGGTGCACAGGAACACGTACACCTTCCGGGCGACCAGCTCCCGGACCATCTCGTCTATCTGCGGATGCATGAGCGGTTCCCCACCCGCGATCGACACCATGGGAGCGCCGCACTCCTCGACGGCGGCCAGGGCCTGCTCGACCGGCATGCGCCGCTTCAGCACGTCGGCGGGATGCTGGATCTTTCCGCAGCCCGCGCATTTCAGGTTGCAGGCGAACAGCGGCTCCAGCTCCAGCAGGAGCGGGAACTTCGCACGTCCGCGGAGTTTCTGGCGGAGGATGTAGCCGCCGATACGCAGGCGCTGGCGAACTGGCATCGTCATATGGATTGCACCTCCTTGAGCGATGTGAACCGACTGGTCTCTTCACCGTGCGTGGACGGCATGCGGATGGTCTTTTCACCGTGCGTTTGCGGCATGCGGATGGTCTTTTCGACGTCCGGGTGCGGCATGCGGTGGGTCGGCGGCGGTCGCTCGGTGAGCGGTACGTAGGGGAGGTCGGTGGTGGCCGCCCAGCGAGCGAGGATCGGGCCGAGCCGGCGCAGCGTGCGGTACGCCGTGATGCCGCCGCGTATCGTGGCCGGTCGGATCAGCGGGACGGCGGGGGTGTCGACGATGACGCGCAGGGCGGCGAACGGCCGGTCTGCCGCCGCACCCGCCAGCGGTCCGGTCTCCATGTCGACGGCCAGCGCCCCTTCGCGGGCGAGCCTGCGGCGCTCGGCTCCCGTCACGATGTGACCGGAGGTGACCAGCGGCCCGCTGCGTGCGGGCAGGCCGGCCCGGGCCAGCTCCTCGGCGAGGAAACGCGCCGAGGAGCAGGGCAGCACCCGCCCCTCGAAGCGGACCTCGCTCGCCACCAGCACGTCCCCCGGGCGCAGGCACCCGCCGAGGGCTCCGCCGAAGCCGACCACCGCCACCGCTCCCGTCGAAGGGAGCAGCGCCGCCGCGCTCGCGGCCCGGCCCGGGCCCATCCCGATCCGGATCACCTCCACGTCCTCGGCTGACAGGCCGTCCCCCGAGATTTGGGGGAAGTCGCCCAGTGAGGTGCGCGAAAGGCTGTCCTGCGAGGCTTTCGGGAGGTCATCCCGTGCGGCGCGTGGGAGGTCGTTTCGTGAGGTGCCCGGGAGATTATCCCGTGAGGCCCGCGAGAGGCCGCCTCGCACAGCTCGCGCCTCGATTCCCAGGGCGGCGCAGATCAACAGGCCGTTCACGTCAACGCCTCCGGGACCTCGTCGCCCGAGCGCACGTAGCGGCCCAACGCGCTGATCGGGAAGACGAGCCGGTAGAGGTGATAGTTGATGTAGAAGTCGCCGGGGAACCCGGTCCCGGTGAAGTGCGGTTCGTCCCAGGTGCCGTCCGCCCGCTGGTGACCGACCAGCCACTCCACGCCTCCGCGCACCGCCGGTGAACGCTCCCCGGCGGCGAGCAGCGCCAGAAGCGCCCACGCCGTCTGAGACGGTGTCGAGTGGCCGCGCCCGATCCAGGCGGGATCGCTGTACGAACGCAGGTCCTCACCCCAGCCGCCGTCGCCGTTCTGGTGCCGTTCCAGCCAGGTGACGGCCCGCCGCACGCACGGGCTGCCGGGCCGTACGCCCGCCGCGATGAGCGCGGGGAGCACGGCGCCGGTGCCGTACACGTGGTTGGCCCCCCAGCGGCCGAACCACGATCCGTCCGCCTCCTGCGCCTTCAGCAGCCAGACGACGGCCCGCCGTACGACGGGGGAGTCGGGTTGCTCCGCCGCCAGAGCCTCGACGACGTGGGCGGTGACATCGGCGGTCGGCGGGTCGATGACCGCGCCGAAGTCGCAGAACGGCAGCTTCTTGCAGAGCTCACGGGTGTTGTCGGCGTCGAAGGCCCCGAAACCGCCGTCGCGGGACGCCATGCCGGTGATCCAGCGTACGGCGCGGTCGATGGCCGGCCGGACGTCCGGATGGCGTACGCGGCGGAGGGCGAGGATCGCCTCCGCGGTGTCGTCGATGTCCGGGTAGCCGTCGTTGTCGAACTCGAACGCCCAGCCGCCGGGCGGCAGCGACGGCCGTCGTACGGACCAGTCACCAGGGCTCCGGATCTCCTCGGCGAGCAGCCAGCCGGAGGCCTTGACCAGGGCGGGATGGTCGTCGGGGAGGCCCGCGTCGAGGAGGCCGTTGACCGCGAGAACGGTGTCCCAGACGGGAGACTGGCAGGCCTCCAGCCTGCGGCCCTTCTCGTCGCGGATCGTGAACCGGTCGAGCCCCGCCATGCCCTTTCTCATCACCGGGTGGTCGAGGTGGTAGCCCTGAAGATGCAGGGCGATCAGCGAATACACCCACGGGGGCTGGATGCCGCCCCAGGACCCGTCGGACTCCTGCCGCGCCACGATCCACTCGGCGGCCCGTCTCAGCGCCGCCTGCCGCAGGCCCGGGACGGGACGCCGTTCGTAGCGGTGCAGGGCGCGGTCGAGAGCGGTGAACACCCCGCGCGGACGTGGCCGGACGCGACGCCCGGTGCGCAGCTCGGCCAGGTCGAACGGGAGCGGCCGCACCGGGCGGCGCGCGCTCACGATGGTGAGCGGCACGATCGTCTGCCGGGCCCAGCAGGCCCAGTCGTAGACGTTGAGCGGGAACCACGGCGGCAGGAACACCATCTCGGGCGGGAGGACGGGGAGTTTCTCCCACCTCCACTGCCCGAACATCGCCAGCCAGATCCGGGTGAACACCCGGCTGGCCTCGATCCCGCCCGATTCCCGGATGAACCGGGCCGCGGCCCACATGTGCGGCGCGTCGGTCCGGTCACCGGCGAGCCGCAACGCCGTGTACGCCTCGATCGTGGTGGACAGGTTGCCCGGCCCGCCGTGGAAGTTGGTCCAGGTACCGTCGTCGCGCTGCTCGGAGCGGATCCACCGGGCCGCCTCCGCGGTGTCCTCCTCGGTGCGGATGCCGAGGAACTCCCGGAGCAGCAGGTCCTCCGCGTCCATGGTCACGTTCGTCTGCAGCTCGGCCTTCCACCACCCCTCGGGCGACTGGAGATCGAGCAGATGGTCGCACGCCGCGTCGAGGGCGAGCGCGGCGGAAGTGGGCGCGGCGACGGTGGTCATGTCAGTGGCCTCGGGAGGTGAGGAAATGGGCGATGTCCAGGAATTCCGCACGGACGTCCGCGGGCATGTCGACATCGGCGAGATGGCGTTCGGCGGCGTCGAGCCGGTGCTTGGCCTCCGTCTCGGCCCAGGATCGCCCGCCCGTCTCCTCGACGAGCCGGGCGGCCTCCTGAAGATCGGCCTCGGCGAGCGGCTCCGAACCGGCCAGCAGGCCGGCGAGCCGTTCGCCGCCCGCCGTGCCGCTGGTGAGCGCGGCGACGACCGGAAGTGACTTCTTGCGGGAACGCAGGTCCGACAGCACCGGCTTTCCCGTCACCTCGGGGCTTCCCCAGATGCCCAGCAGGTCGTCGGTGAGCTGGAAGGCCAGGCCCGCCTCGGTTCCGAACGCCGTCAGGGCCGCGACCAGCGGAGCCGGACCGCCCGCCGCCGTCGCGCCGATCGAGCAGGCGCAGGCCAGCAGGGAGCCGGTCTTCAGCGTGGCCATCTCCCGGCACTCGTCCAAGCTCACATCGGAGCGCAGCTCGAACTCCAGGTCGAGCGCCTGGCCCGCGACCAGCTCCCGGGTGGCGATGGACAGGCGGTGCGCGGCCCGTACGCGGCCGGGCGCGCCGTCTTCCAGCAGCAGCTCCCCGGCGAGCGAGAGCAGGCCGTCGCCGGCCAGGATGGCCGCCGAGCAGCCGAAGACGGTCCACGCGGACGGCCGGTGCCGCCGCATGCGGTCGCCGTCCATGATGTCGTCGTGGAGCAGCGAGAACGCGTGCACGAGTTCTACCGCGGCGGCGGCGGGCAGGTACTGCTCCGCGCTTCCCCCGGCCGCTCTCCCCGACAGGATGACCAGGGCGGGACGCAGCGCCTTGCCTCCCGAGGAGACCGGCCCTCCCGCCGGATCGGTCCAGCCGAGGTGATAGCTCGCGACGCGTGCGGTCAGCGGATCGAGCCGGGCCACGGCATCCCGCAGCACGGGCTCCACGAGCCCGCGCGCGGCCCCGACCGACGGCGGGATGACCGCGGTCACCGGGCGGCCTCGTTCTTCAGATGCTGCCTGACCAAACAAGCCGCGTTGAGCCCGCTGCGCACGGCCGCCTCCATCGTGTCGGGCCAGCCCGTGTCGGTCCACGCGCCGGCGAGAAAGAGTCCGGGCCACCGGGTGGCGGCCCCGGGACGGAGCGCGCCGCTGCCAGGACCCTGGCGAAAGGTGGCGCGACGTTCCCTCGTGACGAAAAAATCGATGATCCGGGCCTGACACGCCGCCGGGAAGAGCCGCTCGATCGCGGGCACGAACACGGCCCGCACCTGCGCGGTGGGCATGTCGATCCAGCGCTCCGCCGCCGAGACCGAGATCGCGAGATACTGGCCGTCCTGCAGCCCCGATGCGCGCGTCTTGTCGAACACCCACTGCACGGGTGAGTCCACGACCGCGGCGAACGGCACTCGGGTGACCCGCCGGTCGTAGACGACGTGCACGTTGACGATCGGGCTCGCGTCCAGGCCGCTCCAGAGCCCCCTGCCGGGTACGGCCTCGCCGGGCACCAGGGTCGCGGCCTGCTCATGAGGTGTGGCGACGATGACCGCCGACGCCCTGATCCGGGTGCCGTCCACCATGATCGCCGGGCCCGTCTCCACGGCGGTGACCTTCGCCGACAGCCGTACGGCACCGCCGCGGCGCACGATCGCGGTCTGCGCCGCGGTGCCGTGCAGCTCACCGAGGGGTACGGAGGGAACCCCGATGTCGGCGGCGTCCGCCCGGCCGAGCAGCGCGGTCTTGAAGACCATCGCCGCCGGACCCAGGGCCGCGCCCTCGACACCGACGTTCAGGGCCGCCATCGCGAACAGCTCCCAGAGCGCGCGTCGCGCGGCGTCGCTCTGCCCGTGGGCGGCCAGCCAGCTTCCGAGATCGGTCCGGTCCAGCGCCGGGTCCGTCGGGTCGAGCCGGCGAAGGGCCAGCGAGACCCGCATCGCGCGCAGCCGATCGGCGGGTTTGAGGAGCGGATACCTCGCCAGCGCGGGCAACAGATGGAACGGCCCCGGCAGCACTCCGCGCCGCAGCCGCTCGCACCGTCCCGCCGAGGTGAGCACCCGCACGTCGAACCGGTCCTGGACGTGTACGCGCCCGGCGCCGCCGAGCCGGTCGAGCAGTCCGCGGTAGGCCGTGCAACAGCGGAGGAACACGTGCTGGCCGTTGTCGACCATCATCCCGTTCCGCGCGAACGAATGGGTCGCGCCACCCAGCCTCGGCCGAGCCTCGTACAGGGTGGCGGTGTGGCCGGCCTCCCCGAGCGCGATGGCGGCGGCGATGCCCGCCAGCCCGCCACCGATGATCGCGACCGGAGCCTCCCTCATCGGCCCGCCCCCGCCAGGGCGCGTGCCGCCACCATCGCCTTCCTCCACGGAGGCAGTGACAGCCGTGCGGCCAGCGCCTCGGTGGGATCCGACATGATGCGGTCGAGCAGGCACCGGTAGATGCCGGCCATCGCCGCGGTGCACGCCGCGCTGCGTCCGTCGAGCGTGGGCAGCAGGCGCATGCCGTCGCGGAACCAGCCGCGTGCCCGGTCGGCCTCGAACCGCATCAGCTCGACGAGCCGATCCGGCGGGTCGGTGAACCTGCCGGAGGAGTCGATGTCCAGGGTGCATCCGAACCGTTCGAGGTCCTCGGACGGAAGGTAGATCCGCCCGGCCAGCCGGTCCTCGCGTACGTCCCTGAGGATATTCGTGATCTGCAGCGCCACCCCGAGGGCGTCCGCCAGGGGGACCGCCTCATCGGCGTCCTCGGTGCCGAAGACGCCGAGCGACAGCCGGCCGATCGACCCGGCGACGCTCCGGCAGTACGACAGCAGCTCGTCGAACTGCCGGTAGGTCGTCCCGCGCACGTCCGCGACGCACCCGTCGATCAGTTCCTCGAACGCGGAGAGCGGGAGAGGGTAGCGGCGGGCGGCGTCGTAGAGCGCGACCAGCACCGGGTCCTCGAGACCGGGGGGTCCCGTGCTCAGTGCGAACGGCACCAGGTCTTCCAGATCGGCCGTCGCCATGCCGTGTCCGAGCGGCGCCGGGGCTTCGAGATCGGACGTCGCCGCGCCGTGTCCGAGCGGCACCGGGTCTTCGGGATCGGATCGTGCCGCGCTCAGCGCGACCGGCACCGGGTCTCCGGAACCGGACGTCGCCGTGGCATGCCCGAGCGGCACCGGGTCTTCGGAATCAGACCGTGCCGCGATGGGTGCGTACGGCACCGGCTCTTCGAGCTCGGGCCGTGCCGTGTTAAGCGCCGCCCGCGCGGTGGCCAGGTGGGCCAGGCGCTGCTCGACCGGCTCGTCCCCGTCGGCGATGTCGTCGATCCGTCGTGCGAGCGCGTAGACGGCGCTGAGCGCGCGGCGCTTGGGGGGCGGCAGCAGCCGGAGGCCGTAGGAGAAGTTCCGTGCCTTCTCGCGGACGACCTGCTCACAGTGCTGGTACGCGTCAGAGATCTCCACGGCCGGGCCTCCTTCTGCTGAGGATCCGCAGCCACTCCGTCAGCAACCTCGTGCGGCGCGGGCGTACGGCATGCCCGAGAACGTCGTACCGGGCCCGCGTCAGCGCCGCGACGGTGGCCAGGCCGCCCGCCATGTAGCCCGCGACGGCGAAGCGGGTGAAGCCCGTCACAGAGGAGACGAGCGGATCTCCCTCGTGGAGCAGCCGCCTGGCCCGTTCGGTCTGGAGCGCGACGACGCCACGCAGCCGGGTGGGGGTGACGACCTTGGCGAGGTCGCTCTCGACGCAGCCGAACCGGCGCAGGTCCTCGCCCGGCAGGTAGACGCGGCCTCGCGTGTAGTCCTCACCGACGTCCTGGCAGTGCTCGATGACCTGCAGCGCCGAGCACACACGGTCGGACAGGGCGAGCCGCGCCGGGGTGGCCATGCCGAACACGTGCAGCACGATGTGCCCGACGGGGTTCGCGGACAGCTCGCAGTAGGCGAGCAGGTCGTCGAAGGTGTCGTATCGGCTGACGCTCTGGTCGACCCGGTTGGCCTCGACCAGGCGGCGAAACGGCCGAGCGGGGATGGAGCAGGTCCCGACGGCCCGTTCGAGAGCGCTGACGGCCGGCAGGCGAGGAGCCTGCCCGGCGTACAGGCGGTCGAGGTCGGCGTCGACGTCGTCGAGCAGGCGGAGCGGATCCTCGGCCTGGGGTTCGTCTCCGATGTCGTCGACGAACCGCGCGAAGCCGTACACCGCGAGGAGGTGGTGGCGGTGGCTGCGCGGCAGCAGCCGTGAAGCGACCGGGAAGTTCTCCCGGCGTGCTCGACGCGCGGCGTCCGAGAGGTCTTCCCGGGGTGTTTCATGCGCGACGTCCGAAAGGTTCTCCCGGAGCGTTTCATGTGTGGCGTCCGGAATGTTCTTCCCGGGTGCTTCATGCGTGGTGTCCGGAAGGTGATCCCGGCGTGCCCGGCATGCGGCGTCTGGAAGGTTCTCCCGGGGTGCTTCGTGCACGACGTTCGGAAAGTCCTCCCGACGTGCCTGACGCATGACGTCTCGTGCGTCGTCTCCCCCCGAATACATAAATTTGAGCTTGTCCCTTGTGGGCCGCTATAAACGCGAGGGCGTAGTTCGTTGGTGTTTATCGGGCGGGAGCTGGGCAAATATTTGATATCTCGCCGCAGTCTCGTTTTCGGCGAATTAATATTTTTTTCAGGGGGGCGACATAAACCGGCTTGAAATCAAAGTCACCGCAAAGTACGGCGCGGCTTTTTCTATCGTTACGCCTTCAGACGGCGGTGGTCTCGTAAACCTCGCGAGGGGCCGGACGGCAGGGGAGGACACCGTGATCCCGCAGCGGCCCGATCCGCAGGCCCGCGGATCGGCAACGATCAACCAGCTCCGGCAGGGCGCCGAGTCCGGATCGCCAGGAGCCGGGGGCCGAGGTGCAGTCGGAGTCGTGCAGCAGGAGAGTGGCCCCGCCGCGCAGGCCGGGAGTCATGGTGTCCAGCACGGAGGCCGGGCTCGCCGACCGGGTCCAGTCCCTGCCCCACGCGGTCCACAGCACGGGGCGCAACCCCAGCCCGCGGGCGGCGATCAGGATCTCCGCGCTGAGCACCCCGTAGGGCGGCCGGTACCAGGTGGGGCCGACGCCGGTGACAGCGGTGACCAGCTCGGCGGCCCTGCTCATCTCGGCGGCCATCCGGCCCGGACGGGTGATGAGGGCGTTGTCGTGTCCCCAGCCGTGCACCGCGATCTCGTGGCCCCGCGCGACGATGCGGAGGCCGAGCTCGGGATGGCGTTCGAGCATCTCGCCGAGGACGAAGAACGTGCCCCGGCACCCGAGTCGCTCCAGTTCGTCGAGGAACCGCGGGGTGGACTGCGGGTCGGGCCCGTCGTCGAAGGTCAGCGCGACATGGTCGGCGGTCCCCACCCCGGCGAGACCGGGAAGCAGGCGGCGCACGGCCGGCAGCCAGGTCGCGGCGGGTCCGACGTGGAGCACGGCCAGACCGGCGAGTGCCAACGCGGTGCGGTTCATCACATCAAGTCTGCGAGCCAAAGGACACGATGCGCCAATGCGCCACACTCCGTTAATTCAAATCTGCGTGCGAAAGGCCACGATGTGCCAACGCGCCGCGCTCCGTTATTTCAAGTCCGCGTGCGAGAGGGACCATGACGCGCCGGCGCGTCGCGTTTCGTTGTTTCGGATCTGCGTGAGGTCGTTTCAGGTCCGCGTGAGATTGTTCCAGGTCCGTGTGAGAGAGACCACGATGCCGGCGCGGCACGGTTCGTCACGCCGGTTCCCCGCGCGGGAGGCCGCGGCGCGGCCCACGGTGCTGATCCTCAGCGCGAGCATGGGGTCCGGGCACGACGTGATCGCGATGGAACTGGTCAGGCGGCTCGCCGCCGAGGGCGTCGAAGCCGAGGTGGTCGACATCCTGGACCTGCTCCCGCTGCGGCTGGGGACGGCACTGCGCGGGTGGTACAGCTGGATGATGCGCTCCGCCCCCTGGCTGTACGCGCTGATCTACCAGATCTTCTTCGTACCCGGCCGGGCGCCGTCGGTGTCGCCGCTGACGATCGTGATCGCGGCACGGCTGAGAAGACTCGTCGGCAGCCGGCAGGTGGCCGAGGTCGTCTCGACCTTCCACGTGGCCGCGCAGGCGGCCGGGCATCTGAGGTGGCATGGTCGTCTGCCGGTCCCCAGCACCGTCCTGCTGACCGACTTCGCGGCGCATCGGCTCTGGTTGCATCCGGGAAACGACCGGTATCTGTGCCCGGACCTGGCGACCGCACACGTCGTCCACACCGCGACGGGCTGCCCGGTGTCCTGTCACGCTCCCGTCGTACGGCTGGGATTCCGGCGGCCCGGTCCCGGGGTGACGCCGATCGTACGTCCCGATTCCGGGCAGCCTGAGAGCGGCGCGGTACCGGCCGTGCATTCGGACTCCGGACGGACGGAGAGCGGGGTGGCGCCGGCCGTGCATTCGGATTCCGGGCAGCCTGAGAGCGGGGTGGCGCCGGCCGTACGCCCGGAGCCGCGGCCCGGGATCGGTGCGGCGTCGATGCGATCCCGGATCGGTGCCCGCGCGGGAGACCGGTTGGTCCTCGTCTCGGCCGGCGCGTGGGGCGTGGGCGGTGTGGAGGAGACGGCGCGCGTCCTGGCTCGCTCGGGACGCTACCTGCCCGTCATCCTCTGCGGGCACAACCGCGAACTGCGCCGCCGTCTGCGGCACACGGGCATCGCCCTTGGCTGGTGCGACGACATGCCGGGGCTGATGGCCACCGCGTACGCGCTGGTGGACAACGCGGCGGGCGTGACGTGCAGGGAGGCGATGGCGGCCGGAGTGCCGGTCGTCTCCTACCGGCCGATTCCCGGTCACGGCCGGGACGGCGCGAGGGCCATGGCGCGGGCCGGACTGAGCGTGTACGCGCGTGACACGGGGGAGCTGCTCGCGGCGCTGGACCGATTCGGTCACGGAGAGGAACGCGACCGGCAGGTCGCCCGGGGAGCCGCACTGTTCGCCCTGTCTCCCGCCGAGTCCTTTCTCGTTCCTCCGGGCCTCTGACCCCGTCCCCCGCTCCTTCGGAGGCCCTAACGCCGCTGGGCCTCGGGCCTCATCCCTCGCGCTTGGGAGGCACTTCACGCTCCCGGGCCTCTGGTCTCATCCCTCGTTCTTCGGAGGCCCTTCACGCCCTGGGGCGCCGGTCTCATCTCTCGCCTTTCGGGGTCCTCACCCCTCCCAGGTGCCGGCCCCAGGCCGCCGGTGGATGGACGATCGGGCCAGCCGGACGCTGCCGTAGAGGATCAACCCCAAGCCGAGCAACTCCAGCATGATCCACGGACCCAACCGGATGTCCTCGTCGAACAGCGCGACGCCGTACCCGATGCTGGCGACGGGGTCGGTGACGTTGAGCGCCGGTTGAACGGTCACGAGGCTTCCGCTCTGCAGCGCGTTCTGCAGGAGGAAGAGGCTGATGAGGCCCGCCACGACCATGGAGTACAGCGGCCAGGTGGTCAGCAGGCTGAGCGGGTCCTCCGCGAAGACACGGGTGTTCTCGGTTATCAGCGCGGCGGTGAAGGCGAATCCCAGGCCGGACGCGGTCCCGAGCAGGACCGCCCTGGACTCGCCGTGCCTGAGCCTCGCCATCGCGACCAGACATCCCGCGATACCGACCGTCACGATCGTGGCGATCACCCAGTCGGCCGGTCTTGGGATTCGTTGTTCCACCGTCGGGTCGGCGCTGGCGAGCAGGATGGTCAGCCCGGCGGTCAGGATGCCGATGGCCAGCCACGTTTCCCGGGACAGCCGGGTGCGCGACAGGCACGAGAGGAGAATCATCGTGAAGGGCAGTTCGACGACGAGGATGGGCTGCACGAGGGAGAGCCCGCCGAAGCTCAGCGCGGCGGCCTGGAAGACGAAGCCTCCGATGAGCGCGGCGATGCCGCCCAGCCACAACGGGCGCCGGATCAGGTCCCAGATCAGTATGAGCCTGAACGCGTCGCTTTCCGGCACGGTCCGCGTCGCGCGCTTCTGCAGCACCGATGAGAGGGCGTTGCACGCGGCGGTGAGCACGGCCAGGATCACCGCGATCATCGATGCCCGGCTTTCCGGACGCAGGCGGTGCGCCGTCCATCAGTGGAGATCATTAAGCGTGCTACCCGCTTCGCGACGTCGTGGCATATCAGCACTACGAGCATCGGTGAACAGGTCGGCGGCGCCGGTGCTCCACGCCGCTCACGGCATCGACTAAAACGACCTTTGCCCCCGCATGGCCTTTCCGGAGAGGCGGTCCAGGGATGTCATGGCCACCGGACCACCTGGACGACGGGTTCCGGCCGGACGGCTTGTGACCGCGCGTCAGGTGAAGATCGCACGGTGCCGCTGTCCGCTTGCCGTCCGGAATCTGGACTCGACGGGGGAGTAGGCGGTAGAAATCCAACCATGCCGAGCACCTGGTTCTGCCTCGCGATCCACAGCCCAGCCCCCGCCAAGCTGGCCGACTTCTGGGCTCGCGCGCTGGGTTACCAGATCGTCTTCGAGGGCCCGCAGGGCGAGGTGGCCATCGCCAAGGACGAGTTCAGCCATCCGGGGATGGTCTTCGCCCCGCTTGACGAGCCCAGGCAGGGCAAGAGCCGCCTGCACATCGAGCTCAACCCCGACGATCAGGACGCCGAGGTCGAGCGGCTGATCGGGCTGGGGGCCCACCGGGTGGACATCGGGCAGCCCGAGGACGCGGGCTGGGTGGTGCTCGCGGACCCGGACGGCAACGAGTTCTGCGTGCTCGCTCCCTGGAGGCATCCTCTGGAACCGGAGTGACCGGGGAGGGAACCGGCACGCTTACGGAGTGCTGATCTCCTGGATCTTCACGATCTGGCCGCGGTAGACGGTGATCATGGCGGCCCGATACCCCGCCTCCAGATGGGCGGTCAGCCCCTGCGTGGAGCAGCGTGTGGTGCCCAGCCCTCGCTCGTCGGCGGTCACCCGGGTCCCGGAGATCTTGCAGCCGGTCGTGCTGTAGAGCACTGCCTTGCTCGACACCGGCGATCTGTAGCCGGAGACGTCACCCTTTTCGGGGCCGGCGAAGAACCCGTCCTCTTCCTGCTTGCCGCTGACCCATCTGACGGGCGTGTACTCCGCGGTGCCTTTGTTGTAGGAGCGCACCCAGCCGCGCAGGATGCCGTCGTCGCGCGAGCGGAGGATGCCCTTGGTGAAGTCGTGGTGGGAGGCGGCCTGGAACCGCGTCCCGTAGACCTTCGGCATCGTGAACTGAGGGATGGCGGAGGAGGTGACGCTCGCGGACGTCCCATCCGCGACGGTCAGTGAGAGCGACGCCGCGACGGCGACGGTGGCGGCGGACCCGAGCAGACGGCGAACGGAGCGATGCATGGTCGATCTCCCGAGGCGAGGGGTGCCCCGGTTCCCCTGAAGCACTGCCCGGGGCTCGCTGCGTCCATTAGTAGGCCCCATCGATTGCAGCGTGTTTGCAATCCATGCCCGTTCGCCTGTGGCATGACCGCGGGAGGAGAGGCCGTCTCCGGCGCGACCCGCGGATACGTCAACGTCAAAGGTGGTCCGGACCGCCTGATGCGTCGATTGACGGGCCGGTGCCGGTCGATCAATGGTCCAGCACCATGAGGACGACGAGACCTCCGAAGTGAAGCACCACGAGGAGCACGATGAGGAAGATGAACACGAACTTGGCGGGTCCGTGCTCGAACTGCTTTCCCTCTCGCAGCGGAGCTCTCTGTGCCTGACGGTCGGCGATCCGCTCTTCCAGCGTTTTCCTCTTCTGACGAGGCATGACGGTCTCCGGGGTGGAGTGAGTGCTCATCCGGCCGCACCCCCGCACAGCACGGGCGGCGGTGTCACGAGGCGGCCCCCCGCTCGACGGGGGCCGTCCTTCCAGTCGATCTTCACGGCTCCGGGGATGCGGTCCTTGTCGTAGGCGCCGACCAGGACGGCGCCGGCGCCATCGAAATGTTCCAGCACCCAGGGGGCGTCGACAAGCACGGTGGAGCGGCTCATGGCTTCTCTCCGATGGTAGGAAGGGGGCATCGAGGGCGCCCGCTGCGGCCGGCGGGGGATGGATTAGTGCACTAACTGTTCGTACGCTAATTTTATAGCACGGCTACGACTTCCCTGGAGATGCCATTGAGTGACATCGGCGACATTCCCGACCCGCTGTCCCTGGAGAACCAGGTCTGCTTCGCCCTGGCGGTCGCCTCGCGCGGTGTGATCGCGGTCTACCGCCCGTTGCTGGAGCCGATGGGGCTGACCCATCCTCAGTACCTGGTGATGCTGGCGCTGTGGCAGTACGCGCCGCTGTCGGTCAAGGACCTCAGCCGGCTGCTCCAGTTGGAGCCCGCCACGCTGTCCCCCCTGCTCAAGCGCCTTGAGGCCAGCGGGTTCGTCCACCGTTCGCGTGCCGGCCAGGATGAGCGTTCCCTCGCGGTCACCCTCACCCCGGCCGGTCGGAGGCTTCGCGACGAAGCCGAGAAGATCCCCGCGGCGATCGTCGAACGCCTGGGAATGGAACTGGCCGAGCTCCAGCAGCTTCACGGGATGCTGACCCAGGTGATCGCCGCCGCCGGCAGCGCCAACGCCGCTCACCGGGCCGTGCGCGGACAGGCGTCGGCCGTGTAAGGGGCGCGGAGCTTCCTGCCGTACGGGCCCGGGATCCGGACGACCGCCCGCGCGAGCAGGTCAACGTCGCCTTCGGCCCGCTTGGGCGGAGGCCTCCGGCGGCCTGAGCCGGTCGATGGGTGATGTGCCGGTAGGGACAGTCCGTTCTTCTTTCTTTACCTCGGACCCGCCGCGAAGAGGATGCTCGATATCTTGCCCGTTCCGTATCTTCATGTAACTCAGCGTGACGATGAGTGAAATGAGGAGAGGCGACATGCGGGATTCATCGGGGTTGTTCAGTCGGCGCGGTGTGCTCCACGCGGGCATCGGTCTGGGTGCGCTTTTCGGCCTTGGACGAGCCGGGGTGGCATCGGCGGCAGACGTCGCCGAGCGCGCGGGTGACCTCGGCGCCGGTACGGCGCGGACCTCGGAGCCGGCTCCCTGGCAGGCACGCCACAATCTGTCGTCGGCGCAGTATCAGGCGGAGTTCGACCGGCTGACCGGGCGGGGTTACCGCCTCGTGCACGTGGATGGCTACGAGGCCGGTGGGAGGGCCCTGTACGCGGCGATCTGGGAACAGTCGAGTGGACCGGCATGGATTGCCCGGCATGGTCTGACGTCGGCGCAGTATCAGGCGGAGTTCGATCGCCTGGTCGGGCTGGGCTATCGCCTGGTGCATGTGGATGGCTACGGCGTCGGCAGGGAGGCCCAGTACGCGGCGATCTGGGAGCGGTCGAGTGGGCCCGCGCGGGTCGCGCGGCATGGTCTGACGTCGGCGCAGTACCAGGCGGAGTTCGACCGATTGACCGGGCAGGGCTACCGTCTCACCGACGTCAGCGGTTACAGGGTCGGCAGGGAGGCCCAGTACGCGGCGATCTGGGAGCGGTCGAGTGGGCCCGCGCGGGTTGCGCGGCATGGTCTGACGTCGGCGCGGTATCAGGCGGAGTTCGACCGGCTGACCGGGCGGGGTTACCGTCTCGTGCACGTGGATGGCTACGAGGTCGGCGGGAGGGCCCTGTACGCGGCGATCTGGGAGCGGACGGGTGGATCGGCGTGGGTTGCGCGGCATGGTCTGACGTCGGCGCAGTACCAGGCGGAGTTCGACCGGCTGGTCAGGCAGGGTTACCGGCTCTCCGATGTCAGCGGTTACGGCACCGGCTCGCCCCGGTTCGCGGCGCTCTGGCTGAAGGAGACAACGGACGACGGGGCCGCGCAGCGGTCCACGGGCGTCAAATGACCCCGGTCGCTCACCCTTCGGCCGGTACGGGTGTCGAATGACCCCGGTCGCTCACCCTTCGGCCGGTACGGGTGTCGAATGACCCCGGTCACTCACCATCCGGCCGGAACGGGTGTCGAATGAGCTTGGTCACTCACCCTCCGGCCGGAGCTGTCCGCCGCCGATCCGAGGACGCTCCACCGGCTCACCCGGCTCCATCCAGAGCCGGGTGAGCCGGTGGAGCCGACTTCAGCTGCCGCAGTGTTCGAAGGGGCTGTTGTAGACGGAGGCGCCCGCCTTGCCTCCCCATTTGACGCACTTTCCGGGTGCCGCTGCGCGTACCGGGCCCGCGTAGTAGGCGAAGTTGCCGGAGTCGGTGACGCGGCTCTTTCCCTGCACCTCCAGGTAGGCGGTGGTGGCGGTGGCCGTGCCCAGCGAACTGCTCTTGATGGTGGCCACGCAGTTGTTGCCGTTGGCGGTGTTGTAGAGCAGGTAGACGGTGCCCGCCGAACCCAGCGCCGCGGAGTCGACCACCGTGTAGCCGGAGCCGCATACCGACTGCGGGGTGTGCGGGTTGCTCCCGCCGCCGTTGTCGCCGCCGACGTACTGCATGTACTTGGCCCAGTCCCAGTTCGGGCCGGGGTCGGTGTGGTCGTTGCCCGGGACCTCGACGTGTCCGAGGATGTGGGCACGGTCCTTGGGGATGCCGTACCGGTCGGCGATGCTGCGGGTCAGCGCGGCCGACGCGCGATACATCGAGTCGGTGAACCAGGAGGCGTTGTCGACGAAACCTTCGTGCTCGATGCCGACGGACCGGCTGTTGTAGTCGCGGGCGTGGAAGGCCCTGTCCTTCTCGCGCACCATCTGGGTGATGTCGCCGTCGGAGGAGCGGACGACGTAGTGGGCCGAGACCTGGGCGGCGGGGTTCTGGAACCAGGAGATCGTGCCGGCGTAGGAGCCCTGGGTCACGTGGATGACGATTCGGTCGATCACATTGCTCGTCGGCCGGCTGGAGACGGCGTAGTTGGACGAGCTGGCAGGCACCCAGTGCGCCGAGGGGTAGTCCACGGCCGCGGCCGCGAAGGATCTGTCCAGGTCCCGCGTCTGGGCGTAGGCGCCGCGATCGGGCCGCACGGTCTGGGCGGTCACGGTCACGGTTTCGCCGTCCGGGGTGGCGGTACGGACACCCGTGGCCATCAGGTCGTAGACGGTGTCGGCGTACAGCCTGGCCACCTCGGCGGTCGAGGCGTTGCCGTATTCGGCCACCGCCGCGTACCACTTCCCGGCGCCCTTACGGGCGGTGGCGTCCAGCCCGAGCTCGTCGGCGTAGGCGCGCAGCACCGCCGCGCCGCCCACGACGTTGGCCGCGTCGTCGGCCTTCAGTGTCGCGACCGGCTGTCCCGTCAACGAGGCCGCTCGCTCCAGGGTGTGGCCGGCCGGACTGCTGACCAGGTGCATGACCCCGTAGCCGCCACTCGCGCTGGGCGCGCCATTGTGGCCGTCGAGATGGGTCTCGGCGTATCCGAGCGCGACCAGCAGGTCGCGGGGCACCTCGTAGGTCGCGGCGGCGCGAGTGAAGGCGTCGGCCAGGGGATCCGGGGGAGCGGCGCTCGCGGGCGGTCCCGCCAGACACACGAGGGGGATGAGCGAACCGGCCAGCAGCGCGGCTGAACGGCGAAGTCGGGCCTTCACGGGTGCTCCTTCTAGCAGGTGGGGGGTGTCGAAGGGGCCGCCCCCGCTTCCCGGGGCGGCCCCTTGCCTGACGTCAGCCGCAGTGTTCGAAGGGGCTGTTGTAGACGGAGGCGCCGGCCTTTCCGCCCCACTTCACGCATTTGCCGGGTGCGGTGGCGCGTACGGGGCCCGCGTAGTAGGCGAAGTTGCCGGAGTCGGTGATCCGGCTCTGTCCCTGTACTTCGAGGTAGGCGGCGGTGGCGGTGGCCGCGCCGAGGGAGGTGCGCTTGATGGTGGCCACGCAGTTGCTGCCGTTGGCGGTGTTGTAGAGCAGGTAGACGGTGCCCGCCGAGCCCAGGGCCGCACTGTCGATCACGTCGTAGCCGCCGCCGCAGACCTCCTGCGGGGTGTACGGGTTGCTGGAGCCGCCGCAGTTGGCCGAGGTCACCGTCGCGCCGGGGTAGCCGAACGTGGACCCGTTGAAGACGGCCTTCTGGATGTTGGACGGGTAGCTGGTTCCCAGGCGCACCTCGTAGTGCAGGTGGGGTGAGATGGCGTTGCCCGGACTGCTGGTATTGCCGACCGTGCCGATCTGCTGGCCCTGGGAGACCGTGGCGCCCGCGCTCACCGAGCGGGTGTTCAGGTGCGCGTAGTAGGTGGACCAGCCGCCGCCATGGTCGATCTTGACCAGGTTGCCGTACCTGTTGACCGATCCCTGATGGGCCGAGATCTCCACCGTGCCCGCCGCCGCGGCGACCACGGTGTCTCCCAGGTCTGCGTTCGCGGTGCTGCCCCGGTTGAAGTCGATCTCCCACGACTGGTGCGCGCTGCTCGCGCCGGAGTTGCCCGTCCAGGCCTGCCCGCAGGGGAAGGGCAGCTGGAAGTTGGTCGCCAGGATGGTCGCGCCGTCACTCGGTACGGAGTCCGCCGCGGTGCCGACCGGCACCGGCTCCGCCAGAGCCGCCGCACCGGCGTTCGGCGCCATGACGGCGCCGCCCGCGAGGCTGAGTAACAGGGCGAAACCTGCCGTGACTACCCCTTTGAGTCTCATATAGATCCTCTCTTGCGACCCCGGCGGGCAAGGCCTTGACCGGAACCGCGCGCTGTCTGTTGGATCTCTCCGAAAGTCTCCCGCTGGGGTTAAGGGTCAGGATTGACTGCATAAAAATCATCCAAAATCGGCACGACGATCTATCCGGCCCATATATACGGCCTGCTTCTCGCGCTCGCGGCGGCGTCCGTGCCGCAGGAGTTCTGCCGGGCTGCTCGTTTCCCCCGAGATCCCGCCTCTGCCGATGCGCCACCCAGGAGTTCGACCGTCACCGGGGAGCGGGGAACGTGGCCGCGATGATCATGGTTGAGTGATGCCGGTCACATCACCTTGACCTCAACAAAGCTTGAGGTTTGAAGATGTCCGCAGCGACATCAAAGGAGAGTGATCGGTATGCGAATCGTCCAGGTGACCGAGTTCGGGGGACCCGAGGTGCTGGTGGCGGGCCAGGCGACGGATCCGGTCGCCGGATCCGGGCAGGTCGTGGTCGGGGTGTCCGTCGCGGACATCCTCTCCATCGAAGTGCAGCTCCGCAGTGGCTGGGGCGCCGAGTACTTCAACCTGAGCCCGCCGTACGTGCCGGGGAGCGGGGTGGGCGGAGAGGTGATCTCCGTCGGGGAGGGTGTGGATCCCGCCTGGATCGGCCGGCGTGTCGTCACCGGGACCGACGGCGGTGGTTACGCCGAGCGGGCCGTGGCTCCGGCGGAGGAGCTGATCCCGGTGCCGGACGGACTGGCCGTGCGCGAGGCGACGGCACTCCTCCAGATCGGCCCCGCCGCGCTGAGCCTGGTCGAGGCGGCCGGGATCAAGCCGGGGGAGCGGGTGCTGGTCACCGCGGCGGCCGGTGGTCTCGGCAGCCTGCTGGTGCAGCTCGCCCACGCGGCCGGCGCCCACGTCATCGCGGCCGCTCGTGGCAGGCGCAAGCTGGACCTGACCCGGGAGCTGGGCGCCGATACCGCGGTCGACTACTCACAGACGGACTGGCCCGAGCGGGTGCGTGAGGCGACCGGCGGCGAGGGAGCGGACGTGGTCTTCGACGGCGCCGGCGGGCAGCTGGGCCGGTCCGCGTTCGAGGTCACGGCACGGGGCGGCCGGTTCTTCGCGTACGGCGTGCTCGGTGGCGGCTTCGCCCAGGTCGACCCCGGAGAGGCGGAGCGGCGGGGGGTGAGCGTGCGCGGGATCGAGCAGGTGCAGTTCGCGCCCGGCGATGCCAGGCGACTGGCCGAGCGGGCGCTGTCGGAGGCGGCCGCGGGCCGGATCAGGCCGGTCATCGGGCAGACCTTCCCGTTGGAGCGGGCCGCCGACGCGCACACCGCGATCGAGATCCGCGACGCCGTCGGAAAGACCCTGCTGCTGATCTGAGACACCTCTTCATGCGCGTCCGGAAGCTCATACATGTTCGGAAGCTCATGCGCTTCCGGAAGCTCATGCGCGTCCGGAAGTTCATACGTGTTCGGAAGGAAAAATCATGTCCCTGGCCCTTCGCTATGCCCGCTACGGCGATCCCGACGTGCTCACTCTTGACGAGATCCCCATCCCCGAGCCCGGGCCGGGGGAGGTGCGGGTCGCGGTGCGTGCCGCCGGGGTCAACGGCATCGACTGGAAACTCCGCCGTGGATTCCTCGATCGGGGCCAACTCGCGGGAGGCCCCGCCGGCACCGGCGTCGAGTTCGCCGGGATCGTCGATGCGCTCGGAGCCGACGTCCAGGACTGGAGCGTGGGTCAGGCAGTCTTCGGCCATGCCTCCTCCGGCGCCGCCGCCACCCATGTGACGACCGCCTCCGAGAGTCTCCTGGCCAAACCCGACTGGCTCTCCTTCGAGCAGGCCGCCTCGCTGCCGGTGGCCGCCGAGACGGCCTATCGCTGCCTGCGGCAGCTTGACGTGAAAGAGGGCCAGACCCTGCTGGTTCACGCGGTCGCCGGGGGCGTCGGGCTGGTCGCCGCGCAGCTGGCCCGCGCCTGGGGAGCGGAAGTGGTCGGTACGGCGAGCCCGGTTCACCACGCCTTCCTGCGTGAGCTGGGTGTCCGGCCCGTCACCTATGGAGACGGCCTGGCCGAGCGGGTGCGCGACGCCGCCCCCGAAGGTGTCGCCGCGGTCCTCGACGGCTCCGGCCGCGACGTGCTCGCCATGTCCGTCGAGCTGACCGGCGACGCGGAGAGGGTCGTCACCATCGCCGACGGGCGCGCCGCCGAGTATGGGGTGCGCTTCTCGACCGGCGCTGACAGGGCGCCCCTGTCCGAGGTCTTCGCCGAGGTCTTCCCGTTGATGGAGTGGGGCGCGCTGCGCATGCCGATCGAAAGGACCTTCCCGCTGGAGCGGGCCGCCGACGCCTACCGCCTCAGCGAGGAAGGCCACCTCCGCGGCAAGATCGTGATCGTGGTCGAGTGACAGGACCGCGGTCAGCCGAAGAGCAGGTCGGTGAGCTTCTTTGTTGCTCCGGCGAGGACCCTGACCGATTGGTATTTGGCGGAGGGCGTCTGATGCCGGGACGCCGGCGGCTCTCCGCCTGCGCGTTCAGTCGCGATCATCCGTTGCGGAGGTCGGTGGCGGCTTGACGGAGTCGGGACACGGCGAACCCGGGGAGGACGCTGGGTGGGCGACCGGATGTCCTCGGCGAGGTTGAGGTCGGGGGCGTAGGCCGGTGGTGTGTTCATGATGAACGCGCCCAGCCGACCATCCGTTCCACCGAAGGCACACTTGACGCATCTACCTCAGATTGGCTGGGAGGGGATGATGCCTTTCTCCTCCTGGATCGAGTTCCCGCCGTCGACCACGAAGACCTGGCCGGTGATGTAGCTCGCTTCCGGCGACGAGAGAAAGGCCACCAGGCCTGCTACCTCCTCGGGGGTGCCCGGCCGGCCCACCGGTGTGGCCGCGCCCATCATCAGCTCTCGCTCGGGGGAGGAGCTTGTCACGATCCACCCGGGGGCCACCGCGTTGACGGTCACGCCCCGGTCGGCCACCTCGATCGCCACGCCGCGGGTGAGGCCGATCATTCCAGCCTTGGCCGCGTGGTACGCGCTGTCGCCGGGGTAGGCGAGGAGCGGGCCGGAGACCGAGGCCATATTGACGATCCGGCCGTAGCCGCCGGCGAGCATGGGCTCCAGAGCCGCCCGGGTCATGAAGAACGCGGTGTCCAGGTTCCGGGCGATTGACCCTCTCCACTGGTCGTCGGAGAGCTGACCGATGTCGGCCGAGACGTCGGGGTCGCTCACCGAGGTCATGCCCGCGTTGTTGACCAGTACGTCCAGCCGGCCGTACCGCGTGCCGGCGAGGCGGACCAGCTCCCCGGCCGCGCGGGGGTCGGTGAGGTCCGCGGCGAGGCCCACCGCGTCGGCGCCCTGCTCCCGCAGCTCGGCGACGCGTTCCTGAATGCGCTCCGTGGTGGAGGTCAGCACCACGCGCACCCCGTCCGCGGCGAGCCGCCGCGCGCAGGCGAAGCCGATGCCGTCGGCGCTGCCCGCGCCGGTGACGACGGCGACCCGCCCGGTCTGTGCCGTGAAGGCGTTCATCGGCCCACCAGCTCCTTGACCGCGTCACGGATACTCAGCTCCGCGGCTCCGAATGCCGGTCGCGAGGCCGGGTTACGTGCCGTGAACTGCTCCTGCTCGTGTTCCATGACCGCCTGAAATCGGCTGCGGTTGATCATCGTGTCCCCTCTTTTTCCTGGTCAGCGTTCCGGCGCTTGTACGTCCGACCGGCAAGTCCGTGATACCGCAAGCACCAGAAGGAGTCAGCACCGACCCGACATCGCGCATTCAATCTCAGCAGGTCACTGTGTGACGGGCGGCATTCAGGGGTCGCCGAGCCGAAGCGTCAGGTTCCGGGCCGGGCGCTGCCGGCCCGCCCGGGTGGTTGAGTACTCAATGCGCGTTCCACTGATCCCGCTCCAGTCCGCGACGGCTCATGCCCCACGGGGATCACACGCGGGCACGGTGGGGGACTGCGCCGGGCTGAAGGATTTTGGCCGGCAGATCGTCAGTCGTGGTGAAAGTCGAACTCGCCCGCGCGGGCGCCGGCGAGGAAGGCCTCCCACTCAGCGCGGGTGTAGTGAATCGTCGGGCCGTCGGGGGCCTTGCTGTGTCGCACGGCGACGCGTTCGGTGCCGTCGTTCACAAGGCCGGCTTCGACGCAGTTGCCACCGCCATCGGCACTGAAGCTGCTGATGTGCCAGGCGATCGGTGCGTGCTCGGGGGCAGACATGACGGGTGCGGCTCCGTTCCTGCGTGCTAGTGAAGGTCCTCCGCGATTGCCGTGATCAGCTCGATGGACTTCTCGGCTGTGAGCGAATCGTGGCAAATGCGGTCGAACTTCAGCTTAAGCCTGTCGGCTGCTTCGGCCTCTGCGTATATCGCGCCCGCAGGGCTCGGTACGTAGGCGACGGCAGGGTACGGCTCGGACAGTTCGAAGATTCGGAAGGAGCCGTCGGGGCTGGCATGGGCGCCTACGGTCAGCGGCAGCACGCGGATCTCGGTGCTCGTCTGGCCTGCGGCGGCTGCGAGCTGGTCGAGCTGATATCGCGCACGTGCTCACACCGGTGAGGCACAACGAGTCGTAGCACCCGAGACGGGTCAAGCTCCCCACCTACAGGACGACAACCCGAATTGGGTAATCCTGTGGCGGATGTGGGCACGGCGATTCTGGGCCTTCCCCTGCTGGGCTGGTGACAACGCAGAAGCTGTTGAGGCGGCCAAGCTGGAAGATCTGACGGCTCTGATGCGCGAGGTGGAGACACACCACGCTGATTCTGGTCGGCGCGTCTACCCGCCGACCCGCGTGGTGAAGCGTCGGCTGATGACCTGACAAGTGCGGGGTGGGATGTGCTTTCCGGGTACACATCCTGCCCCGCGCTTGAAGGGGGAGATCGTGTAACGGCTGACCAGCCAGAAGAGATTTGCGATGATGACAGGGCAAGGGACCGGTTCACGAGGTGCGGAAGGGGTGAAGTGATGACTTACGACCCGAAACTGGCTGCGGCGCTGTCAGGTGCCACACTTCGTCAGCTCGCACACTGGCGTAAGGTCGGCGTGAGTCGTGGCGCGGTGCTAATACCGGAGATCTCCAGCACACGGCCCGTCCTTTACTCCTTTCGTGATGTGGTGGCGCTGAGGACCTGCGTCAAGCTGCGTAATGATGCTTCGTTGCAGAAGATCAGACGGGCTCTCGACACACTCCGAGGCGATCTGAAAGAACGTGACCACCTCTCGTCGTACACGCTGGTCGCCGATGGCAGCAGCATCTATCTGGCCGAGCCTGATCAGGCAGTCGACTTGGTGCGGAAGAAGGCCAACGTGGTCATCCACGAGATGGTCGACGTTCTACAGCCGTTCTACCGCGACGGCAGGCACATCCCGTCGTTGCTGCAGCCTCGCGCGCATGTGACGGTGGATCCGGCGATCCGCGGCGGGGTGCCCGTGATCAAGGGCACCCGCGTTCCCTATGACGAGGTCGCCGCGCTGCTCCGCGACGAGGTCTCCCCAGAGCGGATCTCCGACTACTACCCGAACGTCACCGCCACGGCTGCTCTGGATGCCGCCGATTTTGCCGATTACGTTGACAGCTACGATCCCCCCAAGGAGCCGCGTGAGGCTGCTGCTGGATGAGAACGTGTCCAGGCCGCTCCACCAGGCCATCGCCGCCTTCGTTCTGGGGCACGAGATCGTCCACTTGCTCGATCTCGACCGCTGGTCCGGCACCCGGGACGAGAATCTCTACCCCCGGGCGGTGACCGAGGGATTTCACGTCATCCTGACCAATGACGCCCGGCAGATGCAACGCCCACGGGAAGTCGAGGCCATTGCCGCTTCCGGGCTACATCGGATCGAATACCCGCACAAGCACCCTGGCCTGGTCGGGATCGGTCTGGCGATTGCCACAGTCGCCGCTGGGCTGCCCACCGCTCTGGCTCTTCTCGTTGGGGCGAATGGGCAACGGCTGGTGACATTGCGCGGCATCGACCCGGCTCCGGCCAGTCGGCTGCGTGTCGTTGACCCGGCTCTCGCCCCGCCCAAGTATTGGCCCGATCTTACGTAGTTCTTCGGCACGCTCTGATGCCCGCCGGCCAGACCGTTGAGCAGGCGTCGACTCGGCACTACCGGAGCTCTCGATCGGTGCTTCGCAACGGGGGAGGCAGCGCGGCCTGGTCGTTTTCCAAGAAGGTCAGGAGGTCTTCAGCGCGGGAGAAGAGGTCTTCGACGTCACGCTGGCAGGATTCTATCGACCGACCGTCCGTCGTATTCCGGGCACCGCCGAGCGCTTCTATCTGGTGTATGCCAAGGGCAAGGGGGAGCCGTACCGGCGGGTGGTGCGAGGCGCGGCGGTCGAGATCGTGCAACGCGCGATCGACCTGATCCTGCAACCGGCTGACCTGCTCGGCGTCGTCGAACGGCTTGCGGGATCGATCGTTCGCTCCGATGACGATCATGAGCCGGTGCCTTGTCGTTCGCGGTGTCTCGCCACCCCACTTGACGTGGGGCTCGAAGCGACCTAGTTTCTTATCGAGCACTACAAAACTTACCCAACCCCGCCCCGCAACTCTCGTCGCGGGGGTGCGCTCGAAGCTTGATGTAACAAGAAATGTTACGTCTTTGGTTCGAGGGTATCAACTCATCCTTTTCTGATTCGGAGCACCAGATCATGGGACAGCTTGAAGGCAAGACGGCGATCGTCACCGGTGGCACCGTCGGCATCGGCCTGGCCACCGCTCAGCGGTTCGCCGCCGAGGGCGCGCACGTGTTCGTCACCGGCCGCCGTAAGGACGCACTCGACGCCGCCGTGGCCAAGATCGGCCCCAACGCCACCGGTGTCGTCGGCGACGTCTCCGACCTGGCGGACCTCGACCGGCTGTACGAGGCCGTCGCGCAGCAGGGCCGGCGCATCGACGTGCTGTTCGCCAACGCCGGCGGCGGCGAGTTCTCCACCCTGGAGCAGGTCACCGAGCAGCATTTCGACGCGACGTTCGGCACCAACGTCAAGGGCACGCTGTTCACGGTGCAGAAGGCGCTGCCGCTGCTGAACGATGGTGCCTCGATCATCCTCGCGGGCTCCACCGCGGCCACCGTCGGCAATGAGGCGTTCGGCGTGTACGGGGCTTCCAAGGCCGCGGTGCGGTCCTTCGCCCGCACCTGGGCCGCCGAGCTCAAGGGCCGGGCGATCCGGGTCAACGCCATCGCTCCCGGCACGATCGACACTCCGGGGATCGATGGCCTGGCCCCCGACCAGGAGCAGGCTGTCCAGCTCAAGGCCTTCCTGGCCGGCAAGATCCCCCTGGGTCGCCTGGGCCGCCCCGAGGAGATCGCCGATGCCGTCCTCTTCCTCGCCGCGGACCAGAGCGTCTTCATCACCGGAACCGAGCTCTTCGTCGACGGCGGCACCAACCAGATCTGACCGCTTGCCCGGATTTCCCCGCTGCGGGGCGGGGCCGAGGGGGCGGCTTGCGGTGAACGGCCGCCGCCTCGCATCCATAACAAGAGCACCACCAGCGCAGACGGGATATATGCCATGGACTTGGGACGAACCGGAATTTGGAGCATCGAACTGCGGATGGCGGATCCGGGAGAGATCACGGATGCCGCCGCCGAGCTCGACGAACTGGGCTGGGGAGCATTGTGGATCCCCGGCCTGGGAGGCGGGGACATCCTCGGCGACTCGGAGCGGCTGCTGCGAGCCACCCGCAGCACGAAGGTCGCGATCGGGGTGCTGAGTATCTGGCGGCACCAGGCCACCGAAATGGCGGCCGGGCATACGCGGCTGCAGGACGGGTACGGCCGCCGGCTGCTCCTCGGGCTCGGCGTCAGCGACCCGGCCGCCGCGCAGAGCGCGGGACACGCCTATCGACCGCTGTCAGATATGAGCGCCTACCTGGACAAGCTCGACCAGGCCCCCCGGGTGCCCGCGGACGAACGTCTCATGGCCGCGCTCGGCCCCAAAATGACCGAGCTGGCAGGGCGGCGCACCGCGGGTGTGCATCCCTTCATGGTCACCCCGGAATACTCGGCCGCGGCCAGGGAACTGCTCGGTGACGGCCCCCTCCTCGCGCCCTACCAGGCGGTCGTGCTGGAGCGTGACCCCGGCAGGGCGCGCGCCGCAGCCCGGGACTTCCTCGGCGGGTTCCTCGCCATGGACCACTACGCCCGAAATCTGCGCCGCCAGGGCTTCACCGAGGAGGACCTGGCCGGCGGCGGTAGCGACCGGCTCATCGACGGCGTCGTGGCCTGGGGCGATGTGGAGACCATCGGCAATCGCGTCCGCGCACACCACCAGGCCGGCGCCGATCACGTCTGCCTGCATGTGGTGGGCGCCGGCTCCGGCCTGCCCCTGCCCGAATGGCGTGAACTGGCCGTGCTGACCCGCTGACGTGTCCCGGCTGCCCGAGGCATACGGCTACCCGCCATGACACCGGGGGACTGGCGTCCGCACGCGTGCCGTCGGCAGCGCACACCGATGCCGTCTGCGGTCCTCCCGACGTCCCGCGCGCCGGCTGCGCTCACGCGCGACCGCGCGTCAACGACCGTCGTGCCGACGTTTCCCGGCCCCGCAACCGACCGACAGCAAGGAAAAGCGATGGAAGGCCCCACCCGGCACCCGGGCCGAACACAGCTGCACGCACCGCGAGATCAGCAGCTGTCGGGCGGATGGCCCGCGGTCGTCTCGGTCGCGCTCGTATCGTTCGTGCTTGTCCTGTCGGAGTTCCTGCCCATCGGCCTGCTGCCCGATATCGGCGGCAGCCTTCATGTGTCCACGGGCACGACGGGGCTCCTGATCGTCGTCCCCGGCCTGGTGGCCGCGATCACCGCGCCGCTGGTGACCGTCGCCTCCGGGCGGCTTGACCGCCGGTGGGTCCTCATCGGCTTGGCCGCCCTGATCGCCGCCTCCAACACGGCGGCGGCGGTGGCCCCGAACCTCATCGTGATGGTGGCCGCGCGCGTCCTGCTCGGTCTGGGAGTCGGCGGATTCTGGGCGATGGGCATCGGAGTCGTCCCCCGGCTGGTGGCCGCCCATGCGGTCCATCGCGCCTCTTCCCTGGTCACCGCGGGCATCTCGGCCGGCACCGTCATCAGCCTGCCTCTCGGTGCCCTGATCGGGCGCCTCGCCGAATGGCGGACCGCGTTCCTCCTCGCCACCGTGGCAGGCCTGCTCACCCTGACGGCACTCGTAGTGCTGCTGCCCGCCCTCCCACCGACCGGCACCGTGCGCTTCGCGACCCTGGCGGCGTCCTCACGACACCGTGCCGTCAGATTCGCCCTGCTGGCCACCGCGCTCATCTTCTTCGGCCACTTCGCCGCCTACACCTACATCACCCCCTACCTCGAGGAGCACGCACACTTCGGGTCCTCCGCCGTGACGGCCGTACTGCTCACGTACGGCGTCGCCGGGCTAGTCGGCAACTTCGTCTCGGGCGCGACCATCGGCCGCAGCCTGCGCGGGGTGTACGTCACCGCCACGGTGCTGGTGGCCGCCGCGGTCGGCCTTCTGACCCCGCTGGCCGACACGGCGCCCGCCGTCGTCGCCCTCGTCGCCCTGTGGGGCGCGGCCTTCGGCGCGGTGCCGATGGCCCTGCAGACCTGGATCGCGCGCGCCGCCCGCGACGCTCCGGAAGGCGGCCTGGCACTCCTGGTCAGCGCCTCCCAGATCGCACTCGCCGCCGGGTCCTTCCTCGGCGGTGCCGTTGTCGACGGCTACGGCGTGGGCACCTGCTTCGCGCTGGCCGCGGTGCTCGCGCTGTTCAGCGCGGCCACCCCGAACCGCCACCACCGGTGACACGCCGCACCGCCACCACCGGTGACACGCCGCACTGCCACCACCGGTGACACGCCGGCGCTGTCCTGCCGTTCTGCCCGGGCAGAACGGCAGGTGGATCACCCTCCTGGCCGTTCCGCCGGTACGGGGCCATCCAGGTCACACGGACAGCGAGGGTCATTCACCGTCCCCAATCCTGGCGGGGATTCGCCGGCCGCGATCAGGCGTCCGCCCGCGACGGCCAGACACGCATGGCGAGGTCGACGGTCTGGTGCAGTTGCTCCCGGCTCGCGCCGCCGGCCGCCTGAACGGCGATGCCCTGGTGAACGGTGGCAAAGTAGCGGGCCAGACCCTCGGGGTCGACGTCGTCCGGCAGTTCCCCCTCGATGCGGGCCTGCTCCAGCCGCGCACGCAGGAAGGTCTCGCCCATCCTTCGGCGCGTCGCCATCTCGTCGCGGGCGCCCTCCGCGGCGGGAGCGGAGGCAAGCCCACCTTGCACCGTGAGGCAGCCGGGAGGGCAGTCGGGACGCGTCGTCCCGTCAACGGCGCCGTGCAGGAGACGCTCGACGACGGCCCGCGCCGTCGGCTGCTCGAATGCTTCGCGAATGTAGCGCGCGGGGCCGTCGGTGTAGCGGTCGAGGACCTTCCGGAACAGCTCCTCCTTGTTCCCGAAGGTGCCGTAGAGACTGGGCGGATTGATGCCCATCGCCCTGGTGAGGTCTGAAATCCCGGTGCCTTCGTAGCCCTGGCGCCAGAACACCTCCACCGCCCGGTCGAGCGCCTCGTCGACATCAAAGCCGCGCGGTCGTCCTCCCGCCATGATGGCCTCCCGGTATCGACCAGAATCTATAACGCTCACTACAATACGCCATGGTCTCCGTGTCCGACGGGACAAGTCCGACGGACCTACGGCTCTCGGCAGGCGCCCGCCGACGACCTGAGAGCCCTGAGAGTAGGGCGTGCACTACCGGAAATCTCGGAGCGCACTACCGGGGATCTCAGGGGGTGCGCTACCCGGGATCCGGGTGGTGTCCTGCTGGGGGTGGCACTCGGTGGCGACCTAATGTCTCAGGCGTGATCAAAAACTCCCGTCGTGTTCTCGCGCTCTCCTGCGCCGCACTCATCGCCGTCGCCCCCCTCGCGGTGGTGACCAGCGCCACCGCCGCCACCACTGCCGCCGCTGTCACCACTGCCACTGCCACGGGGTTCACCCGGGGATCCCTGGTCAAGGCCGAGCGGTCGGCCCACCTGTCGGGCGGGCAGGTCAACGACTACCTCGGCAGCGCCGGGTTCCCGACGATCGAGGACGCCAAGGGGATCGACGTCTACAGCGTCACCTACCGGACCGTCGACGTGCAGGGCAGGCCGACCACCGCGACCGGCGCGGTCGCCCTGCCCCGCGTGCCCGCTCACAACCTGCGCGTGGTCAGCTACGCGCACGGCACGATGGCGACGAGGAAGGACGCCCCGTCGGTGGAAACCCAGAGCGACGGCAGCTACATGGCGGCCTACTTCGCCACCCACGGCTTCGCCGCGGTCGCCCCCGACTACCTCGGCCTGGGCGGCGGACCCGGCCCCCATCCCTACATGCACACCGCCACCGAAGCCGGTGCCTCACTCGACCTGCTCAAGGCCGCCCGGACGCTGGCCGGCCAGAAGCGGGTCACGCTCGACAGGCGAATCCTGGTGACCGGCTTTTCCCAGGGCGGCCACGCCGCCATGGCCCTGGGCGCGGCTCTCCAGAAGGACCAGGAGCTTGACGTGGCGGCCGTCGCGCCGGTCAGCGGTCCCTTCGACCTCGAGGACGCCGAGTTGCCCGCCGCGCTCCACGGCGGGCTCGACGACCGCTCCGCCACCTTCTACCTCGCCTACTGGCTCACCTCGATGGACCGGATCTACAACCTCTACGACGCCCCCGCGCAGGCCTTCCGCCCGCCGTACGACAAGAAGATCACCAAGCTGCTCGACGGGAGCCAGGACTTCGACACGATCGTGGCCGGTCTGCCGCCCACGGTGGAGAAACTCCTCACTCCCGGCTACCTCAAGCGGCTTGGCAAGCCCTCGGGCACGCTGCTGAAGGCGATCAGGGCGAACGACACCACCTGCCGCGACCTGCGGCCCGGCGTGCCCGTGCGGCTGTTCGCCGCGCGCGGCGACCGCGACGTGGCCATCGCCAACTCCGTGAACTGCCTGAAGGATCTGCGGGGCAAGGGCTTCGACGCGAGCCTCACCGACGTCGGGGAGGTGGACCACACCGGATCGGTCATGCGATCCATGCCGCAGGTGCTTGACTGGTTCCGGCAGGAGGCCACGACCGAGTAGTTCGGGGTTTCCTGACATCTTCCCCGCCCTGAGGGACGGGGCCTCCACGCCGCAGATACTCGGTGACGATGGCGTGCCCCGAGTCGGGTGATGACAACGATGGGGCCCCGCCGGTTGGCGCCGGCGATCCGCGTCGTCGGTGGATCCAGTCGTCACCGTTGCGCGAGGGCGCGGAAGCGCGGAGAGAAGAAAACCCTCATTTTTTGGTGACTGCCGTCAAATCGACACGGCAAATGGCGAAGGACAAGAAAAACTCCCACAGCGCGTCAACGGCGGAACGGCGACGAGGCGTGAGCAAGATTGGCCGGCCCGCGCCTCGTCAATCTCGGCGGCCCGTCAGATTCGGACGATAGCCCACAGACCTATAGAAAAAAGGCTTAAAGCGCCTGGCGAGCACCGTTGATCTACCGTACGATTGGGCCGCTTCGCCCAGAAATGCGCATTGATGACACTTAAGTCACCTTTGGTGTTTTTGGAGTTTTATTCCCTTTCGTCAAAGGAACTCCCCTTTGTTAATCCCTTCCCCCCGCGGATCGAAGCTGATGGCTTTCGCGTCCGCACTGGCGATCCTGACGGTCATCCCGCCGGCGTTCTCCACCACGTCGGCCACCACCCCCGGCGCGACGGCCGCATCGAACACCTCCGGCGCCCTTCGTGCCATCACCCTGATCACCGGTGACAGGGTCACCGTCACCACCGCCGCCGACGGCACCGAGACGAAGCAGGTCGAGGGTCCGGATGGCGGATCCATCGGGTTCAAGATCAATAAGGTCGGAAAAGACACCTACGTCTACCCCGACTCCACCCTGTCGTACGTCTCCGCAGGGCTCCTCGACAAGGACCTGTTCAACGTCACCCGGCTCCTCGCCGACGGCTACGACGACGCGCACACCGATCGTCTTCCCCTGATCGTCACCTACACCGACGCCGCCGCCGGCGCGCGCACCCAGGCGGTGCCCTCCGGGGCGGCCAGGGTCCGCGCCCTGAGCAGCATCCAGGGCGCGGCGCTGACCGAGGAGCGGAGCCGTTCGGCCGACTTCTGGTCCGCTCTCACCTCCGGCGCCGGCGCCCGCACCTCCGGCGCCGCGCCGGTCTTCACCGGCGGCATCGCCAAGATCTGGCTGGACGGCAAGGTCAAGGCCGACCTGGCCGACACCACCGCGCAGATCGGCGCCCCGCAGGTGTGGGCGGCGGGCAACACCGGCACCGGCGTGGACGTCGCCGTCCTGGACACCGGCGTCGACACCGGTCACCCGGACCTGGCCGGCCGGATCGCCGAGACGGCCAGCTTCGTCCCCGACGAGGACGTCAGCGACTATCACGGCCACGGCACCCACGTCGCCTCCACGATCGCCGGCACCGGCGCCGCCTCGGGCGGCACCGAGAAGGGCGTCGCCCCCGGCTCCGACCTGCACATCGGCAAGGTCCTCGACAACTCCGGAAGCGGTCAGGACTCCTGGATCATCGCGGGCATGGAATGGGCCGCCCGCGACCAGCACGCCAAGATCATCAGCATGAGCCTCGGAGGCGGTCCGACCGACGGCACCGACCCGATGAGCCAGGCCGTCAACACGCTCAGCGCCGAGACCGGCGCGCTCTTCACCATCGCCGCGGGTAACGCCGGACCGAACACCGTCGGTACTCCGGGCGCCGCGGACGCCGCGCTGACCGTGGGCGCCGTGGACGGCTCCAACCAGCTCGCGGACTTCTCCAGCCAGGGTCCGCGCGCGGGCGACTACGGGCTCAAGCCGGAGCTCACCGCCCCCGGCGTCGACGTGCTGGCGGCACGCTCGCAGTACGCGCCCGAGGGCGAGGGTTTCTACCAGACGCTGAGCGGCACCTCGATGGCCACCCCGCACGTCGCGGGAGCCGCCGCGCTGCTGGCCGCCGCGCACCCGGACTGGACCGGCCCGCAGCTCAAAGATGCCCTGGTCAGCTCCACCAAGGCCACCCCGGACTACAACGCCTACCAGGCCGGCAGCGGTCGCCTGGATGCCGCGGCCGCGGTGCGGAACACGGTGTTCGCGACCGGCAGCGCCTACTCCGGCTTCCACACCTGGCCGCACGAGCCCGGTGAGAAGAGCACCAAGAAGGTGACCTACACCAACACCGCCGGCACCCCGGTCACCCTCGACCTGGCGATCAACGCGCCCCAGGCACCCCAGGGTGTGTTCACCCTGTCGGCCACGCGGGTCACCGTGCCCGCGCACGGAACCGGCGAGGTCGCCCTCACGGCCAACCTGGACAAGATGCCGCTGGACAGCCACTACAGCGGCATGGTCGACGCCTCCGGAGCCGACGGCAAGGTCCTGGCCCACACCCTCATCGGGGCCGGCAAGGAGAACGAGCGCTACAACCTCACGATCACCGCCAAGGACCGCGGCGGCGAGCCGCTCTCCGGACAGCTCTTCGTGGCGGGAAAGAAGCTCTTCGAGTCGTACGGTCTCGGCGCGTCGGGCACGGGCAGCCTCCGGATGCCGGTCGGCACCTACGCGGTGTGGCTCGAGGCCGACGTGCAGGGCACCCACGGCCCGCACTCCCTGGGCGTGGCCACGCTGAGCGCTCCCGAGATCATCCTGGACCGGGATCGCGCGGTCACGCTGGACGCCTCGAAGGCCCGGCAGGTCACGGCCGTCACCCCCCAGAAGACCACGGACTCCCAGATCCGTCTGGACACCTACCGGTCCTTCGGCCCCGACGACTCCGCGGGGAGCTCCCAGCTGCCCCGGCCCGAGTACGACAGCATGTGGGCGCTGCCCACCGGCAAGAAGGTCACCAGGGGCGAGTTCCTCTTCGGCGCGCGCTGGCGCAAGGAGGAGCCCATACTGACGCTGGACGCAGACCGGCGGAGCTTCGACGACCTGCGGGTTCAGCGAGGCTCGACGCCGCTGCCCGAGGGACGGACGAAACTCGACACGGTCTTCGTCGGACAGGGCGCCGAGGCCGACTTCGCCGGGCAGCGGGTCCAGGGGAAGGTCGCCGTGGTGCGTCACAACGACGCCGTCACCGTGGAGCAGCAGGCGGCCTCGGCCGTGAAGGCCGGCGCGCGGCTGCTGCTGGTCGTCAACGACGGAATCGGCCGCCTGCAGCCCTGGACCAACCCCATCTGGGCCCCGCCGCCCCCGCCGCCCCTCACGGTGGCCACCCTCACCCATGACGAGGGCGAGGAACTGATCACTCAGATCCAGCGCGGCAGGGCCCCGCTGACCCTGGTCTTCAGCCTCACCACCGACTACCTCTACGACTTCGTCCACCACTACGACGGCGCGGTGCCCGCCGACCCGACCTACCGGCCGGAGAAGCACGACCTGGCCCGCGTCGACGTCTCCTTCCGCAACTACCAGCAGGACAGCGCGATCGAGTATCGCCGGGACGTCTGGCAGGGAGTCGCGATCAGCAGTTCCATCTCCCTTGAGTCTCCCGCCCAGGGCGAGCGCACCGACTGGGTCTCCGCGGACGCGGACATCCAGTGGCAGGAACAGGCACTGCTCCTCGGTGAACTCCAGGAGTCGGCCCCGGTGGGACGTTACAAGGCCGGCACCACCAGCGACCTTCACTGGTTCGGCCCGATCCAGCGTCCTCGCCTCGGCGTCCAGGCGGGACTGCCGACGAGGCAGGACGACACGTTCTACGTCACCGTCCTGGGCTGGGGCGACTCCGGCGGCGACCACGTGGGCGCCACCGTCAGCAACCCCGAGGTCATGAACACGCTGACGCTGTACCAGGGAGACACGCTCCTGCAGGAGAACTACTTCGACTGGATCGAGGTCGGAGGGCTCGGCTCCGAGCGCCTTCCCTACCGGCTCGTCTCGGAGAACTCCCGCGGCACCTGGGCGAACCCGTACTCCACCAGCACACGGACCGAGTGGGGTTTCACCTCGGCGGCCGGTGACCCCGGCACGGCCGCGGTCCTGCCGCTGATCCAGCTCGACTACAAGGTCGACACCGACACCGCGGGCAAGGCACGCCGCAACGCCGACCTCGCGGTCATCCCCTCCCATCTCCCCGGAGGGCCGAGCTCCAAGGCGATCAACGCCCTCACGCTCGACATCTCCTACGACGACGGCGCCACCTGGCAGAAGGCAGACCTCACCCATGCCGGTGACGGCTGGAAGACCAGACTCCACGCCTCCGCCAGAGCCACGTACGTCACCCTGCGCGTCACCGCGCACGACGGCCGGGGCAACAGCGTCACCCAGAACATCACCCGAGCCTTCGGGCTGAGGTAACCACTCTCAACCCCGTCACCGGGGCGGGGCCGCTCGGCCCCGCCCCGGTGACGGAGGCCGGGAAAAGGATCGTCCCCGCCGCTTCCGACGTCACGGCCCCGCTCCGCGGACCGTACTCGGGAGCCGGTCGTCCGCGATCGCCGCTGAGAGTTCTCCGGATGGATTCGTCCGGCCCCGGAAACCGTCCGCCCCGATGCGGTCACGTATGACGCTCAGGTTCAGGCGCCGGGATACTTCCGCAGCCATGCCTCGGTGACCTCGTGCCCGTCGACCGACTGCGCCGCGAAGTCGTCGGCGAGCTCGACGATGACTTCGCGCCCTTCGAGGTGGGCGAGCCACTCGGCGGGGAGTGCGGTCTCGCCGTGTACGGCTCCCAGGAGGTTGCCGCAGACGGCGCCGGTGGAGTCACTGTCGCCGGAGTGGTTGACCGAGAGCAGGAGTGCCCGCTGGAAGTCGCCGGGCTCCGGATGCACCAGGGCGCAGTAGACCGCGATGGCGAGAGCCTCCTCGGCGACCCACGCCTCGCCGAGGGATCCGACCTTCTCCGGGCTCGGGTCGCCCGTCGTCGAGAGGGAGACGGCGGCGTGCAGCGCCTGCGTGGTCTCCTCGTGGGAGGGATAGGTCGCCAGCAGGTCCATCGCCTTCCGTACGGCCTGCGCGAGCGGCTCGGCTCCCCGCCGGACCTCGTCCTCCATCAGGAAATGGACGAGGGCCGCGAAGGCGCCGGCGGCGAGGTACCCGGTGGGATGGCCGTGGGTGATCTGGGCGCACTCGACGGCCAGATCGAACGCGTGCCGGGCGCTCCGCGCACGGAGCCCGAAGGGAGCCGAGCGCATCACCGTTCCGCAGCCCTTGGAGTCGGGATTGACCGGGCCCGGCAGACCGGGGGAGACGGGGACGCTTTCCCACTGGTGACGCAGGCCGGACAGGCAGGCGTTTCCGGGGGCTCGCTTGGAGTAGAGCCACTTCTGCTCGCGGAGCCAGCCGGTGCGAACCGTCTCGTTCACGGAAGGAGCGGAGGAGGTGGAGGAGACGGGGAGAGGGGCGGAGTGCTGCTGGGTGTCCAGCCAGCGCAGGTAGGCCCGCCGGACGGCGGCGGTTTCTTCCGTGAGGGGCGGCTCCTCCGCGACGGTCTCACCTTCGCGAGCCGGCCTGTCCGGGGTGGCCCCGGTTTCGCGAGCCGGTCCGTCCACGGTGATCTGGTCCGCGCGGATCAGCCCCTCCACGGTGAACAGCGTCATCTGCGTGTCATCGGTGATCAGGCCGACCTCGCCGCGCCAGTCGGCGACGAGCCCGGTCAGGCCCGCGAGGCCGTACTGCTTGCGGATCCTCCGGATCGGTTCGAACTCGACGGGCGCTCCCAGGGCGTCGCCGAGCGCGCCGCCCAGGAGGCAACCTCTCACGCGACTGCGGTACTCCGGCAGGTCATCGGTGGAACGGCGCACGGTCGTGATCCTTCGGCTTCTGTCAGATGTCCGGCGGACGGTAGCAGATGTCCGGTAGGCGGGAGCGTTCATGGTCGGTCAACGGGCGGGCCACTCGAGAGTGGTCGCGCTTCTGGATGAGTGCGGTGTCATTACGAAATTTACGGCCAAATAGGTACGTGTGGCATTGATTATGAAGGCGTTCGCCATCTGACGGCAGCTACCCGACGACAGAAATCAGGCGTGCGAGAGGGAGATTTATACCGTTTCGCACCTTTCTGTGTCGACCTTTTGTGGTGGTGGTCAGGTCGCGTTCCGCGTCGTATGGGATGAAACCCCCGTGAAACCGGTTCTCCTTACCCTGATCTCGATTAGCGCCAATGCCGCCGGGGGGCGGTATCCGAGTTGCCGTGAGGTGAAGGTGGCTGTCCGTGCCCGGAATCGACGAAGTGCTGCCCAGGGGAGTCGCGGGCCACGGCTCGGCGAGCGCCACCGAGGCTCCGGGCACGTGATCCATTCTCGCCGGATTATGCGGCCTTCCAGTAGGCGCCGGCCCCCTCGGGGACTGTCCGGCACTCCAACCGGTACCGACCGAGAACGACGTCAGGCGGGGCGCGTTGCCTGCGGACGTCACTGCCGTGACCTCCGCGGGGGCGGTCGCGGCCTTGGTCGGGGACACCGGGTTGCACGCGGTCATGACCACGCCTTCGGGATGAGCGGGGAATCTCACCGACGGCACGTGCTCACCCGTCGCCGAATCACACAGGTGACAGATGAGCGTGCAGACCGGAGACTTCTCCCAGTCCTACCGGAGATGAGTGCGGGGAGGAACGAATGAAAAAGTTAAAGAGCGCGATACTGGCCGTGGTGGTGGCCGGGCTCCTGGGGGCAGGTGCCGCGCCCGCCGACGCGAGGCAGTACGAAGGTCCGTGCCAGGAGCAGGAGGGCGGCTTCTGTCCTGACAGTCACTGGATGGCCCCCGGCGATCCCCCCGACGGGCTTCCCACCGCTCCCCCCGGAGGGACCCCCTGATCCCTCTGAAGGAACCTCCGGTGTGAACCGGCGTCGCGGGGTGGTCAGGCGGGAGGCGGGGGTCGTGCTTCCGCCTGACCGCACCGTACGTCTGGATCAGCACGGCAGGGCGGGCAAAGGAGGGGACGGCATGGCGTCGAGGGCCGCCGGCCGTCAACCGTCCGCCCGTGCCGGAGGGACTGGCGGACCACGGCGAGCGCGGACCGGGCCGGCTCGCACTCGCCGTGGTCCTGTCGGCGATCACCGACACATGACGGCGGGCACTGTCCCGATGACGATCGAGGAGAGATGAAGAAGATCAGATTGGCGCTGCTGGCGCTGATGGTGGCCGGGGCACTGGTGGGGACGAACGCCGCGCTCGCCGACGACACCGAGCCGGATCCGGATTTCAACGTCCAGGACAGCCACTGGATGGAACCCAGCGAGCCCCCCGAGACCCCTGCTCCTCCCGTGCCGAGTCCTGATCCTTCCACGGGGACTCCTGCTTCTCCCGTGCCGAGTCCCGATCCTTCCACGGCGACTCCTGTTCCACCCGCGCCGAGTCCCGATCCTTCCGAGGAGGCGGCGCCCGAGGATCCCCATGAGGATTGGGAGCCTCCCCTAATGCCTACCAAGGGGTGGATCCCCCAGGATCCCTCGGAGGGGAACCCCTAGTGATCGGGGGAACCGGCGTCGTGGAGCCGGTCAGGCGTGAGGCGCGGGCTGCGTTCGCTGTGTTTGCCGTGCATCCGCCTGGCCGTACCCCAGGTCCGGGTCAGTACGGCAGGGGCGGGCACAGCGTGGTGTCGAGGCTGCGCCGGGCATCCACCGCCCGCTCGTGCCAGACCGGCAGGCCGATCTCGGCGAACTCGCTGATCGCCCGGTCCAGCATGGACCGGGCCGGTTCGTGCTCGCCGCGTTCGGCGGCGAGCCGTCCGGCGGCCAGTCGGGCACGGGCGGCGATGAAGGTTTCCCCGAGTCCCTCGGCCAGTGCCAGCGCGGCGTCGAGGTGGTCGGCCGCGGGGTCGAGTTCCCCTGCCAGCAGTTCGGCCTCGCCCACCCCGAGCAGGCCGTACGCCTCGCCGATCCGGTCTCCGATCGCCTGGGACGCGGCGCTCACCTGTCGGTATGCGGCTTTTGCCTGCTCCGTGCGTCCCTGCCGCAGGTGCAGCGCGCCCATCCGGTTGAGGATCTGGGCGGCCCCTCGTAGATCGCCCAGATCGTGGTAGACGTCCAGCGCGGTCTCCAGGAGCGGGGTCGCGTCGGCGCGGCCGTGCTCGATGTGGATCTGGGCGATGCTGCCGAGCACGTGGGCCTCGGCGTGCCGGTCGCCGACCTCGCGGAGCATCCGCAGTGCCCGCCGGTAACGGCGGAGCGCCGTCCCCGCGCGTCCCTCCACCCGCTCGATCAGCGCGGCGTTGCGCAGGGTCAGCGCCTGGCCGTGCTGGTCGTTCACCGCCTCGAAGAGCGGCAGCGCGGCGTCGAAGTGCGGCCGTGCGGCGGTGTAGCGCTGCCGGAAGAGATCGAGCGTGCCCAGCGAGTAGCGCATCGCCGCCTCGCCGCGCGAGTCGCCCGCGCGGCGGACCACGGCCAGCGCGGTCTCCGAGGTGTTCCGCCAGTCGTCGAAGTGGCCCTGAGCCTCGAACAGTGTGATCGCCGTCATGGCCAGGTCCCAGCAGGTCTCGCTCAGCTCGACCCTGGCCGCCTGATCCACCGCGGCCACCAGGCCGAGCCGTTCGCTGCGCAACCAGGCGGCGGAGTCGGCGAGCAGCCGTTGAGAGGCGACCGCTCCGCAGTCCCAGCGGAGTCCTTCGCCGTGCAGCACGGTGTAGTCGCCGCCGTACTGCCGCCGGTGCGCCTGCTCGGCGAGCGCGAGGTACGCCCCGGTCAGCCGGGTCAGCGCCGCGCGGACGGAGGCGGGCGGCTCGTCGGCCTCACCACGTTCCCTGGCGTGCAGCCGTACCAGGTCGTGGATGCGGTAGCGCGGCTCGCCGATGCCGTCCAGCCCCGCGTACTCGATGAGCTGCGCCTCCATCAGCCCCTCCAGCACGTCCTCGGCGTCGCGTGGCTCGGCGTCGAGAAGCGCCGCGGCGACCCAGCCGGCGAAGTCGGGCGTCTCGACCAGGCCGAGGCGGCGGAACAGGGTACGGCCGGGCTCGGTGAGTCCGGAGTAGCCGAGGGCGAGGCTGGCCCGCACCGACAGGGCGCCGTGGGTGAGCTCGTCGAGCCGGTCGTGTTCGGCCACGAGCCGGGAGACCAGCCGGTCGACGGTCCAGTGCGGTCGTGCGGCCAGCCGCGCTCCGGCGATCCGGAGCGCCAGGGGCAGCCGTCCGCACAGCTCGGCCAGTTGCCCGGCGGTGGTGCCGTCGGCGCCGTCGGAGGTCAGTTCGGCCCGGCCGGTGATCGTGCCCAGCAGTCCGACGGCGGCGGTGCTCGTGAGGACTCCGAGGACGAGCCGGCGCGTGCCGGGCAGCGCGGTCAGTGCGCTGCGACTTGTGATCATCACCGCACATCCGTTCTCCGGAGGGATGAGCGGCTCGACCTGGGCCTCGTCCGCGGCGTCGTCCAGCAGCACCAGGACGCGACGGCCGGACAGCCGGGCGCGGAACACCTCGGCGCGCTCGTCCAGGCTGTCCGGAATGGCCCTTCCCTCCACACCGAGCGCGCGCAGGAACCGGCTGAGCGCGTGCGACGGTTCGACCGGCTCGGCCCCCGCGCCCCGCAGGTTCACATACAGCTGGCCGTCGGGGAAGTCGTCTCGCAACTCATGGGCGGACTGTACGGCCAGCGCAGTCTTGCCCACTCCCGGCATGCCGGAAATGGCGCATATCGCCGGGGTGGTGGCAGGGCGGTCACGCAGGATCGCGGCGAGCCGGCGCAGCTCGTCATCGCGTCCGGTGAGGTCACCCACCCCGGCGGGAAGCAGGAACGGCACCGGATCCGGTGCCGTGGCCGCCGTCTTCCTTTCCGCGGGCTCCGCTCTCATGTGGAGGTCCAGGCCGATCTGAGAGTCACCGCGCAGGATGGCCGCCTCCAGCGCGCGCAGCTGCGGCCCCGGCTCCAGCCCCAGCTCCTCGGCCAGGACGGCGCGGGTACGCCGGTAGGTCTCCAGCGCCTCCGTACGCTGCCCGGACCGGTGCATCGCCACCATCAACCGGGCGGCCGCGGACTCCACGAGTGGATCCTCCGCGACCAACGAGACCAGCTCGGGAATGACCTCGGCGTGTCTGCCCATCACCAGGTCGACGTCGATGCGCTCGATCAGCACCCGCCTGCGGTCCTGCTCCAGCCGCTCCGCCGCCTCCGCCAGTGGGGCCACGTCGTCCAGACCGGCGAAGGCGCGGCCGCGCCACAGCGCGAGCGCCTCCCTCTGCAGGACGGCCGCCGTCTCCAGATCCTCCCGGTCCAGCGCCCTCCTGGCGCGCTCGGCCAGGTCGGCGAAGTGCCAGGCGTCGACCTCCGCCGTCTGCGCCGACAGCGCGTAGCCCGAGCGGTCGTGCCGGATCCGTTCGGGATCGTCGAGGGTCTTGCGCAGCCGGTGCACGAGCACCTGCAGGTTCTTGCCGGCGCGGGGCCCGAGCTGCTCCCCCCACATCGCGTCGATCAACGTCTCGGCTGCCACGACGCGTCCCTGCGCGCAGACGAGCAGTGCCAGCAGTCGTTCCTGCCTCCGGGAGGACAGTGATGCCGGACGCCCGTCGAGGACGAGCGTCACATCGCCAAGTACCTGGAACCTCATCGAAGCTCCCCGAACGGTTCGCAGATCTCAAGGGCCGGTACGAACCGCGCCGCTCCGGAGACGGTCCGTAGTTGTCTGATTTCGGGGAGTATAGCCCGAATAGATCACCTTATGGTAAGGCGTTGAAGGTCCGTTTCGGCGGCCTTAATGATGATTCGGATCGGATGCCTGCCGGAGCGCAGGCCTGATGCGGTCGCCGATCCGTCATTGCTGAGAAGATGTCGGGACATGGATCGTATTGACCTGGTTCCGCGCCTCGCCCGGATGGTGGTCGTCGCCGTTCTCGGCGGTTTCGCCAGTGTTTACGTGCTCGCGGGACTGCCCTCGCCCGTGCCGGTGCTGATCGCGGTGGCCGCCTTCGTGGTTCAGGTCGCCTGTGTCCTGACGGACGCGCGACCGTGGTGGCTGCTCGCCGTACAGGCCGGTCTGGGCTGTCTGGGTGTGCTCGGTTTCGGGATGTCGGTGGGGATGCTCGGGTTCGTGGCCGGGTCGCTGCTGCTGACCGCCGCCTGGCCCGCGGCGGCGCTCGTCGTGGCGGGCGCCGGGGCCATCTCGCTGTCACCGGACGCCACGATCACCACGCTGCTGATCGCCCTGGTGATCTACGGGCTGGTCCGGATGATCGAGCTGGTGGACGACCTGTTCGCGGCGCGACTTGAGCTGGCCATGGCGGCCGTGGCCGAGGAGCGACTACAGATCGCCGCCGAGCTGAACGCCGGCGTCGGCCGGAGCCTGGCGATCGTCGGAGGGCTCGACCCGGAAAGGCCCGAGATGCTCGGCGAGATCCTGGCCGTCACCCGGCAGGCCCTGGCCGACGCCCGCGCCGCCGCCGTCGACTACCGCTCCCTCTCCCTGGCCCCCGACACCGCCTCCGCCCGCGCGCTCCTTCTCGCGGCCGGGGTCGAGATCGAGGTCCGCGTGGGTCACACCGAGCCCCTCGGTCCCACCGGGGCCCTCCTCGCCGCCGCACTCCGCGACGCGGTCTCCGACGCCGTACGGCACGGCACCGCCCGCCACTGCCTCATCGAGACCTCCGAATCCGAAGATTCCGTACGGCTCCGCATCGTCCACGATGCCCCTCGCACCGCCGTCCAGGCCGCCGACGCCCTCTCCGAAGCCCAGGCCCGCATCGCCTCCGCCCACGGGACCCTGACCCTCGACCTCGCCCCCGACGGCCGTCTCACCGTCGACGCCCGTGTCCCCAAAACCCCACCCGCCCGGCCGGCGGCGATCGGCGCGGCGGGCTCGGCGACCGGCACACCGGGTGGGGCGGGCGGCGGAGCGGGTGCCGGAGGGCGCCTCAGCGGTGTCTTCGGGCGTCTCGGTGCCGGGCGCCTCGGCTTCGGGCGCCTCGGTGTCGGGCGTCCCAGGACGGTGGGGAACGCGGACTCGGCGTATCGGCTGTCGGTGGCGTTGCTGGCGGCCGTGCTGGTGGGATTCTGCGCGAAGGCGCTGTTGCGGGTGTCGGCGGAGATGCTGGTCCCGGTCGCGGCGTGCCTGGGCCTGGTCGTCTTCCTGCATCTCAGGTCGGTGAGAGGACGGCATCCGCGGAACCTGCTGGTGATGGCCGCCCTGACCTACCTGCCGATCCCCGCGTTCGGGTCGGGCTGGTTGGTGGTGGCGGGATTCCTGGCCGGACCGCTGCTGCTGGCCCTGCCACCGGTGGCGGCGTGGCCGATGGTCGCGGGGGTCATGGGAAGCGTGGCGGGGATCGGCGTGATCATGGATCTCGACCCCGGAGTGGTCGTCAACCTCACGGTCAGCACGCTGGTGACCGGGCTGGTCATATACGGCCTGGGCACGCTGGCCCGGCTGGTCAAGGAGCTCCAGACCGCCAGGGAGCGATTGGCGAGCGCGGCCGTCGTCCAGGAGAGGCTCCGGACGGCCAGGGACCTGCATGACCTCCTCGGCCACAGCCTTGCCGCGATCCTCCTCAAATGCGAGCTCGCCCGCCGCCTCGCCGACAGGGATCCGGATCGGGCCAGGGCCGAGCTGGCCGACGTCGTCGAGATGGCCGGGCGGGCGGTGGCCGACATGCGCGGCGTATCGGGAGACGGGCGGGAGATGTCGCTCGAGGTCGAGGCGGAGTCGGCCAGGTCGGTGTTGGCCGCCGCCGGGATCGAGGTGGAGCTCGACCTCTCCCACGACCGCCTGCCGCCGCAGACGGCCACCGTCCTGAGCGCCGTGCTCCGTGAGGCCGTGACCAACGTCCTGCGCCACAGCTCCGCCCGGCGCTGCGTCATCAGGATCACGCCCGAAGGGCTCAGCGTGGCCAATGACGGGGTGCCCGCCGCAACGAACAAGCCGGGTTCCGGAATCGGCAACCTGACCACCCGTCTGGCCGCCCTCGACGGCGGACTGACGATCCGGACCGACGGCGGCTGGTTCGAACTGCGCGCCGTGTTAGATCCAGCCCGCCTCGGTGGCGATGCGGACCGCGTCGGTGCGGTTGCGGGCGTTGAGCTTGGCCACGATGGCCGTGAGGTAGTTGCGGACGGTTCCCGCGGTTAGGTGGAGCCTGGTGGCGATCTCGGGCGCGTCCGCGCCCTCCGCGACGAGGCGGAGCACGTCGGTGTCGCGCGGGGTGAGCGGGTTGCCGGCGAGGTCCCAGGCGGTGACGGCGAGCTTCGGGTCCAGCACCCGCTGACCGGCGGAGACCGCGCGGATGGCGTCGATCAGCTCATCGGGCGGGGCGGTTTTGAGCAGGAAGCCGCCGACCCCGGCGGCCAGGGCCTGGCGCAGGTGGCCGGGCCTTCCGTTCCCGGTCAGCAGCAGCACGCCGCATCCGGGCAGCCGCTCACGGAGCACGGCCGCGGCGGTCAGGCCGTCCATGACGGGCATGTCGATGTCGAGCACCGCGACGTCCGGGCGATGTTCGAGCGCCGCCGGGAGGACCTGGTCGCCGGAGCCGACCGCGGCGACCACGGTGAGATCGGGCTCCAGCTCCAGCAGTGCGACGAGCGCGCCCCGGACCACGTGCTGATCTTCGGCGAGGAGAACCTTGAGCATGTGGTCATATGTACCAGTTCATGATGAGGTCATGGTCCACAGGTGAGGGCATCTCTGGGCCGGAGATCGCGTGCTCGGAAGACTCGTACCCATGAACAACGTGGTGCGTCTGGACGCTGTGAGCAAGGTGTACGGCAGGGGGCAGAGCGCGGTGGCCGCCCTCCGCGAGGTGACGATCGGCATTCCGAAGGGCAGTTTCACCGCGGTGATGGGCCCCTCCGGATCGGGCAAGAGCACGTTCCTGCACTGCGCGGCGGGCCTGGACAGGCCGACCTCGGGATCGGTACGGCTGGGCGACACCGAGCTGTCGGCGATGAACGAGACCGAGCTGACCGAGCTGCGCCGGGAGCGGATCGGTTTTGTGTTCCAGGCCTTCAACCTGGTGCCGTCGCTGACCGTGACACAGAACATCACGCTGCCGCTCCGGCTGGCCGGGGTGAGAACGGACGAGGCCTGGCTGAGGGGGATCGTCGAGCGGGTCGGGCTGACCGGCCGCACGGACCATCGGCCCGCGCAGCTGTCCGGTGGGCAACAGCAGCGGGTCGCGATCGCCCGGGCCCTGGTGGCCCGGCCCGAGGTGGTCTTCGGCGACGAGCCGACCGGTGCCCTGGACATGATGACGGCCCGCGACGTGCTGGCCCTGCTCCGCGAGGTGGTGGACGGTCTGGGGCAGACCGTGGTGATGGTCACCCACGACCCGATCGCCGCCTCCTACGCCGACACCGTCCTCTTCCTCGCGGACGGCCGCATCGTCGACTCCGTGACCGCCCCGACCGTCGACATGGTCGCCGAGCGCATGACCCGGCTGGGGGCGTACGTCTGATGATCTCCTTCGCCCTGCACAACCTGCGCCACCGCAAGGCCTCTTTCGCCGGAGCCTTTCTGGCGCTGCTCTGCGCCGCCGCGCTCGTCTGCGCCTTCGGCATGCTGCTGGAGACCGGCCTGCGGGGCACCATCGCCGCCGCCCGTTACGCCGGGACCCCGGTGGTCGTCGCCGGGGACCAGAACGTCCGGGAGACGATCCGCAAGTCCGAGGACAAGGTCAAGGTCAAGGTCAAGCCCATCGCCGAGCGAGCGTGGATCGCGGCCGGACTGGCCGACAGACTCCGGGCGGTGCCCGGAGTGACCTCGGTCGTCCCGGAGGTGACCTTCCCCGCCTACGTCACCCGGGTGTCCTCAGGAACGGCCGCGGGACGCGACGCCTCCCGGAGCACGACCGCTGTCACCCGGGTGTCCTCCGGAACCGCCGCGGGACGCGACGCCTCCGGGAGCGCGGCCTCGACCCCCACGGCATCGGTCCCCTTCCTGGGACACGGCTGGGAGTCCGCCGCCCTCACCCCCTTCACCCTGGCCGAGGGCCGGGCGCCGAAGGCGGACGACGAGGTCGTCGCCGACGCGGCCGCCGGGATTCGCACGGGATTCCGCGTCACGATCCAGTCCACCGCCGAGCCACGCGTCTACCGGGTGGTCGGCGTGACCGCGCAGGCGCTGGAGAACCAGCCCACGCTGTTCTTCCACACCGGCGAGGCCCGCCGCCTGGCCGGCCATCCCGGCCTGGTCAGCGCGATCGGCGTCTTTCCCGCCGTGGATGTCACCGCCGCGCTCAAGGACGCCTCCGCACAGGGCCCCGCCGCCGCGCGGAGCGGCACCGCGGGAGCGGCCGCCGACGCGGAGGGCGCCTCCATGCAGGCCCCCGTCACGGTTGGGGGCGCCGCCGCGGTGGCCTACACGGGTGATGCCCGCGGCCCGCTGGAGTTTCTCAACGCGGACAAGGCACGGATCAAGCTGATCAGCCTCGGCGGCGCACTCGGCGGCACCTCGCTGCTGGTCGCGATCATCGTGGTGGTCGGGACGTTCGCGCTCTCCATCCAGCAACGCCTTCGCGAGATCGCGCTGCTCCGGGCCGTCGCCGCCACCCCCGGGCAGATCAGGAAGATGATCGGCGGCGAGGCCCTGCTGATCGGCCTCCCCGCCGGAGCGATCGGCTCCGCCCTCGGCATCGGGCTCGCCTTCTGGCTGCGGACGAGGTTCGTCGCCCTCGGCGCGATGCCGGTCAACCTGGAACTGGTCGTGAGCCCGTTCCCCATCGTCGTCGCGGTGGCGGCCACCGTTGCCGCGGCCTGGGCCGCCGCTCGGGTCTCGGCCCGCCGTACGGCACGCGTCAGGCCGGTCGAGGCGCTCGGCGACGCCGCGCTGGGCCCGGCGCGACTGCCCGTGGTCCGCGTACTGGCCGGGCTGGTCTGCGTAGCGGGCGGCGTGACCCTCACAATCGTGCTCTCCACGCTCTCCTCCGAGGCCGCGTCCAGCCCGGTCACGATGCTGACGGCCCTGATCTGGACGGTCGCCGTGGCCCTGCTCGGTCCCGTCGTCGCGCGGATCCTCGTCGCCGTGCCGGCCCTGCTGCTCCGCGCCTCCGGGGCCGGCGGTTACCTCGCCGCGGCCAACCTCCGCACCGGCGCCCGCCGCCTGGCCTCCGTCATCACCCCGCTCACCCTGATGGTGACCATGACCTGCACGATCCTCTTCGTCCAGGACACGACGGGTCACGCCGCCGCCGGTCAGCTGCGCGACGGCACCCGCGCCGCCCACGTGCTCGGGCCGCACGTGCCCGCCGCCGCGGCCGAGGCCGTACGGCATGCGCCGGGGGTCACCGCGGTCACCGAGGTCCTGCACACCACGGTCCGGATCGGTCTCGCCAAGTACGGAGTCCAGGCCGTCACCCCGGACGGGCTCGAGCGGACCATGAGCCTCGGCGTGCGTTCCGGCTCGATCGACCTCCTGGGCGAGGACACCGTGGCGGTCAGCGAGAAGCTGGGCTTCACGGTCGGCGACCGGATCGGGCTCACGCTCGGCGACGGCACGCCCGCCACGCTGAAGGTCATCGCGACCTACACCCGCAACCTCGGTTTCGGCGACCTCACCCTCGCCCGCGGCCTGATGGCCGCCCACGTCGACAATCCCCTCAGCGACACCGTCCTCGTCGCCGGGTCCTCGGCCGCCGGTCTCGCGAAGGCCCTGCGGAACTTCCCCGGGGTCATGGTGGCGGACCAGGCGACCGTCGCGGCCGAGCGCGAGCAGGCCGGCGCCGAGATCAACTACGTGGCCATGGGCCTGATCATCGCGTTCACGCTCATCGCGGTCGTCAACACCCTCGCGATGGCCACCTCGGACCGCGCCCGCGAGTTCGCCCTGCTCCGCCTCGTCGGCACCACCCGCCGCCAGATCCTGAGGATGCTCCGCCTGGAGACCCTGTCCGTGGTCGCCGTCTCGGTGCTCCTCGGCACGGCCGCCACCCTGGTCACCATCTCCGCGTTCAGCACCGGCATGACCGGCTCCGCCCTGCCCTACGTCTCCCCTCTCACCTACGCCCTGATCGTCGCGGGGGCGGCGATCCTGGCGGTGGCCGCCACCAGCGTCCCCGCCCGTTTCGCCCTCCGGGGCCACCCCGCCGACACGATCGGCGCCCGCGAATAAATCTCCCGGCTGCCGAAGGTCCCGGATTCCCTCCGGGACCTTCGGCATTCCCGCCGGGCCCGATGGGCGGGCCTGGGGTTTCTCGCGGAATGGGCGCGGCCGAGCCCGTTCCGCGGGGAGTCCCGAGCGTCTTAAGCGATCCTCAGCGGGGGATTAACCGGTAATAATGCACATTGCCAAGAAGATCAAGGGGCTGGCAGATTCGCCGTTCTCTGTCACCATTGCCCCATGCACGCCCTCCGTCTCCTGCGCGCCGCGGTGTTCGCGGTCGTGTGCGTGACGGCGTCGATGGCCATGCACGTGCTGGCCCAAGGCGCCCCGGTGGCTCCGGGCGTCCTGGCCGGGGCGATGCCGCCGGTCGCGGTGGGCGCGTACTTCCTCGCCCGGCGGCAGCGCGGGTTCGGCGCGCTGATGGGGGCGAGTTTCGCCACGCAGTACGGCCTGCACCTCTGGTTCTCCGCCGGAATGGCTCCGCCGCCGCCTGAGCACCCGCACGGTGGCGGTCTGTCCGTGGGCCTGTTCATGCTGCTGGTGCACGTCGCGACGGGACTGCTGTCCGCCTACTGGCTGGAGCGCGGGGAGTCGGGCCTGGCCATCCTCCTGCGCCTGCTCGTCGCCTCGGTCCTCACTCTCCTGGTGTGGCGGGCACCCGCCGTCGCGCACCCCGTCGCACCTCCCGCCAGGGGCGACGACCGCGTCTCCTTCGTCACCCGGCTGCTCGCCGCGGCCGTCTCCCGGCGTGGGCCGCCGGGAGCGTTCTCCGTCATCTGATCGGGCCCGTGGGCCCGAGTGCCGCCGCGCCCTCGCGGACGGCCTTTCTCATGAACCACTCGCCGAGGCGGCGCGTGCCTTTCGCCGTGCGCGCCCCCAGTGAACGGAGAACCTCCCATGACGTCGGACGTCGAGGTTCAGCCCACCGCTGAGCCGTCCTTCCCTGAGCCGTCTTCCCCTTCCGCATCCCGAGGGCCCTCCACCTGGCCCATCCTGCGTTCGCTCCTGCTCCGCCTGCACTTCTACGCCGGCATCCTCATCGCACCCTTCCTGCTGGTCGCGGCGACGACCGGCCTTCTCTACGCGGCCTCCTACCAGCTGGAGGAGGTGGTCTACTCCCACGAGCTGACAATCCCGGTCCCGGCGGGGCAGGGGAGACTGCCGCTCGCGCGGCAGGTCGCCGCGGCCACGTCCGCGCACCCCGAGGGCACCGTCAACGCCGTACGGACCGCCGACGAGCCCGATGACACGACGCGGGTTCTGCTCGATGTGCCGGGCCTCGCCGAGAGCACCCGGCTGGCGGTGTTCGTCGACCCCTACACCGGCGAGGTCAGGGGAGCCCTGGAGAGCTACGGCAGCTCCGGCGCGCTGCCGGTGCGAACCTGGATCTCCACCCTCCACCGCCATCTGCAACTGGGTGAGCCGGGACGCCTCTACAGCGAGCTGGCCGCCAGCTGGCTGTGGGCCGTCGCGCTCGGCGGGCTGCTGCTCTGGCTGAGCCGCCGCCGGAACGGCCGGCGGCTGCGCCGGCTGGTCGCGCCCGAGCGCGGCGTCCGCGGCCGGAGGCGGGCACTCTCCTGGCACGGCTCGGTCGGTCTGTGGGCGGTGATCGGTCTGCTCTTCCTGTCCGCCACCGGACTGACCTGGTCGAAGTACGCCGGAGCGAATGTCGACGTGCTCCAGAGGGCACTGAACTGGTCCACCCCGGCGCTCCCCACCTCCGCGGGTGACCACGCCGACCACGCCGGTGGGGACCACGCCGGTCCTGGTTCCACCCAGTCCGTCGACGTCGACCAGGCCATCCGGGCCGCCGCGGGCAGGGGACTGTCCGGGCCCCTGGAGATCGTCTGGCCGGGCAAGTCCGGGAGCGACTACGTCGTCAAGGAGATGGACCGCGACTGGCCACAGCGGAACGACCAGGTGGCGGTCGCCCCCGCCACCGGCCAGGTCACCGGCGAGCTGCGCTTCGCCGACTTCCCCATCGGGGCCAAGCTCACCCGCTGGGGCATCGACGGTCACATGGGGCTGCTGTTCGGCCTGCCCAACCAGATCCTCCTGGCGGCGCTCGCCATCGGGCTGATCTCCGTCATCGTGCTGGGCTACCGGATGTGGTGGCTGCGCCGTCCGACCCGCGGCTTCGGCACTCCCTACAGGCGTGGCGACCTGCGACGGCTGTCCTGGACGGTGGCCCTGCCCCTGGCGGCCGTGGTGATCGCCGTGGGACTGTTCCTGCCGCTGCTCGGGATCTCGCTGCTCGCCTTCCTCGTGCTCGACGTCGTCCTCGGCCGCGTCAAGGCGTCCCGCGCCGGAGCGCCGGGCGTTGGCAAGCCAGACGCTGAGACACCTGACTCAGAGAAACCCGCCGCCGGGTTGTCCGGCTCCGTGGAGTCCGGTGCCGGGGAACCGGGTGCCGGGACGTCCGGCGCCGGGGAAGCCGGGGTTGAGAGATCCGGCGCCGGGCCGTCCGACTCCGAGGAGCCCGGTGCCGGGATGCCCGGTCCCGAAAAGTCCGGGGTCGAGGCGCCCGCCTGACGTGCGTGGGGGTACGGCGACGCCGTACCCCCACCCACGGGCCGGTTCACTGCTTGACGGACGGGCGTCCTGCCACGAAGTTCTGGACGTTGACCTTCCATCGTTCGATCGGTTCCCGGATCCTCCGCTCCCGCCACTCGGCTCTGCGCAGGCTCCGCGAGCCCGGCCGGTAACGACGCCGCGCCCAGGGCGAACCGGGGCGGGCCAGCCGGATGGCCCCGATCAGAGCCAGCGGGGTGATGTAGATCCCGAGCAGGCCGGTCCAGATCTTCCCCTTGCCCAGGGCGACCAGGGAGAACAGCAGGTTGCCGCCGACGAACAGGGCGATCATGCCCGTGGACGGGAGATCGCCTTCCACGTCGGGAGTGAGCGCGTCGCCGAGTTCCAGCGGGCTCGCGCCGAGCAGGGCCAGCCCGCACAGCGCGATCGCGACGAAGACGGCGTCCACCGACAGGCGGCCCTGCTCCTTCCAGTAGACGTCGTCGAGATGGAGCACCAGCGCGAACTCGTCCAGCACGAGCGAGGTTCCGATGCCGAAGAGCGCGGCGAGCAGGCCGGCGGAGATCGAGGTGTTGTCCTCCACGGACAGCCCGCTGATCCCGCCCACGCACATGAAGACCAGGCCGAACACGACGTGATGGATGTGCGTGCCACCGGGCGCCACGTTTCCGGGCCACCACTTCACCTGGGCGCGGATCAGGCGCACGCTGATCCGGATGAACACGAACGTGACGATGAAAAAGACGAAGAAGCAGAACAGCCGGAGCCTGCCCGCCGCCACGATCTCCCTCGCGAACCAGCTACCCACCCGTGCTCCCGCCCGCGCGACAAGGGAGGAGGTCCGGGCAGATTATCACCGAGGTACGGCCCCGCTCCCGGCGTCATAGGCCACACGAGATCAGTCTTGCCGGAGACGCTCCGGGGCCGTCCAGGGCACGGCCGGGGGTGTCCGGTCTCGATAGCCGACGGCCTCGATATCCGACGGGCTTGCCTCGTCGGGTGAGCTCGGTGGGTTCGGCGGAGCACCGGGTGCGCCGCTCCGTGACGTCGGGTCAGATGCTGCGATGGGTGCTGACGGCGGCTCGGAGTTGGTCGAGCTTCGGCGCGAGGGCGGCATCGACGGCTCAGGGCCACGGCCGCCTCATTGATCACCGCACTGCTCGCACCCGCGGCCTGACCGAGCACTACCGACCCGCGTTGGCGCGGCGGGCCGTGCTGAACCGGCGTTGGTAGGCGGTGGGGCTGATCGACAGCTTCCTGGCGAAAACCCGTCGCATGCTTTCGTAACTGGGGAACCCGGCGAGGGTCGCGGCCTGCGTCGCGGTGTGTCCCTGGTCGAGCAGTGCCCTGGCCATGTCGAATCGGATGTTTTCCACGTAGCGGGCCGGTGTTGTGGACAGCTCGTCGTGGAAAAGCCGGGTGAGGTGCCGGGTGCTCGCGTTGAGGTGCTTCGCGAGTTCACCGAGCGAGTGGTCCCCGCAGGGGTTCGCCGTCACCAGGTCGGTGATTGTGCGGAGAGCCGGCGAGCGGGGCGGCGGTCCTTGCAGCGGTGCCGAGAACTGGGACTGGCCGCCCGCACGCTGCATGTACACCACCAAGGCGCGGGCGACATCGCGCGCCAGGTCGGGCCCGTGGTCCTCTTCGACGAGGGCGAGCGCCAGATCGATGCCGGCCGTCACCCCCGCCGACGTGTACGTGGTGCCGTCGCGAACGTAGATCGCGTCGGGCTCGACGCGGCACGTCGGACACCGGGCGGCGAGCTCGTGCGCGACCTTCCAATGCGTGGTCGCGCGCTTGCCGTCGAGGAGACCGGCGGCGGCGAGGACAAACGCCCCGGTGCAGATCGACACGACCCGGCCGGCCACGGCCGCCGGTATCCGCGCGGCGTCCGCCAGGTCGCCGGGGACACGGGCGCCCGGATAGAGGTCGGACCCGGCCACCAGGAACGTCTCGAAAGCCGGCTCCGAGGAGGCGGCGCCGTCGACCGCGACCCGGACCCCGATGTTCGACGTGACGTCCGCACCGGTCGGCGACAGCAGCACGATCCGGTAGTCGGCACCGAACCGGTTCGCCTCCTTGAACGCCTCCGCGGGACCGGCGACGTCCAGCAACGTCACTCCGTCGTAGACGAGGATCGCGACGCGATGGGGGACGGCGTTCACCACTCCGGTCCCTCCTGAGCCGGATCCGCGCGGTGACCGGCCGAACCCCGGCGGCACCGGCCGCCGTCGGGTCGGCGACGCAGAGGCATGGACACCGTTCATTGTTAGCACACCGTTACCAAGATCCTCGTGGGCGGGGTTGCGCAACCGGCGGCGGGCGCCGAAGCCACCCCTCCGGCCCCTGGCCGGCTTCGGCGTGCCGCAACCGAGGCCCGGTCGGCTCACGCGATGAACCCGGCACCGGGCCTCGCGCGGAACCGGCTGTGACGGATGACACGAAGGCGCAGGCCACACGCCGGACCCGGCTGAGCGACGTGGTGGAGCACACGGCTGCGGTTTCGCCCTGTCCGGATATGGGTGATTCCTGGCCGGACGAAGGCGGCGCCGTACGCCGGTCGGTCGGCAGCATGGACGTCGGACACACGGTCCACCGCCGACGCACTTCCCAGAAGGCCAGAGGTCATGTCAGAGTTCATCGCAGGGCTGGAGATTCCTGAGACAGCGGCGGTCGCCGAAGCGACCGGGCTCATCCAGGAGACGACCAGCCCTCTCATCTACCACCACTCCCGGCGGGTCTTCCTCTTCAGCCTGATTCACGCTCACAGGCTCGGCGTGAAACCGGACCCGGAGCTGCTCTACCTGGCGGCCATGTTCCACGACACCGGCCTGCTGACTCCCTTTTCCGACGTCGAGCAGCGCTTCGAAGTCGATGGCGCCGACCACGCGCGCAAGTTTCTGCTGGACCGGGGTTTCTCGCCGGCCGCCGCCGAGACCGTCTGGACGGCGATCGCGCTGCACACCACGCCGGGCATCCCCGACCGGATGGCCCCGGAAATCGCGACCACGCAACTCGGTGTCCTGACCGACGTGCTCGGCTTCGGCCTGGACGGCCTGGAACACGATCAGCTGGACGAAATCCTCGCCGTCCACCCACGAGGGGACTTCAAGAACGAGTTCCTGCGAGCCTACGTCGACGGGCTCAAGAACCGCCCCGAGACCACGAACGGCACCGTGAACTCCGACGTGCTCGAGCACTTCATCCCCGGCTTCCAGCGCATGACGACGGTCGAGCGCATCATCGGCTCGCCCTGGCCGAGCTGACCGGACATCACCCGAGGCAACGCGACGAACGGCGTCGCCTCGGTCCCCGAGCCCTCACAACCACCCCATGCCGCCTACCGTGCGGCCCAAGGACGGGCGAGCCAGCTTTTTTGTCGTCGAACCCGCCCGCGCCCGGCTGACCGACCTCGCCCAGCGCCTCCGGGCCGGACGGCTCAAACCCATCGTCGGCGCCGTGCGACCGCTTTCCGAGACGGCCTCCGCGTTCGCCCGCGACCGCCGCACGCCCGGCAAGACGATCATTCAGGTCGTGGACGAACAGGGAACGCGGCGCTCATGACCAATATGCGAGACAACAAGGTGCGTGATCAATCCATGACCGAGACCGTGAACTCTTCGGCGAGCGAAACCGAGGCCCCGGCCGTTGTCGTCACCCTCATGCAGATGATCAGTGGCTACTGGGTGAGCCAGATCGTCCGCACGGCGGTCGACCTTTCCATCCCCGACCATCTCGCCACGGAGTCACTGACCGCGGAAGAGATCGCTGAGCGCGAGTCCAGCGACCCGCGCACCACATACCGGCTCCTGCGCGCCTGTGCGTCGCTCGGCCTGGTGGCCTACGAGGGCGATCGCCGGTTCTCGGGGACGCCGATGAGCGAGCTGCTCCGGTCGGGAGTGCCGAACACGCTGCGGGAACTGGCATTGGTCTGGGCCGGCCCGTCGCACTGGCGGCCCTGGGAGCGGATGCCTGAGGCCGTCCGCAAGGGCGGGACTCAGATCGAGGCGGTGCTGGGCAGCGATTTCTTCTCCTACCTGGCTGAACGGCCCGAGGAGGCCGCGCTGTTCTCGGCCGCGCTGGCGGGTGTCACGGACCAGTTGAACCGGCTGGTGGCCGCGACGATCGACACCACGAACGTCTCGGTCGCGGTGGATGTCGGCGGTGCTACCGGAGCACTTGTACGCGGCATCCTTCAGAGGAACCCGGCACTGCGCGGCCTGAACCTGGACCTGCCGGTCAATGCGGCCACGGCTCGGCAGGAGGCCGAGAAGGACGGTGTGGCGGACCGTTTCGAGGCCGTCGGCGGTGACTTCTTCCAGGCCGTTCCGGCAGCCGACCTGTACCTGCTGAAGGCGGTGTTGCACGACTGGTCGGACGAGCAGTGCGTGCGGATCCTGCGCAACTGCCGTGCCTCCGCCCGCTTGGGAGCCCGTGCCGTGGTCGTGGAGAACGTGATTGGTGAGATCGGAGCCCCGGGTGCCGAACCGCTCGCCGACATGCACATGCTGGCCATGTCGCCGGGCCAAGAGCGTGACCTGCCCGAATTCGATGCGTTGTTCGCCGCCTCGAGATGGCGCCGGGTCTCGGTCACCCCGACGGGTCTCAGCTTCGCGATGATCGAGCTGGAAGCGTTCTGACATCCGGCCGCTGCCGGCGGCGCTACAGAGCTGACAGAGCACTGCTAGTCCGGGTGGTGCTGGTGCTGCAGATAGGCGGCGGTCTCGGGGTTGGCCGGGAAGTAGGCCTCGATGGCCAGCTCGGCGACGGTGATGTCCAGCGGGGTGCCGAACGTGGCCATCGTGCTGAAGAAGGCGAGCTCTCGATAGCCGCGGCGGAGTCGCAGCGGGATCACGATGTCGCCGGGCCCCGGCCGCTCTATCTCGGGCTCGGGCTGGTCGCAGGGGTAGTCGACGAGCTCGCGCCAGAGCGCGGCCAGGTCGGGATCGGCGGTGAGACTGATCTGGCGGCGCAGCCGGTGCAGCAGGTGGGCCCGCCACTCGCCCAGGTTGGTGATCCGCTGGGCCATCCCCTTGGGGTGCAGGCTCAGCCGGAGCACGTTGACCGGCGGGACGAGCAGTTCCGGTGCGACCCCGCGCAGCAGCAGGCCGGTGGCGGAGTTGCGGTCCACCAGGTTCCAGCGCTGGTCGACGACCACCGCGGGGTACGGCTGGTGCCCGCTCAGCACCTGGCCCAGGGCCTCCCTGACCGATGCCATGTGCGGGGAGCTGAGCGGGGTCTCCGAGTAGACCGGTGCGAACCCGCCGGAGAGCAGGAGATGGTTGCGCTCGCGGAGGGGAAGCTCCAGCTCCTCGGCGAGGTGGAGGATCATCTCCCTGCTGGGTTTGGAACGGCCGGTCTCCACGAAACTCAGGTGACGGGTGGAGATGTCGGCCTGGATGGCGAGATCCATCTGGCTCATCCGCCGACGTTCCCGCCACTGGCGGAGAAGTTCGCCGACTGGCCGGGACACGCTGGTGCTGGTCACGCACTACACGATAACCGGCCGGGCCATGGTGAAACCATTACCGTCCACGTTATGCGTACCATGATGTTATCTTGCGCGCATAGAATATGCAGATACCAGCCAAAAATGCTTGGACACCATGAATTATCGGCGATAAATGCCTATTCAGGGTGGCAAAATCCAGGCATGCGGTGACGGGTCGCGGCGGTGTTTCGGTTCGGTGAGGCCGCGGCACCGCCCGTTTCGGACACCGATGCCGCCGGGCTACGGGCCCGGGTTGTCCGATGGCGGATTCTGCCGGAGGGCGGTGACCGCCCACCTTCGAGCCGCCTGGCGGAAACTCCAGCGTTCGTCGGTCATCGCGATTCATACTGTCTGTAGTGACGATGCGCGCGACGATTGAAATCCTCGCCTCCGCCGAAACCATGGCGGCCATCCGTGAGGGGCTCGCCGACCTGGAAGCGGGGCGCGTCCACTCCCAGGCAGAGGTGGAAGCCGAGCTGCGCCGGGTCGGCCGCCTGTGAGCGAGAGGTACGGACCGCCGGACCTCCCCGAGCGTCTGCCCGGTGGAGGCCGTGAGGGTGTCGGCGGTCTGTGGTCAGCGGCGGCGGACCTTGGTGGTGAGGCGGTTGAGGATGCGCTCCCACTCGGTGCCGAAGGGATTGTCCTGGACGAGGTAGGTCCAGGTGGCGGTGGGGCGCTTGAGGCCCGCGCCGTCGAGGTCGAGGCCGTCGGCGGTGATCGAGGCGGTCTCGAAGGTGGCGATCGAGCGCGACTCGGTCTCGGCCAGCATGCGCTGGTAGGCGGCCTTGGCCTCCTTGTTGAACTCGTCGATCGGGCTGAGGCGGCCGAGGGCGCGCAGGTGGATGCCCTCGCGGAGGTCGGCCAGGTCGGCCAGGTGGTCGGCCCAGGAGTGGTCGAGGTGGAAGAGCACGATCTGCCGGGCGGCCTCGTGCAGCACGTCCTCGCCGACGGTCTCCTCCAGCTCCGACCACCGCTCCGGGGCGCCCGCCGACAGGGCCTCGCCGGCCGAGTGGCCGCGCAGGATCTTGTCGCGGAGGTCGAGGACCAGGCTCCGGTGGAGTTCGAGGAGGCGGGTGTAGCGCCAGGTGTTGCGGTGGATCTCCATGTTGACGCCCTCGGCGACCCGCTGGGCGTGGCCCACGAGGGTGTGCTCGGGAACGCCCGTGGCGTACTCGTCTGCCACGTAGTGAGTGATCAGCTCGTCCTCGCCGCTGACGAAGAAGATCGAGCCGCCGGGGTCGCCCTGGCGGCCCGCGCGCCCGCGGAGCTGGTCGTCCAGGCGGCTGCTGGTGTGCCGGCCGGAGCCGATGACGTACAGGCCGCCGAGCTCGTCGACGCCCTCTCCGAGGCGGATGTCGGTGCCGCGCCCGGCCATCTGGGTGGAGACCGTGATCGTGCCGCGCTCTCCGGCCCCGGAGATGATCGCCGCCTCTTCCGCGTCGTTCTTGGCGTTGAGGACCACGCAGTCCAGCCCGCGCCCGCTCAGGGTCAGTGCCAGCCGCTCGGACTCGGCCACGTCCAGGGTGCCGATCAGGATCGGCCGCCCGGTGGCGTGCACCTCGACGATCTCGTCGACCAGGGCGTGGTCCTTCTCCATCCGATACTCGAACAGCCGGTCGGGCTCGTCGATCCGCACGCACGGCCGGTTGGACGGGACCACGACCACCTTGAGGTCGTAGAACTCCCGGAGCTGGTCCCCGACCGCGACCGCGGTGCCGGTCATCCCGCACTTCTCCGGGTAGCGGGTGATCAGGCCCTGGACGGTGATCGAGTCGAGGATCTCGCCGGTCTCCGAGGGAGACAGCGCCTCCTTGGCCTCCACCGCCGACTGCAGGCCGTCCGGCCAGCGCTGCAGCATCGCCACCCGGCCCCGTGACGGGTTGATCAGCTGCACCTTGCCGTCGCGCACGATGTAGTCGACGTCCTTGGTCAGCAGGGCGTGCGCGTGCAGGGCGAGGTTCACCTCCGTCAGGGAGGACGGGCTGTCGTAGAGGTCCAGATCCAGCGCCTGCTCGACGGTGTCGATGCCCTTGGTGGTCAGGTGGACGTTGCGCGCCTGGTCGTCGAGCTCGTAGTGGTAGCCCTTGACCAGCTGGCGGACCAGCGCGGCCATCTCCGGCACCGCACCGCCCGGGTCGGCGCTCCCCGCCAGCACCAGCGGCACCCGGGCCTCGTCGACCAGTACGGAGTCGGCCTCGTCCACCAGCGCCACGTTGGGCGCGGGCACGATCAGGTCGGCGACGTCGGTGCAGAGCCGGTCGCGGAGCACGTCGAAGCCGATCTCGCTGACCGAGCCGTACGTCACGTCCTTGGCATAGGCCGCCCGGCGCTCCTCCGGCGAGGAGCTCTGGCCGATCCAGCCGACCGAGACCCCCAGCGCGTCGTACAGCGGGCCCATCCACTCGGCGTCGCGCTGGGCCAGGTAGTCGTTGACCGAGATCACGTGGACGCGCTTGCCCTGGAGGGCATAGCCGGCGGCGGCCATGGCACCGGACAGGGTCTTGCCCTCGCCCGTCGCCATCTCCGCGATGTTTCCCGACATCATGGCCAGCATGCCGACCAGCTGCACGTCGTAGGGCCGCAGACCCAGCGTGCGGTGCGCGGTCTCCCGCACGATCGCACAGAACTCGGGCAGGTCGTCCACCGAAGGCACCGGAAGCTCGGTGAGCTCCCGGATCCGCTCCTCGCGGGTCGCGGCGGCCGCCACGGTCCGTTCGAACGGCGTCCGGTCGATCGAACCGGGACGCTCCAGGAACCGCCTGACGAGCTGAGTTATCGAGGCCACGTTCCCTCCAACGCCCGTTCCCGGGCTCACGTTCCCACTGTCGCCTTTACCGTACCGACTGTCGCCTCACCGTACAGACGGGGTAGATCATCCGGGTAGGGGGGTATTGGGCGGGATATGTGCCTTTTTGTGCCGGAGCGGGTGCCGCGGCGTCGCCCGCGCCGTCGCGGAACAAAACCGAACGGGATTCGCGTCGGTCGTGGACACGACGTCCGGGGAAGGACACGCTGGACGCGTGCCCTTCCCCATCGGGCATCCAGCGGCTCCGACATCTTCAAGGCCCTCGCGCCCGGCGCGTGTGTCCCTACCCTTGCCCCTTTCCCCCTGGAGGCACGATGAGCCTGTCCGATCTGCAGCCGGTCCCCACGGACCAGCTCGTCTTCCGGCTGCCGCAGACCTTCGAGACCGTGGAGGAGGAGCGCCGCCATCGCCGGGAACGCCTGGTGGCCGCGCTGCGGCTGTTCGGCAGGTTCGGCTTCGAGGAGGGCGTCGCCGGCCACATCACCGTCCGGGACCCCGAGCACACCGACCACTTCTGGGTGAACCCGTTCGGCATGTCGTTCAAGCAGGTCAAGGTGAGCGACCTCATCCTCGTCAACCACGACGGACAGGTGGTCGAGGGCCGCTACCACGTCAACCAGGCCGCGTTCGCGATCCACGCGATGATCCACCAGGCCAGGCCGGACGCGGTCGCCGCCGCGCACAGCCATTCGGTGTACGGCAAGGCCCTGTCGTCGATGGGCGCGCTCCTGGAACCGCTGACCCAGGACGCCTGCGCGTTCTATGAGGACCACGGCCTGTTCGACGACTACACCGGCGTGGTCCTGGAGACCGAGGAGGGACGTCGCATCGCCCAGGCCCTCGGCTCCCACAAAGCGGTGATCCTGCGCAACCACGGTCTGCTGACGGTCGGCGACAGCGTGGACGCCGCGGCCTGGTGGTTCATCACGATGGAGCGCTCGTGCCAGGCACAGCTCCTGGCCAAGGCCGCCGGTCCCACGATCCAGATCAGCCACGAGAACGCCAAGCTCACCCACGGTCAGATCGGCAACGACCTGGTCGGCTGGATCAACTTCCAGCCGCTCCACGACCAGATCATCGCGGCGGAGCCCGACCTGTTCGACTGACCCCGGTACGGGGTCGTCTCGCTCCAACCTCTGTGGCTCTTCCAGATGGCTCTCACCCGTGCATGCTCTTTTCCGGATAGGAGGCTCCGGTCTCGCGGCGGGTCGTATGACGGTGACCTCACTCATGGGGCAGGCCGGTCGGCGGGGAAGTGGGGGAACCCACGTGCTCCTTTAGTCGGGAAAGTTGTGGTTGCGTGGTTATGGGGTGACCGGAAAGGCCGCTCCCGGCGATGGAGCGGCCTTGGCGCGCGGCGGCTCAGCTGGGAAGCGAGGAGTCTCGTCTCTCGCGAAGGGCGAGCAGGCCGACGGCGGCGAGCAGCAGGACCGCACCGCCGGCGGTCTGCGGGGTGAGCCGTTCGCCCAGCAGGAGCACTCCGATGATCGCCGCCCCGACCGGCTCCACCAGGGAGATCACGGAGGCCGTCGTGGCCCGCACCGCGGCGAGGCCGGCGAAGAACAGGCCGTAGGCCAGGGCGGTCGGGATCGCGCCGAGATAAACGATGATCGCCGAGGAGGCGAGCGGGTCACCCGACGGCAGCAGGCCCTGAGCCAGCGCGAGGGGAAGCAGGCAGAGGCCGCCGACGACAAAGCCGCCCATGGCGGTGGCGTACGGCTCGTCGGTGGAGGCGCGGTTGAGCAGGGTCACACCCGCGTAACCGGCCGCCGAGAGCAGCGCCCACCCCATGCCAAGCGCGGAAAAGGTCGCCGATCCGCCGTCGAGGGTCAGCATGACCAGGCCGGTCAGGGCGATCGCGACGGAACCCAGCCCGGCCGCACCCAGTCGCTCGCCCAGCAGCAGGCGCGCTCCCGCGGCCACGAAGACGGGCGTGGCGCCTATCGTGACCACGGTGGCCACGGCCAGACCGGATTCGGCGATCGCCGCGAAGTAGGCGGTCTGGTAGACGGCCATGGCGACGCCGGTGACCACGATCCGCCCGAGGCCGCGGACGCGCCCGAGATCGAAGAGGCGGGACGCCAGCAGGAGCATGACCGCCCCGGCGGCGAACCGCCAGAAGGAGACCGAGACGGGTCCGAGCCCGCCGGTCCGGTAGAGCAGCGCCCCGGCGGCGCCACCGGTGCCCCAGGCGGTCGCCGCGATGGAAACGTACAGCAGGCCCCGCCGTACGGAGACATGCGTCATGGATAACTCTCCAGATGAGGTGGTTGTCGTCAGGCCGCACGTATGCGGGCGTCAACCACCTACCGGACCGCTCGGGTCCGGCTGTCAGGAGAGAGGTGCCGCCCGCCTAACGGGCGACGGGCGGAGACATGATCAAATGCACGGCACCACCCTAACCGGCGCCGGAGGCGTCATCCAGCGGTTATCGAGCACCCCGGCGGCGAGTGACGGCCGCTGTCGTCTCGTCGCTATGGCGGCAGACCGGGCTCAGCCCGACGGCCTGCCGCCGAGCCGGTCCCAGCGGTGACATGAGAGCCCTCGCACAGGGTGCGATCACCTGGTGAGGCCGTCGACACGAGATCATGATTCCCGCGTCAACGCGATCCCGTCCACGTCGTGCCGGGCGGTGAGGGTGACCCCGCTGCGATGACAGCGGACCGACTGCAGCTCAGGCGTGTTCGACACCACGGTGACGCCCGGGGCGACGGACCGCTCGGCGGTGGTCGTCCGATCTGCGCAGGGCAGGATCAGACACGCGTACGAGGCAGCTTCCGGCCGCGGGCCGTGGTCGAACCCGATGGAGAACACCTCCGCCGACAGCGGCGCGGCGGAGCCGGTCACGGTGACGTCCGACCACCTGCCGGTACGGGGCTCCAGCCGGGCGGACACGGACCCGTGACCGGCCAGCGGCACGTACCCGATGCGCCCGTGATGGACGTAACGGGGACGGCGCGGATCCGGCCCGGCCGTCATCGGTCCCTCCGCCAGCCGCTGGTCGATCGTGGTGATCACCGGGTGAACGGCCGACGGCGCGGTGATTCCGGCACCGAGCGCGACGAACAGGTCGTCGAAGCAGAACCACGCCTTCCAGCCGTCCGCGATCCGGTCCGTCCCCTCCAGACGCATCACGGCGATGCCGTGACGACCGTCGGACCAGCCGCCGACGTCCCCGGAGCCGCCGTGCCGGTTGTTGGGGCGGGGGAAGAGCGCCGCCGGGTCGCGGAACCACTCGGCGGTGACGCCGGGGAGCCGGGCCCAGTCCCACAACGGAATGACGGCCCGGTAGCCGTCCTGCGGGTCGTCACCGACCCGGATCGCGGCGACGCCGTCGCCGAGGTGGCGACCTCGGAGGTTCTCACCGTTCATGCTCTCGGTGGGAGCGGTCCGCGTGGACGACATGCGCACCGATACCGACCAGGCGGGCCGCCGATGCACGAGGTAGTCCGAGCGCGGGTAGTACCGGCAGCCGACCGGGCCCACGGGGAGGCGTCCGGCCTCGGTCCCGGCCAGACGCGCGTCGAACGCGGCGAGTTCGTCCCGCCTTGGCGCGCCCGCCGCCAGCAGCCTGCGAATCGCGGGCCGCAGCTCGCCGGTGGCGCGGTGCGCTCCGGCACGGGTGATGTTGCGTCCCATGGTGGTGAAGTCGAAGCCGCCTCCGTGCACCGCCCACTGCTGGCCGTCCAGCAGGAAGTCGGTGAACAGCCGGACCTCGGGCGTGCCGAAGGCCCACGGGGTGCCGTGCACCGCGTAGATCCACAGGGCGAGGTCCGCGACCAGGGAGGAGCCGTAGCCGCCGGAGTACAGCTGCGCGCCGTGCTGGTGGAAGCTGAGGTCGTCCTGGATCCCCTCGCCGTCGGTCACCCGCAGGACCGTCGACATCCGGGCGACGGCCGAGGAGACCAGCTCGCCGTCGTTCGCCAGGAGCCCGTGCCGCAGCACGATCCCCTGGGCCCAGACGAGGTTCTGGCCGGTCATCTCGATCGAACCGGCGCAACCGGCGAGCCAGTCGCCCCACCGCGTGCGCTGCCGGGTGCCGAGGTCGCCGGCCAGCAGGAGGAGGGCGTCCCCGATCAGCTGCGGTGCACCGATCTGGTTGAACCACCAGTTGTCGCTACGCGGGCCGTGGCGGCGCCACGCGTCGAGGGCGCTCAGAGCCGCGTCCCGGTGTTCTTTCGACAGGGCCAGGCGCAGCGCGCGTGACACATGCTCCAACGGCCGGAAGGCCGTGCCGTCCCGGTCGCTGTAGTCGATGTCCGGCCAGGTGCCGTCGGCCGCCAGATCATTCTTGAGGCGCGTCGCCTCCGCCAGATCGGTGACGCCGTCCAGGAGCTCGTGCCGCAGGCGGGCCCGTACCGCCTTGAGATCATGCATGTTCGGTAGTCTTTCCACTACTCTCCGTGTGCTCACCCATGATCTCTTCCGCACCCTGTGGGTCAGGCCCCTTGGGCCGCCAGGAGGGGCACGGTGAGATTCGTTCCTCGATGTGGGGGATGGCCACGTCGAATGGCGGTCGTAGCCGAACGAGCGGATTCGGATGTTCGACAGGTCCTGGATGCGGGTCCGTCTCGAAAGGCGGGCCTCCACGCTGAGCTACTCGGTGACGTGAGCGCCGCGTGGCAAGGAACCGATCGAAAGACAGGTCATCCCGCGCCGCATACCTGACGGCAGCTGACAGGTATAGGCGTGACGATGAGACTCATGACCACGATCGCGAAGTTCCTCGCCGTTAACATCGACTGTGCCGAGCCCAAGCGGCTCGCCGAGTTCTACGCGACGGTCTTCGGCTACGAGATCCAGTACGCCGAGGACTCCTACGCCGGCATCGGCGACGGCACGATGACCATCTACTTCCAGCAGAACCTCGACCGCAAGCCGGCCGCGTGGCCCGGCTCGGACAAGCAGTTTCACATGGATGTCCGTGTCCCCGACGTCAAAAGGGCAGTTCAGGACTATCTGGAGCTTGGGGCCGCCAAGCCCGATTTCCAGCCCGATGAGACAAGTTATGTCGTGCTCGCGGACCCCGAAGGGCACCTCTTCTGTGTCTGCCCGGCCCGCGACTAAGTGAGGGATCAGCCTCTACCCGCTTGCCGGGCACCTTAAGCTTGCGGGATGACCCGAGAAATTCTCTTTTGCGTTCCTCTGCTCTCCCCAGGTGGGTGGAGATGACTTGGGTCGGGATTTCCATCGCTCTCGTCGGCGCACTGGGCTATGCGCTGGGGGCCGCGCTGCAGCAGTTCGAGGCGGTCTCCGAGGGGGCCTCGCTGAAGCTGATGAAGCGGCCTCGCTGGTTGCTGGGCGGCGTCATCGGCTTTGCCGGGGCCAGCCTGCACGCCGTCGCCCTGAGCTTCGCGCCGCTGATCGCGGTGCAGCCGGTCAGCGTGGCGACGCTGGTGTTCGCGGTGCCGCTGGCGGCGATGATGCACGGCCGGAGACCGCGCAAGGAAGAGATCATGGGGTCGATCGCGGTGGCGGTCGGGCTGCTCGGCCTGGTGCTGCTGCTCCCCACACATGCCGTGACGCCGCACCTGACGAACCATGAGGCGTTCGGTTTCCTCGGGGCCGTCGGGCTGGTCGTGCTGGTGGCCCACCTGGCCGCGCGGAAGGTGACGGGATCGGCCAAGGCGCTGTTGCTGTCGGTCGGCGCGGGCGCGGTGACCGCGTCCGTGTCCACCTTCGTCCGGGTGGTGGGCGGCGGTTTCGGCGGAGACCTGTCGAAGCTGCTCAGCTGGTTCCTGTTCGCCATTCCCGTGCTGCTCCTCTGCGCGATCGTGCTGCTGCAGAAGTCCTACGAGGTCGGCTACTTCGGCATCGCCTACGCCACCGTCCAGGTGGTGGATCCGATCACCTCGATCATCGCCGGCGTGCTCCTGCTCGGCGAGGCGATGCCGACCGGCTGGCTGGACGTGATCCCCGCGCTCTTCGCCGCGGCCCTGCTGATCTGGGGGACCGTCACCCTCGGGCGTCTCGCCCCCGACCACGGGGTTTCCGCCCTGCCCCGCGAGACCGCCCTCCTCAGGTCATAGGGATCGCGGGCCAGGGGCATCACCGCGGCGTCACTCAGATCGTGGAAGCCGGGGCGCCACAGATATCACTCAGGTCATGGGGCTCGTGGGTGTCGCAGGCATCGCGGGCGGAGTCCAGCCGAGCACGTCGTCCATGACGCCCGTCATGCGGGCGGGGGCGAGGCGCCAGGTGAGTGCCATCATGGCGTCGCGCAGCCGTACGGCCAGCGGATTGCGCAGCCGGGTGGCCCGGCAGATCGAGGCGGACCTGGCCACGATCCCGGCGGTCCGCTCCAGCCGGGCGGCGGTGTAGCCGTCCAGCCCCGTGCCGCTGCCCGCGACGTGGGCCAGCACCACCGCGTCCTCGATCGCCTGGCAGGCGCCCTGGCCCAGGTTGGGGGTCATGGCGTGCGCCGCATCGCCGAGAAGGGCGACCTTTCCCCTGTGCATCGCGGGGAGCGGGACGGCGAGGTGGTAGACGTCGTTTCTGAGCACGTTCTTCGGAGAGGCCGAGGCGAGCAACGCCGGGATCGGGGCGTGCCAGTCTCCGAACAGGCGCCGCAGCTCGGCCCGCTGGTCCCCGCCACCGCCGCCGGCCGGGACCGCGTCGGTGGCGTAGCAGTAGGCGAGGCCACCGGCCAGCGGCATGACCCCGAAGACCTTTCCCTCGCCCCAGCTCTCGGAGGTCTGGCCGGGAACGCCCCCGCCGGGGATGAGAACCCGCCAGCTGGTGATCCCGGCATAGCGCGGGCCGGGGTGACCGGGGAACAGCGCGGCCCTGACGGAGGAGTGGATGCCGTCCGCGGCGACCACCAGGTCGGCCTCCAGGTCCATGGGGTGGCCGGCCTCCGGGGCGGACGCCCGCCCGGTTTCCGGGTGGGTCCGCCGGCCCGTGGCGAGACCAGGTCCCGGGGCGGTCCCGGGGCCCGCTCCCGGACCGGTTCCCGAGGCGGTTTCCGGACCTTGAACCTCGATGGTCACCCGGCCGGTCTCCGGGTCCACTTCCTTCACCGTGGTGTTCAGCCGGATGGTGCCGGGTTCGAGCCGGGCGAGGAGCACGTCGACCAGGTCCGCGCGGCGCAGCACCACCACCGAGTCGCCGTGCCGGGCGGAGGTGGCCTCCTCGGTGGTCTTCATCAGCCATCGGCCGTCGGCGCGCCGGATGCCGGCCTCGCCCTGGATCGCCGACAGCCCGCGGATCTCGTCGCCGACGCCGATCGTGTCCAGAGCCTTGAGCGCGTTGGCGGCGACGGCCAGCCCGGAACCGACCGGCTCCAGGGACGCCGCGCGCTCGAACACCGTCACGTCCCAGCCTCGCTGCTGCAGCGCCACCGCCGCCGTCAGCCCGCCGATCCCCGCTCCGATCACCACTGCGTGCGCCATGACCTGCTCCTCACTACGGCTGTAGTGGATATTACTACGGCCGTAGTTAAACTACAAATGTAGTATCAGGGGGGTGAAGCCCCAACGTGCCGAACTCGTCGCGGAGACCGCCATCACCCTGCTGGCCGAGCGGGGCATGCGCGGACTAACCCATCGGGCGGTGGACGAGGCGGCCGGGCTGCCGCCGGGTTCGACGTCCAATCTGGCCCGCACCCGTTCCGCGCTGCTGGAGTTGACCCTCGCGCGGCTCGCCGAGCTGGAGGCCGACGCATTCGCCCCGGTGCTCGACGTCGCCGGACTGACCATGCCGGACATGCTGGCCGAGATGACGGCCCGGGCGCTCTGGACGCAGCTGACCACCGGCCGCCGCCAGACGATCGCCCGTTACGAGCTCGCCATGGAGGCCACCCGCCGTCCCGAGCTGCGCAAGATCTACGACGAGGCGGGGAGCCGGTTCCGCGATCCCGCGGTCACGATCCTCTCCGCCGCGGGGTCGACGGATCCGGTACGGCACGGCCGCCAGCTGGTCGCCTTCAGCGAGGGCATGATGTTCGACGCCGTCATCGGGGCCGGAGCCGAGCCGACCCTGGACGACCTTCGTCTCGGCGTGAGGGATCTGCTGCGCGGCATGCTCGCCGGGTGAGCCGGGTGAGCCGGGTGAGCTCGGTGAGGTGGGTCAGGTCGGGCGGCGGGCCGGCGGTCGCGGGATCCTGTACGGCATGCTCACCCGGTGAGCTGGGTGAGTCGTGCGCGGTGGGCGGGCCATTCGTCGTCGAGGATGCCGAAGTAGGCGGTGTCGCGCCAGGTGCCGTCCGGGCGGCGCCGGTGGCGGCGCAGCACTCCCTCGGACAGGCCGCCGATGCGCCGGATCGCGGTCTGGGAGCGGATGTTGAGGATGTCGGTCTTGAGCAGGACGCGGTTCACGCCCAGCTTGTCGAAGGCGTGGTCGATCAGAAGGATCTTGCACTCGGTGTTCACGGCCGAGCGCCACACGGCTCTGCCGTACCAGGTCCAGCCGATCTCGATGCTGTCGGCGAATCCCGGGACGTCGTGGTAGGTGGTCGATCCGACCACCCGGCCGGTCTCCTTGAGGATCACCGCGAACGGCACCACGTCGGGCCTGTCGATCAGCTCGGTCGCGATCTCCGCCATCTCGGCCTCGCTGCGCGGCGTCGGCGCCGGCATCCAGCGCCACACCTCGTCGTCGCCGCCACCGGCCAGGAACAGCTCGGGGACGTGGACGAGGCTCAGCGGCTCCAGCCGTACGACATCGCCTTCGAGGGTGACGGGAGTGGGTGTGTTCGCGGTCATGAACACGACCTTAGGGCCGAAAGTGGACCTGCCCTAAGGTCCACTCCCGTGTGTTTTCCCGGGACCACTCCGGGACTCGGCTAGCTGAGCCTGCGGCCCTGAGCGGAGTCCTCGATCAGCTGTGCGAGGCGCTTCTCCCTGGTCTCCGGCCTTTTGGCGGTGGTCACCCAGTGCAGCGCCGTCCTGCGATAGCCGGGCGGCTGGCCCTGGAACCACGTCCAGGCGGTCGTCTCGGCCCGGAAACGACGCTCCTGTTCCGAGGGCAGGGCGGGGTCCTGGCTCCGCTCGTGGGAGTAGATGAGGGAGTTCTCCTCGGTGCGCCGTTCGAAGGCGCCGACGCCCGCGGGGTGCATCAGGCCCAGCTCGGTGAGCTCGGCGACCTTGGCGATGTTGACCGCGCTCCACGTGCTGCGGGATTTTCGCGGGGTGAAGCGGATGGAGTAGCTCTCGGCGTCGATGCTCCTGCGGACCCCGTCGATCCAGCCGAAGCAGAGAGCGTGGTCAACGGACTCGGGCCAGGTGATGCTGGGACGGCCGGTGCCTTTCTTGAAAAAACCGACCAGGAGCTCGGTCTCGGTGGTGTGATGCTTCTCCAGCCAGAGGCGGAAGTCTTCCGGGGTGGCGAAGAAGATGGGCTCCATGCCGTTCAGAATAAAGGGCGTGTCGACATCCATACCGGCCGGTCGGTACGCTCCTGGGAGACCTGAGGAGGGCCCATGGACTTCGCGTTCGACGCCGAAACCGAGAAGCTGCGAGGACGGCTGCTCGACTTCATGGACGAGTGTGTGTACCCGGCCGAGGAGGCCTTCGAGGCCCAGGCTGCGACGAGCGGGTGGGCCAGCCCCCCGCTGATGGAGGATCTCAAGGAGGAGGCGCGCAGGCGGGGCCTGTGGAACCTGTTCCTGCCGGGAGAGCACGGCGCGGGCCTGACCAACCTGCAGTACGCGCCGCTGGCCGAGATCATGGGCCGCTCACCCAGGATCGCCCCCACCGCCACGAACTGCGCCGCCCCGGACACCGGCAACATGGAGGTCCTCTCCATGTTCGGCAACGAATGGCAGCGCAAGGAGTGGCTGGAGCCGCTGATGAGCGGGCAGATCCGGTCGGCGTTCGCGATGACCGAGCCCGACGTGGCGTCCTCCGACGCCACGAACATCTCGCTGTCGATCGTGAGGGACGGCTCCGAGTATGTGATCAACGGGCGGAAGTGGTTCGCCTCCGGCGCGATGAACCCCAACTGCAAGATCTTCATCGTGATGGGGAAGACCGACCCCGAGGCCTCCTCGCACAGGCAGCAGTCGATGGTCCTGGTGCCGCGCGACACACCTGGCATGCACGTCAAGCGGGGCATGCACGTGTTCGGCTACTCCGATGCCGACCACGGCGGGCACGCCGAGATCGTGTTCGAGGACGTCAGGGTGCCGGTGGACAACCTGATCGGGGAGGAGGGCGGCGGTTTCGCGATCGCCCAGGCCCGCCTCGGACCGGGACGGATCCACCACTGCATGCGACTGATCGGGATGGCCGAGCGGGCCGTCGAGCTGATGTGCGCGCGGACCCTGTCCCGGAGCGCGTTCGGCAAGCCGATCGCCCAGCAGGGGGTCGTCCAGGACTGGATCGCCGAGTCGCGGGTGAGGATCGAGCAGCTCCGCCTGCTCGTGTTGAAGACCGCCTGGCTGATGGACACCGTCGGCAACCGCGGGGCCCACACCGAGATCCAGATCATCAAGATCGCCACTCCGCGCGACGTGGAGTGGATCCTGGACAAGGCCATCCAGGCCCACGGCGCCGGCGGCGTCAGCCAGGACTTCCCGCTGGCGGCCCTCTGGGCGGGCGCCCGGACGCTGAGACTCGCCGACGGACCCGACGAGGTGCACAAGCGCTCCCTGGCGTACCGGGAGCTCAAGAAGCACATGACGCCCCCGGCGTCTTCCCACGACTGAGCCGAGGGTCTCCGTCCCGCAATCCCGATGAAGGAGTGTTCGTGGCATTGGACGAAAAGGCGATCCAGGAGCGCGTCGCCGCGTTCCTGGCCGGGCACGACCCCGCCGGGGACCGGCTGGAGTTCCTGCGGGCCCGGTTCGACGCCGGGCTGGCCTGGGTGCACTTCCCCGAGGGCCTCGGCGGGCTCGGCGCCCCCCGCGAGCTGCAGAACGTCGTGGAGCGGGAGCTCGTGGACACGCCGCAGCTCACCCCGGGGGTGCAGGCGATCGGACTGGGGATGGCGGCGCCGACGATCCTGACGTTCGGCACCGACGAGCAGCGGAAACGGTTCCTGCGCCCGCTGTGGACGGGCGAGGAGATCTGGTGCCAGCTCTTCAGCGAGCCCGGCGCCGGGTCGGACCTGGCGACGCTGGGCACGCGCGCGGTCAGGGACGGCGACGAGTGGGTCGTGGACGGGCAGAAGGTGTGGACCTCCGGGGCACACCACTCCCGGTGGGCGATCCTGGTCGCCAGGACCGACGCGGACGTGCCCAAGCACCGGGGGCTCACCTACTTCGTGTGCGACATGCACGCCCCCGGTGTCGAGGTCAGGCCGCTGCGGCAGATCACCGGGGAGGCCGAGTTCAACGAGGTCTTCCTGACGGGCGTACGGCTCGGCGACGATTTGAGGCTGGGCGAGATCGGTGACGGCTGGCGGGTCGCCCAGACCACGCTCATGAACGAGCGGGTGGCCATCGGCGGTGCGCCGGTCCGGCGGGGCGGCGGCATGGTCGGCCTGGTCGCCGAGAACTGGCGCGCGAGGCCCGAGCTGCGCACCCACGACCTGCACCAGCGCCTGCTGCGGCTCTGGGTGGAGGCGGAGGTGACCCGGCTGGCCGGGACGCGACTCCGCGAGCAGCTGTCCGCCGGGCAGCCGGGGCCGGAGGGCTCCGGCATGAAGCTCTCCTTCGCCACGCTCAACCAGGCGCTGTCCGGGTTGGACCTGGAGATGCGCGGGGAGGAGGGGCTGGGCTACGACGACTGGTCCTTCCGCCGCTCCGACAGCGTGGACTTCTTCGGCCGGGGCACCGGCTACCGCTACCTCCGCGCGAAGGGCAACTCGATCGAGGGCGGCACCTCGGAGATCCTGCGCAACATCGTCGCCGAGCGCGTGCTCGGCCTGCCCTCCGAGCCCCGCGTCGACAAGGACGTGCCCTGGAAGGATCTTCCCCGATGACGCTTCTTTATACCGAGGTCGAGGAGGAGCTCCGGGCCTCCGTGCGGGATCTGCTCGCGGACCGTTGCAGGCCGGACGCCGTGCTGAAGCGGGTCGAGTCGGGCGTGCCGTACGACATGGACCTCTGGAAGACGCTGTCCCGGGAGATCGGGGTGGCGGGCCTGCTCGTGCCGGAGGAGTACGGCGGGGCGGGGGCGTCGGCGCGGGAGGTCGCGGTGGTGCTGGAGGAGCTGGGACGGGCGGTGGCGCCGGTCCCGTTTCTCACCAGCGCGGTGCTCGCCACGAAGGCCCTGATCCAGGCCGGTGAGGAAGAGCTGATCCAGGAGCTCGCCTCGGGGGAGACCACCGCGGCGCTCGCGGTGTCGATGGCGGCTTCGCCGTACCGGCCGCTGCCGGAGACCGTCACCGTCACGGACGGGCGGGTTCTGAACGGGGAGATCCGGGCGGTGGCGGGTGCGGACGTGGCCGACGTGCTGCTCGTGCCCGTCGGGACGACGCTCTACGTGGTGCGGGCCGAGAACGTCCGGGTCGACGTGGTGCCCTCGCTGGACCTGACCCGGCCGATCGCCACCGTCACGTTCTCGGACGCCCCCGGTGACGCGATCGGCGCGTTCGACGTGCGGAGCGTGCTGAACTTCGGCGCCGGTCTGCTCGCCTCCGAGCAGCTCGGGGTCGCCGAGTGGTGCCTGAGCACGACGCTCTCCTACATCAAGGAGCGCCACCAGTTCGCCCGGCCGGTCGGCTCCTTCCAGGCGATCAAGCACCGGATGGCCGACCTCTGGCTGGACGTGGTGCGGGCCCGTGCCGCCGCGAGGAACGCCGCCGACCTGCTGGCCGCGGACTCGGAACCGGCCGCGTCCCGCGACGCGGAGGCGGTCGGGAACCGCGAGCTGGCGGCGGCGGTGGCCAAGGCCTGGTGTTCGGAGGTGGCGGTGCACGTGGCCGAGGAGAGCGTGCAGCTCCACGGCGGGATCGGGATGACCTGGGAGCATCCCCTCCACCTTTATCTCAAGCGCGCCAAGTCCACTGAGATCGCGCTCGGCAGCCCCGGCGCCCACCGGGACGCCCTGGCGGTCCTCGCCGACCTGCCCGGCCCGGCCTGACCGCACGGTGACGCGATGACCTCCGGCTTCCCGCCGGGGGTCGTCGCCGTCCCGGTCGGGCGGAGGGTCACGCGGGGGGTGCCGGCCGATCCGGCCGCAGCGAGGTGAGCAGCAGGTCGGCGAAGTGCGCCCCCAGCTCGGCGCCGGAGAGCGCGCCCTCCGTGCTGTACCAGGTGCCCAGGTGGTGGACGGAGCCGAAGAAGAAGTCGACGACGATGTCGGCGGGGGTGTCGGATCTGAAGGTGCCCTCGCGCTGGCCCTCGGTGACCAGGTCGCGGAAGCGCTCGTGGTAGCGGCGGCGCTCGGCGCGGACGCTCTTGCGAGTGTCGGGCGCGAGCAGGTGCATCGAGCGGAAAAAGATCTTGGAGTCGTCCAGGTTGTCTACGGTGGTCGTCACGACATCGGAGGCGGCGGCGTAGAGGCGCTCGGCCACCGGCCCCGGGCTGTCGGCGAAGTGGGTGAGGCGCTCCATCTGCATGCGCAGCACGCGCCCGTAGATCTCGTGGAGCAGATCGTCTTTTGAGTCGAAATAGTGGTACATCGCGCCCTTGGTAACGCCGGCTGCCGCGACGACCTCCTGCACCGACGTGCTTTCAAAACCTCGTTCGGCGAACAGGCGAGTGGCCTCGCTGAGCAGGCGCTGTCGTACCGGCTCCTGGTCCTGAGTCATCCGTGTCCCCCATTGTGTGGTTCAGCAAGCATACCGACTGGTCGGTTGAGCTGCCGATGAGGTAGCTGTGATGTGTTACTTGCATCACCTTCGCGTGCCTGGAGCCCCTACTTGGGTATTCCATAGTCGGAGGATCTTCAGCGTGGCAGATCCGCACCCCTTTCCATCCACCATTCGAGCCTTCAGGGGGTTCGCTTTGCCAGGCGGATCTATCTACGTGCCTCCCGACGACCAGGTCCATGGTCTGTCGCCTCAGGTTATGTACGAGCAGTTCTGGCTCAAAGAGGCCGATCAGCGAAGGAAGATGGCCGGGGTCAAGGCCGCGGTCGGCCTGGTGGTGGGTGTCGCGCTGGCCTACCGGTTCGATCTCTCCCCACCGGTCGTCGGCCTCCTGTTCGGCCTGCTCGTCGGCGCCGGCGACCTGCTCTGGAACTGGTGGTCGCACGACGCCACGGCGGTCTGGCGTGGAAAGCGCCGGGGTGAGGTCATCACCGGCAAGCTGCTCCGCCGCAGGCTCCGCAAGCGCGGCTACCAGATTCTCGAAGGCCGCGCGGTACCGGGAAAGGCCTCGATCGACCACCTCGTCATCGGTCCCGGTGGCGTCTGGGTCGTCGACAACGAGGCGTGGGACCCCGAGACCGAGATCGCCCGGTATGGCGATCGGCTGTTCCTCGGTGAGAAGTACGGGACGAAGGTGGCCCAGGCACTCGTCGAGGTCGCCGATTCGCTGGCCGAGGTGCTGTCCCGTGAGTCGGGCATTCCCATCACGATCGAACCGCTGCTCGCCGTACACGGCGGGGTCATCAGGCGGTCGGTCACCGCGGAGGGCCTCACCCTGCTCAAGCCGCGGCTGGTCGCGCGCTGGATCCTGAACGGGCCGCGTGCGGAGTTCGACGAGTCCCAGGTGGAGGTGCTCACCCGGACCGCCGCTCGGGTACTGCGCAGGATGAGCTGATCGTACGGGTGCCGGTGCTTCGCGGTCACGGGTCGTCTTCCGCCCGCGAAGTACGGGAACCCCGCGAAATGCCCGATGCCCAGGTGATGTGGCATCGCAGTGGGTATTCACTGCGGTTCTGGGTCGAGGCAGCTTCCGGTTTCGTGCACCTGGTCCTTCGGCGGGGGCCCGATGGACACGTCGCTTCCCCAATCGGTGAAGTCGATCTCGGTCACGGCAGACCTGGGCACGTCCTTCTCGGCCAGAAGATCGGTCATGATGAGACGGACCCGGCGGGGAAGCTGGTCCGGCCCGACCCACAACTGCCACGAGACCTCTATGGAGCGGGACTGCATCGGCAGTTGTACCGCCATAACGGGGTCGTCGCCTTGGGCCGGGATGCTGAACTCGGCGTGCGAGGCACTCCCGGAATGTACGACGGTGGCGACCGCGTCGATGACCCCGCCGGAGGAGGGAGCGGGGGCCGTAAGCCGCTGCAGTACCTTGGGCGACAGAACCGCACGTGCGTCGAGTGCCCCCAGGAGACGCGCCGCCATCCCGCATTTGGGGCTGCTGTGGTGAAGCCAGGCCTTGCCGGCGGGAACGTCTCTCCGGTCGGCCCGCTGCTCGTAAGTGTCGGTGCCGCTGATCGAGATCGCCTTGGTCGTCATATAGGACAGATCATCCGGAATGATGCCCTTCAGATCTTCGGGGATGTCGGTCCGGTGGAAGGTCGTGGTCAGATCGGAGGCAGCCGCACCGAGCCGTAGGATTCCGGTGGTCCGGCTCTCGCTGTATTCGCCGATGTTGACCGGCACGATGGTGTCGTCCTCCGACGAAGGGGTGGGTGTCACCACTCCGCTGTAGTCCACACGGACGAGCTTGGTGACCTTCACTCCGGTCGAGTCTTTCGCCTGCTGGGCCACCGCCTCGGCGGGCGTCCGCCCCGTCATCGTGCTCTCTTCGCCACACCCGGCCGTCAGGGTGATCACCAGCACGGTCGGCACAATCCTCGATAAATGCACCCGGTGATCATAGGAGCGATGGGTGAGGGCGTGCGCAGACCACTCTGGCGACGGCGGGCGCATATCCGTGCCATCCCGCCTGACTCAGGACGGTTGTTCCGCCACCTGGAACCAGACCGGCCTGCCTGCTCCATCGTGGCGGTCGGTCCGCCGCGGCTGTGCGTAGGAGAGCCGGCAGGTTCGTCGGGGGCGGGGAAGGGCCTCGACACAGGAGGCCACGGTTGGTCCGGGGCGCCACACGAACACCACGATCGCGTGGAGCGCCTGGCTCGATATGCGCTATCCGGTCACGCGGTAAATATATTGCGTGAACCATGCGGACTATTGCAAACTCTAGTTTCAAAGATCCCATGATCCATGGGTAATGAGACTTGTCGTACCGCGAATCTGAGGTGTCCATGGCAGGCGACGACGGCGCGACACCGCTGATCCAGGCGGAGGGGCTCGGGAAGACGTACCCGCCCAGAGACAGGCGGGGCACCGGGTTCCGGGCCGTGGCGGGGATCGACTTCCACGTCAACCGGGGAGAGGCCTTCGGGTTCCTCGGTCCCAACGGGGCGGGAAAGTCCTCGACGATGCGCATGCTCGGCTGCGTCTCCCCGGCCACTGAGGGAACCCTGCGGATCCTCGGCATGGACCCCGCACGCGACGGCCGGAAGATCCGGGCGCGCCTGGGAGTGGTCCCGCAGGACGACGTGCTGGACCCCGATCTCACCGTGCGCGAGAACCTGACGATGTACGGCCTCTACTTCGGGCTGCCCCGCCGGGTGATCAAGGAGCGCACGGAGCGCCTGCTGGAGTTCGCGCAGCTGGAGGAGAAGGCGGGCGAGCCGCTGGGGGCGCTGTCCGGCGGCATGCGGCGGCGGCTGACGATCGCCCGCTCCCTGATCAACGAGCCGGACATCCTCCTGCTCGACGAGCCGACCACAGGGCTCGACCCGCAGGCCAGGCACGTGCTGTGGGATCGGCTGTTCAGGCTGAAGCAGCAGGGGGTGACGCTGCTGCTCACCACCCACTACATGGACGAGGCCGAGCAGCTGTGCGACCGCCTGGTGGTGATGGACAAGGGGCTCATCGCGGACGAGGGATCACCCCAGGAGCTCATCCGGCGGCACTCGACCCGCGAGGTCCTGGAGCTGAGGTTCCGGATCGACGAGCACGAGCAGGCCGCGGAGAAGCTCCACGACCTGGTCCGCCCCGGCGAGGGGGAGCGGGTGGAGGTCCTGCCGGACCGGGTGCTGGTCTACACGCACGACGGGGAGACGACGCTGGCCGCCGTCACCGCCGCGCGGATGACCCCGATCACCGCCCTCGTGCGGAGATCGACGCTGGAGGACGTGTTCCTGCGCCTGTCCGGCCGGACCCTGACGGACTGAGGCGGACCCATGCCCATGTTCCTTCGAGAGTTCCTCTCGTGGATGCTCCGCTACCGCCGCACCTGGAAGAGCACCATCGTCATCAGCGTGGCGAACCCGCTGCTCTTCCTGGTGGCCATCGGCGCCGGGCTCGGACGGCTGGTGGACCCCTCGTCACTCGGCGGCCTGACCTACCTGGAGTTCTTCGCCCCCGGGCTGATCGCCGCCGCGGCGATGCAGAACGCCTACATCGAGGGGGCGTTCGCGGTCCACGGCTCCCTGCGCCGGGGCCAGGGCTACGCGGTGGCCGCCGCGACGCCGCTGGAGCCCCGCGACATCATGGCCGGGCACCTGCTGTTCATGGCGTTCAGGATCGGGACGAGCGCGCTGGCCTTCGCCGTGGTGATGATGGCCCTCGGCGCCACCCGGTCGCCGTGGGCGGTGCTCACCGTGCCCGCGGCCCTGCTGACCGGCATGGCCTTCGCGGCCCCGCTGGCGGCGTGGACGGTGACCGTCGACAAGTTCGACACGCTCAACAAGGTGTTCCGGTTCGTGCTGATGCCGATGTACCTGTTCTCCGGGACCTTCTTCGGCATCGAGACGCTCCCCGACTGGCTGCGCCCGCTGGCGTACGTCCTGCCGCTGTGGCACGGCGTCGACCTGTGCCGCACCCTGAGCCTGGGCACCGCCACCCTGCTCACCTCCGCGATCCACGTCGGCTACCTGGGGGCGCTCACGGCGGCGGGCGTCGCGGCGGCCCTGGTCACCTACCGGCGCCACATCCACGTCTGAGGGGGCGACATGCTGGAGAACCTGAAGAACAGGGCGCCGGACACCGCCGTGCCGTCCGTCGTCCCCCGCTGGGGCGGCGCGCACTTCCTGGTGTTCCGCAATCTCCGGGTCCACGCGGGAGGCAACCCGTGGACCATGGCGATGTACTCGATCTTCGAGCCCATCCTGTACCTGCTGGCCATAGGTGTCGGCATCGGGCAGCTCGTCGGGGACGTCGAGGGGGTGAAGGTCACCTACGCCGCGTTCGTCGCGCCCGGCCTGCTCGCCACGGCGGTCATGAACAGCGCCCTGCACGAGACGATGGAGGGCGCCTTCGTCAAGTTCACCCACGACAGGTTCTACCAGTCGATCCTCTTCACCCCCGTGTCCCTCACCGGGATCGTCGTCGGTGAGGTGGCGTGGGCGGTGCTGCGAGGCTTTGTCACCGCGATGGGGTTCCTCCTCGTGATCACGGTGTTCGGGCTGATCTCCTGGTCGGACGCCCTGGTCGCCGCCGCCGCGACGCTGCTCGTCGCCTTCGCCTTCGGGGCCGCCGGGCTGGCGGTGGCGACGCGCATCAGGGCGTGGTCCGACTTCCAGTACGTGCAGCTGGTGCTGCTGCCGATGTTCCTGTTCGCGACGACCTTCTACCCGGTCACCGTCTATCCCCGGCCGGTGCAGGTCGCGGTGGAGCTGCTGCCTCTCTACCACGCCATCCAGCTGCTGCGGGGGTGCGCCCTCGGCGAGATCGATTCCGGCCTGATCGTGAGCGTGGTCTATCTCCTGGTCATGGGGGCACTGGGCCTCGTCGTGGCCCGCAGGCAGTGGGCGCGCGTCATGCTGCACTGAGACCGCGTCATGGACGTGGGGCTCAGCCCGCGCGGCCGAACCCGGAGGCAGGGGTTTCGTAGGCTTCGCGGGCGTCGAGCAACTCTTCCCAGTGCCTCTCCGCCCAGGCGCACGCGACCGCCATCGGTCCCAGCAGGCTGCGTCCGAGCGGGGTCAGCTCGTACTCGACCCGCTGCACAGCCTCGTCGTAGGCGGTACGCGAGATGAGGCCGTCCCGTTCGAGCCCCCGGAGCGATTGCGTGAGCACCTTCGCGGTGATGCCGCGCAGGGGAATCCGCAGTTCGGAGAACCGTCGCGGGCCGTGTTCGAGACAGCGGATGATCATCCCCGCCCACTTGTCGCCGAACCGGATCGGTGAGAGCGCGGACGGGCAGAGCTCATCGAACATGTCGGGGGCCAGCGGTTCGTTCATGGGCGTCACGATATCCGGTGTCCCCTCGGTATCCCCTGGGTAACCACTGCCCCGGATAGCGTCCGGGGCAGGCGGCTGGAGCCCATGCCCAGCCCTGGTGAGAGGGGTGATCCGATGAGCGAGATCGTGGTCTTCGGGGCCGGTGGCCGAGCCGGACGCGCGGCCGTGGCCGAGGCGCGCGAGCGCGGGCACCACGTCACCGCCGTCGTCCGTGATCCGGTCAAGTACGGTGACCTCGGGGCCGAGGGCGTACGGGTTGTCTCGGGCGATGTCACCGACGCGTCCGGCATCACCGCGATCGCCGCCGGTCACGACGCCGCGATCAGCGCCGTGTACGACCCGGGCGCCGACCCGCATGACTTTTTCGTCAGCGCGGCACGGGCCCTGGCCGACGGTCTGGGGCAGGCCGGGGTGGGACGGTTGGTGGTGGTCGGGCTGGCCCCCATCCTGGAGACCCCCTCCGGGGTGAAACTGATGGACGCTCCCGGCTATCCCCAGGAGTATCGATCGTTCTATCTGGGACACGCGGCTGGGACGGACACGTTGCGTGCGACGGCCACCACACTCGACTGGCTGGTCATCAGTCCGGCCGGCGACTTCGACCACGGTGGTGCACGCAGCGCCCGGTACCGGACCGCCCAGGCGGACGCGGCCAGCCGCATCTCCTACGCCGACTTTGCGATCGCGCTGCTCGACGAGATCGATGCCCCAAGGCACCACCGCACGCATCTCGGCGTCGAGGAGGGATGATGGACGGCCGAGCCGGAGAAGACGTTCACGACAGTCCGAACGCCTGGGTCGCCCGGCACATCCACAGCTTTCTCGAAACCGGTGGCCAGGCGCGTCCGGGCATGAACGACCTGCTGCTGACGACCCGAGGCCGGAAGTCGGGCACATTGCGCCGCACGGCACTCGTCTACGGGCGGGACGGTGATCGCTTCGTGCTGGCCGCGTCCAACGGCGGTGCGCCGAACCACCCGGCCTGGTACCTCAATCTGCTGGATGACCCCGAGGTCACGGTACAGGTCGGCACGGAGACGTTCGCCGCGCGGGCCCGTACCGCCACGGCGGAGGAGAAGCCGCCGCTCTGGCTGCTGATGATCTCGATCATGCCTTCCTACGCGGACTACCAGCGGCAGATCAGCAGGGACATCCCCGTGGTGATCGTGGAGCGGGTGTAGTGGCCGCCCTGCGGTCTGCCGGGGACCTGGGCCGGCCGCCCTAAGAGATCATCTTGAATCAGGGCATCCGGTCGGCGGATATCGCTCCGTTCCTTTCACCGTCCCCGATTAATGGTGCGGACCGGCCCTGGAAGTGAAGTCCTTGAGCGGTGCGGACCGGTCGGCGGCCGGCCCGCACCGTCGGGATCGTCAGGCGAGTTCTTCGATGAAGGCCGCCAGTTGGGCGACGTTCCGGCATTCGTGCATCGGGACGATCCCGCCGTAGGCGGTCGCCAGCGAGTCGCCGGTGTCCCACTGGGCGGTCGGTTCCGGATTCAGCCAGTAGGCGTGCCGGGCGCCGGCGCTCAGGCGTCTCAGCGTCTCCAGCGCGGGCGGCTGGTAGTTGGACCGGGCGTCGCCGAGGATCAGCAGCGACGTCTTGGGCCCGATGGCGTCGCCGTACCGCTCGGCGAACTCCTCCAGCGCGTGGCCGTAGTTGGTACGGCCGAACCGCACCATGTCCGCCTCCTGGGTCAGTCGCGTCATCGCCTCCACCACGTCGGCGCCGGGGACGAAGAACCGGGTGATCTCATCCACGGTGTCCACGAACCCGAACGCCCGGACCTTGGTGAACTGCTCGCGCAGCGCGTAGGTCAGCAGCAGCGTGAAGTGGGCGAAGGAGGCGACCGAGTCGCTGGTGTCACAGAGGACGACCAGTTCGGGCTTGTGCGGGCGGCGCGGCTTGTTGAAGGTGTTCAGCGGCACCCCGCCGCTGGACAGTGAGGCCCGTACGGTCCGGCGGAAGTCCAGGCGGCCACGGTGGCCGAGCCGGTGCTTGACGGTCAGCCGGGCGGCCAGGCGGCGGGCGAGCGGGTGGACCTCCCTGCGCAGCCTGGCCAGGTCGGCCTTGGTGATCCGCAGGAAGTCGAGCTGCTCCAGCGGCGGCCGTACGGCGGAGCGGGCGATCCGCTCGATCCCCGAGTCCTCGGCGATCCGGCGGCGCACATCGGTGGAGACGGCCTCCTCGAACCGCCTGGTGTTCTCGTTGATCCGCTGCCGGGCGACCTTCTCGGCCAGCCCGCCGCGCTCCTGGCCGGCCAGGACCTCGGCGAGCAGCCGTGCCATGAGCGTCTCGGGGGAGAGCGCCCGCATCACCGAGTAGGAGAACCAGTTCTGCCTGCCGGGGCCCGCGGGCTGGCGGCCGAAGCGCTCCACCATCGCCCGGGCGAACTCGTTCATCCCCTCGGCGCCCAGCAGCAGCCGGGCCAGCCGGTCCCGCAGCTCGGGAAGCGGGGCGGCCTCCAGATCCAGGTCGGGGGCGTGCGAACCGCCTTCCTGGCGGGGGTCGTACAGGCCGCTGGTCGAGGCGGGGAACCACAGGTCGAAGAGCACGTCGAAGCCCGGCCGGTGCGAGGGCCGCTTGACCAGGGTCGAGGCGTAGGCGGCGCGCAGCGAATCCCGCTCGCTCAGGTCGATCACCTGCAGGGCTCTGGCGGCGTCCAGCCCCTCGGCCAGCGACACCGGCAGCCCGGCCTCACGCAACGCGTGCACGAAGCCGATATGACGGTCGAGCAGGCTCATGTCCCAGCCCCCATGCCGCTCACCCGGCCGGTCCCGCCGCTCGCACATCCGTTCACGCTGGAAGATCCGATCACGTGCTTTGCCCGGCCGTTCGCGGGTCCGGCTCCGTGATCCGTTCCGCGGTCCAAGGGCCCGGCCTCGCGTCCGGTCGCGCCGTTCACAGGGCCAGCTCCTTGCGCGCCCGGGTCTGGTCGGAGGCGTGCTTGAGCACCACCCCGAGGGTGGCGCCGATCGTCGCCTCGTCCAGCTCGGTCCGTCCCAGGGCGAGCAGGGTGTTGGCCCAGTCGATCGTCTCGGCGATCGAGGGGGCCTTCTTCAGCTCCAGGGTGCGCATCGTGGCGACCGTACGCGCCAGCTGCTCGGCCAGGCCCGCCTCGATCGTCGGCACCTGGGCCAGAACGATGTCGCGCTCGCGCTCCGGCGTCGGATACTCCAGGTGCAGGTAGAGGCAGCGCCGCTTGAGCGCCTCGGAGAGCTCGCGGGTGGCGTTCGAGGTCAGCACCACGTACGGCTTGCGCACGGCGGAGATCGTGCCGAGCTCGGGGATCGTGACCTGGTAGTCGGAGAGGATCTCCAGCAGGAGCCCCTCCACTTCGACGTCGGCCTTGTCGATCTCGTCGATCAGCAGGACAGTCGGGACCTCAGAGCGGATCGCCCGCAGGAGGGGCCGCTCCAGCAGGAACTCCTCGGTGAAGATGTCATCGTGAGTGGCGTCCCAGTCCCGGTCCGATCCGGCCTGGATGCGCAGAAGCTGCTTCTTGTAGTTCCACTCGTACAGTGCCCTGGCCTCGTCCAGCCCCTCGTAGCACTGCAGCCGGACGAGCTGGGCCCCGGTCGCCGCCGCCACGGCCTTGGCGAGCTGGGTCTTTCCCACCCCGGCCGGGCCCTCGGCGAGCAGTGGCTTGCCGAGCGCTCCGGCCAGGAAGACCGAGGTCGCTATGGAGGCGTCGGAGAGGTAGTCGACGGCACTGAGCCGCTCCCGGACGTCTGCGGGCGAGGCGAACCACATGTGTGCTCCCAGTACAGGACCGAATGTTGTTCTAGCTTAACCGCTGATCGTCGGTGATTTCGAAGCCCTGCCCGATGTGCGCTATCCTTCGAGGGCTTCAAGCGCCGCTAGCTCAGTTGGTTAGAGCAGCTGACTCTTAATCAGCGGGTCCGGGGTTCAAGTCCCTGGCGGCGCACAGCGCATCCGAACAGCGCACCCACGATTCCGTGGGTGCGCTGTTCGCGTTTAACGCCGTCCCGGTTTGTGCCGGTTTCTGCCCGATGTTGGCTCCATGTTTGCTCGAACGCCGCCGCATCGCCGAAAACGATCATCCGGCCGATGTGATCGTTCCCGCCTGACCCGCCCCCCGCCTCGCGATCATCAGCGAGGGGCCGTCCTCGTGTCCGGGGCCGGCGGGCGGCGTGAACGCGCCACAGAGTGCGCAAGGCGGGAAGGAGGACGACGCGCACACGGCCGGACGAGGGCGGGCTTTCGGGGTGGTCGGGCTGTTCCGCCGGTGGCCCAGGGCGAAGAGCTGACGCAACGGTGGACGAGCGCCGCGAACCGCTCAGGCGAGCCGATCTCCAGAACATCCTCAGGAGGTGGCAAGTGGGAAGGCTGGTCACGCATACCGAAAGTGTCTAAACATCTTTGACGTTTTCGTAAGGGCAGTGCTCTACTCCCTGCCATGACGACTCTGACGAAGCTTCAGCCTGCCCCTGTCATCGACGAGACAGTCCGGCTGGTGGTCGAGCACTACGTTTTCCCTGAGATAGCCGAGCAGCTCGCCGGCCTCCTCCAACGACGTCTCGCCGAGGGGGCCTATGACGTCGACGGTGCCGAGGAGCTCGCCCGTCTGGTCACCGCGGACCTGCAGTCCGTCAACAACGACAAACACCTGAGACTGAAGCACCACGCCGACCCGGTGCCCCCCAAGCAGATGGAGGCCACCCTGGCCTCCATCCGCCGGGACTTCGACACCTCGCTGGGCGGTGCGCCCCGGGTGGAGTTGCTCGACGGAGGGATCGCCGTGGTGGAGCTGGCGCCGATGCTGTTTCCGCTGGATTGGGCCGCCGAACCGCTGAGCGCCGCGCTCACCCTGGCCTCCCGCGCCCGGGCGCTGATCGTGGACCTTCGCAGCAACCGGGGCGGCGACCCGGACACCGTCGCCTTCGTCTGCAGTTACCTCTTGGACGAGCGCACTCACCTCAACACCATGCACTGGCGCGACGGCGAGCGCAGCGAGCAGTCCTGGAGCCTGCCGCACGTTCCCGGCGCGCGCTTCGGTGGCAGCAAGCCGTTGTATGTGTTGTCCAGTGAGAGCACCTTCTCCGCCGCTGAGGAGCTGGCGTACGACCTGCAGCAGCTCGGCCGCGCCGTTGTCGTCGGCGAGCGCACCCGCGGCGGCGCACATCCGTGCAAGGGCTGGACCGTGCACCCACACCTGGAGGCCACCGTCCCCACTGGCCGCGCCATCAACCCCGTCTCCGGCACGAACTGGGAGGGCACCGGTGTGCAGCCGGACGTCCCTTGCGCTGCCGCTGAGTCCCTCGACCAGGCGCACGCACTGGCCCTCGCCCGACTGGCAGACTGACGCAGTCCAGCTCATCGACAGTGTGGCACCCAAAAGTCCTTCGTGATCAAGGCAACTGGAGCTCCGGGCGTGGTACCAGACCTCGCTGAGGTCGGTACCAAATCCCGCTCGCCCCCGAATAGCGCGCTGGGCCCGGGCTGGCCTCCTTCGAAGGCCCTGGCTTGGGCGTATATGGGCTGAACTGCGCCACGAGCGCGCCTGCGCCGCTTGGTGCAGGCTGGGGATGAAAGAATCTCAAACGGCTCATTTAAAATATATGCCGCCTAAATGAGAAATCGCACAATGGGGCATATTTATTTACATGAAATGAATTGGAGAAGGTTTTTGGATTTATGTTGTTAATTTAAGCCTCGTTGGCCGGGGTGGCGTATTTGATGGCGCCTGTCGGGGTACTTCTCGGTGCGATTGTTTGGGCACTACGGGTGCCTATTTCTTCGGAATCGCAACGATGCGGATGAAAATGAAATTAAGCGGTAACGGGCGAATCGAGGCTCCGCCCCCCGTTGGGCAGCACTACCAGGCATGGAGTGTCGCGGCGACAATAGCTGGAGCTTTTCTCGCAGTGGCATGTCAGGTGCCGGCGAACGCCGATGCCAAAACGACGGAAACCTTCTACGTTAATTCTCTGATCGGTGATGTCAGGGCGATTCTGAGCCCCGGCCTCACTATCGCTCCACGAAATATTTACACCCATGCCAAGGCCGACGGCTGGAAAGGGTGGGGAAAATCCTGCGAATACCTGCCCAGCCCGCCGAGGCCGATAGATGATCCGAGCTCGCAGGCCTCGACGGAAGTAAGCCTGGCCTTGACGTCGGCCCCTTCATGCCAGACAGGTCCAGCGGGTCCGACGGGCCCGGCGGGTCCGACGGGCCCGGCCGGACCCCGGGGACCCGCTGGCCCACAAGGTGTGAGCGGTGTGAGCGGTGCCGATGGCCCTGAAGGAGAGGCAGGTCCGACCGGACCCGCAGGTCCTGCGGGCCCGGTCGGACCGCGGGGCCCGGCAGGCACGGCCGGTCCTCGCGGTACCAGCGGCGCCGACGGCCCGGAAGGAGCACCAGGTCCGACCGGCCCCGAAGGTCCGGCCGGCCCGCAGGGTCTCTCCGGTGCGGACGGCGCGGTAGGCCCACAGGGTCCGGCGGGCGCTGACGGCGCCAATGGCGTGGACGGAATGGACGGTGCGGTAGGTCCGGCGGGTGCGGACGGCGCGGATGGCGCGGTCGGTCCGGTGGGTCCGCAGGGGCCGGCGGGTGCCGATGGTGCGGTCGGTCCGCAGGGTCCCGCGGGCACGGACGGCGCGGTAGGTCCCGCGGGCACGGACGGCGCTGTAGGTCCGGCGGGTGCCGACGGTCCGGTCGGTCCGGCGGGTGCTGATGGCGCGGATGGAGTGGACGGTGCGATAGGTCCGCAGGGTCCTGCGGGCGCGGACGGTCCGGCAGGTGCCGATGGTCAGGTGGGCCCGGTAGGTCCGCAAGGCCCGGCGGGTGCTGACGGCGTGGATGGCGCGGCGGGTCCGCAGGGTCCCGCTGGCACTGATGGCGCGGACGGCGTAGTAGGTCCGGTAGGGCCGGCGGGCCCGGAAGGTCCGGCGGGTCCGGAAGGTCCGGCGGGTCCGGCGGGTGCTGATGGCGCGGTGGGCCCGGCGGGTCCGCAGGGTCTCTCCGGTGTGGACGGCGCGGACGGTGCCGTAGGTCCGCAGGGTCCGGCGGGTGCCGACGGTGCGGTAGGTCCGGCGGGCGCTGACGGCGCGGTGGGCCCAGAAGGTCCCGCGGGCGCTGATGGAGCAGTCGGTCCGCAGGGTCCCGCAGGTGCTGATGGTGCGGTGGGTCCGGAAGGTCCGCAGGGCCCCGCGGGTGCCGACGGCGCGATCGGTCCGGTCGGTCCGCAGGGTCCGGCGGGTGCCGACGGCGCGGATGGTGCGGTCGGTCCGCAGGGTCCGGCGGGCGCGGATGGTGCGGTGGGTCCGGTAGGACCTACAGGACCACAAGGGCCGACCGGTCTTATCGGGCTTGCAGGTCCCATCGGGCTCACCGGTTTTATGGGACCTGTTGGTGAGATTGGCCCCGAGGGTCCCGCAGGACCACAAGGTCCTGCGGGAGCCAATGGCGCCGAGGGGCCGGCGGGCCCGGTGGGGCCGGTGGGGCCGCAAGGACCGGCCGGACCTGCCGGAGTGGATGGCGCCGAGGGGCCGACAGGCGCCCCCGGAGCTGACGGCGCCGATGGGCAGGCAGGCCCTCAGGGTCCTGCTGGGGCGAATGGCGCCGACGGTCCGGCGGGTCCGGTGGGCCCGGCAGGATCCACCGGTCCGGCGGGTCCCGCGGGTGAACAGGGTCCCGCAGGACCGGCCGGACCCATCGGTCTGACCGGTCCTGCGGGACCGACCGGCGCGGCCGGTCTGGCCGGGCCCACCGGTCTGACGGGTCCTGCGGGTCCGACCGGCGCGACGGGCGCGACCGGCACGACCGGTTCGCGTGGTGCCACCGGTCCGACAGGCCCCGCGGGTCCGACGGGTCCGACGGGTCCGACGGGTCAGCAAGGTCCTACGGGTCCGATCGGGCAGACAGGGCCTGCGGGTGCGACCGGTTCGCGTGGCACCACCGGTCTGACCGGAGCCACGGGTCCGCAGGGTCTCACGGGTGCACAAGGTCCTGCGGGACCTACGGGGCCCAGCGCGAGCATCGTCGCCTCCAGGGAGAACGGAACGGAGTTCACCGCGTTCGCCTCGGGCGCCGGGACGACGTTGGTCAGGGATCCGCGAACGGTCCCTCTGTGGCACAACCTCTCAACGCTGACGGGTTACCCCGGCAACGTGATCGGGGTCGCCCTGAATGAAGATCTCGTCAACCTCAACGTCACCGTGCTGAGTTCGACCGGAACGGTCGCCCGGACGAGCTGTCTGGCGCAACCTACTCCGGGAACGCTCCTGAATCCGGCGGCGTGGCCGACGAACTGCTCCGCCTTCGTCAATATAACCCCCCCGAACTGAACTAACCGGGGGCATGAAAGGCAGGAAAGGAGTGCGTGTCGTGTTCGGGATGACCCGGGCGCGGCACGCGTTCCGTCTGTGAAGGGAAACCCCGGATGGCGCTCATCCCGTGGCCACCGGAAAGCCGGTCGGGCTGTGCTCACGGAGAAGTCCGGCGAGTCGGTCGCTTCGAACGACCTCGGGGCCGCTGTCGACGGAGGTGTCTCACTCTCCGGGTGCGTTCTTCCGGGATTCTTACCTCCGAACGAGACCATCCCGTCGCCAAAGAACTGGAAAATTCCGGTAAACAGACCGGTCGGGACTCCCGGCCCAGCCGCCTATTGCAGGGGAAATCTCCCCCGAGGTCAAATTTGTCGTGCTTCGTACTTTTTAGTGGCTTATGACGGGTATAGGGATTTAAGTCCGTTCCGTACGAAAGCCGGAAGGGGGCGTGGGTCATGATCCGACCCGCAGGCCTAGAACAACATCCCGATCTCATCGAGATGCGAGAGAGGTATGAGCGAGCGGGCTCCAGCACGGCAGCCCAGGGAATCGACGGACTCTCCCTCCTCGCAGGGCTATGGCTGGCTATCTCTCCATGGGTAGTCGGCTTCAACGGTCTGTCCAGGATTTCCGTGAGCAACCTGGTCACCGGTATCGCGCTCGCCGCGCTGGCCATGGCGTTCGCGGCAGCCTTCGGCCGAACCTACGGGCTGAGCTGGATCGCAGCGATCATCGGAATCTGGACCATCATCGTGCCGTGGGTCACGAGATCGGCGACGACGTCGACCATCTGGACCAACGTCGTCACCGGCGTCATCATCTTCCTGCTCGGGATGGGAGCGGTGGCGGTGAGCGCCAGGAAGATGCCCAACATGGGCGGCAGGACCTCCCACATGTCGAACGACATGTCGGGCAGGACCTCCAACATGCCGGGCAGCAGTATGCCGGGCCATAACATGCCGGGCAGGCCCTGAACAGGCCTGAACAGGCAGACCCCGAACCGGTGCGACGCGGTGTGGCGGGCGAATGCTCGTCACGCCCGCCGGACACCGGTGGCCTCTCGTCCCACCTGAGGTTGATCATCACGGCCCGGGGCCGTCGTCCCGGAAGAGAAGAAGCCGCCTGTCCGGCCGTTGCCGGGCGGGCGGCTGCTCAACGGGGCCCGTACGGCTCCCGCACGGCTAGAGCCGCACCTCTTCGGACTCGCGTCCGTGCACGATCAGGGCGTAGATGACGAGCACGTCGATGGCGATGGCGAGAAGCGACCACCATGGGTAGGCGGAGAAGAGCAGCATCTGCGTGACGGCGTTCACCATGGCGAGGATGACCGCCACGGCGCGGGCCCAGGTCTGCCCGGCGATCACCGCGAAGCCGGCGACGACCAGGAGAATGCCGAGTATCAGGTGGATCCAGCCCCAGGCGGACAGGTTGAACAGCAGGGTGTTGTTCGGAGTCTCGAGGAAGAACGTGCTCCTGAGAATGGCGACCAGGCCGTAGATGATGTTGAACGCACCCGTCAGGATCATCATCAGGGCGGCGAACCAGACCCAGCCGACCCAGCCGGTGATCCTCGGGGCCCCCGTGCTCGTGGTCCTCGTGTCCCTCATGCCGCGTGTCACGCCGGTTCCCTCGTTGCGCAGCATGCCGCTTTCGCCGTGCACCCTCTCGGTTCCCTCGTCGTGCAGCATGCCGGTTCCCTCGCCGGGTATCCTGCCGGTTCCATCTCCGGGCACCCTGCCGGTTCCCTCGTTGTGCACCATGCCGCCTCCTCCTTCATGATCGTGAGTCATTACCAGGAGTGATCGCCGCTGCGGGGGGAGGTCATGTCACCCGAAAAGGGTGAACTTCAGACGAAACCCTGCCGGGTGGCCTGGCTGATCGCCTCGCGACGGGTCGTGACCCCGAGCTTTCGGTACACCGAGCGAAGGTGGGTCTTGACGGTGTTGACCGACAGGAAGAGGTCCTCGGCGATCTCCTTGTTGGTCATGTGCGACGGCAGGAAACGGAGTACGGCCAGCTCGCACTGGGTCAGGGCCGGCGCCTCGTCGCTGTTCGGGTTCACGGCTCCGCGCTCGAAACGGCGGAGGATCTCGTTGCCGAACGGGACACGGGGACCGTTGGGCGGCACGAGAATCGTCAGGAGCGACCTGACCGATCGGCCGCCGTCGAGGAACACCCGCCGTGCCCGGTGCGGCTCCGCCAGCTCCAGGGCCTGATCCAGCAGCTCGGCGGCCGACGACGTCGCTCCCAGGCGGCGGTGCGCGGCCGCGGCGACCAGCAGCGCGGCGACCCTGTCCAGCAGGCGCGTCTCGCCCGCCGTACCCCTCAGGCAGTCCTGCACGGCGACGAGTGCGCGCACCGGGTCGTTCCGTATGAGGTGCAGCCGTCCCATGGCGACGGCGTCCGAGGCAGGCGGTGGAGAGCCGGCCTCCGCGGCTGCGGGCTCCGGGACCACGGCCTCTTCGGCCACGGGTCTCGCAGCCACGGTCTCCGCGGCTGCGAGAGGCAAGGCCGCGGGTTCCGAACCCGTGAGGGTCGGGGCTGTGGGGTCCGGGTCGGGCAGAAGGCTGGGAAGGTCGGTCGCAGGAAGCCAGGCGATGTCGAGGAGGGCCACCGCCTGGATGAGCCGAGACGACAGCCGGCACCGCCTGTTGAGTTCTGCCAGGCATGATCGGGCGGCGGCGACGTCGCCCCCGGCGACCAGGGCTCGCGCGCGGATCAGCGTCGCGAACGCGGGGACCGGCCCGTCTTCCGGAGGCCGCCTCCGTGGCCACGGCTCGATCCGATCCAGCAGCCGGTGGACGTCGGCGGGTTCGTCGCGTTCCAGGTGCACCCAGGCGAGAGCGAGGTCGGCGATCGGGTGAGGTCGTAGCGACGGCGTGGGGCCGCGGAGCGTACCGGCCGTCTCCTTCGCCCGGGCCAGGTCGCTCTGAAGCGTTCCGACCGTTTCCTCCGCTCCCGTCAGATCGCCCTGGATCGCGTCGATCAGCGCCGCACACGCCATCGCGAAACAGGTCAGAGCGGGAAAGTCGCCGGCTTCGAGCTCCTTCACCGCGCGGCGCAGAGCCGTACCGGCCGAGACGAACTCGACGTTCCAGCAATGGGCGAGTCCCAACGCCAGCAGCAGGCAGCCGGTCGCCCTGCGCTCGGCGGGCGCGTGCGGTGGTACGCCGCCGGTCCGGTGGAGCGCCCGCCGGGCGGTGGAGAGGCTCTCCGGGGTGCAGTCGCCGCCCATCCAGGCCCGGACGAGATCCAGCGCGGCGATGATCCGGTTGATACGGGGCTCCACGGTCCCGGCGGCCCTCCCGGCCGACTCGATGTACGGCGCGGCCGCGTCGGGGTCTCCGGCGACCAGCCGGGCCCAGGCGTGGGCGAGGGCCACCATCGGTGTGGCGGAGGTGAGCTCGGGCGGAAGGCGCGTGAGGATCGCGGAGAGTTCGCCGTCCTCGGCCCCGAGGAGGACGCGCACGTCGTCCTCGGCCAGTATCTCGACGGCGTGCTCCCAATCCTCTCCGGCGACCGCGGCTCGCAGGGCGTCCAGCGGCCTGCCGCTCGATCGATGCCGGCGCGCCGCCTCACCGAGAAGACGGGGCACGTCATCGGGGGACTCTCGTCCCAGCTCGGCCCGGAGGAACTCCCGGAAGAGCGGGTGGAAGCCGTACCCCGGCCGACCGGCGTCGGGCGCCTCCACGAAGCAGTTCTCCCGGCTCAGCCGATCCAGGATCCGCGCCGCGTCGGCCGTTCCGGTGAGCGTGCCGGCCAGATCGGCGCTGAGCGGGGAGGCGACGCTGGCGCGCAGAAGGAAACGGCGGACCTCGGGTTTCTGGCTGCTGAGCACCTCGTCGCGGAAGTAGTCGCCGACGATGCGGGTGCTCCCCGTGAAACCTCGCCCCTGCCGGTCCGTTTCGCACTGCTCCTTCAGCCACAGGCAGGCCAGGCGCAGGCCGGTGCTCCATCCGCCGGTGCGTGCGACCAGCTCCGCCACCTGGTCCGTGCCGATCGGCAGGTCCGCCGTGCGGAAATACTCGGCCGCCTCGGACTCGGTCCAGGCGAGATCCCCGGCTCCGATCTCCGCGAGATCGCCGGAGACGCGCAGCCGGGCGAGCTGGAGGGCGGGCCGGTGGCGGCCCGACAGTATGAGACGGAGCTGTGGTGGGGTGCGCCGGAGCAAGAGGTCGAGGCCGTGCAGGACCTCTGGCTGATCGAGCTCGTGGATGTCGTCCATCACGAGGACGATCGGCCGATCCCTCCCGGAGACCGCCTCGACGATCTCATCGACGAGGTCCATCGGCGGAGCGCGGTCCGGCGAGGGGGCTCTCGGTGACGGCTGGACCTGTCCGAGTGCCGCGGCCAGATGAGACCAGAATCTGTGCGGCTGGTTGTCCGCGGGGTCGACGGTGAGCCATGCGACGTCGTGAGTCCTGCCGCAGGTGATGCTCCACGACGCGCACGCGGTGGTCTTGCCGGAGCCCGCGGGAGCGCTGATCAAGGTGACCCGGTGTCCGACGGCGTGATCGATCTTCTCCTGAACACGGGACCGGGGCAGTACGGCCACGTGGAGACGTGGAGGCGCGAGCTTGCCGGCCGGCGGCGCGCAACCGCCGCCTTCCGGCCGGGGAGTGGATCCCCGCGCATCGGCCACAGCCGTCATGACGCCCCCGACCTCCCAGCCGGAGCACAGACGGAATCCCTACTTGTCCGGCGGGCCGTACCAATCACCAAATTACTTCTGAATTACCGCTTTTCCCGGAATCAACGCAGGTCACTCCCGTTCGGGGCCGATCTTACGAATCCTCGACGTTCGGCCCTGACGGCTCCGTCACCTGGAACCGGATGAAATTCGTTCCGGGACTCCGGTAAGCGCGCTGCAAGCGGTGATCAAGCCCTGGCCCCCACTCTGTGACGCAAGAGAAACCCGAAAGGTTGTAAAAAATGCCGAAAAATGCGTATGTCGTGGGTGCCGGGGCCGGACTCATCCTGCTGGTCGCCGGCGTGTATGGGCTGACCTCTCTGTCCACCATCTCCTGGGGAGTGCCGACCTTCATCGTGGGCATGTTCCTGGCGACCATGAGCTCGATCCTCCTTGTCACGAAGCTGGCCCACGGTCAGGGCCCGGCGACCGGCGTCCTCGGCCAGATGAAGAGCTTCATGGGAACCGGCAACCAGGACCTGATCGGCACCGGCGTTCCGGTGCGAGCGTTGATCACCTCGATGCGAGACACGGGCACCACCGTGAACGACCAGGTGGTCGTCGCATTCGGCCTCCAGGTCCAGCCCGCGGGCGGCCCGCCGTACACGGTGAGTCACCGCCAGATCCTGCCGCGTCTCCTGATGGGCGCCGTGCTTCCCGGCAAGCTGGTCCAGGTCTGGTCCGACCCGGTCGACGCCCAGCGCCTCGCCATCGACTGGTCCGCCCTCCCCGTCCAGCAGTCCTGATCCTCGCCGGGAACGTCAGTCCCAGTTGCCGATCTTGACGTCGTGGGGATCCGAAGCGCCCTTCCCGGTTTCGACCAGCGACTTCAGGCTCATCAGAAAGACCGCCCACTTGGTGCTGCAGTGGTGCATGAATTCCACCGGCTCCTTCCAGCCCTCGTGCTTGAAGAGAACGACGGTGTAATCGTCGACCTGATCGAGGTCCCAGCTCACGTGCGTGCCGATCCATTCTTCGGGTCCTTCGACCACCTCCCACAGCACGCGCTTGCCGGGGTGGAGCTCGAGGACCTTCATGTCGAATCCGCCGGAGTCGAACCGGAACCGGAGCACGCCGCCGAGCTCGTCGCCTTCGCCGTGGGTTCTGGTCGTCCACCAGCCGGAAAGCCCCTCGACGGTGGTCAAGGCCGTGTAGACCTCGGCCACCGGCGATGTGATTCCGATCCTGTGCAGGATGTCCACCATTTTCGATTCCTCTTTCCAGAGTTGGTTCTCGTCCGAGTTCTGTGAATTCACCGCTGTGTGCCGTGCCGGTCTCTGCCGCGCTGAATCGCCTCGGCGATCTGCTTGATGCGCCGGAGCCTGGCGTCCCACGTTGCCTCCACCGAGGACAGCCCAGCGATCGCGCGAGCGAGTTGCGCCTCGTCCACCCGGTACCTCCTCTCTCGTCCGGCGGGCGACGCGTGCACCAGGCCGACGCGGTCGAGCACGCCGAGATGTTTCGCGATGTGCAACCTTTGGTTGCATGTCAAATTAGCGCGCGATCCACGATTGTGCAACCATCGGTTGCTCGTTTGGAGAAGGTCGAGACCCGTCGACGTCCACACATGTCCCGGCGAAGGCCGAGGAGCCGAGGCTGCTTCCGGCCGCGTCCGGTCCCGGATCTAGGGCGCCGGGATGCCGTTCGGGCGGGCGGGGCGCCCGAAACGTACGGGGACACCCGGCGAGTAGAGCACGCTCACCGGCGGTCCGGCCGGTTCGGGCAGCCCTGCCGCCGCCACCAGGTCTTCGTCGCACTCGATGAGGTCGGCTCGGTGCAGGGGCCAGCGCGGGTGGGTGTTCGGCAGATACATCGGCCGCCCGAAAAAGGTGTTGTGCATGCCCCAGCGGGCGGTCAGGAAGTGTTCGAGCTCGGTGGGCTCCTCGATGCGCTCGCCGGTCCGTATGGTGATCCGGCTGTGCGCGCCGCGCGGTCCCGGCCAGCGCCGTGTGCCCGTGTAGGTGATGGTGTCGCCGCTGTGACGGATGGCCATCCGGGACCATACGTACGGCAACCGGAAGGCGGTCCGCGCGACGATCACCGGGATCAGGCGGGAGGCGTCGAGCGAACGGAAGACCACGCCGCGCCGCCCGTGGGCGTCCACCGAGTAAAGACGGACGTTGGTCTCGGGGAAGGTGCCCAGGTAGGGGATGCCGGGGAGGCGGAACCAGCCGATGCGATGCATCCGGAAGGCGACGAGGCCGACGTAGGTGACCCCGTCGAGGGTGTCCGGGACGGTCCCGGCCGGTAGCAGGGGTGCCACGTCCGCCGGATCGGCGGCCCAGTGCAGGAAGGCCATGTCGAGCCACGACTGGGTGAGCAGAGGGCTCGGGGTGGAGCGGGGCGGGTCGGCCGTAACCGGCTCCGGAACGGCGGGCGTGAGCGACACGACATCAGGATCTCAGAACACGCCACCCCCGCCCATCACCGGCCGTTCGTGCCGGATCCGGCTAGCTGGCCGGCCTGCGCCGGACTCGCACTACTTCCACGGGACAAAACTCTTCTTCGGGACGCCGGGAGGTTGGGGGGTGATAAGGACATCGGCGTTGTCGTCGGACTCTGGGAGGCCGTTGGCCGGCCAGGATGAGCGGGTGACCTTGCTACCGGGTGGAGCGACGATGGGGGCGGGGGAGCCCCAGCCGACGTACTCGGTGGTGGTCGTGTTGCGGAAGAAGGGCCGGTTATCGCTGATCTCCCAGAAAGAGATGATCTGAAAGGGAAGGCCCTTCTCGTCGGTGAAGACGCCCCAGCCCACCTGAATGCCGCCGGTGACGGTGTCGAGCTTACGCCCGACGATCTCACGGAAGGTCGAGGAGAGCTCGTACAGCTTGGAGAAGGTGGTGGTGCCCGAATAGAGGGTGGCCTTTCTCTTCCTGCCGTCGAAGCCCTTGATCGCGACGACCGTGCCATCGGTGTTCTTCTTGATCAGCAGGGCTTTCAGGACGGCCGGCTCGAACACGTTGATCACTTGGTCGCCGAAGGCCGCCGCTGCGCCGCTGCTCCGCTGAAGGAGGGCCCAGGTCTTCCCTTCGGGAAGGAGGGGGGCGTAGTGCTTTCCGGAGGCGTAGCGCCAGCCTTTCACGCTGATCGAGCGGTGTGCCTGGGTCAGCGTGAGCAGGCTCTGGGACTGCTTGTCGCCGCCCTGCGCGTTGTCCTGGGCGACCTGGCGGGCCACGGACTCGAACGTCAGCCGGCGCGTCATGTCGGAGGCGACGACTCCTGATCTCCCGAGCTGGAGTGAGCCGCGGTTCTGGACGCCGTATCCCGAGCCGTACGCCATGTGGTTCACGATCCGCCCACCGGCCATGCGGACCTTGCTCTGCTCGACAACCCTTACTCTGACGCCTTTGGCGAGTTGGTCGTTCAGCGCGCTCACCGGATTGAGGGGAGCGGCCTGGGCGGTGGCGGGAGCGGCCGGGGCCAGAGCTGGCACGACGAGCACGGTGGCAGCGAGGGCGATCCATCGCTTCATGAGCGCGGGTCCTAACGGTGGGGGGTTGAGGTTCGACCGGCTGGAACCCTTGGTGACGGCCTGAGGACATGGGGTCACACAGTCGTCATGATCATGGCTGTTGATCGTATACCGGCCTGTCCGACGGCAGGCTATTCGGGCGGCGGCTTGATCTCCGAATCCTGGTCCATGCTCGAATCGTCGGGGAAGCGCTCGGCGACGTCGGGGCGGGAGCGCAGGCGCTCGGGGAAGCCGGGGCCGAGGGTGGCGGACACGTCGCGGAGGTCGAGAGGCTCACGGCACTCGGCGCAGACGACCTCGGCGTGGGTGTCGTGGTCGTGGTGCCGCAGATTGATCGGCGGGCCGTCGGGGGAGAGCCACTTGTCGCCCCAGTGCATCATCGCCGCCAGGACCGGGAAGAAGTCGCGGCCCTTCTCGGTGAGCACGTACTCATACCGCTGGGGACGCTCCTGGTACGGCACGCGCTCCAGCATCCCCTCCTCGACCAGTCGCTTGAGGCGCTGGGTGAGGATGTTGCGGCCGATGCGCAGGTTGCGCTGGATGTCGTCGAAGCGCCGGGTGCCGTAGAAGGCCTCGCGCAGCACGAGCGGTGTCCACCAGTCGCCCAGCAGGTCGACGGATCTGGCGATGGAACAGGGCCAGTCGGCGAACGGGGTGCGCTTCATGATCTGAATTCTATCCGGCCTCAACAAGTTCGTTGCACTAGTGAACTCACAAGGTTAGAGTCGATTTTGGTACCGAACGGGGGCTATTCATGACGTGGCAGCCGACCGCCTGCGTGTTGTGCGCGAGTAACTGTGGCATCGAGATAGAGCTGGACGAGCGCCGGTTCAAGCGAATCCGCGGCGACAAGGCGCATCCCTCGTCGCAGGGATACACCTGCGAGAAACCGCTCCGTCTCGATCACTACCAGAACGGTACGGACCGGCTCACCCACCCGCTGCGGCGGCGGCCCGACGGCACGTTCGAGCGGATCGACTGGGACACCGCGATCACGGAGGTCGCCGGGAGGCTCGCGGCCGTACGGGACGCCCACGGCGGAGAGACGATCTTCTACTACGGGGGCGGCGGCCAGGGCAACCACCTGGGCGGCTCCTACTCGGGCTCGGTGATGCGGGCCCTGGGCGGGAGATACCGGTCCAACGCGCTGGCCCAGGAGAAGACCGGGCAGTTCTGGGTGTCGGACCGGATGATCGGAAACTTCGCCACCGGCGACTTCGAGCACTGCGAACTCGCGCTGTTCATCGGCAAGAACCCCTGGCAGTCGCACGGCATCCCGAGGGCCAGGCCCACACTGCGCGAGATAGCCCGCGACCCCGCCCGGGCCATGATCGTGATCGATCCGCGGGTCACCGAGACCGCCGAGCTGGCGGACATCCACCTGCGGCTCAAGCCGGGCACCGACGCGTGGTTGCTGGCGGCCCTGGCCGCGGTGCTGGTCCAGGAGGACCTGATCGCCCGCGACTGGCTGGCCGGACGCGCGGAGGGTCTGGACGAGGTCGTGACCGCCCTGGCCAAGGTGCCGGTGGCGGCCTACGCCAAGGTCGCGGACGTGCCGGAGGATCTTGTACGGCAGGCCGCCCGCCGCATCGCGTCGGCCTCGAGCGTGGCCGCCATGGAGGACCTCGGGACCCAGATGACCCTGCACTCCACGCTCAACAGCTACCTCGACAGTCTGATCATCCTGCTCACCGGCAACTTCGGCCGGCCGGGCACCAACAACCCGCCGATCCTGTTCATGCCGCTGGTGCAGACGTCCTACCTGCGGCCGCAGAAGGAGCGGTTCAGCCCGGTGGCCGGAGCCAGGATCATCTCCGGCCTGATCCCCTCCAACGTGGTCGCCGAGGAGATCCTGACCGACCATCCGGCCCGCTACCGCGCAATGCTGGTCGAGTCGTCCAACCCGGCCCACTCCCTCGCCGACTCGCCCCGCATGCGCGAGGCCCTCCAGGCACTCGACGTGCTGGTCGTGATCGACGTCGCCATGACCGAGACGGCGAGGCTGGCCGACTACGTGCTTCCCGCGCCGAGCCAGTTCGAGAAGTGGGAGGCGACGTTCTTCAACCTGGAGGCGCCCGCCAACTACTTCCACCTCCGCCGCCCGGTCCTCGACCCGCCGCCGGGTTCGGACCTGCTGCCCGAGCCGGAGATCCACGCCCGCCTGTGCGAGGCGCTCGGCGCCCTGCCCGACCTGACCGCCCTGCACCAGGCGGCGGCCGAGGGACGTACGGCCTTCGCCGGCGCGTTCCTGACCGCGATGGCCACCGATCCCGCGCTGGCGGCGGTGCCCGAGGTCGCGCTCTATCGCACCCTCGGCCCGACGCTGCCCGCCCCGGCCGCGGCCTCCCTGTGGGCGCAGGCCCATCAGGTGGCGATGCGCCACCCGGACGCGGTCCGCCGCGCCGGAGTCACCGGGGACGACCTGGGCGAGGCGCTCTTCGAGGCGATCCTCTCCAACCCTTCGGGGATCCACTTCACGGTGGACGAGCCCGGCGACGGCCTGCGGCGGATCGGCACCTCCGACGGGAGGATCCACCTCGCCCTGCCCGACCTGCTCGCGGAGCTGAGCGACCTGCCTCCGGCCGGCCCACCCCGCCATCCGGACTTCCCGTTTGTGCTCTCCGCGGGGGAGCGGCGGGCCTTCACCGCCAACACCCTCTACCGCGATCCCGCCTGGCGTCGCCGCGACACCTCGGGAGCCCTGCGCATCAACCCCTCGGACGCCGTCGGGCTGGGGCTGGAGAACGGCTCACTCGCCCGCGTGACCACCCGCAGGGGCAGCGTCGAGGTGGCGGTCGAGCTGTTCCCGGGTCTGCGTCCCGGCCACGTCTCCCTGCCCAACGGCCTCGGGCTCGGCTACCCGGCGGAGGACGGCGTCTCCGTTCTGACCGGAGCACCGCCCAACGAGCTCACCTCGTCCGACGCCCGCGACCGGTTCGCGGGCACTCCCTGGCACAAGCACGTCCCCGCCCGGGTGGAGGCGGTCTGACGGCCCGGCCGACGCCGCTGCCGGTCGGACGGGCGAGTTCGAACGGCGTGCGATCCCGCTCGGTGGAGCAACCGACCTGCGAGACGCCCGTAATCCCCGGCCGGGCGATCCCGCACCTCGGTGACCTTCTCCGATGCGGGCGCGCGGAAGGGCCGGGTCCATAAAGGTTACATATAGTAATTATATAACTACACAGAGTGGTGTACTGTTCGAAGCGTGGCCGCAGATTCACGGAGAGGGGCCCCCCGCAGGCGCTGGAGGTCGGCGCTATGGCTCGTCATGCCTCTCGTGATCCTGATCCACCTGAGCCTGGACTGGAGCTGGCACTCCATCCGCATTTACTCGGGTGCGGAATCCGCGGCTCTCATAGCCGCCGCGGGCCCTGATGTGTGGTCGACGCACCTGCGGACACCCTTCGGTGAGGGCGGTCGTCCTTCCGAAATCGTCAGGCGGCCCACGGCGCCCAAGCACCACGACCCCCATGACATCTGGGCACACCACATCGTTCGCCCACGGGCCGGAGACCGCCTCACCCGGACCCTCCTGCCGGACGGTCTCGCCGGTGGCCTGTTGCCGGCCGGATGGCTCAGCTCGACATGGCCGGACTTCGCTCCGGACCGCCCCGCGAGACGATTTCCCGAAGCATCCCCCGTGCGGCCGGCCAGTGTCGGCCTGTTGATCCGGCTGGGCATCTCCCTGACCTAAGCCGACGCACCCGGCGGTAGGCCCGACAGCCCGCGCGTCCTGTCGCGCGCCGCCGTTCCCGTCGTACGCATCCACTCATGCGGGCCGATTCGGCCGTGCGCCATCGAGCCCGGGCCAATGCCCTCTGCAATCTGCGGATTGCCCGATACCCACGCCCGATCCACGGGAGCACCGTCTCATGCGAGAGATCCAGACCATCAGCGAAATATGGGAATTCTTCTGCCTGCGCTGTCTTCGGACCTGGCAGGACCTCTACGAGGCCTGCCACTCAGATGACGGGCATGGCGGCGACACGGTCGTATGGCGTCGCGGGGGCCTGCCCAGCCCGCCCCCGTGGAGCGACCTCTGCTGTCCTCACTGTCACAACATCTATGTCAAACCCCTGCCGTCGCGTAATCGCCCGCCCGTCTGCCGGATCAGCGAAGTGCCCCAGCAGGACTCGCCCCAGCAAGACCCGATCGCCTCGAATTAGCCGCGCCCGCGGGGGTCATCCCGTGGTGGCGGCCCATGCGACGGTGGTGGAGGTGAGGGCTTGGGGGGTGGCCGACGGGGCGGTGCTCTTTTCGCACGGGTCGAGCTGGGCGGGCTTGTGCTTGGCCGGGGCGGCACCGGGGAAGGAGCGGGCGAAGAACTCGGCCCAGTCTCCTTCCTTGAGAAACTCGCTCAGCTTCTTGCTGACGATCTCGCAGTCGGCGAAGTCATTGTCGGGCAGTCCGATGCCGTACTGCTCCTTGGAGCCGAAGGTCAGATCGGGCAGCACGTGAAGTCCGGGATAGAGTTCGGAATTCGCGAAGCCGTACAGAACCAGCTGGTCGGTCGATACGGCGTCGACCTGCCCCTTGCTCAGCTGGGTGGCACAGTCTTTCAGGGCCGTCAGGACCGTGAGGGTAAGCCCTTTTCTGTCCTTCTCGGCGAGCTGGGCGTGGGACGTCGTGCCGTCGGCGACGCATACGTTTCTGCCTTCTGTCACCAGATCCTCATAGCTCTGGATTCGCCGGTCGCCTTCCCTGACCATCACCCCCTGATACGTGATCATGTAGGGTCCCGCGAAGTCCATTCTTTTCCGGCGATCGTCGGTGATGGAGAAGGTCGCGACCACCATGCGAGCTTTCTCCTCCTCAAGCACCCTGATCCGGCCCTCCAGTGTCACGTCCACGTACTGCTGGTCGATCTGCAGCTTGCTGCTGAGCCAGTCGGCCAGTTCGATGTCGAATCCGCTGCGCTGGTTGGCACCCGGGTCAAGCATCGACCAGCCCGGATGGTCGGTGGTGACGCCCGTGTGGATCACCGCGCCGGAGTGGAGGAACCCGCCTGGGAGCGGCGGAGATGTGGATTCGGAGCAGGCGGACAGGGCGGTGGCGGCGAACAGGGCGGTGGCGAAGGCGACTCGCCGGAGGATCCGGGTCACGGGCGGCTTCCTAGTTGTAGAGAACGGCTTCGGAGACTTTCAGGTGGAGCAGGCAGGAGCCGTCGGGAACCCGGAGATCGACCTGCACGCCCGCCCGGTCCTTGACGCGGCTCAGAGGCAGCCGGATCTCCTCACCGGAGTGGGCGATGGCCGGTGGGTTGCTCCACCGGTCGTCGGCCAGGAGCCTCACCTCGAGCGTGGCCGGTACGACGCAGTTACCGGTGGATCGCGCATTCACCAGGGTGAAGGTGATGGAGAGGTTCTCGCGGCCGGGTGGGCGCCCGGGGATCTCGACGGCGGCCTGTGCCCCGTCCTCCATCGACTGGCCGTCGAGGACCGTGACGTCGTCGGTGACTCTCAGATCGGGGCTGTGGATGACGAACCACCACGTGGACGCGGAGCCCAGCCCCAGCACCACCGCGACCAGCAGCGTCAACCAGAACCGCCCTCTCCTCAGGGGAGGCTGCGGCTCCCTCGTCCGGAAGAGGAGCGCGAGGAGGAGCGCGACGGTCGCGACCACGAAGGACAGGGTCTGGGAGACCTCGGCTCCCTTGGCCCCCTGCGCCAGTAGCGCGATTCCCCCGAAACAGGTCGCGATGCACGCTGGAATAAACCAGACCATATCCCTCAAATAGGGCGTTTGGCTTGGTTTGTGCATCGTCACATTCCACCTCCGGCATTAATCTCCCCGCATTTCGACCGAAAACAATGGTCAAATCTTGAGCGCAATGCTATGTCGGTAGATCAGGTTATTTTCGCTTTTGACTGGATTCCTTGCAGGTGTGGTCGGGGTCTCCACCGGAATGGGTCGGGTGAACGCGGCCCCGAAGCGGCGTTCCCGGGGCAATCTCCGTATTGTTCGTCTGGAATGCGCAAAGAGAGGATGCCGACCCTTTTGTCACGCGAAAAGGTCTCGAAGGCGTAGACGAAGGAAGAAGACCACGCGACGCCACTTTCCGGGCAAGGAGAGCCGGTGGACGCCGTTCGGGACTTGACATAACGATGGGGGTTCCGGTAGTCCGGAAATGGAGACCAGACGCGTCGTGAATCCACAGTGCCGCCGGCCGAAGGTCAAGACTGGAAAGCCTTTGTTTCTCCGGCGGGCAGTCGGGGGTGCCTATGGCGATCTACGAATACCTGTGCCCGGCGTGCGGGCCGTTCGACGTGCGCCTTCCGATAGGAACCGCCCCGCTGTCCCGTGGCTGCTCCACGTGCGAGCGCGGCGCCCGTCGCGTCTTCTCCCCGCCGAACATCTCTCGTACGCATCCGGCGTTGTCCGCCGCCCTCGATCGCGACGAGCAGAGCCGGGAGGCTCCGGCGGTCGTCTCCAGCCTGCCCGTCCGGCGGCGTCCGCGGCCACCGCATCCGGCACTGGCGCGCTTGCCGCGGCCCTGACCGGCGACTGCCGTGGCACTGACCGACGGAACGCCGGACAACCGAATAACAGGACAACACATCCTCGTACGTCCGAACCCGTGACGCCCGTGCCCGGTGAAGGCCGGCGTCCGGTGCGGCCGGGGCACGTTCGTGCAGTCGCATGGCGTGAGCGGATCACGTTGCCCACCTGGATCGACCATCACCGACGCTAGGAGGTGCCACGGATGGGAAACGTCGGGCTGCTCTACGTCGGTGCGGTGCTCTTCATGAACGGGCTGATGCTCCTGGGGAAGGTCGAACCGCGGTCGGCGGCTGTTTTCAATCTCTTCGTCGGGGTGTTGCAGGTGATCACCCCTCTCGTGCTGGTCATCACCGCCAACGGTGACACGAATGTGATTCTCAACGCGTCGGGCCTCTTCCTCTTCGCCTTCACCTACCTGTACGTGGGGATCGGTGTGCTCGGAGAGTTCGACACCACGGGCGTCGGTTACTTCTCGCTGTTCGTGGCCATCATGGCGCTCGGCTACTCGTACGCGAATTTCCAGGTTCTCAACGACAGGCCTTTTGCCGTCATCTGGCTCTACTGGGCGTTCCTGTGGTTCCTCTTCTTCCTGCTGCTGGGTCTGAAGCGGGAACACCTCACCGTCTACACGGGCTGGGTGACGGCGATCGAGGGCTGGGTCACGGGGGCCATTCCGGCGTTCCTCCTCCTCAGCGGTTACTGGCAGCGCTGGAACCAGAGCCTCATCGCGATCATTCTCGTCGCGTTCGGGGTGGTCGTGTTCGGTGCGCTGTGGCCGCGGACCAGGAAACAGGGGATGGGTCCCGCTCGCGGGGAGACCGTCGCCGCCCGTCAGGCCCATCGGTGAACCGTTCGCGACGACCCGGAGGAGAGCCGGGCCGAGGGAGGGAGAGGAGGTGATGCGGCTTTCCGGCATCCGATCGTCGTGCGTCTGATCCAGGAGGAGAACCCGTCATGCCCAAAGTCATATTCAGCGTGGACCAGTCGAAGTCAATGCGCGACCAGGCCGTACCCGGCCACAACCGGTGGCATCCCGATATCCCCACGGCCGCCATGGTGCGCCCCGGAGACGAGTTCCGCCTCGAATGCAGGGACTGGACCGACGCCCAGATAGGCAACAACGACTCGGCCAACGACGTGCGTGACGTCGACCTGTCCCAGACGCACATGCTGAGCGGACCCATCGGGGTCGAGGGAGCGGAGCCGGGAGATCTCCTGGTGGTCGACATCCTCGACCTGGGGCCGGTTCCCCAGCAGACCGGCGGTGTGTCGGGACAGGGCTGGGGCTACACCGGCGTGTTCGCCAAGGCGAACGGCGGCGGCTTCCTGACCGACTACTTCCCCGACGCGTACAAGGCGATCTGGGACTTCCACGGTATATACGCGACCTCCCGTCACCTGCCCGGCGTCCGGTACGCCGGCATCACCCACCCCGGGCTGTTCGGCACCGCGCCGTCGACGGAGCTGCTCGCGAGCTGGAACCGGAGGGAGCGGGCCCTCATCGCCCTCGATCCCGACAGGATCCCTGAACTGGGCCTGCCGCCGCTGGCCGACAACGCCCTCGCCGGAACGGCGACCGGCGACCTGGCGAACCGAATCGCCGCCGAAGGGGCTCGCACCGTGCCCGCACGGGAGAACGGCGGCAACCACGACATCAAGAACTTCACCCGCGGGGCGCGCGTCTTCTACCCCGTCTTCGTGAAGGACGCCAAGCTCTCGGGAGCTGACCTGCACTTCAGCCAGGGCGACGGTGAGATCACCTTCTGCGGCGCGATCGAGATGGGCGGCTTCATCGACTTCCGCGTGGACCTCATCAAGGGAGGCATGGAGAAGTACGGCGTCACCACCAACCCGATCTTCATGCCGGGCAACGTCGAGCCGCGCTACACGGAGTTCATGTCGTTCATCGGCATCTCGGTCGACCACGACACGGACACGAACTACTACCTCGACGCGACGCTGGCCTACCGCCGGGCCTGCCTCAACGCCATCGAGTACCTCAAGAAGTGGGGCTACACGGGCGAGCAGGCCTACCTGCTTCTCGGTTCGGCGCCCATCGAGGGGCGGATCAGCGGGATCGTCGACATTCCCAACGCGTGCTGCTCCCTCTACCTGCCGACGGCGATATTCGACTTCGACGTGCGTCCGAACGCGGAGGGACCCGTCAAGAGGGACAGGGGGCAGTGCGCCGTGACGTCCTGACGGGCACTGACGGGCACTGCTCGGCACTGACCGGCACTGACCGGCACTGCTCGGCACTGGCCGGCACTGCTCGGTACGGTGTAGGCGGGGGTGACCGGCGCTCCTCCGGCGCCCCGCGTTGAGGAGGCCTGCCGGGGCGGGGGTCGCCCCGGCGGGCGGAAGCGGCGGACAGACGGCGGACATCGCTTTCTGACGCCCCCGCCCCTCGTTCTATCCGGCGGTATACCGATAATTTTTGCCTGGCCCAGGGCAGAACTGTCCCTTGGGGCGCTTGACAGGCCAAAATTGATCCGTGGTCAGGATCGGATCGGTAGAGATGGACGAATGCGAGCGTGGGCAACTTCCGCCAGTGCTGGGTCAGCTGTTCGCCGACGGAGGTGACGGGCGGACGCTCTCGGTGGAGTTGCCGCCGGGGGATGTGGTCTGGCCCGACCCCGGTTACGCACAGCTGGCCATTCGTCGCCGTCCGGCGTTCTGGCTCAGTGACGAGGCGGTGCCGGGTGAGCTGTGGGCCGATCTCCGGGCCCAGCATGAGCACTCGGGTCTGTGGCCGGTGCTGCTGGAGGACTCCATACAGCCGTGGTCGACGGGCCAGGTCGCTCCGGACACGGTGGTCGAGATCGATCACTACCACACGGCGGCGTTCATGGCCGAGGTGTGGGCGGACTGGATCGCGAGGGCCCATATCGACCAGCTGGAGCTGCTGGACCCGTTCGGTCCCGAGTGCCCGGGTCCGGCCCCGTCCGGCAAGCTCGCCGCCGACCCCGGCGTGGTCGCCGACTGGTACGCCGGGCTTGTGGCCGAGCGCAGGACCCCTCTCGGGCTGATCGCGGCCGATCGGGGGGCCGACGCTCTGGCCGTCATGGGGTGGCAGGGCGCCCTGAACCACAACGAGTGGATGGTCCCGCTCGCCGCCGTGGTGCGGAGCTGGGAGGAGAGATTCGGGGCACGGGTGGTCGGCATGGGGTTCAACACCCTGGACCTGAGCATCGCCGCGCCCCCGGTGACCTCGGAACACGCCCTGCACGTCGCCGCCGAACACTGGACGTTCTGTCCCGACAGCATCACCCAGGGCGCCGGGACGCTGATCGACTACGCCGAGCAGATCAAGGGCAGGAACACCTGGTCCTTCTGGTGGGACTGACGGGCCGGTCGTCCCCCGGCGGTTTTCCCCGCGCGCGATCCTCAGGACGAAGGACCTTTTGTCGGGGGGACCGTGTATCAAGTACTGGTTACCGAACAGGGAGACGAAGATGGCGACCATCACCGATGAGCAGATGCGCGCGCAGTTGTCGACGGCAAAGCCGTACACCGTCGTGATCCTCAAAACCGGCCCCAACCGGCAGATGGAAGGCGTCGACGGCATCATCTGGGAGCACGGGCGGCGCAACTTCTCCCTGCGCGCCGACGGGCTGCTGTCCGTCGTTCTCCCGGTCATGGACGAGACCGAGGTCAGCGGCATCGGCATCTTCAACCTTGACCAGGACGAGACGATCAAGATCATGGATGACGACCCGGGCGTTAAAGCAGGTGTTTTCGTCTACGAGGTGCATCCTGCCCGGAGCTTCCCGGGTGACGCGTTGCCCGCCTGACCACTCACGCGCGGGCGGTGCGGGAGGCACTCAAGGAGGCCCGGCCGCCTCGGGCCGGGTCTCCTCGGGGGTTTTACGGAGGCCAGAGATTTTACAGAGGCCCGGGGATTTCAGAGGCGCTGCCAGAGGGCGGGGACGTTGGACGGCTCCCAGCCGGTCAGCGAGGTGTGCGACTGGAGGCAGCGGTAGGTGGCCCCGGAGTAGGTCACCAGCGCTCCGGTGGCGTAGGAGACGCCCGTGCGCCAGGCCTGTGCCGAACCCGGGGGAGTCGGGGTGGGCGTGGGGGTCGGAGTGGGCTTCGGGGTGGCGGGGGGAGTCGGGGTGGGGGTGACCGTCGGGGTCGGGCTGGGGGAGGCGGTGCCGCCGAAGGTCACGTCGGAGCAGGTGTAGAAGGCCTCCGGGCTGTCGGAGCGCTGCCAGATCGAGTAGATGAGATGGCGCCCGCTCTTGCCCGAGGGGAGTTGGCCCTGCATGACGTAGGCACCGTTGACCAGGCCCGGGTTGGTGACCTTGAGGAACGGCGTGGTCTCCAGGTCCGACCACTTCAGCGGCTGGGCGGGGTTGTAGCCGTTCTTGGTGACATACACGTCGAAGCTGCCCGGGTGGGGCGCGGTGGCCTTGTACCTGAAGGTGTAGGCGCCGCCGCCCGCGGGGAGCGCGGTCGAGGGCCAGTCGGTGCGGGCCGCGTCGAACCCCCGATACTTGGCGCGCCCGGCGCTGCACAGCGTGCCGTCGGGGATGATCGTACGGTGCCGCCCTGCGGCGTCACCGATGTTGATCTCGTTCCAGTCGTAGAGCGGCTGGGTGCCGCCGGTCGTGACCGCGGCCTTGCACGCGGCGGTGTCGGGACTCTCCGGTCCCTCCAGGAAGCACGCGTAGACCCGGCTGACCGGGGATTCCATCGAACCATGGGCTTGCGCGGAAGTGATCAGCACCGTCGAGAGAAGGGCCGGCGCACTGGCGGCAGCGGCGATCAAAGCGATCTTACGCTTGTTCATTAGACTGTCTCCCCCGGGGTGGAAAGGAAGAAATCGCACTTCAAGGTGATGATCGTCGGTCGACTATTAGGTAACTTTACTAACAGTTTCACTGAAGTCAACGCCCGTGAGCAAGATGGTCAAGGTCTGCCCGGTAAGGGTTCCTTGACGATTGCAGGTAGATCTTCTGGGGCTTTCGTGGCTTTTGCTTTGCTTTGTCCCCTTGGGTCGGTAGTGTCCCATTTACCGGTTGGCGACCTGCCCTTCATCGGAAGGAGCGGCCAGCCGCGTCGAATCCCAAGGTCAGTAGGGCCGCGGGAGCCGGGGACCCACCTCGTGGGGTGAATCCGCCGCGAACGTGCGGCGGTAGGGCAACTCCACCGCCCGAACCCGTCAGCTAACCCGGTAGACGAGATGGAGAGGAGATCCCCTATGGATCACCGCGTCATGTTCGTACCGGTGCATCTTCCGTTCGTGTCGATCGTCTAGCACCTCCGCCGCACCTGATCGCGGTGTCCTCCCGCACGTGCTCCGCGTAGCGCCCGGTTGATCCGGCTACGTCCTCCCGTTCTGTGAGCGCGTCTCCGCCAGTGCCTCCTCCCCGTGTGTCGCACGCGGCTGCCCCATTCCCTCGCGAAAGAGGCTCTTCCATGCGTTTCTCCCTCAGTCCGCATAAGAACCGTCTCGCCGCTGCCACCCTCCTTGGCGCGAGCATCCTGACCTCCGCCGGTGTCGCCTCGGCACTCCCGGCCTCCGCGCACTGCGCGGACGCGCTCCCTGCCTCGGTGTCCCCCGCCGTGGCGGGTTTCGCGCCGGCGAGCCTCGACGTGCCGGCGGGCCTCAACGCACCGACGAGCCCCGAGCCCAAGCTCGATTCGGACGTCCCCCTCCTCAAGGGTTCGACCAAGGCCTCCTACTTCTGGGACGACGCCTCCGGCCGCGCCGGGGACACCGGCCTGCCCGCGAGCGGCAAGCCGATGCAGAAGGGCATGATCGCCAGTCCGAGCTGGCCCCTGTTCACCGAGGGCTACGTCATCTACAAGGGCAAGAAGGCCCCCTTCTTTGTCGGTGACCGCGGCCCCGGCACGCCCTCCAGCAGCGGAATCATGATCGACATCGACGCCAAGACCTTCGCCGACCTGACCGGCGGCACGTTCAACTCCGACACGCTCGCCGTGGAGGGCAACGGAGGCCTGGGCCACATCGACGTCCAGTACGTGGTCACCAAGTGGGGCACCGGCGTGGGCAAGAAGAACTACCCCATGGCGTTCTCCACCGGCGCGTGGAGCCGCAAGGACAACAACCCCGCCACGCCCCCGAAGGTCGACGTCGTCAACGACTGACCGACGGCCTTAACCAGGCCGGGCGCCTACGACGCCGGACTCCCGCCCTTGTCCTCGTTTCTACCGAATGACATTCTGTTCCGCAGGATCGACAGGACATTCGCGGGACCAGCACGGTAGGAGTGCCATGACTCAGCGCGCCTCGGCGAACGGCATCGAGATCGCCTACGACACCTTCGGCTCCCCCCGGGGCCGCCCGCTTCTCCTGGTCATGGGACTCGGCTCCCAGCTGATCCACTGGGACGAGGAGTTCTGCGGGGCTCTCGCCGACGCGGGACACCATGTCGTACGGTTCGACAATCGCGACGTCGGTGAGAGCACCCATCTCCACGACGCGGGCGCCCCCGTTTTCGGCGAGAACATGCGGGCCCCCTACCTGCTGGACGACATGGCCGACGACGCCGCGGGGCTGCTGGACGCGCTCGGCTGGGAGTCCGCACACGTGGTCGGCGCCTCGATGGGCGGCATGATCGCTCAGTTGCTGGCGATCCGCCACCCGCACCGGGTGCGCAGCCTCACCTCGATCATGTCCACTCCGAGCCCGGAGGCCGCCCGTCCCACCCAGGCGGCGATGGCGGCGCTCATGGCGCCACCCGCGTCCGACCGCGAGACCGCGATCCAGCGAGCGCTGGCCACCTGGGAGGTCATCGGCTCCCCGGGATATCCGCTCGACCGTGAGCGGACCACCAGGCTCGCCGGGCTGAGCTACGACCGGTCCTTCGATCCCGCCGGATCGGCCAGACAGCTCGCCGCGATCACGGCCTCCGCCGACCGCGCGCCGATGCTCAAGGAGCTCACGGTGCGCGCCCTCGTGCTGCACGGTGAGGACGACCAGCTCGTGCCGCTCTCCGGCGGGATCGCCACGGCGGAGGCGATCCCCGGAGCGGGGCTCATCACCTTCCCCGGCATGGGGCACGATCTGCCCCGCCCGCTCTGGCCCGAGTTCGTCGGCGCGATCGGCGAGCTCACCGCGGCCGCCGAAGATTGAGCTCCGGTACGGCTTACGCCTCCCGGGGCGTAAGCCGTACCGGAGGATCAGACCTCGAGCTTCTCTTCGATGCCGCGAAGGGAGTGCCTCGCGAGTGCGAGGTTGGCCCGGGCACGGTCGAGCGCGAGGTAGAGGAAGAGACCCTTGCCGCTCCTGCCGGCGAGCGGCCGGATCACGTGATACTGGCCGCTGAGCGTGATGAGGATGTCCTCGATGCCGTCCTTGAGGCCCAGCGACTCCATGGTCCGCATCTTGGCCTTGACGACCTCGGTGTTACCCGCCGCCGCGACCTGAAGGTCAAGGTCCTTGGAACCGCCGAGCGCGCCCAGCGCCATCCCGCTGTTGTAGTCCACGACCACCGCGCCGATGGCGCCGTCGATCGCCATCATCTCCTTGAGGGAGATGTCCATGTTGCCCATTCCAGGCTCCGATCACTGAGTTACCGACATGTGAGATGTGATGGCGGCCAGGTTCGCCGCCGTCTTGCGGCCCTCCAGCCGGAGCAGCCCGAGGTTGGTACCGGGGCGTGCGAGGACTGTAAGGACGATCTTGGGGCCGGCGGCGTAGAAGACCGCGTAGCCGTTGGTGCCGGAGATCAACGTCTCCTCGAAGGTGCCCTTGTCGACCATGCTCGTCATACGGCGGCTGAGGGCCAGGAGTGCGGAGGAGAGCGCGCCGGTCTGCTCGGCGTTCTCGCCCAGGTCATCGGCTATCGTCATGCCGTCGACGCTGCACGCGACGCATCCGTCCACATCGGGCATGCGCGCACGCAGCAGCATCATCTCCTGGCGTACCGTGTCACGGAGCTCCACCGGAATCCTCCTTCCAATCAACTTCAGCCTCCGCGGCCTTATCGGCATCGGAGCCAGCTCACGTCAGTGCCTCCAATGCGTTCCTCAGCCGGATGAGCAGGTTCAGGTCGGTCGGGTCCCCCGTCGCCGCGGGGAGCCAGTCGGATGATCCAGAGGAGGTCGCACCGGCGTCGGGGATCTTCGTGTCGCCGCGTGTCCGTTTGGGCAGCAGGTCGGGGGTGTCGGGCGGCTGCGGGGTGGCGAGGGGAGCGGGCGGATCCGGCGCGGCGGGCATGCCGGGAGCGGAAGGGCCGGAGGTGACAGCGGGCTTGGCGGGTCTCGCCGGGGCGGCGGGCACCGCCCCGGGCTCGGATTCCGGCATGCGGAGCAGCCCGGACGAGGCGAGCTGCCGTACGGCGAGCAGCACCGAGTAGGCCGGGCGGCCCAGCTTCTGCGCCAGATCGGCGGGAGGCGTCGCGGAGTCTGCGCCGACCAGCACCTCCCACTGCAAGGGGGTCAGCACGACCCGCTGAGCGGTGATGCGTCCCAGCGGGACAACCGGGAGCGCGTCCAGCTCCGCGGACGGCCAGGTCTCGTCCAACCGTGCCTTCCTTCGCTTGCACTCCCGAAACAGCCCGGTCACCTCGAAGTACCACTGCGGCCCGAGCCAGTGCAGCTCTCCCGGCCGGAACCGCGGCCGGTGTCCGGTGGCGCCGCACAGGAAGTAGGCGGCGTCGAGCACCGCGTTCAGCACGCAGAACTCAAGCTCGCCCCTGGTGAGAACGCCCTTGTCGACCAGTTGCTCGCCACCCCACCGGCCCTCGGTGGCGGCCTGCCTGGCCTGCCGTACGGCATGGGCGGAGATCCTGCGGCTGGCGGTGAGAAGGTCTTCCACCCGGGGAGCGGCCGTGCTCTCGGCGTAGGTGACGCGGCCGTCGGTGAGGTAGAACGTTCCGGCCTTACCCAGACGCAGCGAGCCGGTGGCCCGATCGTCGGCGAGCCCGCGAAGTATGTTCTCGACGCTCTGCATGGATTCACGTCGTTATCAGGCAGTCGGACAGCGCCTGAAGACGATGACGGGCCAGAGCCAGATTCGAGCGGTTCAGATCGAGCCTGACATGAATGACCAGAGGACCATCGAAAACCGTTTCCAGCGGTCTCAGTAAATGGTGCCCGTCGTCCGTGGTTATGATCATGTCGCGGATTCGGATTGTTCCACCGGGAGAGGCCACGGCGAGCCCGTCCAATGTCGCGCGGAGGATTTCACTCAATCCCGCGGCTGACTTCTCCGCGTCGGTGTGACGGCCCCCACCGCCGGTCGCCACGGCCATCCCGCTGGTCTGATCGATCAGAACCGCATCCAGCGCACCGGGTATGGCCATGACCTCGGCCAAACAGTCTTCGATTCCGAGCACGGGCTCTCCCTCGCCAACGACTTTCAAGAGGTCGCCCGGACAGCGTAGGGAAAGCCCGCCGGAGTTGAGTGCCCTACTCGCAACTCCGATAGAAGGAGGGGCAGGATTCAATAACCGGATAGAAGGATAGGCACTCCGAGTGGAAATTCGTCTAGATGGACTCGGTGATAAGTGCCTCCTCGTCCGGCTTGAAAATAAGAACATTCTTCACGTAGGAATCCACCGCGGCGGGCAGGCCGACATCGTTCCCGGCCCGCTCCGACATGTACCAGCGGTGGTCGAGCACCTCGTGGAAGAGCTGGGCCGGCTCCAGCTTGCCCCGCATCTCCTGGGGCACGGCCTGCACCGTCGGCTGAAAGACCTCGGCGAGCCACCGGTGGGCGACGATCGCCTCGTCCTCGTGGCGCAGGCCGTACGACACCCGGAAGGAGTCGAGATCGTTGAGCAGCCGCCTGGCCTGGTTCTCCTCCACGTCCAGGCCGGTGAGCCGCAGCAGCCTGCGCTGATGGTGGCCCGCGTCCACGACCTTGGGACGGACGATCAGCCGTCCGGTGCCCGCCTTGCGGCGGACCATCATCTCGGCGACGTCGAAGCCGAGTGAGTTCAGCCGGCGGATCCGCTGGTCGATCATGTGCCAGTCGACCTCCTCGATGATCTCGTCGGAGGTGAGCTCGTTCCAGAGCGCGTGATAGCGCTCGCAGATCGAGTCGGCGACCTCCTCCGGGTCGATGGAGGCGTGGAGCAGCTCGCCCGCCTCCAGGTCGAGCATCTCGCCGAAGATGTTGGTGTGCGCCACCTCGATGTCGTACAGCCGCTGGCCCTCGCTGATCATGGGGTGGAGCTCACCCGTCTCGGCGTCGACCAGATAGGCGGCGAAGGAGCCCGCGTCCCGGCGGAACAGGATGTTCGACAGCGAGCAGTCGCCCCAGTAGAAACCGCTCAGGTGCAGCCGGACCAGCAGCACGGCGAGCGCGTCCATCAGCCGGTTGAGCGTCTCCGGCCGGAGCGTGCCCGACATGACCGCCCGGTAGGGCAGGGAGAACTGCAGGTGCTGGGTGATGAGCGCGGAGTCGAGCGGCTCGCCGTTCGCGTCGGTCCGCCCGGTGACCACGGCCACCGGCTCGACCGAGGGGGTGTCCATCCGGCTGAGGTCCCACAGGAGGCGATACTCCCGCTTGGCGTAGTACTCGCTGATCTCCTTGATCGCGTAGACCTTGCCGGAGAGCCGGGCGAAGCGCACCACGTGCCGGGAGATGCCGCGGGGCAGGGAGACCAGGTGATGCGCCGGCCACTCCTCCAGCGGGACGTCCCAGGGAAGGCGGATCAGATCCGGGTCGCTCGGGGCGCCGGTGAGCTGGAGGGGCATGGAAGTCAATCCTCGCGACGGGGAAATGTGGGCGGTTGGAAAGCTCGCTGGACCACCGCGGAGAGCTGCTCCTCGGTGAGCACCCGGGGCTGCCCGATGCTCCTGGCCCGCACGTAGACCTCGCAGAGCCATTCGAGCAGCCGGGTCGCCTCGAAGGCGGCGCCGAGGTCGTCGCCGAAGGTGACCCCGCCGTGGTTGGCCAGCAGCACGGCACGCCTGCCGGAGAGGGCTTCCCTGACGTTGGCGGCCAGTTCGGGGGTGCCGTAGGTGGCGTAGTCCGCGACCCTGACGGTCCCGCCGAGCAGCAGCGCGTTGTAGTGGATCGGCGGGAGCTCGGTCATGGTCGTGGCTATCACGGTGGCGAAGGTGGAGTGGGTGTGCACGATGGCGCCGGCGCCGGTGGCCGTATAGACCGCCAGATGCATGGGGGTCTCGGAGGACGGCTGCAGCTCTCCCTCGACCAGATGGCCCTCGACGTCGACGATCGGGCAGTCCCCGGGCTCCAGCCGGTCCAGGGAGATCCCGCTGGGTGTCACCGCGACCAGGTCGTCCACCCGGACGCTCAGGTTGCCGGAGCTTCCGATGACCAGGCCGGTCCCGGAGGCCCGGCGGCCGTACTCGCACAGCAGTCGTCGTTCGTCCCCCAGCAACATGTTCTAAAAGTAAGGGCTTGCGGTGATGGGCGGCAAACCTTCATTATCTGGTCTAGACCGGTTGTTGCCCATTGTCGACGGGAAGCCGCAGATTCCTTACTCTCCTGGGAGCGTTGAGTCAACGGTCTTGCAGGGGATATCGGGTGGTCTGTGACCTTTCGTCCTGAGATTGCGCTTCTTTGGCATTTGGTTGCTACCGGATATGTCGCGAGGACATCACGGCTCGGTCTAGACCGGCTGAGACCTCTTGACGCTGGACTACGGAGGTACGTACCTTCGGGCAAACGTTTAGGAAACTTTCCTAATTGATCCCCCGCTCAGGAGGGTTACATGTCCAACTCGGCCGGTACGCCAGGAGCTATCACCCGGCGGCAGATGATCCGCCGGATCGGCCTGACCGCTCTGATCGCCGGCCCCGGTGCCGGATTGCTCAGCGCCTGCGCCACCAGTGGGGGCGAGGCCCCCGCGGCCACCGCCTCCGCCGCTCCGTCCTCCGGGGGCGCGGTCTCGGCCGCCAACCCGTTCGGAGTCGCCGCCAACGCCCCGCTCGAGGTGGTCATCTTCAAGGGTGGCCTCGGTGACAGCTACGCCACCGACGTCCACGAGCCGCTGTACAAGAAGGCCTTCCCGCAGGCGACGATCAAGCACGTCGGAACGCAGCAGATCGCGCAGACCCTGCAGCCGCGTTTCGCCGGCGGCGACGTCCCGGACATGATCGCCAACTCCGGCACCGACCTCATGGACAACGCGGCCCTGCAGCAGGAGGGTCAGCTTCTGGAGCTCACCGAGCTGTGGGACGCCCCCTCCATCGACGACCCGAGCAAGAAGGTGCGCGACACGGTCGCGCCGGGCACCGTCGAGTCGGGTCTCATCGACGGCAAGCCGTACCTCATGAACTACGTCTTCTCCGCCTACGGCCTCTGGTACGACTCCGCCCTGTTCGAGAAGAACGGCTGGACCCCGCCGAAGACCTTCGACGAGTTCAAGGCCTTCTGCGAGAAGGCCAAGGCCGCCGGCGTCGTCCCCTTCGCCTACGCGGGCAAGAACGCCTCCTACTACGCCTACTGGATGATCCTCATCTCCGCCGCGAAGATCGAGGGTAACCAGTTCCTGCTCGACGTCGACAACCTCGTCGACGGCGTCTGGAAGCGCGACTCGATGAAGCAGTCCGCCGCCGCCTGGGCCGAGATCGGCAAGTTCATGGACAAGTCCTTCGAGGGCGAGATCCACACCGGGGTACAGCTCAAGCAGAACCAGGGCAAGGTCGCCCTCTACCCCTCGGGCTCCTGGCTGGAGAACGAGCAGAAGAGCCAGACCCCCGACACCTTCAAGTACGCCCTGACGCCCACCCCCAGCGTCACCGCCGCCGACAAGATGCCCTTCGAGGCCATCCGCGCCGCCGCCGGCGAGGCCTACATCGTCCCCGCCAAGGGCAAGAACCCCAAGGGCGGCCTGGAGTACCTGCGCATCATGCTCTCCAAGGAGGGCGCGAAGGGCTTCACCGAGAAGTCCGGCAACATCACCGTCGTGACCGGCGCCGCCGAGGGCCTGGAGCTCTCGCCCGGCAACGCCAGCCTCAGCGCCGCGCAGACCGCCGCCGGCCAGAACATCGTCACCTACAGCAGCTTCGAGAACTGGTACAAGGAGTTCGAGACCGAGCTGCGCAAGCAGACCAACGCGCTGATGTTCGGCCGCATCTCCGCCGACGAGTTCTGCGACAAGATGCAGAAGGCCGCCGACAAGACCAAGGCCGACTCGTCCATCACCAAGCAGAACCGGACGGTGTAGGCGCCAATGCGGCACGGCAAGTATCCGTTCATCGTCGGCTTTCTCGCCGCGCCGGTGCTCCTCTACGTGGTCTTCGTGGTCAGCCCGTACATCCAGGCTTTCTACATCTCGCTGACCGACTGGAAGGGCATCTCGGCAAATCCTCAGTTCGTCGGCCTGGAGAACTACTCCAGGCTGTGGGACGACGAGGTCTTCTGGGCCGCGGTGCGTCACCATGGTGTTCTGCTGCTTGTCATGCCGCTGGTCACCATCGTGATCGCGCTGTTCTTCTCCTTCCTCCTCAACCTGGGGGGAGGGCAGAAGGGCGGCCAGATGACCGGAGTCTGGGGCTCGAAGGTCTACCGTGTGATCTTCTTCCTGCCCCAGGTCCTGGCGGTGGCCATCGTCGGCCTGCTCTTCCAGACGATCTACCGCGCCGACGACACCGGTGTGATCAACGGCCTGCTCGGTAAGATCGGCATCGACCCGGTCGGCTGGCTCATCGATCCGGACATCGCCTTGTTGTCGATCATCGGTGTGATGGTCTGGCAGGCCGTCGGCTTCTACGTGGTCCTGTTCTCGGCCGGCATGTCCACCATCCCCAAGGACGTGTTCGAGGCCGCCGCGCTGGACGGCGCGGGCCGGTTCACCCTGTTCTTCAGGATCACGCTCCCGCTGCTGTGGGACACCATGCAGGTCGCCTGGGTCTACCTGGGCATCGCCGCCTTCGACGCCTTCGCCCTGGTCCAGGTGCTCTCGGTCGACCGCGGCGGGCCCGACAACTCCACGACAGTGCTCCCACTGGAGATCTGGCGTACGGCGTTCAGCTTCTCCAAGTTCGGTTACGCGTCGGCGATGGGCGTGGCGCTGTTCTTCATGACCATCACGTTCGCGGCACTGACTCTGCGCGTGACCAGGCGCGAGAGGATCGAGTTCTGATGGTTACGGACCAGGCCCACCGGCCGTCCTCCTCCGAGAGACCTGAGAAGCGGAAGAACCCGCTCGGGATCTTCGGTGCCATGTCCCATCTCGCGCTGGTGATCTGGGCGATCCTCATCATCGGCCCGATCCTGTGGACGTTCCTGGCCTCCTTCAAGACCAACACCGAGATCTTCGGTGATCCCCTCGCCCTGCCGGCCTCCTTCGGCTGGGACTCCTGGGGCCGGGCCTGGGAGAAGGCCCACGTCGGCCAGTACATGCTGAACACCATCTTCGTGGTGGCGTGCAGCACGGCCGCGACCATGCTGCTGGGCTCGATGGCCGCCTACGTGCTGGCGCGCTACACCTTCCCAGGTAACCGGCTGATCTACTTCCTGTTCGTGTCGGGCATGACGTTCCCGGTATTCCTCGCGCTGGTCCCGCTGTTCTTCGTGGTGAAGAACCTCGGTTTGCTCGACACCCACCTCGGCCTGATCCTGGTCTACACCGCCTACTCGCTGCCCTTCACCGTCTTCTTCCTGTCGGCGTTCTTCAAGACGCTGCCCACCTCGGTGGCCGAGGCGGCGATGATGGACGGCTGCTCCCACACCCGGACGTTCTTCCAGATCATGGTGCCGATGGCCAAGCCCGGCCTGATCAGCATCACGATCTTCAACATCCTGGGCCAGTGGAACCAGTATCTTCTGCCGATCGTGCTGCTGTCCGGCAACGTCGAGGACAAGTGGGTGATCACCCAGGGTGTCGCGAACATCTCCACCAGCGCCGGCTACGAGGCCGACTGGCCCGGCATGTTCGCCGCGCTGAGCATCGCCATCGTCCCGGTCATGATCATCTACATCATCTTCCAGCGCCAGATCCAGTCGGGTCTCACCTCGGGCGCCGTCAAATAGCCGTAACGGTGTCGCTTCGCCGGTAATCCCGGCGGGGTCGTCGGGAGTCGTTCTTATTCGGAACGACTCCCGCCCCCTCTCCTCGGAGAAGCTCACTCATGGCCGACCCGGAACAGGCCTTTCCCTTCCCGTTCTTCGGAGCGGGGGAGGCCGACTACTACATGTGGGCAGAAGTGCACGTGCGCTTCGGCCGCGAGCCCACGAGCTCGCAACGCGAGGTCATCGTGGGCACCGTCCCGGGCCCCCTGCGCAACACGGTCGACTGGTGCGAGGGACGCCAGCTGCTGGCGGCCAGCGGCCTGTTCCTGCACGGCGCGGTGATCCGTGCCTACCCCGGCGGAGGCGAGCCGGACCGGATGGGCGAGGACGGCTGGCTCTACGCCGCGCCCTCCCGGATCGCGGCCCTCAACGCCGACATCGAGGCATGGCTCATCCGGATCCACGAGGAGTGCCCGATCCTGGCGGCCTACCGCGCCGAGGACCCCGACAGCGGTGGCACCCGCCTGTCACCCTGGCACGAGTGGAGCCTCGCCCGCCTGCCCGGCCTCCTGCCGGAGCTGGAGCAGGCCCTCGACAAGGGCACCCACGCCACGTCCATGGCCCAGGGCGTCATGGCCATGGCCCGGCGCGCGGGAAACCTGCCCCGGCTTGGTGTCTTCGCCAAGAACGTGATCTCCTGGGCCGATGGACCTGCTTGATGACTCCGCGGTGAACCAGAGACTGACCGGCGTGCCCGAATGGCGGCGGGAAGGCGACGAGATCCGCCGTAAGATCACCGCCCGCGACTTCCCGGCCGCGATCCGCATCGTGGACGAGATCGCGGTCGAGGCCGAGAAGCTCAACCACCATCCCGACATCGACATCCGCTGGCGCACCCTTCACCTGGCGCTCACCACCCACGACGCCGGTGGTCTGACGGACGCGGACTTCACCCTCGCCGCCCGCATCGACGAGATCGCCGCGCCCCACACCTGAGGCTCGTACCGGCCGTGTCCGGACGGAAAAATATGAATACCATGAGTGATCGCATGATTACTGATTAGAGTGGGCGCTGCTCCTGCCCCATCTGATCAGGGAGATGCCGGATGCGCATTCTCGGTGTTCTTGTCGCCCTCGGCCTGCTCGCCGTGGCCTGCGGCCAGCAGGCGCCGGCGGCCCAGCCGCCCACGCACAGCCCGGCCGCCACCGCGATCCGCCTGGCCGGGGGTGGCACGCTCATCGCGGCCAGGCCCAAGGCCTCGGCGATCGTCTACGACACCGCCCTGGCGCCCGCGGGGGCCTCGGTCAATGCCACGGCCGAATCGGGGGCGGTGCTCGCCACCTCCACGGTCACGGTCGCGGGCCTGCTGCCCAACCGGACGTACGGCGTGCACCTGCACGTGAACCCATGCGGGATCAAGCCGGAGGACGCGGGCCCGCACTACCAGCACGCCCACACCCACGCGAGCGCGGACAACGAGGTGTGGCTCGACCTCACCACCGACGCCTCGGGCTATGCCACGGCCACCGCCACCCAGGACTGGGCGTTCGTCCCCGGCCGCCTGCCCCGGTCGCTGGTGATCCACGCGGAGAAGACCGCGACCGCCGGCGCCCAGGCGGGCACCGCCGGAGCTCGGATCGCCTGCGTCACCCTCGCCGAGGTCTAGGGCCCCGTACGGCTCCCGCTTCGAGGGCGCCGTGGCGTGCGGTTCCTTCGGATCCGGCGTGGTTCCCGCCGGATCCGGCCTCGCCTCGTGTCAGGCGTGAGCGGGGATGGTGCCCAGGCGGCCTGCCTGGTAGTCCTCGAACGCCTTGGTGAGCTCGTCAAACGCGGACGAGCCCCGTCCATACCCGGACCGGACTCGTCCTCGTGTGGTCCCAGCGAGCCCTACAGCCCGCCCTCAGACATCCCGTGCACGGCCGGGATCGTGCCCAGCCGCCCTTTCTGGAAGTCCTCGAACGCCTGCTGAAGCTCTTCCCTGGTGTTCATGACGAACGGTCCGTAATGTGCCATCGGCTCTCGGATCGGCTGGCCGCCAAGGAGGACGACCTCCAGATTCGGCGTATGCGAGTCCTGCTTCTCGTCCGCGCGGACGGTCAGCGAGGAGCCCGCGCCGAAGACGGCGGTCTGGCCCAGCTGGATCGGCCGGTGCTCGGCACCGACCGCGCCCTTGCCCGCAAGGACGTACACGAGGCCGTTGAAGTCCTCACGCCACGGCAGCGTGATCTCCGCGCCCGGCGCCAGCGTCGCGTGCACCATCGTGATCGGCGTGTGCGTGATGCCGGGACCCTTGTGGCCGTCCAGCTCACCGGCGATCACACGCAGCAGCGCGCCGCCGTCCGGGGTTGTCAGCAGCTGCACGTTGCCGCCGCGGATGTCCTGGTAGCGCGGCGCCATCATCTTGTCCTTAGCAGGCAGGTTCACCCACAGCTGCAGGCCGTGGAAGAGACCGCCGGACATGACGAGCGCCTCCGGTGGGGCCTCGATGTGCAGCAGGCCCGAGCCCGCGGTCATCCACTGGGTGTCGCCGTTGGTGATGGTGCCGCCGCCACCGTTGGAGTCCTGGTGGTCGAAGATCCCGTCGATGATGTACGTGACGGTCTCGAAGCCACGGTGCGGATGCCAGGGGGTCCCTTTCGGCTCCCCAGGCTGATAGTCCACCTCACCCATCTGATCCATCATGATGAACGGGTCCAGATGCCGATAGTTGATCCCCGCGAACGCCCGGCGAACGGGGAAACCCTCACCTTCGAAGCCACTCGGCGCAGTCGTCACGGCCAGAACGGGGCGAGCCACGGCATCCACCGATGCGGCCACGCGCGGCAGGGTCAAGGGGTTATCGACAGTTACAGCAGGCATGGGTCCGACTCTCCTCTGGATGGAATTTTCCGCAGGTCAGCGAGCATCCGTCGGGATGCTCCCCCAATTGACAGAGTCCTTGGACTCACCCGGCGCGTAATCTACCTCGCCCATTTGGTCCATCATGATGAACGGGTCGAGATACTGGGACTTGATCGTCGCCAGAGCCCTCCGGACCGGGAAGCCCTCTCCATCGAATCCGCTGGGTGCGGTGGTGATGGTCAGCACCTCGCGCTCCCGCACCGCGTCGAGCGGCTGGGGCAGGCGGGGCAGGGTCAGTGGGTTCCCTACGGTCACGGCTGGCATCTTGGATCCTTCCTACGATGTTCGCCGGTGATAACTCAGTTGATGTTTCAACTATTCCATGATTCGGGGCCGCGGCGTCGAAAGTGCCGCGGCCCCGGAAGTGACCGGCTGTCCGGTGGAATCGTCAGCCGGCCGGATCCGATCGAACCGCGGAGGATCCGGCCGGCCCCGGCCGGTGTGGACGCGGTGATCCGGGCAGGGCACGGACCCGGCCGGGTGGACGCGACGATCCGGCCGGGCGTGGACTCAGCCCGACGTGGCCAGCGTGAACGCGCCCCGGCTCAGCGAGATGAGCTCCCCGACGGCCGTCCTCTCGTCGATCGCGCTCTGGGGGTTGTTGGTCAGCGCGGTGACGACGTAGGTCTTCTCCTTCGCGGAGCGGGCGCGGAAGGACAGGTCCAGGACCCCGAGCTCGGAGCCGCCCTTGGCCCAGACGACCGGCCATTTCCTGGGGTCGAGCTTGAGTCCGAGGTCGTCGGCCGACATCGCCTCGTGCAGCGGCTTGCTGTTCAGCGTGGCCAGCCCGGCGTAGGCGCGGCAGACGTCGCGGGGCGAGCCGAACCACTCCAGCCTGTCGATCTCACGAGGCCTGTCCCAGGGCCTGATGTCCGTCAGGGCCTGCTTGGCGACCGTGTTCTTGAGGTAGGCCGCCTTCTTGGCCGGGCGCAGGGCCAGATAGGCGTTGGCCTGTCCGGGGTAGTTGACGCCCTTGAGCAGGAAGAGCTCGCGCGTGGTGAGGAAGGGGACGTTCTGCTTGGCGTGGCCCGACCACCGGCGCACCGTGGACTCGACGGCCCCGCGTCCGACCGTGTGGATGAGGAGGTCGGTGGCGGTGTTGTCGCTGATCGAGATCATCAGCTTGGCCGCCTCGCGGACCGTGACGGTGCTGTTGTCCGGCCGCTCCGCCAGGCCGCCCTCGCCCGTGCTCCTCCACTCGGGTCTGATCGTGAGCTTGGTGTTCCAGCTCAGCCTGTCGTCGCGGATCTTCTCGGCCACGGCGCCCATCACGTAGAGCTTGAAGATCGAGCCCAGGGGCTGCGCCCTGTCCGGGTTCACCGCGTGGACGACCTCGCAGCGGCCCCGGGAGTCGATCTCGGCCGCGAGGAAGCCCACCTGGGGGGCGGCCTTGCGGAGCCGGGTGTCAAGCTGCTTCCAGCTCGTGGGGGAGGCGGGGATGGGCGGCGCGGGGGGCGTCGCCCCGATCAGGTTGATCTTCCCTGCCGCGTCCACGCGGAGCTGGAGGACGAACTTCTGGCTGCCGATCGCCCCCGTGCCCACCAGGGCCGTCGGTGTCACCGTGGTCAGCTCCTCCAGCTGGAACCCGGTCGCGTTCTTGAGAAACGCGTTGAAGCCGTCGACCGTCAGGGCCTGGAGATACGCGGCGTTCACGTGCTCGCCGAGCTCGCTCTCCGTCAGAGGCGCACGGCTCGGCGCGTCGAGGAACCAGCGGAGCTGCCGGCCGGCCGGGCTGTCGGGGATCTCCGGGGCGACGGTGACCACCTGGGCCGTGGACGCCGTCGCAGGCTGTCCGCCACCCGCGAGCGAGGTGAAGGGGACGGCCGCCGTGACGACGGCGAGGGTCAGGAAGCGCGTCGATCGGAACGGTAACCGCACGAAAGGCTCCTATCTCGGATGACGTGTGTCTCGGGTGTCGGGCCGCCTCCCGGCGGCCTTGATCCGAAACTAGGACGGGCCATGGCGCCGCACCATCCGGCGGACCTCCGTCTTCCGGGGTGCGGCGAACCACACCGACTGTGCGGACAACCTCATGGACGGCGGCCCGTCCGGTAGGTCACCCTGCCTTCCATGAACTCCACCGCCCCGGCCCGCGCGCTCGCCGCCTCGATGGCCGGGGCGGCGGCGGCCGGGATCGTCGCGGGTGAGGTGCTGTCGGCCGGTTGGCCCCTGCCGATCACCGAGTGGTTGTTCGGCGCGGCGTGCATGCTCCTGCCCGCGGTCGGCTGGCTCATCGCGGTCAGGCGGCCCGACAACGTCTACGGCTGGCTGTTGCTGGCCTCCGCCGTCTGCCTGGGCCTCGGAGGCCTCGGGGTGGGTCTCCTGGTGAGGAACGACGCCGGTGAGGGGTTCATACCCGTCCTCGGAGCCCTGCTGGCGTCTCTGTACACGATTTTCTACGGCCTGACCTGGGTCTTCGTCCCCCTGCTGTTCCCTGACGGGCATCTGCCCTCGCGGGGCTGGCGCGCGGGCGTCTGGATCGCCGCGGCGTCGATCACCGCCCACTGTCTGGGCGTGCTCCTGGCCCCGGACGAGGTCTGGGCCGGCGCCTTCCCCGATGGCGGTGGCAACCCGCTGGGACTCGGCGGGATGGCCGGTCTGCTCGCGGCGTTCGTGGCCGGGACGGGACAGCTTGTCACCTTCCTGGTGGGGCTGTCGGTGCTCGTCTCCCTGATCCGCCGCTGGTGGCGCAGCACCTCCACCGAGCGCAGCCGGCTCCGCTGGATGGTCGCGGGTTCCGGGGTCACCCTGGGGGGATTCGTGCTGACGCTGTTCCTGGCGGGGGAGAGCGAGACGGCGCGCTGGGCCGGTGTCATCGTCGCCATGGCCACGCTGCCCGCCGTGATCGTGGTGGCCGTGTTCCGGCACAACCTGCTCGACCTCCGGGTGGGGATCAGGGGCTCGAAGTTCTTCCTGGTCTTCGACCTCCGGCCGACGGTGGACGAGCTCCTGACGGAGCTCGGCCCGGGGTTGGAGGAGGCCGAGCCGGTGGAGCAGCTGGGCAGGCTGGCGGGGGCCGTACGGGCGGGGCTGGAGACGCGGTGGGCGGCCGTCGCGCTCGCGGACGGCACGCGGGTGGTGGCGGGGCGGGAGGAGGGTGTGGCCGTGCTCACCGTTCCGGCCGGGCTGGGACACATCGCGTGCGGCCCCAGGACGGCCGGGCGCTTCACCGCCGAGGACCGGAGGCTGCTCGACGCGCTGGCGGTGCCGATCGGGCTGGCGATCCAGAACGCGGGGCTGGTGACCCGGCTGGTCAACGCGCAGGAGGCCGAACGCCGGCGGATCGAGCGCAACATCCACGACGGGGCACAGCAGCAGCTCGTCGCGCTGATCGCCGGGCTGGAGCTGGCCCGCGCGACCGGCGGAGGGGCCGACAGCCTGGCGCTCCTGCGCGAGCAGGCCCGCCAGACCCTCAACGACCTGCGGGAGCTGGCGGCCGGCATCCACCCGTCCGTGCTCAGCCAGGGCGGCCTGGTGGAGGCGGTCGAGGAACGCTGCTCACGCCTGCCGGTGGCCACGACGGTGGCGGCCGACCCGGACCTGCGCGCACGGCGCTTCCCCGACCAGGTCGAGGGCGCGCTGTACTTCACGGTGAGCGAGGCGATCGCCAACGCGCTCAAGCACGCCGCGGCCTCCCGGATCGAGGTGCGGCTGACGCAGTCCGCCGGCCGGCTCCAGGCGGTCGTCCTAGACGACGGGAGAGGCTTCGACCTGGACGCGACCGGTCGCCGGGGGCTGGGCGCGCTGGCCGACCGGATGACCGCCCTCGGCGGCGGGCTGGACGTGTCGGGCGGACCGGGCGAGGGCACGCGGGTGCGCGCCTGGGTGCCCACGCTCGGCTGAACGGGACGGGAGACCGTACGGTCAGCCAAAGACGGCGGGCGGCGGGACGGGACGGGACGGGACGGGAGACCGTACGGTCAGCCGAAGACGGCGGGCGGCGGGACGGGGATGATCACGGCGTCGCCGTCGTTCAGCGGCCGGGCCCCGGCGATGAACTTGACGAGTTCGTCGCCGTACACGCATCGGGCCTGGGTGAGGCCGCCCGCGGCCTTCCTGGTCAGGCCGGCGAAGGGGAGATCGAGGTGGGAGGCGGCGACGATGAGGTTGCCGAAGCGGCGTCCCCGCATGACGCCGGGCTCGGCGAGCAGGGCGACCTGGGGAAAGGTGCCCCGGATGGTGGCGAGCATCCGGCGGGCGAAGGCCAGGCCCTTGCCGTCGGCGATGTTGACCAGAAGGGTGCCGTCCGGGCGCAGGACGCGGGCGGCGTCACCCATGTATTCGGAGGTGGCCAGGTCGAGCGGCATCGCGGCGCCGCTGAAGGCGTCCAGCACGATCAGGTCGGCCGAGTCGTCCTGGAGCCCGGCGGTGGCCGTACGGCCGTCGAGGATCTTGACCTTGAGCCGGGGCACCGACTTGAGCCGGAGCTGGTCTCTGACGAGCTGGACGAGGTCCCCGTCCGGCTCGGCGACGATCTGCCGGGATCCGGGGCGGGTCGCCGCGACGTAGCGGGGCAGGGTGCAGGCGCAGCCGCCCACGTGCACGGCGTCCAGCGGGCCCTCGCCGAGAAGGTCGATCACGACGGCCATCAGCTGGACGTATTCGAAGTCGAGGTAGGTGGCGTCGTCCAGGTCCACGTAGGACTGCGGGACGCCGTCCTTGGAGATCACCCAGCCGGAGGAACGGTCCAGGTCCTGTAGAAGGTCGACCTCGCCGAAGGTGACCGGATAACGGCCCGGCATCGGCCCCTTCAATTCCCGCCTGACCATCAGATTTGAGCCTCTTTCGTCTGATATACACCCGGGGAGAAATCCATGGGAGAAACCGTATGCGTAGTCGAGCGGTCCTCGTGCTCATCATCGTCGTGCTCCTTGTCAGCGGGGCGGGCGTCTACGTTCTGGTACGGCCCACCGGGCCGGAACCGGGCTCTCCGGCGGCGGCCGGTCCCGAGGAGACGGCCGAGGCCTACCTGAGTGCCTGGCAGGACAGCGACATCTCCACGATGAGCCGCCTGGTCGCCGACGCCCCCTCCGACTTCGTCGAGCGGCACCTCGCCTTCAGCCGCGATCTGGACATCGAGTCGCTCACGCTCACCCCCGGCACGCTGAAGCGGCAGGGCGAGCGGGCGGAGCTGCCGTTCCAGGGAGTCAGGGGGATCAAGGACCTCGGGAACTGGGCGTTCGCCTCGACGCTGCGCCTGGCCCTGCGGGACGGCAGGTGGAAGGTGCTCTGGACGCCGGAGACGCTGCACCCGGCGCTCAAGGACGGCGGGCGGCTCCGGTTCAGGGAGGTTCCGGCGCCGGGGGTCGAGCTGGTCACCCGTTCCGGCGTGCGGTTCCCGCGCGACAGCGGGGCCGAGGACTATCTCGGCGGGCTCAACGCCGACGTGGGGGCGACCGAGAGCGGCTACGTCCTGGAAGCCGTCGCGGCGGACGGGAGGACCGAGGAGTTGGTGACGTTCCCGCCGCCGAACGCCAAGCAGATCAAGACCACCTTCTCCCGGCCGATCCAGGCCGCGGCGGCCCGCGCGCTGGACGGCGTGGACAGGCCGGCGGCGATCGTGGCGATCCAGGCCGACACCGGCCAGGTGCTCGCGGTCGCCGACCGGCTGGGCGGGGAGGGCGCCTTCCGCGGCTACTACCCCCCGGGCTCGACGTTCAAGGTGATCACCGCCGCCGCCCTGCTCTCCGCCGGCCTGAGCGCGGACTCACCGGTACGGTGCCCCGCGACCTACACCCCTCCGAACGGCCAGTCGATCCGGAACGCCGGAGGGGACGCCGCCCCCGGAACCATCACGTTGGCCGGCGCCTTCGCGGTCTCCTGCAACACGACCTTCGTCGAGCAGTCGATCCTGAGGCTCTCGGCCGGCGGCCTGGTGAAAGCCGCCGAGCTGTTCGGATTCAACCAGGACATCAAGGGCCCGGGGGTCTGCGGCAGGATCGAACCCCACGGAGACGTCGACGACCTCCGCTCCGACGCCATCGGCCAGAACTCGGTGGTGGCCAGCCCGCTCTGCATGGCCCTGGCCGCGGCGGCCGTACAGAACGGATCCTGGCACCAGCCGTCCATGATGAAACGTGCCGCGGAGCCGGAGGACACGGTCGCCCTGCCGCCCGGGGTGGCCGCGGGCCTGCGCACGATGATGCGGGAGGTCGTGTCGAGCGGCACCGCCTCCTCCGCCAACCTTCCCGCCGGTACGGCGGGCAAGACGGGGACCGCCGAGGTGAACGGGCAGGAGACGCACGCCTGGTTCATCGGCTACCGGGGAAAGCTGGCCTTCGCCGTCTTTGTGAAGAACGGCGGAAGCGGCGCGCAGGCGGCCGTCCCCATCGCCGCGCGCTTCCTGCGGGCGCTCTAGCCCTCTGGCTTTCGCGCGCGGCCACGCCCGGAGGTCGCCGGCCACGCCGACCCGTTCCGGAGCAGGACGCCGTCCCCCTCCGGGAAGCCGTCACCGGCCACGCGAGCGCCTCCCGGAGCCCGAACTCGTCCCTTCCTCCCGGAAGCCGTCACCGGCCACACAGGCGCGTCCCGGAGCCGAACGTGCTTCCTCCCGTCCGGGAAGCCCGGTGTCCGTGTATGGCAGATCACAACCTACGGTGACGTAACTTACGGTACCGTAGGTTTATGACCACGATCGGCACCGAAAGACTCGCCCTCCCGGAGCCCATCAAGCCTCGCCTCCGCGGCTGGCTGCATGCCGCGGCCCTTCCCCTCGCGCTCGTCGCGGGGTTCGTCCTCGTCGCGCTGGGGCCCGTCCCGCAGGCACGGCTGGCCGCCGCGATCTACGCGATCACCTCGGGCCTGCTCTTCGGCGTCTCGGCCACCTATCACCGCGGCACGCTCTCCCCGCGCCTCGCGGAGGTGCTGCGCCGCCTCGACCACGCCAACATCTACCTGATCATCGCGGGCACCTACACCCCGTTCGCGCTGCTCGCCCTGGACGGGCCGGCCAGTGCGGTGGTGCTCGGGGTGATCTGGACCGGCGCGATCGCCGGGGTGCTGTTCCGGGTGCTGTGGATCGGCGCGCCCCGCTGGCTGTCGACCGCGCTCTACATCGGCCTCGGCTGGACGGCCGTCTTCGTGCTGCCCCAACTGGTGGAGGGCGCGGGAGCGGTCGCGGTGGTTCTGCTCCTGGCGGGCGGGCTGCTCTACACGGCGGGCGGAGTCGTGTACGGCCTGCGCCGCCCCGACCCCTCTCCGCGCTGGTTCGGCTTCCACGAGGTCTTCCACGCCTTCACCGTCGCCGCCTACGTGGCCCAGTACGTCGCGGTGTCCCTGGTGGTGTACGCGGCGACGTAGTGCGCCGACGGGGCCGGTCGGCTCGCGACGCGTCCGAGACGGCGCGCCGCGAGCTCCGGGAAGGTCCGCGCGCACCACGTCCGGGACGGCGCCGCGAGCTCCGGCCGGACGGCGACGCGTCCGGGGTGGCGCGTCGCGAGCTCAGGTCCGGTCAGACGGCGACGCGTTCGAGGCGGCGCATCGCGAGTTCCGCGAGGAGCGCGGCGCCGTCGGGAAGCACCGCGTTGTCGAACGATGCCTCCGGGGCGTGGTTGTAGGCGGCCTTGCCCGGATCGGCGTCCGCCGGGCACGCGCCGAGCGCCACGAACGCCGAAGGCACCTGGTCGCAGACGAAGGAGAAGTCCTCCGAGCCGGTGAACGGCTGGGGGGCCGTGAGGAACCGGTGCTCGCCGTACACCTCGCGGACGGTCGAGCCCACGAAGTCGGCCTCGGTGGGGTTGTTGACCGTGACCGGGTAGTTCACGTCGTAGTCGGCGTCCACCTCCAGCCCGTGGGCCGCCGCGATGCCCTTCACCAGGGTCACCGCCCGCTCCTGGATCCGCGCGTGCGCGGCGGCGGAGAACGACCGGATCGTCGCCTCGAACCGGGCCTCCTCCGGGATGATGTTGTCGGCGGTGCCCGCGTGGAAACTCCCGACGGTGACGACCACCGGGTCGAACACGTCGAACCCCCGCGTCACCATGGTCTGCAGCGCGGTGACCATCTCGCAGGCGGCGGGGATCGGGTCGTTGGCGCGGTGCGGCGACGAGCCGTGTCCGCCGGCGCCGCGCACGGTCACGATGAGCTTGTCGGCGGCGGCCATCATCGGCCCGCCCTTGGTGACGAACATTCCCTGGGGAATCACCGAGCTGATCACGTGCAGGGCGTAGGCCGCGACCGGGCGCTCGCCCGTCGCGTCCAGTAGGCCCTCGTCAATCATGATCTTCGCGCCGCCCTGACCCTCCTCGCCCGGCTGGAACATGAAGAGCACGTTTCCGGCGAGCCGGTCACGCCTGGCCGCCAGCAGATGTGCCGCCCCGGTCAGCATGGTGGTGTGCAGATCGTGGCCGCACGCGTGCATCCGGCCGTCCACCTGCGAGGTGACCGCCGCGCCGCTGCGCTCGGAGACCGGCAGGGCGTCCATGTCGCCCCGGAGCAGCACGGTCGGACCCGGCTGGGAGCCTCGCAGCACCGCGGTGATCGAGCTCAGCCCGTCGCCGAGCCGTACCTCCAGGGGGAGACCGGCGAGCGCCTCCAGCACCTTCTCCTGGGTGCGCGGCAGGTCGAGACCCAGCTCGGGCTCCCGGTGCAGGGCGTGACGGAGGCGGACAAGCTCGTCCCGCATGTCGATGGCGGACTCGTGAAGGGACACCGGGCATCCTCCTGGCGATCTAACGGCTATATGTCCTGAAACGGACGGTAGCTCTGATTTAACCGAATTGTGGTCTCAGAGTGGTGATCTTCCGGAAAGGAATCGAGCACATGGGGAGGGAACATGGAAGAGCTGGCTCATACCTGGTGGGTGTACCTGATTCGTGGCGTGTGCGCGATCCTGTTCGGTCTGGTGGCGATCGTCTGGCCGGGCATCACGCTCTTCGTCCTGGTCGCCGTCTTCGGCGCGTACGCCATCGTCAACGGCATCTTCGAGCTGTTCAGCTCGGGCAGGGGAGGTTCTCGGGGCTGGACGATCTTTTCTGGCGTCGGCAGCATCCTGATCGGTCTTCTGGTCCTGTTCTGGCCGGGGATCACCGCGCTCATCCTGCTGCTTCTCATCGCGACCTGGGCCGTTGTCGTCGGCATCCTGGAGGTCGTCGCGGCGATCATGCTCCGCAGGGCCGTGGAGGGAGAGTGGATGTTCATCATCAGCGGCGTGCTGGCGGTGCTGTTCGGCATCCTGCTGTTCCTCTGGCCCGCCACGGGCGCGCTGGCCATCGCCTGGCTCATCGGCGCCATGGCGCTCGTGTACGGGATCTCCCTGCTGGCACTGGCGTTCAGGGTGAGGGGAATCGGTTCCTACGGCCCTTCGGGAAGACCTCATCCCGCTTGACGGCCGGATAATCTTCACAGAGACCGGGATGTCTGCGTAAGATTTCCGTATAGACGCGTCATGAACGGGGGATCATCTGTTCAGGTCAACGTGGAGGGGACATGGATGTACACGGCTGTCTCGCTCGTCATCTGCTCGTCGACGGTTACCGGCTGGTGCTGGACCTCGAACGGAGCAGGGGCTCCCGGCTCGTCGACGCCCGCACCGGCCGGAGCTACCTGGACTTCTACACCTTCTTCGCCTCGGCGCCCCTGGGCGTGAACCCGTTCGACGATGATCCGGACTTCCTGGCCATGCTCGGCAGGATCGCCGCGAACAAGCCCGCCAACTCCGATCTCTACACCAGCCACCTCGCCGACTTCATCGAGACGTTCACCCGTGTCCTCGGCGACCCCGAGCTGCCGCACCTGTTTTTTGTGGAAGGCGGTGCGCTCGCCGTGGAGAACGCGCTGAAGTGCGCCTTCGACTGGAAGAGCCGCCACAACGAGGCGAACGGGCGATCCCCGGAGCTGGGCACCAAGGTGCTCCACCTCACCCGCGCCTTCCACGGGCGCAGCGGCTACACCCTCTCGCTGACCAACACCGACCCGGTCAAGACCGACCGTTTCCCGAAGTTCGACTGGCCTCGGATCGAGGTGCCGGGGATCCACCTCGGTGACGTCGAGGCGGCCGAGGAGCGGGCCCTGGCCCAGGCACGGGCGGCTTTCGAGCGGCACCCGCACGACATCGCCTGCTTCATCGCCGAACCCATCCAGGGCGAGGGCGGCGACAACCACCTGCGAGCCGAGTTCCTGCTGGCGATGGAGCGGCTCTGCCACGAGCACGACGCGCTCCTGGTCATGGACGAGGTGCAGACCGGAGCCGGGATCACCGGCACTCCCTGGGCGTACCAGCAGCTGGGCGTGCGCCCCGACATCGTGGCCTTCGCGAAGAAGGTCCAGGTGGGTGGGATCATGGCGGGCCGCAGGGTCGACCTGGTGCCCGACAACGTGTTCCAGGTCAGCGGCAGGATCAACTCGACCTGGGGCGGCGGGCTGGTCGACATGGTCCGCTCCCGGCGGATGCTGGAGATCGTGGAGCGCGACGGCCTGATCCCGCGTGCCGGGGAGCTCGGCGGCGAGCTTCTCACCGCGCTGCTGAAGGTCCAGGCGCGCTTCCCCGACCTGGTCGAGAACGCCCGCGGGCGCGGGCTGATGTGCGCCTTCGACCTGCCGGACCCGGCGGAGCGCGATCTCCTGGTGGCCTCCCTCAGGGAGAACGAGGGGGTGCTCGTCCTGCCGTGTGGCGAGCGGTCGGTGCGGCTCCGTCCGGCGCTCTCGGTCACTCCTGACGAGCTGGGAGAGGGCGTGTCCGCCATCGACCGGGCCCTGGAGTCCTTCAGGGACGTGCGACTGTCGGCCTAGCGGCCCGGTGCCCGCCTGCCGGCCCGAGGTTCGCCGGTCGGCCCGGAGGTCACCCGGCGGCCAGGAGGCCGTCTGCCGGCCGGGAGGAGCCTGCCCGCCTGGAGCTCATCTCTCGGCCGGGAGGCCGCCTTTCGGCCTGGAACCTGCTGGAACCTGTCAGCTGGGAAGTCGTCTCTCGGCCGGGAAGCGCGGCGGCTCCTCGTGGGCGGCTCGCTCCAGCCAGAGGCCGATCGCGGTGACCCGCGAGTCCACGCCGAGTTTGGCGTATATCCGGTTTACGTGGTTCTTCACGGTTTTTTCGCTGAGAAATAGGTGCTGGGCGATCTGCCCGTTGGAGCGACCCGTCGCGATCAGTTCCATGACCTCGGTCTCGCGCCTGCTCAAGCCCGTCACGACTCTGGGTTCGGCGTCGAACGGGGCATCGTCGACTCTCATCCGGCCTCCGTGGCAGCCAACACGGTCAGGTCGCCGATACCCCCGGTCTTACGGCGTAGCGATAGCAGCGAGCATAACCCGCTATATCCATTTTTGGTGGCAAGTGGATGGTCCGGAAAAACAGAACGGCCGATCCCGTAGGACCGGCCGTTCTTCTGGGGTGAGTGACGGGACTTGAACCCGCGACATCTAGGACCACAACCTAGCGCTCTACCAGCTGAGCTACACCCACCATGTCTGCCGCAGCAGCACATGAAAAAGCATAGCGGTTTCTGGGAGTCGTTTCGCACCGGGTTTCCGGCGGAGGCTCAGGGGGTGCGGGTGGAAACGCTCTCCGCCAGCTCCCGGGCGGTCGCGGAATCGGGTCCTGGCTGGGCCACGAAGACCGCCGCGCGGTAGTAGCGCAGCTCCCTGATGCTCTCGGTGATGTCGGCCAGAGCCCGATGTCCACCTTGTTTCTCGGGCGAGGCGAAGTAGACCCGGGGGTACCACCGCCGGGCCAACTCCTTCACCGAGGAGACATCGATCATCCGGTAATGCAGGAACGCGTCCACGGCAGGCATGTCACGGGAGATGAACGACCTGTCGGTGGAGATGGAGTTGCCGCACAGCGGAGCCTTCTTGGGCTCCCGGATATGGCTCTTGATGTATTCGATCACCATGGTCTCGGCCTCGGCCAGCGTGACGCCGCCACCCAGCACGTCCAGCAGGCCGGAGGCCGTGTGCATCTCCCGCACCACCTCCGACATCTGCTCAATCGACTCGGGCGGAGGCTTGATGACCACGTCCACACCCTCGTCAAGCTGGTTCAGCTCGCCGTCGGTGACCACGCAGGCCACCTCGACGAGCGCATCACGGCCAAGGTCGAGCCCGGTCATCTCGCAATCGATCCAGACCAGCAGATCACTCATAGCCTTCAGGGTAGTACTCCCTTCAGGAGAGCTTGAGCGACTCGACAACTCGGTTGGCCACCGACACGTCGAGATTGTCCGGCACGGACAGGTAGACCAGCGCCGGAGGGGCGGAGGCTCCCCGGTCCACGATCACGAAAGCGGCTCGCTCCTTCTTCCACTTCCAGCCGTTGGCCTCGGACTCCTTGGAGAAGTCCAGATCGACCATGAGCAGCCAGGCGTCCTTGCCGCTCACCTTGATGGCCTTGTCCTGGACGGTCTTCCGCAGATGCTCGGGGCTGTAGTAGACCGGCTCGACGGCTTTCAGCAACGTCGCCGCGGTCGCCTGCATGCTGTCGACCCCGCCGTAGGGCAGTCCCTCGGGAAGCCCGCCGGTGAAGATGTTGCCGAGCCAGTTGCCGCCCTTGCCGTCGAAGTCGTTCTGGGAGACCGCGACGGCCGCGGTGTTCCACGTCAACGAGAGCGGGTCGGGGGCGACGCTCGTGGGCACCTGCCAGGGTGAGCCGGGAAACGCGTAGGACAGGCCGGTCTCGGGGTCCTGTACGCGTCCGTCCCGCGGCTGGGGCAGCGGGGGAGCGCTGTTCTGCTGATCCGGGATGGACGGCGGGATCGTCGTCTCGGGCTGCGGCTCGGAGCTCGGCTCCTGCGTCGTCGAGGGCGGCGGGGTGACATCGCTCGCGGTGGGCGTGGAATCGGGGTTCATCAGGAACATCGCGGCGACCACGATGACGACGATCAGAGCCACCACTCCGCTGCCGCCCAGGATCCACGGCAACGGGCTCTTCTTGCGTGGCGGCGGGCCCGACGGATACCCGAACGCGGGAGCGGGCATCTGCATCGTGTTGCCGCTGGACGGCGCGCCCCAGTGCGGCTGATCCATGCGGGCGCCCTCCGGCGCCGGAATGGTCTGCTGGCCCCACTGCCCCGTGCCTTCCCGAGGCTCGGACGGCGGTCCGGCGGGCCCGCCGGATCCGAAAGAATCAGCAGGGCGGGTAGGGCTGGAGTGAAGCTCCGCCGAGCGAGGCCCTGCCGGCTGGGACGAAGATCCGGTCTGCGGCGCCTGGGACACGGGCTGCCCGGCGGGGGCGTCCCCGGGATGCGTGGCGTCGGTCCACTGACTCCCGTCCCACCAGCGCAACTGTGGCGAGCCGTAGGGGTCGGGGTACCAGCCGGGTGGGGTCTGCGTGGTCATGGCCGCCAGAGTAGTAAGAACCGCTTAGCAGTGCATTGTTGACCTTGTGCCCCACTCATGAACATTTGTAGGTAAAAGTCGCCTTGTCCTGGAGCTTCTTACCGTCGGGGAGCGGAGAGATCACCTGCAACGTGGCGGTCCCCTTGAAACTTCCCTCGCCCTTGACCGTCCACTCCAGACTCACCTCGTGCGAGGTCTCCCCGGCCACGAGCTGGTCGGTCTGGGAGATCGGGGCCTTGCGGTCGCTCCGCTTCCACTGGTAGCGAACCTCTCCGGCCGAGCCGTTGGTGGAGAGCACGCCCAAGATTTTGACGGTCGTGTCGCACTTCTGCGCCGCCTTGGGGGCGATCACGTCCACCTTGGTCACCGCCAGAGGCACCGACGAGCCACGGAACAGCCAGATCGCCAGCCCGGCCACGATCATCAGCGCGAGGATCACCGAGGCGAGTATCGTGCGGGCCCGCCGCTGCCTGGGTGGAGCCCCGCCGCTCCGGAGCCCGGCCGCGGGCAGCTCGGTCCGCTGCTGGTCCCGGCCGGCCCGCCAGATCTGGGCGGCCGTGGTGTCCACCGGCACCCCCGGGCCGAACCGCATGATCACGTCTTCGGTGGGAGGCTCGCCGGCCCTCGGATCCTTCAGCAGGGTGACGATGTCTCCCTCGTCCGGCATGACCGGCATCCGCGCCGGCTGCCCGACCTGGGTGGGCATGTCGCGTTCTGCCCGCCGACGCAGGATCTCCATCAGCCTGTCGCGGGTGACGAACCCCGGCGGCAGCTGATCACGCCCCAAGAGCAGGGTGTCGCGAGCCGGGGTGAGTCCGAGGGTGGAGGCCGTGGCCGCCGCTCGTTCGAGCAGGGCGGCCGATCGGGGATCGGCCGCGGCCCAGCTGGCGGCCAGGCCCCGCGCGAGCGAGGCCCAGGCCGTCACGTCCCGCTCGGGAGCGGGAGGCCGCCCGAGCAGCGCGTCGGCCAGCCCCCGTTCGGCGAGCAGAGCCGAGCCGTCCGGGGCGATCGCCACGGTGCCGGGATGCAGCGCCCCGTGGGCGAGCCCGGCGGCGTGTATGGCCAGCAGCGTCTGCGCGATCTCCACGAGGATGGTGGCCGCGCTGCCCGCGTCGGGTCGCGGGATCCCGGGTTCGTCGGCCAGCAGATCGGCCACGTTCGGGCTGACCGGTTCGGCGGTGAGCAGCCAGACCTCGTCCTGGGCCGTGATCAGATCGGCGATCGGGACCAGCCCGGTCAGGCCGCTCTGGGCCAGCCTGCGGTCCGCGACCACGGCCGCGACCAGCCGGTCACGGGTCGCGCGATCGGTGATCAGTCGTGGATCGAACCTGAGCGCGGTCCCGGGTCGTCCGTCGGCCGAGACAGCCGACGACCAGGTGCCCAGATCGTCGGCCCAGGTGCGGCCGGCCAGCCGGAATCCGGCGATGTTCGCCCCGTCGGTGCTCATGATCGTGCTCGTTCAGCCATTTACTGCCATCTCTACTGTGGGCCGACCACGCCGCTCTACCGGGGGTCGACTGCGCCGCGTGTCACCGTCAGTGTCAACGGAACGGCGTCGTTCGTCATCAGCTTGAGGGTGAGGAGTGCCGGGGCGGCCGTCCCGATGCCGAGCGAAGCGATGATCCCTTTCCGGGGGGTTCCTTCCGAGGACTCGGGGGCGTTCTGCTCCGGCGGGTTTTCCACGCCGCGGGGAGTGGTCTGCGGCGGCGAGGGGTTCTCCTCGGTCGGGGTGTTGGTCGGTCGCGGAGGCCTCGTGGGCCGTGGCGGCGGTACCGGCCGAGTGGGGGCGACCGTCGGCGGCGGAGTCGCCGGTGGGGTCGTCGCCGGGCGGGTCGAGGGAGCGGCCGGGACGCCGATGTCGGAGATGTCCACGCCGGAGGGGGTCGGCGAAGGTTTCACGGGGGGTTTCGTCGGTTTGACCGGTGGCTTCTTGGTCGGTTTGACCGGTGGTTTCTTGGTGGGTTTCACCGGCGGTTTGGGGTTCGGAAGCGGATTGCCGGTGGGCGGCGCCGGCGGAGGGCCGGCCACGGTGGGTGCCGCGGTGGGTGTCGGTTCGGGCGTTTCCTCGGCCGGCTCCTCCGTGGGCTCCTCGGTGGGCTCGGCGGTGTCCTCGGCCGGGATGATCGTCTCCACCGGCTCCGAGGGGGACGGTTCCTGCGTGGTGGTCGTGCCCTGCGTCTGGATTTCGGTGACGTCACCGGCGTTGACCAGCACCGCGGTCACGCCGCTGATCGCCGCGACGAATCCGAGGCCGACCAGGACCTTGACCCCCAGCTTGCCGCCCAGGGACGTTCCCCCGTTACCACTTCGGCTCCGGTTCCGGCTCCAGCGCCGGCCTCCGCCTTCACCGAGGTCCGTCTGGGCCAGGGAGGTGTTGGCGACTCCCGAAGCCGGCGCCTGCCCCAGGGGGAACAGCGAGGCCAGGAGCAGAGCGACCCCGGCCAGGCGGCGACGGCCGCGCTCCTGCCACTCCGGCCCGTAGGCATCGGCGGCGACGGCCTCCAGTTCGGTGAGGAAGGCGGCGGCGGTCGGCGGCCGGTCGGCCGGGTCCTTGGCCAGGCCCCGCTCCACCAGCCCCTGCAGGGGTGGTGGCACCTCCTCGATGGGCGGTGGCGTGACCTGGTGCTGCCGGGCCAGCGCGGCGATGTTCGTGGCGCGGAAGGGCCGGGCGCCGGTCAGGCACTCGAAGAACACGACGGTGGCGGCGTAGACATCGGTCGACGGCCCGGCGGGACCTCCCAGCCACTGCTCGGGCGCCATGTAGGGCGGCGTGCCGGCCGGGGCTTCACCGTCGCCGGCGCGGACCGCGATGCCGAAGTCGACGAGCTTGCTCATGCCGCTCGCGTCGACCATCACGTTCTCCGGCTTGAAGTCGCGGTGCACGACTCCGGCCGTGTGCGCGGTGGCCAGCCCCAGCAGGGAGCCCTTGAGCACGACCAGCGCGGCCTCCGGGCCGGTCGGCCCTTCGGAGCGCAGGAGCGCGCGCAGGGCGACACCGTCCACCAGTTCCATGACGATGGCCGAGCCCTCGCCGGTTTCGACGTAGTCGTACAACTGGACGGAATGAGGGCTGTCCAGGGTGTTGAGCACCCGCGCCTCTTGCCGGAAACGTGCCACGAACGCGACATCGTTGCGGAGTTCGTCGGACAGGTACTTGATCGCCACCAGGACGCCGTCGGCGTCGTGCCGTGCCATCACCACGGAGCCGCCGGCGCCGGCGCCCAACTCGCGGATTTCGGTGTATCCGGGGATTCGCCAACTTGACGACGTGCCGTGCATAACCGTCTCCTCAGTTGCCTGGGCCCCCACCCATAACAGACGAACCGTAGCTTAGCGATAGACGATCGTGTTCTCGTTATCAATCACGAAACAGCCCACAAAGCCAGAGTGATCAGTCCCTGTCCTGCGATATCGCGGTCAGGAGGTGCGTTCCGTGGACGTCTTGACCGTGTCCTTCGATGACGGCGGCGCGGGGGCGGCAGGGATCGTACGGGCGACCGTCGCCTTCGGCTCCGTCTGCACCGTGCGGGTCGTCGCCGGCCTCGGCTTGACCGTGCGGGTCGCGGTGGGCTTCGGCTCAGGTCTGGCCGTGCGGGTCACCGTCGGCTTCGGTGTCGGTCTGGCCGTGCGGGTCGCCGTTGGTTTCGGTGTCGGTCTGGCCGTGCGGGTCGCCGTTGGTTTCGGCGTCGGTTTGACGGTGCGGGTGGCCGTGGGCTTCGGTGTCGGTTTGGGACACGCGGGAGTCCTGCCGTTCGCGCCGCTTGAGCCTCCGGACGGATCGCCGGTCGCCATGACGCTCCAGGTCGACCCGCAGGCCACCTTCGCGAAGGCGAACCTGACCGTCCGCGTGTAGCTGGTAGCCCCGGACAGGGGCACGACGGCCTGCTGTACCGCCTGACCTGCCTGGAAGACCACGCTCAGGCGCACCTGCCGGGTGTTCGCGGTGTCCACGGAGACCGAGACCACTCCGGTGCCCCGCGCGTTGAGATTGGCCCGCAGCACGTCCACCCGGCGCACCTCCGGCTTCGGAGGCTTGGGCGTGGGGGACGGTTCGGGGGATTTCGAGGGGAGCGGGGTGGGGGTCTTGGCCGGAGGCTTCGGCGACGGGGAGACCGACGGGGAGGCCGGTGGCGAGACCGAGGGGGAAGGGGAAGAGGACGGGGAGGAGGCCTGGGAGGACGGCGGTTCCCCGGACGGTCCGGCCGCGGTGGACTCGGAGGGCCCGGAGAACTCGGAAGGTGACTCCGGCGGTGACACGGAGGAATCCGGCGAGGCGGAGACCGGAGGGGACGTCGAGGGGGTCGGCAGGGAAAGGGGCGCCAGGGCCGCCGCCTCGGGGGACGGCTCCGCGGCGACGATATTGATCTTCTGGGCCTGCGGTGACCGGTCGCCGGCCAGCGCGTACACACCGAGGCCGCCCGCGATCACCACCAGTCCCGCCCCCACCGCGACCCCCGTGGTCCTCGTGCGCAGCGTGCCGAGCACCGTCTGGAACAGCGTGGTCCCGGCCGCCGGGCCGGGAGGATCGTTGAGCCGGAACAGCAGGGGGAGCAGCGCCGCCAGCGCGGCCAGTTTGCGGCGTCCGCGCTCCTCCCAGTCCTCGCCGTACCCCGCGACGGCCGCGGTCTCCAGCTCGGCCACGAACCCGGCGGCGGTGGACGGCCGGTCCGCCGGGTCTTTTGCCATGCCCCTGGCGATCAGCGTCCGGACCGCCTCGGGCGCCTCCTCCACCGGGATCGGCGCGTTCTGGTGCTGGTACATCAGCACGGCCCGCTCGGTCGCCCGGTACGGCCGGTGCCCGGTCAGGCACTCGAAGAAGACGGTGGTCGCCGCGTAGACGTCCGTGGCGGGAGACGCGGGACCGCCCGTCCACTGCTCGGGCGCCATGTAGGGCGGGGTGCCCGCGGGCCGGTCGATCTCTCCCGCCTGTACGGCGATGCCGAAGTCGACCAGCTTGCTGGTGCCGTCCGCCTGGACGAGCACGTTCTCCGGCTTGTAGTCCCGGTGCACCAGCCCGGTGTGATGGGCGGCCGCCAGCCCCGTGAGCGAGCCCTTGAGCACGGCCAGGGCCGCCTCGGGTCCGGTCGAGCCGTGTTCGCGGAGCAGTTCCCGTAGAGAGACGGCGTCGACGGCCTCCATGACGATGGCGGCGCCCCCGGCCATCTCGACGTATTCGTAGAGCTGCACCACGTTGTCGTCCGCCAGCTCGACCAGGAGCCTGGCCTCGGATCGGAACCGGGCGAGGAAATCCGCGTCGTCCCTGAGCTGCTCGGCCAGGTATTTGATGGCGACCCGGGCGCCCGAGTCGTCGTGCCGGGCGAGCACGACCCGGCCACCGCCGCCCGCGCCGAGCTCGCGCAGCTCGGTGTATCCGGGGAGGTTCCATTCGATGGACGTCATGTGCCGCACTCCAGCGTTCCGGGTCCCGGGCGAGGGGCTTCGCTAGGAAGACGTGTGGCACCTGAGGCCGGTTTGCCGGGGAGGGCTTACCGAATGGGCATGATTCGCGAAGTGATGTGTTTGGGGACGTCCAGGTCCATGGTCATCGCCGGGTCGGCTTCGGGAACGCCCCAGGCCGAGTGGAGCGGCAGGACTCCGGCCCAGATCGGCAGGGCGTAGTCCTCCTCGTCGTCGAGCGGCGGGCCCTGCCGTACCTTCACCGACGCCTCGGCCAGGGAGAGGGCGAGCACGGAGGTCGCGGCGAGTTCCTTGCGGGTCGGCTCCCGCGCGGCGTCCCACTGACCGGGGGCGAGCTGCTCGGTGATCGCGCGCAGGCCCGCCAGGCGCTCCTCGTCCTCCTCCACCGGGCGGAGAGGGCCGTAGATCATGGCGGAGCGGTAGTTGAGCGAATGGTGGAAGACCGAGCGGGCCAGCACGACGCCGTCCAGATGGGTCACCGTGACGCAGACGTCGCCGGTGCCCCGCAGGGAGGTGGCGCCGGTGGAGCCGTGCAGGTAGAGGGTGTCTCCGATCCGGCCGTAGCCGGTGGGGACGACCATCGGGGCTCCGTCGACCACGACGCCCAGATGGCAGACCAGCCCGGCGTCCAGCACCGCGTACAGGTCCTCGCGGTCGGTGAGACCTCGATGCTTCGAGCGGCCGAGGGTGGTGCGGGGAGTCGTGGAGAGCATGGCTCTAACCTAGAAAAAAGTGGATACCAGGAACACATCCACTCGCTGCCACTTCTGGGAGACCACTTTGCCGCGACCCGCCGTCGACCTGCCCATCTCGGTGGACCGCGGGGCCGCCACGGCCCTCGCCGTCCAGCTCGGTGACCGCCTCCGCACCGCGATGCGCGACGGCACCCTCAAGTCCGGCGAGCGCCTGCCCTCCACCCGCGCCCTCGCCCGGCAGCTCGCCGTCAGCCGCACCGTCGTCACCGAGGCCTACCAGCAGCTCTACGCCGAAGGCTGGCTCGACGGCCGCCACGGTTCCGGCACCTACGTGGCCGAGATGGTGGTCCATGTCCCGCCCGTCGCCGCCGACTCCGCTCCAGGCTCCGGGTACGGCCTGGCGCACGGAGACGCTTCCGGATATGGCGAGAGGCCCGGCGCCGTTTCCACCTGCGGCGACGGACCCGTTTCCCGCACCGGCTCCCACGGAGGCCCGTCCGGACCTGGTTCCGGCGCCGTTCCCACCTGCGGCGACGCGTCCGCCGGCGCCCTCGCGTCCCTCTCGCCCACCGGGACCGCCCGTCCCCGGCACGGCGAGACCATGATCGACCTGCGTCCCGGGCAGCCGTGGGTCCGCGACTACGACCGGGCGGCCTGGCGCAGGGCGTGGCGCAAGGCCGCCGACCTGCCGCCGGGCGTCGACCCCGACCCCTACGGCCTTCCCAGGCTCCGCGAGGCCCTGGCCGAGCACCTCCGCAGGACCAGGGCGATCCCCGTCGGCGCGGAGAACATCATGATCACTCGGGGCACCGGCAGCGGACTCGACCTCGTCGCCGCCACGATCCTGCGTCCCGGTGACCGGGCGGGCGTCGAGGACCCCGGCTACCGCGTCGCCAGAAACGTCTTCGCCGCCCGGGGCGCCGAGGTCGTGCCCTGCCCGGTCGACGAGGACGGCGTCATCGTGGACGGGCTCCCCGGCGACCTGCGTGTCCTCTACACCACCCCCGCGCACCAGTACCCCCTCGGCGGGCGCCTTCCCATCCCGCGCAGGGAACACCTTCTCGCCTGGGCACGCCGTACCGGCGCGCTCGTCGTGGAGGACGACTACGACGCCGAGTTCCGTTACGACGTCGCCCCGCTGCCCGCCCTCCACGGTCTCGACCCCGAGCGGGTGGTCCTACTCGGCAGCCTGTCCAAGTCCCTGTCGCCCGACGTCGGCGTCGGCTGGCTGGTCGCCGCGCCACACCTTCTCGCCGCCGTCGCCCGGACCCGCGACGACCTGGCCGACCGCACCAGCGGCCCGGTCCAGCAGGCGGTGGCCGTACTCCTGGAAAAGGGGGACCTGGACCGGCACCTGCGCCGGATGCGGCTGGAGTACGCACGGCGCCGCGCCGCGCTCGTGGACGTCCTCGGCTCCCGGATCATGGGCGACACCGCGGGGCTGCACGTCATGGTGGAGTTGCCCGCGCACACGGTCGGGCCCCTGGTCGAGGCCGCCCGCGACCGGGGCGTGCTGCTCGACGGGATGACGCGGCACCACCACGGCCCACCGACCAGGCACGGCCTGGTGATCGGGTACGGCTCCGCCTCGCTCGCCGAGGTCAGACGGGGAGTCTCGGTGATCGCCCAGCTGATCGGATGACGCGGGTGAGCGGCCCGGCTCGCCCCCCGGTTCATGGGGACTGAATGGAGGTGCGCAGGCGGCCGAAGGTCTTCAGCACGCGGTCCGCGGTGTTCCGCAGGGCCGGGTTGGACAGGACCGTTCCCCGCGCCTTGCGGGCCGGCACCCGAAGCATCCAGTGCACTCCGGCTCCGGCGCTCGGCCGGGCGATCCGGCCCTCCGCCACCTCGTACTCACCGTTTTTGAGCTTCTCCTTGTATTCCTTCTCGCCGCGGCCCATGTCGATGATCTGGATCCCCGCCGCGGCGGCCCTCTCGGCCATGGCCAGGTGGTGGATCAGGCCGGGGGAGTATTTGGCGTAGGAGGTGTCGTAGGCGGGGAACCAGCCCGCGAGCGTGGTGCCGGTGCGCACGCCGAAGTGGCCGGCCACCGGCTCGCCGTCGACGTAGAGCATGTCCAGGACCCCGCCGAAGTGCTCGGTGTCGGTGGCGAGCAGCCGCTCGACCAGCTCCACGATCCAGGGCCTGGCGAACCTGTCGGTGCGGCCGGTGCGGCGGTACTGGTCGGTCTTCCAGCCGAGCAGCGTGTGCAGCGGCGCCAGGTCGGTGGTGGCGTAGTCGTGGTGGATCGCCCCCACGTCACGCTGGAGCTTGCGGGTCTTGTAGGCCGTCGAACGGTAGGTCTTGCCGGACTTCAGCTTGATCGTCTCGATGTACGACGCGTAGCCGTCCCGGAGATCGATGATCGGTGACGGATGCCGGGTATGCCCGGGCTGGAGCAGCGGCTGTCCCGGGATCAGGTGGTCGAACTCGAACACGGCCAGGTCACAGGCCTTGATCAGCTGATGTGGATCGATCTCCAGGTCCTTGGCGTGGACCAGTCCCTGCGCGTCGGTCAGTCCCGCCGCCACCGGCATGCCGATGCCCATCGGATGTCGTTCGAAGGGAAGGAATCCCACGACGTCGGGCCCGTCGTGCAGCACCGCGACCCGCACGCGATCCTGCAGGGCGCCTACGGCGATCGTGAACTCCGGCGACAGAAAGGGGCTGTCGAAGGCGGGGTCGGCACCCTGAAGGACCCGCCATTGGTCGAGGTCGGAGGTTCCGAGGTCACGGGGACGAACGATGGAGATGCGCATGAGCTCCTACCGGGGTGTGGGGGGTTCCCCTACGACATCCTGTGTACGTAAGCCCAAGCATGCGGGCAGGCACGTAATGTAGCGATAAAAGAGCTGAGGGTATTCGCCGACTTCCGGAGCCGTACCGTTTCCGAGGCCTCATCTCGTTCGGGATCCTCGTCGGCGAAGGCGTTCCGACTAGCGCCACCGACCCGAGTGACGTTCTAATTGGGGGCTATGAGCACCCCAGGTATCGACTGGAACCGTCTGGTCGGATGGATGGCCGCCAACGTCCCCGACGCCGGGGAGCCCACCGGGATCTCTCTGATCGCCGGCGGCAGGTCCAATCTCACCTATGTCCTCGAGACCCGGGAGCGCCGCCTGGTGCTGCGCCGCCCGCCGCTGGGGCACGTGCTGCCGACCGCCCACGACATGGGACGTGAGTGGCGGGTGATCTCGGCCCTCGCGCCGACCCCGGTCCCCGTGCCCGAACCGGTGGCCTTCTGCGGCGACGAGGACGTGATCGGCGCGCCGTTCTATCTCATGGGACATGTGGAGGGCGCGGCCGTACGGAACGAGGAGGACGTCGAGGGAGTCGCCCCCGAGCAGATCCGCCGGCTGTCCGAGCGGCTGGCCGAGGTGCTCGCCGCCATCCACGCGATCGACTACGAGGAGGTGGGACTGGGCGACTTCGGCCGTCCCGAGGGCTACATGGCCCGCCAGCTGAAGCGCTGGGGCCAGCAGTGGGAGCGGTCGAAGACCGGCGAACTGCCCGAGTACGACCGCCTGGTGGCCCGCCTGCGCGAGCGCCTGCCCGTCCACTCCGCCTCGACGCTGGTCCACGGCGACTACCGGCTGGACAACACGCTGGTACGGCTCTCGCCGGAGCCCGGCATCCTCGCCGTCGTCGACTGGGAGATGTCCACGCTCGGCGACCCGCTCGCCGACCTGGGCCTCACCCTGACCTACTGGCAGGATCCCGGCGACTCCGAACGCGCCTCGATCCCGGTCGCCACCGGCGTCACCGTGGCCCCCGGTTTTCTCAACACCCGCGAGTTCGCCGCCCACTACGCCAAGATCTCCGGCGCCGACCTGGCCGATCTGGACTTCTACGTGGCGTTCGGCAACTACAAGCTCGCGGTGATCGTGGAGGGCATCCACGCCCGGTTCAAGCAGGGCAAGACCGTGGGAGAGGGTTTCGAGAACATCGGCGCGTCCGTTCCCACGCTCATCGAGCGGGCCCACCGCGTCCTGGAGGGCTGAGTCCGCAAGCGGGAGCACCGCCTTCCGGAATCCGGGAGGCGGACTCCGCCATGTCCGGGGACGGGCCGAGGGAGCCCGCGGGCCGTACCGCGCTTGAAGGTCCCGCAGGCCGCGGCGGGTCGCTCCCGGTCATGAGCCGGCGAGCGGACCGCCATGGAAGATTCAAGCGTTCTGAAAGTCACCGTGATTACGCTGAGAGAGCGGCCGGTAACACTTGGCTGTGAGCCTTGCCTGGTCCCGGGCGGGTCGGCCCGGGCTGTGGAACGCTTCAACGGCTTGGCTGCTGGCGCTTCAACGGATTGACGGTGAGAGCGAGGAACCGGTGATACCGACTGACGGACGGCACCAGCGAAGGCGCTCGGCCTGGCCGATCGCCCTGGGAGCGACAGGCGTGACGGTGGTGCTTCTCGTGGGGATACTCACGCTCGCGTCAACGCCGGACATCCCCAGGGGAGAGGTCATGACGATCGCCCCGAGCCAGGCCGCGCCGGTGATCGAGCCGCCTCCCGCCGTGGCGGGCTGGCCGCGCTGGGGCATCACCCACACCGAGTTCAGCGCGGGCAACCGGGCCGACCCGGTCTCCCAGAGCGCTTCGCACCTGCTCAGCCGGGTGCCCATGCTCCAGAACCAGCACATCATGGGCTGGGGCGCGGGCAACCCGGAGCCCGCTCCGGGCAAGTACGACTTCCGCGACCTCGACGGCCGGATCAAGTTCATGGGCGCCTCCCAGTCCATCCCGGTGATCACGCTGTGCTGCGCCCCGGACTGGATGAAGGGCGGCACCGCGGGGCGCACCGACTGGACGCGGCTGGAGACCGCGCCCAAGCGCGCGCACTTCGACGACTTCGCCAGGCTGGCCGTGACGGTGGCCAAGCGCTACCCGACCGTCAAGCACTACATGGTGTGGAACGAGTTCAAGGGTTTCTGGAACCCCGCGAACAACCGCTGGGACGCGGAGGGCTACACCGAGCTCTACAACAAGATCTATGTCGCGCTGAAGGCGGTGAACAAGGACATCCAGGTCGGCGGGCCGTACATGTCGATGGTGAGCTCCAAGAACGACAAGGACTCGGAGATCCAGGGGGCCTGGGGAGTCGTCGACCAGCGTGACCTGGACGCGGTCGAATACTGGCTCGCGCACAAGAAGGGCGCCGACTTCATCGTGGTCGACAGCTCCTCACCCACCAAGGACGCCGGGCTGATCCCCGACGAGTTCACCGCGCTCGGCAAGTTCAGCGCGATCACCAGCTGGTTGAAGCAGAAGAGCGACCTGCCGGTCTGGTGGGCCGAGTGGTACGTCGAGCCGCAGGGCAGCGGCTGGACCGAGGGGCGCCGCCTCGCCGTCCAGACGGTGGCGATGATGGAGTTCGCCACCAGCGGCGCCACCACCTCGCTCTACTGGAGCCCCCAGCGCAAGTCCGGAAAGGCCGGCCAGCCGTGCCCCGGCTGCCTGTGGCACCCGAGCCAGGGCACCGAGCTGCCGATGGCGGGCATCCTGAGCGGCTTCACCAAGTGGTTCCCCGCGGGGATCACGCTGGAGAAGGTCACCTCCTCCGACCCCAAGGTGCGGGTGCTGGCGCAGGAGGGACAGCTCGTGATGGTGAACACCTCCAACGCGTCCGTGAGCACGACCGTGGACGGCAGGGCGTTCACCCTGAAGCCGTACGAGATCCGGTGGAGCGACCGGGGCGCCTAGCACTCCAGGATCGAAGAGTGGAGGCGCCCCGGTCAGGCGGACACGTCAAGGTCTTCGGCCACGCTGCGGCTCAGGGCCGGCCCGGAGCCGCGACGCGGGCGGCGCCCTCCCGCAGGACGGCGTCGGCCTCGGCCTGGACCGCGTCGAGGTCGTCGGCGATCTCAGCGCCCGCGACCGCGTCGGGCAGTGCGTCCTCCATGCGCCGCAGCGGCCGGTACCACAGCCCCAGCGCGCCCCAGAGCATCAACAGCGCACCGCAGACGGCCAGCAGCAGCCCGACACCGCGCCCCGGCCCCACCCCGACGACGTCACCGACGATCGTGTCCGCGAGAGCACCGCCCGGGACGAGGAGCGGGCCGAAGACGTCGTCGGCCAGCAGCGGCGCGGTGAGGAACGCCAGCGGCGTCATCGACACCGCCAGCATCTGGTTGGTGGCCAGCACCCGGCCCTGCAGCTCCAGGCCGACCTTGAGCTGGATGAGCGCGAGCCAGTGCGCGTTCAGCACGCTGAGGAACGCCCACGACATCAGCCCGCCGAAGGCCGCCAGCACCAGCGAGGGCCGCAGCCCGACCAGCAGCACCCCGGCCCCGAACCCGATCACGAAGCCGACCATGCCGATCGCGCGCCGCTCGGTGCCGCTCCAGAACACCATGATCAGAGAGCCGACCACCGCGCCCACCCCCTGCAGCGCGGTCACCGTGCCCACGCCGGCGACGTCGCTGAACGACAGCACCGCGGGCACGGTCACGGCCAGGGCCAGCATGCCCAGGTAGTTCTCCACGACGAAGAACCCGATCATGATCATCAGAGGTCGCCGCCGGACGAGGAAGCGCCAGCCGCCGATGATGGTCTGCCCGAAGGACTCCTCCAGGCGGTGGAACAGCCGGTCGGGGAAGCGGACCAGCAGCAGCGTGCCGAGCCCGGCGAGGAACGTGACGATGTTCACGGCCACCACGCCGTGCAGCCCGACCGTCGCGATGAGCGCGGCGCCGCCCAGCGGGCCGATGAACATGCCCAGGCCGGTGCCGAGGTTCGCCAGCGCGTTGGCCTGCATGAGGTACGGCTTGGGCACCAGTTGCGCCACCGCCGCCAGGTAGGCGGGCCGGTGGAAGGCCGTCACCAGCGACAGCAGCCCGGCGATGATCCCCACCTGCCAGACCTCCAGCCGTCCCAGCCACAGCAGGATCACCAGGATCGCGGTGGCCGCGGCGGAGACGCCGTCGCACACCAGCATGACCAGCCGCCGGTCCACCCGGTCGGCGACCGCGCCGCCCAACGGCGCCGCCAGCAGCGACGGCAACAGGGCGAGCATGGTGATCAGGGCGTAGTCCAGCACCCGGCCGCTCTCCTGGTAGGCCCACACGCCCAGCGCGAAAGAGGTCAGTGCGGCGCCGAGCAGCGACACGGTCTGCCCGGCCGCGACGGTGTAGAAGCGGCGCAGGCTCCGGCGGGCGCTCCGGCCCGCGATCTCGACCTCTCCGACCGGCTCGGGCAGGTCGCCGCCGGCCCAGCGGTCCAGGTGCTCCTCGATCAGCCGGGCCAGGGTCGCGGCCTGGTGCTTGAGGAAGTAGTGACCGGCCCGGGGGATCGTGGCCAGCTCCACCTGGTCGGCGAACGCCCCCCACTCCCGGTAGCGCTCCTGGTAGAGCTCGGTCGCGCGGTCCCGCTCGCCGATCACGCACAGCAGCGGCGCCTTGAGCCTGCGCTCCTCGGATGAGGGGGAGTCGAGGTGGCGGCTGAACCAGGCCTGTGCCTCCTCGACGTCGTGCCGCAGTCCGCGCAGCACGATCTCGGTGTCGCCGAAATCCTCGTCCAGGGCGCCCAGCGTGCGCAGGAAGTCGCGCTGGGTGCGGTCGGAGGCCCAGCGGTTGGCGGGAAATCTCCGGTTCCACCAGGCCGACAGCCGTCCGGGCAGCCGTGCGTCGGGGAAGCTGCCGCCGACGAAGACGCCGGCGACCGGCGTCCCGGCCTCCTCCAGCCGCAACGCCAGTTCGGTCGCGGCGGCCGAGCCGACGCAGTGGCCGTACAGCGCGATCGGGCCGGAGATCTCAGTCAGCTCGGCCAGTTCTGCCGCGATCCGGTCGGTCAGCTCCGGCATCGACAGCAGCGCCTCGCCGGGCCGGGCCGGATCGTGCCCGGGCAGTTCGACGGCGAGCACCGCCGTGGTGGGGGAGGTGCGGGCCAGCTCGGCGACGAGCGGCCGGTAGGCGGCGGCCGAGCCGCCGCCGTAGGGCAGGCAGACGAGGGTACGGCTCGCCACGCGCGGGCCGGCCAGGCGGTGCAGCAGCCCGGCCGGGGCCTCGGCGCCGCCGTCGAGGTGGGTGGCCAGCTCACGGATCGTGGGCCGGGTGAACAGGTCGATCACGCGCAGCGCCGGGTCGATCTCCCGGACGGCCCGCACCGCGCGGAAGGAGTCGCCGCCCAGCGCGAAGAAGTCGTCGTCGACGCCGACGTCCTCCACGCCCAGAATGTCCGCCCACACCGCCGCGATCCGCAGCTCGGCCGGAGTGCTCGGCGCGACCCGCTCCGCGGCGGGCGCCGCCTCGGGGATCGGCAGGCGGGCGCGGTCGACCTTGCCCAGCGGGGTGAGCGGCAGCTCGTCGAGGACGACGATCACGGGCGGGACCATGTAGTCGGGTAACCGCTCACGCAGCCCCGCCCGGAGCGCGGAGAGGTCCACGGAGGCGGGCGCGACCCAGGCGGCCAGCCGCCGGGAGCGGCCCTCACCGACCGGCAGCACCGCGGCCTCCCGGACTCCGGGCTGCTCCTGCAGGGCGGCCTTCACCTCGCCCAGCTCCACCCGGAAGCCTCTGATCTTGACCTGGTCGTCGACCCGGCCGAGGAACTCCACGAGCCCGGCGGAGTTGAGCCGGACCCGGTCGCCGGTGCGATAGCAGCGGGCGGTTCCGGTCACCGGGTCGGGGACGAACCGTTCGGCGGTCAGGTCGGGGCGGTTCAGGTAGCCGCGGGCCAGGCTGGGGCTGGCCACCCACAGGTCGCCCGGCACCCCGGCGGGCAGCGGACGGCCCGCCGGGTCGACGACGTAGCAGTCGACGCCGGGCAGCGGGCGGCCCAGCGGAACCGACCCCGACCCCGATGGCGAGCCGGGCACCGGGCCGCCGAGCACCGAGACCGTCGTCTCCGTCGGCCCGCAGTGGATCTGCACCTCCAGGTCGGGGCGGGCCGCGCGGATGCGTTCCGCCAGCTCCCACGACGTCGCCTCACCGGCGAGGATCAGCAGCCTGCGCGGCAGCATCCGCGTCAGGTCGCCGTGGGCGGCCAGCAGCTCCAGATGGCTGGGCACCATCTTGATCACATCGACGGGATGGGCCGCGAGATAGGCGGCGTACGCGTCCGGGTCGACGGCGGCGTCCTGGTCCAGGAGATGGACCGCGGCGCCCCGGACGAGCGCGCCGTACAGGCAGGTCATCACCAGGTCGGAGGCAATCGTGGAGACCACGCCGTAGGACTCGTAGACGTCGGACACCAGCTCGGTCACGCCGTGCAGGTAGTGCAGCGCCGACCGGTGCTCGATCGCGGCCCCCTTGGGCCGCCCGGTGGAGCCGGACGTGAAGATCACATGCGCGAGGTGGCCGGGGGTGACGTCGACCTCCAGGGGCTCGTCGGGCCCGGCGGCCATGAGGTCGGACAGGACCAGCGCGCCGGGGACCCGACCGGCGTGCTCGCGATCGGCCAGCACGACCCGCGCGCCGGCCGTCTCCAGCATGTACGCGAGCCGGTCGTCGGGATAGGCGGTCTCCATCGGCATGTAGGCGCCGCCCGCCCGCAGCACGCCGAGGAGCGCGGGGACCAGCCCGGAGTGCCGGCCGACCAGCACGCCGACCGGCTCGTCCGGCCGCACCCCGGCCGCGACCAGGTGACGGGCTAGGCGGTCGGCCAGCCGGTCCACCTCGCCGTAGGTGAGCGATCCGGAGACGTCCACCACGGCGGTCGCCTCCGGCGTCTGCCGTATCCGGTCGCCGATCACCGCGTGCAGCGTCCGGGTCAGATCCATCCGCGTCCGCGAGCCCGAGACGAGGGGCCCGTCCGCCGGCTCCAGCGGTACGGCCGCCGCGGGCGCGTCCAGGTCGGCGAGCACACCCTCCAGCAGGTTCAGGTACCAGCCGGCCATGCGCCGCACGGTCGACGCGTCGAACAGGTCGGTGCGGTAGGTGAGCTCGCCGTCGTACTCCTCACCCTCGTTGACGAAGGCGAGGTTGAGGTCGTACTTGGCGGTGCGCAGCGGGGCCTGCACGTGCTCCACGGTCACGCCGGGGAAGTCCAGCGCCTGCGGGCGGTCGTCCAGGACGTTGAGCAGCACCTGGAAGATCGGCGTGGTGGCGAGGCTGCGCTCGGGGTGCAGGTGCTCCACGATCCGCTCGAAGGGCACGTCGCGGTGGGTGAGGGCGTCCAGCACGGCGTCCTTGGTCCGGGACAGCAGCTCACGGCCGGTCGGCTCGCCGGACCTGTCACCGCGCAGGACGAGCGTGTTGACGAAACAACCGAGCATGCGCGCGGTGTCGGGGTGGAGCCGTCCCGTCTCGGGCACGCCGACCGGCACGTCGTCGCTGCCCGAGATCCGGCCCAGCAGCTCCTGCCAGGCGGCCAGCAGCACCATGAACGGCGTGCAGCCGGTCTCGGCGGCGACCTCGCGGACCCTGGCGGTCAGCGCGGGCGCCAGCCGCACCGGGACGGTGGAGCCCGACCAGTCGGCGACCGACGGCCGGGTCCGGTCCACGGGCAGGTCCAGGACCGGTTCGAGCCCGGCCAGCCGTTCGGTCCACCAGGCGAGGTCTCCCTCCGGCTGCCCCGCCAGCCAGGTCGCGTAGTCGGCGTACCGCACCTGCGGCGGTGCGGGCGGCTCGGCCAGGTCGAGCCGTGCCGCGTACAGGGCGGCCAGCTCGGCCAGCGCCAGGTTCCGCGACCAGGCGTCGAAGGCGATGTGGTGCACGGTCAGCGCCAGGACGTGCTCGCCGGCGCCGGTGAGGTGGAGCAGCAGGACACGGGTGGGCGGCTCGGAGCCCAGCGCGAACGGGCGGGCGAACTCCTCCTCCAGCCGCGCCTCCAGCAGGTCGTGGTCGTCGAGGTCCTCGACCGTGATCGGGACCCGGTCGGCGTCGACCGGGGTGGCGCCCTCGTCGGTGATCAGGCTGCGCAGCACCTCGTGCCGGTCCGCGAGGTCGCGTACGGCGCCCAGCAGCGCGGCGGTGTCCAGCGGGCCGCGCAGCCGTACGGCGGTGGGCACGTTGTAGGCGGCCAGGTCGTCGAGCTGGTCGAGGAACCACAGCCGGGCCTGGGCGGGGGACAGGGGAGCGGAGCCACCGGTCGCCTCCCTGGCGGGAATCGCCGGGAGGGCCTGGGCGGCGGCGCGGCGCGCGGCCGACAGCCGGGCCGTGAGGGCGCTCCGTCGCTCGTCGCTGACGGTCATGGGGTCTCCTCCGTCGGTCTCGTGACCGGGTCGCTGTTTCCGTCGACGACCTTGGTCATGACCCCGTCTCCAGGTCGTCCAGGAGCAGGGACTCGAGCCGCGCGGCGTAGTCGGCCAGCGTCCGCCCTTCGAACAGCAGGCGCATGGGCACCCGCAGGTCCAGGGCGTCGCTCAGCCGGGCCGCCACGAGAGCGGCGGTCGCGGAGTGACCGCCGAGGGCGAAGAAGTCGTCGTGCGCGCCGAGGCCGGAGCGGCCCAGCACGGCGGACCACACCTCGGCGACCAGCAGCTCGGCCTCGGTGCTCGGCGGCACCCGCGGGGCCTCCCCGCCGGGTTCGGGCAGAGCGGTGCGGTCGACCTTGCCGGAGGCCGTGACGGGCAGGGCGTCCAGGAGCACCCAGCGGCGGGGGACCATGTAGTCGGGGAGCCGGGAGATCAGGCGCCGCTCCAGGCCGCCGGTGTCGGTCCCCGGCGGCGCGGCGAGGTAGCCGACCAGGTGGTCGCCGCCGTACACGGTCACGGCCGCGTCGGCGACGCTCTCGCGGAGCACGGTCTCGATCTCGCCCAGTTCGATCCGGTGGCCGCGGACCTTCACCTGCCGATCCCGGCGGCCGAGGAAGTCGAGCGTGCCGTCGGGCCGCCAGCGGGCCAGGTCGCCGGTACGGTAGCGGCGCCCGCCCAGCGGGTCCTCGGTGAAGGCCGCGGCGGTCAGCTCCGGCCGGGCCCGGTAGTCCCTGGCCACGCCGGCGCCGCCGATCCACAGCTCTCCGGGCGTTCCGGCGGGAAGCATGCGACCCGCCCGGTCGAGCACGTAGGCGCGCTCCCCGGCCAGCGGCGTGCCGATCGACACCTGGTCGCCGACCGGGGCCGTGACCTGGATCATGGTGGAGTAGATCGTGGTCTCGGTGGGGCCGTAGGCGTTCCACAGCTCGGCGACCCGCTCCAGCAGGTCACCGGCGAGGGCGGGGTCGAGCACCTCGCCGATGCTGACCACGCGCAGGTCCCCGCCGCGCCAGCCGGAGGCGACCAGCATGCGCAGCGTTGTCGGGGTCGCGGTCATCAGCGTGACCCCCGCCTCCTCGATCCGCCGCGCGACGGCCCGCCCGTCAAGCGTGTCGCCCTGGCCCAGCAGCTCCAGTCGCAGGCCGTGGCAGAGGCTCACCCACAGGTCGAAGCCGAACACGTCGAACGAGAACGGCGTCAGGCCGAGCATCACGTCGTCGGGCCTGATCCCCGGGGTGATCCTCATCGAGGCGACGAACGCGGCGAGGTTGGCGTGGGTGATCTCGACGCCCTTGGGCCTGCCGGTGGAGCCGGAGGTGTAGAGGACGTAGGCGAGGTCCCCGGGTCGCACCTGGGAGAGGTCATCGGGATTCGTCCTGTCCTGTACGGCTTCCGCCGGGAACGGTCCGGCCAGGTCATCGGGGTTCGCCCTGTTCTGTACGGCTTCCGCCGGGGACAGCCCGGCCAGGTCGATGACGGTGTCGCCCAGTTTTTCGGCCACCGCCAGCCCCTCGCCCGCCGCGATGATCACCTTGGTGCCGGAGTCGTCGACCTGGTTGCGGAGCCGCTGGAGCGGGTGGCCGGGGTCGAGCGGGACGTAGGCGCCACCGGCGAGCAGCACGCCCAGCAGTGCCGCGGGGAGGTACCGGTCGCGGGGCAGGCACACGCCCACGCAGGCACCCGCGGCCGCCGGGCCGAGCGCCGCGGCCACCCGTCGCGACCAGCCGGCCAGCTCGCCGTAGGTGAGGACGCCGTCGGCGTCGACGACCGCCGGGGCGTGCGGGTGCCGTACGGCCTGCTCCAGCACCGCCTCCACCACGGTTCGCGGCGCGTCGGCCGGCAGCGGCACCCCGGTCCCCGCCGCCAGCAGCGCCGCCCGTTCCTCGGCGCCGACCACCTCGAACGCCGACAGCGGCCGGTCGGGGTGAGCCAGCGCGTCCGCCAGCAGGCGGACCAGGCGGTCGGTGAGGATCTCGGCCCCGGCCCGGTCCAGATGTTCCACGTCGTACTCGACCTGGAGCTCGGGGCCGGCCACCGTGGCGTTGACGTAGACGATCAGCGGCGCCTGGGCGCTGCCCGCGTCCAGCTCGCCGATCAGGTCCACGCCCACGCCCTCACGCTCCAGGGAGAGCGGGACCTCCGGTGGCTGGGTCGAGAGCGTGACAGGCGCCGGCACCGCGCCGGGCGGGCGCTCGACGCCGCCGGCCTCGACCCGTTCCCACGCGGGCAGCGCGCGGTGGTCCATCGCGCGGGCGGTCACGGCTCCCGCGTGCCGTACGGCCGCACGCAGCGACAGCCCGTCCTCCAGGCGCAGCCGTACCGGCACCACGTCGACCAGCAGGCCGACCACGGCTTCCAGGCCGTCTTCGGCGCGATCGGCCACGGCGGCGCCGAGGACGACGTCCCGCCGGTCGGTCAGCCCGGCGACCAGCATGCCGAGCACGGTCAGGTAGACGGCGAACGGGGTGGCGCCGCAGTCGGCCGCGAGCTCGCCGACCCGTGCGGTCGTCGCCGGGTCGATCCGGCGCACCAGGCGCTCGCCGCGCAGGGAGCTGGGGTGGTCGCCCCGGCGAGGCAGCAATTCGTAGGGCGGGACCGCCCCGGCGAACTCCTCGGACCAGAAGGCCCGCAACGCCTCGGTGTCTCCGGTGGCCGCCTGCTCGCGCAACGCGACGTCGCCGATCTGGAACGGCGGCGCGGACTCCGGGACGCCGGGGCGGGTGAGCCCGTCGAGGAGCTCCCGCATGACGACTCCCAGCGACCAGCCGTCGAACACGAGGTGGTCGGTGAGGAGCACCAGTTCCGCGCTGTCCGCCCCCGACCACAGCAGGGTGGCCCGCAGCAGCGGCGACTCCCGGGAGACGTCGAAGTCATGGGCGACCGCGGCCCGCCGCAGTTCGTCGGCCTCCTCCGCCGAAGCCGGGCGATGCTCGTCCAGTGGCACCGGCACCGGCGGTCCGACCTCGGTCACACCGTCCACGACCACGGAGCGCAGCGCCTCGTGGCGGCGCACGATCGCGTCCAACGAGGCCCGCAGCGGCTCCGCCGAGGTGAGACCGCGCAGCCCGAGCCGGAAGGCGATGGCGGTGGAGCCGGGGTTGTGGCTGACCTCGCGCAGCAGATACATGCCGAGCTGGGGGCCGGTCAGCGGATAGCCGGTCCGCCCGGCGTGGCGGATCAGCGGCGTCACGGCTGACGGGGCGGCCTCGGCGACATACGACGCCAGCTCGGCGACCGTGGGCCGCGCCAGGAACGTCGTCAGCGGAACGCGGACCCCGAGCGCCTGCCCGATCCTGGCGCAGATCCTGGCGGCGGCCAGGGAGTGCCCGCCCAGGTCGAGGAAGTGGTCGTGGACGCCGACCCGCTCGGCGCCGAGCACCTCGGCGGTGATGGCGGCGAGCCGCTGCTCGGTCTCGCCGCGGGGGGCGACGTACTCGATCTCGGCCGCACTCACGGTGGCGGAGGAGAACGTCACCGCGGGCAGCCGGGAGCGGTCGGCCTTCCCCGTGGGACCCACGGGGATGGTGTCGAGGAACACGATCCTGGAGGGGACCATGTAGTCGGGCAGCCAGTCGCGCAGCCAGGACCGCAACAGCCCGTCGTCGAGGCCGGGACCGGCCGGCTCGACGTAGGCGACCAGTCGCCGGGTGCCCTCCTCGTCGCTGGGGGCGAGCACGACGGCATGGTTCACCAGCGGGTGGCGCACCAGCCTGCCCTGCACCTCGCCCAGCTCGACCCGGAAGCCCGCGACCTTCACCTGGTCGTCGATCCGCCCCCCGTAGAGGTAGACCCCGTCCTTCCTGCGGACCAGGTCGCCGGTGCGGTAGTGGCGCACGCCCCCGGCGTCGGTCACGAACCGCTCGGCGGTCAGCTCGGGCCGGTTCAGGTAGCCTCGGCCGACCAGCGGACCGGCCACCCACAACTCGCCGAGCTCGTCGTCGCCGAGCGCCTCGCCGTCGGCGCCGCGCACCGACAGCTCCGACCAGGCGTACGGCGTGCCGATCGGCGGCTCGTCCGTCTCGTCCCTGGAGATCTCCTGGGCGCAGCAGTGCACGGTGCACTCGGTCGGCCCGTACAGGTTCACCATGCGCCGCACGCCGGGGTTGGCGAAGACGCGGTCGGCCAGCGCCCGGCTCACCGGCTCACCGCTGGAGAGCACCGTGCGCACGCCCGGGGGCAGAGGCTCCCGCAGCAGTGCGGTCAGCGCCGAGGCCGCCGCGCTGATCATCGTGACCTCGTCCCCGGCGGGCAGCGTGTGCAGCGCGAGGGGGTTCTCCGCCATGATCACCGTGCCGCCCAGCAGCAGGGGAAGGTAGAGCTGGGGGACGGACGGGTCGAAGCAGACGGAGGTCGAGGCGAGGAACCCGGACAGCTCCTCGGCGGTGAAGTGGCCGGCGTCCCAGCGCAGCAGCGTCATCACGTTGCGGTGCTCGATGGCGACGCCTTTGGGGCGGCCGGTCGAACCGGAGGTGTACATGAGGTAGGCCAGGTCGGCCGGGTCGCTCGGCAGGTCCGGATCGTTCCACGGGCGCTCACCGAGCGTGTCCGTCAGGACGAGGCCGCGCTCCGGCAGTCGCTCCGACAGCGCCGCGGAGGTCACCGTGTGTGACACCCCGGCGTCCTCGACGATGAACCTCAGACGGTCGGCCGGGTAGGCCGGGTCCAGCGGCACGTAGGCGGCGCCGGTCTTCCAGACGCCCAGGAGCGCCGCGATCAGTGTCTCGTCGCGGTTCAGGCACACGCCGACGGTCGAGCCTCGCCCCACTCCCCGGGAGATGAGTTCGTGGGCTGTCCGGTTGGCCTGGGCGTTGAGGTCGGTGTAGGTCGTGCGGGCCGTTCCGGCGATGATCGCTGTGCGCTGAGGGGTTCGTCGCACCTGCTGTTCGAAGGCCTTGTGGACCGGTTCGAGCAGCGCAAAGTTGTCAACCAACTACGGTCTCCATCTTGGTGTACGGAAAGGAAGCGTAGGTTGTACGCGGGCAAGAGTGACAAAGGGTGCTCCACTTAGATAGGGCATAGATCACTTTTTTATCTTAATGAGATTTAGTCGGACATAATTACCTTTGAGTAATATTTCGACTACCTTGCGAGATGTAGCGCTCCGTGATTTCCGAAGGGTCGAAAGCGTCCTTTTGTGACATATCGGTCACATGTAATTATTTGCTTTCTTTCGGTCGAATCATGCATTGAGCAGGAAGTTCGCCAATGGTGGTCGACGGTCCCTCCGGTGGGACGGCGGCCGCGGTCGACCGGGCGAACGACCGCTCATGCGTTGGGACGGCGGATGCCGGGCGGGTCGAAGTGCCGCCGTCGGGCAGGTATTTGGCCGTCGCCGACGGTGCTCAGTGCGCTTTCGTCGAACTCCATGCAGACCAGAGCAATGCCCCCGAGTGGGCGGTATTCATGTTTTTGGTATTTGATGTCGCCTTCATGGAACTTTCCTCCTTTTTCTGTTGGAAGACGATGTCCTGGCTGATTTTTTGGGTCTTATCGCGCAAATGGCTTGGAAACGGCTGGAAGCGCACGGAGATGCCCTTCCAGATTGTGGTGTCCTTCCACCGGCCGCACGCGGTGCGGGCATGCCGCCGACAGCGTGACCGGCCCAGAACGTGATCCGCCGGCAGCCCGGGCCTACCTGGCCGGGCTGCCGGCGGATACCGGGCGCAAGAACTACCGGAACCCGGACGGGTGACCCATCGGGCTGCCAGGTCGCGGGAACACCCAGGCCCGCGCCAGGTGGTGAACCGGCTCGGGTCCCGCCCGGCGGTCAGGGCAGTTGGGTGCCGATGACGATGAAGCGCTCAACGATCACGATGAGGGCCATCAGGAAGGCGGGCACCGCCACCAGCAGGATCCATCGTCTCGCCCTGGAGATGCGGCCGCGGCCGCGCAGGCCGAGAAGCTCGTAGGCGAACAGCGCGATCCACGTCACACCCAGTGCTCCCAGGCCGATCGGGGTCCACGGTGAGGTGGGGTCACCGATCCCGGTGGTCGGGGCGCCGGGCTCGGGGATCTCGACGCCCTCGGGGAAGGACTTCAACGTGTAGACGGCGGCGTCGTGGCTGGTGAAAACCCGCTTGAGCTCCGGGGAGGCGTCGAGGGCGGCGCGGAACCGCGGGGCCCAGTCTCCGGGGAAGTTGTGGTTGAGCTGCAGGTAGCCCGCCTGTCCCCGAGTGGCGACGAGGTAGGTGTTGGGCGGTGAGAGACGGAACTTGTCGATCACGGAGGAGATCTGGACCGGATTCCTGGAGACGAGTGCCTGCTCGTAGGAGATCGTGTCGAAGTCCTTCTCTCCCCAGGGAATGGCGGGTGTGACCTCCTCGCCGATCTGCGGGACCAGATACAGGACGCGGGCGCTCGGCTTGTCGTGGTCGTAGATGTAGTGCATCGCCGCGACCTCGTCGGCGGAGACCCGCTCGAACTGCTCGTTGCCGTAGCGGGCGACCAGGAAGACCATCGACAGCGCCAGCGCGCACCCGGCGGCCAGCCCCAGGGAGATCCGGCGGGTCAGCACCGGATTGAGCCGGGGGCCGGACGCGCGGATCGGCACCGTCTCCTCCGGGGCGCCGGCCGCGGTGGCGGGAAGATTGGGAAAGAAGGCGTAGGCGGCCAGGATGCAGGCGCCCGGCAGCGCGAACAGGTAGATCCGCAGGCCGATCTCGCCCCCGTAGTTCTGCAGGCCGAGGGCCAGCACGGGAGTGCACAGCAGGAGGAGCGCGGCCCTGTCGCCGACACCGCGGCGCAGGCGGCGCAGCAGGCCGGTGGCGGCCAGAGCCAGGATGACGGCGCAGATGCCGAGCCGGGCGACCAGCACGAACGTGTGCTTGGGGTCGCTGCCGTCGATCCGGTCGCCGGTGTTGCTCTGGAGGTTGTCCAGAACCCGGCCCAGGCCGCCGAAGAGCTCGTCGATGTGCCCGCTCCAGAAGGCGACCGTCTGGTAGCTGATCCAGGCCAGCGCCATCAGGCCCAGGAAGAACGGAAGGCCCCAGCTGAGCGAGGAGCGCCGGAACAGGAGCAGACCGGTCAGGATGCCGAGCATCATGAACGGGGTGATCTGGTGCGACGCCGTGGCGGTTCCGAACAGGCCGATCAGCACGATCAGCATGATCGAACGGTCGTAGACGCCGGTGGGGTGACTCAGCTCGCCGGGGGTCAGCCTGCCCAGCCGGGCCAGCGGTCGCCGGATGAGGCCCTTGGCGGGCATCGATCTCTCTCGATACTCCACCCGGCCGAACCAGCGCAGCAGGATCGCCACGAAGGCCAGGTAGACGGCGTAGGTGAAACCCTGCGACGAGAAGTAGTCCTGGCCGATCCACTGGACGATGACAAACAGCAGCGCGGCGAACCAGCGGGCGCGGGTGGTGGCGACCACCTGACGCAGGATCAGCACGAACGGCAACAGGTAGAGGAGGTTCGACAGCAGGGGCGTCCACTGCATGATCGTCGTCAGGTCGGTGATCCCGGCCGCCTTCGTGACGAACGCGACCAGCGCGAAGAATCCGGGCCAGGCGAGGCGGGCGTCGAGGACGGGGGAGGCCTCCCCGGTCCGGCTGATGTACTCCACGAAGCCCGCGTGAACGTAGGCGGTGTGGAAGCGGGCCTCGTTCTCGATCAGGGCCGCCGCGCCGTGCAGGGCGAAGGTGATCGCCGCGAGCTGGAAGAGCAGCAGGAACTTGCGGTCGGTGTTCTGCGCGATCGTGACAAAGAACGCGACGATCATCAGCAGGATCGCGGCGAACGCGGTGTTCGGCATGGCCGAGACGAGGCCCACGCCGTCGATGTTCGCCAGGTTCACGCCCCGCCACGGGCCCGGCGCCGCCCGCAGGGCCAGCACGTACATGATCAGGCCTTCGACCGTGAGCAGCGGTGGCAGCCACACGGAGGCCGTCCGCATCAACCTGGTCGTCCGCGAGGGTCTGACGGCGGGAGTGGCCGCGACCCTCTCCAGCAGGGCGTCCACGGCGACGCCCGCCTTCGGAGCCTTCCGGGTTTTCTGGGCCTTCGGAGGCTTCCGAGCTTTCGGGGCCTTCGGAGTTTTTCGGGCTTTCTTGGTCTTTGGGGCTGGGAGGGCGAGCGGAACGGATGGAGCTCGCGATGCGGGTGAAGCGGACGGAGCGGGTCGCGCCTGCGACGCGAGTGGAGCCCGTGAAGCCGCGAGGAGGTGTACCTCCACCGTGGCATCGGCCTCCTCGGAGGATGCCCCGGGGGTGTCCGATGCCGGTGTCCCCGACTCCGGGGTGTCCGACGCGGGGTTGTCCGACTCCGGGGTGTCCGACGCGGGGGTGCTCGACGGGGGAGTGTCCGATTCCGGGGTGTCCGACGGGGGAGTGTCCGAAGCGGGGACGTCCGACGCCGGAATGCCGGTGTCCAACCTTGCGGCGGGACGGAAGGGCACCCTGAGCACGGGGAACCGGATGGTGGCGGTGATCTCTGAAGCGCCCCCTTCGGAGCCCTCGCCGGAGGTTTCGGGGATCCCCCCGGAGGCCTTTTCGAGGGTCCCTCCGGAGACCCCGGGAGCCTCCCCGGAGGCCCGGACAGGGGCCTCGGGGGATTCTCCGGAGGCCCGGCCGGACGCCCCGGGAGGCATCGGCCCGGTGGCCTCGTCGCCCGATCTGTCCGTCGTCGGCACCGGAGGCGCGGAATGTGTGGACCCGGTCTTGTCGACCCCCGCGGCCTTCGCCGCCCCCGTTGTCACGTCATCGCCTGTCCGTTGCCTCACGCCGAACATCATCATGGTTAAGCCAACCCGGCCGGGAAATTTGATTGCGAAGATTCGCCGTAGTTGAGCGCTATGCATAGGCAGGTAAAGACCAGTGCCGTGATCGGAAATCGGCTCCCCGGCGGCACCGGGCCCTGCTCGGCGAACCGCGCTCCACACAGGTAATCCACCTGCCCTACCTCCCCCACGCCTCGGGCGTGTCTTTACGCGAGGCCAGACCTCGGACGCTTTTTATGACGAGGTCTCGCCCCGGGCGTGTCCTCATACGAGGCCGCGCACCCGGCGCAGGCCGTACGTGGCGCGCCTGACGACGGCGTAGCCCCTGGTCAGCGTTCGCTCCCTCATATAGATCAGTGGGACCTGGCTTCCCTCGACCGCCCGGCTGAACGTCTTCATGGAGGTGTTCTCGGCGACGGTCAGGCGCGGCAGGGCGAGCTCGTCGTGCCGGTCGGCGGCGAGGGCGTTGTTCACCGCGCAGGCCGCCCGGTATCCGGCTCGCCGGACCTCGCGCCGTACGCGCGCGCTGGAGTATCCGTAGGGGTAGGCCATCGTGGAGACCAGAACGCCGATCTTGTCTTCCAGCAGGGCCCTGTTGCGCCACAGCTCCTGGCGGAGCTCGTTGTCCGGCAACTGGTCGAGCTGGGGGTGGCTGTGGCTGTGCCCGCCGATCTCGATGCCGCATGAGGCGGCCTCGCGGGCCTGGCTCCAGGTCAGCATCGTGTCGAGCGGCCTGCCCGCCGCCTCCCTGCCCGCGTCGCTGACCCACCCGCTGGTCAGGAAGACCGTCGCGGGGACGCCGTAGCGCTCCAGCAGGGGGAGCGCCTCGCTGTGGAAGTCGGCGTAACCGTCGTCGAAGGTCACCACGATCGGTCGTTCGGGGAGGCGGTGGTCGTCCTCCCCGTGCAGGGAGGCGATCAGGCCGGCCATCGTCAACGGGGTGAAGCCGCGCTCCTTGAGATAGGACAGCTGCTCGGCGAGGGCCGAGGGCCGTACCGCCAGCGGTCTGGTCTCGACGTTGGGCCGGTCGGAGACCGAGTGGTACATCAGGATCGGCACGCGGATCATGCACGCCCTCGCTTCAGACGAAGGGAACCGACAACGTAGCCCCAGGTGGTGCAGGTGAGGCCGACGACGATCGCCCCGGCTCTGCCTAAGCCGGACAGATCGCCCCTGAGCGCTTCCCCGACCCCGCGCAGCGCGCCCAGCGGAAGCGCCTTCAGGGCGTGTGCCCGCTCGCTCGCCAGCCCGTCGACGGTTCCGACGCTCCGGGTGACCAGCGCCTTGGACAGGCCCTCGGCGTAACACCGGGACCGGAAATAGGCGAACGTGGAGCGAACGGCCGGCACCTTGTGACCGATCGCCGCGTCCGGCTCGAACAGCAGCACCGCGCCCGGTATCCGCTGGGAGAGCCGGATGCAGAACTCGGTCTCCTCGCAGCCCAGGGGCCGGGGCCTGCGTCCCTGCACGCTGCGTCCGATGCCGGTGTGGAACCCGCCGACGTCGCCCACGACCTGCCTGCGGAAGGCGGCGTTCCCGCCCATGACATTGCGGATCGGCGCCCGCCTGGTGGGCATGCCCCGATACGTGCAGCCCACGGTCCAGTCGAACTCGCGGGGAAACCAGCGAGGACGGCGCCCGGCCGTCCACAGCGGCCTGGTCAGCCCGCCCACCCCCATGACGGCCGGGTCACCGAAGCCCTTCTCCAGCGCTTCCAGCCAGCCGGGCTCGGCGATCGCGTCGTCGTCCAGGTAGGCCACGATGTCGCCGGAGGCGATCGCCGCCCCGGTGTTCTTGCCGCCGGACAACCCCTTTTCCTGGGCGTTCTCCACCACGATCGCGCCGGGATACTCCCGCTTGAGCCGCAGGTGAAGATCCGGGTTGTGGTCGACGACCAGGATGATCTCGTACGGCCCGCGTCGCTGGTTCGCGACCGAGTCGACGGCTTCCCGGATGTCCTTCCAGCGTTCTCCGGTGTAGGCGCAGATGACGACGCTGCTTCTCATGATCAGGCGGCGCCCTGGTCCGCCGTGGGCGCGGAGGCGGCCGGCTGTGGCGTCGCGGGCGCCGGGCCGGTGCGCCACTCCCTGATGATGGTCTTCAGGACCCGGATGCCGTCGCGGACCGCGTGCAGGTTGCTCTGACCATGGATCCGGCAGCGTTCGTGGCTCGGGACCTCCTGGACCCTGAGCCCGGCCTTGGCGGCCCGGATGTTCAGCAGCGTCTCCACCTCGAAGCCGTCGCAGTCGGGGTTCAGGACGTCCAGGTGGCGCGCCCAGAAGGCGTTGTAGCCGTAGCAGAGGTCGCTGTAGCTGGTGCGGTAGATCCTGTTCACCAGCGCGGTCAGCACCTTGTTGCCGAACTTGCGGTTGAAGGTTAGGTCGTCGCTGCCTCCGCCGGTCGCGTAGCGCGATCCCTTGACGAAGTCGGCGCCGGTGACCAGGGCGCCCACGAACTGGATGATCTCACGGCCGTCCGTGGAGCCGTCGGCGTCGATCATCACGATGATGTCGCCGGTGCAGGCGGCGAAACCGGCCGCCAGCGCGTTGCCCTTGCCCTTGCCGGTCTGGGTGATCACCCGGATGTTGGGGCGCAGCCTTCTGGCGACGGCGACGGTCTCGTCCGTGGAATTGCCGTCGACGAGCACGATTTCGTCAATCCAGTGCGGCAGGGTCGCGAAAACGTGAGGAAGGTTCTCCGCTTCGTTCATGGCGGGCACCACGACGCTGACAGTGGGAGAAATCGCCACGTGTGGTGTGAGCGGGGTGAATCGCTCGATCGGCGGCATCGCTCTCAGCGGGGGCTTTCCGCCGTACTGCTTGGTGGTTTCCGAGTTCATACCCAGAGAAGATTTGCCGTTGTAGTGCTTGGTGGTTTCGGGGGTCATATGACGGATGTCCTTCCGGGCGGTCAGTCGTCAGGGGTGACTAGCGGACGGACCCGGGGCCATACGCGATCTGGATGATCGGGAAAATGGCGAATGCGAGGAGGGATGCGCGGGGTCCTGACGGGTGGTCTGCAGCGCGGGAGTGGTTTAGCCCACTCCCCATGGCTCCTTGACGGCGGGCGCGGATGATTGGTTCTGCGCTGGACTGCGCATTCGGCCGAAACCTTTCAGCACGCGATCGGCGAATCTATACAAATACGGATGATCCGTAATAATCGTGCGGATTTTGTTGACCGGCGTGCGGCCTATCCAATGAACCGCCGCCGCCGGGGAAGGACGGGAGACACGACCTTCGGCGACGAACAGATCGCCACTTTTCAACCAGCTCTTGTATTCGCGGCCGCCCTTGCCCATATCCACCTGTCGCAGGCCTGATCCCGCGGCGTGTTCCGCCATGCGGAGATGGTGCACGATTCCGGGTGAATAGCGCGCGAACTCCGGGTCATAGGCCGGGAACCAGCCGACCAGGGTGGTTGCCGTGCGGAGGCCGAAGTGCCCGGCGACGGGCCTGTCTCCGGCGTAGATCATGGTCAGGACGCCGGCGAAGGTCTCGGACTTCTCGGCGTGCATCTCGTCGAGCAGCCGGACGATCCACGGCTGGGCGAAGCGGTCCACGCGGCCGGTCCTGCGGTACTGGCCGGACTTCCAGCTCGTGAGCGTGCGCAGCGTCTCGACATCGGCCGAGTTCCACTCGAAGCGGAGTTCGCCCTGCTCACGGCCGAGCTTGCGCTCCTTGTAGCGGATCGTTTTGAGGTTCTTGGGGGAGTTCGTCTTGACCTGGTCGATGTATGCCTCGAAGCCCATGCTGAGGTCCATCACCGGCGCCGGTCGCACATCCGACTCGTAGGAGGCGAACGTCGGCTGGCCGGGAACCAGGTGGTCGAAGTCGAAGACCGAGATCTTGCAGGCGCGCAGGAGCGACCGGACGTCCACCTTCAGCTCGGGGGCCGAGATCAGCCCGTGGCAGGTGGTAAGAAAACCACCCAAAGGTTTGCCGATCCCGAAACTGTGGCGCTCATAGGGGAAAAACCCTGTAATTGTGTTATTGTCTTGAATGACCGCGACCCGTACGTAGTCGCGAAGACGTCCCATCGCGAGCGTGAACTCCACCGATAGGAACGGGTTGTCTAGGGATGGGTTTTCCTCCTGCAGCTCCCGCCATCGGGATATTTCGGACTCCCCAAGGTCTTCCGGGCGAACAATGACAATGGTCACCTTGATTTGACCCCCTGTTCGGTCTGCACGCTTCCGCTCCCCCGGTACAACAGGCGTAGTACGTATATGAAGCCACCGAGCACGGCAATCGTCGCCACCCCGGCCCGTGGTGACCATGCGTCAAAAGCAAGCATGGCGGTGGCAAGAAGTACGTTTACAACCAGGCTTGCCGCCACGCCGACTGATGGGGCGGCAAGAGGGTCACGATCACGCAACAGTCCAATTACTGCGGCGGCAGGTACTACTAAAAGGAATATAGGGGTCAAAGCCAGACGTAATGGAGTATTGATATCGGCTAGGGCGATCGCGGCTCCCGCTGCGCATGCGAGGGTGAGCGCCCAGTTGAGCGCCCTGCGTTTGGTCGACATCTCCGAGCTCCCGGCTGGTGACGAAGCGATTGATCGCGCCTTCATATGACCAATCAGTTAACACGGACGTCAATGCCGACGCTCGACAAGAGTCAATGGTTTACCGGATATCGGAGCCGCGTCGCCGCGTTACGTAAAATCATGCCGGGAAATCAGCCGGCCTCGGCCTCGGAACTGGACTCGGCGGAGGGGGTCGGCGTCGGCGGGGGTGATGAGTCGCTGGGAGGGTCGGGAACATCCGGCTCGGGGCTCTCCCAGGAGATCGCACACTGGGCGTTGCCCCCGGCGGACTTGAACGCGACCCGGCCCGCACCGCTCTCGCCGGGGTTGGCGGCGGTGACCCAGATCATGATCTTCGCGCCGGCCTTGAGCTGTCCTCCCCGGGGGTGCACGTTCAACCCGCCGGAGGTGGTCGCCGACCACGAGAGGGCGGCGTTGCTGGCGGCGAGCTGGATCTGACCCGCGCCCTCCCCGATGCTCCCCGGGCACGAGACGGCCAGTCGCGCCGCCGCGGGCCGGAGGGTGGGCGTACGGCCGGCGCGCGGCCGTTGGGGGACCGGCCGCCGAGGGGTCGTCGGCCGTGCCGTGGTGGGGAGGGGAGAGAGGATTCTGGCCTTTTCGCTCTTCCGGGGAGTCGGGGTCGGCTCCGGGTCCTCGGACGGGGAGTCCGTCGGCAGGGGAGCCGACGCGCTCGGGTCGAGATCGGGCTCCAGGATCACCATCGCGGGCTCCGGCTCGGGCGTGATCCGGACGTCCCCCGGCAACCCGGCGGCGAGATCCTGGCCGCCGACCACGACCATGGCCCCCGTGGCCGCCAGAACGCACACGGCGGCCAGGATCACGGGTCCCTTGCGGCGTTGCCGGCGCCGCTGCGCCGGCAGCAGCGCCGTACGGGACGACTCCGTGGCCGCGAGCCGGTGGCTTCCCTCGTCGCGCGCCCGTTTCGCGCCCGCGGTCTTCCGCCGGGTCGATCCGCGGCCCTTCCCGCGTCTCTCCGCCGCGGCCGGAAAGCCCGTCCGGTCGAAATGGCCGCCCGCGTCCACGATGGAGGCGCGGGCCTCCTCCAGCGCCGGGCTCACGCAGGTCTCGATCATCCGGCTGCGCAGGGAGAGCGGCGGGAAGGCCGCCGGCACCAGGTCGAGCAGCCGTCCGGCCGAGACATGACGGTCGCGTCGCTCGATGCAGACCTCGCAGCGGCCGATGTGGCCGGACAGCCGCCTGCGCAGCATCGGCGTCAGCGGTCCCTCCCAGGAGTCCACCATCGCCGACAGGTCCGGGCAGTGCGCGCGGCCGACCTTGGCGAGCACCACGGCGGCGGCCGCGTTCTCCAGGTGGTCGCGGGCCCGGCCGAGCTTCGCGGTGGCCTGCCGGGAGGTCATGCCGAGCACCGCGCCGGCCTCGCCGGTGCTGAGGTCGTGCCGGAGGGACAGCTCCAGCACCTCGCGTTCCTGTCTGCTCAGCTCGATCAGTGACTCGTGCACCAGCGCGGCCAGCTCGCGCTCCTGGGGATCGTCGTGATCCTCCTGGGCGGGCGCGGGCAACGCGCCCTGCGAGTCGCCCGTCCTGGCCACGCACTGGAAGCGGGTCAGCGCGTACAACCACGGGCGCAGGCGTCCGGGCTCGCGGAGCCGGTCCACGCAGCCGTGAGCGGTCACCAGGGCGTCGTGTACGGCGTCGGCCGCGGCGTCCCTCTCGCCCAGCAGCGAGAGGGCATAGTCGTTGAGACGTTCGGCATAGGAGTCGTAGAGGCTTGCGGGCGCCGTGTCATCGGCGCGCCGGAGCGCCTCCACAAGTTGTTGATCGTCGGTTCGGCCGACGGTCGGCCATCCGGGCACGGACATTTCCTCCCCGCAGGACGGGCTCGTTCACGGGCGTCATCACCTGCCCGTTCCAGGCCCCACACGCGTATGACGCCACCTGCCCGAGATGGGTTGTCCAAAGGGGTCAATATCATGCCGACCCGGCATAACCTGGGAAAACAGAAACGGCTGGTGTCCATGGGACGCCAGCCGTTCAGGGTGAACGAGGGGAGAAAAGGGTCAGTCGCAGTTGGGCGAGCAGAGGCGGCGCTTCATGCCCTCCAGGAAGAACTTGCGGACCTCCAGGACGTCCTTGGCGATGAAGGCGTCCCCCGCGGTCGCCTTGGCCAGGGCGTCCATCTGCCGCTTGCCCTTGGGAGCGTCGGGACCGAAGGCGATGATCAGAACGCTGACCGGCTTCTCCGGGTTGAACTCCTCCTTCAGCGTCCTCAGGATCTCCGAGTTGCTGATCCCGCCCTCGGGGTCGTCGTTGCCCGCGCCGTCGGTGAGGATCAGCACCGTGTTGATCTTGTCGCCCTGGTAGTCGTCGGTCATCTGCTTGTAGGCGGCGGCGAGGGTGTCGTTGAGCCCGGTGTCACCGGTCGGCTTGGCCTGGGTCGTGGCCAGCTTCTGGTTGAGCAGGTCCCGGCGCAGGACGCCGTTGATGTTCTCGGTGAGCGGGCCGACCGGGATCGTCTCGCGGTAGTCCACTCCCTGGCCGTTGAGGTTGGTGGAGTACTGCCAGAGCCCGAGCTCGCTCTTGATCGGGAACAGCTTCATGCCCTCGATGGCGATCTTCGAGATCGCCTGCATCCGGGTCACGCCCAGGCCGGGCACGGGGAGCGCCATGGTGCCGGAGACGTCCAGCAGCGTGAGCAGCCTGGTGCCGAGGTTGAGCCGGGACCACGACTGGGACATGCTCGCGATGGTCTTGGCGTCGGGCATCTTCAGCGCCACCGGGGCCTTGGCCTGGAAGCCGCCGGCGCCGGCGACCGGCTTGCCGCCCTTGCCGTCCGGGGTACGGAAGCCCTGGTCGCGGAGCGTCTTCTTGGAGGCGTCGGTGCCGAGCTCCTTCTGGAACGCCTCGGCGGCCTTGCGGACGGTGGCGTCCTCAGTGGTGATCACCACCGGGTAGTCGAGGTTGAGGGTGCCCTCGGCCGGATAGAGCGGTACGGCTGGCACCTCCGGCTTCTTGGCGTTGTTGAACGCCCAGACGCCCTGCTCGGAGGCGACGCCCAGCGGGGCCTTGGCGCCCTTGACGCCGAGGCTGGCCAGCAGCGCGTCCTGGTCGCGGACCGTCGACCCCGACAGCGACTTGAGCGCGCCGACCAGCTGCTCGTCGCCGGCGCCCGCGGCCGTGGCCACCCCCGCCGCCGCCAGCAGCGCGCCGAGCCCGGCGGCGTTGAGCGAGGGGTCCAGCGCGAGCACGCGCACCTTGCGTCCCGGTCCGTCGACGTTGGCCACGTTGGCGGCGGTGATCATGCCGCCCCAGCTGGCCGCGCCGAAGCTCTTCTTCAGGTTCGGGACCACCGAGCCGGAGGCCACCATGACGATGGGGGAGTGGGCGATGGACGCGCTCGGGGCGGGCACGTCTGGATTCTTTGCCCGTACGCCGGAGACCCACAGGGCCGAGTCGGGGATCCACAGGTCCATCGCGTCGGCCTTGCCGCCGCCTCCGCCCAGCGCGGAGGCCACGGCGGCGGGGACGCCCTTGGCCACCGTGATGGCGGCGCACCTGCCGTCGATGTCGTGGCTCGCCTTGTTGAAGCGATCGGCGATCTGGGACACGGCGGGCTGGATGTCGGGTGAGGCGGTGACCCGCAGCGCGACCGCGTCGCCCGCGCATCCCCGGTCCCGGTTAATGATCACGAAAGCGGCGACACCGAGCAGTACGGCGAGGGCGACGGATCCGGCGAGCGGAACCAGCACCTTGCCGCGCCCCCCACGGCGTCGCCTGGGCGCTTCCCTGTTGGGGGTATAGCCATCCTCGAGTTCATCAGTCCGGTGACGTCCCACGATGCCCTCTTCGGTGTCGATGTCCTGGAGCTAGCGGGTCACCCTATCGGGAGGTTCTCCGCAATATTCACGGAACTGTACTGGGAACACTTAATGTGGCAAAACGCTCCTTTTGGTGCGGGTATCACCGTACGTGGCAGTAGTGAATCTTTGTGTTGAACGGGGAGAGCCGGAAGATCAGTGGCGGCAGGGGTATCCGTGCCGAATTTTCCGATTTTCTCGTACGTCCAGGAAGATCGGCAGTGCCGCCATTCGGCGGGGTTCGGTCGGCGGTAACGCCCCGATATCACCATTCGGCGGGGTTCGAACGGTGCCGGCGAACGCCTCCCCACGCGCACCTCGGGTCTCGCGAGCGTTCTCGCCCGAGACGGCCGCCGACCGGCCCGTCGTTCCCTCGGGCCAAGGGCGACCGGAGGGTCGGAGTGATCCCCGAATGTCCGTTTGATGACCTTGGGTCATTTGCCCTTTACGCACCGTGATGCTGGTGTGAAGTCGTAAAATTCTCGATGGGAACGGGGGAATAGTCTCCCCGGGGACGCGTGATCAGATTCTCGGGGAGAAGTTCGTGCCGTTTACGCCAAGCCATGTCGCCGCCGTGCTGCCGTTGATCGCCTCGGAACGGGGCCGCCGGGTGCTCGATCCCTGGGCCCTCGCGCTGGGCGCCATGGTGCCCGATTTGCCGATCTTCTTTCCTTTCCTGCCGGATTACTCGTTCTGGCATTCCATCCCGGGTGTCTTCACGATCGACCTGTTCGCCGTCCTCGTGCTGCTCGCCGTCTTCCACGTCGTGCTCCGCGACCCGCTGACCGCGCTGCTGCCGCCCGGACTCGCGGGCCGTGCCGCCTCGGTGGCCCCCGGCATGTACGGCCTGCGGAGGCTGCCCTCAGTGGTCGCCGGAGGCATCGTGGGGACCATGACCCACCTGTTCTGGGACTCCTTCACCCACTCCTACAGCGTCCGCATCTGGGGCTGGGAATGGCTGGACACTCAGGTGGCCGGCCTCCTGCCCCTGTTCCGCGTGCTGCAGTACATCTCCACGGTGATCGGCATGGCGATCGTGGCCTGGTGGATCTGGCGAGGGCTCTCCCGGATCGAGCCGCAGGCGCTGCCGGAGCGTCTGGTCCTCCCCGCGAGGGTACGGCGCGGCGTGCTCCAGATCACCGCCCTGACGATCCCGCTGGGCGCGATCGCCTGGCTGGTGGTCTTCTCCGCGGACAGCCTGTCGCAGGCCGTGTCGAGACTGGGCGCGGGCGTGGTCGTGGGCTGCTGCGCGCCGCTGCTCACCTATGCGCTGATATGGCAGCTCAGGCGGGCCATGGCAGTATTCGAAGGTGCCTAACCTCTCGGATCCCCGCCTGGCCGACTACGCCAACCTCCGCGACGTCGAGCTGCGCAAGAGCCTGGAGGCCGAGCACGGCCTCTTCATCGCCGAGGGGGAGAAGGTGATCCGCCGCGCCGTCGCGGCGGGCTACCCGGTGCGTTCCGTCCTGCTGGCCCCCCGCTGGACCGAGCCCCTCGCCGACCTCCTCGACGAACTCGGGGACCGGGTTCACGTGGTGGACGACGCCGTCGTGGAGGACATCACCGGGTTCCCGGTGCACCGCGGCGCGCTGGCCGCGATGGAACGGCTGCCCCTGCCCACGGTGGAACAGGTGCTGACCGGTCACGGCGCCCTGTCCCGGGGGATTCCGGCCCTCGCAGATCCGGCAGGGCGCGTCGCGCCGTCCCAGCCGATCCCGGCCGTCAAGGATCTTCACGACCGTCGCCACGACCACGACCACGACGGTGCCGGTGATCACGACCACGGTGACAGTGCCGGTGATCACGACCGTGGCGACGAACGCGGTGACGTCGAACGCGTGGAACCACGCTTCCAGCCGCCTCGTCGTGTCCTGATCCTTGAGGATCTCGTCGACCACGGCAACGTCGGGGCGATCTTCCGATGTGCCGCCGCGCTGGGCGTCGAGGCCGTGATCCTGTCGCCCCGCTGCGCCGACCCCCTGTACAGGCGGTCGGTGAAGGTCTCGATGGGCGCGGTCTTCGCGATCCCGTACGCGCGAATGACCAACTGGCACGGAGGGCTGGCGGAGTTGCGCGCCGCGGGCTTCCAGACGCTGGCGCTCACGCCCGACCAGTCCGTCACGCCGCTGGACAGGGTCGCCATGGCGGAGCGGGTGGCGCTCCTGCTGGGCTCGGAGGGCGACGGCCTCTCCTCCCGGTGGCTCCGCGAGGCCGACGAGGCGGTCTGCATCCCGATGAGCCCCGCGGCGATGGGCTTCGGCGTCGACTCCCTCAACGTGGTGGCCGCCGCCGCCATCGCCTGCCACGGCCTCATGCGCACGGGCTCCGCGGGCCTGCCCCAGCGGGGCTGAGCGCGCTTCTGGCGGCCTTCTTGCCGCATGGGTGAAAGGCAGTCCTAACGACGAATGCTGCTTATTGTTTGGTGGTTACAGCCTCTTGTGTGAATTTGAGAGACTTCACCTTCCGTGACCTCGATCCGGGAGTTCGGAAGGTATGACGGAGCTGTTGAGAGGAGGGTCGGGGTTATGGCGCATTGTCCGACACCACGCCACGCCGTCGCCGCTCGGGTGGCTCATCGGAGCATCGAGACCCGCTGATCGTCTCCTTGCCGATCCGGCGGCACGTGACGGGCGGGCGGCCCCTGGAAAAGCGCGTGATCTGCAGGTTTCACCGATAATCGCCGAGGTCGCGGGAGCTTTTCCTGTCGGTGATCTCCGGCGGGGAAGGGTTCGGCACGCCCGCGACAAGTCATCCGCGCGCCTTTCCGGCTCATCGATGAAGTGGCGGATCGGTAAGCGGCGCGGGCCGTTTTTCGGTTAACGGTGATTTTTATGATCACCAATTATTGTGAAAATAGTGAGCGGTGCGAGTGGCGAAATCATCGCCGGTCACACCGGCGTCTCGTCAGTGGTTTTTGGTTCGGATGGGTGACCTTCGTCACGGGCAGCCGGGACAAGGCCATGAAATGATGGCGTTCCCGCTGACCTCGCCACCCCGGCAGCGGGTGAGTGAAGCGGTGATGACCGTCGATCGTGAGTGATGCGGTGACGACCATCGGTCGCGAGTGAAGTCGTGACGACCGGCGGTCAGAGGTCGGTGGTGTCGATCGTCGTCTGCTCGCTCGCCCAGTCGAGGAGCCGGGTCGCGGTCTGGAAGCGCCGGTCGGCGTTGGACTCGCCGAGGATGACCCCGATGATGCGGTGGCCGTCGCGGTCGGCGGCGAACGACAGGCAGTATCCGGCGGCGCTGGTGTAGCCGGTCTTCAGACCCAGCGCGCCGGGTGCCTTGCCGAGCAGCTTGTTGGAGTTGGTCCAGGTGTGCGCCCGGTGCGACGCGGATTTTGTCACGGCGTGGCGTCTGGCGGAGGCGATGATCTGCAGCGTCGGCTCGCGGAGCGCGATGTCGGCCAGCTTGGCCTGGTCCTGGGCGGTGGAATAGCCGGGGCTCGGCTTGGGCAGCCCGTCGGCATTGGCGTAGCGGGTGTCGGTCAGCCCGAGGGAGCGCGCCGCGACGTTCATCTTGGCCACGAACTTGGCGTTGCCCGGACCGTAGACGCGGGCCAGCGCGTTGGCGGCGTCCGCTCCGGAGGGGAGCATCACCCCGTAGAGCAGGTCCCTGACGGTCAGGCGCTCTCCCGAGCGCAGACCGGCGTCCGTGGCCCCGTTGGTCGTGGCGTGTTTCACGTCCTCGGCCTTGACCGTGACGGTGTCGCTCAGCTTGGCCTCCCGCAGCACGACGTATGCCGTCATGACCTTGGTCAGGCTGGCCACCGGCATGCGCTTGGCGGCCTGCTTGCTGAAGTGGATCGTTCCCGTGGTGGCGTCGAACAGGTAGGCGGCCCGTCCGGGAACCGAGGGAACGGCGCGGCGGCCAACGCGTCCGGCGGACTGCCGGACATGGGCGGGTGCGGCAACCCCGGCGGTCCGGGTGATCGTCGCGAGTCCGCCTGTCCGGGAGGCGGCGGCGAGTCCGCCCGCCTGAGCGAGCGTTGTGGATACGTTGGCCTGGGCCGGCACGGCGGAGCCGGTGGCCAGAGTGGCCACGGTGGCCAGTGCGGTGCAGACAATCAGGTGGATTCCCCCGGTTCGCATGCGAATCATGGTGGCAGAGCCCGCTGTCAAAGTGCATAACTTGGCGCTTTGGCTATGGAAATGTTGACATCGGCGTCACGCGGAGGCGGGCCGGTTCGCTTCGCATCGGCGTTGCGCGGAGACGAGCAGGTCCGGCGTCGCGCGGCGGCGAGCAGGTCCGCTTCGCATCGGCGTCACGTGGAGGTGAGCCGGTCCCCTCTGCGTCGGGGTTACGCGAAGGTGGACCAGTCCGCTTCGCATCGGCGTCACGCGGAGGTGAGTCGGTCAGCTCTGCGTCGGGGTTACGCGGAGGCGAGCTGGTCCGCTTCGCGTCGTGCGATCCTGCGGCGGCGCCAGCGGGCGAATCCGATGATCGCGGCGATCACCACCGCGGCGACCGTACCCGCCAGGATCGGCGACTGCGCGGCCAGCTTCAGCCAGCCCCAGATCACCGTGTAGAGACCGAAGGACGTCACCGGCACCCAGGTCAGGCAGCCCAGCGCGCTGGCCACGACGTACCAGGGGTAGGAGATCCGCAGCACCCCGGCCACCCAGGGCAGGGTGTGGCGCAGGCCGGGCACCCAGAAGCAGGCGTAGACGGCGAGCGCGCCCCACTTCTCGACGACCTTCTCGACCCGGAGGATGTTCGGCTGGCCGATCTTCCTGCCCAGGCGCGAGGCGTAGAGCCTGGTTCCCAGGACATGGCCGATCCAGTAATAGGCCTGGAAGGCGCCGAAGAGGGCGATCGCGCCGATGACAACCCAGAGCCACAGGGGCAGGCTCGTCAACCAGGACCACAGCGTGCTCATGAAGGAGGCCGAAGTGGGCTCGGGGACGTCCGCCGCAACCAGTCGCATTCCGAACATCACCGCCCTACTCTCTCTCGCTGTCCTTATTTGATATTAGGGCAGGCTTACCTTTTGCAACACGGCGGAGCCCCTGCGAGGGGGCGTGAAACAAGCAGACTTGACGGAGGGATACCGGGGGACAGAGGGGCACAGGAGGAGAGAGTCCTGCAAGCGGACATCAAGTAGAGGTCAAGCATTGAGGCGTACACCTGTGAGTAACAAAGAAAGGTGTATCTCATGATTCCGCGAAGCAGCATGGCGCCGGTGGTAGCGAGTGGGGCCGCGAACGTCGTGAAGCTGCTGGTTGCCACGCTTGCCTTCACCGGCGCCTACGTGGGGGTGGAGGCTTCTCAGAACGCCTCTGTCCGGGCGCGGCTGGGCGTGGACGCGGAAGCACCGGTGCACACGGTGGCCCTGTCCGCGGGGTCCCTGCCGGCCGTCACCAGGTCGGACATCACCAAGCCGGTCGTCACCGGGGCGGCCACCGCCGAGAAGATCCCGACGGTGGGTACGGTCACCGTCAGCGCGGTCACAGCGCTCGGCGCGTGCGATAAGCCGTACCGGATCCAGAGCGTGATCGGTAACGCCCACCCCGAGAAGGCCGTCTCGTACGGCTGGGGCCTGCAGCGCTGGAGCCCGTCCACCCGGAGCTGGCGGCCCTACCTGAGCAGGCACTCCGGTTTCATCGGCAAGAGCCAGACCGTCAAGTGGGAGCCGCGCGTCGTCGACAACCCGGGCTGGTACCGGGCCGTGCTGTCGGTCTCCGGCGACGCCCCCCTGCGCAGTGAGAAGTTTCTCGTCAGGTGCTGATTCAGGTGCCGAGGGAGCGCTGCGCCGCCTCCACCCAGCGGTCCACGCCGACCCGCTGGGCCACCGAGAGGGCGTTCTCGTAATGAGGCTTCACCGCGTCGGTGAAGCCCAGCCGCAGGGCCAGGTCGCCGAGGGTCAGCGCGACCGGCCACAGCGCCACCACGCCGGTGCCCGCACCCGCGATCCGGTCGGCGAACGGCTTCAGGGTGTCGTAGGCCTCGATCATCCGCTCCCGGTCGTCCAGCAGCATGCCCGCCAGAGCCCGCCAGATCATCGCCAGCTCGTAGAGGAAGTCGGGACGCACGGGGGTCTTCACCGCGATGACGGCCCGCGCGTCACGCATGTGCCCGGCTGAGGCGAGTGCCACCGCGTAGGCGTCGAGGGTCCACTTGGCGCCGCGCTGGTGGGCCTCGGCCAGCGGCTCCACCATCTCGGCGGCCTGGCCGTTGACCAGGTGCAGGCAGAACGTGGTGATCAGCGGCAGGTCCTGCCGGCCCTCCAGCATGCCCGCCTTGGCGGTCAGCCGGGCGGCGTCGCGGTAGGCGCGCTCCGCCCCGGCGAAGTCACCGGCGATCATCAACCGCTGTCCGGCGTACCAGGCGACGACGGCGGCCGGCGCCGACAGCCCGTACTGCCTGGACAGGCGCTCGGAGGCGGCCACATGCGCGTCGGCTTCGGCGAACGCGCCCGAGGCCGCCGCGCACTCCATCAGCACGAGATGGGCCAGGGCCTGGACCGCGACCTGGCCGGTCGCCTTGCCGACCTCCAGCAGCTCCCGGCCGATGACCTCGCGCTCGCCGACCGGGGTGATGCCGTAGGACTGGCGCAGCCGCCCGCTCAGCGCCGTCGCCAGCAGCGCGGGGTCACCGCTCCGCCGGGCCAGCTCCTCGGCCTCCAGCGAGGCCTGCTCGCCCCGGGGGGTGGCGGAGCCCTCCAGCTCCAGTGCGAGCGTGGCCAACAGGCTCGCCCGCAGCGACTGCTCGCCCGCGGGCAGCTCGACCAGTGCCTTCTCGGCGACGTCGACGATCTCCCACGCGGTGCGGGTGAAGTCGCGGGCCATGCCCTTGTGCGGCACGGCCAGGGAGGCCGCCACGCGGGCGGTGAGCTCCAGGTTGCCCAGCGGCAGTGCCGCGTCCATCGCCGCGCGCCGTTGCGTGCGGGCCGCCGCCATGTCGCCGCACAGCGCCAGAGCCTTGATCAGCCGCAGGGTCAGCAGCAGGCGTTCCCTGGTGCTGTCGGAGGTGTGGGTGACGCCGGACCGGTCGAAGGCGGCGATGGCCTGCGCCCACAGGGTGGCGGCCTCGCGATGGGCGAAGCGGCGCTCGGCCTGTTCGGCGGCGAGTCCGGCGTAGTGCACCGCCTTGGCGGCGGTCTCGGCGGTGCCCGCCGCGTCGTAGTGGTGGGCCAGCGCCGCCACGTCGCCGGGATTCCTGTGCTCGATCACCGTGGCCACCGCGGCGTGCAGCCGGGAGCGGCGCAGCCGGGAGGCGTCGGAGTAGAGGGTGTCACGGACCAGGTCGTGGTCGAAGCGGAGCATGCCGGGGCCCGGCTCGGTGACCAGTCCTGCGAGCAGCGCGGCCTCGACGGCGTCGACCACGGCGTCCTCGTCGACGGCGACGTCGACCAGCACGTCGACGTCGACGTCGCGGCCGATCACCGCGGCCTGCAACAGGATCTGCTGGGCGGTCGTGGGCAGCCGGGAGATCCGCCGCCGCAGCACGTCACGGACGCCGGAGGGCACCCCGGAGATCACCTCGGCGGCCGTCGCACGGTCGCTCACGGCCTCGGCGTCCAGCAGGCGCACCGTCTCGCGGACGAAGAAGGGGTTGCCGCCGGTCCGCTCGACGATGCTGTTGACCGCGTCCTCGTCCACCTCGCGCACGCAGGTCGCACGGACCAGCTCGGCCACCGCCTTGGGATCGAGGCCGGTGAGGCCCACCCGTACGGGACCGAGCCGGGCCAGCGCGGCCAGCACGTCGGCCTGCTGATCGCTCAGCTCGCTGTCACGGCAGGTGACCACCAGCAGCACCCGGCTGGTGGACAGCAGGCTGGGCAGCGCGCGCAGCAGGGCGAGGGTCTGGTCGTCGGCCCAGTGCAGATCCTCCAGGGTCAGCAGGATCGGTGTCTCCTTGGCGACGGCGGCGAGATATCCGCCCACCGCCCGGTGCAGCCGGAAGCCGCCCGAGACCTGGTCGTCGTCGGGCTCGGGGGCGGCGTCGTCCAGCAGCGGGGCCAGCAGCTGGGCGTATTCGCCAGGACCGGCCACGTTGACCAGCGTGCGGAGGATCTCCACCCACGCCCAGCCGGGAGGCGTGGCACTGCTGTCGGGACAGGCGCCGGAGGAGATGCCCCAGCCATCCTCGGAGAGTCGCCTGATGAGCTGGAGGACCAGGGTGGTCTTGCCCGCGCCCGCGTCGCCGCTGATCACCGCGACGGTGAAGCGCCCGGTCCTGGCCGCGGCCGTGGTCAGCCTGGACAACTCGGCGTCGCGGCCGACGAACGGCTCGGGCTCCAGCGGAGGCAGCTCCACCGGGGTCGCCGTGGGCCGGGGCGGCCAGGTGTCGGCGGTCATCGTCGAGCGTTGTCGGGTGGGCGGGGGGGCGGAGAGCTGGAGGCCCGCATCCTGGGCCAGGATGTCGGATTCCAGCTTGCGCAGCGCCGGGCCCGGGTCGATGCCCAGCTCGTCGGCGAGGATCGTGCGGGCCTTGCGCAGCGCGGCCAGCGCGTCGCCCTGTCGCCCGCACCGGTAGAGGCCGAGGGCGAGCAGCCGCCACCCCTCCTCGCGGAGCGGGTGTTCGGTGGTCAGCGCCTCCAGGTCGGGCACCACCTCGGAGGGCATGCCCATGCGCAGCCCGCTGTCGGCGTGCCGCTCGCGAGCCACCAGGCGCAGCTCGGTCAGCCGGTTGACCTCGGCCTCGGCCCACGGCTGGTCGGCGAAGTCGGAGTACGGGGTGCCGCGCCACAGCCCCAGCGCCTTTTCCAGGCGGACCCGCGCCGAGGAGGGGTCGTCGCCGTCCAGCTGCTCTCCGGCGGCGCGGACCAGCGTCTCGAAGCGGAGCGCGTCGACCTGGTCCGGGGCGACGCGGAGCGCGTAGCCGGAGGCCACGGTCACCAGCAGCCGGTTGGGACCCCCGCGCGGGCGGCCGGGCTCCAGGACCCGGCGCAGGCGGGAGATGTAGACCTGCAGACCGGACTGCGCGCCCTTGGCGGCGTCGTCGTCCCACAGGTCGTAGAGGAGGGAGTCGACGGGCACGACCTGTCCACGCGCCACAAGCAAACGGGCGAGGACGGCACGCTGCCGCAACCCGCCTAGGTCGAGCTCGTCATCATTCGAATGCGCCTCGACCGGACCCAGAACCCTGAACGCCACCATGTCAGCCGCCACGCTATGCGGGCCTTTGAATCACGCACAAGGTATTTCCCAATCTAGCGGCTGATCGGCTCCTTTTCAGGAGCCGGGGTGGCGTTCTCACGCCGGCGCAGGAATGCCCACGCGCCAAGCGCCAGCCCACCGAAGGGGATTTCGACAGTGTAGGTCCAGAAGCCGAAGAGCAGAGCGGCGGCGGCCGCGGAATCCAGGGGCGCTCCGAAGTAGACCAGAGCACCGCTCGTGCCCGCCTCCATTATCCCCATTCCGCTGGGAGTCACCAAAGCCGTGGTGAGAACCCGGGACAGGGCGAAGACCGCGATCGACTGCGCCAGCCCCGGGTAGGCGCCGGTCGCGTGCAGGCAGCAGACCAGGATCAGCCACTGGAAGCCGAGGAAGAAGATCATGCCCAGGGTCAGTCCCGGCCAGCGTTTCCGTACGATCACGGAGGTGTCGGTCCGCAGTTTCTGCAGCGACTCGGAGAGGGCGTGCTCGCCCGGCCGGATCTTGCGGGGGAGCGCGCGTGCGAGGGCGTCGAGGGCGCGGCCGAGCACGGCGGCGGCGCGATCCCAGAAGAGGGCGACGGTCACCACGGTGACCAGGACCACGATGGACAGCACGCCCGCCCAGGCCGCGTTGGCCACGGCGGGGCTGAGCTTCTGCCCGCTGAACAGCAGGGCCACGATGCCCGCGGCGGGCAGGAGGAACCGGAACAGGGTGTTCCAGATGCCGCTGGTCAGCGTGGACACCACGACGGCCCGGGTCGGGAAGCCCCACCCCTTGGTCAGCGTGAACGTCACCGCCACCCCGGCCGCGCCGCCGAACGGAAGCAGGTTGCTCACCGCGCTGCCGCTCGCGTTCAGGACCAGGGCCTGCGGATGGGTCAGCCCGGGCAGGGAGGCGGTCAGCACGAACGTGTACGCCAGCAGGCTGAGCAGCCAGATCGCGGCCATCAGCGCGATCGCCTGCGGGCTCAGCGTGGCGAACTGGCCGTAGATCTGGGCCCAGGAGACCTTCTGACCGGTCAGGGCATTCACGAGCTGGGGCATGAAAACGACGAGCGTGACGGCCAGCGTCAGCGACGCGGCCGAAAGTCCGATCTGGCCCCACCTGTTCTTCATGTAACCCCCCTGACCAAGTGTGGCGGTCTGACTCTCATCCTTTGGGAGGAATTTCGAACGGGTGCCTCAACCTGGAGCCGGAAGGCACGTCGCGCCGGACGTACCACTCGGTGCCGAAGATGAGACGGTAGAACGGCTCGGGGACCTTGAGCATCACTCCCAGCGTGCGGGTGTCCGCACCGGTGGCCTGGGAGGCGTGGGCGGCCATGCTCGCCCGCTTCTGGCGGGCGAAGCGCCGCACGTTGACCCGGTGGGTGATCGTCTCGCCGGGGGAGTAGGCCCGTTCGAAGGCCCGGACGTCGAGCCGGGGGTAGAACCTCCGGACGAGTTTGAGGCCCTTGAGCAGGGGGTCGCGGTTGACCGTCGCCTCCAGCACGATCGGGGTCTCCGCGATCTCGGCCGCCCGGCCGCCCACCCGGTGCACCTGGACGTGGTCGGGGTGCCCGTAGCCCCCCGCGGGATCGTAGATCGTCAGCAGGTCGGCCCGCTCCTCGGTGAGGATCGCTGCGAGCCGCCGGGCGGCCTCCTCGCCGTCGGCGTCGATGAAGGCGTTGTCCGGACGGTCCTCGGCGACCCCGCCGCCGGGCGCCAGACCGGAGTCGCCGTAGCCGAGGTTGACCACCCGGGCGCAGCCGAGGGCCGCCGCCGATCGGTAGAGTTCGGCGATCCGCGCGGCACCCAGCGCCTCACCGGGTTCGAGGTCGGCCTGCCCGCGCTCGCCGGAGGTCGCCACGACGAGGACCACCCGGTGCCCCTCGGCGGCGAGCATCGCCATGGTGCCCGAGGTCAGCAGGGCCTCGTCGTCGGGATGGGCATGGAAGAACACTGCTGTCCTGACGGTGCTGATTGGGCTCACTCCGTTCGCGCGGCTCGGATACGCCCTGACGGGCACGCAGGCATGATCTCATGCGGGGCTACGCTGGCACGGTGAGGATCCTCCACGTCAGTGACTGTTACCTGCCGCGTCTCGGTGGGATCGAGGTGCAGGTCGGCGATCTGATCCGGATGCAGCGCGAGGCGGGCCACGAGGTCGAGGTGGCGACCGCCACCCCGGGCCACGCCCTCCCCGGGGTGCACAGGATCGTCGCGAAGCTCCCCTTCGACCTGCCCGTTCATCCTTTCGGGGTCGGCCACCTGCTGCGGCTGATGAGGGCCCGGCGTCCCGATGTGGTGCACGTGCACACGGGGGCGGTCTCGCCGTTCGCCTGGATGGGGGTGCGCGCGGCCGTGCGCGTGGGGCTGCCCGTGGTCGTGACCGTGCACAGCATGTGGGACCCGATCACCCGGATCGTCTATCGCGGGCTGCGGCTGCTGTTCGAGTGGCACCGCTGGGGGCTGGTGGGCACCGCGGTGAGTGAGGCGGCGGCCCTGCGGATCCGCTCGGTGGCCGGGCGCAGGGTGCCGGTGCACGTGATCTCCAACGGACTGGATCTCTCCGGCTGGCGCTCCTCGGGTGCGGCGGAGTCGGTCGACGCGCTGCGGCTCTCCGACCCCGAACGGCCCTCCGAGGCGGAGGCCGCCGATCCCGTGGACGCTTCCGAGCCGGTGCGGTCTTCCGATCACGCGCGGCCCGAGCCGGTACGGTCCTCCGATCGCGTGCGGCCGGTACGGCCCGGCGATTCCGGGCGACCCTCCGACCCCGTACGGCAGGAGCGGGGCGATGAGCCGGTGCACATCGTCGCCGTGGGGCGGCTGGCACCACGCAAGCAGCCGATCCGGCTGCTCAAGCTGCTGAGGGAGGCCCGCGCCCAGGTGCCGCAGGAGACGCGGATGCGGGCCACCATCGTCGGCGACGGCCCCGCGCGCTCGCAGATGGAGCGCTACCTCCGCGCCAACGGCATGAACGGCTGGGTCTCGCTGCCCGGCCGTTACAGCCGTGACCAGATTCATGAGCTGCTCGCCTCGGCGGACGTGTTCGTCGCGCCGGCGCCCCGGGAGTCCTTCGGGCTGGCGGCCCTGGAGGCGAGGGTGGCGGGAGTCCCGGTGGTGGCGCGGACGCAGAGCGGGGTGGCCGACTTCGTCAGGCCGGGCAAGGAAGGGCTGCTCGGGCGGAACTTCGACGCCCTGGTCGCGTCGGTGGCCAGGCTGGTCCGCGACCGTGAGCTGCGCGAGTCGATCGCGGCGCACAACCGCGAGACCGAGCCCGTACGGAGCTCCTGGCCGGTGGTGCTGGAGGGTTTCGAGCGCTGTTACGAGCAGGCCCGCACGATCAGGACCTGACGTCCTCGCCCGGCCCCCGCACCACGAGAAAACCCAAGAAATGTCTCCCCGCCCCGACCCTCGACCGCAGGCCTGCAAGATCGCATAAGCCCTCGAACACGGGATACCTAGCGACACCGCCGCCGATCGCACCGAAGCCCCAGCATGGACGAGCCTCAACAGCTCATCCCGCTCCGCGCCAATCCCCTCCGACAACGACATGGTCGTCGCAACTCCTCAGATCGAGATGTTGCGACGACCACGTGAACCCAAGCACGGCAGGGGCTCTCCGCGTATTCGGTACGGTCGCCGCGCCGCGCTGCCCCCCGCAGGCGGAGCGGCGACCGTACCTCGGGTGCATCCTGTCACCAGGAGGCACGGGTCTTACTGCGAGCAGGCCTTGACGAGGTTGGTGGTCGCCTCCTGCATCTTCGCGCCCACGCCGCTGAGGGCCGTGGCGGCGGCGGCCGGGTCGTTCGGGTCGATCTTGATCGAGCCGAACGACGTGGCGAGGTCGTTGAGCGCGGTGGCCACATCGCCGTCGGCGGTGCCCGCCAGCGACTTCAGGTCGGCGGAGAGCTTGGCGGTGGCGTCGTTGAACTTGCCCAGGTCACTGGCGCCGGCCGCGGCGGCGGTGGTGTAGTCCGTGAAGGCCTTCGTCCACGGGGCGTCAGTGCAGAACGCGCTGTTGGTGGACCCGCCGCAGGCCGCGGTCATCGAGACAAGAGCGATCCCCGCGAAGGCGAGGGAGATACGGCGGGAGGAGAGAGCGCTGAACATTTCTGCCTTTCATTGCATTTGGTGACAGACAGAACTTTAGAAAAGCACTCTTGCGGATCGCTTTCACGGCACTTACAGAAGTGACCCCTGTGACTCGGTGTGATGTTCTCCCTCCGGTGGGTAAGAGGGGGGTATGGCTGAGGCGATCATCGATTCAGGTTCCGGCCAGCACTCGCTCAAGCGGGTGATCGGCCGCAGGGTGTTACTGCTGTTCGTGGTGGGTGACATCCTCGGGGCGGGGATCTACGCCCTGGTCGGGAAGGTCGCCGGCTATGTCGGCGGGGCGCTGTGGCTGCCCTTCCTCGTGGCCTTTGTGCTCGCCGCGTTGACGGCGACCGCCTACGCGGAGCTCGTCGGGAAGTATCCCCAGGCCGCCGGAGCCGCTCTTTACGTGAACAAGGCGTTCAACATCCCCTTTGTCACCTTCATCGTGGCCTTCGCCGTGCTGATGAGCGGGATCACCTCGGCGAGCGCCGCGGCGCGGGCGTTCGGGGGCCGTTATCTCGCCGAGTTCGTCACGCTGCCGGTGATCGTCGGAGCGTTCATCTTCCTCGGCCTGGTGACGCTGGTGAACTTCATCGGCATCTCCGAGTCCGTCAAGGTCAACGTGGTCCTGACGGTCATCGAGGCGTTCGGCCTGCTGGTCATCATCGCGATCGGGGTCTACGCGCTGCTGTCCGGCCAGGGCGAGCCCGCCCGCGCCCTGGAGTTCCACCCCGCCAACGGCGCGTTCCTCGGCGTCCTGGGCGGTACGGCTCTCGCCTTCTACGCGCTGCTCGGCTTCGAGGATTCGGTCAACCTCGCCGAGGAGTCCAAGGATCCGCAGCGCGACTTTCCCCGCGCACTCTTCGGTGGGCTGATCGTCGCGGCGGTGATCTACGTGGCGGTCGCGTTCACCGCGACCATGCTGGTGGACACCAAAACGCTGACGAGCTCGACCGGTCCGCTGCTGGAGGTCGTCAAGGTCGCCGGGTTCGCGTTCCCGCCCAAGCTGTTCGCGCTGATCGCGCTGCTGGCGGTGGGAAACACCGCGCTGATCAACATGCTCATGGCCTCACGGCTGGTGTACGGCATGGCGCGGGAGGGGATCGTGCCGAAGGTCTTCGCGGCGGTTCATCCGACGAGGTCCACCCCGTGGGTGTCCATCGTGTTCACCGTGGGCATCGCGGCGGTGCTCGTCGCGACCGGCGATGTGGGCAACCTGGCCGACACGACGGTGCTCCTGCTGCTGTGCGTCTTCACGATGGTCAACGTGGCCGTGCTGATTCTCCGCAGGGACCGCGTGGAGCATGACCACTTCCGGGCGCCGAGCTGGATGCCCGTCCTGGGCGCGCTGGTCTGCCTCGTCCTGGCGCTACCGATCACAGGCCGGGGCGGTGACGTCTACCTTCGCGCGGGGGTTCTGATCGCGATCGGCGTGATTCTCTGGTTCGTCAACCGGTTGTTCTTGTCAGAAGGGGAGCACTCGTCCTGAGGGCGTGCGCAGGTCGAGAGAGATCGGCTGGCGAGGTGGTCGAGGTTTTTGGGTGATTAATACCTTTTTCATGCTGTACTCCCTCTTTGTTGGAGTTTGAGAGAGACTACGTCAACCAACCGACGTTTTCGAAGCCTTTTTGATGACCGTGTGCCGGTTCCAGGTAAAATCTTCCAAGCGGCGCGGGCCGGTGCAGGGTGATCGCGGTAGGCAGGGCGAGCGGGCGGGTGCGCTCAGCGCCGGAGCAGGAAGCTCGCTTCGTCGTCCCCCGTGCCGAGCGAGCCCACCGCCCACAGCGTGCCGGTGCCCGGCACCCGGGCGACGCCCACGCGGCCGACGTCGTCGGTCTCGTCGTACTGCTGACCCTCCGCATAAGCCCGGAACAGTGGGCCGTACTCACGCGACCACCTCCTGCCGTCGAAGTGAAGGAAGAGCGGTTGCCCCGCGTGGGCGGCGTCGATCCCGCTGATCCAGAGGTCACCGGGGCCGATGGCGGTGACGCCGTGCAGGGTTCCGCGGGAGACCGGCACCTCCACCCGGGTCCACCGTGATCCGTCCCAGTGCAGGACCAGCGGCTGCGCGTACCGCACTTCCGGGTTGTCCGGTCCGGCGGTGATCTCCCCGACCGCCCACACGTCGGAGGGCGAGATCTGCCAGATCCGGTTGAGCCCGCCTCCGGGGATCTCGGGCGTCTCCGTGTTGTCCCACGTGCCGTCGTCGGTGCCGTGCCAGATCAGCGGGGTTCGCCTCTCGCTCACTCCGACGGCCCAGACGTGCCCTGCCCGGGCGGTGATCGCCCCGAGGGTCCCCCCGGCGGCGTTCAGCACGTTGTGGAACTCCCGTTCCTTCCACTCCAGGATGACCCCTCCGGTGGGGCCGTTCCCGGCGAACCATGACTTTCCGCCGTCCGTGGCGACGCCGTCCAGCCGGTAGTCCTCCGTCACCCCGAAGGGCCGCTGCCGGGTCCAGCTCTGCCCGTTCCAGTGCGCGGCGAACGCGTTGCGGCCGTTGCCCACCACCCACACGTCGTCCGGCCCGCTCGCGCCGACCCCCTTCAGATGGAAGGCGCCCGCCGGCAGCGCCACCTCGCGCCACCGGCTCCCGTCCCACCGGAGGGCGGCGGGCGAGCCCTCCCGATCCTCGGCGCTGTCCTGGTATCCGATGGCCCAGGCGTCCCGGGGCCCGGTCGCCGCCACGTCGAGCAGTGCGGCGTTCCCCGACAGCCGGGCGCCCTCGGCGGTCGCCCACGCGGCGGAGGCGGCGACGGCCCCGGTGGCCGCGGGACTCGCCGCCGGGCTCTGGGGGGATGCCGGGCTCTGGGAGGAGGGATCCTGGGAGACCGTACGGCTCGGCGCGGGCGTGGGCGCCGCCGCACGGCCCGCACCGCACGCGGCTGTCAGAGACATCCCGAGGACCGCGACCGTGATCACGCGCAGGTTTCCCATACGGCCATTCTTTCAGCAGGTTCCCCCGTTGGATTAGCCCCGCGTGTGTGGGGCACCTGTGACATGAGAGGGGGAAAACCGATGTCGGATATTCCGAATAATTCGGGATTCCATGTGCGAGCGGACACACGCGGGCGCTGCACGACCCTGCATGCGGCGGGTGCTCTGGACTACGGATCCTCCCCGCTTCTGAAGGAGCAGACCGACGCCGTCCTGGAAGCGATGGACCATCCCCGCCTGGTGATCGATCTCACCGAGGTCACCTTCTGCGATTCGACCGGCTACGGCGTGCTGATGTATGCCCTGACCCACGTGCGGAGACTCGCGGGCACGCTGATCCTGGTGGGCACCTCGGCCGTCATGAGACAGCGGCTGAACCGTCTCGGAGTGGGGGAGCTGTTCGACACCCGCAGTACGGTCGAAGAGGCGATCAACGCGTTCCCCGCCCCGGGGTGAAGGCGCTGGGAGGGATGTTCCACGCCCGCGCCATCAGATTGACCTGTCCCATATGAGAAAGTTGCAGGGCTGGGAAGGGCAGGGCAGAAAATTGGACACGTCCATTGAAGATGGGCCGGAGTCGGCTTTCACCGCCACCTCGGGCCTGCACGGTACGACGCTCGTCGTGCGGGCGAGCGGAGAGCTGGACTACTGTCACACGTCGGTGCTGCGGGCGGAGCTGGGCAGGGCATGGGAGGGGCTGCGGTCACCGACCCTGATCCTCGACCTCTCGGCTCTCACCTTCTGCGACTCCTCCGGCATAGGCGAGCTGCTCCAGGCACGTCACCACGGTCTGGAGGAGGGGGTCCGGCTCATCCTCACCGGGGTCCAGGGCAATCTGGCACGCCGGCTCAACCTCGCCGGGCTGACCCAGGTGTTCGAGGTGTTCCCCTCCTTGACGGAGGCGCTCGAGGTCGCCTGAGACATTCCGGGAACGCCGGAGGACGCAGCTGAACGGGGAAGCGGGATCCTGCCCGCCACCAGGGGCGCGAGGGAGACGACGGGCTGAGTCGTCCGGTCGCCGCTCCCTGAACCGGTCCGGTGGTGAGGCCCGGGTCGCGGTCCGGAATAACGAGATGACGGGTGGGGTTGGCGCGGTCATGGAGCCGATTACACGTGGACGCGTTCGGGTCGAACGCGGGGCCAAGAGAATAAGGGCCTTCCTCGGCGGCCGGGCGATCGCTGACACCACCCGGGTGCTGCTGGTGTGGGAGGTGCCCTACTACCCGACCTACTACTTCCCCCGGGAAGACGTCGCCGTCGAGCTGAAGCCCAATGGCCGGAGCACGCACGTGCCCAGCCGCGGCGACTCGCTGCTCTACGACGTGGAGGGCGTGGTCGACGCCGCGCTGGCCTATCCGGCCTCCCCGATCGAGGAGCTGCGCGATCACGTCCGGCTGGACTGGGAGGCGATGGACGCCTGGTTCGAGGAGGACGAGGAGGTCTACGTCCACGCCCGCGATCCCTACACGCGGGTGGACATCCTGCCTTCCTCCCGTCGGGTCCGGGTCGAGGTCGACGGCGTGACCGTCGCCGACTCCCACAACCCCCGGATCCTCTTCGAGACCGGTCTGCCGCCGCGCTACTACGTGCCCAAGACCGACGTCCGCCTGGATCTGCTGACTCCCACGGACACCGTGAGCAGGTGCCCGTACAAGGGGGAGGCCGAATACTGGCGGGTCAACGGCCACGCGGACCTGGCCTGGTCCTACCGGACCCCGTTGGAGGAGAGCCATCGCATCGCCGGGCTGATCTCCTTCTACAACGAGAAGGTCGACATCTACGTGAACGGTGTCATCCAGGAGCGCCCGAAGACGAAGTTCGCCTGAGATCGTCCGCCCGCCGGTCCCCGGCCGGAGGGCCGGAGCGGGTCGACGCCGAGCTCCCCGGTGCCGCCGCACAGCGTCGTCCGGCCGGCCGCGCGCCGGCCGGAAGACATGACCCCGCCCGGGACGGACCGGCACGTCACGCCAGGCGGCCGACCGCTTCGGGCGGAGATCGACGGCGCCTCGGCGAAAATTCGACGCGGAGGATCTCCTGGGGGCGCTGGGAGGCGAGGGTCTCTCGCGGCGCGGAAAGGGAATCCCCCGCGACGCCGGAAGGCGTCAGAAGGGGAGCGTACGGCCTGAGGGGCTCCGAAGATCGAGGGGCACAGGCTCACGAGGCGGACGCGGACGTTGGACGACCTGGATCCTTTTCACGATGCCGCTCCATTCTGGGCTTGCATCACCGGGTGTTACCCATGTGAAGCCCAAGAATCACCTATCTGCGTATCACATGAAGCACACTAGCCACACGTTCCGCGGCTGTGGCGACATCCTCGGCATGCCCGATGCGGCCGGCCCAGGACAACCAGAACCACCACTCGCCGTCGTCCTCGTAGGCGGCGAGGACGTCCTCGGTCCGTGCCGGAGCCATCGGGTTGATCACGTGGAGGCGTGGAAACAACCCCGCCGGCGATCTCAGGCACACCTGGAAGGCGTGCGCCTCCAACTGTGCGGCCAACCGCTGCAGATGGTCGACGGCCTCGCCGCGCTCTGCCATCATCCCGATCACTCCTGGCGGACGCTGGGACATGCTTCTCTGCAGAGTGCGGTTTTATGACAGATCGGGCAATCGGCCTTTCCCCAATCGGGGGCGGGATCAGTGGAATAGACAGGAAACTCCTCGGTGTTCCGTGGGAAAACCACGAATAAAGGGAATGCAATGCACAGGCGCGCTAACGCTGTGGTGCGTCCTCGTTAACCTTGTGTAACTTGTGCAAACAGCGACTGGAGGGGTGCCGTGGCCCGAGGTGAGCATTCGCCCGCATGTGCACGACGATGGCGTGAGCAGGCGGAGTCCAGGCAGTGGACTCCCTGGCAGACCGCCCAGGCCATCCACGGCTGCTGCGGGGTGAGCCTTCTCAAGGCGCACCGGCTGGCTAGGGGATGGTCGGCCAGACAGTCCGTCCAGGAGCTGGAGGAGCTCTGCGAGCGCCAGGACCTCGGTGAGGCCCGGGCCAGCATCGACCTGCTCAACGCCTGGGAGAACAACCGGGCCAGACCGCGACCGCAGACCATAGACCTGCTCGCCCGGCTCTACCGGGCCAACTCGGTACGGCTCGGCCTGGCCGGCGACTACTGCGAGGACGACGGCGGGGTCAAGGTCGTGGTCGTCTCGGGCGGCGAGGGCCGCTCGCCGTACCAGACGGAGGACCGGGTCGACGACGACATGGAGCGTCGCGCGCTGTTCCACCACGCGCTGCTCGGCTCCCGGTTCGTGATGACCGGGCGGCTGCTGGCCGAGGTCGAGCGGACCCGCCAGGACATGGACCGCACGCTCGCCGTCGCCACCGTCTCCGAGGAGCAGCTCGACCGGCTCGACGAGCAGGTGCTGCGCTACCGCCGCGAATACATCACCAGCGCGCCGCTGCCCATGCTCTACCGGATGATGCTGGAGCTGTCGGACGTCCGGATGCTGTCGGCGGCCCGGCAGCCCGCGGTGGCCCAGCGGCGCCTGCTCAACGCCACCGTGATGCTGGCGCTGCTGTCGGCGGACGCGTTGATGAAGCTCGGCGACACCCGCCAGGCCCACGCCTGGTACGGCACCGCGCGCACCGCCTCCGACGACATGGGCGACGTGCGGCTGCGCGCGCTCGTCCGCGCGCAGCAGGCGATGCTCCCCTACTACTACGGCGACCTGGCCGAGACCGTACGGCTGGCGCGCGAGGCCAGGATGCTGGCGGGGAGCGCGCCCAGCTCCCCGGCGGCGCTCGGCGCCGCGGCGGAGGCGCGGGCGCTGGCCCACATGGGTGAGCACAAGGCCGCCAGGGTCGCGCTGGCCGAGGCCGAGCGGATCTTCGCCAGGATGCCCCCCGAGGGCCACGACCACCTGGCCTTCCGCTTCTCCGAGCGACGGCTGCAGTTCTACCGGATCGGCACCCTGATCGAGCTGGGCGAGGAGGTCGACTGGACACCGGGCCCCTCGGGTCCCTACGCCATCGACCCGGTGCTCATCCTGCTCGACCAGGCCGTGCACCTGGTCCGCGACGGCAAGGTCGAGGACGCCTGCAACCTGGCGGAGAAGGCACTGCTCCAGGTGCCTCCCGAACATCGAACCTCCATCGTGCTCAACCGCGCCCAGTCGCTGCTGTCGGAGGTGCCGTCCGGCAAGCGCAAAGCGGCGGCGGTGCGCCGCCTGACCGATCTGCTCGGCGACGCCACGCCGGTCAGCTGATGGGCTCCCTCGCGGAGGAGGCGTTCACGGTTCTGCGCGAGGTCTGCGAGGACCTCGGGATCGACCACAGGGACGCCGAGTTGCTGCGGGTGCGGAGCAACGCCGTTTTCAAGCTGCGCAGCGAGATCGTGGTCAGGATCGCCACCGCGCCCAACGCGCTGACCCGCCTGCCACTGGTGCTCGCGGTGGCCCGCTGGCTGGCCGAGCAGGGGTTCCCCGCGGTGCGCCCGGCCGACGAGATCTCCGACCAGCCGGTGGTGCACGAGGGCAGGGTCGTCACGTTCTGGCACTACGTGCCGGCCAGCGGCCGCCCCACCACCACGGAGCTGGGCGAGATCCTGCGCAGCCTGCACCGGCTGCCGGTGCCGCCGGTGGCGCTGAAGAGGTTCGCCGACCCGCTGTCCGAGGTACGCCGGGCGGTGGACCGCTCCCAGGAGCTCACTCCCTGCCAGCAGGGCTGGCTGCGCGACCGCATCGCGGAGCTGACCGACCGCTGGTCGGACCTCGGCGTGGACGGTTCCCCGGTGCTGTTGCACGGTGACGCCTGGATCGACAACCTGCTGCGCTGCACGGACGGCCACGTGGTGCTCTGCGACTGGGACGGCGTGGCGGTGGGCCCCCGCGAGTGGGACCTGGTCCACACCTACCACGGCCAGCGCCGCTTCGGCCTGACCGCCGCCGACGTGGACGCCTTCGCCGACGCGTACGGCAGCGACCTGCGTTCGTGGCCGGGTTACTCCACCCTCATGGAGGTCCGGGACCTGTACGCGGTGGGCATTCACATCCGCAACGCCGGAGCCGACCCCTTCTCCCGCCGCGAGCTGCCCCGGCGGATGGACTCCCTGACCCGAGGTGAGAAACATGCCCGGTGGTACATGGCCGAACCCGTTACTGTCTCCCAGTAAAGATCTTTATACGGGGGCAAAGCATGCCAAAGGTAACGCTGCGCAATACCTTCCATGTCGGTAACACTCCGGAGGTGCTCCGCGCGCACCTGAGCCAGCCGCAGAGCTACGTGGGGCTCTCGCCGCTGGTGGTCGCGGTCCAGGACGTCGAGCAGGGCGAGGGCGAGACGCGCTACACCTCGATCGAGCGGTTCAGGTTCTTCGGCCTCGTCAAATACGACAACAGGATCAAGGTGACGCTGCGGAGCACGCCGCGGACCGTGGAGGGCGAGGTGAAGAGCCCGGGAGGGGTGCGCCTGGACTACCGGTTCACCCTCACCGAGAAGGCCGGGGGGACCGAGATCGAGGACATCCTCGTGGTGCACGCGTGGATCAGGCCGTTGCTGGGCTACGCGGCGAGAAAGGCCCGCGAGGTGCAGCTCGCCCGTGCCGGGGTCCTGGCCTCGCGCCTGGGCTGAGACTGGTCGTCCCGGCCCGGGCCACGCCGGTCCGGGCCGGGGCGGTCTGAGCCACGGTGGTTCGGAGCAGGGCGGTCCGGGCCGGGGCGGCCCCGAGCAGGGCGGCGGTCCGGAGGCCGTGCCGGTCCGGGGCGGGACGGTCCGGGCACAGGCGGCCGGGCGGGGGCGGTCCGAGCCGGAGGCGGCCTAGGCTGGGTGCGTGAGAGCGCCCACGGTCGCGGGGAAGGTGATGGCCATCCTCGGCGCGTTCCTGCCCGGTGACGTACGGCTGACGCTCACCGAGATCTGCCGCCGGGCCGAGCTTCCGCTGGCCACCGGGCATCGGCTGGTCAGGGAGCTGGCGGACGGCGGGTTCGTGGAGCGGTTGCCCGACGGGACCTACCGGGTCGGGATGCGGCTGTGGCAGATCGGGAGCCAGGCGGCCGAGCCGCGGGAGCTGCGCGAGCTGGCCCTGCCGTACATGGAGGACCTTTACGTCGCCACCGGCGAGAACGTCCAGCTCGCCGTGCTCCGCGACGACCGGGCCCTGTACGTGGAGCGGCTGCGCGGCCCCAGGTCCGTGCCGATCCTCTCGCGGGTGGCGGGGGAGCTGCCGCTGCACGCCACCGGGGTCGGCAAGGTCCTGCTGGCCTTCGCGGCGCCCGAGACGGTGGATCGGGTGCTCGCGAGGGAGCTCACCGTGCACGCGCCGAACACGGTGGTGGATCCCGTACGGCTGCGGGCCGAGCTGGAGGAGATCAGGCGGACCGGGGTGGCGTGCACCCAGGAGGAGATGTCGGTGGGCACCTGCTCGGTCGCGGTGCCGGTGCGCCGGAGCGCGAACGAAGTGGTGGCGGCGCTGTCGCTGGTGACCTGGCGGCACAGCGCCGACCCCCGGCGGCTGGCGCCCGCGGTGCTGACCGCGGCGAGCGCGCTCTCCCGCGACCTCGCCGCGACGTACCGCTGACCGTCACGACGTTCTCCGCCGAGTGGTGCGGCCGGGGTGCTTTCCGCTGACCATCGTGCTCACGGAGTTCTCCACTGAGCGGTGCGGGTCGGGTGCTTTCCGCCGGGTATTGGATCACGGTGCCCCCGCTGAGTGACCGGCCACGGTGGGTCCGCCGACTGTCACGATCAAGGTGTTTTCCGCTGAGCGGAAGGCTTGGGCGCGAGGGGTGCGGCCGGTACGAAATGCTCGGTTCATGCGAACTCAGGTCGGGATCGTCGGCGCGGGACCCGCCGGACTGCTTCTCTCTCATCTGCTCCATCTGCGGGGCATCGACTCGGTGGTGCTGGAAGCGCGCAGCAGGGAGTACGTCGAACAGCGGGTGCGCGCCGGTGTGCTGGAGCAGGGCACGGTGGACCTGCTCAACGAGGCGGGAGTCGGCGAGCGGATGCGGAAGGAAGGGCTGCCGCACCACGGCATCGAGCTGCGGTACGGCGGCGCCGGGCACCGGATCCCGTTCGAGAAGCTCGTTCCCGGGCGGGCCATCACCGTGTACGGCCAGCAGGAGGTCGTCAAGGACCTGATCGCCCGGCGGCTGGCAGACGGGGGAAAGATCCTCTTCGACGTCCCCGACGTGGCCCTGCACTCACTGGAGAAGAATCCCTACCTCACCTTCCAGGGCGAACGCCTCGACTGCGACGTCATCGCCGGGTGCGACGGGTTCCACGGGGTCAGCCGGCCGTCGATCCCCGAAGGGGTCCTGTCGATCTTCCAGCGGGACTATCCGTTCGCCTGGCTGGGCATCCTCGCCCAGGTCCCACCGTCGGCGGAAGAGCTGATCTACGCCCACAGCGACCGGGGCTTCGCGCTGCACAGCATGCGGACCCCGGAGATCAGCCGCTTCTACCTCCAGGTCCCGACCGACGCCTCGCTCGACGACTGGCCGGACGAGCGGATCTGGGCCGAGCTGCGGGCCCGCCTGGAGACGGTTCCCGGGTTCGCGCTGACCGAGGGGCCGATCTTCGCCAAGGACGTGTCCGCGATGCGGTCCTTCGTCGCCGAGCCCATGCGCCACGGCAACCTCTACCTCGCAGGGGACGCCGCCCACATCGTGCCGCCCACCGGGGCCAAGGGGCTCAACCTGGCCGTCGCGGACGTCCGGCTGCTGACCGCGGCCCTGGCGGACTTCTACGAGACGGGCTCCACCGAGCTGCTGGACGCCTACTCGGACACCTGCCTGAAGAGGGTCTGGCGCGCCCAGCACTTCTCCTGGTGGATGACCACGCTGCTGCACACCTTCGACGCCGATGACGCCTACGGCGGGCGTCTGCAGACCTCCCACCTCGACTACGTCACCTCCTCGACGGCCGCCGCGACCACGCTCGCCGAGAACTACGTCGGCCTGCCCTTCGAACCCGGAGCATCCCATGCATGACGATCCACACCCGCACTACCTCACCCCCTCGTACGGCAGCACGGTGCTGCGCGCCCCCTCGCAGTCGCTGGTGCGGCCCGCCTTCGACCCCGAGGCGATCGAGCTGGTGGACCCGGTCTACGGCCACCAGCCGGTCGGGTCGCTCGACCACGATCTGACCAGGCAGCACGAGGGCGAGCCGATCGGCGAGCGCATCGTCGTCACCGGCAAGGTCCTCGACACCCGGGGACGGGCCGTGCCGAACACGCTGGTGGAGCTCTGGCAGGCCAACGCCACCGGCAGGTACGCCCACCCGGTGGACCAGCACCCGGCCCCGCTCGACCCCAACTTCACCGGGGCCGGCCGCTGCCTGACCGACGCCGAGGGCAACTACCGGTTTGTCACGATCAAGCCCGGCGCCTACCCCTGGCGCAACCACCACAACGCCTGGCGGCCCGCGCACATCCACTTCTCGGTGTTCGGAACCGCGTTCACTCAGCGGCTGGTCACCCAGATGTACTTCCCCGGAGACCCGCTCTTCGCCTACGACCCGATCTTCCAGTCGGTCCCCGATCCGAAGGATCGCGAACGGCTCGTCTGCGCCTTTGACATGGACGTCACCGAGCCCGAGTGGGCGCTCGGCTACCGGTGGGACATCGTGCTGGGCGCGACCCCCTTCGAGGAGGAATGATGCTGACCCCGTCACAGACCGTGGGCCCGTTCTACGGGCACGCCCTGCCGTACGCCGAGGGACCCTTCGTGGTGCCCGAGGACCACCCGGACGCGATCGAGCTGCACGGCCGGGTGACGGACGGCGCGGGCGAGCCGGTGCCGGACGCGCTGCTGGAGATCTGCCAGCCGGGCCTGTTCGGCCGCTGCGCGACCGAGGCCGACGGTTCCTACCGGTTCCGTACCGCCAGGCCCGACGTCTACATCCCCGTGCTCGTCTTCGCCCGCGGCCTGCTCAAGCCGGTCTGGACCCGCGCCTACCTCACCGACGAGGCGCCGTTCCTGGCACAGGTGGATCCCCTGCGGCGGAGCACGCTGGTCGCCTCGCCCTCGGGGGAGCGGTCCTACCGGTTCGACATCCGGATGCAGGGCGAAGGGGAGACCGTGTTCCTCGATCATGCCGGATACGCGGACCCGGCGTCCTGACGGCTTTCCCGCGGACGCGGCCGGCCTCCGGGGAGGAGCCTCGCGGGCTCCGCCCGGGTGGCCGGGCCGCGCGGGGGATCCCGATTCCACCCCGATCCGCTCCTTGGAGCGGTTGGGGATCCTCGGGGAAGGACCTTCACATAAGGCCTTTCCCGGCCTGCCCTCCGGAGATCGCCGGGTAAGAGGTCTTCGGAGAGGGGAAGGGGGCGGCCGGTTCCCCGGCCGCCCCCTTCCAGGTGCTTCGCGACACGCCTTCCGTCAGGTCAGAAGAGCGGCTTGCCGTCGCGGGTCAGCTTCCAGTTGGGCTCGGTGAAGGCGGCGGGGTCGATGACCCCGGTCGCCGTGGCGTAGTCGATCAGCGCCTGGCGGATCTCCACCTGGGCGTTGTAGACCACCGGGGCGGTCGTGACGTGCGGGAAGCCGCCGCCGCCCGACTGGCGATAGTTGTTGATCGCGACCACGAACTGCTGGTCGGCGGCGACCGGGGCGCCCTGGTAGGACAGCCCGGCGATCCGCTGGCCGACCGGCTTGGCGACGTCCACGTCGTAGGTGACGCCGGAGAACTGGTCGTAGTTGTAGTCCGGGGTGCCACCCGCGTTGGTCAGCGCGGAGAGGTCGATCGGGGCGTCCGGCGCGAGCTGGTTGAAGTATCTGGCCGAATATTCCAGGTAGTCCTTCAGCTGGGTTCCGGTGAGCTTCACGGCCATCAGCGTGTTGTCGTAGATGTACAGACCCGCCATGTCGCGCACGCTGATCGGCCCGGCCGGGAAGGTCGCGCTCCTGCTGAACGGCGCGGCGATCGACAGCACCGGCAGGGCGGCGTCCGCCGTACCCTCCAGGGCCTTCTTCACCGTCTCGGTCTGGACCTTGTGGATGTAGTCCAGGATCGGGGTGTCCTTGTACGGCGACTCGGCCGCCAGCAGCTGCTCCTTGGACTGGGCCACCACCGTGTTGACGTACGTGACCGTGGTGTCGTGCTGCTTCTTCATGAGAGCGACGATCTTCGGGTCCTCGGCCACCGTGTTGGTGTTCAGCGTGGCGGAGGACTTGCCGGTGACCGCCCACTTGCCGTGCTTCTTGGTGAGCTTGAAGTCGATCACGCTCAGCCGCTGGCCCCACCTGCTGGGCTCGGTGAGCAGCACCTGCTGGCCGGTGACCTTGTTGGTGACGAACTTCTGCGCCACCTCGTTGTGCGCGTGCCCGAACAGCACCGCGTCGATGCCCGGAACCTGCTCGGCGACCAGGGCCGAGGCGTTCTCGATCGGCAGTTCGCTGCCGTAGGAGGACATCCCGTTGTCGCCCGCGTGCGCGGTGACCACGACCACGTCCGCGCCGAGGCCGCGGATGATCGGCACCCACTTCTTGGCGCTGGCGACCAGGTCGGTGAAGCGGAGCTTGCCCTCGACGTTGCCCTTGTCCCAGATCGCCACGCCCGGGTTGGTCAGGCCGAGCACGCCGACGCGGACCGGCTTCTCGCCCTTGATCTTCATCGTCTTGATGGTGAACGGCTGGTAGGCGGGCAGGCCCGACTTGGCGTGCACGGCGTTGGCGCCGAGCACCGGGGCCTTCATCTGCTTCACCCACGTGGCCAGCAGCGGCAGCCCGTAGTTGAACTCGTGGTTGCCGAGCGTCACCGCGTCGTAGCCGATGGCGTTCATCGCGCGGGCCATCGGGTGAATCTCGCCCGTCTTGTCGACCGGCTTGACCTTGGCGTAGTAGTAGGTCAGCGGCGTGCCCTGGATGGTGTCGCCGGAGTCGAACAGCAGGGTGTGGTCCGCGCCGCGCTCGCGGCGGATCTTGTTGACCAGCGTCGAGACCTTGGCCAGGCCGACGTCATTGGCCTTGCTGTCGTTGAACTCCGCGTTGTTGAAGTAGTCCCAGTTGAGGGTGTTGCCGTGCAGGTCCGAGGTGCCCATCACGGTCACGGTCACGGACTTGTCGGGGGAGGCGTACGCGACGGTCGGAACGGCCAGGGCCATGAGGCCGGCCACACCGAGGACGACGAGTTTCTTACTGCGCATGTGACCGCAGGGTAACCATTCAAGGTTGCCCGGCGATTACGGCATCCTTACGGGTCGGCATGATCAAAGGTCAAGAGGGTGAAGACGGGCCGAACCTTTCGTCCGGCTCGCCGGAGTGCGGCCGGTCGTGTCGAGTGCGGAGGCGAGCGGTAGGGGGGTGCGGCCGACACCGACAGCGGGGCCACCGCATCGGCGGCCGTGTCCGGCTCAGGTGCGGGCGGGCCGGTGGATGCGGGTGGGTCGGAGTGGATGGTGAGCGGGCCCCGCGTTGACCCTGAAGCGCGACCCTTACCTACATCTCACCAGGGTCCTACGAGCGGGCCGTCGCCCGGCCGGTTTCGTCGATCAAGGCTCCGTCCGGGGCCGTTTCCCGGTATGCCCCTCAACGCTGCCCGCTGAGCAGCGGCTGCGTCGTGCGCCGGCGTCCGATCAGGTCTGCGGGCGCGGGGGAGCCGGTGAGGCCCGAAGGAATACGACACGCCATCCAGGCATTGAAGTAATCATCATCAATGAAGGATCCTTCAATAATTTCGAGGCGTTCGGACGTATGGCTCCATCCGCGGACCGCTCCCGTGGCGAAAACCCGAGACGGCACGTACTCGTCTGAGCAATTGTGAAAGGGCACCGCTCATGCCATTGGCTCTCCTCGCCCTGGCCATCAGCGCCTTCGGTATCGGCACCACCGAATTCGTCATCATGGGCCTGCTACCGAACGTCGCGGCCGACCTGAACACCAGCGTCCCCACCGCCGGCAACCTTGTCTCCGCCTACGCCCTCGGAGTCGTCATCGGAGCCCCGCTCCTGGCCATCATCGGCGTACGCATGCCCCGTAAACATCTGCTCATCCTGCTGATGAGCATCTTCGTCGCGGGCAATCTGCTCTCCGCCCTGTCACCCAACTTCGGCTGGGCACTGACCGGACGCTTCGTCACAGGCCTGCCCCACGGCGCCTTCTTCGGAGCCGGCTCCGTCGTCGCCGCGCACCTCGCCCCCAAGGGACGCGAAGGCCGCGCCATCGCCACCATCCTGCTCGGGCTGACCTTCGCCAACATCATCGGCGTCCCGATCGCCACCCTCGTGGGACAGGCCGTCGGCTGGCGTACCACCTTCCTCGCCGTCACCGCCATCGGCGTCCTCGCCGTCGTCAGCCTCATCCTGCTCATCCCCTACGAACCCGCCGAACCGCAGCAGAGCCTGCGCCGCGAGCTGAGCGCCCTGCGCAAGCCGCAGGTCCTCCTCACCCTCGCCACCGCCGTCTTCGGTTTCGCCGGCGTCTTCGCCACCTACGCCTACCTGTCCTCCATCACAACTCATGTCATGGGACTGAGCGAGTCGTCCGTCATGTGGGTCCTGGCGCTGTCCGGCATCGGCATGACCATCGGCGTGGCCGCAGCCGGTCCCCTCACCGACCGGGCCGCCCGCCCTACCGCCTATGCGAGCCTCGCCGGTCTCGTCATCGCTCTGGTCGCCTTCTACTTCACCGCGCACATCATCTGGATCGCCCTGCCCATGATCGTCCTGCTCGGCGCAGTCGGCTTCCTCATGACCGCCCCCCTGCAGACCATGGTCATACGCTTCGCCGGCGACGCCCCAACCCTCTCCGCCGCCTCCAACCACTCCGCTTTCAACCTCGCCAACGCGGGAGGAGTGTGGCTGGCAGGAGTCGCCGTCGTCTCCGGCCGGGGATGGATGTCCACGGCCCTCGTCGGTGCCGCCCTCGCCGCGGCAGGCCTCTGGATAGCACTCGTCGCCGGGTACCTCGACCGCAGCGCCACCACGAATGTGATGACACACCACGAGCTGGAGCCGAACAAGATCACACGGTAAGGCGACAGCGAGCCGGCGAGCCCCTGCCGGGATACGGCGCCTCATCCGGCGGCCGCCCGGCCCGCACCCCGACGGGCCGAGCCGGTCGGCCCGCACCCTGACGGGTCTGGTGGCCGCGGCCCGTGCCCTGACGAGCCGGACCGGTCGGTCACTCCTCCAGGGGGGCCATGTTCGCGTAGCGGTCGCCCGCCACGGCCCCGGCGGGCACGGCGGCGTCGATCGCGGCGAGCTGGGCGGAGGTCAGCGTGACGTCGGCCGCCGCCGCGTTCTCCTCCAGGTAGCGCAGCCGCTTGGTGCCCGGGATCGGGATGACGTCCTCGCCCTGGGCGAGCAGCCAGGCCAGGGAGAGCTGGGCGGGGGTGCAGCCCACCTCTTCGGCGATCTTGCGGACCTCCGCGACGAGTGCGTTGTTGCGCACCGCGTTCTCCCCGGTGAAGCGGGGCTGGTGCTTGCGGAAGTCGTCGTCCGGCAGTTCGTCGGACGAGGCGAGCTTGCCGCTCAGCAGCCCTCGGCTGATCGGCGAGTAGGCCACCAGCGCGATGCCCAGCTCTCGGGCGGTCGGCAGGATCTCCGCCTCCAGCCTGCGGGTGAACAGCGAGTACTCGCTCTGCAGGGCGGCGATCGGGTGGGTGGCGTGGGCCTTCCTCAGGGTCTCGGCGCTCACCTCCGACAGGCCGATCTGGCCGACCTTGCCCGCGGCGACCAGCTCGCCCATCGCGCCGACGGTGTCCTCGATGGGCACCTTCGGGTCACGGCGGTGCAGGTAGTACAGGTCGATGTGGTCCAGACCCAGCCGCTGGAGCGAGGCGTCGGCGGCCTTCCTCACGTAGTCGGGGCTGCCGTCCACGCCGCGGAAAGCCGGGTCCTCGCCCCGGACTATGCCGAACTTGGTGGCCAGCACCACCTCGTCCCTGCGGCCGGAGATGGCCCGGCCGACCAACTCCTCGTTGTGGCCCCTGCCGTACTGGTCGGCGGTGTCCAGGAAGTTCACGCCGAGGTCGAGGGCGTGATGGATGACCGCGATCGACTCGGCCTCGTCGGCCTCGCCGTAAAATTCCGACATTCCCATGCAGCCGAGCCCGATGGCCGAGACCTCAGGGCCCTTCTGGCCGAGACGACGCCTGTTCATTCGTTCTCCTGAGCGTTGTAGAAGTCAATCTTGTGGTCGAGGACCTCCAGGTCCCCGGTGAGCTGCGAGATCTGGGCCCGGACTCGCTCCCGGTGGACCTCCAGCAGTCGTCGCCGGGTGGCGAAGGTCTCCGGACCCTGCCTGCGCAGCTCGGCGTACCGGCACATGTCCGCTATGGGCATGCCGGTCGATCGCAGCCTGGTGAGGAAGTCGAGCCAGCTCAGATCGGGCTCCGTGTAGCTGCGGTGCCCGTTCATGTTCCGGTCCACCGCGTGGATGAGCCCGATGCGCTCGTAGTAGCGCAGGGTGTGCGCGCTCAGCCCCGATTTGCGCGAGGCCTCCTGGATGGTCATCCCCATATGCACAACCTTGCGCCTTAGAGCGCACTCGAAGTCAAACCGGGTCTCCCGTACGGAGAATCCGAGAAGCAACGCCCTGTGGAGAGCCCCACGTCAGGTGGGACCCTGAGGGGGCACGCTCTACCATCGCCTGTCTTCGCGCAGCTCACGGGTGCGGTACGGCGGGCGTCCCCTTCCTGCCCGCCCTACCCGGTCTCGGGGCTCCTCCGGGGTCCGTCAGGGGTGCTTGGGGGCTATTTCGGATATTCCCTGATCTTGGCCGTCGCCATGGTTGAAGACATGGCGAGTCAGGCGATTTCGGGGTCCAGGATGATCCTCGGCGGCTACGCGGCGATCGGCGCCGGAGCCGTGACAATGCTCGGGCTGCACGTGGTCACGGGCCTCGATCCGGTTCACACCGTGATCAGTGAGTACGCGTTCGAGGCGGACGGCTGGCTGCTGCCCGTCTCGCTCACCCTCTTCGCCGTGGCCGCGACGGTCATCGCGGTCCTGCTGGCCCGGCGCGGCGAGGACCGCAGGGCCGCGCTGCTGGTCGGGCTCTGGGGCCTGTGCATGCTGCTGATCGGCGCCTTCCCCACCGACGAGCCCGGCGTGCCGCTGTCGATGTCCGGCGGCATCCACCGGTACGCGGCGTTCGTGGCCTTCCTGACGATGCCGGTCGCGGGCCTGCTCCTGGCCCGGCGGCACGCGGCCGGCCCCTGTGCCCGGTGGGTACGGCTGCTGAGCCTGGCGTCCCTGGGTGTCCTGGTCACGGTGGTCGTCCCCTACGTCGTGCGGATGTTCGGCATCGACCTGACCAATGAGGAGATCCCGGCCGGAGTCACCCAGCGGCTGCTGGTGAGTTTCGAGGTGACGGTGCTGGCGATGCTGGCCGTGATGGAGCGGGTCCGGTTGACACTTCCCGGCCGCGGATCCGACATCTCAGCAAACGAGCGCTCGACCGGCCGCGGACTTGACGTCTCAGCGATCGGCCGCTCGCTGTGATGCTCGGCCGACTCCGCTCTCGGAGGCCACGCGGACCGGTTGCGAACACCGTCCGAGGCTCCGGCGGACTCATATCCGCCCAGCTCGGCACGGTTGCCGGTGATCTGCTCGGGGAAGGTGCCCGGCATGGAGGATCGCACCGGTTCCGTGGCGGCGGGGGACAGTGGACTGCGGCGAGCGGGCGACACGGCGTGGCGGCTGCTCGGGATCATCGCGCTGGTGGCGGTGATCCTGTGGGGCCTCTACCTCGTCCGGGCGATCGCCCTCCCCATCCTCCTCGGGGTGGTCATCACCACGCTTCTGCTGCCGCCGTACCGATGGCTCGGGAGGCGCGGGCTGAGCCGGGCGCTCGCCACCGTCGTCGTGTGTCTGGGAGGGTTCCTCCTCCTGGCGGCGTTCGTCGCGCTGCTCGTGCCGTCCACGGTCAACGGCGTGGCCGAGCTGGGAAGGAGTTTCGGCAAGGTGGCCGGCGACCTGCAGTCGCTGGCGTCGTCCTTCGGCCTGAGTGAACAGAGAAGCTCGGAGCTGTTCGACCAGGCCAAGCAGTACCTGAGCACGCAGGGTGGGAGGATCGCGAGCGGAGCCTTGGCGGGCGTGCACACCGTCGGGGAGATCCTGATAGGACTGGTGCTCGCCATGATCCTGTCCGTTTACTTCGTGCACAGCGGTGACCGTCTTGTCCAGTGGATCACCGATCTGGCGCCCAGGGGGACCGGGCCGACCCTGCGGGACAGCGGCAAGGTGATCTTCGACGTCATCGGCCGTTACATTCGCGGAGTGGCGATCGTCGGTTTGGTCGACGGGTTCTTCATCGGGATCGCGCTATGGATCCTCGGTGTGCCAATCGCCCTGCCGCTGGCTGTCCTGACGTTCGCCGGGGCGTTCCTTCCCGTCGTGGGCGCGTTCACGGCGGGTCTGCTGGCAGCGGTCGTGGCCTTTGTGGCCAAGGGCTGGCTGGTGGCGCTGATCGTGGTCGCGGTCACCGTGCTCATTCAACAACTCGAGGGGCACGTGCTCGCGCCACAGATCTACGGCAGGGCGCTCGACCTGCCGAGTGCGGTCATCCTGATCTCCATCGCGCTGGGCGGTGTCCTGGGCGGGATCGTCGGCACCTTCCTGGCCGCCCCGGTGACCTCGGTCGTTGTCGCGTTGATCCGTCACCGTCGGGAGGACGCGGGCCCGCCGCCCGCGAAGACATGAGGACGCGGCGTCCGCCCGTCCCACCCGGCCTGGAAGCCCCGAATTCGTTCATGGGGAACGTCTCATGGTCGTCGCGGCGGGCGCGGGATCGATCGGCATGCGTCGCCTGACCGGATAGTGATCGACATTAATATCAACGCTTTTCTGGATTTGTCGCCCGCCTGCCGTACGCTCCCGAAAAGTCGATCAACGGAGAGGTGTGGCATGGCCCCGCGGAGCACGTATCTGGAGCTGTCCGAGGACGGCGGAAGCTCGCACAAGTTTTACGAGGTCGTGCTCGACGGGACCCAGGTGACGATCAGCTACGGCCGGATCGGTGAGAGCGGGCAGGCCAAGGCGTCGGCCTTCGCCACGGAGGAGAAGGCCGCGGCCGCCGCGGCGAAGAAGATCAGCGAGAAGGTCCGCAAGGGCTATGCCCCGGCCGTCCGGGGAGTGCGCCAGCGCCGTACGGTCACCCGGCGCAGCGTGGAGAGCGTCCGCTCCACCGCGACCCAGGCGCCGGTGCTGTGGCGCTTCGCCAGCGGTGCGGCGGCGTTCGGCATCTTCGTGGACGAAGAGCGCTGCTGGGTCGGCAACCAGAACGGCGACGTCTACACCGTCACCCACGGCGGCACCGTCACCGGCCGCTTCCGGCTGCCCGACGGGGTGAAGTGCATCGTCGCCGACGACTTCTGGATCTACGCGGGCGCCGACGACGGCAAGGTCTACGACCTCAGCGGGAAGGTCCCCCGGCTCGCCTACGAGATCGCCGAGGATGTCGACATCTACTGGCTGGACATCCACGACGGGGTGCTGGGCGTCTCCGACCGGGCGGGCCGGATCACCACCATCGACCACGAGGACGAGTTCCAGTGGTCGCGCAAGGGCAGGGGAGACGCGGCCTGGATGGTCCGCTGCGACGACGAGGCCGTCTACCACGGTCACTCCACCGGGGTGGCCCGCTACGACGCCGACGACGGCGCACCGGTCTGGGAGACGAGCCTCAACGGCGCGGTGCTGTTCGGCTGGCAGGAGTCCGGTTCGGTCTACGCCGGCACGTCGCGCGCGGACGTGCACCGGCTCCGCAAGTCGGACGGCGCCACCGAGGCGGTCTACCGCTGTGACGCCGCCGTCTTCTCCTGCGCCACCGCCCCCGACGGCCGCTACGTCTTCGCCGGGGACAGCCACTCCTCGGTGTACTGCTTCGACCAGGACGGTGAGCGCCTGTGGAAGCTGGCCACCGGCTGCGGCTCGGCCTTCTCCATGCAGTATCTCGACGACCGCCTCTACATCGTGACCACCGACGGCACCCTGGCCTGCATCGACGCCACCGAGGAGGCGATCAGGGCGGCCCAGGCGGGAACCGTTCCCGAGGTGATGGACGTCAAGGCGGCGGCCGGCCTGGCCATGGTGGAGCCGACCGCCGTGCTGGAGACCGTCGTCCTGGACACCGTCTCCCGCACCGACGGCGGCGTGGTGGTGGAGTGCTTCCGGGAGGGAGAGCGGCTCCGGGTGCGGGTCGTCAGCGAGGGCTACGACTCGATGCGGAACGTGCAGTTCCCCAAGGGGGTGCGCGAAGCCGGAGTCCGCTACCTCGTCGAGGGTGTCCGCTTCTCCGAGCGGGGTGGCTTCTACCGGGCGTACGGGGACATCAGGCGCCTCCTGTGACGCGTCCTCACCGTCCGGGTGGTGAGGAGGGCACGGTGATCCGGCGCGACCGCGGCGTCCCGGGTTCCCGAGCCTCCAAGCGGAGACGGCACCCCGGTTCGGGGAGCACGGTGGTCGTGCTCGTAGGATCCCCCACATGAACATCGGCCGGAATCACGATCCGGCCGATCGATGCGACCGGCAGGCGCCCAGAACCCTGCTCCGTGATCTCCGCAACCACAGGACCGGTGTGCGATGAAGACCTGGCTCCCGATCATCGTTGGCGTAGTACTCGTCCTGATGGGCGGACTCTGGGCGCTGCAGGGTCTCGGCTACGTGGGCGGCAGTGTCATGAGCGGCGCCGGTCAGTGGATCTGGATCGGCCTGGCCGTGCTCATCGTCGGACTCCTCCTCGCCGTTCCCGCCCTGCTGCGCATCCGCCGCCGTTCCTGAGCCCGTTCGCGCCCCTGAGCCCGTTCTCGTCGCTCGCGGGGATGACACTCCTCCATCCGGAGCCGTCCCGGCGGCGAGAAGGGGGAGCCGGACGGGCCGCCCGGCCCGTGGGGCGCTAGGGTGCCGACCATGCTTCGTGGCGACAGGGTTCTGCTGAGGGCGATCACCAAGGACGACGTGATCGCCCTGCACCGGATGCACGACGACGTGGAGACCGCGGCCGGCGCCATGGTGGAGCCGTGGGTCCCCGAGACGGTCGAGCAGGCCGTCGCCCGGTACGAGCACCGGGATTCCGATCCGGCCAACGTCGGCTTCGCCGTCGAGTCGCTCTCCGGTGAACTGCTCGGGTCCGGCGCGGTCTGGGGGATCGACACCCTCAACCGCAACGGGCACCTGGGCATCACGCTGCTCGCGGAGGCCCGGGGCCGCGGATACGCTCCCGGCGTGCTGTGGCTGCTGTGCGACTACGCCTTCCGGATCCGCGGCCTGCACCGGCTGGGGCTGGAGACGCTCGCCACCAACACCGCGATGATCGCCTCCGCGGAGAAGGTCGGCTTCCGGCGCGAGGGTACGCTGCGCGAACACGCCTGGGTGGCCGGCGCCTTTGTCGACGAGGTGCTGTTCGGGCTGCTCGCCGCGGAGTTCTCCTGACCGGAGTGAAGGGCATCCGGCCGGGACGGCGCCGGACCGAGTCCGCCGGGCCGGGCGCGGCCCGTGACCGGACCTGAGGAGCGGTGGGACAGCCGTCGGCAGTTCATCGGCGGTGAGGGGGAGGCCGGCTATCGCGCGAGGAGATGCTCGGCGAACCAGTCACGGGCGGCGGCCGAGGCGATCTTGAAACTCTCGCCGGTGTAGACGCTGAAGTGCCCTCCGGGCAACATGACCAGCTTCTTGGGCTGGGCCGCCGTCTCGTACGCGGCCAGCGCCCACTCTCCGGGGGTCAACCGATCGTACGGCGCCACCACCATCAACAGCGGCGTGGGACTGATCTTGGGCAGGTACGGGCCCGGCTCGTAGCCGTACATGTGCTCCATGCTCCGCAGTGTCACCTCGTTGCGCCAGGCGGGATTGCGATCTCGCTGCGCGACGGTGAAGTACGCGTAGGACTCGGCGGTGGGCAGCGCCGCCATCCCGGTCGGATCGTTGGTGACCACCGGAATCATGCCCGGCGCCTCCCCTCTGGCCCGGGCGGTGCGGTCGGTGGCGAGCAGTTCGAGCGCCGGATGGATGATGTCCGCGCGGACGAAGGCCTCGAAAGTGCGGCGACCGCTGATCAACGGTGTCTGTCCGACGACCGCCTTGACGCGCCGGTCCATCGCCGCGACCGCGAACGCGTGCCCGGCGGAGTAACTCGTTCCCCACAGGCCGATGCGGTCGGCGTCGACGTCCGGGCGGTTCCCCGCATAGGTGATCGCGTGCTGGTAGTCGCGGATCTGCTCCCAGGGATCGATCTCGAGCCGGGGCTTGCCGGCGGCCGCGTCGGAGGAGCCGAACCCCCGGAAGTCGAACACCACCGAGGCCAGGCCCGCAACGGCGAACACCGCGGCGAAGTCGTCGAGGTACATCTCCTTCGTCGACGCCCAGCCGTGTGCCAGGACCACGCACGGGGCGCGCCGGCCGCCGGCGGCCGCCGGGTAGAACCAGCCACGCAGCGTAACGCCCTCGGCGTCGAACTCGATGTCTTCTCGATCTCTATCCACCGATATCTCCCTGATTACGTGCTATGTACCAGGCCAGAATCCACAGTAGGCCCTCCATGCGGGTCGGCGTCGTCGGGGAGACGTAGCTGTGAGTGATCGACTTCCGTCGTGCGACTGCCGCCGCGTGAAGGCGGCAGCCGCACGAGGCGTCTAGCGTTTCTTGTCGGGGCCGTCGAGCCCGGCACGGCGCAGCGCGTCGGCCATCGCGCCGCTCGGCGCGTTGCGCTGCTGGCCGCCGCGGTCCTGCCGCTGCCGGTCGCCGCGCCCCTGCTGGCCGCCCGCCCTGCCGCCCTCGGGTCGCCCGCCGCCACCGCGTCGAGCACCGCCGCCACCGCCGTCACCCTGCTGGTCGCGCTGGCCGGCGCCCTTGGCGACCTCGTCCTCCAGTCGCAGGGTGAGCGAGATGCGCTTGCGCGGGATGTCGATGTCGAGCACCTTCACCCGGACGATGTCACCGGGCTTGACCACCTCGCGCGGATCCTTGACGAAGTTGTGCGACAGCGCCGAGACGTGGACCAGGCCGTCCTGGTGCACACCGACGTCGACGAACGCGCCGAAGGCGGCGACGTTGGTGACCACACCCTCCAGCAGCATGCCCGGCTTGAGGTCGGAGAGTTTCTCCACACCCTCCATGAAGGTGGCGGTCTTGAAGGCCGGACGCGGGTCGCGACCGGGCTTCTCCAACTCGGTCAGGATGTCGGTGACGGTCGGCAGACCGAAGGTGTCGTCCACGAACTCCTGCGGCCGCAGGCCCCGCAGCACCGTGCCGTTGCCGATCAGCGTCGCGATGTCGCCGCTGGTGACCTTGAGGATGCGCCGCACCACGGGGTATGCCTCGGGGTGCACGCTGGAGGCGTCGAGAGGGTCGTCGCCCCCGCGGATGCGCAGGAAGCCCGCACACTGCTCGAAGGCCTTGGGGCCGAGCCTGGCCACGTCCTTGAGCGCCTTGCGGGAACGGAACGGGCCGTTGGCGTCGCGGTGCTGGACGATGTTCTCCGCGAGGCCCGAGCCGATCCCCGACACCCGGGTGAGCAGCGGAGCCGAGGCGGTGTTGACGTCGACGCCCACCGCGTTCACACAGTCTTCCACCACGGCGTCGAGTGAGCGGGAGAGCTTGGTCTCGGCGAGGTCGTGCTGGTACTGGCCGACGCCGATCGACTTGGGGTCGATCTTGACGAGCTCGGCCAGCGGGTCCTGGAGCCGTCGGGCGATCGAGACGGCCCCGCGCAGCGACACGTCCATGCCGGGCAGTTCCTGCGAGGCGAAGGCCGAGGCGGAGTAGACCGAGGCCCCGGCCTCCGACACCACGATCTTGGTCAGTCCGGGGACCAGCTTCACCAGCTCGCCCGCGAGCTTGTCGGTCTCCCGCGACGCGGTGCCGTTGCCGATCGAGACCAGCTCCACGTTGTGGGTCTTGGCGAGTGTCGCCAGCGTGGCGAGCGACTCGTCCCAGCGCCGGCGCGGCTCGTGAGGGTAGATCGTGTCGGTGCCCAGCACCTTTCCGGTCGCGTCGACCACCGCGACCTTCACCCCGGTGCGCAGGCCGGGGTCCAGCCCCATGGTCGTGCGGCTTCCGGCGGGGGCGGCGAGCAGGAGGTCGCGAAGGTTGGCGGCGAACACGCGCACCGCCTCGTCCTCGGCGGCCTGCCACATCCGCATCCGCAGGTCGATGCCGAGGTGCACGAGGATGCGGGTGCGCCAGGCCCAGCGGACCGTGTCGGTCAGCCACTTGTCGGCGGGCCGTCCCTGGTCCGCGATGCCGAAGCGGTAGGCGATGCGTCCCTCGTAGGTGCCGGTGGGCTCCGCCTCGGGCTCCAGGGTGAGAGTGAGGGTCTCCTCCTTCTCGCCCCGGAACATCGCCAGGATCCGGTGGGAGGGCAGCTTGGCGAACGGCTCGGCGAAGTCGAAGTAGTCGGAGAACTTGGCCCCCTCCGCCTCCTTGCCCTCGCGGACCGCCGAGAGCAGGCGGCCCTTCGTCCACATCCGCTCGCGCAGCTCCCCGACCAGGTCGGCGTCCTCGCCGAACCGTTCGACCAGGATCGCCCGCGCTCCGTCCAGCGCGGCCGCGGCGTCGGCGACCTCCTCGCCGACGAAGGCGGCCGCCGCGGCCTGCGGGTCGACCGACGGGTCGGCGAGGAGACCGTCGGCGAGAGGTTCGAGCCCCGCCTCCCTGGCGATCTGCGCCTTGGTCCGCCGCTTGGGCTTGAAGGGAAGGTAGATGTCCTCCAGCCGGGCCTTGGAGTCGGCCGCCATGATCTGGGCTTCCAGGACGTCGTCGAGCTTGCCCTGACCGCGGATCGACTCCAGGATCGCGGTGCGCCGTTCCTCAAGCTCCCGCAGATAGCGCAGCCGCTCCTCGAGCGTGCGCAACTGCGTGTCGTCGAGCATCTCGGTGGCTTCCTTGCGGTAGCGGGCGATGAACGGCACGGTGGACCCGCCGTCGAGCAGGTCCACCGCCGCCTGCACCTGTCGCTCGCGCACACCGAGCTCTTCGGCGATCCGCTGATGAATAGACGTCGTCACGGTCCTTCTTCCCCTGTGGTGGCGGCTGTTACGGCAGCCTTGGTGAGAGCCACCAAGCTACCGCGTCGCCCCGACATCGGGCTGGTCGGAGAGTAAGGGGCGTCAGGCCACGGTGGCGGGCGGCAGCCGCCCGGAGGGTGGCTCCGAACGGCTGCGCGGCGAAGGCCGCCGCCGGACATGAGTGAACCGTGCGAGGGCATGCCCGTCTCCGGACGCCGCATGACCGGCCCGTCGGCCGCGACGGGCTGATCCGGCGGAGCGCTACCGGGTCTCGTCCAGGGCGGGTGTGAGACGGGTCCATTCGAGGACGGCCTCGGCGGCGTTGCCGCCGGGGGTGCCGGTCACCCAGTGCGTGAGCTGCGGTCTCTCCCTGCTGTCCTGGATCACCCAGGTCGTCCCGGTGTCGGCGTCGTCGCGGAACAGGCGGGCCGTCCCGGAGCTGTCCACCCGCACCTTCCAGGTCGCGGGCCGCCCCGCCGTACTCGACGAGTAGACCTTCTCCCAGAGGGCGGAGCCCTTGCGCATGCTCCAGACGCCGCTCTTCTGGACCGTCAGCATGAGCCGCCTGGCGCCGTTGGACACCTTCACGCCGAAGCAGACGCCGCTGCCGGTGCGCGGGTCCAGCGCGCTGTCGTCGTTCACCCGGCCCCGGAACTCCAGGGTGAAGTCGCAGCCCCTGGAGACGTCGAGACCGAACGACGCGCTGCAGGATCCGGCACCGGCGCTCCTGAGGCGGAGCCCGCCGCCGGTGACCCGCGCGCCGCCGCTCAGCACCCAGCCGGCCGACGCACTGCCCGTCGTTCCGGCGGCCGCTGTATCGTCATCGTCTGCTCGGTCGCTCACCGTTTCGACGCCCGCCGCCGCTCCGGCCGTGGTCGCGCCGCCGGTGGTCCAGTCGCCCTCGGCGAGGGGGGCGTCGCCGATGGGCCGGGAGATGTCGAGCCTGGCGACCTTGATATTGGTCTGGTTGTGCTCCCAGACGACGAAGAACCGGCCCGGTTCGTATTCGTCGGCGCTGGCGTAGACGTCCCAGCCCCGCGCGGCGCCGCTCGTCAGCCGGGCGCCGTCGGCGAAGAGCCGCCCCGGCTCCCAGGGTTCGCCGGGCCGTCTGACCTTGTAGTAGAGGACCTCGCGGTACTGGTCGGGTTTGCTCGCCGAGGCGCCGGTGAAGGGCCCCGCCAGGGTGTTGAAGATCGCCAGGTAGCGGCCGGCCGTGTCCCGGGTGAAGAACGTTTTGACGTAGTAGTTGGGCAGGTTCTCGTCCAGCGTCATCGGTGACCAGGTCAGCCCGGCGTCGGTGCTGGTCGCCGTGGCGCAGTGGGCCGCGTTGGCCCGGTAGTAGGCGTCGCGTGCGGCGGCCGAGGTGCCGCCGGTCAGGTTCAGCGTCCGGGTCACCATGACCAGCGTCCCGGGGTCGTCCTGGGAGACGGCGATCTGCGGCTCCTCGATCGCCACGCCGGGCGGGTTCTCCGCGAGGCCGCCGGAGGTCCAGGTGCGGAGGTCGGCGGAGCGCAGCACGCCCGCCCTGGTCGTGGCGCCGGAGTGCCGCCAGTACGGCACCAGCCACAGGCCGCCGGATCTCACCGGTTTCCCGGCGACGACCACTCCCCGGCCGTTGTCCGGCACGTCGACGGTGACGGGGAAGTCGGTCCACGTGCGCCCGTCGTCGGTGCTCCTCCTGACCACCATCGAGGTGGGGAAGCCGTCGACGCCGCCTTCTCCGTCCCGGTCCCGGTCGATCACGATCCGGCCGAGCAGCGCGTAGAGGGTGCCCGCGTCGTTGAGGAAGATCACGTAGTGGTAGCGATGGGTGGCGGTGGCCGCGGCGAGAGTGCTCACGGTCCAGCTCTCACCGCCGTCGCCCGATCGGGCGCACATGATGGCACCCTGGTCCGTCGGTGCGGAGTCTCGTTCGTCCCGAACCCCGGCTCGCCAGCCGACCACCAGCCGCCGGTCGTCCAGGGCGACGATGTCGGGGACCCGGTTTCCCTCGTGGGCGAGCTCGCCGTCCGGCCCTGTGTCCACCTTGCCGTAGACGGTGAAGGGGAGACTGACGTCCGATCCGACCACATCGCTATCCGGCCATGACATGGATCACAGCGAACAGGTGGGAGATGGACGGGAGGTTGCCGGAGGGTGGCGCTCACGAGTCCGTCGTACGGGGTTCGGCACATCCCGGCCCATATGGAGCGGAAGGTCCTGGCGGGCGGAGCGACACCGCCATCGGTGCCGGGGGCGAAGCCACCTCTTCGTCGGTCCGCGAGGGCGAGGCCATACGGTCGTCGGTCCGCAGGGGGGTGAAGCCGTACGCTCGTCGGTCCGCGGGGGGAAGCCATGTCTTCGTCGGTCCGCGGGGGCGGGGCCATACGGTCCGCGGGGGCGGAGTTACACCGTCGTGGGTACGCGGGGGACCGGGCGATGGCCGTGGCCGCGGGAAGGCTCCGGGCTGATCCGGTCGGCGAGCCGGTGAAGGGCCCGGGCCGCCAGCCGGCGGGAGGTGCCGGGGTGTCTGGGCGTCACGCGCCGGACCTCCGCCTCGGCGATCATCTCGGTGTGCTTCTGCTGGTGGATGGCGTAGGCCTGTACGTCGTTCATCGTGGGTCTCCTTTTTGGGAGTGCGGGCGGATGAGGGGGTGTCGCCGTCCGTGTCGGGAACGCGGGCGGACGATGGAGACGTCGCCGTCCGTGTCAGGAACGCGCGCGGATGATGGAGATGTCGCCGCTCAGGGTGCGGGCGTGGATCTCGACCTGCTCTCCGCCGTCGGTCGGCTGGTCGGCCTGGTCGAGGGAGGAGCCGACACCGCCCGACATCGACGAGACGTCGAGCCACGCGTTGGTCCCCGGGACGACGCCGATCTCGACGTTGCCCGAGATGGTGTTGATGGCGACGCTTCCACGGATGACGGACTCGACGGTGACATCGGCCGAGGCGCTCTTCGCCTGGACGGAGTCACCGGCCGCCCGGATCCGGGAGCGCCCGGAGGCGGTCTGGATGGCGACGGCACCGCCGACCGTGCCGAGCTCGGACCTGCCCGAGGCGGTGGTGACCGTCGCTTCACCGTGGACGTCCCGCAGACCGACGTCTCCGGAGGCGGTTTTCACCCAGGCGTCGCCCTCGGTGACGTCACAGGTGACGTCACCGCTGGCCGCGTTGGCGGAGAGGCCGGTGCAGCAGTCGATCCACGTGTCGCCGGAGGCGCTCTTGGCCGTGACCTCGCCCAGGCGCCCGGTCATCCGGACATCCGCGGACGCGGTGGTGAAGTCCACCCGGGATCCCTCCGGCAGACCGATGAGAATCTCCAGGTTCGAGCCGGAGCTCTGTGACAGGTGCTGCTCGGGCGCCGTGACGAAGATCGTGCCGTCGAGGTGTTCGACGCGGATCTGCTCCGCGCCTTGGACGTCGGCGGATCTGGACGGGTTGGCGGGCCGTACCTCGACCACGGTGTCCTCTCGCGGCGTGGCGGTGATCCGCAGGTCGCCTGCGGGAAACCTCACCTGGAGGGCGACGGGTCCCGGAGTCTGGAATACGGGCATGGCGAACTCTCCCTTGCGGGTTGCGGGGGGACGTGCGGATTGCGGGAAGGGCGAGGGTCAGCGGGCCCAGCCGCTGATGCGCTTTCCGATGACGGGCGGGCGGGGGTCACGGGTGTCGCGGATGTCGCGAGGGGACTGCGCCAGGGCCGTGGACACCGCTCGCACGAGCCAGGCGTTGACCGAGACGCCCTCCAGGTTCGAGGCCTCCTCGATGCGGCCCTTCAGCGGCTCGGGCAGTCGCAGCGTGATGCGCGCGGTGCCCGCGTCGCCGGGGAGCGGAGGCGGCTCGGGGGGAGCGGGCGGCGTCGGCGGGAGCGGAGGAGCCGGCGCGAAGACGTCGGACGTGCTCGGCGGCGGCGTCACCACGAACTCAAGCTCGCGATTGCGGATCCGTACCTCCACGGAGCCGGGTGCGAGCTCCCTGGTGACCTCGTCGGCCGCCGCGGAGAGCGCGTCGATGAGCGTGAGGCGGACGGCGGAGTCCAGTGCCGTCGTGAGGTTCTCGACGGCGGCACGGGTTTCGGAATCGGCGACCGCCGCCGCCGCGGCCAGTGCGCGGCGGAGGTTCTCGACAAAGGGCGTGACGTCCATAGGCATTACTATGACGTCATTTTGACGTCATGGCAACCCCTGTGACGTCAAAATGGGAAAGATGGATTGAAGGGTGGATGGCGGGTATGGCTCGGAGAAGCTCCTGCCGGCCCGCCGTCCGGTGTTTCACCTCGCTCATCCGGTCCGGGCGGAACGCTCGCTCATCTGGGCCGGGAGGCGTAGGGGAGCAGGGCCATCTCGCGGGCGTTCTTGATGGCCGTGGCGAGCCGCCTCTGCTGCTGGACGGTCACCCCCGTGACGCGGCGGCTGCGGATCTTGCCGCGGTCGGAGATGAACTTCCGCAGCAGGTCGACGTCCTTGTAGTCGATGTAACTCACTCCCCGGAGGGGGTTGGCCTTCTTGCGCGGGGCGCGGAGGGATTTCACGCGGTCTCCTTGAGGTCGAGGATGTGGGCGAACGGATCGTCGTAGCCGTTCCAGGCATCGGAACCGGCGACGGACTCCTCCGGGGTGAGCAGGCAGGAGTCGAGCAGTGAGTGGATGCGGTCGCGGTCGAGCTCGGGACCGGTGAAGACCAGGTGCTGGACCCGGTCCCCGATGATCGGCGACCAGTCGAGGGAGGCGGCCATCCGGCGCGCGGGGGAGATCATCTCCCAGGCGGCCTCGGGCAGGGCGGCCAGCCAGGGACCCGCGTCCTCGACCGAGACGATCCCGGCGACGGCGTCCCAGGCGAGCATGTTCGTGTGCCGGTTGGCCAGCCAGAACCGGCCGCGGCTGCGGACCGACTCGGTGACCAGCTCGTCGACGGCCTCGAACAGGCGTCCCGGGTGCAGGGGGCGCAGCCGGTGCCACACGACCGTGCTGATCTCCCCGGTCTGGGAGTCGCAGGGCAGCTGGGCGGTGGCCGGGTCGACGCGGGCGGCGAGTTCGTCGACGCAGAGCGCGGGCCCGGTGACGGCCGGCGGGGTCTCGTGCGTGAGGGAGGCCGGGGTGGTCGGCGCGAGGTGGCCGAGCACCGCGCGGGAGAGCTCGACGTCCTCGTCGTCGCCGTCCCCCACGTGGATCAGCAGTCCGGTGGCGTACTCGATCTGCCTGGCCAGGACCTCGGCCAGGTAGCGGTCGTCGCCCGAGGCCGCCCGCCTGCCCGTCTCGGCGAGCCTGTCGCCGCGGCAGATGTCGACCGGCATGTGCTCGGCGTCCAGGGCGGTCAGTACGGCGGTCAGCCGCAGGACGCCGTGGATCTCCTCTCCGTCCAGGGCCTCGGCCACCGAGCGGGGCTCGACCGAGTCCCACAGCTCGGCGATCAGCAGCGGTGCGGTCGCCGCGTGCCGTAGCAGCTCGGGCACGAGGTCCTCGCGGACCGTGCAGGTCACGCAGCCGTGCGCCAGCCGTACCTCCGCACGGTCGATGACGCCGGAGGTGTCGCGGGTGACGCGTTCGACGCGGCCCCGGGTGACCTCGCGGAGGTCGTGGTGGATGGAAACGGCGCCCGGATGGTCCTTCAGGAGCCTGTCGACGACGGTGGTGCGGGCCTGGGCGTGCAGGCCCGCCACGAGAACGACGGGAGTGGACACGGGGGCCTCCTAGCGGGAATGTTGCAAGTATGAAAACCGTTATCGGTATCATTGCACAGCAGGCAACCCCGAGAGGAACAGATCTTGGCCGGAAACGAGCTCCGCCCCGTGGTCAAACTGCGGTCGACCGCAGGCACCGGCTACACCTACGTGACCCGTAAGAACCGGCGTAACGACCCGGAGCGGCTCACCCTCACCAAGTACGACCCGATCACCCGCCAGCACGTTCTGTTCCGAGAGGACCGATAACCCATGCAGAAGAACATCCACCCCGACTACCGCCCGGTCGTCTTCCGCGACCCGAGTGCGGACTTCGCCTTCCTGTCCCGCTCGACCGTCACGAGTGACAAGACCATCGAGTGGGAGGACGGCAACGTCTACCCGCTGGTCGACGTCGACGTCTCCTCGGCGAGCCACCCCTTCTACACCGGACGGGGCCGCGTCCTCGACACCGCCGGTCGCGTCGAGCGCTTCAAGCAGCGCTACGGAAGCCGTTGATGTCCGCCCACTGTCAGCTCACCGGGGTCGCGCCGGTTTTCGGCAACCGCATCTCGCACTCCCACCGGCGTACCCGGCGCCGGTTCGACCCCAATATCCAGTCCCGGCGGTACTGGGTGCCCACCGAAGGGCGCTCGGTACGGCTGACGCTGAGCGCCCGCGGGATCAAGACCATCGACAGGATCGGCATCGACGCCGCCATGGCCCGCATGCGGGCGCGGGGGGAAAGGGTCTGATGGCCAAGAAGAGCAAGATCGTGGCCAACGAGCGCAGGAAGATCGTCGTGGCTCGCCACGCCGGGCGCCGGGCCGAGCTCAAGGAGACCCTCAGGACCGGCACGCCGGAGGAGAAGGCGCGAGCCGCGAAGGAGCTGGGCCGTCAGCCACGCGACGCCAGCCCCACCCGTGTCCGCAACCGCGACTCCACCGACGGCCGTCCTCGCGGGCATCTGCGCAAGTTCGGGCTCTCCCGGATCCGCTTCCGCGAGATGGCCCATCGAGGCGAGCTTCCCGGCGTCACCAAGTCCAGCTGGTAGGAGCACGGCATGGCAGTTCCCAAACGGAAGACCTCCCGCAGCAACACGCGCCACCGCAGGTCCCAGTGGAAGGCGAAGGCCCCCGACCTCGTCCCGATCGTCGTGAACGGACAGCGGCTTCTCGTCCCGCGTCCGCTCATCCGCGCTTACCACCGCGGTCTCATCTGACGGCCGGGCCTTCCCGCCCATAGGCGATCCCCGCGCCCGATCATCGGGCGCGGGGATGCTCTTGTTCCGAGGTCGTGTCCCCTCGTGTTCACCCGGGTCCTCGCACCCTCGCGCGTTCCATCTCCGGCGCGCTTCCTAGACTTCCCCCGGCCGATGCGTCGTTGTCATCGGAGTTGTGGCGGACGGGGCTGAGCATATTGAGATCCACTGGGCTGGGGACCGAGAACGAGGCGACCTACCTGGCGCTGGTCCGGCAGGGGCCGGCGAACGTGGCGGAGCTGGCCGACCGGGTCGGGCTGTCGGAGGCGGACATGCTGCGGGCCGTCGACGCGCTCCAGCGAGAAGGGTTCGTGCACCGTACGCCGCCGCCGCGCGAGCTGGTCGTGCCGGTGCCGCCCGACCTCGCGGTGGAGCAGCTGCTCCAGCGGCAGGAGGAGGAGCTGGAGCGGGTGCGCGAGGCGGCGTACCGGCTGACCGCGGCGGCGTACAACCAGGCCAGCGACCGGCGGACCGAGGAGCTGATCGAGATCGTCTCCGGGCAGACGGCGGTCGGGCTGGCCTTCGACCGAGTGCAGCGGACGGCCCGGGACCAGATGCGGGAGCTGGTCGCGCCGCCGTACGCCGCGTCGGCCGAGGTGAACCGGACCCAGCTCGCCCGGCAGGCCGAGGGGGTCACCTACCGGGTCGTCTACGACAGCTCGGCACTGAGCGACGAGGTGCTGTCGGCCAGCGCGGTCAGCCATGTCCGGGCCGGTGAGCAGGCGAGGATCGTGGACGACCTGCCGACGAAACTGGCGGTCGCGGACCGGGAACTGGCACTGCTGCCCCTCGACTGGGCCACGCCGGCGCGTGACGCCGCACTGCTGGTCCACCCGTGCGGCCTGCTGGACGCGTTGGTCGCACTCTTCGAGACCGTGTGGGCCCGGGCCAGTCCATTGACGGTGACGGCCGAGGACACGCTCTCGGCGGAGGAGGCGATGTCCGCGGAGGACCGGTACCTGCTGTCACTGCTGGTGGCCGGTCTCACCGACGACGCGGCGGGGGCCCGGCTGGGTATCAGCCGGCGGACGGTCGCCCGCCGGGTCCAGCTGTTGATGGAGCGGACCAACTCGCGGTCGCGACTCCAGCTCGGCTGGCACGCCCGCGACCGTGGCTGGCTCTGACCGCGTCCGTCGCCGGGGTCCACTCCGTGGACACGGTGTCCGAGTTGGCCGTGTCAACTTTGTGCCACGGCGGATCGATGGCCGTCGGCGGCAGGGCGCGCGTCTAATGCGGGGGACCTTTGTGCAAGGCCGTATCCCCCTTTTGGAGTTCCCTTGTCCCAACTTTCGTCCCGCGGACGCAGGCTGCTCGCGGGCGGCGCCGCCCTCGCGCTGCTGACCACCGCCTGGCCGTCATCCCCGGCGGGCGCATCCTCCGCGGGCGCGGTCCCGGCCGGAGCGACTCGGGCCGCCGCCGCGGCAGCCGGTGCCCAGCCGGGCGCCAGGACCCGGACCGTCACGTTGATCACCGGTGACAGGGTCACCGCGACGACGACCGCGGACGGCCGGACCACGGCGACCGTGCGGAAGCCGACCGGTGGCCCGGCCGGCGCGCACATCATGTCCGTGGGCGAGGACACCTACGTCTACCCGGACGCGGCCATGCCGTACGTCGCCTCCGGAGTGCTCGACGAAGGCCTGTTCAACGTCAGCGACCTGCTCGCGGACGGCTACGACGACGCGCGGTCCGACCACCTGCCGCTGATCGTGTCGTACGCCGACGCCCGCAAGCAGGTGGTGCCGACCGGAGCACGCCGTACCCGCACGCTGAGCAGCATCCAGGGCGCCGCGCTGGTGGCCGACCGCAACGACCCCACCGCCTTCTGGACCTCGCTCACCGATGCGCCGGCCGCCCAGGCAGGAGGCATGGCCAAGACCCTGGGAGGCGGCATCGCCAAGGTCTGGCTCGACGGCAAGGCCCGCGTCGCGCTGGCCGATTCCACCGCGCAGATCGGGGCTCCGCAGGTCTGGCAGGGCGGCAACACCGGGCAGGGCGTGGACGTCGCCGTGCTGGACACCGGCGTCGACGCCGCCCACCCGGACCTGGCCGGCCAGATCGCCGCGAGCGCCAGCTTCGTCCCCGGGCAGGACATCACCGACCGGAACGGTCACGGCACGCACGTCGCGTCCACCGTCGCCGGGACCGGCGCGGCCGCAGGCGGCAAGGAGAAGGGCGTCGCTCCGGGAGCGTCCCTGCACATCGGCAAGGTCCTCGCCGATGACGGCAGCGGCCAGGACTCCTGGATCCTCGCCGGCATGGAGTGGGCCGCCAGGGACCAGCACGCCAAGGTGATCAACATGAGCCTCGGCGCGGGCCCGACCGACGGCAGCGACCCGCTGAGTCAGGCCGTGAACCGACTGAGCGCCGAGACCGGCGCCCTGTTTGTCATCGCCGCGGGCAACTCCGGCCCGAGCCCGTTCAGCGTGGGCGCTCCCGGCGTGGCCGACGCGGCGCTGACCGTCGGAGCCGTGGACTCCGCGGACCGGCTCGCGTCGTTCTCGAGCCGTGGCCCTCGCCTGGGCGACAACGGCCCCAAGCCCGAGCTGACCGCGCCGGGCGTCGGCATCCTCGCCGCCCGGTCCCAGTACGCCCCGGAGGGCGAGGGCTCGTACGTCGCCATGGACGGCACCTCGATGGCGACGCCGCACGTCGCCGGTGCCGCGGCACTGCTGGTCAGGACGCACCCCGACTGGACCGGTGCGCAGCTCAAGGACGCCCTGATCAGCACGACCAAACGGACCGCCCAGATCGCCCCGTACGCCGGGGGCGGCGGGCGGCTCGACATCGGCTCCGCGGTCACGAGCACCGTGTTCGCCACCGGCTCGGCGTTCCTGTTCGCCAAGTGGCCCTACCCGTCCAGCGGCCTGGTGAGCAAGGAAATCGTCTACACCAACACCGGTGCGGAGCCGGTCACGCTGGACCTGGCCGTCAGCGCACAGGGGATTCCCGACGGCCTGTTCACCCTCACGTCGTCGAAGGTGACCGTGCCCGCGCACGGCACCGCCGCGGTCGGCGTACAGGGGCGTCTGGACCTGGCCGCCGACGACGCCGGGTACAGCGCCATGCTGACCGCCACCGGGCCCGGCGGTGAGCTGCACACCCCGGTCGCCCTCAGCAAGCAGAGTGAGCGGGTCAAGCTGTCGGTCGACACCAAGGACCGCGACGGCTCGACACTGCCCGGGCTGGTCGTCCTCAAGGACGTCCGCCGCGACACGGCGCCGCAGGTGTACGAGGTCGACGAGAGCGGTCGCCTGGACCTGACCATCCGGCCGAGCACGTACTCCCTGTGGATGTACGCCGACGTACGCGGGCTCGACGGACCGCACTCGCTGGCCCGGGCCGTGCTCAGCGACCCCGAGGTCGTGCTCGGCAAGGACCGCACGCTGACCCTGGACGCCTCCACGCTGCGCAAGGTCGAGGCGATCGCTCCGCAGCCGACCGGCAACAACGGTCTGCGGATCGACCAGGAGCGCAGCTACCCCGACCTGCACCGATTCTTCGACAGCTACCAGCTCGAGTGGTGGCGCTACGACAGCGTCTGGGCGACGCCGACCAGGAAGGTGACCCAGGGGGCGTACACGGTCACCACCCGCTGGCGGCAGGAGCAGCCGGCGGTGACGCTTACCTCAGGCAAGGACTCGTGGACGCCGAAGATCCAGAGCCTCTCGCCGAAGCTGGCGGCGGGCACGCGGGCGACGTCGCTCGTGTACGTCGGCGACGGGTCGAGCGAGGACTTCCGGCGCGCCTCGGTGCGCGGCAAGATCGCGGTGGTGCTCCGCAACGACCGGGTCCCGGCCACCGAGCAGGCCATGTCCGCGACGAAGGCCGGCGCCCAGCAGTTGCTGATCGTCCACGACGGCTACGGTCCGCTGGACGCCTGGGCCGACAAGCCGCTGGAGGAGGCCGCGCAGCTGCCGGTGGCCTCGCTGGGCACGGATCAGGGCGGGCGGCTTCTCGCCGAGCTTCGCCACGGTTCCAAGACGGTGAAGCTGACCTCGCACCCGTACCCCCAGTACCTGTACGACCTGGTCCAGCACCACGACGGAGCGATCCCGAGCGATCCCGGCTACCGGCCCGGCACCCGGGACCTGGCGAGGATCGAGCAGTCGTTCCGCAACATCTGGCAGGGTGAGGCGCTGGACATCCGCTACGACCTGTCGCCCGACCTCACCTGGGCGGTGGGTCCCGCGAGCAGCACTCTGCTCGCGCAGGGCGACCACACCGTCTGGGTGACCGCCGGGCCGAAGGTGAAGTGGCTGAGCCAGTCCGCGGTATCCGGCCAGCTGTCCGAGTTCGGCTCGTCGCGGTCCTACCCGGCCCGCAGCACCACCGAGGAGACGTGGTTCGCGGGGATCCAGCGGCCGCGGTTGCTGAGCGACAACGTGATGTCGACGCCACCGTCCCGGATCGGCGACCTCATCAACGTCTTCGGGATGCCGTCCTGGGGTTCGGGTCCGCACGAGGGCACGGTGTTCGGCGACATCACCGTGAACACCTCCCTGTACCAGGGCGACAAGCTGGTCAGTGAGGGCTCCGACCTCCTGTTCGCCGAGGTGGCGCCCGACCGGCTTCCGTACCGGCTGGTCGTGGACGCCACCCGCAGCCTGCCCAAGTGGCCGTACTCGCCGCGCACCCGCACCGAGTGGGGCTTCGTCTCGGACCAGGCTCACTACGCCGAGATGGAGACCCTGCCGCTGATCCAGCTGGACTACGGAGTATCCACCGACCTCGACGGCCGGGCGCACCGGCGTACCGAGCTGTCGGTGACTCCGTCGCACCTGGGCGGCGCCGCAGGAGCGGGGCAGATCAGCAGCCTCACGCTGGAGGTCTCGTACGACGACGGCGCCGGCTGGCGCACGCTGAAGACGAGCCGCTCGGGAGGCGGCTGGCAGGTGCACCTGGACGCGCCGTCCAAGGCCCGGTACGCCAGCCTGCGGACCACGGCCCGGGACACGGCCGGCAACAGCGTCGTACAGACCGTGGAGCGTGCCTTCGGCCTTGAACTGACGCAGCAGGGGCCGGGGTGACCGGGGCGATCTCGGCCCGGGCCGGGACGCCGTCCTCGACGGTGAGCAGGCCGAGCGTGTCAGTCATGCGCTCGGCCTGTCCGGCATCGGGTGCTTCACGATCGTCCTGCGCCCCACAGGGCAAACATTCTCCGGCGCGGCACTAGCCGCAGGTGATCTCGGTGAAGGTCGGGGGCGTGGCGGCGGCGCCCACGAAACCGATGTCGGAGACGGTCGCTCCCGCCGGCAGGACGGCCTTCTCGGCGGGGGCGTGGATCATCGCGATGGGGCCGCTCTGCATGTGGGTGCCGTTCCAGGACTGGGTGAAGGTCGCTTCCTTCGGCTGGACCCACTGGATGTACCAGCCCGGCATCGGACGGCCGGTGAGATTTCTGATCGTCGCCGAGCCCCGGTAGCCGCCCGGCCAGGATTCGATCAGGGTGACCGTGGCCTTACACCTGGATCCGGATCCGGATCCGGAGGCGGCCGAAGAGGCCGTGGAGTGAGCCGGGGCGGACGGAGGGACGGAGGAGGAGGGAAGAGCAGAGGCGGCCGGAGGGGCGGAGGCCGGGGGGAGGGCGGAGCCGGACGGGTGGGCCGGGTGGGTGGCGGTGAGTGCCGCCGGATGTGTCCCGCCGTGCCGGGCCTGCGGTCCCTGGCCGACACACGCCGCCGCGATGAGAGCCACCGCCGCCCCGAGTGACACGAAGCCCAGCAGTGGCGCGATCTTCTTTCCGGACGGCACCGAGGGTTTCCTTCCGCGAGGACACGACGGGTGACATGACGGTGGTCTCGGCCGGTGCCGGGTGGGCACCGGCCGAGACCGGAGGTTCCTAGGGGCTGGTACAGGTCACGGTCGGAGACCCGCTGGTCCCCGAGGCGGTGAATCCGAATGTGGTCGAACCACCACCCGCCAAGGTCCGGTTCCAGTCGGCGTTCTTGGCGGTGATGTTGGTTCCCGACGCGGTGAAGGTGCCGTTCCACAGGCTGTTGATGGCACTACCGCTGCCGAGCGTCCACTTGGCCGTCCAGCCGTTGATGCTGGAGGAGCCGGGGTTGCTCACCGTCACCTCGGCCTGGAATCCTCCCGACCAGGAGTTGAGGGTCCGGTAGGCAGCAGTGCATCCGCCGCCGCCGGTCGGGGGCGGGGTGACGCTCGGGGTCGGGGTCGGGGTGACCGTCGGGGGCGGAGTCGGAGTCGGGGTGGTGGGCGGGGGCGTGGTGGTTCCCCCTCGGCCGAGGCCGGTCACCTGGCCGCTGCCGCCGTCGAAGACGACGTCGGAGCAGTTGTAGAACGTCTCCGTGCTGTCGGACCGCTTCCACACCGAGTAGATGATGTGGCGGCCGGACTTGCCCGAGGGCAGGGTGGCGTTCCAGTAGTAGTTGGCGTCGTTGGTGCCCGGGTTGCCGACACTCTGCGGGTGATCGGCCGTGTGGAAGGGCTGGGTCTCGAGGTCGCCCCAGGTGAGTGCCCGGTTGGGGTTCCAGCCGTCCTTGGTGATGTAGAGGTAGAACCAGCCGGGGTGGGCGGCCCATTTGTTGTATTTGAACTGGATGTTCGCCCCGGAGGTCAGGTGGGTCACCGGCCAGTTCGAGCTCGGAAGGTCGAACCCGCTGTAGCCGGGGTTGCCGCCGCTGCACGCCTGGCCGTCGGGGATGAACCCGCTGGTCCGCCCGGCGCCGTCGGACCGCAGCACGCTGAACCAGTTGTACAGGGAGTTGGCCCCGCTCTGGGCCACGGCCGCCGAGCACGCCTGATTGATGGGAACGATGTTGCCCTGTGGCGAGAGACCGTCCTGCCAGCAGAAAAAGGTCCGGCTGCCGGGCGTCATCATGGCGCCGTGCGCCGAAGCCGAATGAGGAATGAGGACGACGGCGAGCAGCGCGGTCATAAACGCGACCGCACCGGTGACAGCCATCCTTCGCCATTTTCTCACAGAATTAACTTCCCTTTCGAGGTATGACGAATCGCTGATCAATGGCAGTGAAGCGCTCACGCGAGACGGACTCTAGGTTGCTGCTCTCCGGGTGTAAACGGCACGCTTTCCGCGGGGGGCTTATCCGGGCCGTCGGCGCAGTTCAGAAAGGGTTTGACGCGATTGCGGGAGATGAAAGATTCACGGTCGGCGGGCGCCTGGATCCCCCGGTGCGGCAGGGGGAGGAGAGGGCCGTATGGAAAAGAAAAAGGACCAGCCCAAAAGGTGTCCGGGCTGGTCCTGTATGAAGTCGTCGCGGGGGTCGATCCCCGCCTTCGGCCGGGTCTACCGAGTGCTCTCCGCGGCGGCGAGTTTATCAAGCGCCGATCCGGTGATCCGGTATGTGATCCATTCATCGAGGGGCGCCGCACCGAGGGAGCGGTAGAACTCGATGGCCGGGGTGTTCCAGTTGAGAACCGCCCATTCGAACCGGCCGTAATCGCGTTCCACGCAGATGCCGGCGAGCTCGATGAGCAGTTCCTTGCCGTGCCCGCGTCCCCGGTGATCGGGGTGAACGAAGAGGTCTTCGAGATAGATTCCGTGTTTGCCGCGCCAGGTGGAATAGGAGACGAACCAGAGCGCGTACCCCGCGACCCGGTCCCCGTCGGTGGCGATGTGGCAGAACGCGGCGGGGGAGGCGCCGAACAGCGCGTCGTGGAGCTGTTCCGCCGTGGTCTCGACCTTGTCCAGGGCCTTCTCGTACTCCGCGAGTCCACGAATCATGTCGATGATCGCCGGGACGTCGTCCGGCGTTGCGGGGCGAATCATGCTCGAAGTCTAGGCACTCGGGGTCGATGGGCCGCGCAGGCGAAAGCCTCATTTGCTATGAAAAGTCCCTGGTCATGGTTATATGGCCGCAAAGGTGATGGCTGCCGTAGGTTAGCTGTTGATCGAGTGCGGATTGCTGAGGAAGGCGGATCACCATGTCGACGGAACCCACCGGTGAGCGGTTGACGGAGCTCAGGCAGGCATTCGCCGCCCTTGACACCGACGGTGACGGTTTCATCACCGAGAAGGAGTTCGCCGATCACTTCCCCGACCTGCCGGCCGACGCCGCCGGGTCGCTGAACAGGGCCGACTCCGACAACGACGGGCGCTTCTCCTTCGAGGAGTTCGTCCGGCTCGTCTCCTGACGACCCTTCGCCGTTTGACGGCGTGACGGCACGGCCCCGTTCGGTGGGGACCCGGTGAGAAGGCGGGGCCACGGAGAACGTGCGGGTGGCGGCCCGGCCATCGCCCGCACACGTGGTGCGGACGCGCTCAGCTCGAGACCTCGGCCATCCGGTATGCCAGCGCGGTACGGGTGCTCACGCCCAGCTTCTGGAAGACCCGGGCGAGATGGGTCTCCACCGTGCGGGGGCTGAGGAAGAGCCGCTCCGCGATCTGCCGGTTGGTCAGCCCCTGCGTGGCGAGTTCGGCGATCTCCCGTTCGCGGCCGGACAGTCCTGTCTCCCGCTCGGGCCGTCGTGTCCTGCGGGCGCCGGCCCGGCGCTGCTCGCGCCCGACATGGTCCGCCAGCCACGGTGCGCCGCACCCGGTGAACAGTTCCCCGGCCCTGCCGAGCTGGCGCTGCGCGGCGCGGGTGTCGCCGAGCAGCGCGGTGAGTTCCGCGAGAAGTATCCGCGCCAGGCCCTCGTCGATCGGCAGGGTCTCGGCGGCGAAGCAGTCCACCGCGTACCGGGCCGCGGCCGCCGCCGCCGGATGATCACCGCGGGCCTGCGCGATGACCGCCTTGGCGCGGGCCACGGAGCCCAGCTGGGCGCGCGGCGCGCCCCTCTCCGCGACCGCCGCCGCCCGCGCGTACCACTCCCAGCCGCCGACCAGGTCACCGCAGGCGACCTCGGCCTGCGACCGCAGCGCGTACACCGAAGGGGCGTGGGGTCCCAGCCCCTCGGGGTCGGGACTGAGCCTCGCCGCCAGCAGGTCCCGGCATCCGGCCGGGTCACCGGCGAGGAGAAGCACCTCCGCCATGGCGTGGTCGGCGATGTTCCGCCACCACACGGAGCGCAGGGTGTGCCGGTCCCGCAGATCCGTCACCAGCGGAAGGGCCTCGGCGGGGCCGGCCCGCCACAACAGCGGCCGGGACTTGAGAGCCAGGACGAAGGCGTGCATCTCCGCGCTGTCGAGATGCCGGGCGATCTCCTCCCCGTCTTCGGCGTCGGCCAGCGCCTGGGGCGCCATTCCCAGCCGGGCGTGCACGACGGACCGCACGGCGTAGAGCTGCGGCACCACGTCGTCATGCCCGTGCCGGCGGGCGATCCGCAGCCCGCGCTCCACGTGGCGGAGCGCGTCGTGATGCTCGTCCACCAGGAACTCTGCCCAGGCCAGCGGCGGCATCAGCCCCAGGTTGGCGCGGAGCTCCGGGTCGGTCAGCGCGTCGGCGCGCCGGCGCGCCTCCTCCAGCAACGTGCGGCCCTTGCCGAACCGGCACCGATACAGCTCGGCGAGTGCCAGCAGCGCGATCGAGACGACGGTGAGCCCGCTCCGGCCGCCGGACCCGGCCGACCTGAGCGCCTCGGAGGCCAGCTCCGCCCCGGTGCGCCAGTCTCCCCGCAGCATGTCGACGGCGGCGAGTTCCACCAGCAAGGCGCTCCGTACCCCGGGGCCGGGGCCGGGCGTCCTGTCCAGCTCGGAGCCGAGCAGGGCGCGGGCCTCGGGCAGACGGCCGAGTGCCCGCTCCGTGGCGCCCAGCCGTTCCAGAGCGGTGTACCGGTGCACGCCGTCACCGGTGGCGAGCTCGTGCAGGATCGTCCGTGCCTCGTTGAACCGGCCCGACAGCCTGAGCGCCTTCGCCAGCTCCAGCCGTAGCCCGGCCCGTCGTTCCGCACGCTCGGGGTCGTCGGGCAGCGCCCGCAGGGCGGCGCGCAGCCATCGGGCCGCGGTCGTGGGGGCGATGTCCACGGAGTTCAGCGCGGCCGCGGCGAGCAGGTCGGCCCCGGTGGCATCGCCCGGCCGTACCCCGTGCCGCAGGTGCTCGGCGCGTAGCGACAGCGGCGCGCCCTGCCGGGCCAGGTGGTCGGCCGCGCGGCGATGGGCGGCGATCCGCCAGGACGGCCCCGCCATGCGGTACGCGGCGGCTCGGATCAGGGGGTGGCGAAACCGCAATCGCCCGTCGGTGACGCGTAACACGTCTCGTGCCACGAGCCCGTCCAGCGCCACCCGGACGTCGTCCTCCGGCATCTCGGCGATGGACGCGACCAGTGCCGGATCGAGCGCGTCGGCGGTGATGGAAGCGGCCTGGACCACCGTGGCCGGAGCCGTTCCGAGCGTTTCGAGCTCTCTGGCGATCAGGGCGTCGAGCTCCGTCCGCCCGCCGTCCTCGCCCCCCGGCGCGTTGCGCAGCTCGTTGACCGTACGCTCGGGCAGCCGGCTCAGGATCTCCAGGTAGAGCGGGTTGCCCCTGCCGATCTCGTACAGGCGGCGCCGGTAGGCGGGCCGCCTCCCGGGCAGCAGCGATTCGGCGTCGTCCGGTGACAGCGGCCCCAGGGACATCCGCGTCACCGGGGCGGGGGAGCTCGCCAGCGAACGCTCCAGCACCGGTGGCAGGAGACCCGCGAGGGAGGTGAGGACGGTGACGGTAGCCCGGGGCGGATGCCGTACCAGATGGTCGATCAGCTCGGCGGACGCCGCGTCGGCCCAGTGCACGTCGTCGAGCAGGAGCAGCAGGCCGGACGGCAGGGCCCGGGCCTCCAGCAGGGCACGGGCCCGGCGGTGCGCCCTGTGCCGCTCCACGCCGATGATCTGGTCACCGTCCTGGACCGACGGGGTGCGCGCGACGAGCCTGACCCGCAGCCAGTCGGCGTACGCGGCCAGCTCCGGATGGCTCCCGGCGTCGTCCAGGGCGTCCAGGACCAGTGCCCACGGCGCACCGCCCGCCATCTCCGCGGCCCGGCCCGAGAGCACCGGGACGCCGTCGGCCGCCGCGGCGGCGGCGAACGCGGACAGGAGCCGGGATTTGCCGATGCCCGGCTCTCCGTTCACCACCACGAAGGCCGATCGTCCGCCGGCCAGCAGTTTCCGCAGCTGCGTCAGTTCGGCGCCGCGGCCGGGCAGGACGTCGGACGTCCTGCCGATCCGGCCCGCGGCGGATCTGCCCGGGCCGGTCGGCCGGGCCGTGAGCGAGCGCACGTCCATGGCTCAGGTCTCCATATGTGACGGGGAGGGGAGATGGCCGTCCCGCCGCGCACGGAGCGGGGCGGGTTACTCGCCGGATCGGAGGGCGCGCATGCGGCCGACCGGCGGGGGGTCGTCCTGGATGGCCGAGGTATCCGGGGAGGGGAGTCCGTACATCTCGTACAGGCGGCGGCGCACGCGTTCCAGGGGGTACTGGTCCTGGTAGACGGAGGCCTTGAAGATGACGCCCTCCAGGACGCTGCGGAGCATCACCTCTTCGAGGGCCGGATCGGCCGCGCCACGGGCCGCGAACATCTCGCGCAGCCCGTCCTCGAGGCGACGCACTGCGTCTTCCTTCCTGGCCTCCGCCTGTGCGAAGAGTGGGTGCGTGGAGGGATGGATCACCAGGCTGAGGGTCATCTGCTGCACGGGCAGGGACTGGGCCACCGTGAGCAGGACGCCGTCGATGATGGCGGCCAGCCGCTCGTCGGGCGTGCCCGTCACGTCCAGGATGGCGGTCACGCTGTCGATGTAACGATCCAGAAGGTTGTCCACGAGATTCTGCTTGCCTGGGAAGTAGTAGGTGATCAGACCGCGAGAGACTCCGGCACGGGTGGTGATGTCGGAGATCGTGGCATTGTGGTAGCCCTTCTCGCTGAAGACCTCCAGCGCGGCGGAGAGGATCCTCTCCCTTGACTGCTCGCGCATCACTTCGTTGGCCTGCGCTGATCGTGGCGACACTCTTACCCACCTCACTGGCTCGCGTCATGGCTCGTACGAGGCGAGAGCCGCCCTGAAGCCATTCTTGCGTGCAGCACCCGGGCGGGGGCTCAGTGGCGAGTAGCCAGCCATAAACCTTCTTTCCAGTTGACGGACGCGATCGGGGAGCCATCGATGATGCAGTGTTGACTGTACAGCCATCCAGCCAAAAAACGATCAAATCCAATGATCGGGAAAGTGAATTTCACCGCCGGACCGGACGGAGCGCCCTCATCGGGCCTCATGGGATCTGGGGTTCTCAACGGTCCTTGGCGGAGCGCACTCGTCGGCCTTGCGGGATCCGGAGACTTCTACCGGATCCGGCGGCGCCCGCCGGAGGCAGAGCGCGGGCGAGACGGGGCGGAGGCTGGACGAGGCGCGGGGTGGACGGGCGGGTCGGTGGCGACGCCGCCGCCGAACCCGGGTTCAAGGATCCCATCATCGGTGCGGATCCTTGAAGCCGTGATCCTAGAGCGTCAACGGCGGTGTCAGGACGCCATCAGGCGCATGTTCGGCAGGGGTTCGGCGGTCCGTGCGCCGGTCAGGTCGGAGCTGACGGCGAACTTGGCGAGCAGTCCGGTGGCCCTCAACACCATGCAGACGGCCTGAGACGGTGCGAGCAGTCGCAGTGTGCCACCGCGCTGTGCGGCTCTGCGCAGGGTGGAGATCAGAACGGCCACGCCGCTGGTGTCCATGAGGGTCACCCGCGACAGGTCGAGGAGCAGGCGGCTGCCCGGACGGTCCAGGGCGGAGAGAAGGTGCTCGCGGAGTGTGTGGGCCGAGAAGATGTCGATCTCTCCGGCGACGCGGCAGATCGTCCAGTCGAGTCTGTTTTCCATGGAAAGGTCCATCAGGACCTCCAATCAATGGACGGAGACCACCGGCTGAAACCAGCCGTTACCTGCGCGTCCGTTAGGGCGAGTCGAGCCGACAGACCAGGCTTTCCACCGAATCTCGACCGAGCGGTTCTCGTCCACAAGGTCCGGGGTGCCGTTGCTGGCTGACTGCTTTGACTACATAGTGTACATCCTGATTACGCAGTGTACAACGCGGCCATGATCCAGTAACGTCACCGACACGCCGGTATTCTCCCTCGGCGGTCGCGGCGACCTTGGAATGGGGGCGTCCCCGAGGTTCGCCGGGGGCGGCGCCGGAGCCGGGGAGGAGCCCGAAGGCGGGAACGGGATCGGGGCCGGAGGCGGGGCGGGACACGGCCCGTCGAGCCCGCCTGGAGACTCACTGGAGAGCCGAGATGCTCCGATCGGAGACCGCCCGCAGCGACTGGCCGAGATCGGAGTCGATGGGGAACGCCCCCCTCAGCTTGGTCACCTCCAGCAGGCGGTCGAGGAACCCGTGAACACCGGCGAGGCGCAGCCAGCCGTTCCGTTCGTAGGCGCGACGCAGGGTTGCCAAAAGCACCCATATACCCGTGGAGTCGCAAAAATCCAGATCCGTTGCGTCGATGATGAGACAGACGCGGCCCCGCTCCATCAACTCCGTGAGATCTTCCTCCAGCTGCGGAACCGAGAGTTTGTCCAGATCGCCCACGAGGGAAACCACTGAAAACCGGGGGTGATCTCTCACGATGACGGAAAGTCGGTTCATGCTTCCCCGCTGTCTACGGTGACGGAAAGCCGAATCATGATGCTTCGCTGTCTACCGCTGTTGTGGAGACAGCGCCCGTACGGGAGCGCGCAAGGACGGAAATCATTACCACCGTACGCCTGCGGCTCGCGACAGTTCAACGGGTGATGCGAACCGTCGGCGGGCAGATATTCGCGGCTTGACTCCGTGGTCCGGAGGAGCGACGGACGGTGACGGCACCGCCCCGCGGGCCCGTTTGCCCGCCGCCGCCGGGGGCACGCGGAAGCCATGGGAACCACTGGTCCGGCGGTGCTCACCGTCAACGCGGGGTCATCGAGCCTTCAGCTCCATCTCGTCCGGGACGGCCGGGTCCTGGGCACCGAGCACAGCGAGCGGAGCCCCGATCCCGAGGCGGCGGAGCAGGCCGTCTCCGCCTTCCTCGACACCGCGCCGGAATGTGACGTCGTGGCGGTCGGCCATCGCCTCGTGCACGGGGGTGAGGCCGTACGGAGGCCGACGGTCGCCGACGACGGGGTGCTGGCCGCGGTGCGTGAGTACGCGGATCTCGCCCCGCTGCACGTGCCGCCCGCGCTCGCGCTCGTCGACGCCGCGCGAAGGCGACTGCCCGGCGTCCCGCACGTGCTCTGCCCGGACACCGCCTTCCACGTCACCCTTCCCGAGAGCGCCGCGACCTACGCGCTGCCGTCGGAGTGGAGACGCCGGTACGGCCTGCGCCGCTACGGCTTTCACGGACTGTCCTACACCTGGGCGCTGGGGCGGACGGCGGAGCTTCTGGGACGGTCCGCCGCGTCCCTGCAGGTCGTCCTCACCCATCTCGGCGGAGGTTCCTCGGTGTGCGCGGTCCGTCAGGGCCGCAGTGTGGACACCTCGATGGGTTTCACCCCGCTGGAGGGGGTGCCCATGAGCAAGCGGTCGGGCAGCGTGGACCCCGGCATGCTGCTGTGGCTGTTGTCCGGCTCCCGGCTCTCGATCGAGGAGCTGCGCGAGGGGCTGGAGCATCGGTCGGGGCTGCTCGGGCTGTCGGACGGCAGGTCGGGTGATACGAGAGAGCTGGTGGCCGCCGGTGACCCCGCCTCCGCGCTGGCGCTGGAGGTGTTCGTCCACCGGGTGAGCCGGGAGATCGCCGCCGCCGCGACCAGCCTGGGACGGCTGGACGCGCTGGTGTTCACCGGGGAGATCGGCTGGGACCAGCCGGAGGTTCGTGACGCCGTCTGCCGCAGGCTCGCGCTTCTCGGGGTCGAACCTCCCGTTCGCGCCGATCTCGACACCGACGGGACGATCAGCGCGCCGGGCGCGATCGTGCCCGTGCTGACCGTCCGGCCGCGCGAGGAACTGCAGCTCGCCCGTGACACGCTCGGCGCGCTCGGCCGCCCTCCCGAGAACCCGGTGCCCTCCTGAGAACCCGGTGAAGGACAGGGCGTGACGGTCGCGCCGCCGCGAACCGTGAACCGTGAACACGACTCGGATCGGGGATCCCGCCGGAGCCCGTGCCCCGGAGACGGGTCAGCTCGGAGCCTGTGCCCCCGGGGGCGAGGAGGGGGGAGGCCGCCCCTCACGGATGGTGATTCGTGGAGACGGCGGATTCTGCCCTACGAGGCCGACATCCGGGTTCCGTTCGAGGACATCCCGTTCGCGGGCCTGGGCGCGGCCGTTCGCCGTACCGCCTTCTTGATGGCGGATGCCGCGCCGTTCTCGACCGAGGAGTGCTCAATGACGATCGGGTTGAGACGGCCGCCGTGCTCGTCGTGGTGATCGGCGTCGGCGTCGTCGAACCACACGCCCCCGTCCGCCAGATAGCGGAAGAGGATGGGTTCCTGCGACGGGACGGTGAGACTCACCTGGTACGTGCCGTTGTTCTTACGCTCCATCGGGTGGGCGTAGGGGTCCCAGTTGTTGAAATTGCCGACCAGGGAAATTCCGCCCATAGGCTGGTCGTTCGGTACGGTGAAGGTGATTTTGACCTGCCCGTCTTTCGTGGGCTTGCCGCGCTTGATCACTGAAATCCTCCTGACATGACTGCCTCCATGGATAGCTCGCCGTGATCTTGTTGACGGAAAGACGTGAAGATCACGCCAACTGCCCGAATCACGCCCTCCACGACGGGTCGCGATCGGGAGGCCGACGTCCGGTCACGGCCGAGCCGTCGATCGATCCACAGGGATCGTTACCGTCAGCTACGGCGGGACAACCCGGGCAAACCAACTTTTGATCAGTAGTACGTCCGACCTTGACCAGGTTGTGATCATTAACGGGTTCAAGGCGAGAAGCGAGAGCCTTTCAGCGGAAGTGTGATGGGGTCGGCCACATGGTCGCCGTCCGCCAAAATGGTGGGGTGGACGTACGGCCGATCTCCCCGTCGCTGCTGGTCGAGGAACTCGCCGACCGGATAGCCTCCGCGCCCCGGGAGTCCTGGGTGCGGGTCGCGTTCGATGGCGCGCCGGCGGCGCGACCCGACGATCTCGCGGACGCGCTGGCGGGCCCGCTCCGTCTCCGTGGCCGCGAGGTTCTCCGGGTGTCCGCGGACGACTTCCTGCGCCCGGCGTCGCTGCGTTTCGAGTACGGCAAGACCGATCCGGACGCCTTCTACACGGACTGGCTCGACTCCGGAGCCCTGATGCGCGAGGTCCTGGGGCCGCTTGACCCCGGCCGGTCGGGAAAGATCCTGCCCACGCTGTGGGACAGCGCCGTCGACAGGGCCACTCGCGCGCCCTATGTCACCCTGCCCGAGGGCGGAGTCCTCCTGCTGGACGGATTCCTGCTGCTCGGACGGGGGCTTCCGTTCGACCTGACCGTGCATCTGCGGCTCTCACCGGGCGCGCTCGCCCGGCGGACCGCCGAGGAGCAGCGGTGGACGCTGCCCGCCTACGCGCGATACGAGGAGGAGGTCGCACCCGCGAGCGTCGCCGACGTGGTCGTCAGGGTCGACGACCTGAGACATCCGGCGGTGGTCACCCGGCGGTGAGGGTGAGCCGGATCCCGGGGGCGAGAGCGGACACCTGCCGGGACTCTGGCGGCGAGGCGGCCGGATCTCGGGGGCGGGGGAGTGGATGCCCGCACGCGAGACGGGACGCGTCCCGGCGGACACGTCCCGTCAGTGACCGTCTGGTGCCTACACTCCGGCGCGCGACGGCATTCTGCCCTCGCTGTAGGACTCGCTGAGCGTCTCCTGCTCCATGGACCGCTTGTCCGTGTGGGTCTCCTCGATCCGCAGCGCGATTCCCACCGCGAAGAAGGTCGGCGCCCACTGGCCGATGAAGATCCCCCACCGGTCCGCTCGATCCCTACCGGCGTCCTCCAACGTCTCCGAGGTCAGCCATGACGCGACCGACAGGCCGATCGACGCGAGGCCGGCCATGTACATGGCGTTCGACCTCACGCCCATTTTGTGAAGCATGTTGATCATTTCATCCCCCCGATGATGGTTCGTTCTTATCGTTACCCTCGCGATCTGCCACGTAACCGGATGAGACGGACCGGGGGTGGTCGCGTCCGACCTGGTGAAAGGGTGCGCTCACTCCTCCCCGAGGCGCTTGAGAAGCTCCTCCCGCCGGGCCTCCAGCTCGGCGGCACGGGCCTCCCGCTCATCGGCCATGTTGATCAACGTTGATCGCTCGACGGCATCCGTCGGACCGATGTCGCCGACCTGGCCGCGCAGCTCGGCGGCTTCGGCGCGCAGTCTCGTCAGGTCCTCGTCAATCTCCTGGAGTTCTTCCCGAGTACTCATCCGGGGTCCATACCCCTGCCTTCGACCTCGACTCCAGGCGTTCGGCCACATCTGCCGGAACCGAACCGGTCCGGCCGGTGTAACTCCCGCATGAGACGAATCCCGCTGCTCCTGATGATCATCGTTCCTCTGCTGGCCCTCGCGGCGCCGGCGCGGGCGGGTGGCTGGGCGGTCACCTTCATGGACCCGGCTCCGACCGGAATGCGCCCCAACACGACCTACACGCTCGGCTTCTGGCTGCTCCAGCACGGCACGCACCCCTACGAGGGCGCCAACCTGGGCGAGGTCGGGCTGGAGTTCACCAGCGGAAAGAAGCGCGTCCTGTTTTCCGGCGTGCGGCTGAAGGAACCGGCCCACTACGCCGCGGCGATCTCCCTGCCCCCGGGCACCTGGCAGGTGAAGGGCGTCCAGGGCTGGTTCTCGCCCTACGAGATCGGCACCCTTGCCCTGCCGGGAGACCTGAGACTCGCCCCCGTTCCGGAAGACCTCAAGCAGGCGATCGCCGCACAGGCGCCGCAGCAGAACTACTGGGGCGAGATCCGCCCGCCGGGCTTCCCCCAGGGCACCGCCACTCCCCAGCCCGTCACGCCGCCGTCCGCGACCCCCCAGCCCGCCGCCGCCCCGTCGGCGCCCCTTGGGACGACCACGGTCGCGGTCGTGGAGGCGGACTCCTGGTGGCGCCCGCCGTACACGCCGGTGGCGCTGCTGGGGCTCGTCCTCCTCGCGGTCATGGCCTACCGGCTGCGGCGGCGCTGACCGCGTGAACGGCTCCCGCCGTGTCTCCGGACCCGTCCGGAGACTCGGCGCCGAGTGAGCGTGCGGCGGAGCCGGAGGTCCGGCGCTGAACCCGGCACGTCGGCAGTGCGTATCTCCGCCTGAACGCGAGCTCAGAGGAGAACCATGAACAACGTCACGGCCTCCGTGAGGACTCTCCGCCCCGCCGCCGCCTCGTGCCCGTCGTGGTGCGAGCGCGAGCATTCCACCACCTACGTCACCCACACGGCCGATGTCGCCGAGCTGGAGAACGCCGATGGATCCACCGTGGTGATCACGCTCTCCCAGCACCTGCAGCCGGGCTACGTCGGAGAGCGGGTCGTACGGGTCTACACCTGCATGGGCGGGGAGTCCACCATCGCGGACCTGCCGCCGCACTCGGCCGAGGCCCTCGGGCGCTCGATCGTCGCCTTCTCGCCGGACGAGTCCATGCGCGCGTACGGCCTGGCCCTGCGGAGGGCCGCCGCCCACCTGCTGCTTCCCGGGCTGGCCCGGCCCCGGACCGAGGAGGACGTGCCCGCGACCCGGTTGGGCGACGGCCCCGGTCCCGCCACCGCCGAGTCGCACTCGCAGGAGAAGCTGTTCCGGATAGCGTTCCTGTCCGGCTATCTCAACGTGACGAAGGCCCCGCCGATCCTGGACGGGGGCGTCGTCGAACACCGGCTCAGCCAGGTCCTGTCGCCGAGGGAGACGGGCGAGCTCTGCGACATCGTGCGGGGAATGCTGACCCGCCGCGCGGGCTCCGCCGGGGCGGCCGAGGAAATATCCAGTCAGAACGGACGGGCGGTGAACCGATGAGAGCGGCCGGCCGTACCTCGAGGATGTTGACACATTCACGCCAGGCCGGTGTCGCACGGAACCTCCGGGCGATCACCGTGGTGACTCTCGCCCTCTCGTTCTCCCTCGCCTGCAGCGGAAACCAGGACCCCGGCGCACCAGAAGCCGCCGGGAACGTGATCCCAGCGGCCGCGCCGTCCGGCCCACCGCCCACCGTCGAGGAGCTGGCGGACAAGGTGGACTGCAAGCCCGACATCCAGGTCGACGCCGTCGACATGCGGCAGGGGCACTGCAAGACCCCCGTCGGCGAGTTCTTCGTGACGACCTTCATCACGCAGAGCGGCAAGGACCAGTGGATGGACGCGGCGCCGGAGTACAACCCCCACCTCGTCGGCAACCTCTGGACCGTGCTCGGGAGCCGGAAGGTGCTGGACGAGCTGCGCAAGGAACTCGGCGGCGACCTGCACCTGAAGGACCACCGGATGACCCCCGCCCCGACCCCGGCGCCCGCCGGGTGACGGGCGCCGATCGAAGTGACCGGGGCGAGCCACCCGGCGCCCGGAACGGCGAGCACGCCGGCGGGCTGCGAGGCGCGCTCGATCGGGTGCGTCGGGTGGTCCGCGGTCGCCGGGAAGACCTCCGGCGACCCGGTCGCCCGCTACCAGGTGACCGGGATGCGGGTGAACCCCCCGGTGAGGGACGCCTCGCGCTCCACCAGCTCTTCGACGGGGACGGCGAGGGCCAGGGTGGGAAAGCGGCGGAACAGGGTGGTGAACACCGACCGTAGTTCCACCCTGGCCAGACTCGCCCCGATGCAGTATCTGGCCGCGTAACCGAACGAGAGCTGCTGTTCGCCGATCCGGCGGCCGATGTCGAAACGGTCGGGCTCGGGGAAGATCCGCTCGTCGCGGTTGGCCGACATCGTGACGATGATCACCGCCTCGCCGCGCCTGATCGTCACACCGCCGATGATCACGTCCTCGTGGGCGTATCGGGGCAGACCGTGGTTGCCCGGCGCGGCCATCCGCAGGATCTCCTCCACCGCCGCGTCCGTCAGCGAAGGATCGGCGATCAGGGCGTCGCGCTGCGAGGGGTTGGAGAGCATCAGCAGCACGCCGTAGTCGATCCGGTTGACCGTCGTCTCGTGGCCGGCGAACAGAAGCCCCGCGGCGAGTGAGGCGATCTCGTCGTCGGACGCGTCCATGGTGGCCATGTCGGAGAACACGTCGTCGGCCGGGTTGGCCCGCTTGCCGGCCAGGATCTCGCGGGTGTAGCCGGTCAGCTCGGCCTTCGCAGCCCCGGCCCGCTCCCGATCGGCCAGGTCCGTCATCGCGTCGGCCAGTTTCCTGAAGTACGCGCGGTCGTCGTACGGCACGCCGAGCAGCTCGCAGATCACCAGCACGGGCAGCGGCAGGGAGAACGCCTCCCGCAGGTCCACCGGGGGCGGCTGCTCGGCCATGCGGTCGAGCAGGCCGTCGACGAGCTCCTGGACGTGCGGCCCGAGGGCACTCATCCGGCGGGCGGAGAAGGCGGGGACGAGCATCCGGCGCATCCGCTCGTGCTCGGCCTTCTCGGTCTCGACGTCGCCGCGCGGGCCGCCGATCAGCACCGAGTCGGAGATTCGCGGGGCCCGGTCCGGATCGGGGGCCGAGCGGCCGAGGCGCGGGTCGGCGAAGGCCTGCCTGGCCTCCTCGTAGCCGGAGACCAGCCAGGCGAAGTCACCCGCCTGGGTGCGGACCCGGGTCACCGGCGGTGGTCCGCAGCGTGCGGTACATCTCCGGCACGTCGAGCGGATTGCTCCGCTCGAAGGGCAGTCTCGGCAGGTCGGCTGGGTCACTCTGATCGGTGCTGTGATCGGCGATGCGGTCGTCCATGGCCGGGGACACCTCCTGAGGTTCGACGTCAAGGGCACTCTCGAACGTGCCACCCGCGGGCGTGTTCGGCAAGTGACAGGCCGCGGGCCCGTCCCCGCGGTGCGGTGCCGAGGCGTGCGTACGGCCCGGCGGCGAGGCGCGGAGGCGTGCGCACGGGCCCGGCGCGTGTGCGCGCGTTTGTTCTCACGGTGCGGCGCGGAGGCATGCGCACGGGCCGGCTCGTGCCCGAAATCATTCGTGGTCTTGACTATCCCGTGGGATTAGTGATTACACTCCGAAGCCATGTGGATTCGGAGCGAGACGCCGTCGCCCTGGCCGCTTGCCGGATACGCCGGGCCCGGATCCCCTGTCCGGGCGCGGTCGTGGCAGGCGGGCCGGTGCGCCGGGCGCCCCGCCCCTCAAAGTGGGTTCCTCTACTCTGCGTGGCCGTTTCATAACGTTCCGCATGTCAGTGCTTCCAGAAGGGCAGATCGTCCCTGTCGCAGATCCCGAGATGCTCACGATCGGCCGACCACTTCTCACCCACCGCATTCGACCAGGGGGAACCACTGATGGGACGCGTAATGCTGGCAGCTCCGCGTGGATACTGCGCGGGCGTCGAACGGGCCATCGTCACCGTGGAGGAGGCGCTGCGGCGGTACGGCCCGCCGGTGTACGTCCGCAAGCAGATCGTGCACAACACCTTCGTGGTGGGAGACCTCACCCGGCGCGGCGCGGTGTTCGTCGACGAGCTCGACGAGGTGCCCGACGACGCGCTGGTCATCTTCTCCGCCCACGGCGTCTCCCCGGCGGTCAAGGAGCAGGCCCGGGAGCGCGGCCTGCGGACCATCGACGCGACCTGCCCGCTGGTCACCAAGGTCCACAAGGAGGCCGTACGGTTCGCCGAGGTGGGCTACGAGATCGTCCTCATCGGCCACGCCGATCACGAGGAGGTGGAGGGCACCCTGGGTGAGGCTCCCGATCACATGCACGTCGTCGATCCCGCCCACCCCGACGACCTCCACCTGCCGGACGACACGCCGGTGAGCTGGCTCTCCCAGACCACCCTGTCGGTCGACGAGACCATGACCGCCGTCAGGCGGCTCCGCGAGCGCTTTCCCGGCCTGGTCGATCCGCCGAGTGACGACATCTGCTACGCCAGCCAGAACCGGCAGGAAGCCGTGGCCAGGATCGCCCCGCACTGCGATCTTGTCGTCGTGGTCGGGTCCTCCAACTCCTCCAACTCCCAGCGGCTGGTCGAGGTCGCCCTGGGGGCGGGCGCCCGCTCCTCCTACCTGGTGGACCGAGCCGCCGACGCCGACGAACACTGGCTCGACGGCGTGGAGACGGTCGGCGTCAGCTCCGGGGCCTCCGTCCCCGACCACCTGGTCGGGGAACTGCTGGACTGGCTCGCCGCCCGCGGCTACTCCGACACGGAGTCGGTGACGCTGGCGGAGGAGACCCTGACGTTCTCCCTGCCCCACGAGCTCCGGTAGCGGCACCGGTGGCCTGCCGAGAGGCCACCGGGCTCGCCCGGCTCATCCGGAGAGAGCCCGCCGAGAGGCCACCGGGGCTCGCCCGGCTCACCCGGAGAGATCGTCGTGACCGAGTCGTCCGTCTCGCGTGATCAGGGGCGATCGGACCTCGGCGCGGATGGCGTGCGCGATCCGGCGACGACCAGACAAAGAGACGACCAGACAGAGAAGGGCGGAACGTGAAACAACCCTTTGAGCTCCCCGACTTCTACCTGCCGTATCCGGCCAGGCTGAACCCCAACCTGGAGACCGCGCGCGAGCACACCAGGGCCTGGGCCCACGACATGGGCATGCTCGACCCCGATCTCGGCGTCTGGGACGAGCGGAAGCTCGAGGCCATGGACTACGGCCTGCTGTGCGCCTACACCCACCCCGACGCGGACGCCCCCGAACTCGATCTGATCACCGACTGGTACGTGTGGGTGTTCTTCTTCGACGACCATTTCCTGGAGATCTTCAAACGGAGCGGCGACCTGGCCGGAAGCAAGAAATACCTCGACAGGCTGGCCGCGTTCATGCCGGTGCACCCCACCGGGTCTCCCGGAGAACCGGAGAATCCGGTGGAGCGCGGCCTGGCGGACCTGTGGGCCCGCACGATCCCGGCGATGTCGGAGGCCTGGCGGATCCGGTTCGTCGAGAGCACCAAGAACCTCCTCAACGAATCCCTGTGGGAGCTCGCCAACATCAACGAGGGCCGGGTCTCCAATCCGATCGAATACATCGAGATGCGGCGCAAGGTCGGCGGAGCCCCCTGGTCCGCCAACCTGATCGAACACGCCGCCGGCGCCGAGGTGCCCGCCCCCATCGCCGGCACCCGGCCGATGCGCGTGCTGAGGGACACCTTCTCCGACGCGGTGCACCTGCGTAACGACCTCTTCTCCTACCAGCGGGAGGTCGAGGACGAAGGCGAGCTCAGCAACGGCGTGCTGGTCTTCGAGCGCTTCCTCGGCTACGACACCCAGCAGGCCGCCGACGCCGTCAACGACCTGATCACCTCCCGGCTGCACCAGTTCGAGAACACCGCCCTCACCGAGCTGCCCATGCTCTTCGAGGAGTACGGCCTGGACCTGAAGGCCCGCCTGGACGTCTTCGCGTACGTCAAGGGACTCCAGGACTGGCAGTCGGGCGGCCACGAGTGGCACATGCGCTCCAGCCGTTACATGAACGGCGGCGCCGAGGCCTCCCCGTCTCCGTGGAACGTTCCCGGCCTCGGCGGTCCCACGGGGCTGGGCACCTCGGCGGCGCGCATCAGGCTGTCACCCGGCGTGACGGGCCCGGGGGGCGTCAGGAGCCACACTCACGTTCCGTACAGGCAGGTGGGGCCGGTGCCGCTGCCCGAGTTCCACATGCCGTTTCCCGCCCGGATGAACCCCCTCGTGGACACCGCACGGCGCAACACCGTGAAATGGGTGCGCGAGATGGGGATGTTCGAATCGCTGCCGGGCTTTCCCGGGCTGACCGTCTGGACCGAGCACAAGCTCGACACCTACGACTTCGCCATCTGCTCGGGGGCGCTCGATCCGGACGCGCCCGGTCCCCAGCTCGACCTGTCGACGTGCTGGCTCGCCTGGGGGACCTACGCCGACGACTACTTCCCGGTGGTCTTCGGGCCCCGCCGCGACATGATCGGCGCGAAGGTGTTCAACGGGCGGCTGCCGGCGTTCATGCCACTGGACCTCGGCGCCACCCCGGAACCGACGAACCCGATAGAACGCGGCCTGGCCGACCTGTGGCTCCGTACGGCGGCCCCCATGGGGATGTCGGCGCGGAGCCGGTTCAGACAGGCCGTCGAGGACATGACGGAGAGCTGGCTGTGGGAGCTCGCCAACCACATCCAGAACCGGGTTCCCGACCCGGTCGACTACATCGAGATGCGCCGCAGGACCTTCGGCTCGGACCTCACGATGAGCCTGTCCCGGCTGGCCCACGGTGATGCGGTCCCGCCCGAGATCTACCAGACGAGCACGATGCGCGCGCTGGACAACTCGGCCGCCGACTACGCCTGTCTGACCAACGACATCTTCTCCTACCAGAAGGAAATACAGTTCGAGGGCGAGCTCCACAACTGCGTCCTGGTCGTCCAGAGCTTCCTGGACTGTGACCTGCGGCAGGCCGTCGACATCGTCAACGACCTGATGACGGCTCGGATCCGCCAGTTCCAGCACATCGTCGCCACCGAGCTTCCTGTCCTCTTCGAGGATTTCAACCTGGACGGGAGCGTCCGGGACGTGCTGAACGGATACGTGGCGGAGCTCCAGGACTGGATGGCCGGCATCCTGCTGTGGCACAGGGAGTGCCGGCGCTACGACGAGGCCGAACTGAGTTATCCGCTCACGGTGGCGCGACCGGTCGGCGGCCCCACCGGGCTGGGGACCGCGGCCGCGCACCTCGGATCGCTTCTCCGCACCGGAGCCTCCCCGCAGGGAGCGGCCGTGCCGGTGCTGCAGGGGGCGCCTCGCACCGTCTCGGCCGGAGCCCGGAATTAAAGGACCTGCGAATTGTCGGTGGGACAGGAGAGGATGACCTCATCATGGTTATCCTCCCGCCTCTTCCGTTCACTGCCACGACGTCCCCGAATGGCGACATCGTGGTCTTCTACGTCGGCCCCGAGCCCCGCATGACCCCTGAGCAGGCGCTCGCGTTCGCCGACCAGCTCCGTGACCTCGCGGCCGGCACGCCGCGTTTTGGCCTGACCGAGGCACCGGCAGGCGTGCATCAGATGTGTTGATCGTGAAGTCACCGGCCCTCGAACGCCCCGGGCGTCGAGGGCTTTCGCGTGTCATGGGGCGGCCGGAGGTCTCCGGCGGGCAGGACGCCGAGTCGCCGAGGCGGATGATCTCCAGGGGGCGCGAGGTCGATCCGCATATACTTCGAAGCTTGAGCAGTGCGCGAACGCCGGCCGGGGGTTGAGCCGGCTGCGGACGGGATGATGCCGTCCAGAATTTCGGCAAAAAGCAGGTGATGCCGTACGTCGTGAGGAGAATCTCCGGCGAAACAGCGGTTTCCCACCCCAGCACGTGCAGACGTTCGGGATGGAGGAAGGACGATGACGAGGTCCGTCGCCGACCTGAGGCGCCATTACCGCGGGCATGCCGGCCTGGTGTTGCTGCTGATGGCGTGGTGGGGGTTCGGCAACCTCTACGAGGCCGTGACGGTCATTCCGTGGCTGGCCACCCTGCCCCCCGGCTCGATGGCGGGGCAGTTGGAGATCGGCAGCCCGCTGTTCTACTTCCTCCCGGTCGTGACCTGCCTTCTTGCGCTCGTCTGGGTCCTGGTGATCCGCCTGATCAGGGGCGGCGCCGACGGGATCATGCCCGGCTCGGTGAGGTCGGTCCGGGGAGCCGCGATGCTGGTCACCCTGGCCGTGATCACCACGGCGATCCTGGTCACCACCGTCAACCCGGCCTTCCACGACCCCACCGCGACCATCGACGCCATCCGCGCGACCCTGGTGATCTGGGAGGTCGGCAACGCGCTGCGGATGACGCTCCTCGCCAGCGCCGCCGTGTTCCTGCTGGGCTGGCGGGTCAGGCTGGCCGACGTCGTGCCGGTCCAGGCCGGATCCCTGCAGATCGGAGACGGCGGCCGATAGACCGGCCGTTCCCGAGCTTCCGGCTGCCCCGCGCGGATGGGCCCGCCGCCTTGCCACCGCTCATGAGCGGATGGGCTCGCCGCCTTGCCACCGCCCATGAGCGGATGGGCTCGCCGCCTCCCCGCCGCCCATGAGCGGATGGGCCCGCCGCCTCCCCCCGCCCATGAACTGCTTGTGACCGGTCAGGGGCGGCCCCGGGCCGCCGGTTCGCCAGGGGTCAGAACAACCCGTTCACCGGCGGTTCGGTGCCGTTGAGCCGGTAGGCGCCGACCACTCCCGCCTTCCAGTAGCGCGGATTGTGGTTGGCCACCGTGCGTGCGTTGCGCCAGTGCCGGTCGAGATTGTGGCTACGCGCGACCGCCGAGCCACCGCCGACGTCGAAGAGCAACTCGGCCGCCTTCAGGGCGGATTCGACGGCGAAGAACTGCGCCTGGGCGACCTCCACGGACGCCGCCGTCAGCAGGTCGGCCCGTAGATCGGCCGCCCAGGCCCGGTCGATCGCGGTCGCCGCGCGCAGGACCGCGGCCTCGGCGGCGTAGACCCTCGCGGAGATCTCCCCCACCGCGTGCTGGACGTACGGGTCGTCCACGGAGCGCTCCGCGCTGCTGTGCGCGATGGGCCTGGCGTGCTCGCGGGTGAAGGCCACCGCGTCGGCGAGCGCGTTTCCGGCGATGCCGACCTCGACGGCGGCGAGGTACAGCTGCAGGAAGGGGGTGACGGGGGAGCGTCCCGTCCGGCCGTCGTGCTTGCCGATCTCGTCCGCGTACACGGTGACGTCGTCGAGGTCCGTCGTGCCGCTGGCGGTCAGCCGCTGTCCGATGCCGTCGAAGTCGTCGATGAGCCGCAGTCCCTCCCGGTCGCGCGGCAGCGTGAAGAACACCTTCTCTCCGTCGTCGTCCACCGCGGCGGAACCGATCCAGTCGGCGTACAGCGCGCCCGTGCTGTAGTACTTGCTGCCGTTGACCTTGAAGTGGTCTCCGTGCTGGGTGATCCGCGAGCGGACGGCTCCGTTGGGCCCGCCGATCTCCCAGCCCGCATTGCCGAAGACGTCGCCGGCCAGGAAGCGTGGATACCACTTCTCGCGATCGGCCTCCGAACCGGCCAGTAGGGCCTCGACGCGCCCGAAGCTGGAGCGGACCGCCTGGGCGACGTTCGAGTCGGCCGTGGCCAGATCGATGATGAAGCGGAACACCTCCTGGACCGACGAGCCGGCCCCGCCGTACTCGCCGGGAATCCTGAAGGTGAACAGGCCCGCTGCCGCGATCTCGCGGATCTGGGACCGCGGCAGCTCCCGCAGGCGCTCGCGTTCCGCGGCGCCCTCGGCGATCTCGGGCAGGATCTCGGCGGCACGCCCGTAGAGGCCGGCCAGGATCGGGTTCCGTGTGCTCACCGGGCGGAGGCCGAGGCGAACGGGATGGAGGCCGGTTCGTCGGCGACCTGCGACGCCTGCGGGTGCTGCCAGAGCCCACGGCCGCGCAGGATCGGCAGGACGCCCTCGCCGAACCAGTACGCCTCCTCGACGTGCGGGTGACCGGAGAGGATGAACTCGGTGATGCCCAGGCGGTGATACTCCTCGATGAGGTCGGCGACCTCGGTGTGGCTGCCCACGAGCGCGGTGCCCGCCCCTCCCCGGACCAGGCCGACCCCCGCCCAGAGGTTGGGGTAGATCTCCAGCTTGTCGCGGCTGCCGCCGTGCAGGGCGAGCATCCGCTTCTGGCCCTCCGACTCGCTGCGGGCGAGACCGGCCTGCACGTTCTCGAGGGTGGCCGCGTCGATGCCGTCGAGGAGCCTGCCGGCCTGGGCCCACGCCTGCTCGCTGGTGTCCCTGGTGATCACGTGCAGCCGGATGCCCTGCCTGAGGGTACGGCCCTCGGCCGCGGCCAGCTCGTTCACCCAGGCGATCTTCTTGGCGACCGCGGCGGGAGGCTCGCCCCAGGTGAGGTAGGCGTCGACGTGGCGGGCCGCGACCCCGCCCGCGGCGGCGGAGGAGCCGCCGAAGTAGACGTCGGGCACCGGGTCGGGCAGGCGATTCAGCCGCGCGCCCTCGACCCGCAGGTGCTCGCCCTCGAAGTCGACCGTCTCGCCCCGCCACAGGGCCCGGACGATGTGCAGGAACTCGTCGGCTCGCGCGTACCGGGCGTCCTTCTCCAGGAAGTCGCCGTACGCGCGCTGCTCGTGGCTCTCCCCGCCGGTGACGACGTTGAGCAGCAGCCGCCCCTCGGAGTGCCGCTGGAAGGTGGCGGCCATCTGGGCCGCGAGGGTCGGGGTGACGAATCCCGGCCGGAACGCGACGAGGAACTTCAGCCGCTCGGTGCTCGCGGCGAGCATCGCGGTTGTCAGCCAGGCGTCCTCGCACCAGGCGCCGGTGGGGGTCAGCGCGCCGACGAAGCCGAGCTGCTCGGCGGTCTGCACGATCTGGCGCAGGTAGGACAGGGTGGCGGGACGGGCGCCGCCGGCCGATCCCGCGGGCAGCCCGTGACCGCCGCCGACGATGTCGCGGCTGTCGCCGTACGTGGGCAGGAACCAGTGGAACGTCAGAGTCATCGCGATTTCCCTTTAGAGGAGGCCGTGCCGGGGCGGCAGCTGGCCGTTGAGGACGTACCGCCCGATGTGCTGGATCTTCCAGCGGGCCGGATCGTGCAGGGTGTGGGTGCGGGCGTTGCGCCAGTACCGGTTCAGGTTGAGCTCCTCCAGGCTGGAACGGGTGCCGCCCAGCTCGAAGATGGCGTTGCCCAGCTCGACCGCTACCGGGTCGACGTACGCCTTCGCGGTGGCCACCGCGATCGAGGCGGCGCCGGCCGAGGTGTCGGTCAGGTCCGCGCGGGCCGCGTCGATCGCCCTGCCCGCCGCGTCCAGCAGCGCCTCGGCGGCGCGGACCTTGACGGCGAGCTCGCCGACCCGCTGGATGACCAGGGGATCGTCGGCGGCGTTCGCCAGGCCGCTCTCGAACCAGGGCCTGGCCTTGGTCCGCACGAACTCGGCGGCCTCCTCCAGCGCGCCGCCGGCGATGCCCACGTCGATCGCGGCGTGCAGCAGCTGCGCGAGCGCCCCGTGCAGCTGCGGCCCGGTGAAGGTCAGGTGGTGGGGCACCACCTGAGAGGCGGGCACGGGCACGTCGTCAAGGCGTACGGTGCCGCTGGCCGTGGTGCGCTGCCCCATGCCGGCCCAGTCGTCGATCACGGTCAGCCCGGGGGCGTCGCGCGGCACGTAGGCGACGTGCAGGGTGTCGTCCTGGTGCCGGGCCAGGACCGGGATCCAGTCCGCGAACAGCGCGCCAGTGCTGTACTGCTTGGTCCCGCGCAGCACAAAATCGCCGTCCGCGGAGGGGACCAGCCGGGTCCGGTAGTCCTGGACGTGTTTCGTGCCGGTCTCCGACTGGGCGTTGCCGAACCTCTTGCCCGCCAGCACCTCGCCGAGGAAGAACTTCCGCTGCTCCGCGGTGCCCTGCTGGAGGAGCACGTTGACGTAGACGATGTGGCTCTGCGGGATCTGCGCGATGTTCGGATCGGCGGCGGCCAGCAGCCGGAACACCTCCGCGACGGTCCGCGCGCCGACCTCGGCTCCGCCGTACTCACGCGGCACCGTGATCGCGAGCAGACCGCTGGCCGACAGCCGGTCCAGCTCCGGACCGGGCAGGCGGCGTTTCGCGTCGCGCTCGGCCGCCTCCACGGCGAACTCCGCCGCCAGGTCACGTGCCACAGCCAGTGCCTCGGCGTCGTCCGCGATCACGTGCGCCACCGGCCTGCCTGGAGCGGGTAGGGGCGCGCTGTCGATACTCATGGATGCCGTCCGTTTCTGCGTGTTACGTTACGGTTTACCGTAATCCCTGTAAAGCAGGTAGGCAATATGTGCTTTGTCTCACAATGTCATGACACATGTGACATTGCTCCCTTATGGTCGGTCGCCATGAGCCGAGGTACATGTCTGGTCCGGCGCCGCGTCGTGGATTTTCTCCGGGTGTCCAGCAGTCGCTGTTGACGCCCGGAATCCTCCGTGACGTCGCAGGCCCCCCGATATAAGGACCCCCATGTTCACCAGTTCCAAACCGCTGCTCGCAGCGGTACTGACCGCGTTCCTGGTGGCGCTGACCGCCTGCGGCTCGGACGACACGTCCGGCGGCATCGCCGCGGACGGCGCCGCAGGAGGCGGCGCTCCCAGGGCCGGCGGCACCCTGATCCTCGGTGAGAACGCCGATGAGCCGACCTGCCTCGACCCCCACCAGCTCAGCACCACCAACACCACGGTCCTCGACCGCCCGATCTTCGACTCCCTGATCTGGCAGGACGCCGCCGGCAAGCTACATCCCTGGCTGGCGGCGTCCTGGCAGGTCTCACCCGACGGCCTGACCTACACCTTCAAGCTCCGTGAAGGTGTGAAGTTCCACGACGGAGCGCCCTGGAACGCCGAAGGACTCAAGGCCAACCTCGAACACATGCGGGACCCGGCGACGAAGTCGCCGCTGGCGGCGTCTTACATCGCGCCGTACAAGGACAGCAAGGTGATCGACGAGAACACCCTTGAGGTCCACCTGTCCTCGCCGTACTCGCCCTTCCTGAACGTGCTCGCTCAGTCGTATCTCGCGATGATCTCGCCCAAGCAGATCAAGGAGGCGCCGCAGAGCACCTGCGAGCACCCGATCGGCTCGGGGCCGTTCATCTTCGACAAGTGGACCAAGGGACAGAGCATCACCTACCACAAGAATCCGGACTACAACTGGGGGCCGCCCGGAGCCAAGCACACCGGGGCGGCCTACCTGGACGGTCTGGAGGTCCGCTTTCTGGGTGAGGACGCCACCCGCTACAACGCCCTGCTGTCCGGTGAGGTGAACGTCATCGACAACACCCCGCCGTCCAACGTTCAGGACGTCAAGGCCAACCCCGACCTCGGTTTCACCACCGTCGACCGCCCCGGACACCCGTTCTCCATCTGGCGCAACACCGGCCGGGCACCTTTTGACGACGTCAAGGTGCGGCAGGCGCTGACTCTCGCCGTCGACCGCAAGGCGATCGTCGACAGCGTCTCGTTCGGACAGTGGAAGGTCGCGAGCGGCTTCGTCACGCCGTCCACGCCCGACTACGCGAGCAGCCTCGAAGGGAAGATCACCTACGATCCCGCCAGAGCCGGCCAGTTGCTCGACGAGGCGGGCTGGACGGCCAAGGGCGCCGACGGCATCCGCACCAAGGACGGCAAGCGGCTGACCGCGATCGCCCTCGACACCGGGGTCAACCCGCAGAACACACAGATCCTGGTGCAGACCCAGGCCGCCGCGGCCAAGGTCGGCATCGACATCCAGATCCAGAACGCCACCGCACAGGTCGCCTCGGACCGCACGGCCGCCGGCGACTTCGACATCTCGGTCGGCATCTGGACCACCAACACCGCCGACGTGCTGTGGATCCAGTATGCCTCGGACAACATCACCACCACCGAGCGGCGCGGCCAGAACACCACCCGGCTGTCCGACGGCAAGCTCGACCAGCTCCTCACCCAGGCGAGAGAGAGCACCGACGACAAGACCAGGGCGGACCTCTACACCCAGGCACAGGCGCGGCTGATCGAGCTCGCGCCGGCCATTCCGCTGTACAACCGGCCGAGCCTGGTGTCCTTCCAGAAGAAGGTCCAAGGCCTGGACTGGGACCACGCGTACGGCGCCGTCAACTTCTACGACACCTGGCTTGGCTGACATGACAAAACGCACGCAGATGACAACACGCACGATGACGACACGCGCGGCCGCCGCCGTACTCGGCGCGGCGATGGTGCTGGCCGGATGCGGCAGCGGCACCGGAACCGTATCCGCCGGCGGCACCACGCCCAGGGCCGGCGGCACCCTGATCCTCGGTGAGAACGGCCAGGAGCCGACCTGCCTCGACCCGCACGGCAACTCCAGCTCCGACGGCCCTGTGATCACCGTTCCCGTGTCGGACTCGCTGGTCTGGTTCGGCGCGGACGGCACGATCCAGCCGTGGCTGGCCGACAGCTGGAAGGTCTCTCCCGACGGCCTGACCTACACCTTCACGCTGCACCCGGGCGTGAAGTTCCACGACGGCGCGGTGTGGAACGCCGAGGCGCTCAAGACCAACTTCGAGCACATGCGTGATCCGGCGACGAAGTCGCCGCTGGCGGCGGCCTACATCGCGCCGTACAAGGACAGCAAGGTGATCGACGAGAACACCCTTGAGGTCCACCTGTCCTCGCCGTACTCGCCCTTCCTGAACATCCTCGCTCAGGGGTATCTCGGCATGATCTCGCCCAAGCAGATCAAGGAGGCGCCGCAGAGCATCTGCGAGCACCCGATCGGCTCGGGACCGTTCATCCTCGACAAGTGGACCAAGGGCCAGAGCGTCACGTACCACAAGAACCCCGACTACAACTGGGGTCCCAAGGGCGCCAAGCACACGGGACCCGCCTACCTGGACAAGCTGGAGATCCGCTTCCTCACCGAGGACGCCACCCGCTACAACGCGCTGGCCTCGGGCGAGGTGAACGCGATCGACTTCACCCCGCCGCAGAACGTCGAGGACGTGAAGGCCAATCCCGACCTCGGTTTCGTCAGCGCCCTGCGCCCCGGCCACCCGATGTCGTTCTGGCTGAACACCTCGCGCGCTCCCTTCGACGACGTGAAGGTACGGCAGGCGCTGCTGGCCTCGGTGGACCGCTCGGCGATCATCAAGGGAATCTCGTTCGGCCAGTACGAGGTGGCGCAAGGCTTTGTCACCCCGTCCACGCCGGACTACGCGAGCGGCCTCGAAGGCAAGATCGCCTACGACCCCGCGAAGGCCGGCAGGCTGCTCGACGAGGCCGGCTGGACGGCCAAGGACGCCGACGGCATCCGCACCAAGGACGGCAAGCGGCTGACCGCGTACTTCCCGATCGACCCGAGCTTCCCCGCCCAGCGGATGCAGATCGCCGTGCAGACTCAGGCGGCGGCCAGGAAGGCCGGTATCGACATCCAGATCCAGACCCCCTCCACCCAGGAGGTCAGCGACCGCTCCCTCGCCGGTGACTACGACCTGGCCTCGGGACTGTGGGCCACCAACACGGCCGACGTGCTGTGGATCCAGTACTCCTCCAAGAACATCACCACCGACAAGCGGCGCGGCCAGAACGTCGCCCGTCTGTCCGACGGCAAACTGGACGAGCTGCTCCAGACCGCCAGGGAGACCACCGACAAGGCCAAGCAGACCGACCTGTACAACCAGGTCCAGGCAAGGCTGATCGAACTGGCGCCGGCCATCCCGTTCTACAACGACCCGCGACCGGTGTCCTTCCAGAAGAAGGTCCACGATCTGACGTTGCCTCCGGCCTACCCGTCGCCGTACTTCTACGACACCTGGCTGGACGAATGAGGAACAAGATCCTGCGACTCGTCGGGGGACGTCTGATCGCCGGGGTCGGCGTGCTGTGGGGTGCGGCGACCCTGACGTTCCTGGTCCTCTACTTCACCCCCGGCGACCAGGCGCAGGCGATCGTCGGCGGGGAGAACGCGGCCCCGACCCCCGAGGTGATCGCCCAGGTCACCGCGGAGTACGGACTCGACCAGCCCTGGTACGCGCAGTACCTGTCCCATCTGGGGCGGATACTGCATGGCGACCTCGGCACGTCCTACCGGCTGCACACACCGGTGACCCAGGCGATCGGCGAGCAGGCGGGCGCGACCCTCGAACTGGCGCTGGCCGCGGCGGTCGTCGGACTCACGCTGTCGACGGTCGTCGCGCTGGCGACGGCCAAGCGCCGCCGCTGGATCCGCGGCATCGCCTCGGGCTCCGAGCTGGTGATCGCGTCGACGCCGTCGTTCTGGCTCGGGATCCTGCTGCTGACGGTCTTCTCCTTCGGGCTGCGCCTGTTCCCCGCCACCGGCAGCCACGGGCTGCAGTCGCTGGTACTGCCCGCACTGGCCCTGGCCCTGCCGATCGCGGGAGTGCTCGGTCACGTGCTGCGCGAGGCCCTCGAAGAGGTGCTCGACGAGCCGTTCATCGTCAGTGCCCGCACCCGCGGGCTCGCCGACCTGACGGTCCGGTTGCGGCACGCCCTCAGACACGCACTGGTGCCGCTGATCACCATGACCGGTTACTGGGTCGGGGCCCTGCTCGGCGGCGCGGTCATCACCGAGACGCTGTTCACGCGGCAGGGCATCGGCCGGCTGCTGCTGAGCGCCGTCAACGCCAAGGACCTGCCGGTCGTGCTCGGCGTCGTGCTCCTGTCGGCCGGGATCTACGTGCTGTTGAACCTCGTGGTCGACCTGCTCTACCTGGTCATCGATCCTCGGCTGCGCGACGCGCCCGCGACGGCACGCCCGGCTGTGGGGGGTGCCTCATGACGGTCGTGACTCCGGCAAACCCGGCGCCTCCGGTATCCGCCCGGCGCCTCAGATTTCGCCCTGGCATCAGACCCGGTGTGTATCTCGCCGCGCTGGTCCTCTTCCTGCTGGTGCTCGCCACCGTGGCGCCGCACCTGTTCACGGGGCAGGATCCGCTCGCCGTGGACAGCGCGCAGACCCTCAGACCGCCAAGCGCGGAACACCTGCTCGGCACCGACGAGAACGGCAGGGACGTGTTCAGCCGGATCGTCTTCGGCACCAGGACCTCGCTGCTGCTCGGCTTCGGCGCGATCGCGATCGCGCTGGCCGGCGGCGGGCTGCTGGGCGTCGCGGCGGGGCTGGGCAACCGGTTCGTCGAGAACCTGATCATGCGGTTCTCGGACATCGGGCTCGCCTTCCCCGAGCTGCTGCTGGCCCTGGTGGTGATCACCGTCGCGGGGAGCGGCACGTCGAACGCGCTGATCGCGATCGGTGTCGCCAACATCCCGAACTACGCCAGGGTGGTGCGCGCGCAGACCCTTCTCATCCGCCGGTCGAGCTATGTCGAGGCGGCCCACGCGCTCGGGCTCTCCGTACCCAGGGTGGTGCTGCGGCACGTGCTGCCGAACGCGGTCAAACCGGTGCTGATCCTGGCCACCATCGGCGTCGGCTCCGCGCTGGTGGCCGGTTCGGCACTCAGCTTCCTCGGTCTCGGCACCCCGCCGCCGGAGCCCGAGTGGGGATCGATGCTCTCAACCGCGCGGGACTTCATCTCGCGCGCCTGGTGGTACGGCCTGTTTCCCGGAGTGGCCATCACGCTGACGGTGATCAGTGTGACCGTCGTCGGCCGGGCGCTCAGACTCCGATCAGAGGGGAGGACCTGGTGACGGTGCTGCGGGTGGAGAACCTGCGGGTCGAGTTCGGCGGTTCACCGGTCGTGGACGGCATCTCCTTCGAGGTCCAGCGCGGTGAGTGCCTGGCCCTGGTCGGGGAGTCGGGTTCCGGCAAGAGCGTGACCGCGCGGACCCTCGTCGGGCTCACCGGCGAGGGCTCCCGGGTCGGCGCGGACGAGCTGACCTTCGCGGGCCAGGACCTGACCAGACTGCGCGAGCGCGACTGGCGGGGAATCCGCGGCGGCAGGATCGGCTTCGTGCTCCAGGACGCCCTGGTCTCCCTCGATCCGCTGCGCAAGGTCGGAAAGGAGATCGCCGAGGTCCTGGCCGCGCACACCCGGCTCTCCGGTACGGAGCGCAGGGACAGGGTGGTCGAACTGCTGGCCGCCGTCGGCGTGCCCGAGCCCGAACTGCGTGCCCGGCAGCTGCCGCACGAGCTGTCCGGCGGGCTCAGGCAGCGGGCGCTGATCGCGACCGCCATCGCCGCCGAGCCCGAACTGATCATCGCGGACGAGCCGACCACCGCCCTGGACGTGACGATCCAGGCGCAGGTGATCGGCCTGCTGGCGGGGCTCAAGAACCAGGACAGGTCACTGCTGATCATCAGCCACGACCTGGCCGTGGTGGCCAGGCTCGCCGACAGGGTCGCGGTGATGAAGGACGGCCGCATCGTGGAGCACGGGCCCACCCACCGGGTGCTGGCGCGGCCGGAGCACGAGTACACCAGACAGCTGCTGGCGGCGATCCCCGCCGAGCACACCAAGGGCACCCGGCTCTCCGGGTCTACCGGGTCCGCCGGGCTCGCCGGGTCCGCCGGCGGATCCACGCCCCCGGTTCGCCGTGCGGCGGGTGACGTCGTGGTCCGCGCCGAGGGCATCGGCAAGTCCTTCCGTGGTCCCGACGGCAAGGACCGCGCCGCCGTACAGGAGGTGTCCTTCTCCCTGCGGGCCGCCGAGACCGTGGGCATCGTGGGCGAGTCGGGATCGGGCAAGACCACGACCGCGAGGATCACGCTCGGGCTGACCGAGCCGGACAGCGGGTCGGTCGAGGTGCACGGCCAGGGCTGGGCGGGGCTCGGCTCCGCGGCCCGCAGGGCACTGCGCAGGGACATCCAGGTCGTCTACCAGGACACCCTGGCCGCCTTCGACCCCCGCTACACCGTGGCGAAGGTGCTCGGCGAGGCCCTCGAGGTGTCCGGGGTGCCCCGCAAACGGCGACGGGAACGCGCGGTGGAGCTGCTCGAACTGGTCGGACTCGGCGTGCAGCACCTGGAGCGGCGTCCGTTGCAGCTGTCGGGCGGCCAGCGCCAGCGCGTCGCCATCGCCCGGGCCCTGGCGCCCGAGCCGGCGGTGATCGTCTGCGACGAGCCGGTGTCCGCGCTGGACGTCTCCGTGCAGGCCCAGGTGCTCGACCTGCTGGAGGACGTGCAGCGGGAGACGGGGGTCGCGTACCTCTTCATCTCCCACGACCTCGGCGTGATCTACCACGCCTGCGATCGCGTCCTGGTGATGAAGGACGGCCGGGTGGTCGAGGAAGGCACCGTGGAGAAGGTCTTCCGCACACCCGAGCATCCGTACACGCAGGAGCTCATCGCGGCCATTCCCAAGCTGACGGCGGCGTGAGGAGTCGACCATGGTTCATGTCATCAAAACCGACGAGGAAGCCGTGGAGGTCGCCCGCACGCTGGCCCGCGGATTCGCCGAGGGCGCCGCGCGGCGGGACGCGGAGCGGATCCTGCCGGTGGCGGAGATCGAGGCGCTGTCCGACAGCGGCCTGCTCGGGATCACCGTTCCGGCGGAACACGGCGGCGCCGGGGTCCGTACGGCGACCCTCGGCGCGGTCATCAGGGAGCTGGCCGCGGCCGACGGCAGCATCGGCCAGATCCCGCAGAACCACTTCTGGTACGTGGACTCGATCAGGGAGAACGGCACGCCCGAGCAGCGGGAGTTCTTCTACCGCGAGGTGCTGGCGGGCCGGCAGCTCGGCAACGCCGCGGTCGACGCCCGCGCCCCCGACGGCTCGCGCCGGCGCGCCCGCCTGCGGCCGGGGGAGGACGGCGGGTTCCTGATCTCCGGCCACAAGATCTACTCCACCGGGGCCCTGTTCGCGCACTGGATCCCGGTGATCGCCGTTGACGACGAGGATCTGCACCACACGGCGTTCGTCCCGCGCGACGCGCCCGGCCTGACAGTGATCGACGACTGGGACGGCATGGGTCAGCGCACCACGGCGAGCGGCACCGTACTGCTGGAGGACGTCCACGTGCCCGCCGACCGGATCGTGGCCGGCCACCGGACCTACGAGCGCGCCGGCACGTTCCGCAGCTTCGGCCTGCTGCTCCACGCGGCGATCGACACCGGCATCGCGGAGGGCGCGCTGGCCGACGCCGCCGCCTTCCTGAGCGGCTACACCAAGGGCGGGTGGCCGGGCAACGAGCTCACGCGGGTCGTCGAGGACCCCGTCGTGGTGCAACTGTTCGGCGAGCTGGCCGTGCTGACCAGGGCCGCCCGCGCGCTGCTGGAGAGCGCGGGAAACGTGATCGACGAGGCTCGCGCGGCGATCGCGAACACCGACGACCCCGAGGAGGCGGCACGCTGGGAGGCCGAGGCGGCCGTGGCGATGGCCGCGGCCCGGGCCCACGCCGACACCGCCGCGAACCGGGTGACCAGCGAGTGGTTCGCGCTCGCGGGGGCGAGCGCGTCGCTGCGCTCGCACAACCTGGACCGGCACTGGCGCAACGCGCGCACGCACACCATCCACGACCCGCGCAGGGCGAAGGTGCATGACGTCGGCAACTTCCATCTCAACGGCATCGCACCCGCCCGTCCCAACGATCCACGGAGCAGGCGACGTTGACTGACATCATTCACTTCAACCTTTTCGAGATGAACTGCGTCGGCCATATCCAGCACGGGCTGTGGACGCATCCGGACAACAACCGGCATCGCTACACCGACCTCGAGTACTGGACGGAGCTGGCCACGCTGCTGGAACGCGGCCTGTTCGACGCGGTTTTCCTGGCCGACGTCGTCGGGGCCTACGACCGTTACCGGGGCGGGCCCGAGACCGCCATCAGCGAGGCGGTGCAGATCCCCGCGAACGACCCGCTGCTCGTGGTGCCCGCGATGGCGGCCGTGACCCGGCATCTGGGATTCGCCGTGACGTTCTCCACCACCTACGAGCCGCCGTTCGGGCACGCCCGCCGGATGTCCACGCTGGACCACCTCACCAAGGGGCGGGTGGCGTGGAACGTGGTGACCTCCTACCTGCGCAGCGCCGCCAGGAACTTCGGGCTGGACGACGAGATCGAGCACGACCTGCGCTACGAGATCGCCGAGGAGTATCTCGAGGTGCTCTACAAGCTCTGGGAGGGCAGCTGGGAGGACGACGCCGTCGTCCGCGACAGGGAGCGGCACGTCTACGCGGACCCGACCAAGGTCCATCCGATCGACCACGTGGGAAAGCACTTCAGGGTCGCGGGACCGCACCTGTCCGAGCCCTCCCCGCAGCGCACCCCGGTGATCTACCAGGCGGGCAACTCGGAGCGCGGGAAGGACTTCGCGGCCAAGCACGCCGAAGCCGTCTTCACCGGGGCCCCCTCGATCGAGGCGCTGCGGGAGGAGATCGCCGACATCAAGCGGCGGACCGCGGCGCACGGGCGCGACCCCGGACACATCAAGGTCTTCCCCGGCGCCTCGGTCATCGTCGCCGAGACCCAGCGGGAGGCCGACGCGAAGGTCGCGGATCTGCAGCGCCACATCAGGGCGGCGGGCTTCCTCGCCCAGCGCGGCAGCGGCATCGACCTGGCCGCCTACGACCCCGCCGACAGCATCGACGACATCGTGGCGCGGGGCGGTGACTTCACCGAGCGTGCCGTACGCCCCCTGGTGGGCAGGGGGCTGCGCGTGGGGGACGTGCTCGACTCCGTCGGCAGGATCGGCCAGGGCGGGCCGTTCTTCGTCGCGGGTACGCCGGAGCGGGTGGCCGACGAGATCGAGCGCTGGGCCGACGAGACGGGCGCGGCCGGGTTCAACCTGATGCAGTACCTGTCACCGGGAACGGCGGAGGACTTCATCGAACTCGTCGTGCCCGAGCTCCAGAAGCGTGGCCGTTACCGTACGTCCTACGACGACACCACCCTGCGGGAACGCCTGCTGGGTCCCGGCATCCACCGGCTGCCCGAGACCCACCCGGGCGCGGCCTTCCGCCGGTAGGCGGTCCGTGACGTGGCCACCTCGAATCGGTCACGGTTCGCCGTGGCCGGTCGAAGATCCCCGGACCCGCGGGCCGGGTGGCGCACCGGCCTGGAGCCGAGCACGAGCCGGTCCGATCCGTCCCGGTCAAGGGCTACCCGGCAGCGGGTCACCTGCCGAGTGGACGGTGGGCGCGGCCTCCGCTCGGACTCGGTCAGGGGCTGCCACTCGGCAGCGGGCCGCCTGCCGTGTGGACGGTGGGTGCGGCCTCCGCTCGGACGCGGGCCCGATGCCAGCCCAGAGCGGCCGGTGCGCCGACCACCAGCCCGCCCACTCCCGCGACGGCGAGGGCCCCCGTCACTCCCAGGTGGGTGGCGAGCAGCCCGCCCACGATGATGCCCAGCCCCTGGATCGCCACCAGCATCGACGATGCGAGACCCAGCACCTGGCCACGCCGCTCGGTGGGGGTGATCCGGACGAACTCCGCGTTCGCGGTGACCTGATAAGCGCTCAGCATTCCGACCAGGGTCCATAACAGCAGCGACGCGACGACGCCCGGGAAGAACGCCGACGCCAGCAGCGGGAGGCTCGTGGCGAGCGCGAGCGGTCCGAGCAGCCGTAGACGGGCCGGAGTGGACACGAATCGGGTGAAGAGGAAGACCCCGAGCACGCTGCCCACCGGCATCGCGGCCATGAGCAGGCCCACCGTCGCGGTGCCCTCGTGGAGTTCGGCGGCGTAGGGGGCGGCCAGTGCCTCCGGAATGACGTAGAAGCCGGCGAGCATGGCGAGCGCCAGCAGGCTCCGCAGACGGCGGTCGCCGACGAGCAGGCGCAGCCCGGTCATCGGCCCGTTCCGTCGTACCTGACCATCGGTGTCGGGGGCTCGGACGGCGGGCCTGAAGCGAACGCCCCGGAACACGATCAGCGCCGCCAGCGCGAAGGCCACGGCGTTGAGGGCGAGCGACCCGGTCGTTCCCACCGTCGCCACCAGCACGCCCCCGACCGCGAAACCGGCCAGCGAGAGGATCTGCGAGGTGAGGTGCTGGATCGCGATACCGGCCTGGTAGACCTCGCGGGGAAGGATGTCGGGGGTCATCGCCATCTGGGCGGCCGAGGTGGGCGCTTCGAGCAGTTGCGAGGCGAAGAGCAGTGCGCACAGCACCGGGAGCGGGATCGCCGGAACGGCGACCAGCGCGATCAGCACGGCCCGGGTCAGCGCGCACACGATGATCAGCCGCTGACGCGGGTAGCGGTCGGCCAGGCCGCCCAGCAGCGGTCCGCCGATCAGCGACGGAAGCAGGGTGAAGGCGTAGACGAGCGCCGTGACGGCCGCCGAGCCGGTGCGCTCGTAGGCGAGCACCGCCAGAGCCACCCGCCCCAGTTGGGTGCCGGTCCTTACGACCGCTATGGCCGCCCACAGCGCCCGGAACTCGGCCACGGCGAAGGCCTGCCCGAAGGCTCCCTTGTTGCCGTCGGCATTCATTGTCACCTCCATGGTGTCGTCACACGCGGGGGTCGGCGGTGCCCCGTGCGGTTCACCGCCGACCAGCACAGGGGATCGGATACGCATCAGGTCACGTGGGCTCCAGCGCCCGTTCACACCCCGGTGACCGACCCCGACAATTTCACCCGATCAGTGCCAATCGCTTCCGCGCATGGTTCTGTCTCCTCCCCGTCCGAGCTGTATTGCGCCGGTCGTTTCGTTCGGTTAGCCCCATTCGTTTCCGCGCATGGTTCTGCCTCCTCCCGTCCGAGCCGGATTGCGCCGGTTACCTCACCCGTTTACATCCATTCGTTTCCGCGCATGGTTCTGCCTCCTCCCCGTCCGAGCCGAATTGCGCAGGGCGTTTCGCTCGGTCAGCTCCAGTCGAAGTCGCGCATGGCTGTCTCCTCCCGTGCCGGTGGGTCTGTGCCGGTTGCCTCGCTCGGTTAGTTCCAGTCGAAGCCGCGCATGGTTGTCTCCTCCCCGTCTCGGTCGGTCTACGCGTTTACGTCCAGTCGTGACCGCGCATGGTGATGTCTCCTCCCCGTTCAGGCCGGACCCCGCCAGCCACCCCGCCCCGATTACTCCCACTCCGACCCGCGCATGGGCATCTCATCCCCGTCAGAGCCGGATTGCGCCGATGGCTTCACTCGTTCACAGCCAGTCAGTGGTGCGCATGGTTATCTCCTCCCCGTCCCGGTCGGTCAACGCCGATCACCGTGCCCACGGTGCGATGCGGTGGCTTTCCCGTGCAAAAATCGTCCAGCGCTCGTATGCGTGCCCCAGTGAGACGCTGACTCCTTATTTCTGCCAGTTCGGATTGATACACGAGCTATACGCGATCTATGCGTTTTAACGTCGCTCCAGGTCCGCGCGGTCTCGCTGGATCTCGGCATGGATCCGGGCGGCGCCCACGGGATCGCCCAGCTGCTCGCGGACCTCCGCCAGCAGTTCCATGGCCTCGGTCCGCAGCGGAAGAGCGGTCATCCCGACGATCAACGGCAGGACGTGCTCGATCGTCTCCGCGGCTTCGGCGAGGTCTCCGGCGTGTAGTCGCGCTCGGGCGATCGCCACGCGGACCTTGCAGATCATCGGCAGGATCCCGCAGCGGGTGGCGTGCTCGGACGCGAGGACGAGCTGAGCGCGGGCCTCCCCGTGGTCGCCCGCGTCGATGGCCACCTCCGCCAGGCCGAGCCGGGCGAGTGTCCCTCCCGAGGCGTCCCCCACGCGCTCCACCATCCGGGCGACCGGCAGGAACGCGGCCCGCGCCTCATCCAGCCGCCCCAGTTTCCGGTAGACCTCACCGAGCCAGAGCAGCACGGTCAGCCGCCGCCATTCGTTCTGGCCTTCCGCCGCCACGGCGAGAGCCTCCTCCAGGTACGGCAGAGCCTCACCGGGGCGTCGCTCGGCCAGATGGATCTGACCGATGCAGCGCAGGGCCAAGGCCACTCCATCGTGGTCTCCCACCGTCTGGAAGAACTCGTGCAACCGCTGATAGCGCCGGAGGGCGGCGGCGTGCTCACCGCGCAGGCGCTCCAGGGTCCCGAATTTCTGCCCGACGTCGGCCAGTCCGTGTTCGTCCCCGAGCTCGGCGAAGATCTGTTCGGCCTCCCTGAGCATCGGTTCGCCCTCGTCCACGGCGCCGAGGAATACGCGCAGCTCGCCGGAGGCCGCCATGACGAGCGCCTCGGCTCGCCTGTCGCCCGACTTTCGCGCGGCCTGGCGGGCGATCGAGAGCATCGCCCGGTATTCGCCCGTGTAGGACTGGACGTCATAGAGCCAGCTCCCCACCATGGCGATCCGCCAGCACTCGTTGAAGAGACCGAGCTCCGACGTCTGCCGTATGACGCCGGAAAGCGTCGCCCGTTCCACCCCGAGCCAGGTCACCGCGTGGTCGGCGGCAAAGGCCAGGCTCTTTTTGTCGACCTCGACGGTCAGCTCCCCGGCGAGGCGGGCATGGTAGTCGCGGCCCCAGTTGGCGGCGCGAGCCTCGGTGGCCAGCCGGAGCAGGTGCCGGGCGGCCGAGGCGACCGTGGAGACCGCGTCGGCGGCGCTCTCCTCATCGGCCATCCGCTCCCGGCAGTAGGCGCGCACGAGATCGTGCAGGCCGTACCGGACCTGCCCGGTGCGATCCACCCCGATGACCCGCATCAGATGGATGTCGGTCAGGCTCTCCAGCATCTCCTCGGCGTCGGCCCGGCTCTCACCTCCGACCGCGACGGCCAGCCAGGGCGTGGCCTCGGGAACGTCGAGAAAGGCCAGCCGCCGGAGCAGCCGCCGCTCCGGCTCGCTCAGGCCCTGGTAGCTCAGGTCGAGGCTGGCCCGGACGGCGAGACCGGAGTAGGTGAGCTCGTCCAGGCGGCGGTGCTCGTCGGCGAGCCGTTCGGCCAGTTCGCCGATACCGTGGTGCGGTCGTGCGGCGAGACGCGCCCCCGCGATACGCAGCGCGAGTGGCAGCCCGCCGCAGAGCCTTGCCACCTCGCGGCTTCCGGCGTCATCGGCCGCGACGAGGCCCGCTCCGGCGATCCGGCTCAGCAGTGTGACCGACTCCTCGTCGTCGAACGGGCGCAGGCCGATCGGAGGCTGTGCCCCGAGACCGGTCAGCCGTCTGCGGCTGGTCACCAGAACGGCGCAGGTGGCGGCACCGGGCAGCAGGGGTCGCACCTGAGTCTCGTCCGTCGCGTTGTCGAGCACCACGAGCGCGCGCCGGTTGGCGAGCAGGGTCCGGTAGAGCGCGGAGCGCTCGTCACAGCTCTCCGGGATCGCCCCGGGGTCGACGCCCAGCGCGCGTAGGAAACCGGCGAGCACCTCCCCGGGGTCCGCCGGGTGTGTGTCCGCGCCACGGAGGTCGACGAAGAGCTGGCAGTCCGGGTAGTGCTCGCGGACCCGGTGCGCGACGTGTACGGCGAAGACGGTCTTTCCGACGCCCGGTGGACCGGTGACCGCGCAGATCCGCGGTACGGCCTCCGGCACACCGGTCAGGGTCCGCAGGGCGACGGCGAGTTCCTGATCCCGTCCGGTGAAATCGGCGGTGTCGGCCGGAAGCTGAGCGGGCACCTCGCCCGGTGACGCCCTGCGGGCTCCCACCGTGACCTGGGGCGGGGAGAGGTCCAGCGACGGATCGGCCCGCAGGATGGCCTGCTCCAGCTCGACCACCGCGTGGCCGGGGTCCAGGCCGTGCTGTTCGACGAGCGTCCGGCGCAGGTTGCGGGCGAGATCGAGGGCGTCGATCCGGCGGCCGCTCCGGTAGAGGGCCAGCATGAGCTGCGCGCGCAGCCGTTCCCGCAGCGGATGACTGCCCACCAACCCCTGAAATTCGCTGATCACCGTGCCGTGCCGTCCCAGGGCCAGTTCGGCGTCGATCAGCCCCTCCACGCAGGCGAGTCGCTTCTCCTCGAGATGGGCCCGGACCGACTCCACGTATGCTCCGGAGGCGTCACTCAGCGCCGGGCCGTTCCAGAGTCCGAGACCTTGACGGAGCAGCCGGACGACGTGCTCGGGATCCTGCTGTGACCGGGCCTGCCTCTCGCAGGCTTCGAACAGGGCGAGGTCCAGATCCTCGGTGCCCGCCTGCAGCGCGTAGCCGCCTCGGACCGAGGTCACCGTTTCGAGGCCGAGAGTCCGCAGCTCGCCGCGGATCGCGTGGATGCCCGAGTAGATCTGGGCGCGGGCCGAGGACGGGGGTGCGCCGTCCCAGAGGGCGTCGATCATCGCCTCCGATGGGACGACCCGACCGGCGTTGAGCAGCAGGAAGCCGAGCAGCCCCCGTCGCTGGGACCGGCCGAGCGTGCGTACTTCGTTGTTGTGCCGCACCCTGACCGGGCCGAGGATCGTGAATCGCACGGTGTCTCTCCGCCCCGGACCACCCGACGGCATCACGAATGCCGTAACGATCATTATCTTCGCGGAAGAGCCCCCCAACGAAAAGGGCATATCGGGCTGTTGTCATCGGAGGTGTCGGAAAATCAGCAGAACATCGGGTACCTGGCCGGGATCCAGGGGGACGACGGCGTGAAGACACCGGGGGAGCGCCTTCGGCCGGCTGAGGGTGCCGAGCCGTTCAGGGGCTGGAGGCGCGGTGGTGGATCGGCTGTGTGCCGTCTTCCCGCTGAAGGAGGGCGTGGTCGAGTAACCGCGCCATGAAGGATCCGCCCCGTCCGCTATTGGGCGACAGGGGTGCTCAGGGCCAGGTCGAGTGCGTGCTCGACGTGGATGCGGGTGGAGTCGAACACGGGGACCGGGCTGTCCTGGGGGCCGACGAGCAGGGTGATCTCGGTGCAGCCGAGGATGACCCCCTGGGCGCCGCGTTCGGCCAGGTCGGCGATGATCCGCCGGTAGGCGGTGCGGGAGGTGTCCTCAACCCGGCCCTGGGTGAGCTCCCGGTAGATGACGTCGTGCACCAGCGTGCGGTCGGGCTCGGCCGGCACCAGCACCTCCAGGCCGTGCTCGCGCATCCGGGACCGGTAGAAGTCCATCTCCATCGTGAACCGGGTGCCCAGGAGCCCTACGGTCGTGAGGCCGGCCGCGGTGATCCGTTCCGCAGTGCTGTCGACGATGTGGATGAAGGGCACGCCGATTCCGGCCTCGATCACCCCGGCCACCAGGTGCATGGTGTTGGTGCAGAGCAGGACCATCTCCGCCCCGGCCCGTTCGAGGGTCCCGGCGGCCTCGGCCAGCAGTCGCCCCGCGGTCTCCCAGTCGCCCGCGCGCTGCAGGGCCTCGATCTCGGCGAAGTCCACGGTGAGCAGCAGGCTCCGGGCGCAGTGGTGGCCGCCGAGGCGCCGCCGGGTCTCCTCGTTGAGCAACCGGTAGTACTCGGCCGAGGACTCCCAGCTCATACCGCCGATCAGGCCGATGTTCCGCATCACGGGCCCGTGGTGACCGTTGCCTGAGTCCATGGGTGGACCTGCCCTCCTTGGTGATACCGGAACAATACTCACGGCCCGCCGATCCGATGGCAGGCGGGGATCTCGTGCATCCGGGCCTCACCGGCCGGGGCGATGCCTAGGAGCCGGTGACGGCGCCGCGGCTCCACGCCCAGGCCGCGATGCCGACCCGGTTGGCCGCGCCGAGCTTGCGCTGGACGTTCGCGACGTGGGTCTTCACCGTGCCGGGACCGATGAACAGCTCGGCGGCGATCTCCGCGTTGGTACGGCCGTGGGCGACCAGGCGGGCGATCTCCAGCTCGCGCTCCGTCAGCGGTTCGGTGAGCGCGAACGGTGCGGCGGGCACGCGCAGGTGGGCCAGCAGGCGGACGGTGATCTGCGGGCTGATCAGCGTGTCACCGGCCATCGCCGCACGGACGGCCTCGATCAGCAGCGCCGGGCCCGACCGCTTGAGCAGGAAGCCGCAGGCACCGTTGCGCAGTGCCGCGTGCACGTACTCGTCAAGGTCGAAGGTCGTCACGACGATCACCCGGGTCTGCCCGGCCAGCAGCCGGGTGACCTCCAGCCCGTCGAGTTTCGGCATGCGGATGTCGGCGAGCACCACGTCGGGCCGCAGATGCCGGGCTAGGTCGACGGCGCCACGGCCGTCGGCGGCCTCTCCCACCACGGTCATGTCGGGCTGGGAGTCGAGGATGAGCCGGAACCCGATCCGCACGTCCTCCTGGTCGTCGGCGATCAGGATCCGGGTAGTCATGCGGGCTCCCCACGGTCGGCGGCCGGACGGCTCACGGGTGCGCCGCCGCGCAGGGACTCCCGGCGCGAGCGGACGGGCAGCGGACGGATGGGCAGAAGCGCCTCGACCCGCCAGCCGCCCGGCTCGGCCCCGGACGACAGCGAGCCGCCGAGTATCTCGACCCGCTCGGTGAGCCCGACCAGGCCGAAGCCGCCGCGCCCGGTCGCCTCCGAGTAGCCACCGCCGTCGTCGGTGACCCGTACGCGGACCGACTCCTCCACGCGAGCGACGATGACCCTGACGGAGGTCGCCTCACAGGCATGGCGGCGCACGTTGGTGAGTGCCTCCGTCACTACCCGATAAACGGTGGCGGAGGTCTCCTGGGAGAGATGCCGCTCCAGGCCGGGCTCGACCGAGAGGTCCACCCGCACCGACGGGGAGTAGCCGTCGACGAGCCGGGCCAGGCCGTCGACTCCGGGCAGCGGCTCCGCCACGCCCGGTCCGGTCTCGTCGGCCCCGTGGAGCATCTGGACGGTCCGGTCCATGGCGGCCAGAGCGCGTTGACCGGCCTCCTCGATGCGCCGCAGCGCGTCGGCCACCTGCGGCGGGAGCGGTCCCGGCACAACCTGGGCGGCCTGCGCCTGCACGAGGATCCCGCTCACGTCGTGGGCGACGAAGTCGTGCAGGTCGCGGGCGAGCACGAGCCGCTGCGTCCGCCTGGCATCGGCCACCGCGCGGCGGCGACCGCTGTCCAGGACGCGGGCGTAAAGCCCGGTCCCCGTTGCCGCGATCGCGAAGAGGGACCAGCCCGCGCAGGCTCCGAGGGCGGTCATGAGGTCGCCGGGCCAGAGCACGCGCACGAGCATCAGCGCGACCGCGCCTCCCGCGAGCCCGGCCGAGACGACGGCCTGAGGGGCCGGCGCACGCCTGACGGTCATGAACGTCAGCACGAGAAGAGGTGGTACCTCGACCAGCATCCAGAGGCCGGTGCCGTCGTGCCATCCACCCAGCGGATGCGCGACGGTGATCGCGATCGAGACGGCCCCGGCCGCGGTGGCCGGCCACGAGGGCGGTACGCGCGGCACGAATGCCACGATCATCGCGGCGAGCGCCAGGAGCGCGGCGACCAGGTCCATGGATCGACTCTATGGGGAGGCCCTGCCACGGGAAATCCACCAAAAGGGGGACGGATCGCGGTGCCGGCCGGGCGGGATCCACCGAACGGCAGATGGGCCCGGCACCCTCCTCCGCTCAACGCTTGAGCCATGGAAACGACGATGGACGATCGGAAGGCGACCGCCCGATGGCCACGGTGGGCGGCGTACGCGGCAGGCGCGTGGTCGCTGGTCTACGGCGGGCTCGGGCTCTACTGGGCGCTGGGCGGCGCGGGTTTCCCCTTCGGTGAGGGCGACATCCCCGACGCGAGGGCGGAGTCGCTGCTGGGCGGCGCGACGGCCGCGGGAACCGCGCCGGTCATCGCGGCACTCGGGTTCGCGGGCGCGATGCTCGCGCTGGTCATGGCCCGGGTACGGCTGCGCGGCGCGGCCCGTGTCGCGGTGCTCGCGACGGCCTGGCTCGCCGCGTGGGCGCTTGTGGCCCTCATCCCCGACGTCCGAATCATGATCGCGGTCGGCTACGCCCCGATCTTCCTGGTCGGGCTGCCGTTCGGCTGGCCGCCCGTCGACTACTTCGAGGTCGGGCTGCCGTGGCCGGTGCTGAACCTGATCATCTGCCTGGGCGGAGGGCTGCTGTGGACGGGCGCGGCGCTGGCCTTCCAGCGACGCACCGGCGATTCCTGCGGCGGCTGCGGCCGTTCCGAGCGCAGGACCGCCACCTGGACGGCCCCCGCCTCGGCGGCCAGGTGGGGGCGCTGGGCGGCCTATACGGCCTTCGTCGTCCCGCTCTTCTACGCCGTGGTCCGCTGGGCGTGGGCGCTCAACGTCCCGCTGCTGTTCTCCAGGGAGGATCTGCGCTGGCTGCACGAATCAGGCCTGGTGTGGGCAGGAGCGGGGCTGGCGACGGTCGCGGCGGCCGGTGGCGTTCTCACGCTCGGGCTGGTGCACCGCTGGGGCGAGGTCTGGCCCCGCTGGATGATCGGCTTGGCGGGCAGGCGGGTGCCGCCCGCCCTTCCGATCACCCTCGCGTCGGCGGTCACCGCCGTGCTGCTGTCGGCGGGCATGCAGGCCGTTCGCATGACGGACTGGACCGATCCGGCCGCCTGGCTGAGCAGCCCGATGGCGTACTGGCCGATCTGGGCCGTGGCGCTCGGCGTGGCGACGCTGGCCTACTACCTGCGCAGGCGGGGCAGGTGCCACTACTGCGGGCTGGTCTGACCGTCGAGCCCGGCCGCGACATCGCCGAATACCGCCGAGCTCGCCTCGGCGGTATTCGGCGACGTCGCCGGGGAGTCCGGAGCGCACCGGACCAGCCAGACCAGGCCGCCCAGATCAGGCCGTCCAGACCGGACCGCCCAGGTCGGCCCGGCTCGGGCGAAGTCTCAGGCGAAGTCCTCGGGAGCGAACTCTTTGGGCTCGACCAGGACCAGCCAGTTTCCCGTGTTGTCGCGCATGACGGCCTCGACGCCGTACGGCCGGTCCGACGGCTCCTGCAGGAAGGTCACGCCCTTGGCGTTCAGCTCCTCGTAGGTCTTGCGGCAGTCGTCGACCCGGAGTCCGAGGCCGCCCATCTCGCCCTTCTCCAGCTGACGCCGGACGAAGGCCGCGGCCTCGGCGTCAAGCGGCGGCCCGGGCGTCGCCAGGGTGACCTCGATATCGGGCTGACTGGGGTGGCCGATGGTGACCCAGCGAAAATCCCCGCCCATCGTGACGTCGGAGCGGGGCTCGAAGCCCAGGTTCTCAACGTAGAAGTCTCGCGTCTTGTCCTGGTCGAGGCAGTAGACGGTGACCAGTGAGATGTTGGTAATCATGTGAACACCGTAGGCGACGTCGCCCGGCCGGTGCTTCTCTCAGATTGCGCGATCCGGCTCGTCGGCGATGGGCCCCGTCGTGCCACGGGGATCAAGCGCTCCACGCATGAACAGGAAGCATCCGGGGATGTGCGGGCCGCCCCGGACGGCCCAGCGGTTGCGGTACGCGGTGGGACTCTCGCCCACCAACTGGGCGAACCGCGATGAGAACGACCCGAGGCTGGCGAACCCGACCAGCATGCACACCTCGGTCACCGTCAGGTTGGCGACCCGAAGCAGGTCCTGGGCGCGCTCGATGCGGCGGCGGGTGAGATAGCGGATCGGGGTCTCTCCGTATGCCGCCTCGAAGCTGCGGGCGAAGTGGAACTTGGACACCCCGGCGACCGCTGCGAGTTGGTCGAGGTTCAACGCCCGCTGGTAGTGACGGTCGATGTGATCACGCGCCCGGCGAAGGTGAGAGAGCAGTTCGACGGTTACGGCTCGAGTCATCGCCCCTGTCACGTATAAGAGGGTATGCGACGACGACCGGGATTTCGTGCCGCCGGTCGAGTCGCTACCGGCGGCACGCCGCGATCTCATCGAGGGCCTCGCCTCGGCCGCTCGTCCCCGTGAGTGGGAGTGGGCGCATGCCGCTCTCCTGGTGGCCGCGGGCGAGCTTGACCTGGCGGTGCAGGTGGGCGGCAAGGTGTGGGACTACGCTCCGCTGTCGTTGATCGTCGAAGAGGCCGGCGGCAGGTTCGGCGGGGTGGGCGGGGAAGGTCATCCGGTGGAGGGGACCGCGCTGTTCTCCCGATCGGAAGATCTCCATCGGGCCGCCCTCGCCCTGCTTCTCTGAACGGCGACCGGTACGGGACGAAAGAGCACATGGGGTCCGACGGCGGCCCCGTACGGGGCAGGAGAGCCCACGGGGTCCAGACGTCTCCGTGGCTTCATCGACCGGGCACGGCGTACGGCGTGGACCGTCGACGACGAGCCCACCATGAACAAGCTCATCGACGACGGTGTCGACGGCCTCATCACCGACTACCCCGACCGCCTGCGTACGGTGCTCGCCTCGCGGGGCTTCAAGCTGCCCAAGCAGTATCGCCGCGCACGGGGCTGATCGTCTTTCCCCCGCACGCCGGCACGGCCTCCGCGGCCGCCCGGCACCAAAGGGTCCCGGTCCGCACCGGGACCCTTTGTCATACGGGTCATGACGCCTTGGCTTGGGGGAGCACCATCTTTTGGCTGAATGCGCTTTCACTAGTTTCGTTTTGAGATACCGTCCAAGTACGGAGACATGCGGTGACGGAGGACTCACATGGGCGACACGTCGTTGGCCGCGGCAGACGCTAGGACATTCCTACCTGAAGAGGATCCTCAGACTCAGGCTGCCATTGTTGATCTAGTGGAGGAGTTGCGTAAGCGAGGACGGTCGGTGGCAGACTGCCCGGCGCTCCTTACGGGCCCTGATGGGTCACCTCAGATCCCCTTGCCGACGCAGATCTACGAGGCTCTCCTGCAAGTGGCGGAGGCTCTGTCGATGGGTCTGGCTGTCACTGTTGCACCGCAGCACATGACAATGTCCACTTATGAGGCATCTGAACTGTTGGGAATATCCAGACCCACCCTGGTTAAGCTGTTGGAAGACGGAGAGATTCCCTATCGGCGGGCGACAGATCGTCCCGGGGCGCATAGAAGAGTGAAACTCCAGGATGTTCTTGCCTTCAAGGAGAGGCGCCGAACGGAGCGGCGACGGCTTCTGGATGAATTGACTGCAGACTCTGTGGGTGCGGGTATGTACGACAAGCCCACCAATGAATTCTAAGAAGCCTATGCTGTTCTGGTGCCGTTCTCTGCCGTGCTCGACGCCTGTGTGCTGTACCCAAACGCGCTACGCGACACCCTTCTAAGAACTGCGGAAGCCGGCATTTACCAGCCCCTATGGAGCGAGCGGATACTAGCCGAGGTTCGGGGTGCCCTCGTGAGGAACGGGCGTCCTGAACTCCTGGTAGACCGTACATTCTCCTTTGTTCGAAGGGCTTTCCCCGAAGCCATGGTTGAAGGATGGGAACCTCTTGAGGACTCGATGGGGAACCATGTCAAGGATCGTCATGTCCTTGCTGCCGCAGTTCGCGGCCATGCCGATGTGATCGTAACTCTTAATCTCCGTGACTTTCCGGGCTCAGCATGCGAACACCTCGATATTGAGGTCCAGCACCCTGACACGTTCTTGTGCTACAAGCTGGAACAGGCCCCGGATGTTATTCTCCATGTTCTGGAGGAGCAAGTCGCGGCAACCGGCAAGCCGTCTCATCTTCCGATGACCATGAAGGATGTGCTGAGCTCGTTGGAGAACTGCGGAACTCCGGTTTTCGTCGCCAACGCGCGTTCGTTTCTGGGGATATAAGAAAGTTTTCACCGCTCTCCGGGGTGCTGCCTACCGTGTCCACAGGCAGAACGGGTGCCCGGCGGGATCGAGATAGACCCGTACGTCGTCCTGGGGCTGATACTCGGCGAGGGTCGCCCCCGCGGCGACCGCGTGCGCTCCGGCGACGTCGAGATCGTCCACCTCGATGTCCAGGTGCGTCATCATCTGCTGATCGCCGGGGCCGGCGGGCCAGGTCGGCCTGACGTAGGCCGCCTCGGTCTGGAACGACAGTCCCGGTCCGCCACCGGGCGCGCGGAGCGTCACCCAGTCGGGCTCGTCCTGCTCCACCTTCCAGCCGAACAGCTGATGGTAGAAGTCCGCCAGCGCGTGGGGGTCGGGTGCGTCAAGCACCGTGGCTGTCAGCGTCATCCGTGGCCTCTGGCGCATATCGCCTCCTGCGGTGTTCTTGGCAGAGGTTATTCTTCTCACAGATCGGCCGTGGTCGCGACGGGGCCCAGACGCCTGGCCTCAGCGCCTGAACCTCAGCCGCCACGGCATCAGCGCCGACTCCAGCTGCACCCGCAGGCTCATCTTCGAACTGCCCGCCCTGCGGTCGGAGAAGTGAATGGGAATCTCGATGATCGTCATCCCCGCCCTGGTCGCCCGGTAGTGCATCTCCACCTGGAAGCTGTAGCCACCCGAGGAGATCCCGCCGAGGTCCAGCGCCGCGAGGCTTTCGGCCCGCCAGATCTTGAACCCGGCGGTCACGTCCCGCAACCTGATGCGCAGGATGGTGCGGACGTAGAAGTTCGCCCACGCGGACAGGGCCCGCCGCCGCCGGCTCCATTCGGCGGCCAGCGTGCCGCCCGGGACGTACCGGCTGCCGATCACGCACGCCGCCCCCGTCGCCTCCGCGGTCCCGAGCAGTCGCGGAACGGCGTCAACGGGATGGGAGAAGTCGGCGTCCATCTGCACCACGAACTCCGCCCCGGCCGAGAGCGCGGTCTCCATGCCTTCGATGTAAGCGCGCCCGAGCCCTTCTCTGACCTGCCGGTGCACCACGCTGACCCGGCCGGGATGTGCGGCGGCCAGTCCGTCGGCCACCTTTCCCGTGCCGTCCGGGGAATTGTCGTCGACGACCAGGAGTCGAAGGCCGTCAAGTGGCAACGCGAGCAGGGCCTCCGCGATCAGCGGAAGGTTGTCCACCTCGTTGAACGTCGGGATCACGACGGTGACGATGGCCATGTTCGGGGTCAGGGCCTTCCGGGATCGATGGTCGGATGTTCTTGTCGCAGGACTGCGAGGCATTCCCGCCCAGTTGATCTCGAATACCGGAAGTCACAAAGGGCACCCCATGCTAGCGGCCGGGAGAACACCGATGCCGGGGGCTCCTGCCGCCGACCGTCCGAAGAGGAGGAGCCCTTCACCGAGGCGGGCGTGGTCCGTGCTGAAACCACCTCCGTGCGCTCCGGACGCCGGTGCTCACCGCGGTTGATCGCGCCTCAGTTTGCGGCGTTCCAGGCCGTTGGGGTGGCGGATGACGACCCCCGCCGCGCCGCCGGTGCCGGTGAGACGGATCAGGGGTGTGCCCGGAAGCCGGTCGGAAGTGGTCCTGTCCTTCAGGCCGCCCATGCCCGGATCCACTTCGCCGGTCTCCGCGATCCAGCCGTCGGGGATGACGATGACAACACCGGCCATCTGGCCGTTTACTTCGATCTCGACCTCGGGTAGCCGGCAGTCGGTCCGGGTGAAATCGAGCTTGACGCCCGCCATGCCGCCGTACGCGGTTATTTTCGCGGGCACCTGCCAGCGCCCGACGCGCGCCACGCCGTGGAGGCCTCCTTTGAGGACCAGCGGCTTTCCGGCATTCGGCGGAACTTCGGACGGCAGGTCGGCGGTGAGGGGTGTCAGATCGGCGTAGGTCCTGGCGGTCAGCGCCCGTTCCAGCCTCTCATCCAGCTCGGTGAGGTCGATGCGACCCTCGGCCGCCGCCTTGCTCAACTGCTCCACCACCGCTTCGCGGTCGGCATGGGAGACGCGTAGTTCGCCGCGGTGGGAGGGATCCGGGGACTCAGCGGTCATGTAGTCGATGATACGGAGGCGCGACCGCATGTGCGGCTGTGCCGAGGGTGTGAGCCGACCGGCAGGATCGCGGACTCGCTTGACACGACTAAGACGACCGGTCATATTGAAAGCGGGGCCATGCCCAGTCGTGCCGGACCGGCACGGCCGGTCATATCGACGACAGAGAGATGCGAGAACCTGAAATGAACGAACTGAGAGATCGTGTGATCGCCGTACACGGTGGCCTGGACCGGTGGAATGAGCTCACGTCCGTCAGGGCGCACCTCGTCAACGGCGGTGGGCTCTGGGCGCTTAAGGGGCAGGAGGGCGTCATCGAGGACGCGACGGTGCACGTCGACCTCCACCGCCAGTTCGCCAGTCATTTCCCGTTCGGCCGGCCGGGACTGCGCAGCGCCTTCACCGCGGATCGCGTCGCCGTCGAAAGCGATGCGGGAGAGGTGGTCGAGGAGCGGCTCGATCCCCGGGACGCGTTCGCCGGCCACACCGTCGAAACGCCGTGGGACAGGCTGCACCTGGCCTACTTCGCCGGATACGCGATGTGGACCTACCTGACCGAGCCGTTCTCGTTCGCGGATCCGGGGTTCCGGACCGAAGAGCTGTCGCCCTGGCAGGAGGACGGTCAGACCTGGCGCCGGCTGAAGGTGACCTACCCCGACCACATCGCGACCCACAGCAAGGAACAGACCTACTACATCGACGCCGACGGGCTCATCAGGCGGCACGACTACGTCTCCGAAGTGCTCGGTTCCACCGGCCCGGCGGCGCACTACTCCTCGGAGCACCGGGAGTTCGACGGGATCGTCGTCCCGACCAGGCGCCGGGTCCACCTGATCGGCGAGGACGGCAACGTGATGCCGGAACCGCTGATCGTGTCCATCGACCTCGACGACATCGTGTTCGAGTGACGACCGGGCTCCGGCGTGTCCACCGCCGGCTCGCGATGTGCCGGCCTTCGCCCAACGGCGTGAGGACGGCGGCGCACCGGGCGGGGCCGGACGGCGGTGAACGGGGTGGCCTCGCCGGGTGACTCGCTCCCGGCTGGAGGCGCCGGGGGACTTTCGCCGCCGTCGTAGGGTGTCGTAGGCAACGCCGTCTCTTGTTTCGGGGCCTCGATGAGTGCGAACGCGCAGCCGGACGATGCCCGCCTGACATGGCAGGGGGTACGCCACTACCTGAACGGTCATCGTCACGATCTCGCCCGCATCGCCGACCGGCTCTACCCCGACCACGAGCGGGTGGGATCGACGCCCCTGCTGACCCGCGATGACTGGCGGCTGAGCGAGCCGCTCGCACTCGATCGCATCGCGCTGAAATGGTCCGGCTCCGCTCCTCCGCCGGCCGTGACGGGCGATGAGCGGGAGGTCCGGCCGGCCCTCTTGGAGGGCGGCGCCACCTACGCGGCGACCATGATGAACCACGGCAGGCCCGGCCTGTTCGAGAACCGCCCGTGCTACCGGTTGCTCGACGTGGGATGGCCGGGGCTGAGTTTCACCCGCGGGTCCTACTTCGACGGCGTCAATGTCGGAGAGGCCGTGGCACACGAGCTGGCGACGGCCCACCTGTCGCAGGACGACGGGCTTCCCTTCCGGTCCCTCATCGGGGATCCCACCGACCTGAGCAGACGGGCCGCCCTGCCCGCCGTGTCGATGTTGACCCTGCGCCGCGACAGCCGTACGGGTGAGATGACGTTTGTCCTCCACTGGCGCGACCCGGCGCGGGTCGCGCACGGAGGCGGGCTCTACCAGGTCATGCCGGTGGGAATCTTCCAGCCGGTGAGCGAGGCGACCGAGGCGGAGGACTTCGACCTCTGGAAGTGTGTCGTGCGGGAGTACGGCGAGGAGTTTCTCGGGCGCTCCGAGCTGTACGACGAAGCATTCACCTACGGCTCCTGGCCTTTCTACCAGCAGCTGGAGCAGGCCCGCGCCGATGGCCGGCTCCGGTCCTTCGCACTCGGGCTGGGGGTCGATCCGCTGACGTTCGCGACGGACCTCCTGGCCGTGACGGTGATCGAGGCGGAGACGTTCGACGCGATCCTCGGAGACATCGTGGAGAGCAACGAGGAAGGACGGGTGATCGGGGCCACCGGCATCCCTTTCCGCGCCGATCAGGTGGCCCGCTACGTTCACGACGAGCCGATGCAGGCGGCCGGTGCGGCCGTGCTGGAACTCGCCTGGAAACACCGGCGGGCGCTCGCGCCGTAACTCCGAAGTCGTCGCCTGCGATCTCGGCGTCGGCCCAGTGCCACGAAGAGTTCACCGTACCTTTGGCGATCTTTGTCTTTATTTGACTCGCTTTGACTGTGATCCTGACTGGTGTCCGTCCCCGCGTTTCCCCCCCGCATGGAGGCCTCGTGCATACCCTGCAACGCCCCCGATCTCTCTGGCTGGCACGGCTCATCGTCATGCTCGCCGCCATCACGTCCCTGACCGGTGTGGTCGGCATCACCCCCGCCAACGCGTCGGTCATCAACTCCTGCACCATCTCCCGGTGCGCCGACGCGCGCTCGGCCAACTCGACCTGGTCTTCCAAGGGCTATCCCACCACCGCCGGCTGGTACACCTGGTCGGGCGGCAAGTACAACTACACTGGCGGACGCTTCCAGAACCGCGAGGGTCAGCTTCCCAGCGGGGGCACCTACTACGAGTACGACGTGTACTCCCGGACGCGCGGTGCCGCACGTGACGCGTACCGGATCGTCGTCAACCGCAGCACCGGCGTGACCTGGTTCTCGCCGAACCACTACCTCGACTTCTACAGGCTCTAGGAACTCCCATGACATCCGCCGCACGCCCGCTGCCGCAATGGCTGACGGTGTCCACCGGCCCAGCACCGGCGGTCGTCGACGGACGCGCATGCAAGACCCGCGCCGCCTTCTTCGAGGAGGTGGCGCGGGTTCTGCGCCTCCCCGGCTACTTCGGCCGCAACTGGGACGCACTGGCCGACTCCCTGCGCGATACGACCAGTGCCGGGAACGTCACACTGATCGTGGAGCACGCCGAGGAACTGCTCGGCGCCGAGCCCCCCGAACAGTTCGCCACCCTGCTGAGCGTCCTGGCGGGCGCGGCCGACGCCGGACTGACGGTGACGCTGTGCACCGACCCCGGCCACGAAGCCCCGCTCCGCCTGCGGGTCGCCACCGCCCTGGCCTGATCGGCAGACCGGGAGGGCGGCAGTCTCTGTCCGGGCTCGGCGCTCTGGGCGAAGGATGAGTCAGATCTGGGCGAATCCGCCGTCGACCTGCAGGTCGACCCCGTTGATGAAGCAGGCGTCCTTTGAGGCAAGGAACGCGACCGCGGCGGCGACTTCTTCGGCCCGGGCGTTTCGGCCGAGGGGGATCCGGGCGGCGAGAACGGCGAAGAGCTTGTCAACGTCCCCGTCGCCTGCGAGGCCGGCCAGTCCTGGCGTCTCCGTCGACCCGGGGCTTACGACGTTGACCCGGATCTTCCTGTCGCTGAGCTCCTCGAGCCAGTTGCGCGCGAGATTGCGGGTCGCGGCCTTCGTCGCCGCGTAGACGCTGCGACCGGGTCCACCCTTGGACGCGTCGACGGACGCGTTCAGGATGATCGATCCGCCGTCCGTGAAGAGGGGCAGTGCCTTCTGGACCGTGAAGATCAATCCCTTGATGTTGATGTTCAGAATACGATCGACGGCCTCTTCTGTCAGGTTGCCGAGCGCCTCCGGCTCTACGACCGCGGCGTTCGCGAACAGGGTGTCCACCCTGCCCCTCTCCTCGGCGACGCGGGCGTAGAGACGGTCGAGGTCGTCCAGCCGGGAAACGTCGGCCTGCACGGCGAGGGTGTCCCCACTCAGTACGGCGACAGCCTTGTCGAGTTCCGCCTGGCGCCGGCCCGCGATGACCACGGACGCACCTTCCACGACAAATCGAGCAGCGGTTGCCAGTCCGATCCCGGTGCCGCCACCGGTGATGACTGCGACCTGACCGTCAAGCAAACCGGACATAGTTCATCCTTTCTCCCATTTTGGACAAATATGACCGGTCGTTTTGGTGTTGTCAACCGGTCTCCGGGACTCTCGGCGGGAGCTAGGCTCCCATCCGTTGCAACCCGACCATGGGTGATCTGTGGCGACACACCGCAGTAGAACCTGCTTCCGCCGACACTCACCGATTAACCTGCAGAAATAGGATCACGCGGAGATCGACTCGTACACCGCTCCGCTGGATGTGACCCTTCTAAGGAGTCCGAATCATGGCTGATCAGACACCCGTGAGCGCAACCGCCGCCGGCACGATCGACATCGGTGGCGATCTCACGGTCAACCGCCTTGGCTACGGTGCCATGCGGATCACCGGAGATGGAATCTGGGGCGAGCCCGCCGACCGTGACGAAGCCAAAGCGGTGCTTCGCAAGGCCGTTGAGCTCGGCGTCAACTTCATCGACACCGCTGACTCCTACGGCCCTCATGTCAGCGAGATACTGATCGCCGAGGCACTGTATCCGTACCCCGAAGACCTGGTGATCGCGACCAAGGGCGGACTGGAGCGAACCGGGCCGGGGCAGTGGCCCGTCAACGGCCGGCCCGAGCACCTGAAGGAGGTCTGCGAGGGCAGCCTGCGGCGGTTGAAGCTGGAGCAGATCCCGCTCTACCAGCTCCACCGCCCCGACCCCGCGGTGCCCTACGAGGACTCCGTGGGCGCCCTGGTCGAGCTCAAGGAGCAGGGCAAGATCCGCCACATCGGGCTCTCCAACGTGACCGAGGAGCAGTTGCGGAAGGCTCAGCGCCTGACGCCGATCGTATCGATCCAGAACCGCTACAACCTCGGCGATCGAGTCTCGGAGTCGCTGATCGACCTGTGCGAGCAGGAGAGCATGGTCTTCCTGCCCTGGGCGCCGCTGCAGGACCTGGACCACAGCCAGACGGTGCGGGAGGTGGCCGAGCGCCACCATGCCACGCCCAGGCAGATCGTGCTCGCCTGGTTGCTGGCCCGTTCCCCCTCCATCCTCCCCATCCCCGGCACCGGCTCGGTCGCGCACCTCGAAACCAACATCGCCTCGGCCGGCATCACCCTGAGCCCCGACGAGGTCCAGGCACTCAGCAAGGCCACCGCCTGACAATCGGCTCACCCATCGCGCGCGGGGTGCTCAGACCCCGCATCGATCCGGCGCCGGCTCACCGTGAGGAGAGCCGGCGCCGGACCCGTGAGCGGCGCCGCCCTCACCAGCCCGCGGCGGCCGCATTCCCCGCCTCATCGGTCATTCCGTGCATATTTCGGATCTTGCCCTCGGTGGTGTGCCACGCCAGACGCGCGCCCCCACGGACGGGGTCGGCAGGCTCCGAGAGCTACGTCACACCAGGTCAGCGCCCTGCCGAGGACGGCGGCCTCCTGTTGGCCCATTCCAAAGCTTTGCCTTATTTCGGGACGTTATTGCCAGATATAGAGGTTCTTTTACATGTATAGGAGGTGAGTTCGGAGGGGAGGACGTTGAACTGGTACCCAACATCGTTTCGGGCGCGGAGGACTCTGGCGACCGGCGTTGTCGCGGCGCTGGTGTGCATCGGGGTCAGCCTGCTCTTCCTCCTGTTCGCGGGCGGCAAGGAGGCCGACCGCTCCCAGGCTCTGGCGACCGGGACCTGGAACCGGGTGGTTCCCCTCGTCAGGCAGGGCCCTCTCCCGTCTGTACTGCATGACGGCAAGGGTGTGGCGATTCAGGTCCTGGACGCACACAACCAGGTGGTTTCGGCGACCCGGCAACTCGTCGGCAAGCCGCCGATGGCCACCTTCCGTTCGACGAGCGAGGACGTGCGCGCCGCGCGGGTGCTCTGCCCTCCGGCCGGCCTGAAGGGCTGCATGACCGTCGTCTCGTACAAGATCTATCAGCTGGACGGGGTCTGGCTGCTCTACCTGGCGGTTCCGGTGATTCCCTGGTACGGGGACACCACGGCGCTGTTGCTGGCGATCGGCGTGTCCCTGCTGGTGGTCACGATGATGACCGCCTGGGCGTTCCGTGATCTCACCAAGGTCCTGCTGCCGGTGAACGCCATCCGGATGGAACTGGCGGAGATCACCGCCACCGGCCTTCACCGCCGGGTCCCGGTGCCCGGGAAGTACGAAGAGATCAAGTGCCTGGCCGAAACGGCGAACGACACCCTGGACCGCCTTGAGGGCGCCTACCAGCAGCTACGGCGCTTCACCTCGGACGCCTCCCACGACCTGCGCAGCCCGATCACCGCCATGCGGGCTCAGCTGGAGGAGGCGCTCATGTATCCGCGGGACACCGACTGGCCGAAGATGACCGAGGCGGTGCTCACCGGGGTCGAACGGCTTCAGGCGATCGTGACCGACCTGCTGGCCCTCGCCCGGCTGGACGCGGGCGCCCCCCTCCTCCGCGATGCGACCGATCTGGGCCGGCTGGTCGGCGCCGAGCTGTCCCGCCGGACCTACCGCGTGAAGATCGTCAAGGATCTGGGGCGGAACGTCTTCATCTGCTGTGACCGGTTGCGGATCATCCGGGTATTGGTCAACCTGCTCGACAACGCCGAACGCCACGCCACCTCGCAGATCACCGTCGGCGTGCGAGCCGACGGGCAGACGGCGACCCTGGAGGTGCTCGACGACGGCGCCGGAATCGCCGTCGAACACCGGGAGATGGTCTTCGACCGCTTCACCCGGCTGGACGCCTCACGCGACCGGGACGCGGGAGGGACCGGGCTGGGACTGGCGATCGCCCGGGAGATCGCCGAAGCACACGATGGCACCTTGACCATCGAGGACAGCGAACGAGGAGCGCGCTTCGTCCTGCGCCTCCCCGTATGCGATCCTCCGCCGGCCGTCGACCCGGACGACTTCTCTGAGACACGATCCCCGAGCGCGGGCGCCGACGACGGGGAGGATCGCCCGAGACCACCCGCCCGGGAGAGCTGGACGATTTCGAACGCGCGCGGGGGCGGGACCTCGTAACCCGCGCCGGCGGACTCGATGGTCTCGACGTCGGGATGGTCGTGTGCCCGCGGGACACCTGGCATCTGGCGGCCGAGCATTCGCGCCAGGGGGGCCGGCCGGAGGATGATCGTCTTCACCTCGCAGGGTAAGGGCGTGGAGGCGCTCCGTGAGCGCTCCGGGCCGGACCGATCCGGAAGATCTCATCCTGGAACGATCAAACGTACGGCGCGTGCGGGCGTTGTGGCGGAAAGGGAGAGGTCTCCCGATAGCCTTAGCACGACGATGCCACTGCCCTAATGGGTGGTGGCATCGTCGCGTCCTCGACGCGCCCGGATGGGCTGCGTTCGCCGTCTCCGTGCTCGCCGCGTTTTTCAGCCGGCGGGGCGTGAGACGAGGCCGATGTCACGTTCTGGGGACCGTGCCGTACGAAGACCGGCCGGCCGCGCGGGCACGCTCACCGGCTCGATCCCTGCTCGATCATGACCCTCTCGACGTCGCGCCGGAGACGGACGATGCCGAGATCCGCCGGACCGAGGACGTCCAGGCCGGCCCGCGCGGGCCGGCCTGGACGTCATGATCAGACGAGGTCGAACCGGTCGAGGTTCATCACCTTGTCCCACGCGGCGACGAAGTCGTTCACGAACTTCTCCTTCGCGTCATCGCTCGCGTAGACCTCCGCGAGCGCGCGCAGCTCGGAGTTCGACCCGAAGACGAGGTCGGCGCGGGTGCCGGCCCACTTGACCTCGCCCGTGGCGGCGTCGCGACCCTCGAACGTGTTCGCGTCCTCGGACGTCGCCTTCCACGTCGTGCCCAGGTCGAGCAGGTTGACGAAGAAGTCGTTGGTCAGAGACCCGGGGGTCGTGGTGAAGACGCCGAGCGGCGACTGCTGGTAGTTCGCACCCAGGACGCGGAGGCCACCGACGAGGACCGTCATCTCGGGGGCGCTCAGGGTCAGCAGGTTCGCCCGGTCGATCAGCAGGTACTCGGCCGGCAGCCGGCTGGCCTTCCCGAGGTAGTTGCGGAACCCGTCGACGGACGGCTCGAGCGGGGCGAACGACTCCACGTCGGTCTGCTCCTGCGACGCGTCCGCACGGCCCGGGGTGAAGGGGACCTCGACGTCGAAGCCGGCGTCCTTGGCGGCCCGTTCGACGGCCGCGCCACCGGCGAGCACGATCAGGTCGGCGATCGAGACCTGCTTGCCGCCGTTCTGAGCGGCGTTGAAGGCCTGCTGGATTCCCTCAAGGGTGCGCAGCACCGTCGCCAGCCGGTCGGGCTCGTTGACCTCCCACCCGCTCTGCGGCTCGAGACGGACGCGCGCGCCGTTGGCGCCGCCGCGCTTGTCGCCGCCGCGGAAGGACGAGGCCGATGCCCACGCGGTGGACACGAGCTGGGACACCGACAGGCCCGAGGCGAGGATCTGGCCCTTGAGGGAGGCGATGTCCTCGGCGTCGACGAGCTCGTGCGTCACCGCGGGGATGGGGTCCTGCCACAGCAGCGTCTCGGCCGGGACCTCCGGGCCGAGGTAACGCACGATCGGGCCCAGGTCGCGGTGGGTCAGCTTGAACCACGCCCGGGCGAAGGCGTCCGCGAACTGGTCGGGGTTCTCGTAGAAGCGCCGCGAGATCTGCTCGTAGACCGGGTCGACGCGGAGCGCGAGGTCGGCCGTCAGCATCGTCGGGGCGTGGCGCTTCGACGGGTCGTGGGCGTCGGGCACGGTGCCCGCCCCGGCGCCGTCCTTCGGCCGCCACTGGTTCGCGCCGGCGGGGCTCTGGAACAGCTCCCACTCATAGCGGAACAGGTTCTCGAAGAAGCCGTTGCTCCACTTGACCGGCGTGCTCGTCCAGATGCCCTCGAGACCGCTGGTGATCGCGTCGCCGCCCTTGCCGGTGCCGTGGGTGTTCTTCCAGCCGAGGCCCTGCTGCTCGATCGAGGCGGCCTCGGGATCGTCGCCGACGCTGTCGGCCGGGCCCGCGCCGTGGGTCTTGCCGAAGGTGTGACCGCCCGCGATCAGGGCGACCGTCTCCTCGTCGTTCATCGCCATCCGGCGGAACGTCTCGCGGATGTCGCGAGCCGAGCCGAGCGGGTCCGGGTTGCCGTTCGGGCCCTCCGGGTTGACGTAGATGAGGCCCATCTGCACGGCGGCGAGGGGGTTCTCGAGCTCACGGTCGCCGGTGTAGCGCGCGTCGTCGAGCCAGGTGGACTCGGGGCCCCAGTAAACCTCCTCCTCGGGCTCCCAGACGTCCGCACGGCCGCCGGCGTAGCCGAAGGTCTTGAAACCCATCGACTCCAGGGCGACATTGCCCGTGAGGATCATGAGGTCGGCCCACGAGAGCTTCTGGCCGTACTTCTTCTTGATCGGCCACAGCAGACGGCGGGCCTTGTCGAGGTTGCCGTTGTCCGGCCAGCTGTTGAGGGGGGCGAAGCGCTGCTGGCCGGCCCCGGCGCCGCCGCGGCCGTCACTGATGCGGTAGGTGCCCGCGCTGTGCCACGCCATCCGGACCATGAGCGGGCCGTAGTGGCCGAAGTCGGCCGGCCACCAGTCCTGCGAGGTCGTCAGCACCTCCGCGATGTCCTGCTTCACAGCCGCGAGGTCGAGGGAGTTGAAAGCCTCGGCGTAGTCGAACTCCTCACCGAGGGGGTTGGCCACGGCGGGGTTCTTGGCGAGGATCTTCAGGTTGAGCCGCTCCGGCCACCACTGGCGGTTTCCGCCACCCTGGGTCGGGTGCGGGACGCGCTCGTGCGCGACCGGGCAGCCGCCTCCGTCCTCCGCCTTCGCGTCTACGACGATTGCATCATGGTTCTCAGACATGGAAATCCTTCTGGATCAAGGGGATCATGGTGCTCAGGAACTGCGAGTGGTGGAACAGGCGGGGCACAGGCCCCAGTAGATGACCTCGGCCTCTTCGATCGAGAACCCGTGGTCGTCGGACGTGGTCAGGCAGGGCGCCTCGCCGACCGCACAGTCGACGTCGGCGACGGCACCGCATGCCCGGCACACGATGTGGTGATGGTTGTCCCCGACGCGTCCCTCGAACCGGGCCGAGCTGCCGGCCGGTTCGATGCGGCGTACGAGTCCCGCCGCGGTGAGCGCGTGGAGGGCCTCGTACACGGCTTGAAGGGAGATGTGGCCTACACGATCGCGCACCCCGGAGGCGAGCGCCTCGACGCCGAGATGGTCACCGTCCCGGACGGTCTCGAGCAGTGCGACGCGGGCGGCCGTCACCCGCAGGCCCGCCCCGCGTAGCTCCTCGGCTGTGGTCGGAGCCTTGGGTGCGGTCATCGCGCCAGACCTACCTTCATAAACACGAACTATGCAAGACAACGAATGACCCAAGTCTAGGGCCGCGTCAGGCGATGTTAGTCCCGCCGTGGAGTGACGTGCCACCCGGTTGGCGGGCTGGTGGGAGCGTCACGGCCGGGCAGTCTCGGCAGCGGAACGAGCACGCGTACGCGAGGCCGATGAAGAGGGGCGGCGACCGCCGCGGAGGTACCGGCCGGTGATGGGGCGCTGGCCCGCATATGTGTTGTCCGCCGTCGTCCGTTCTCTTGGCTGTACTTCTGGTTATGCGGCGCTATACAGACAGCCCCAATCGGCAATTCCGGCTTCGGCTTCCCGTCGCTTGGGGGCAAGGTCGCGGGGCTAACTTCTTCTGGCACGTCCCCGCACTCGGAGGTCTTGAGCCGTGTCTGAACTGTCCCGCAGAAATTTCCTCGGCACCGCCGCCGCCATCACCGGAGCGGCCGCCGTCGGCGCCGCGCTGCCCAGCGCGAGCGCTGCCGCAGAGAGCACGGCTGCCCTGTCCGGTCATGATCATGGCCACGAACACGAACATGAACACGGCCATGGTCATGCGCACGGCGACATCCGTGACATCAAGCACGTCGTCGTGGTCATGCAGGAGAACCGCAGCTTCGATCACTACTTCGGCACCATGAAGGGTGTGCGCGGGTTCGGTGACCGCTCCACCATCCTGCTCCCGGGTGGCAAGACCGTCTGGGAGCAGCCGGTGACGCCGACGGTCGGAGCCGCCACGCAGTACCCCTGGCGGCTGAGCGGAGCGAAGACCTGGAGTGGGGCGACGCCGCCGAGCGCCGAGCTCGGCGCCGCCAACTACGGCGGCACCGGTCACGGCTGGACCGACCAGCACGGCGCCTGGTACGGCGGGCTGATGAACGGCTGGTACTTCGCCAAGGGCGGCCCGACCACGCTGGGTTATCTGGACCGTCGCGACCTGCCGTTCCACCACGCCCTCGCCGACGCCTACACGGTCGGCGACGCGTACCACTGCTCCGTGCTCAGCGCGACCGGGCCCAACCGCACCTACCTGTGGGGCGGAACGATCAACGCGAACAAGAAGCACGGCAGCTTCACCGCCAACGACGGTGGCGACGAGCGCGGCAAGTTCCTGCCCTGGGAGTCCTACGCCGAGACGCTCCAGACGGCGGGCGTCAGCTGGCGGGTCTACCAGTGCGCCGACGACTACGGCGACAACGGCGCGGAGTACTTCGACACCTTCGCCAAGCTCGACCCCACCCAGGGCGGGACGGCCGCTCCGGGCAACGTCTACTACGACAACGGCGTGAAGAACGTCCCCGAGCCGGTCACCGGGCTGTCGGGCAACGCCGACAACCTCAACGCCGCCGTCCGCGCCGACGTGCTCAACGGCACGCTGCCGCAGGTGAGCTGGGTCGTGAACAACCAGTTCTTCTCCGAGCACCCGGTCACGGCCCCGAGCAACGGCGCGTACTTCCTCCGCGGCCTCCTCGAGGCCCTCAACGCCGACCCGGACGTGTTCAACTCGACGCTGGTGATCATCAACTACGACGAGAACGACGGCCAGTTCGACCACGTCCCGCCGCCCATGCCGGCGCCGGGCGAGGAGGACGAGTTCGTCTCCGGCACCATGGGTCAGTACGGTGTCGTCGCTCCCCTCCCGGTCGGGCTCGGCTTTCGCGTACCGCTCATCCTCATCTCGCCCTGGACGCGCGGCGGCTGGGTGACCTCGGAGGTCTCCGACCACACCTCGGTCATCCAGTTCATCGAGAAGTGGACGGCCGCGAACGGCACGCCGGCCATCTCGCCCAACATCAGCGCCTGGCGGCGCAAGGTCTGCGGCGACCTGACGGGCGCCTTCGACTTCGCCAAGCCGGTCTACGGCCTGCCTCACCTTCCGGACACCGGGGAGCTCATCCCGGAGGTCCGGTACACCCCGCTGCCGGGTGACAACACGATGCCGACCCAGGAGGCGGGGACCAAGCGGGCCCGCCCGCTGCCCTACCAGCCGAACGCCAACCTGACCAAGTTCACCAGCGGGCCGTCCGGCGTCGTGGCGAATCTGACGTTCAGCAACGTGGCTCCGTTCGTGACCAAGGCGAGTCACTTCGCCGTGTACAACAACCGGGCCGGGTCCCCGGCCCTGGCGCAGTACCCGGCCGCGTTCCCGGGCCAGTACACCGTCGCGGCCCGGGCGACGGCGTCCGGAACCGGCACCGTGGGCGCCTCCGCCGGCGACACCGCGTACGACCTCACCGTCACCGGGCCGAACCGGTTCCTGCGCCGGTTCATCGGTGACCTCGCCACCGCGGGCAAGGACCTCGTCGTCGAGGCGACCTACTACGAGGGCAGGTCGAACGGGGAACCGAAGCTGAAGCTGTCGCTGCGCAACCGCGGGAATTCGCGCGTGAGGTTCACGATCACGCACAACAACTACATCTCGGGCCGACCGCAGACCGTGAAGGTCGCCGCGCACGGCGAGGAGGTGTGGGCGGTGAGCCCGCTGAAGGTCAGCGACGGCTGGTACGACGTGACCGTCACGGCCGACTGCGACGAAGCCTGGTCGCAGCGGTTCACCGGCCACCTCGAGACCGGAGAGGCCAGCATCACCGGCTGATTCGGCGTCGCACCGAGGGCCGGCCCTTCCCGCCACGCTCGGACCGCGAGCACATCGCGACCGAGCCCGCGGGCAGGGCCGAGCCCTGCGGGTGCCATAAACTCGGTCACCCTACGCGGCCTGCGAGATTCGCCGTTGGAAGGGGGGCGGGGCAGTATGAACGTCGACGAGCAAGAGCTGACCGAACCGTGGCAGGGCGTGATGATCACTCCTGCTACCGGCAGTGACACAGGCGTCCTCGTCCTGGCCGGCTCCAGCGGGCGCATCGAACGTGAGAGATCACGAGTCCTCGCCAACCACGGACTGACCGCGCTGTCGATCCGATGGTTCGGCGGACCCGGTCAACCTCCAGGCATCTGCGAAATACCGCTGGAAACCTTCGTGTCCGCCATTGATCTGCTTGAATCCAGCGGAGCTCGCCGTATCTGCCTCCTGGGAATTTCCAAGGGAGCCGAGGCCGCCCTGCTCACCTCTATCCACGACCGGCGCGTGGACGCGGTTATCGCGCTGTCGCCGACCTCCGTGGTCTGGGGGAATGTCGGTCCGGGGCGAGATGGGCAGCGTCGTCCGTACCGGTCGTCCTGGACCTGGAGGGGGCAGCCTCTTCCCTTTGTCCCTTATGACGACGAATGGACGCCCGAGGAACCAGATCATGATGGTCCGGTTGCCCTTCGCGGGCTGTATGAACGCAGCGAAGAGAAGTTCGCCGACATGGTCCACGCCGCCGAGATCCCGGTGGAGAAGGCCAGGGCCGAAGTGCTGCTGGTAGCCGGGGGAGACGATGCGATGTGGCCATCGCTACCCTTCGCGGAACGACTGGCCGCTCGTCGTCACGCCACCGGCGCGGTTCGTTTGGTCAGCCGAGCCGACGCCGGCCATCGCCCCCGTCTTCCGGGTGAGAGTCCGGCTCCGGCATCGCCGCACTTTTGCTACGGAGGCGACAGCGTCGCCGACGCCGCCTTGGGAGCAACCGCCTGGCCGCACATCCTCGGCTTACTCCGCGGCGATCACGTTGATAGCGGCCCACTCAGCTGACCCTCGACAGAACCCTCGGTGACCGGTGTCGGACGAGATCATCAACGCGCTGACCCGGTCTTTTGCATGATCGGGTCAGCGCGCGGAAATGCCGGTGTCAGTCGTTGGGCAGCCATTGCGCCGTGGGCCACGCCTCCCGGTGCCACGCACTGTCCCAGAACATCCACTCGTACTCTGTGGCCTGGACGAACGCCTCGGTCATGGCCGCGCGGGTCGCGTCGTCCGCCGTGGCCGCCAGTCGATCGGTGATCTCTTTGGCCTGCTCGACCGACTTGGCGAAGTCCGGATCGGCATAGGTGGAGATCCATGCCCGGTAAGGGTGGTCGGCGATGTCGCCGGTCTGCTTCAGAAGCGCCGCGCCCACGTCCTGGTAGACCCAGAAACACGGCAGAACGGCGGCCACGAGCACCGGGTACGGCGCGGCGAGCGCGACGGCCTGCAGAAAGGAGGAGTAGCCGAGGCAGGTGGGCGAGGTCCGGATGCCGGAGAGATCGGCGGCGGTCAGACCGTACTCCTCGATGTAGCCCTCGTGCAGGGTTCGCTCAGCGTCCAGTGCGGCGTGCGCGCTGCGCGACCAGAACGCGGCCTCCTGGGAATCGCCGGCCCGCACCGAGGCGGTGGCGAGCGCCTTGGAGAACGCCTCGAGGTATCTGGCGTCCTGCACGATGTAGAAGGCGAACCGCCGGTGGTCGAGTGTGCCTTCACCGAGTGCGGCGTTGAAGGGGTGCTGATGGATGGCTTGTAGCAGTGTGGCGGAACGTGCCCAGACGTCGTCGCAGAACATGACGTCCCTTCGCTAGTTCGAACTAGATCAGGTTCGACGGGTGTGCTCTCAGCCCCGGACATTCCGGGGCACCCCGCGTCGCGAACCAGGGTAACAGCTCGCTCATCTGCCGGACGCTGCCGCGTGAGGAACTCGTGGCCGACCCTCCCTAGTGGAGGCGCAGCCCTGTGATGAGGAGTCCGACCATGCGACGTGCGTCGTAGCGGGGGTTGTTGCCCGCGCCGATACAGAGATTGCCGACGCCACGCAGCAGTTGGTAGGCATCCATGTCCGGGGAGATCTCGCCCGCCGCGGCGGCGGCGTCGAGCAGTTGGTCGCACACGGGGACGAGGCGGTCGAGGAAATAGGCGTGCAGAGTCTCGAAGGCGGCATCGTCGGATTGCAGTGCCTCGGCGAGGCCGTGCTTGGTGACCAGGAAGTCGACGAAGAGGTCGATCCACAGCGCCAGGGCGGCGTGCGGTGTGCTGCTGCTCGCCAGCAGTGCCGGACCGGCCTCGGCGCACGCCTCGACCTGGTGCCGGTAGACGGCGACGATGAGATCGGCCCGCGTCGGGAAGTGGCGGTAGATCGTGCCCACGCCCACGCCGGCCTGGGCGGCGATGTCGCGTACGGGCACATCGACGCCGGAAGTGATGAAAGCCGCGGCGGCCACGCCCAGCAGAGTCTCCTCGTTACGCCGGGCGTCGGCCCGCTTCCGCGGGGCTGACGACCCTGATCCGTTGTCGATGTCGACCACTGCGCGTCACTCCATTTGGCAAACGGAACTGTGTTCCGTATATTGATTAGCGGAACACGGTTCCGCTTGTTGCTTAGCGGAACATGGATCCGTTTGTTCAGGATGCCAGAACGGGCGGGCCGGAACCAAGCCACGTACCCAACCTCTCAGGGGGAACAGTCATGCAATACCGCACCTTGGGCCGCACCGGTGTGCAGGTCAGCACCCTCGTGCTCGGCGCGATGAACTTCGGCAGTTTGGGACGCACCACCCAGGACGAGGTCACCGCCATGGTCGACGCCGCCCTGGAGGGGGGAATCAACCTCATCGACACCGCCGACAGGTACAGCCAGGGCGAGTCGGAGGAGATGGTCGGCAAGGCCATCGCCGGCCGCCGCGACGACCTCGTGCTGGCCACGAAGGCGGGCATGCCGATGGACGACGAGCGCAACCATCAGGGCAGTTCGCGCCGCTGGCTGGTCACCGAGCTGGACAACAGCCTGCGCCGTCTGGGCGTCGACCATGTCGATCTCTACCAGATCCACCGCTGGGACCCGAGCACCAGCGATGAGGAGACGCTGTCGGCCCTGACCGACCTACAGCGCGCGGGAAAGATCCGTTACTTCGGCTCCTCGACGTTCCCCGCCTACCGCATCGTGCAGGCCGAATGGGCCGCCCGGGAGAGTCGCCTGAGCCGGTACGTCACCGAACAGCCCAGCTACTCGATCCTGCAGCGCGGGATCGAGACCCACGTCCTGCCCGTGACCGAGCAGTACGGACTCGGCGTGCTGGCGTGGAGTCCGTTGGCCTCGGGCTGGCTGTCGGGCGCGGTCCGCGAGGGCCGGGAAATCACCACCAGCCGTTCGACGCTCATGCCGCAGCGCTTCGACACCGCCATCCCCTCCAACCGGGCCAGGCTCGATGCCGTCGAGCAGCTGGCGAAGGTCGCCGACGAGGCCGGTCTGACGATGATCCAGCTCGCGCTCGGATTCGTCACCGCGCACCCCGCCGTGACCAGCGCGATCATCGGCCCCCGCACCATGGACCACCTGCACTCTCAGCTCGCCGCCGCGGACACCGTGCTCTCCGCCGACGTGCTCGACGCGATCGACGCGATCGTCGCGCCGGGCGTCGACCTCGCCGCACACGAGAAGTTCGACACGCCGCCCGCCCTGCTTGACGCAACGCGGCGACGTCGCTGATCGCTCGTCGCGTCGGTCACCAGACGGCAGGCGAGCAGTAGCTTACGCACCCCCCTGCCGCCTGACGCGTCTGCCGCCTGACACGTCGCAAGGGCAGGCCCTCAAAGACCCAAGCCTCCTGTCAGCTTCCGAACCGGAGCGTGTTCCCACCCGTGCCGAAAGGACCAACCGCCCATGCCGCAAACACCTCGGCCCCGTTTCGGGATCATGACCGCCCCCTCGCAGGTCGACTACCACGACATCCTGCGGGTCTGGCGAGAGGCGGACGCCATCCCGGAGATCGAGCATGCGTGGCTGTTCGATCACCTCATGCCGATCGGCGGCGACCCGAGCGGACCGACCCACGAAGGCTGGACGCTGCTCTCGGCCCTCGCTGCACAGACCCGACGACTGCGCCTCGGCCTGCTCGTGACCAGCAACCGCTTCCGACCGCCCGCGATGCTGGCCAAAATCGCCGCGACCGTCGACATCGTCTCCGGCGGACGGCTCGACTTCGGCATCGGCGCGGGCTCACGACCCAGCCACCCGCTGGCCCGGCGCGAGTATGACGCACACGGCCTGCCCTTCCACGACTCCGCCCACGCCGTGGGGAGCCTCGCCGAAGCGTGCACGGTTATCCGGCGGCTGTGGACCGAGACCGAACCGTTCGATTTCGATGGCACCTACGTCCACCTCACCGGAGCGTTCTGCAACCCCAAACCCGTCCAGCGCCCTCATCCGCCGATCCTCATCGGCGGACGCTCGGCCCCTGTGCTCCGCGTGGTCGCCGAGCACGCCGACCTGTGGAACATCCCCGGCGGAGACATCGACGACGCCGTCGGCCGCAGTGCACTGCTGGACCGCTACTGCACCGAGATCGGTCGCGACCCCGCCTCGATCATCCGCTCGATCCACCTGCCGGTCTCCTACGACCAGCCCGGCATCACCCGGGACGCGATCGGCGAGGCGCTCGACGCCGGTTTCCGGCACATCGTCCTCGGACTGTCAGCTCCCTACCCCGCCAACGCCGCGCAGTGGGTCACCGACGAGCTCATCACCACGTCGGCCTAGGACTCCCGCCGTGGAGGGAATCGGTTCCGTGGTTGTCGCAGGGTGGTTTCCGCAGGGCGACGGAGAGATCGACATGCGCTCATCGGCATGTCCGGCTGATTCCGTGGTGCGTCCCGCCGTCGAGGGGCTCACCGGTGAGGATGGGCCAAGCAGGCTGACACAGCCGATCGCCCCCGACCGCAGCAGCGGGCCTCGGTCACCCGCGGCAATCGTTGAACCGCGTCTGAGCAGTGATGTGACCCGCGGATGACGTAAGTACGGCGCGGCATGCGTGTGGCGGAACGGAACAGGCACAATACCTGGATGAATCGCCCAGAAATGCCCCCAACTCCCGAACTGCTCATCCGTCCGGCAGAGCCGGGCGATGTCGACGTGCTGCACCGATTCATCGTCGAACTCGCGGAAGTGGAAGAGCATCCCGAGCCGGTCACCGCCCGGCCACGAGATGTGGCAGAGGCCCTGTTCGGTCCGCAGCCGCTGGCGGAAGCCCTGTTGGCGACGATCGACGGGCAGCCGGTTGCGTTCGCCCTTTTCTACTCCACCTACAGCACCGTGCGCGGCCGGGCAGGCATCCATCTCGAAGACCTGTACGTCCGTCCCGGGCACCGAGGGAGCGGACTGGGGCAGGCACTGCTCTCTCACCTTGCCGAGCTGGCGGTACGGCGGGGCTGTGCCCGCTTCGAGTGGTGGGTGCTGCGCACCAACGAGCCGGCCCTGCGCTTCTACGATCGCCTGCACGCTCGCGAGCTCGACGAGATAGCGGTCCTGAGAATTGACGGCGAAGCCCTGCACAGCCTGGCGGCGAACAACGGCCACCGACCGGCGGGGAGAGCCGCCCCCTGACGCGGCCCCGGTGGCCCGGGGCCCTGCCGCACGCTGGGACCGGCGTGCGCAACCCCCCGATGACCTGGCCGCCTGAACCCTTTCCACTACCTCCGCCACCAGGAGCACACGGTGAAAAAGACCATCGACAAGATCGCCTGGATCCACCTGGACAACGGCAAGATCCTCAGCACCCGCTCACGAGGCAAGAACGCCTACTACATCCCCGGCGGCAAACGTGAACCCGGCGAAACCGACCTCGACACCCTCATCCGCGAGATCGACGAGGAACTCTCCATCACCATCATCCCCGCCACCGCCACCCACGTGGGCACCTACCACGCCCAGGCACACGGCCACGCCGACGGCATCACCGTGCGGATGACCTGCTACACCGCCGACCATCACGGAGTACCGGCACCCAGCAGCGAGATCGAAGAAATCACCTGGCTGACCTACGCCGACCGCGACCGCGTGTCCCCGGTCGACCAGATCATCTTCGATCACCTCCACCAGACCGGACAACTTCACTGACTCGGCGACCCCCAAACCGATCCGCAGGCATTGACCAACACACGCGGTGGGCCCGGGAGTCAGAGGAGATCGGCTGTCAGCGTCACTGACCTGCGGCTGCGACAGCCCGCGATCGGACCCTGGCTGATTGCGCGCCCCGCCTCACCCCCTCTGTTCCAGCCGACCTCTCAACCGGGTCTGTCCAGTTAAGGGCTCTGTCCCGTAATCGGTGGTAGCCGTGCGTCACTGATGCCAGGCTGAGGTGTGCTGGAGATCGACGCTCTTGCGGGTGTGGTGTTTTCGGGGTTGTCTGCCCTGGTCATCGAGGGTGTGGTGGACGAGGGCAATCTGGTTCGGGTGGTGGCACGGACTCGGGACGATCCCGTGCTGTGTCCGGTGTGCGCGACGCCGACTGGCAGGGTGCATGGGTTTTGCGGCCGGATGGTCGCGGACCTTCCCGTGGACGGCCGGCGGGTGGTGGTGTCGGTGCGGGTGCGGCGGATGGCCTGCCCGGTGTGGAGTTGCTCGCGACGGACGTTCCGGGAGCAGGTACCCGGGCTGCTGGAGCGCTACCAGCGCCGGACGAACCGACTCGCCGACCAGTTGGGCGCGGTGGTGAGAGAGCTCGCGGGCAGGGCGAGTGTCCGGTTGTCCCGGGCCTTGGGCGTGCAGGTAGCGCGGTCGACCGCGTTGCGGCTGCTCAGGCGACTGCCGCTGCCTGCGGTTGGAGTGCCGCGGGTGCTGGGCGTCGATGACTTCGCGTTGAGACGCCGCCACCGGTACGCCACGATCCTCATTGACGCCGAGACGGGGACGCGGATCGACGTGTTGCCAGGTCGCGGCGCCGAGGTGCTGGAGGTGTGGCTGCGTGCTCATCCCGGCGTGGAGATCGTCTGCCGGGACGGTTCCCTCACCTATGGTGAGGCCGTCCGCCGGGCACTGCCCGACGCGGTGCAGGTCAGCGACAGGTGGCACCTGTGGCGGAACTTGTGCGACAAGACCCTGGCCGAGGTCCGCTCCCATACCTCCTGCTGGGCGGCGGTCAACCCGCCCCGTCCTGGGGGCGTCCGCGAGCGAACCACCCGCGAGCGCTGGCATCAGGTTCATGACCTCCTCGGCAAGGGCGTTGGCCTGATGGAATGCGCCCGCCGACTCGACGTGTCCCTGAACACCGTCAAACGCTACGCCCGCAGGAGCGAGCCCGAGGAAGTCCGCCGTGCTCCGCGCTACCGACAGACCCTCGTCGACCCCTACCGCGACCACCTGCGCGCCCGCCGCGCTGAGGATCCGGCCGTTCCGGTGATGCGGCTGTTCCATGAGATCAGGGAACTCGGCTACACCGGCAGCCTCAACCTCCTCTACCGCTACCTCACCCAGGGCCGAGCCGAAGGCGACCGGCCCGTCATCACTGCCCGCCATCTCAACCGGCTCTTGCTCACAGACCCCGACCGGCTACGCGACAAGGACGCTGACCTGCTGCGGGATCTCACCGCCGCATGCCCTGAGCTGGCCGCACTCGCCCGCCTCATCCACGCCTTCGCTGAGCTGCTCACCCCTGCCGTCGGAAACGACACCCAGCTCACCGAGTGGATCACCGCCGCACGCGCTGCCGATCTACCTCATCTGCACGGCTTCGCCAACGGAGTGGAGCTCGACCGCGCGGCCGTCGATGCCGCTCTCACCCTGCCCCACCACAACGGCCGGACCGAAGGCGTCAACACCCGCACGAAAAGGATCATGAGACAGATGCACGGCCGCGCCGGATTCGACCTCCTTCGCCACCGCATTCTCCTCCCGTGACATTACCCAGCGCTACCACCGATTACGAGACAGAGCCGTTAACTGGACAGACCCCACGGGGACCTTGAACGACAGCGATGGGACTCCGAACCGGCGCTGTCAGCTTGGGAAGTGTATGGATCACGGCTTGTAGGGTGGCTGACCTGTGGTTGATACCGGTCATGAGTGACCGTGGTTGCCCCCTTGTTACCCTCCTTAATGGCACGCTAATGGCACGACGATGGGCGGCTCTGTGGGGATGAACGAGCAGGTGGCAGCCAAGACTGCAGAGGAGTGCCTGGCGCGGTGGCGTCGTGTCGAATCTCTGTGGGATCCGCGATCATGGAGGAGAACGGCGATAAGGACTGATCGAGGGGGTGCCGATGGCCGGCCCGGCTCTCGTTTTGCTGCTGATGGAGCGTCGCGAGCGTTCTGACTTCGCGGATTTCGTTCCGTGGCTGAAGACCTTCTGCAGCCCAATAGAAGTGACCGATGATGGCAGTCTGGACTTTTGGGTTCGTGATCCATCCTTTCTGGGCGCACCAGTCACCCTCGACGACACCGGCTTCCCTGGGTTCCATCTATCACAGGATGCGGAGTTCGGTGCGGATGGGGGCGAGTACTCGGCGTTCACCCCACAGCCGGTGCAAGGGCTCTTGTTATACGCGAACGCTTCGGGCCACATCAACCATCTCCTCCTCGGCTATCTCGCCCTTGCGATGGCACATCGCCTTGGAGCTCTCATCGAGTTCGACGGCTTGCTTGGGTACGGGCACCGCCTCTTGGAGCTGGGCGCGGAGAGTGGAGATCACCGAGCCGAAGCATGGCAGTTGGTCTCGTCTCTACCCGGTGTGATCAAGGAAGTTTCGTGGGGTACTCCGGACGATGACGAAGGTCAGGGGTGGTTCCATGTAGGTGACGCGGAATTTCTGGCCGCATGGTTGGCGCACCCTGAGTTCCATTTGATCAAGTAACGCGACCTGGAGAATGGGCGTTCGATCCCCCGCTATCAGCTTGGGAAGTCTCTAACGCTCCCGGCCTCTGATCTGGGGAAGTGCTGACCTGCGGGGGAGTGTTTTGGTTCCCCGGGGTTCCCCGTGAGTCCCCCTTGATCACCCTCCTGACGGGCATGCAACGGACACGAAGATGGTCAGGGCTACGCCGCGTTTGAAGCTCTGATCCCGACCCCGCTCAACCTTGGCCGTGTCCGTTGATCAGCCAGCGGCCATCGATCCGATCTAAGAAAAACCTCTCGCCATAGGCGCCATCATCACCGGTGTAGAACTCGCACTGCTCGAAGGTGTAGTTAACCTTCACCCGCACACAGCGTTCGACGTCACCGCAGGTCTCCGGCTCGGGCTGGCCGATCTTCACGTCGGTGAGGCTGGTCCAGTTGGCGAAGGGGCTGGCCACCCCTCCAAACTCGGCCTCGTACTGCGGGCTACGGTGATCCCACATCAACTGGCCGGTTTCCTTGTCATGAGCGGCGAGGGCCTGGAAATACGCGCGGACGACCTCAACTGGGGATGCACCTTCAGGCGATGGCGCCACGCGCTGCACCTCGACATCCTCCCCGCATGTCCCACAGCCGGCCACTAACCCCACTGGGCTGATCACAAGGGTGAGCGCGAACAGCAGCCGGATGCTTCTCACCTTGCAACCTCCTACCCGTTCGCAGACCATCCAAGAAGGGACGCCCGCCAGTAGAAACGAATCCACCGATTACGTTTCATGCAGGACTATCCCACTAAGATCATTACCGCGCATAGTCATGTCGGCCTGACTCGTTCTCCGTCTCCTACATCCGTGGTTTATCCCGTGATCATCGGTACCTGGCTGATCAGCCACGTTGTCCGATGAGCCAGGGTGAGGAACGAACCCTGGATCTCCGATCGCCCCCAGCCACAGCAGAGCTCGACCACCCCGTGGCGATCGTCGTGCTGCATATGGGTGGCGGCGTGACCGAAGGCCGGCGGATGGCGTGGGTACGGCGCGATGAGCGTGCGGCGACGGCCCGGAGTCCTGCTCGCGCGCCGGGACCGGCCCCCAGGCCGCATGCCCGGCGTGCGCCGCAGGCGCAGCGCCGCCGCCCCTTGATACCTATGAGAACAATTCGGCAATGCAACGGAACGGTCTTCCGGCCCTGCATTCGATACCTGATCGCCAAGCGTCTGGTGGGTTAGATCAATCGGTCAGGAGTGCTACGGCATCAGGGGTGAGGCGGCCGAGGGTTCCATCGGGACGCAGGAGGTTACGGCAGCCGTCAAGCTCGACGTATGCCTGCTTGTAGTGGCCGGGGTTCAGTACCGCGAACCGGGTGTGGTCGCTGGGGCAGTCGCTGGCCGGTGCGGTGTCCAGAGCGGTGAGCAGGGTGCGCAGGCTGCTGCCTTTGAGGATGCGCACGGACTCAAACTTTCCTTCGTCCGTGTCCGAGGTCTTTCCGTCGGTACGGAAGATGCATACCCGTAGGCCCTTCGGCGGGGGATTCCAGGTCTGTGTGGTCGCCCCTGGCCGCCCCCGGGAGAGAAGGTCGGGGTACTCGTCGCCGCAGCCGGTCCGGAAGGCCTTGTCGCTCTCGACTCTCCGCACGGGTATCTGTTCGTCGACCTGGTACGGCAGACCGCGAAGGACATCGAGGGCGGAAGAGAACGGTCCCCCGCACACGCCGGTCGGCAGGTCTGGCAGCACCACCCTGCCCGAGGAGTCCACCACGACGAAGTAGTCCGCCACGATCAGGATGTCTAGGCAGTTCACGCCAAACATTGATCTCTCGGACGGGCGGCGCAGCTCGGTCATCAGCTCGCCGGCCGGACCGTCGGCGTGCTCCTCGACCACGACCTCCCAGCGGCCTTTGCCGGGCAGGTAGCGGTACTCCCAGCGGCAGCGGATGACCTGGACCGGCACGAAATCATCGGGAAGCGTCTGGCGCGACAGGGACAGGTTCGGTTCGGGACCTCTCGGGCAGGAAGCGCCGACGACATGATCCAGCCGTGCGATCCGGTCTTCCCTGTGGGCGCATCCGGCGAGAACCACGACAGCGAGCATGACGAGGGCGACGCGGAAAGGGTGCACTGGCGCACCTTATTTGGGATGTGTCACCTGTTTTGCTGGTTCACCGAGAAAGACGATCAAGGGCGAGGCGCCTTGAGTATGTGGGGTGAGGCCGCCCTGGTATTTGAGGGATGAGGGGTTTCCTCTGTCGCGCGGGTGATCGAGGTGTTGTCCGGTGCAGGGGTGACCGATGCCGCTAGCTCTGACCGGGAAGGTGCGCCGGGTTGGTGGTCGGAGCGGTTGGATGTGCGGTGACGCCCGTTCCGACCGCTGGAGGTGCGGTGGCCGAGCCTGTCCTTGTGCGCAGACTGACCGACCGGGAAGGGCAGAAGCTGAAGCAGATCGTGCGCCGGGGCAGCACCAGCTCGGTGCGCTACCGGCGCGCGATGATGCTCCTGGCCTCGGCCGGCGGGAACCGTGTCCCGGTGATCGCCCAGCTGGTGCAGGCCGACGAGGACACCGTCCGCGATGTGATCCACCGGTTCAACGAGATCGGCCTGGCCTGCCTGGACCCTCAGTGGGCGGGAGGCCGTCCCCGCCTGCTCAGTCCTGACGACGAGGACTTCGTCGTCGCGACGGCCACCACCCGCCCGACCAAGCTCGGCCAGCCCTTCACCCGCTGGTCCATCCGCAAGTTGCTCGCCTACTTGCGCAAAGTCCACGGCCGGGGCATCCGCATCGGCCGCGAGACGTTACGCCGCCTGCTCGCCCGCCGCGGCGTCACCTTTCAGCGCACCAAGACCTAGAAGGAGTCTCCAGATCCGGATCGCGACGCCAAGCTGGATCGGATCGAGGAGGTCCTGGACCGCTTCCCGGATCGGGTCTTCGCCTTCGACGAGTTCGGCCCGCTCGGTATCCGCCCCATTGAAGGGGCGGGCTGGGCCGCTGCCGGCCACCCCGAGCGGCACCCGGCCACGTACCATCGCACCCACGGTGTCCGGTACTTCCACGGCTGCTATTCGGTCGGCGACGACACCCTCTGGGGCGTCAACCGCCGCAAGAAGGGCACTGCGAACACCTTGGCCGCGCTGAAGTCGATCCGGGCCGCCCGCCCCGACGGTACCCCGATCTACGTGATCCTGGACAACCTTTCCGCCCACAAGGGCGAGAAGATCCGCCGCTGGGCGAAGAAGCACCGGGTCGAGCTGTGCTTCACGCCGACCTACGCATCCTGGGCGAATCCGATCGAGGCCCACTTCGGGCCGTTGCGGCAGTTCACCGTCGCCAACTCCAACCATCGCAACCACACCGTCCAGACCTGGGCCCTGCACGCCTATACCTCCGCTGGCGCAACAAGAACGCCCGGCACCCCGACGTCCTCGCATCTCAACGCCATGAGCGCGCCCGGATCCGTAGCGAGAAAAGCATCCGATGGGGCGGACGGCCTCTCGCTGCCGCAGTCTGGTCCACCTGGCGAACCTTGCCCGACCAGCCCTAGCAGTAGCCGTCCAGTCTGGTTCCAGCAGGAGCGAGGTTGGGCCAGGGGTGCCCTGCTCTGTCCGAGGCTGCGGACCTTAGAAGATCAAGAAGACTGCATCCCGGGTAGCCACGGAAACTCGAATAGGCGGAACGGTAGTAGCAGCTCCAGTAGCTCACGACCCGTCGCTGAGTGCGTGCGAAGAAGGCCGGGTTGTCTACGATGAACTGCCCGTAAGCGAGGTGGCTTCGGCTGCCCGGCGTGGCGAGATCACGAAGCTCATCGCGGATGATGACCAGGATTTCCAAGACGTACTCGCCGACCAACTGCACGACGAACGGGACGACCCACGGGTCCGCGGAGCCCACGACCTTCGCCAGGTGGCGTTGCCTAACCATCCCGTCGCAGTGCCTTGAGTACAAGCAGTGCAGAAGTTGACGTTGACGCGACGAGAGCGACGCTACCGCTTCTGTCGGCGGCTCGTCGTTGTAGAGACGCCCAGGAATGGCCACCTGTTGGCCCTCTACAACGACCGAAAACGGCTCAAGCGGCCGGAGGCGGGAAGCGGGCATGACTGCCAGAACTGCCTCGGCATCGCCTGCAAGATCGGCTGGGAACGCCAAGGTCAACGGATCGCTGCTGTTGGAAGGCGGCTGCACGAGCTGAGCATAAGCGGACGCCCTACCCACGAGCATGGCCCCACCACCTGACGGTCGCCCAATCCGGTGAACGTATGCGGTCAGAGCACTAGCTGGTAGAGGTCGGCGCGGCAGACGGCGCATCCCTGGATGCACCGTTATCGGGAGGGTGGGCTGAATACGCCGACCAATCGCTTTCATCGGGTGGATGCAGACGCTGGCGCGGATCGAGGCGGTGATCTGTGAGTTGCGCCGATCCCGTCCGCGGCGGAGCAACGCACGCCGGCGTGCTCCGTGGGAAGGCATTGGGAAGGATCAACCGTAATCCACCAGTGTCAGCCGTACATCACCGGACACAGCAAGAGGGCCCGCTACCGGCATCGCTGCTGGTCACGGGCCCTCTTGGCTGCTCACGCGCTGTGCACCCTGCAGGATTCGAACCTGCGACCGTCGGATTAGAAGTCCGATGCTCTATCCAGCTGAGCTAAGGGTGCCCCCGCCTAATTGTGCATGATCCTGGGAGCATCCACGCATCGGTTTTCCTCCTGTGTCGCGAGGATCACCCTGTGATGTCGATCACCAGCCGCCCGACGGGGTCGGCGAGGACCTCCAATCCGACAGGCGGCCCCTTCCGCCGGAGTCCATTTGGAAAAATACTTGCGATGTATCGCGAGTTGGCTAATACTCGAAGTCGAGTATTCGAATCGGAGGATGTGCCATGACCCGTAGGCGGAGCAACCCCCTCGCCCTCGCCGTGATGGCCCTCCTGTTCGAGCGCCCGATGCACCCGTACGAGATGGCCTCCTCCATGCGCACCCGGCGCAAGGAGGAGAGCATCCGTCTCAACTACGGCTCGCTCTACTCGGTGGTCGAGAGCCTGGAGAAGCGCGGGCTGATCAAGGCGGTGGAGACCGTTCGCGAGGGCAACAGGCCCGAGCGCACGATCTACGCGATCACGGAGCCGGGCAAGCTGGAGCTGTTCGACTGGCTCAGCGAGCTGATCAGCACTCCCGCCAAGGACTACACCGGCTTCGAAGCGGGTCTGTCACTGCTCCCCGTTCTCCCGCCCGACGAGGTGATCCGGCTCCTGGAGGAGCGCAGGCTCAAGCTGGAGCAGCGCCTGCACGCGGACGCCGCGCTCCGGGAGCTCGCCGTCAAGCAGGATCTGCCGCGGTTGATGCTCATCGAGTGGGAGTACACCGACATGCTCCGCCGTTCCGAGCTCGCCTGGGTGGACGGCCTGATCGACGAGCTGCGCGCCGGCACGTTCGACGGGCTCGACCTCTGGCGGCTCTGGCATGAACGGTCCGCCGCCGGTCTGCCGGCCGGCTTCGACGACCTGGAGGCGCCCACCCCCTGACACGCAAGTGGTCCCCGGCGGGTGCTGGAACACCGTGCCGGGGACCGGAAGGTCTCGCGTGGAGGCGACCCTTATTGTGAACTGCCTTGCTACAAGGCAGTTCCACGATAAGGGTTCGTGCCCGCGGAGAACGACGCACCTTCGGTGAGAAAGCCGCATGCTCTCGTACGGCTGCGCCCCACGGCGCCACTCGCCGACCGTGGTCCGCTCCGCGTCGGCCCGCTCCTGATGCGTGCGCGGCCGAGCGCCGTGACGCCGCCAGGTCATGCCTCCGCACACGTAACTCTGTGGAGGAAACGAAATGGAATCCATCCAGGCAGACCGCCTGGTCAAGGCGTACGGGAAGGTCCGTGCGCTGGACGAGCTCAGCTTCGGCGTGCCGACCGGCACGGTCTTCGGGCTGCTCGGCCCCAACGGCGCGGGTAAGTCGACCGCGGTCAAGATCCTGACGACCCTGTCCCGGCCCGATGGCGGGAACGCCAGGGTCGCGGGCATCGATGTGCGGAAAAATCCGGACCAGGTGCGTGCGGCCATCGGCTGCGTCACCCAGAAGATCAGCGTGGACCCCCAGGCCACCGGGCGGGAGAACCTCCTCCTGCACGGAGCCCTGTACGGGATGTCCAGGCGGCAGCTCAGGCTCCGTGCGGGCGAGCTCATGGCCAGGTTCGACCTCGCCGAGGCGGCCGACCGGCAGGCTCGCACCTACTCCGGCGGCATGCAGCGCAAACTCGACGTCGCCATGGGCCTCATCCACCGCCCCCGGGTGCTCTTCCTCGACGAGCCGACCACCGGCCTGGACCCGGAGGCCAGGGCCGCGATGTGGACGGAGATCGCCAGGCTCGCCGCGGAGGAGGGGCTGACCATCCTCCTCACCACGCACTACCTGGAGGAGGCCGACAAGCTCGCCGGAGCCCTGGCCATCGTGGACAGGGGAAAGGTCGTGACCACCGGCAGTCCGGACGAGCTCAAGAGCCAGTTGCGCGGTGACGCGATCGTCGCCGAGCTCGTCGACTCCCAGGGGATCCCGCAGGCCGAGGAGGCCCTGCGCCGGGTGCACGGCGCCAGGGAGATCACCACGGCCGGGCGGGTGCTCCGGGCCAGGGTCGACGACGGCGCGGCGGCCGTACCGGCCGTGCTGGCCGCCCTGGACGCGGCCGGGGTGAAGGTGGGGGCGATCACCGTCGCCCGCCCCTCCCTGGACGACGTCTACCTGCGTCACACCGGACGGACCTTCGAGGAGGTGGCGGCATGACGACCATCACGATTCCCGCGGACGTGAGTACGGGGAGGAACAGAGGCTCGCTCCTCGCGCATTCCGCCTACTTCACCCTCCAGTCGATCAGGGCCCTGTGGCGGCAGCCGCTGTATGTGGCGGTCATGCTGGTCCAGCCGATGGTCTGGCTGCTGCTGTTCGGGCAGCTGTTCAAGCGGATCGTCGAGCTGCCCGGTTTCGGCGGCGTCAACTACATCGACTTCCTCGTCCCCGGGGTGGTCGCCATGAACGCGCTCTTCATCGGGGCGTGGAGCGGTACCGGGTTCATCGAGATGATGGACCGGGGAATCATGGACCGGGTGCTGGTCACCCCGGTACGGCGGGGCGCGATCATCATCGGCTCGCTCTCCTACAACATGCTCTCCCTGCTGGTCCAGGGGATCATCGTGTTCGTGGTGGGCCGGCTGTCCGGGGCGACCTACCCGGGAGGACTGCCGGGCATCGCGACCAGCCTGCTGGCCGCGATGCTCCTGACGGCGGGGTTCTGCTCGATGTCCAACGCCCTCGCGCTGCTGCTGCGCACCAACGAGGCGCTGATCGGCCTGTCCCAGTTCCTGACGCTGCCGCTGATGTTCCTGTCCACCGCGATCATGGCTCAGGAGGCCGCCCCGGAGTGGATCCAGACGGCCTCCTCGTACAACCCGGTGAACTGGGCTGTCGTCGCCGCCCGGGAGTCCCTGACGGCCTCGCCCGACTGGGGCACGGTCTGGGCGAATCTCGGAGGGCTGGCGGCGGTCGCGCTCGTCCTGGGATATCTGGGCACGAGGGCCTTCGGTTCCTACCAGCGCTCCCTCTGAGAGAGCTCTGCCGGTGCTCCCTCTGAGAGAGCTCTGCCGGTGCTCCCTCCGAGAGCTCTGCCGGCGTTCCCTCGGAAAGAGTCCGGCTGACGCTCCCTCTCAGTGAGTACGGCCGGTGTTCTCTGAGAGAGCTCGGCCGGCTCCCTGAGAGCCGGCCAGGGGGTCACCGGGGGGTCCCGCTGAGTGCTCCCACCGGGGATTTCGCCACTCGGTCCCGCTAGAGCCCTCTCTGAGAGTTCCCTTCGAGTACGGGCTGGTCCACCCGAAACCGTTCTGTGCGGTGGGTGGACCGGTCTAGGCTCGTGTGCCATGTTCGTCGTCACACTCCAGGAAGAGATCCCCCTGGTGGGCGGTGATGTCACCGACGGGGTGGTGCGGGTCGGCGACACCGTCCGCAGACCCGTCAGGGCCTCCACACACTCCGTGCACGCGTTGCTGCGGCACCTCGAGGCGGCGGGGTTCGACGGAGCGCCTCGCGTGGTGGGCCTGGACGAGCGGGACAGGGAGATCCTGACCTACGTCGAGGGCGACTCCGCGCTCAGGCCGCTGCCCGCCTACGCGCTCACCGACGAATCCCTGGCCGCGCTGGCCCGCCTGATGCGGAGCTTCCACGACGCCTCGGCGAGCTTCGTCCCGCCGCCGGACGCCGTCTGGGAGGCCGGGTCCAACGACGACGCGTCTCCGGAGCTGATCGGCCACTGCGACGTCAACCTCGACAATGTGATCTTCCGCGACGGGCTCCCCGCCGCGCTGATCGACTTCGACATGGCCCGGCCGACGACCCGACTGTTCGACATCGTGACCACCCTGCGCCACTGGGCGCCGATCGCCGACCCCCTCGACCTGGAGCCGCTCCAGCGCCGCCTGGACATCGGCCCGCGACTGCGCCTGTTCTGCGACGCGTACGGTCTCACACCTCGTGACCGCCGCCACCTCCTGGATCTCGCCCGGCTCCGTTTCGACCGCTCCTACCACGCCATGCGCAACAACGCCCTCACCATCGGCGGTGGCTGGGCCCGCATGTGGGCCGGGGGAGCGGGCACGCGCATCCGCCGGGCCAGCGCCTGGCTCGAGACCCACCAGGATGAGCTCCATGAGCATCTCATCTAGCCGGTCAGGGTCATCTGGATTGTCCGGCTCATCCGGACGGAGCGGACGGCGGGGGCCGAAGTCCGGACGGTCGACGTCCGGGCGGCGTGAGGCGAGGTGGGCCGAGGCGCTGGGAATGCTCGCCGGGGTCGCGATCGACGCCGCGTTCGCCGACCCCCGGCGAGGGCATCCGGTGGCGCTGTTCGGGACGGCCGCGGCCGCGCTGGAGAAGCGGGTGTACGGCGACGCCCGGAGCAGGGGAGTGCTCTACGTGGGCCTGTGCGTCGGCCCGGTGGCGCTGCTCGGATACGCCGTGACCCGAAGGGGAAATCCGGTGGTGCGAGGCGTGCTGAGCGCCGTGACGACCTGGTCGGTCCTCGGCGGCACGACGCTGGGCCGCGAGGGCGTGGCCATGGCGGAGTTCCTGGAGGACGGCGATCTGGAGGGGGCACGCGGGAGGCTGTCCCACCTGTGCGGGCGCGACCCGTCCCGGCTTGAGGCGCCGGAGCTGGCCAGGGCCACCGTCGAGTCGATCGCGGAGAACACCTCCGACGCCGTGGTGGCGCCGCTGTTCTGGGGCGCGGTGGCCGGCGTGCCCGGGCTGCTCGCCTACCGGGCGATCAACACGCTGGACGCGATGGTCGGCCACCACAACGCGCGCTACGAGCACTTCGGCTGGGCCGCGGCCCGGCTCGACGACGTGGCCAACTTCGTTCCGGCCCGGATCACCGGACTGCTCACGGCCCTCGCCGCCCCCCTGGCCGGGGGCTCGGTCAGCGAGGCGGCGGCCGTACTGCGCAGGGACGGTCACCGCCACCCGAGCCCGAACGCGGGCCGGTGCGAGGCGGCCTTCGCGGGGGCGCTGGACGTCACGCTCGGCGGCGCCAACGTCTACGGCGACCGCGTGGAGCACCGGCCGGAGATGGGCAGGGGGCCCAAGCCGGAGGTCCAGGACATCCGCAGGTCCGTACGGCTCGCACGGGCGGTGGGCTTCGCCGCCGCAGGGCTGGCCGTTCTCGCCGTACTCCGGGGCACCCGCCGGTAGTTACCGGGACCGGATCGACGGCACCGGGGCCGAACCGAGCGTGGCCGACCTGTCTCGGCCGAGGCGTTGGCCCGCCGATCTCGAACGTTGCAACACCTGAATGGATCAGGTGTTGCAACGATCCCTGGAACCCAAGGGCATGGCGCGGGTCCCTACCTGGTCCGAAGTTGGTCGAGGGTGTAGCCGGTGGCCTGCTTGAACAGATACTCGGCCCGTTCGTAGGAGAGTCTGCGGCGGCCGGTCTCGGGGCACAGGTCGCCGGGGGCGGGGGGCCGGCCGGGGCCGGGCCTGCGGTCGGACAGGAACAGGGGACCCCGGCCGCGGCCCGCAACGAGGTGGGGGATGAGCTCGGCGGTGCCGGCCCGCCACCGGACCCAGCGGGACCCGGAGGACTCCCTTCCCGTTCCCGCGGCCACCCTTCCGCGCATCCCGGCCAGGTCGAGGTCCTCGACGTTGAGCGCGAGCGCCGCGCCGACACCGGCCGCGCTCTCGTGGAGCAGCAGCCACAGGGTTCGTTCGCGCAGGGCGAGGTCCGGACGCTGCCACAGCGCCTCAATGTGCGGCCGATCGATGGGGCGGGTGCGTCCCCGAGGTTCGGGCCGACGACCGAGCCCGGCGGCCAGATCACGGGTCAGGTCGCGGGTCAGGTCACAGGCCGGGTCGCGGGTTGGGCCACAGGCCGGGTCTCGGGTTAGATCGCGGGTTGGGGCATGGGCCGGGGCACGGGTTGGATCATGGGCTGGGTCGCCTGCCGGATCACGGGCGGAGTCGCCGGTCAGCAGGCCCTGGGTGGAGGCCCAGACGGAGAAGGAGCGTACGGCGGCGCGGTGCCGGTTCCAGGTCGCGGAGGCGGCGCCGCCCCACGCCGCGGTGAAGACGTCGGCGACCTGCGCGGCGCTCACGTCCGGCAGCGGGGTGCCGTCGCCGAGAGCACGGCGCAGCCGGCTCATGGTCTGGCCGTAGGAGCGGACGGTCGCGGCGTCCAGATCGTCACGGGAGAGGAAGGCGCTCGCGGCCTCGGCCAGGGTGGGGGCCGTCCCCGGCGGAGCCGCCTCGGCGCAGGCCGCGGCGCGTTCCAGGAGGATCGTGCGTTCGGGCCCGTTGAGGGTGAGGGCGGCGGCGCGTTCGAACTCCCGCCGGGCCTCCTCGTGGCGACCGAGCCTGACCAGAAGGTCACCGCGCACGCTGGGCAGGCGGTGATAGTCCTTGAGCGACGGTTCGGTGACCAGGGTGTCGGCGAGCGCCAGTCCCGCCTCGGGTCCGTACGCCATGGCCAGCGCGACCGCGCGGTTGAGCTGCACGACGGGCGTGGGCAGCACCTTGGCGAGGGACTCGTAGAGGGCGGCGATCTGCGTCCAGTCGGTCTCCTGCGCCGTACGGGCCCGCGCGTGACACACGGCGATGGCGGCCTGCAGCACGTAGGGGCCGAGGGGTCCGCCGCACTGCCTGGCGCGCAGCAGGGCCGCGAAGCCTCGGTGAATGAGGAGCTGGTCCCAGCGTCCGCGGTTCTGCTCGTGCAGCGCGACGGGCTGCCCCGAGGGCGTCGTCCGGGCGGCCGACCGCGACGCCTGGATCTCCATCAGCGCGACCAGGCCGTGCACCTCGGCCTCGCCGGGCGCGAGTCCGGCCAGCAGGCGGCCCAGGCGCAGCGCCTCGTGGCAGAGGTCCTGGCGCATCCAGCCGTCGCCGGCGGTCGCCGCGTACCCCTCATTGAACACCAGGTAGATGACCTCGAGAACCGACGACAGACGCGCCGCCCGGTCCGGCCCCACCGGGATCTCGAAGGGGATCCGGAGAGCGGCGAGAGTGCGTTTGGCCCGGACGACGCGCTGCGCGACGGTCGGCTCGGAGACGAGGAACGCGCGCGCGATCTCCTCGGTGCGCAGGCCGCCGAGCAACCGCAACGTCAGAGCCACCCGGGACTCCGCGGGGAGAGCCGGGTGGCAGGAGACGAACATCAGGCGCAGGACGTCGTCGCCCACCTCGTCGTCGAGGGCCTCGTCGAGGTCGGCCTCGGAGGTGTCCTGCCGGGTGGCGATCTCGTGGGCGAGCTGTTCGTGCCTGCGGTCGAGCCGTTCGCCACGCCGCAGGTGGTCGATGGCGCGACGCTTGGCGACGGCCATGAGCCAGGCGCCCGGGTTGTCCGGCACGCCCGACTCCGGCCACTGCTGGAGGGCGGAGAGCAGCGCGTCCTGCGCGAGCTCCTCGGCCAGCCCCACGTCGCCCACCATCCGGACGAGCCCGGCGATGATCCTCGCCGACTCCATCTTCCAGACCGCGTCGACCGCGCGGTGGGCGTCCTGGGATGTCACGTGCTCGATCAGAGCATCCGTCCGGCCGGGTGTGCAAGCGCCCGATCGACTGTTCGGGCCGAAGACCTGTTGGATCAGGGCGCCCGGTTGGGTGCGCGAGCGCTCACTCGGCTCTTCGGGTCGAAGGCCTGTTGGATCAGGGCACTTGCCCGGCCGGACGTGCGAGCGCTCAGTCGGTGCTTCGGGCCGAAGGACCGTTGGATCAGGGCGCCCGGTTGGGTGCGCGAGCGTCCGATCAGTTCTCCGGGCCGAAGACCTGCTGGATGTCGCCCTCGCCGTCGCCGATGATCTTCCAGAAACGCCGGGACAGTTCGACGGCCTCCTCCTTCGAGCGCGCCTCGATGAGCGCGAAGCTGACGATCGCCTCCTTCGCCTCGGTGAACGGCCCGTCGGTGATGGTGAGCTTGCCGCCGGAGGCCGAGACATGGGTGCCGGCCGGGTCCAGGCCGCCGGTCGCCAGCAGCACGCCCGCCCGGGTCATCTCCTCGACGAAGGCATCCATCTCGGCCATGACCGCCTCGGTCGGGGGTGCCAGGTCGCCGCCTTTGGTGGTCATCAGGAATCGCATTTCAGTGTCTCCTCACGGTGGTCGGATGACCGATCCTCGCCGGTCTCCGGCTACGCGTCGAACGGACCCGGCGGACATCGACACGCGTCGCCTGACCAGGGCGGCAACCTGATGTGACAGGGAATGCGATGTGACAGGGAATGCGCATCGGGTCGCGTATCCGCAGCTCAGGGACGTGATGGCGTGGCGGTGTCGAGTCGGTCCCTCCTCGTTCGACGCGTCAGCGAGGCCGGACGAACCCGGCGGACCCCATCCGGCGGCGAGCCTTCGTCGCCCCAGAACCCGGCGACCCTCGTAGCCCCAGAACCCGGCGACCCTCGTCGCACCACAACCTGGCGACGGATCCCGTCGCCCCGGAAAGGAAACAACCATGACCACCCTTCAGCCCGGCATCGTCACCACCGTCGGCTCCGCCACGCCCGCGACGCGGGTCCTGCTCGCCGGCTCCGTCATCTCCGCGCCCCTCTTCGCGGTCGTGTCGCTGGCACAGGCCTTCACCCGTGAGGGCTTCGACCTGATCCGTCACCCCCTGAGCATGCTGAGCACCGGCGATCTCGGCTGGCTCCAGATGGCCAACTTCCTGATCAGCGGCGCTCTGACGGTCGCCGGGGCGATCGGTCTGCGCCGCGTCATGCGCGGCACACCCGGTGGCACGTGGGCGCCTCGGTTGATCCTGGTCAACGGCGTCGCGATGGCCGCCGCCGCGTTTTTTGTCATGGATCCGGGCGACGGCTTCCCCGTCGGCACTCCTGCGGGCCAGCCGACCGCGATGAGCTGGCACGGCCTCATGCACATGGTCGCCGGGTCCATCGCGTTCACCGCGCTCATCGTCGCCTGCTTCATCCTGGGCCGCCACTTCTCCCGCACCGGCCGCCCAGGCTTCGCCGTGGCCTCGCGGCTCAGCGGCCTGATCTTCGCCCTCGGCGACGGCTGGGCGATGTCGGGCGGGTACGCCGGGTCCCTGACCCTGTGCGTCGGCGCGATCACCGCCATGGCGTGGGTCGCCGTGGTGGCGGCGGACAAACGGGCCGCGTTCCGCTAGAGACACCCTTACGGGCCGGGTCCCTCGCGCGCGGGGGCCCCGGCCCGTTGAGGTGCGGTCCCCGGACGTCACGCCAAGATCGGCCATGACCGGAGCCATCCACTCCGGGCAGGGCCGCCGCCGGTGAAGATCAGACCGGCCGACGGCGTCGGCCGGTCTGATCTTCAGTCGAAGATCGGCCGGCGGGTGCGGCTGCGCTTCAGCTCGTAGAACCCGTCGGTGCCGGCGACCAGCAGCACGCCGTCCCAGAGCCTGCCGGCCGCCTCGCCGCGCGGGATCGGTGTCACCACCGGCCCGAAGAAGGCGACGAGCTCGCCGTCAGGTCCGGGGACGTGGATCGCCGGCGTGCCGAGATCCTCGCCGATCGGGGCCAGGCCCGCCTGGTTGCCGGCCAGGAGCGCCTCGTCATAGTCGGTGGTCTCGGCCGCGTCGGCCAGCTCCGGCGAAAGGCCGGCCTCGGCCAGCGCGGCGAGGTACAGATCACGGTCGATCGGCGTCTTCCGGTGGTGGATCCGGGTGCCCAGCGCGGTGTAGAGATCGCGGAGCACCTCGTTGCCGTACTTCTGCTCGGCCGCGATCGCGACCCGCGCCGGGCCCCAGCCGGTGTCCAGCCACTGCCGGTACCAGTCCTCCAGCCCTTCGCGGCCCTCGTTGAGCACCGACAGGCTCAGCACGTGGAAGCGCACCCGCATGTCGCGGACCTGCTCCACTTCGAGCAGCCAACGGGAGGTGATCCAGGCCCAGGGGCATTTGGGGTCAAACCACATGTGGGCGATCGTCATATCAGTCTCTCCTCACGAGAATCCGCTGTTCAAGGCCACACCAGAGGGCGCTCAGAACCATTGTCCGGCGGTGGATTGGCCGGCTGTAAGTTCCAATGAGGGTCGAAATGATTGGACCGATATGGCCGGGTCTCACGTTCGCTCCCGGCACCGCCGGGGGTGGTCCCGGTGAGCGGTACGGCATGCGGCGCGTCATGCTGGTCACCATGATGGTCGATTCCCCCCGAGAGCTACCCGTGGTTCCGACCGGCTCCGGTGTCACATGGCCGGTTGTGGCCGGTGCCGGAGCGTTCGCCCACGCCGGAGTGCCTGCCCGAGCCGAGACGTCTGCCCGTGCCGAAGTGCTTACGCACGCGGGCGGACCGCTCGTCGCGTCGTGCCCGGTGAGAGCGTGAGGGGGGCGCTGCTGGTCGCCGGGACCACCTCCGACGCGGGTAAGAGCGTCGTCACCGCCGGGATCTGCCGCTGGCTGGCCCGGCAGGGCGTGAAGGTCGCGCCGTACAAGGCGCAGAACATGTCACTCAACTCCTTCGTCACCGCCGACGGCGCCGAGATCGGCCGTGCCCAGGCGATGCAGGCCGCCGCGTGCGGCCTGGAGCCCAGCGCGGACATGAACCCGATCCTGCTCAAGCCGGGCAGCGACCGGCGCAGCCAGGTCGTGGTCATGGGCAAGCCGCTGACCGAGGTCGACGCCATGGAGTACTGGCAGGTCAAGGAACGGCTCCGCCAGGTCGCGGTGGACGCGCTGGAGCGGTTGCGAAGCTCGTACGACGTGGTGATCTGTGAGGGCGCGGGCAGCCCGGCGGAGATCAACCTGCGCAGGGGCGACATCGCCAACATGGGCCTGGCCCGCGCCGCGAACCTGCCGGTCATCGTGGTCGGCGACATCGACAGGGGCGGGGTCTTCGCCGCGCTGTACGGGACGGTGGCGCTGCTGGAGCCCGCGGACCAGGCCCTGATCGCCGGTTTTGTGGTCAACAAGTTCCGGGGGGCGCCAGAGCTCCTCGAACCCGGCCTCGACATGATCAGGGAGCTGACCGGCCGCGAGGTGTACGGCGTGCTGCCCTGGCTGGACGGCCTCTGGCTGGACGTCGAGGACTCCCTCGCCCTGGACAACCGGCCCGCGATCGGCACACGCACGCCGTACGGCAGGCAGGTCCTGCGGGTCGCGGTGGTCAGGCTGCCGCGCATCTCCAACTTCACCGACGTGGACGCGCTGGCCTCCGAGCCCGGCGTGACGGTCCGCTTCGTGACCTCTCCCGCCGAGCTTGAGGACGCGGACCTGGTGGTCCTGCCCGGCTCCCGGGCCACGGTCTCCGACCTGGCGTGGCTCCGTGCCACCGGTCTGGCCGACGCCCTGCCCGGCCGGGCCGTACTGGGCATCTGCGGGGGGTACCAGATGCTCGCCGGAACCATCCACGACGACGTCGAGTCGGGGGCGGGCCGGGTCGAGGGGCTCGGGCTGCTGCCCGCGACGGTGGAGTTCGCGGCGGAGAAGACGCTGGGCCGTCCGGTCGGCGCCGCTTACGGCTGCCGCGTCGAGGCCTACGAGATCCACCACGGCGTCGTGACGGCCGAGGGCGGCGAGCCCTTCCTGGACGGCTGCCGCGTCGGGTCGGTCTGGGGCACGACCTGGCACGGCGCCCTGGAGAACGACGACTTCCGCCGGGCGTTCCTCGCCGACGTGGCGGCCGTCTCCGGCCGCGACTTCACCCCCGCCCCCGACGTCTCCTTCGCCGCGATGCGCGAGGAGCGGCTGGACGCCCTGGGCGACCTGATCGAGCGGAACGTGGACACCGACGCCCTGCTCAGGCTCCTTGAGGGAGGCGCCCCGCAGGGGCTGCCGCTGTTGCCACCCGGCGGGGCACTGCGCGAAGCCCCGGATTTCTCGCACAATAGATTTCTCGCACAATAGAACGTAGGAGGTGAACGATGGGCCGGATCGTGTTGATCTTCTTCATCATGGCTGTGATCGCCGCGGTGGTCATCGGTGTCGCTCTGCTGGGCCGCGGTTCGAGGGCGGGCAAACCCACTCTCGAAGAACCCCGGGAGATCCTCAAACGCCGCTACGCGGCCGGCGAGATCGACGAGGACGAATACCTCCGCCGCATGTCGGGCCTCTCCCAGGACTGGTAGGCGCCGATTACTCCTGGCTCGCCGGGCCGGATCCTGTCTCATCCGCCCCGAGCATCACCCCGGCACGCCCGGCCCGTCCCCGCCCGACCAAGCCGGCTAGTCCTCGTCGAGATTGACGAAGGAGGCCCGCGGCACTCTCGTCCTCAGGTCCTGGCGGCCGGAGCGGGGCGGTTCTCGGCGATCCAGGCGTCGATCTCCTCCCACTGGTCGAAGAGCCAGCGGGTCTGGGCCTCGCGGTCGCGGGGGACGTCGGCGGCCTGCACACGCCACCACTTGGCCTTGATCTCGGCGCGCACCGGGAGCCTGCGCCAGACGTCTCCAAGGGTGATCAGGTCGTCGAGGCCGGTGTGGGCGACGAAGACCACGTCCGCGGCCGGGCAGGCGTCGATGGCGGCGATGGCGCCGCCCGGATGGGGAGGGAGGAGGTAGTGCATCTTGCGGGCCCGGGCGGCCTCCTCGGTCAGGCCCTTCTGCTGAAGCCGCAGGATGGCCCGCCAGCGGCGCTTGGGCGTGAAGTTGCCCCCCTCGGGAAAGATCACCAGGGCGTCGTCGGCGTCCATGTCGGAGGACAGGCGGCTGATCTCGGCGATGATGCCGCTCTCGGCGGTCTTGCGGGGGACGAAGGCGTTGGGAAGCCGGTTGATCACCACGTCCAGTGAGGGGTCGAACTGCAGCGCCGCCTTCATCACGATTCTCGGGCGCCGGCCGTACCGGGCGAGAAGGTGATAGATGAGCAGGAACGAGTCGCCGGGGCCCGCGTGGCGGGACAGGACGATGACGGGGCGGGTGAGGCGGCGGGAGATCTCGTCGGAGGTCGGGGTCGGCTCGTCGATCTCGACGCTCAGGTGGAAGATCCGTACGGCCACGGTGTACACCTTGGACAGGAACCACTGGATCAGGTCGTAGTGCCGTTCCTGGTATTCGTCCTTGTTGAGCCGTCCGCCCAGCCCGGCGGCCACCCAGAGTCCCAGGGAGGCGACCAGCGCCATCGACTCCAGGGTCAGCCACGCCAGCGCGAACCAGACCAGCCGGGTGCCGCGCCGCTGCGGGACCGGCAGGCGCAGCGAGGCCGCGGTCACCACCACCAGCCAGATGGGCAGGGTGATCACCGCCACCACGGTGAGCACGAGCACCAGGGGAGCGAGGACCAGTCGGCGGATGAAACGAGGAGGGAGCACAAGTGACTCCTGCCTGTACGGCACGGCTCGGGATGGACGGATATCAGGCGGACGACTGCTGGGTCAGGTAGTGGGACGAGGCCTGATAAGCGCGTTCTATATATCCAGATATATGCGATGAATCGCGATAGCGCAGCTGGGAGAGATCCACTCCGGGGCGGGAGATGCTTCCCGCGGGCATGACGTGGACCTCGATATCGGCGGGAAGCGTGGCCATCTCCTCGGTGAAGCGGTGGCGGCGGGCGATCTCGAAGGCGATCAGACCGACCTCCCACGGCTTCCGCGGCACGACCAGGGGACGTTCGATCCGGCCGACGTGCAGCACGTAGACGCGGCGCGCGCCGAGGGCGACGGCGCGGCCGACCGGGATGCTGTGGACCAGGCCGCCGTCGAGGAAGTGGTCGTCGCCGATGCGGACCGGGGGAAGCAGCCCGGGGACGGCGCAGGAGGCGAGGACCGCGTCGACCAGCGGACCCTTGGTGAACCAGTGTGCGGCGGCGCGCTCGACGGAGGCCGCCACGCACTGGAACGGCACGGAGAGATCCTCGATCCGGGCGACCGGGAGCATCTCGGCCAGCAGGCCGCGCAACGGGCCGGCGGAATGGAGATGGGTGCCGGTTTTGGCGAGGGTGGACAGGCGGGTCACCCACGAACCGGCGAAAGCCGTACGGACCACGTCGGACTTCCACAGTGAGGTCAGGCGTGCGACGGCGTCGCCCGGGGCGGCCGCGAGCATGACGCCGTTCAGCGCGCCCACGGACGTGCCGACGATCAGGTCGGGCTTGATGCCCGCCTCGTCCAGCGCCTGCAACATGCCCACCTCATGGGCGCCGAGGACGCCCCCGCCGCCCAGTACGAAGGCCGTGTCCACGCTCATGGGATCACCATAGACCGCATCGGGGACCCCGGCTTCAAAGTGGGAGGCCCGCTCCGCGGGAGGCCGATGGGTTCCGGGTTCTGGCAACGAAGGGGCGTTCAACTGTCGGGGTTCGGTCATGGTCCGGCAAAGGGGCAGCGGGCACGATCAGAGGTATGACAGCGGTAGTGGAGACCGAGGGACTTACCAAGTTCTACGGTAAGCGCCGGGGACTCGAGGATCTCAACCTCGTGATCCATCCGGGAGAGGTGTTCGGGTATCTCGGCCCGAACGGTTCGGGAAAGACGACCACGATCCGGCTGCTCCTGGACGTCATCCGGCCTACCAGTGGCCGGGTGACCGTGCTCGGGACAGACCCTCGTGACGCGAGCGTGCGGAGCCGGATCGGTTATCTGCCCGGAGAGCTGTTCCTGGAGGGCAGGGAGAGGGCGAGGGACTACCTCGCCTTCCTGGGCGCGGTGCGCGGCGGCGTGCCCAGGACCCGGATCGAGGGGCTGGCCGAGCGACTGGAAGCCGACCTGTCGGCTCCGATGGGCAAGCTTTCCAAGGGCAACAGGCAGAAGGTCGGGCTGATCCAGGCGTTCATGCACGAGCCGGAGCTCCTGATCCTGGACGAGCCGACCGGTGGCCTGGACCCGCTGGTGCAGCAGGAGTTCCTGACGATGGTCCGTGAGGTCCGCGCCTCGGGCCGGACCGTGCTGATGTCCTCCCACGTGCTGGCCGAGGTCGAGCACGTCTCCGACCGGGTCGGCATCGTCCGCGCCGGCAGGCTGGTCGCGGTGGAGGATATCTCCGCGCTGCGGGAGAAGGCGGTGCGCCGGGTGGAGTTCCACTTCGACGCACCCGTGCCCCGTGAGGCGTTCGAGAACCTGGCCGGTGTGCGGGACCTGCGCGTGGAGGGGGCCGCGGTGAGCTGCACCATCGACGGCCGCCCGGACGCGCTGATCAAGGCCGCGGCGCGGTTCACCGTGGTGCACATGGTCAGCGCCGAGCCCGACCTCGAAGAGATCTTCCTGACCTACTACAGCGATGAGGAGGCGCGTCATGCCCGCGCTGGTGTCGAAGAGTCTGCGTGACTACCGCAGGGGGCTGATCGGCTGGACGCTCGGCATCGGCGTCTTCATGCTGGTCTACCTGTCGGTCTACTCCTCCATCGTGGCGGATCCGGACACCTACGGTCCGGCCGCGCTGGCCAAGTTTCCGGGGCCGTTGAAGGATCTGATGGGAGGACTGGACAACTTCACCAGCGGTGCCGGGTATCTCCAGGCCGTGGCCTACCAGATGTTCGGTCCGCTGTTGTTCACCATGTGCGCGGTCACCCTCGGCAGCCAGGTGATCGCCCAGCCGGAGGAGAGAGGGACGCTGGAGCTCACCCTCACGCTGCCGATCGACCGGAGAAGACTGCTTCTGGAGCGGTTCGCCGCGCTGGCCCTGAGCCTGCTCGGCATCGCGCTCATCACCTTCGTGCTCGTTGCCGGGATGGCCTCGGCTCTCGACATGGGCGTTCCCTTCGTCAACATCGTCGCCGCGCATACCGGGCTCTTTCTCCTGGTGCTGTTCTTCGGCACCGTGACCGTGACCGTGAGCGCGGCCACGGGGCGCAAGAGCCTGTCCATGGGGGTCGCCGGGGCTTGGGCGGTGGGAGGTTACGTGGTGGAGACCCTCGGCCGTGACGTGGCGGCCATCTCCTGGCTGCGCTGGCTCTCACCGTTCCACTACTACCTGGACGGCAGGCCCATCTATCAGGGGTTTCCCACCGGGGGCTACCTTGTTCTGGCAGGCGCGACGATCGTGCTGCTGCTGACCGCGATGCTCGCCTTCGATCGGCGTGACGTAGGAGTCTGATGGACGAGCTCCTCGGCGGTCACCTCCGGACGTTACGGGAGGCGGCCGCCACCGGCAGGCTGCCGGATCGGACCGAGCTTGACGACTGCCGCGCCGCCGGCGCACGAGCCGCCGAGCAGGGTCTGTCCGTGCGTGCCCTGGTCGAGGCCGCCCTGGTCATGGCCGAGTCCCTGCGTACGGCTCCGCTCCCGGCCCTCAGGCGTACGGTCTCCGCCCTGATGGAGGGCTACGAGAACGCCCAGAGGTCGGCTCTGCGCCACGAGGGGGAGGCGCGCAGGGAGTTCGTGAACGACCTGCTCCAGGGCAGGGCCGACAGACTCGCCGAACGGGCCGAGCACTTCGGCCTCCGGCTGGCCGAGACCTACGTGGTCGCGGTCGCCCGCCCGGCCGGTCCGATGACGACCGGTCCGATGACGACCGGCCCGGTGACGACCGGTCCGGTGACGACCGGCCCGGTGACGACCGGTCCGGTGACGACCGGTCCGGCGCACGACCGGCAGGCGGAGGGCGACGGTGCGCTGGCCCGGCGGATCGAGGAGGCGATGGTCGCCCGGTTCGGCTCGCACAACGTGCTCATCGCCGTCCGCGACGGGATGCTCGTCTGCGTCGCACCGGGCAGTCTCGCCGTCGCGACCGGGGAGTTCACCCACCACGTGAGGCAGATGTTCTCGCCCGGCTGGCGGGTCGGGCTCGGCCGGCCGCATCGAGGCCCCGGCGGGGTGGTCACCTCCTACAGGGAGGGCGCCAACGCCATCGAGTTCGGTGACCGGCTGGGTCTGCGGGCACCCGTACTCAAGGCCGCCGACCTGCTGGTGTTTCCGGTGCTCCTGCGCGACCGGGCGGCCATCGAGGATCTGGTGACGACCGTGCTCCGCTCGCTGCTGGAGGCGAGGGGCGGACCCGGGCCACTGCTTGACACGCTGGAGGCCGTCTTCGCCTCCCAGGGGAACCAGGCCGCCGCCGCGCGCAAGCTCGGTGTGAGCACCCGGGCGGTGACCTACCGGTTGGAGCGGATCCGCCGTCTCACCGGGTTCTCACCCGACGATCCCACCCAGCGGTTCACCCTGGAGACGGCGGTGCTGGGCGCCCGCCTGCTGGACTGGCCGGCTCACCCGCTGGCCTGACGGCCCGCGGTTGGCCGGGATGCGGTCAGGCGTCCCAGGTGACCGGGAGGCTCTTGACCCCGTAGATGTCGGCGGCCTCCGGGCGCAGGGCCACCTCTTCAGCGGGTACGGCCAGGCGCAGCGTGGGGAAGCGGTTGAGCAGCGCGGGGAAGGCGACGCGCAGCTCGACGCGGGCCAGCTGCTGGCCCAGGCACTGGTGGATACCGTGGCCGAAGGCCAGGTGCCCGCCGTCCTGGCGCTGGATGTCGAGGGTGTGGGGGTCGGTGAAGCGTTCGGGGTCGCGGTTGGCGGTGTGGTACGAGAGGAAGACCATCGAACCGGCCTTGATGGTCTGGCCGCCCAGCTCGACGTCCTCCAGCGCCGTCCTCATGAACTGCTTGGCGACGCTCAGATACCGCAGCAGTTCCTCGACGGCCTTGTCGGTGAGCGTGGGATCGGCGCGCAGCGCGGCCAGCTGCTCGGGGTTCTGCAGCAGCGCGAAGGTGCCCAGGGCCAGCATGTTCGCGGTGGTGTCGAACCCGGCCGACAGCAGGATCAGGCTCATCCCCTTCAGCTCCTCGTCGGTCAGGTCGCTGTCGAGCAGGTCGCTGAGCAGGTCGTCGGTGGGGTTGGCACGCTTGGCGGCCACCAGCTCGGCGAGGTACTGCTGGGTCGCGGTGTAGGCCGCGATCAGTTCCTCGTCGCCGACCTCGCCGCCGAGGAACTTGTCGATGTTCTCCTGGAAGGAGCCCCGGTCCGCGTACGGCACGCCCAGCAGCTCACAGATGATGATGGAGGGGATGGGCTTGGCGAACGCGGTCACCAGGTCCGCCGACGGACCGGCCTTCTCCATGGCGTCCAGGTGCTCGGCGGTGACCTGCTCGACGCGCTCGGTGAGCAGCCGCATCCGCCGTACGGTGAACTTGCCCACCAGCGGTTTGCGGTAGCGGCTGTGCTGCGGCTCGTCCATGAGCAGGAACTCCCCGGGCGGCGCCGGGGGCATCTCGAAGCCGCTGAGGTCCATCAGCGGGTGGTGGCGCATGAGCTCCTTGCGTGAGCTGAAGCGCGGGTCGGCCAGGACCGACCTGACCAGGTCGTAACCGGTGACCATCCAGCCCTCGTGTCCGTCGGGGAAGGGGAAGCGGCTGATCGGGCCATGCTCGCGGGCGTCGAGCAGTTCCTTGGGCGGGTCGAAGGGACAGCCGGACTGACGCGCGGTCGGCAGTGTGGTGAAGGTGTGTTCCATGGTCATTCCTCTCATCGGCCCTGCTGCGATTTGTTGCGGTGACTGGACGGACTCGATCAATGCGGCCTAGGAGATCTTGCGGCGGTAGGTGTTCATGGCGAAGGCGTAGGCGACGATGAGGATGCCGACACACCAGGCCAGGGCGATCCAGATGTCGGTGCTGACCGACTGCTGGGTGAACAGGTCGCGGATGGCGTTGACGATGGAGGTCACCGGCTGGTATTCGGCGAAGGCGCGCACCGGGCCGGGCATGGTGTCGGTGGGCACGAAGGCCGAGCTGAGAAACGGCAGGAAGATGAGCGGGTAGGAGAACGCGCTCGCGCCTTCCACGGACTTGGCCGTAAGACCGGGGATGACGGCGATCCACGTCAGCGCCAGGGTGAACAGGATCAGGATGCCGGCGACCGCGAGCCACGCCTGCACCGGCGCCGACGAGCGGAAGCCCATCAGCAGGGCGACGAGCACGACGACCACGAGCGAGATCAGATTGGCGATCAGCGAGGTCAGCACGTGCGCCCACAACACCGACGACCGCGCGGTCGGCATGGACTGGAAGCGCTCGAAGATGCCGCTCGTCATGTCGGTGAAGAGCCGGAACGCCGTGTAGGCGATGCCCGAGGCGACCGTGATCAGCAGGATGCCGGGCAGCATGTAGTTCACATACGAATCCGACCCTGTTTTGATCGCGCCGCCGAACACGTAGACGAACATCAGCATCATGGCGATCGGCATGATCGCGGTCGTGATGATGGTGTCCGGGCTGCGGCTGATGTGGCGCAGGGATCGTCCCAGCAGGACGGTGGTGTCGCCGAAGAAATGCTTGCTCATCGTTATTCCTGACTTGTCTGTGCTGAGATGAGGTGTTTGCCGGCGTCGCCGTCCGTGCCATCGGCGCCGACGAGGGTGAGGAAGACGTCTTCGAGGGTCGGCTGCTTTTCGATGTATTCGACCTTGGCGGGCGGGAGCAGCTGCTTGAGCTCGGC
>NZ_FZOD01000086.1 GCF_900188345.1 Streptosporangium subroseum | reverse complement strand
TACTGATTAAGAAGGTCTGGGGTTATGGCGGTTCGAGGCTCAGGCCGGTCTCGGCGATGAACGCGTTGAGCAAGTCGGGCTGATACTGCAAGCACTTGAGGTGGCTTTTCAGGAGCACCGCGAGTGCGTCAACGCCGTGGACGGCAAGGTTGTAGATCTTGCCCTTGAGATTGGCCCAGATCCCTTCGGCGGGATTAAGTTCCGGGGCGTACGGCGGCAGCCGGTAGACCAGCAGCCAGTCGGCGCGCGCGGCGATCCAGGCCCGCATCGGGGCACTGACATGCGCCGGAAGATTATCCCAGACCACCATGATCGGGCCGTGGAGCTGCTGGTGGACGTCGGTAAGCAGGGCCGCGAAGTCAGCCGAGCCGAAGCCCTTCGGCTCGTATTTACGGCCGTGATAGACAGTCGTCCGGTAGATCAGCCGGGTCCGCTGCCCCGGCTTAACGCACAGCAATCCGGCGATCGAGACCCGGCCTGTTCCGCGCCCCGGTACGGCCACGATCGGAGTGTGACCGCGCCGTGCCCAGCTGCGGCCCTTGGGCGGCCTCAGACTTTGGCCCGATTCGTCGCAGAAGACGATCCAGGCGCCCCAGGCCGCCGCGGTCCTTTTAACGCCGACCACCGCCAGCCCCGCCACGCGGTGATCTGCTCCTCATTTCGCTCGGTGGCCCGATGCACGGGCACCTGCGCCGACCAGCCCCGCCCGCGCAGCAGATAGGCCACCCCACGCGCCGTATACGACACCCGAAACACCTCCTTGATCACCGCGGCGATCCGAGGCAGCGTCCAGCGCTGATCGCTCCAGCCGTGCGCGGCCGGGCCCCGCTCCAGTTCCCATTCCAGTCGCTCGAGCTGATCAGCAGACAGCCGGCACACGTTCCCGCCCGGACCTTTGGACGCCAGCGCGGCTTTGCCGCCGGCTTCCCAGGCCCGGCGCCACGCACACGCCGATTTGCGGGTGATGCTCAACTCCCGCGCTACCTGCGGCGCGCTCATCCCGCCGGCGAACATGTCCGCGGCTACGAACCGAAGCCGCTCCCGTTCAGCGCGGGCCCACATCGACAGGCCCCCGCGATCCGAATACCTCATATTCCAGGTCTACAACCCACGCGAATATGCCGCTCAGCCGGCAACCCAGATGCGCGTGACCTCAGACCTTCTTGATCAGTACATGCTCTAGCCCACGCACGGAGACGGAGTGGCGATAAAAAAGAGGCTAAGCGGCTGTACCGCCTAGCCGCCGATGCCGGAAACAGCAATGCGTTGTATGTCTTAGCCGAGATGCAAGATCAGGCAGGCGACCGCGAAGGAGCTGAGCAACTAGCCCGCGCGGCCGCCAAGGCCAGCAGCGCCAACGCTATGCATGCCCTAGCCCGAGCACGGGAGCAGATCGACGCCCAGGGCGGGGCTGAGAGACTAGCTCGCGCGACCGCCGAGATTCCCCTCGGGCTTCAAACCCTGCCTCAGCAATTGGAGCAGAGCGGCGACCAGGATAAGGCTGAGCGGCTAGCCCGCGCAGCCGCAGCCGCTGGCTATGGAGAGGCGCTGTACACCTTAGTCCGAATGCGGGAACGAGCAGGCGACCGTGAAGGAGCCGAACGGCTAGCCCACGCAGCCGCAGCCGCTGGCCACACCAACTCGCTACATTCTCTAGCCCGAATGCGGTCACGAGCAGGCGACCGTGAAGGAGCCGAACGGCTAGCCCACGCAGCCACAGCTGGCAACAGCGATGCGCTGTACCTCTTAGCTCAGATGCGGGAACAGGCGGGCGACCACGAAGAGGCCGAACGGCTAGCCTACGCAGCAGCCGCAGCCGGCAACAGCGATGCGCTGTACCTCTTAGCTCAGATGCGGGAACAGGCGGGCGACCACGAAGAGGCCGAACGGCTAGCCTACGCAGCAGCCGCAGCCGGCAACCCTTTCGCTTTGGGAGATTTGGCCCAGCGACGGGAGCAAGCTGGCAACCGAGAAGAAGCAGAGCGGTTAATCCGCGCAGCCATCGACGCTGGTAACCCCAAGGCGCTACTGCAGCTGGCCCGGCAGCCGAAACAGCCAGGGAATGATTGGCGGGAGAATCTGCTGCGGTTTGGGTTGGAGGCCGATGGTCGTGTCGCTGATCCATGGTGAGGCGACGATCAGCGCGGTGCGTGACCGGCTTGATGGGAGCCGGGGTGCCGAGTTGCGTTGGGTCGGACCGGGATCGACGACTCGTGGCAGTTTCGCCTGTGTAATTCTGACAGCCTGCAGGCGGCCTTCGTCGCGCAGACGCAGCCAGGTCGAAGTGTTTCTGCAAGGCGGTTATCTTCTGCCGTATGCATGCTCGAATATGTACCATCGGCGCTGCTCCGGCGAGCCGCTCAACGGCATAAGTATCGATCAAGATCTGTGCAATCTGCGCGTGGCTTTTGTAGGTGCGAAGCGAGGCCGCACAAGTACACCGCCTGGACGCCGCTGACCAGCATCATCAAAGATCAACAGCGAATTTCCGACCCGTTCCACTCACACTCGTTTATAACAAATGGTAATCAGAATCATGCGAATCGTGACGTTTGTCGCCACGGAGATCGAAGACGCTTTATCTTGCAGACCGGGCCGCGCCGAGACCAACGCTTGGTCAGCAGGTGAGCAGTCAGCTGCGGTGGCTAGGGCGCTCCCGGCTCCCGGGACTACATCTCCCGGGAGCCGGGAGCTTTTCCTTCAGACCAGTGCGGTTGCCTGCGATGGCTTCAGTTGGGACATCAGGCACATCCGGCACCCAGCAGACAGGTCTGAGCTTCCACTCCCCGATGCGGTATCGCGCCAGGTAGGGAAGTCACTTAGAGGGTATTAGATGAACCGCAACCGCTCGAGCTCGGCATCCGATGAGGGACGGACATAGGCCACCCCTCCGTTGCTGAGGATCTCTTCGATGAAGGCATAGACCTGGATAGCTCGGTTGATCGCATCGGTCTTGCTGTCTCCAGTGACCTCGATTGCATGATCGAGGGCTTGAGATGAGCGCGCGGTGAGGTTGACAGTCACTCGTTCCAGAGGCGCATTGGTTCGTTGGCCGGCGGACCGCTTTTGCAGCTGGGCGCCGTCTTGCGTCCTGTCGATGCTTGCGTTCCTGGTCACGGCACAACCCTTCCTTCCATGAGATGGCTATCTGGGCGCAGAAAGCCATGATCAGCGGCCGCGTCTGGATCTCAAACGTTCTGGGGTTTTGCCTGGTTGTCGATGTTTTCAATGCAATCCCCTCCCAAGATCAAGGCGTGAGCCGCCGTCACGCGAGCCAGTTTCATGCTCACGCTTGTTACGAGTATGCATTGCTGCATCATTGAAGTCAACTAAAACACGTACTAAGGCACCGCTCCGAGCGAGCTGGTTGCAAGCATCTATTGGGCAGGCAACGCCCCCGGCTACCTTGCCAGATCACTCGATGCTGTACGTCAGCCCGCCACGCACCCTGACGGGATTCTGCCCTGCAGCCAACTCGATGCCTCCTCCCTAACTGGGTGTTTCATCACTGCGAGCGACTGACGCGCAAACCTCTCCCGTTCGGTCAATGGCCCCGCTGCGACAGCAAAGGCCGATCCAAACATGTGTTCCATAAGTAAATAGTTACTTATTTATTGATCTTGGTCAGATTTTAGCATTCACTTCGGTCAGCCTGAGACGCGTATAAGAGTCGCATTCCACGCACAATTCGACTGGTACTATGCACGTGGGACTCAGGCACATCCGGCGTCGCTGCTTCCACGCCTCGGCGCAGAAGCAGCACCGTCACCACAACAGACAGGAAGACACGCATGAACGATTTCATCGCCGACGACGCGCGGCAGCGGGAGGAGCACCCTCTGCTCGAGGAGCGCCGCGACGGTGACGACGGCGCCCTGAACTCGGCGAAGGCTGCCGGCTCTCAGTCGTTCACCGAGGTTGACCTCAGCGAGCAGAAGCCGACCGCGCGGGCCGATGGCGAGCGTTCCCGCAACGAGGCCGAGGTCAGCCTGACCATGGAGGGGCTGACGATCAGGCACAGCAACAACCCGTGGTCCGCCGGAGAGCTGGCCGTGGCTACCTTGATCTTGGCCGCCGCCAGCAGCCTCATGGCCGTCGCCGCAGCGTGGATCGGCAGCTCGGTCGACGCCCCCGGCATCTACACGGTCATCGCCGCCAGCCTCGCTGCCGCCCTCGTGTTCGTCGCCGGCCTCTACCTGATCACCAGGTATGGCCGCTCTGCCTGACCGCTCAGGTTGATCTAACACGTCGCATAGTTCCGCCCCGGGCCGTCATCGGACAACGATGACGGCCCTTTTCACGCCCAGATTTCGATCAAAAGGTACGGTTCCTGGGCGCTCAGGTGCGATCCCCAAACCCGCGATGAACTACGTGGCCAGGCAAGTGAAGCGATGCAGTCCGACCAGGTAGTCAGCTCGGATCACCGACTCGAGGCCTCCGCCGTGGGAGCTGGAGATCAGGTGGTCGGCTACGAGCGATCAGGGCATCCAGCAGGGGCCTCGATCGCTGACCGGCCGCCTCGACGGTTGGCAGCGCGAGGTGCACGGTGGTGCGCGGGCCGGGGACGACGGTCGGTGCGGCCGGGGGCCGGTGGGTCAGTGGTGGTCTTCGGCTTCGGCGAGGTAGGTCATCAGGCGGCCGGCGGGATGGCGGCGCAGGTTGCCGCGGTTGCGGTCGTAGGCGCGGGTGGTGTTGGCGTTGGCGTGGCCGGCGGCGTCTTGGACGTCGCGCAGGGCGGCTCCGGCGTCCAGGGACAGGGTGACGAAGGAGTGCCGCAGCGAGTGCGGGGTCAGCTTCGCCCAGGAGGGGATGGCCGCGGTTTTGGCGATCCGCCGGATCAGTTTGCCGATGGCCTGGCGGTCCATCGGCTTACCCCCGGGGTGCGGGCCGGTGGCCACGGTGACAAACAACGGCTGCGCCGGATCGACGCCAGCGGGATCGATGGTGGCGCGGCGGCTCAGGTAGGTGGTGATCAGGGCGCGGACCGGGGCCTCCAGTCGGATGGCCTGGCGTTTGCCGCCCTTGCGGGTGACCCAGAGCACGTCGTAGCCCTCGGTGTGGCCGAGGTGGTCGATCCGGGCGGCGCAGACCTCGGCCACCCGCAGGCCGGTGGTGACGAACACCGCCAGCAGGGCGGCGGTGCGGGCGCGGACCAGGTCGCGTTCACTCACCCGGGCGCCGGCGTCGGCGGCGGCCGTCTGCAAAAAGAGGGTGACCTGGTGGCGCGACAGGCTGGTGGTGGTGGTCGACTGGGCGGTGAGCTGGGGGCGTTTGCTGGCCAGGGCGGGGTTGCGTTCGCAGGCCTCGTTGGCCAGCAGGTAGCGGTACCACGACGACAGTGACGACAGCCGGCGGGCCACGGTGCCGGGCGCATACCGGGCGGTCAGGTCGCTCTTGTACAGATCGACGTCGGCGACCCGCGCGCCCAGCGCGTTCAGGTCGCGGGCGGCGCACCAGGTCAGCCACATCGTCAGGTCGCGGTAGTACTCCGCGGCGGTGGCCGGTGAGTTCTGTGATTCCAGCCAGATCGCGGTCAGCCGGTGCACCCCGTAGGCGTCCTCCAGGTCGATCGCGGGCAGGGCGGGCAGCGCGGCGACCGCGGCGGCCAGCGCCGGTCGGCGGTGCTCGGGCGCGGCGCGGAAGAACGCGACCGTGCCCGGGCGGCCGGCGGCGGCGTGGGGGAGCGGGTCGCGCGCGATCGCGGTCGACGCGGCGGGGGGCGGTGTGCTCATCGGGCACCCTCCCGGATTAGACGGCGGGCCGGGCGGCCGGAGGGGACGCGGCGCCCGGCTGCGGCCTCCCGCGCCCGGTGCCTGCCCGGTTCGGGGGCCGATGCCGCCTCTGCCCGCCGAACACACGCGATGACCGCTGTTGCGCCTTTTCGGCGATAACGCGACAGAAAAACCCACTCATAGTGTGGTGCGACGATTACACCTCGATGGTCGAATTCAGCATCTTCGCGACTGACGTCGGTGTTTATGTCGAAAAACGATGGATTTCGCGTTGTCGAGCGCCAGGTAGGGATTTGGGGTGTTGCTGTCATCACGGGGGTTTTCTCCCGATTTGGGGCTGGGGTGGGGGTGGCCGGGTTCACCGTACTCCATAACGTCAATTATGTGGCACGGACACGCCATCGTCTCGGCGGGCTCCTCCGAAGGACCGGTCATCCGATGACCCGGTGATTTTCGCCTAACGAGGCACGCCCATGCCGGGGCCGCGCCCGGTGCGCACCACCGGTTGGCGCGCCGGGCGGGCGCAGCCGCGTCAAGTCGAGGGAGGGGGCGGCGGGTCTCACCGCCGGCGGCGGACGGCCGATCCGCCCCGTCGGTCGAATGCCTCCGAGACCTCATCGTCGAGCGCCGCGAAGACCTGGACCGCGGCCAGCGGCTGGGCGCCCCGGCGCTGGCCGCGGAGTGGGTCGTCATGCGCGTGACTCGCCGATGTGGCCGGACGCCACCGCTTCATCAAGCATCCGCCGGCCCGGCAGGCGCCCGGCCACGCCCAGCACATGCGCCGGAACCCGCCACGGCCACATGCCCGGCCTTCGCCGATCACCCGGGGCAAGGGAGGGCGGCAAAGTCACCGGACCTCGAGGCCCGTCAGCTCTCATCAGGTTCACTGTGAGGAGGCGTTCGGGGAGGCCAGAGGCGTGACGAAGTCCTCGGTGCGATGCGCCGAGGACTTCGTCGTCTACGGGTTAGACGTAGGTGCGCTGGCCGCTACAGGAGAAGTATCTGTAGACCTGCCAGGTGTTGTAGTAGCCGATGCCTCCGCCGAAGATGCCGGTTCCGGTCTGGCAGAAGTTGGTGCCCTGTACGAGGTTGTTGCCGGTGAACGCCTTCAGTCCGCTGACGGTGTCTCCGTTCCAGTTGGATCCGGAGGTGCCCGGCGTGGTGATCGTTATGTTCACTCGTTTGACGCCTCGCGCTCCACGGGGGCACTGGGCGAGGGTGACGGTCACGGAGATGTCGGTGTAGAGGGCGGCCGAGGAGGTGGCGGCTGCGGGGGTGGAGCTGACGGCGCTGGTCGCGGCCAGGGCGACGGTTATAGCAACTGCGGCGAGACGTCGCCGGAACATGGGGTGCCTCCTTGGTTGTGTACGTACCGGCTCCTCTTATTCCATAGCGGTCGGTAGCGCGTCCCGGAAATGACGGCACAGGTATCAAGCCTTAGGTCCTATCGAGGACGGCCTCCAATGTGACACCGGTACATGTGGGCGGTGGAATTCGACTATTTCCCGTTCGAGGTACATCTCAGCCGACCCCACGCATCGAAGTCCACCAAGCCTTTTCATCCTGATGACGCAGGTCACGGACTCGGTGGGATCAATAATCTGGCGAGCGAGCGAATGCGCAGCCGAAGACTCGGCGCATCCTGGGCAAGCCACGCCGCTGTCCTCTTCGCGCAGGTCAGCCCATCAAAGTGATCCTCGCTCTTAGGCTCCCTGAAACAGGATGAAAAGACCAAGTGATCCAATTTGTCCTTATTTATTATGTATTGAGGTGCGCGCGGCCTTCAATAAACGTTTTTCACCGTCGAGCGCTTCCATCCAGCTCGAATCATTTTTCAAGCGAGTATTCGGATGAGGATCTGAGCCGCCTGCGGCCTTTAGGCGATATATCAACACCCTGGCCTTCATGGGGCTTTCCCGTAGAACGGGATTCTAGGAGACAAGCCTAATTCGGTCTCGGCTTGATTAAGAAATCAATCATCAGCGCCTCCGCCGTAAACCGAACACATGGTTGAAGCGATTACCTCTATGCCGCGTGAGACGCAGCCGACCGGGCGAGGCTAGAGAGGCAAACGCATCCGTACGATGAATCGGTTCAAGATCGCGTCTATGACGCTAGGAATGAGTGCCCTGGCTCTGGGCTGGCCGGCCTTCATGCCGATGCCCTGGGAGGACGCTCCTACCGCGGCATCGCCGTCGCCGTTATTTCACCTACGCCCCTGGGCAATCGGCGTATGGGTGGTACTCGTACTGGCCTTGCTTACGGTGATCAACTACCGATACAAACGACAGGCCACGGCCGGACGACCCTCCACTGCCGACGAGGAGGACATCTCCCTTCTCGACATGAGCAGCTCCGACCTGGGACGAGCCTTTGAACTTCAAGCCGAGGCCGTCGATTCGGGGAAAATGACATCACTACCGATGTTCATCTCCCTGGTTCTCCAGCCCGAGAAGTCAAGGATGCGAACGGTAGAAACGGTCTCCCTCGAAGGCCGCGTGATCGTACAGGACGTCAAGATCGAAATTTCGTTGTCGGATGCACTCGTCGAACCCTCCTGGATGGAAGGTTTCACCGGCTTAAGTGTTCCCGCCGAGGACGACTCCGCCGGAAACGAAGGCGCCTCAGAAACCTATGTCCCGATCCTGAACTGCTCGAAAAAGGAGATGATCGACAACTTCCAGGTTCGAGATCGCGAGGGCCGGAGCGTCGACATCCTCTGTTATGAGGAGACCCTCCAGCTCATCTCCTCCTCCCTTCATTTCCTGGTGCATGCGGCGCTCCGCCAAACCCCTCGCCGCGGAGCCGCCAACCCCGACGGCATTGACGCGGCCGAAGCCATCTTCTTGATGTTGACCTGCGGAAACAAGCCCATACCGCACAAGACCATAGAGAAAATGATTGCGATCGCGCTCTTCCGAATCGGCATAAACGCACAGAGCGATATCGAGCCAAGGAACGTCACGTGGCTGAAGGAGTTCGTAAGAACCCTCGCCCGCTCCACGCCCGTCGTCGCCGTTATCTCCGACATGCCGGATTCCCGTCGGCTGCAGATTTCTTACTCCCGGACGACCATCCCTCCCAACAAGTCCAAGCATCTTCGCCACTGGATCCGCCTCATGCTGGGATTGCGGCCGGTAACGCTGCAGATGGCTCCCGACATGGCGTTCACTTCCAAGTCGTATCACCTGCAGGTAAGAGCTCCGGAATCTCAATATCTGATGGAGCAAACTCTGCGCTGCACGGAATGCGAAAAAAAATTGAGCGGCTCCGAGGTGGAGACCGACGGCCGGGGAGACTGTGCCCACATCCAGTCGCTCACCGAGAAAGACCGCCTGCGGACCTCCGGCGACCGTGATCCCTATTTCCAGCTGCTCCTCAAGCGGGGCCAGAACTACGCTCACCTCTACACGCGAGACTTTTCCGGGCTGCAGTGGAAAAAAATCAAGGTCTCCGTGTCCTTCGGGGAGGTGCCGCCCGGAACGCTGGCGAGTGCGGTCATCACGGCGGTGACCTCGTTTTTGCTGATCGTCGCGGTGGCCATCGCGGAGGTCAGGGGAATCGAGCGCGACAGCGACATCCCCGCCGTCCTCCTGGTCCTGCCGGCGATAGCCGCCTCATGGTTCGGCTTCAGCTCCGACACCGAGGCCATCCTCCGATCCTCGCTCGCCGCCCGCTGCTCCCTCATCTTGGGCGGCTTCGTCTCCATCGCCGCCTCCATCGTGTTTGTCGTCTCGGGAAGCACCGCGCAGAAGGGCGGGGCCGAGGGCACCGCCCAGGCCATCGATCAGGTAAGTGGAACAGCCTCCCTCATGGGTATCGAAGTGCGATGGTGGTGGTTGGTTCTCATCTACCTAGCAAGCGCCAACCTCGTGTATGTACTGATCCAGTCGATCATCCGGTCAAATTCCTACCGGAGACTCTTGCGGAAGGAGACTGTCTTCAATGAAAATGCAGTTAGCTAGAGAGGCGGTGCCGATCTTGAGGAACGACTCTCCCGACGGTGTTTACGTGCTCGAATCCATCGAATACGTGCGGTCATCCGAGTTACCCGACAATGAGTTATTCGGAGATCGTAGCGAGGTAAAATCTCTGCTGGACATTACGCGCAAATCCCTCAAAAACCGCACGAAAGAAAAAATCTCCAAGGCGATAGCCCTGGCGGTCGCTGAGGTCGAAAAAGCTCAGCTGGCAGACGAACCAGGCGCATCAAAAGGTCACCGCCGAAGCGCCTAGCGCCTCTGGCCTTGACCATTACCCTGGATCTGCGCTCCCGCTTCGCGGGCGCCGGCCCCGTTTTCAGGTCGCCGGTTGGCACACGCCCTCGATGTCGACCCGGCCCGAGCCGTACCGGGCCTCCAGATCACCCCGCAACTCGTCCGTGGCGACGAAGACGACTCCCTCGAGCTGGCTGCCGACGATGTCCGCGAAACTCCGCTGCACGCCGGGAGTCTCCGGACGGGCCTTCTCCTGCAGCGTGCGCCGGTCGGCATAAGAGTGCTCGGCCCAGGAGACGCCAGGCGCGCCGCCCTCGATTTTCTGGATCCGCCGCTCATGGCCGGCCAGATCGCCGGTATCGCGTCGCGCCGGCTATGCCGTCATCGAGTTCACCGGTGCGCCGAACACGTCATCGAAGCGGTGGGCCAGATGGCTGTTGACCAGGTAGTAGGAGCCGCTCGGGTGACGAAAACCGATGGAGCCATAGTGCATGACCTCTGCGGGGGTGAGGACGCCCATCTGGCCGAAGACGTAATACAGCGGGATGGGGGCGTGTGCGCCCAAAAAGTGCAGTCCGGCGATGAGGCATTTGCGGGAGATGGTGTAGCGGCCGGTGTGGAGGCTGTGCATCCGGGTCTTGGCGTCGATGGTGATGACATCGGTGCCGCGGGCGGCGATCAGGTCGGGGAACTGGCGCAGCTGGGAATCGGTGCGGCTCAACGCCCGCTGGATGGCGGCAGGGTAGGTGCCCTGGCCGCACAACTGCACGGTCCAGCCGCGCTCTTCTAGCTCGCGTGCGACGCGATGCTCGTGCCGGTCCCCGGCTTCCTTGCGCGCGTGCCAGTCGGCCACGGCATTCCTTTCGCTGAGCGCAGGAGGGCTTGGAGCTCTTCGGGCGTGCGGGTGTTCATCGGGCCTCTGTCATCGTTTACGCGAGGGGCGCTCTGCGCGGTGTGTCGCTGACCGAGACGGTCGCGGCGTAGGAGGCGCCCATCACCTGGAGAACTCGCTTGTCGACGTCCTCGGGCGTGTCGTGGCGGATCTTGTGGCCTGCGGGAAAATCCTGGTGGCCGGTGATGACCAAGATCTGGCCGTGAGTGTGGGCGGCCGCATGCCAGGCGGCGTACCGAAGATCGGTGGCGCCGCCGGGAGCCCGGTAGCCGCCGACGAAGTTCAGGCTGTCGTCCAGATGTGGCTGAACCAGGTCGACGTCGGTGGGGGTCACCTCGGCCGTCACGCCGACGGCGATCGGAATGTCAGCGAGCCGTTCCGGGGTCCGCACGAACCCGAAGGCCTCGGGTCCCCCCAGGCGGGTGAAGTTGAGCTGGGGCATGTAGGCCACCGGCAGCGGCTGGCCGAAGGTCCCCGCCGGCAGCAGCACCCAGCTTCTGGTCTCCTGGGGCGCCACGGGATGCCATTTGACGCTGGCCGCAGCGCACAGGCCTTCGCTGCGGCCCTGCCGGAACTCGGCGATTCGCTGCTGCAGCGTGTAGCTCTGGGCGCTCGTGTGCGGGGGGATGCGGACCCCGAGGCGGGGGCCGAAGAAGACGGTGACCCAGCCCTGGCTGGTGGCCTCCGACACCCATGCCGGATCCAACTCGAGTGTCCCTTCTGCCCATATGCCCTCGAAGGTGTCGCAGAGCATCAGGCCGGTGGCGGTCCGGTACAGGTTCCAGCCCTCGGCGGGCAGGCTGGCCATGATTCCGCGGGGAACCCGGTGAAATCCGCCGCTGATGACTCCTTCGGTGCGGGCCTCGTGAACCGTGCCGGTTCGCGTGTCCTTCACCATCATGACCTTGATGGGTTCGAACAGCACGACGGGACCGGGGTTGATGATCTCACCGTCGGTGAGGACACTGCCGTCGGGCTGGATGGCGGTAACCGCGGCTTTGGGACCGCCGAACAGGGGATCGTCCAGGAAGGCGGTCCGGCACGGCATCTGGGTCTCTTCGAAGATGTCGGCGGCCAGACTCACCGCGGCCTGGGTGCCGCCGCGGACGGCGCCCGGCGGCACCTCCGTCCATGGGTGGCCGTGGCCGCTTTGCCGCTGACGTCGTTTCCGGTTGCGCTCTGCCTTGCCCATCGACAGCTCCTTCCTGCTCAGTGCGAGGTGGGGGTGAGGGCGGCGGGCTCGTCGGCGTCGTTGAACAGCCGCATGACCTTGTCGTCGAGGAGGTCCATCTGCTGGCTGAGATCGGTGTTGATTTCCCGGAGCTCTCCGATGCGCTCCCGCAGGGCCTGTTCCAGGGAAAGACCATGCTGGAGCCGCAGCGTACGGTCGGCCTCCCGCAGGTCATGTTTGACCGTGCTGAGCAGCCCGAACGCCTGCGCGGCGGTGAGTCGACGGCCGGCCAGACCCAGGCGCAGCTGCATCAGATACTGGCGGGCCATCGTCAGGTAGCTGCCGTGCAGGACAGGCCCCTCACCGATCTTGCTTACCGCCGCGAGCAGGGCATCGATCATCTCGATGTGAGAGCAAACGTCCTCGACCGCGTCGCGTTCAGCATCCTGTTGCCCAGCCGGCTCGGAGGCGCTGGGCTGGCTCGATGCGCCGGGCGTGGGCGGGGGCGGAGTGTGCCCGGCGCGGGCATAGACGTCGGCCAGGCCGGCATCGAAGTCCCAGCCGGCGTCGAGGTCGGCGACCTGCCTCGCGCGTGCCTGGCGCAGCAGCGCCTCGAACTCATCGTCGGCGAAGTGGAAGTCAGCGCTTCGGCTTGTCATCCTGCCTCCCTCTGCTGGCCGAAGTAGTAGTCCTGGAGCGCCTGCCGGGCCCGGCTGAAGTTCTTGCGGACCGCCGGCACCGGGATCCGGAGCATCTTGGCGATCTCGGCGTAGGAGTAACCGTCGATGTACCAGGCCATCACTTGACGCTGTTTCCAGGGCAAGGTGGCTAGCGCCGAGATCACCCATCGGGCGCCCTCATCGACCTCCACCGGATCCAGCGGTGGTGACCAGCCCGCCGGCTCCGGGACTTCCTCAACGACCGCAGCGGCGCACGGAGCCGACCGATAGTACGCACGAAGCGCGGCCACCCGCAGATAAGCCCGAGGATCGCGAATGGTCTCCCACCGGGGTGGAAGCACCGCGGCGAACGCGACTTGGACCGCGTCACTCGCTTCCGGAGGGCTTGCTCCATGGGATATGACGAACCCCACCAGCGCCGATCGCTCTTCTCGATAGAAGTCCGCGAAATCCACGCTCTCCACTATCAGTCCCGGCTCGCCTGCGGAGAAGACGGGCCCGCGAATCGGCAGGGGCGCAACCGCGGTTAGCCGACCGTCAGTCACCACCCGCCTCCATGATCACGCCTCGTAGGGTCCTCAGCACCTGGATCACCACGCTGTTTCCTCTCAGCCGATCCTGCTGAACGTCGGCGGGTAGAGGCGCAAGGACCGCAAAACGTGACATTCGCCAGGTCAGCCCACTACTCAAAGAGCTCGGCATCCGCCGCGAACACCTGGCCGACCGGGATGAAGCCGACCTGCGTGCCACCTACGACGCTGATGCCGGCGCCCAGATCGCGCGGCGATCTGCTTCTCTGGCGCGGCGGCGAAGCAGACCGAGCCGTCTAAGATCCAGCGGCGCGTGTGAAGGTCGGCGATGGTGCAGGGGAAGCCATTCAGCGCTTTCTGCAGAACGGCGGCACGCTCAGGGAACTGAAGAACTTACTGGCTGCAGCGCACGAGCCAGATCTCCCCGCTCTTCAACGGCCACGGCTCTTTGCCTGAAAGCCAGAGCTCGTCGCCTAGCTGGAGCAGGAACAAGTCAACGACGCAGCCACCATCCGCTTCGCCGCGACCCTCGGCGTCTTCCTGTACGAGACACACAAAGCCCACAACTATGCCTGTCGGTAAGAAAGGTTGCGATCAGCTACACCAAAAGGGTGATCGCATCAGGTTCGCCACATTGGCGCGCCATGATGAACGCCGTGAGGGTGGACGTGGATGCCTACGAACTGCTCTGGCCGACAACGCTGTTCATCACCGAGGGTGAGCGTATCGCGCGCTCCAGCGGCGGCCAGTGGAGCGACCGAGTTACCTGGTTGTTGACGGAGGCGCTGTCAGGGACAACAGCGATGGCTGACTTCGAGGACGTCGCGAATCTGAAGAAGAGCCAGCAGGTAGATCCGTGGGCATCAGCGGCGCCGTCCCGCACAACGCCTACGTGGGGAACAGGTGACGGCAATCCTCAGCGTGAATGGTTCACCGAGCTGCTCAGCCGCGCTAATGAACTGCGGCATGTGGCGGCCCCGCGGCCGTACTGGCCGCAACGTCGAAGCGAGAGCTTTGCTCGTATGCCAGGCAAGCCCGCAGATGTGCACCAAGAGTTCGTCCGGATCATCACCGAGTTCGAGGGCAACGGCTACCTGGTGGAGGCGTTCGGTGAGAGGTGCGTCGATGGCGATGAGGACCTGCTGGATCCTGCAGAGGTTATCGATCGTCGCCTTGGCATCGCCGGGCTGTGGCCGCTAACTCCCGCAAAATGGGACGAGGATGACTTTTACGGACTCGTGGAGGTGTTCCACGACATGGTTAGTCGCCCCCGCCGACGTTGGTTCCATTCATTCAGCATGTGCGGCTGGCACTACATCGAGTTTCACGCCGTGCCAGGCCGGACCTTGTATCGCTGGAAGATTAACCAGATGCTGAGCTCCGCTGGCATCGAGTACGAACTGGCCGCCGAGGGCAAGGATTTCGGGCGCTTGGTGGCGGTCACCGATGATGCACGTAGCCATCTGGTCCATCAGGTTCTGCACCTCTCAACACCCGGCGTCAAGGAACGGGTTGAGCACGCGATCGTCCTCTTTCGCAGTCGCTCCGCCTCGTCCGAGAGCAAGCGTTCAGCGATTGTCACATTGGCCGGCGTCCTCGAAGAGCGCCGCCAGCTCATTCGCGACGACATCGGCAAACCAGACGAAGGAGCACTGTTCGAGATCGCCAACCGGTACGACCTACGCCACCGCAGAACCGGCCAGCACGGTGACTACGACGCTGCGTTCTTGGACTGGATCTTCTGGTGGTACCTGGCCACGGTAGAGCTCACCAACCGTTTGATCGTCGCCCGCACAGCCTGAAAGAACGACGGATGCCATCCATCGGGGCGATTCACACCAACGGCGAGCGTCGTCTCCTGCGTGGTCGGTGATACGGCCGCCGTGGCGATCTGCTGGATTCGCGAGGAGGAGCGCTCGACCTCTTTTCCGGGCCAGGGGCTCAGTTTCGAGGTTGAGGGCTGCATGGCAGGATCGATTTTCATGAGTTCTGGCTGGGCGCCGCACCGGAGCGCGTCCAAAAGGCAGGGACCCGGGTCGGCCGGGCCGCCCTCCCGCGGCGCCAACCAGTCGGCCCGGGGTTTCGCGTCGTAGATTCAATCGTTGATGTGGTCGCGGGCGGCGATCAGGTCATCACGGGACAGCACGGTGCCCGATGGCCACTTGGTCATGGCCAGGCCCAGCAGCCCGGGCAGGATGTGAGTGTCAAGAGTGCTAGGGGCGGCAGCGTTAATGTCGTCCAGCAGCAGGTTGAGCAGGCCGGCCAGCGCGTGGGGTCCGCTGCCTCGATATCCCCAGTTGATGCCGTTCCCGGGGTATCGGGGGGCGAGGTAGAGCCGGCCGTCTGCGGTGCGGATCCACACGGTGGCATCCTGCAGGATGACCTGGGCGAGGGGTGCGGTGGCCGGCAGTCGCTGCGGGACCGCAGCGTAAAGGACGCCCTTCTCGTCGGTGATGGCGGGCAGGCCGGTCGCGGGGTCTTGGTGGGTGTGCTGGATACTGCTACGGCCGACGGCGGCATGGGCGGCCGTTCGCGAGCTGGGGGTGAGGGTGGCTGCCCATTCCCCCGCCGCGGTGCCGGCCCGAGGCGTGACCTCGGTGAAGGCGGAGAACGGGAAGTACTCACCGCCATCCCATTCATCGGCGATGCGCACACCATCCTCAGCCAGGGTGTCGGTACGGGCCAGAATCCGATTCCACCCGTCACGCAAGATCGTCTCGGGGACGTCGTGGTCAGGGTGAGTGGGAATCTGCGGTTTGGCCGCCAGAGTGATGGCGGCGCGGTGCTCGGGCCAGGTGTGCTCCTCCAGCATGGTGAGGGCAGAGCGGGCGCTCTCGTCGGCTTGGGCCTGAATGCGGCCGACCATGTGGTGCATGGCCAGAGCGATGCTGGAGTCGGCCGGCTCATCATGGGCCAGCGCCAGCAGCGGCATGACGTCGGTGCCGGGGATCGGCTTGATGAGGGTGGGCTCTATCCCGGGACGCCAGCGGAGCATATCGGCGGGGCTGCGCAGAGCCGGGGGCCACCACGGGGCGGGCCCGCCGATCGCACGCGCCAGCTCGGGCCAGTCGAGGCCATAGCGTCGGTCGGGGGCGATGCGGTCGACGGCCGCCAACTCGGGCCCGGCCGCGTCCCAGGTGTCCAGCACGAGCACGGCGATATCGGCACGCGGCACGGCTTGGGCCAGGTGCTGGAGATCCGGGTCGACGCTATCGCCGACGGGATAAGCCACACAGACGCTGCCCAGGGCGGTGTCCCACCACAGCAATACGTAGCCGTCGATGACCTCGGCCTGCTTGTAGCCCGCGGGATAGCCAGCGTCGACGGGCCGATACAGCGTGGGAGCGCGCGCAGCAAGCCGACGACCTTCACCGGCAGCCCATCGCCAGATGGCGTCGGGCTCGAAGTACTCGCGGCGGCCTTCCCTGCGAGCGGGTGAAGGGAAGGCGGGACGCTTGCGGTACAGCCAGACACGAAGGTAGGAGACGCCGAGAAGCTGAGCGATCTGGGACGTACCGAGGAGATCCATGCTTCTACGCTGAATGCTCGCTCACCGTTTCGTAAGAGGACAAGGCTTACGCAACCGTGAGAGTTGCCTGGCAGGAGAGATCCAACCCTGAGGGGCCAAAGTCACGCTGGACCGCAGTGACTCGCATTCCGCGAGCAGCTCGGCGGGAGTTTCTACCCGGCCTCACTGGGCGAGTAGACGGGGAGTTCATCGCCACGGCGCAACTCAACCAGGGCTGAAATCCAGCGCTTCGGTTCTGACCCACCTGCCCGTGACCGCCAAGGGGCGGGAGAGCTACAGCTGCCGCCGTACAGCAGGGTCTCAATGCCGAGCTCCAGATCGCTCGTGGCCAGCGCCGTCTCGATGGTTCCGGGGGCGAGCTCGTCGGCCAGGGCGAGGGTCGCGGTGGTCTCGGCCTGCAGTTCGGCGACCAGGGCGGCGTAGCGCTCGACCTGGTTGCGCTGGGCCGGGGTGAGGTCTTCCGCCGCCCAGCGCTGGCCCTGCTCGGCAAACAACGCGTTGTCTTCGGCGCTCTAGGTGAAGACCCGCTTCACCCAGGCGAGGGTGGCGCCATTGAGGGCATGAGGCGCAGAGCGGCCCTTCTCCAGCGTGGCCCGGTGCTCGCGGGCAACGGTCCCGCCTTCCTTCACGTGCACGGGCAGCGTGACCAGCATGCTGAGCGGCTGCCAGGTGGGTTCCTCCTGCATCATGATCCATCATCCAATTCGATCCAATTAACGCGATTTGGAATGCGCCCACCTTAGATGCGCAATACTATCGATTTAAACTCAGCCAAAGGGAGTATTTAATCGCATATTTAATGCGATATCCAGCCTGGTCAGACCTTAAACTGTTAAAAGCGGGCACGGGAGCCGAAATGCGCATTAAGATAATTTTTATTCTCTTTACGGTCATCCTTGCCGTATCAAGTCCAGCCTTGGCAGAAAATCCGAACGCCGAGAGCATTTTTCGAAAATTCACCCCCAATGGCGTTATTGATGGCTTGTGGTCGTCGAATGGACAGCTTCTCCCCAGCCACATAGATGTACCGGGCACCGATGGCTGCGAGGGCCATACGCGCTCCTGGAACCGAAAGGACCATGTCGGGCTTGATTTGACATGGTATGACTGCAGTCCGCAGCAGATCCGCATGCTCTTCACTCAGGTAGAGCTCCGAAGGAGTCAGACGCCCGACGAGGTGAAGACGCTGAGCGTTCTAAGAGGGAATGCCGACTTCGTCCTTCCTCGATCGGTCGATGATCCATCGGTACGTGTCTGGGCTCAAGGCGACCTCTTCATCAAGATCCGTATCTACTGCGGTCCGCTGGCGAGCGTGGAGTGCGCTTCTCTGTCGGCTCCCGTGGCTCGGAGGTTAGCGAGCGCGTTGCCAGACGCCCCACGGGATTCTAATTTGTGGAACCTCTTTCCCCCGTTCGTCGGAATTTTCAGCGGTCTGATCCTTTTCTGGTTGCTGGTGGTCGTCGTTAAGCGCCTGCACACCCATATAACCCTGGAACGCTTTGACCTTCCCGCTGGGCGGATCCACCCGGTCGACGAGATCTCCCGTGAGATGCGCCGGACGAGGCGCCGTCGCTGGTGGGGCTGGCTTCTCTCCATCTACGGGGCCCTGTGTGGAGTGAGTGTGATCAATCAGATCGTTCACGGGGCATCAGTTTGGGTCGGCGTTATCCTCGCCGTGCTCACGCTGCCGATGGGCCTCCTCCTACTGCGCACACGCCAGCACCGGTATCTGAAAAGAGCCCAAAGAACGATATACCGTCCAAAGTTCAAGGACCTCCTCTGGCTACTGCTCGTACTAATCCTTGGGATATTCGCCGTCGCGATCCCAGCGCTCGTCCTCGTCGGTTGGTTTCTCATCGGATTGATCGACTCGGGGGACTCCTTCGGTTATGTTTTCGGGTTCGTACTCATCGCGGGCATCACGGTCGGCGGTTTCATCGATCGGGGGGCCATACGCTTGCGTGCTCGGGGTGCTCGGGAGGCCATGAGGCGTGACGAACGGCCGTACTTCCTCTACCTTCGCAATTTCGGGGACGACATCCAGAAAATCCCCGCCAGCAGGTTCAACCGCCGGAGCCTGTGGCAGAAGATCTTTGGACCATTGAGCTTCATGCAGAGGACGCGGTTCGAGGAGATTTTCACCAGGGAGCTGAGGCGGTATGGGCCGATTATCGCTGTCGGGCCGCCCGACACGAATCTCCGCGGGCTGTTCTCTGTACTGGCCCCTCAGCTCGGCGCGTCCCGAGCTCGGCTGCCCCACGACACATGGGACAGGCAGGTGCGCAGCTGGGCAGTGAACGCCGGAGCCGTCGTGGTGTCGGCCACCCCGCAGCAAATCAACTCCAGCTTCGCGTGGGAGCTCAAGATGCTCGCCCAAGATCTTCCTCACCAGAGGGTTGTTCTCATCTGCGGCCCCGGCGACAAACGGGCGCTGCACCGGACATTCGGCACGTTCATGAGTGAGGTCGGACGGTATGAGCTGTTTCGCGATCTCACCACGGGCTGGCTCACCGACGGGGTGCTCGTCCTCGTTCATGTTCCCTCCCCTAGCGGCGGCACCTGGCATGGATGGGGCGCAGAGCAGCGGACAGCCTGGACCTACACGGCGGCCGTCAACGCGGCAATGGAGTTCGCCCATTTGAATTGGGCTCGTCAAGAGACCACTATGCATCTTTCCAGCGGCCCGGCCCAAGAATGAGGAGCCCGTGCTGTGGGTCCCGGCTACCGAGACGGTCCGGCGTGCACTCGAACTCTGCCGCAGCCGACGCAGAGCGCGCGGGGCCCGCGCGACACCTCGATCCTGCTGATTGCCCTGATGCAGGGTTAAGGAACAGCGGAACAGTTATTGGCGGTGAGAAAGATCTTATTTCTCGTTGTGGTGAGCTGATCGAATGCGAAAGAGTCAGACGGTCAGAGCCCGCCGAAGCGAGGGTGCGGCCCCGACGCCCTGCACAGTCTTCCGTGACCTGCGACGCAGCGGCTTACCAACGATGACTGTCTCGCTGGTCCTCAACCCCGTTGTCATGGGGGAGATCGCGGCGCTCACTCGGCGAGCCGAGGGGACATTGCGTTGGATGCGACACATGTGCAAGATCGAGCCGCTCTTCAACAGTCACGGTCGGCTCTTCGCTTGGAAGTCAGAGCTCGTCGCTTGGCTGGATCAGGAGCAGGCCAACGACGTTGCCACCCGCTTCAGTCCCTGACCCCAGGGACCGCACTATCGGCACCGACCATGCCGAAATCGCCAGGGCCGGCCGGTCGTCGGCCAAACCACCTGAGCGAGGGGCCGGACCGTGGTGCCATACGACTTCTGGTGCCTCCGCCCGGGAACTTTTCTGACTGAAACGGCTGATAACCCGCACCGCCTCCTTCACTGTTGATCTCGTGGCCAACCGAGACGAACCAACCCCCATCCCACCAGGCAAGGGCCCCGCGAAAGCCGTCCCCGGCCAAGGACTGCGGCTCGCCCGGATCGGGCCGGTTCTCGCCCTCGCCCTGACGGGATCGGTCCTGCTTAGCGCCGGTCTGTTCGCCGGCGCCCTATGGATCCTCGACTTCCCCGTGCTCACCCCAGTCGGACAAAAAGGCATCTCGCTACCCCGCCTGTTAGACCTGCTCAAGCTCTCCTTCGCCGTAGTCGCCGGCGTAGGTGGCGTCATCGCCCTAGTCGTCGCCTACCGCAAGCAGAAGGTCACCGAAGCCGCCGAACAACGCCAGCAAGCCGCCGAGGTCCGTGCCGACGAGGCCCACCAGCGTGAGGCGACCAAGCTGTTCAACGAACGCTTCGCCACCGCCGCCAACCACCTTGGCCATGACTCCCCAGCAGTGCGCCTCGCCGGGGCACATGCCCTCGCCGGCCTGGCCGACGACGCTCCCACCCAGGAGCTCCGCCAAACCATGATCGACGTCTTGTGCGCCTACCTGCGCATGCCGTACATCCCCGACCCCGGCGACAACGGCGACCCAGCCGAACGTTTGGCCTTCGCCAGCCTGCGCGAGGTCCGCAACACCATCATCCGCGTCGTCACCACCCACCTGCGCAAGGAGGCCGCCACATCCTGGCAAGGCCACACCTTCGACTTCACTGGAGTCGTCTTCGACAGCGGTGACTTCAGCGGCGCGGTGTTCTCCAGCGGCACGGTCTACTTCAGCGGCGCGGTGTTCTCCGACGGCGCGGTCTACTTCAGCGGCACCGTGTTCTCCGGCGGCACGGTCTACTTCGACGATGCGAAGTTCTCTGGCGGCACGGTCTATTTCGACGAGGCGAAGTTCTCTGGCGGTGCGGTCACCTTCGACGAGGCGAAGTTCTCTGGCGGTGCGGTCTGCTTTGACAAGGCGAAGTTCTCTGGCGGCAAGGTCGGCTTCAGCCGTGCGAAGTTCACCGGTGGCATGGTCACCTTCGACGACGCGAAGTTCACCGGCAGCCCGGTCGGTTTCAACGATGCGAAGTTCGCCGGTAGCGGGGTCGCCTTCGACCATGCAGAGTTCTCCGGCGGGAAGATCGACTTCCGCGAGACGGGGTTCTCCGGCGGAGAGATCAGCTTTGACAGCGCAAAGTTCTCTGGCAGCACGATCTACTTCGACTACGTGAAGTTCTCCCGCAGCAAGATCGACTTTGCTGTGGCAGAGTTCTCTGGCAGCACGGTCTGCTTCGACGGCGCGCGGTTTTCCGGCGGCACGATCTACTTCGACGAGGCGAAGTTCTCCGGCGGCACGGTCGACTTCCGCAAGGTACGCATTTGGTCGCATCCGCCGACGCTGCCGAGCCCAGTGCCAACCTGTGTACTGCTTCCCGATCAGCTCGGTACCGCAACGCTGGAAAAAAGCACAGAGGAGGCGGCTGAGTAAGGTCCGCCTGCGGCCCGGCGCACCTGCTGATCAACCGCCCACTTCAGTTGCGGAAAAGGAGTTTGCACAGGTTGGAGTGCCACAGAATGACGGGCCACGCCGACGCGCTCGATCGCTTCCGCTAACACGGCGCCGATCTACGGGCTGCCGCCCACGCCGACCCCGGCCGCGCGCAAACCCCGCTGACCCGCGTCGGAACGGTGGGCGGCGGTAACCCCGCCCATGTCGGCCCATAACGCCACTGACCGTCCCATTGTCGATCAAGCCCCGGTGCCGAGCGCGCGCGGCCATGATTGAGAACGAAGGGTAAAGATCGCCGCGCCCTTTTGCCGCCCAGTACGGCACACTTGGCCGAATGACAGATAGGCAGAATCCACGGCCCCGCCCAGAACCTGAGACGACGGTTGCCGGGAATGGGGATTTCCGCGAAGGCGCCCAAGTCCTGAAAAACGTCAGCCTTCCTGAAGGGTTCGTTCCGCCATCGGCGTCCATTTCGCCACCGGCCGCTCCTACCCCAGCCGAGTCAGGAACAAGTCCGACAGCGGAGAGTAATAACTAAATGATCCCCGGCGACGTCGGGATCGGCCTGCTGCTTCTGGCTCTGGTCCCTGGCTGGCTCTATCTTCGCCTGCGTGAACGACTTCGGCCACGCTCCGGCGCGACAGGGCTGAACGAACTCATCGAGATCCTTGCCGTCGGCCTCGTGACCACCGGCGTCGCCGCCTTTCTCCTACTCATCGCCGTTCCGCACAGTTGGCTGCCGTTCCTGGTCGATGTACAGGCCTGGGCCAAGAGCGGCACTGGATACCTGCGCCAGAACGTCCATCTCGCCGCTAACAGCATCGCATCGATCTTGCTGGTTGCTTCGTCGATCGCCTGCGGCCTTTACCTACTCAACCGGCGACGTGTGCCAGCGGAATTTGAGCCCCAGGGAGGTGTCTGGGTTCATTCCCTCGGTGCACGTCCTCGCGGAACCGTCCCCTGGGTAGGCCTCCGGCTGAACGATGGCACGCTCCTGGAAGGGGTGCTCCACAGCTACACCTTGACTGAGAGCGCGCTGGAAGCGCGGGACATCGCCCTTCAAGCCCCGATTATGATGACCGACTCCAGCCAAGTACGGCATCCCCTCGCCCTCGATCGCTTCATCGTGTCCGGGAAAGAGATCGCTCACATCAGCATCGTCCACACTAAGGGCGAAGTCGGCCGCAGGACCCCCGGTTCACTAACCAAGTTGTTCAGGTCCTTGCGGAGCAAAGCAGTCCAGCAGGTGACATCAGCGTTGAGACGCTCGCCCAGGCCGACCGCTACCCCTGACCCACCACAGCTCTCAGCCCCTGCCTCGGCCCCAAGTGCTTCTGCAGCTCACACATCACGGGACCCCGAAGCCACCGTGGTCCCGTGATGCGAAAACGCCCAGCTACGAGCGAATCCAGTCGCTGTGATCCGTTCTAACGAGATGAGACACGTCTGCTTATGCTCGTTCGACGCCCTCAGGCCAGATGATTATGACCTCTCTGCCGAGTCGGCGCGCATGTGCCACAGCATCGGCCGTACCGCCCAAACCTCGCGCAGGCTTGCCATCCCAGATCGCCACCAGAACCTCACAGTGCTCGACAACGAAGAGTCCGGCCGCGTCGTAGGCGGCCTCTCCCGGTTCGTCGTAGTCGAGCGTCGTGACGGTCTGCGCGTCGGCCAGGAACCGGTGGTACGCCTGTCGGGCAGTTCCTTCGAAGGTGGTCTCGTAGCCCTGACATGGCACGACGGCGCGTAGCGTGCCATCGCTTTGAAGCAGTACCTCGACAAAGAGCTGGTCAGCTCCCTCTGCGAGGCTGCTCACACCGATCAATGGCAGGGGCTGATCAGCCAGGAGGGCGCGGATCTTCTGCTCGGCATGGATACGCGCCTTTTCCGGAAGTCGCTGATGACCGCTTACTCCGACGATCGTCATATCTGCCCCGCTTCCGCCATCGCCCAGTAGTGCTGGCCGAGCCGTGTCAGACGACATCCCAAGGACTGCATGGCGGCGTAGTACATATGTACATGGCCAACCGGCTCAACGAGCTTGACTGCCCGGCATTTCTGTAGCTCAGAGAAGATCTTCTCGTGCTCAGGGTGAGGAGGAACGGCGTCCGGTTCATAGCTCGGATCCAGGGCGAACTCGTGGTCGACCGTCGGGAACCATGTCGGCAGCTGACGCAGTGTCGATAGCGATACGGCTGGTTCGCACATGCGTACGTCATGGAGCCGGTCGATGTTCGCCTTGAACGTCGGGCGCTGATCCCAAGCTCCGAAAGATTCAGACAGGTAGGAGAACAGACCCGCCACGGTGATGTGGCCAAGCACGTCGGCGGCCCCTCCTTCCAGGCCTCCCTCGAGGTAGGTCGAGAACTGGCCACGCCCGGCAGGTGTCTCCATCGATACCTGATCGCTGCGACTAGCCGTCAGGACCGACAAGCCGTTGGGAAGTAGTGCGTCGTCGCCGAGAAGAGGGATGGCGCCGGCGCCTCCGGAAAAGCAGCAGTCCAGGATGATGATTACCTCCTGAACTTTGGATGCCTTGATCTTCTCCAGCACCTCGCTGAAGCGGACTCCGACGGTTGACCCAGTACCGTCCGAGGTCACCAGCGTGACTTCGCTGCCGGTGCGACTGCCATGCCCGGCGAAGTAGAACAGTGCGAAGTCGGCCCCAGGAGCTAGCAGCCTGTCGATGTGCTGCAGCAACATTTCCCGCGTCAGCGCCGTGGCCGGTTCCTCAGCCGCGACCATGAGACAGTGCAGGTTAGGGGAGTTGTCCTCGTTACGTGCCAGCAGTGGCAGCAGGGCGCGCACGTCGTTTGCGCAGCCCTTGAGTCCGTTCATGTTTGCGTAGTAGTCGATGCCGACCAGGAGTGCGCGCTTCACGATTTAGAGATCGTCAATGAAGTCAGCGACGTTCTGCCAGGTCCAGACCTTACAAGGAGCGGGCCCCATGACGGGGGGCTTGATCCGGTAATCTCCCATCCAGATACCGATGAGCGGCTTGCCCTCATCGAGGGCGCACTGGATCTCCCAGAGCTGCCCCTCGGCCTTCGGCGTGCTGTTGCTGATGAGCGCGATGACACCGTCTGAGCGACGCACCCGCGTGAGGACCCTGGTCTTCCACTCCGACTCGTACTGCTCCTTGACCGACATGTCGATGAACTCGAAGGGGGTCTTGGCATTCACTCGCTGGCCGGTGAACATGTTCCGGCTGACCTCGTCCTCCATAGCGAAGGCGATGAAGATGGTCTTTCCTGCCACGCGAACCCCTCTTTCGGGCGGCCACAAGGACATTCCTCGCGGCACTGGCCTGGATCGCTCCAAGCCTGTGGACACAGTAGGGGCAAGCACCGACATTTGTGATCAACCCCATAGCGGGACCACAGGTCTTCGGTGGTCCCGTGTCCTGCCGGCCAGAGAGATCAGTCGATGACATGCGGCGCCGGGACGTCCTCAGTCCAGGGAACATCATGGCGGGTGTAGTCGGGGTCGTGCTTGGGCTGGGGGTTCTGGACGCGGAGGCGGCCCTAGTGGTCGTCGTCGTGGCCGGGATCTTCCAGGCAGCGCACGGTATGCACCGCGCCGGTCACGGACTCTCCGGTTAGTGCCCGACGGTCAAGTGGCGTAGGACCAAGAGGGCTTCGCCTTTCGCCGTTCAACGGATAGGCCTGCCCGGTTTGCCGGACACCCGGCGGTGCTGCTGCTCTGTGACCGCGGCCGGGCGCTCGCCGTACTTGTAGGAGTCGACCGGCGGGAGCTGGGCGACCACGTCGGGCAGATCGGTGACGTTGTGCTGGGCGCACCAGCCCCGTACCCAGCGCAGCACCGCGCCTCGCCGAAGCCGCCATTCGTCCATGAACTGCGATAGCACGTCCTCGCAGAAGGCCTCACGCAGTTCCGAGGAGGGCTCTTGTCCCAGGGCGTCGGCCAAGATCGCTGAGGCCGCCGCGCTGGTTCCTCCGCCGTTGTAGCCCCACCCCATCTCTCCTACGCGGTAGGCCATCTCGCCGGTCGGCTCCAGGCGCCGCAGCACGATCACCTTCAGGCGCTCGGTCGGACCGTACTCCGCCAGCTCGGCCTCGATCCAGCTCTCGCCCGTCCCCCGATCCCACACACCGTGGTACGTGCGATCTTCGTCGTATGCCCACTTGGTCAACGAACTGACCTCCTTGCGATCGCAGATTGGCCATCCGAGGCTACGACGCCAACCCCGATCGCGGGCCCAAAACAGGCCATCCGTCCTTCGCACGCACGCGCGCGAAGGAGTGTCAGAAAAGTCGGAAAACCCTCCGGGCCTTGCTCTTAACCGGGCGGATCAGCCGGCCCAAAGGACCTTGACCACGGCGACCCGCCGTTGATCCTCCAAGATCAGGAAGAAGGCCAGGCCACGCTTGTGGTCACCGAACGCGGCCGAGCGCAACGGCCCGTCGGGATTGATCGCGGACGCGGACGGAAACCCCCACGGAGCGGTCTCCAACGCGGCGCGCAGCTCCAGGTAAAACGGCAGCGCCTCGACAGGCAGCGCCTCAAGCTGGGCCAGGACATCGGGATCGTGCTCGACCCGATACACCTACCGCTACTCGCCGGCGGCGATCCGGGCGCGCAGCCGCGCCTCGGCGACATCCCACGAGACCGTCGCGAGATCCTGGCCGCGCTCAGCGCGCCCTGCGATGCCCGCGGCGATCTCCGTCACCCGCTGATATTCCCCCCGGGCGCACAGCACAGCGATCGGCCACCAGCGTTCAACGAAGTCCAGGGCCGGAGCCAGATCAAGTTCCTCGGTCGCCTGGGCCATCGCCGCCCGGTACTCCCGGTCAAACGCCTCAACGTGCTGCGGCGCGAGTGCGGCGCGGATGGCTTTGGGCGTGCGCTCGGGAACCGGGGTCGGGGCAGGGCCGTACGGCTGAGCGGTCACCAGGTCTCTCCTTCGTATCCTGCTACCAGCCTAAGCCGCGACAGGCGCACCGTCTCGCACGTACGCGTATAGGGGCGTCCCGAAAGTCCCGAAACCCTGTTAATCCCTTACCCTTCATCGTGAATCTCCGCCTCTACCTGGCCGGACTGGATCGCGGGGAGCACCCCGCAGACATGCAGCCTTCCCCGACATCGGTGAAACGGTTGCAGGCGTGCGATCAGGAGGTGATGCTCACGATGAAGCCAGAGGGGCGGGCTCACCTGCGCCGAAGCTGAGTCGCCCCGCCGAGACGATCACCGCAGAGAGGCCATCGTGAGCCGCAAGCAGCCTCGCCGTCCTGCCCGCACCGCCCGCCGCGCCTCCCGCACCCACCCCAATCCCTCCGCCGGCGTGGGGCTGTGGACGCGCCTGGACCACGACGTACTGGGCATGCCCGCCCCGGCGGTCTACATCCCCGCCCAAGCACTTGCCCCCTCCACCGCAGCCGACTGGGGATTCCAATCGATGCTGCATCGCGACGCCGACGCGCCGATCCCGTTCGCCCACGCCCGCGATCGGCACATGGCCGCTGACCTCGCCAGCGACACCGAGATGATCCTGCTCTCGCTTCCCGCCGAGGCGTTCGCCACCACCGCGCCTCTGGTGAGCGCCGTACCCGAACCGCTGAGCAGCGGTCGCTTCGCGACCAGTCATCCGACGGCGTGGACGACGGCCGCCTACGCTGCCCAGTCACTCCTCCTGCTCATCGGCCCGGACGAGCGCCCGGCCCTGCCTGCGGGCTCGGACTTGGCCGATCTGTGGCTCTTCCACTCCGCGATCGCCGTCGTCCCATTGGTTGCCCCCCAACCGGGATGATCGCGCGGTGCCGGCGCTGCCGGCGAGGACTGATCGGCTACCGGCGAGAAGGCCACGTTCTCATGGGTAATGCGACATGGCGGCGGGTGCCTGGTCGTTGTGGTGGCCCTCGGGCCGTCGACGATTCCGGCGGTCAAGACCGTGGCCGAGCGCAGCGAGGACGCGGCCTTGAGGGCCGGGGAGCGACGGCCATACTCGGGCCTCCAACGACCAGGCACCCGGCGTGGTGGACGGCACCCTGACGGATCGGGGCCGAAGCGCAGCAGAGCGCGCTGAGCCCTCGGACGCGGTCACTATTCATCGCCGCGCGGAAATTTCCGCCTGAGGGTGCGGGTCGCCTCGATGAAATCACCGAGGGTGCCGTTCATCTTGGACAGCGTGTGTGCGGCGTCTTTCAGTTCGTACACCAGGTCCGCATCCAACATCCGGCGGCGCTGCACGCTGTAGGCCTCGGTGAGCTCGTCGACCAGACTGCGCATCAGCCTGGCGGCGTCCTGGTCGCTGTGTTCCAGACGGGCGAGCGCGTCGAGCACCTTGGCGTCGTGCTCTTGCAGCCCTTCGGCGACGAGCCGGCGCAAGCCCGCCGGGGTGACTTCTCGTAATCGTTCGAGCGCCTGGTAGGGGTCAGCCTCGCGTTGGGCCTTCCAGCGCAGCAGGAGTTCGACGGGGACTCGTTCGGGGTGTTCATCGGCGTGATCGTGGTGGGCGGTGCACAGCAGCAGGAGGTTGGCGAAATCGCGGCGCTGGTCATCGCTCATGGTCGGGTCGTAGCGGGGACCACCACGTTCAGCGGCACGGATGTGGGCGATCTCGACGGTGATGCGCCACACCTGCTCCACACGCCGCAGGACGGGTTCTGGGCAGCCTGGCCAGTAGCACAGGCCGCCACTGAACTGAATGAGGGCCGCTCGGGTAGCTCTGCTGTAGTCGCGAGGCCCGGACATCATGGCTCCTTTTCTCCAGGGGAGGACACCGGGAGTGCCTTGCTGGCCCCTGAGGGTGGGTGGGCTCAGTCCTCGCCTTCACCTGGGTCGCGTTTGCCGCCGGTGCGGCGGGCGGCCAGCTCATCGCCTGCGGCCTCCAGCCGGTCCACGCGAGTGCGGGTCTCGGCCAGGTCCTCGTGAAGCTGGGCGACGCCTGCGCTCTCCAGCCGGTCTACGCGAGTGCGGGTCTCGGCCAGATGTTCTTGAAGTTGGTCGACAGCTTCGCGGGCAGGGCGCGGGTCAGGGTGAATATTGACCACGGTGTGGGGCCGGCGGCCGATCCCGGCCAACGCCGGTAGCGACAACCCCACCCAGTACAGGAGCGCTACCCCGGCGGCCAGCCACCGGCCGTCGGGCGGGCTGCCCGCGTACACCATGGCCGTGACGGCGATGCCGTACAGGATCCAGCCGAGCTGCGCGATGCGGGAGCGGAAGAACACGCAAAGGGCCCACACGATCAGTCCGGACAGCATCACGGCCGTCCCGATCTCATCAGCGCCGGTGGGCAGGGCTTTGGCGTGGGCGCTGAGGTAGGCCTGAACCGGCTGGGTGATCACCTCGGTCAGCCGTGACTGCAGGACCACGACCACGCCTTGGCTCAGGGAACTGAGCACCGCGTTCACGATGGTGATCAACATCCAGCCGACCAAGAACACGGCGCTGATTCCGGTGGCGATGACGGCCACCAGTCCGCCGATCAGCGTGGTCCGGGCGCGGGGAGAGTCTGGCCCGAATCGATCGTCTGCCCATTGCTCCAGCTCTTCAAAGCGGGTGGCGAACCAGTCGAGTACTCCAACCATCATGGCGGCGCTCTCCTTGGCGGACCTGAGCGGATGGGGGAGGTCTCATGATGACCGTCGCCTGGCCGCTACGACATCCACTCCGAAGCGATGGTGCGCAGACTGTCCGGTTATGGACACGCCATCACGGGACTGCGCACAGTGAGCTGCGCAACGCTCGGCCAGCCTTCTTCTCGGGCTTCTGGTGCTGCCCGCGATGCTGATCTCACCCCATTGTCAACACCGGTGGATCGAATGTCGCTCAGCTGGCCGATCCCCAGCAACGCTGTGAGCAGCGGAAATCAGGGGCAGCGACCGTGAGCAGCGCTAAGCACAGAAATATGATCGTATCCCGGGCCAAGAGACCGCGAGGATCTGCTGATCTTCCGAAGGAAAGGCCCGTGCCGTGCCTCACAACCGTGCGATCTGGTTGGCGATCATCCTGCTTGCCGCTGTCATCATCGGCCTTGCGGGGGGCGTGTTGTCATGGCTCGGTGGGGCCACTCCTGCCGGGGCCATCCTCTTCGGGGCCGGAGGCCTCGCCGCTACCGTGTTGCTCGCCATCACAATCGTCAACTTCATGGCTGATCCAAGCCAGTGAATGAGTGAATGCCCGGCGACCCTGTACCGGGGTCGGCGCCTGGTCAGAGGTCCAGCTCGCTGGTCCCGATCTGGACATGGCCCGATGCGCCGTTTGGGGAATGCGTGCTGGGCCGTCTGAGCAGACTGGCTGGTCATGGACCTCAACGAAGAGCTGCCGGTGCTGGTCGTGAGCGAGGGCATCACCTACACCGACGATGAACGGCTTCTCATCGACGGCGCTGCTGTCGCGCCGGGCCGCTACCGGCTGCAGTTGGCCGACGATGGTCAGGGGATGCCGGTGTGACCGACAAGAATCACGCTGACCCGAGCAGACGGCTATCGGCCGTATCCCCGGCCTTGAGACGGCCCGTTGTGGCCAATGACCGGCGGCCGATACGGCTCGGCGGCCGGGCTGCGGCGCATCACCGGTGTGGGTGTCGGCCGGTCGCTCGAGGTGGTGGCTGCGGCGTGGCGCTGAATGTGTTCGGCGCGGGCGTCGTGCTCGGCCTGGCGCTGGTCCGGCGGCAGGTCATCGCAGCGCTGGCTTTCGTCCATCGCGGCGCCGAGCTCGCGGCGCAGAAGGATGTAGCGGCTGCGGGCCTGGGCGGCCGCGCGGTCGGCGTCATCGACGTCGACCGCACGGGCGGCGCGCAGCATCTGCCCCCAGTCGCCGTTCAGGTGCGCGTGCTGGGCGCGTATCTGCGGCCAGGCCGACCGGGGCGGAGCCTGGAGGCCGGCAGCCGCGGCGGCCGCCTGTTCGGCGGCGTCCTGAAGGGCCGGGCCTTGGCGGCGAAGGCGCTCGTTGCGGGCATCGACCTGCTCCACGCGGATGCGCACCTCCACCAGTTCCCTGCGCAGTCGCGTGCGCTCGTCCCGGTCGCCGGGCCACCAGCTTTTCAGCGCACCCAGCCGGGCCTCGATGCGCCGGGCCCGGTGGCGCAGGGCGGTGGTCGTGGCCCGGCCGTTGGTGAGGGCCTGCATGGCCTCCTGCAGGCGGGCGGCGCTGCTCTCGGCGGTCTCGACGGCCTGGATCCGGGCGAGCTGTTCGGCGAGCTCGGCCCGGCGGGCCCGGACCGCGTGCTCGCCCGGCCCGCCGCCATGCTCGGCCAGCCGGCGCATCCACTGGTCGGCATCGGCGGCGCTCGCGGCCCCCGTGGTGGTACGGCCTGCCAGATCGGCCAGGCGCTGCGCCAGCTCGGCATCGCTCAGCAGCGCGATCCCGTCCCGGGAACGCACCAGACTCAGCAAGGCAGCCGAGGGGCTGAGGGCACGCGCGGCCTGCGCGCAGGCCGTCGCCGGAAGGTGGGCGGGCCGGTCGACGGACCTCGCCGGCTGGCCCTGCCGGTGGGCGATCGGTTCAGGTTCAGCCGTGATGAGCCGATCGGCACGGTCGCCTTGCAGGGTTGCGGCATAGGCGTCCAGAGCGCGCTGCAGTTCCTCGGTGGGGTTGCGCGGTTCGCCGTGGCGGGCGCGGTCGGCGTCGGACTCCAGCACGTTGCGCGGCAGATACAGGTGAGCGCTGAGCCGATCGCGGGTCATCGCCGCATACAGGGTGTGCGGGTCCAGGCCCATCCCGTAGACCAGCGCGTGCTCGCTGCTCAGGCCTTGGGCGGCCGCCACCGTCATCGCGGTGCCGTGGCTCAGGCCGCCGGCACTGATGTAGGCCGGGCTCACCCGCTCCTCAACCAGGACCGGGCCATCGGCGCCGGGCCGTCGCCACTGCACCACCACCGAGCGGTCGGCGTTGATCGCAACCACGGCGCCCCGGTAGCCGTTGAGCACGTCCGCGCGCTTTCCTCTGCTCTTGCGCGAGCGGTAGTCGTTCTTTCTCAGCCGGACATGGTCACCGACCGCCAACGCCAGGGTGCGGCCGCCGGGCAACCGGTAGAGCTCATCGGGACCGGCCAGCTCCCCGTTTTGTCGGCGGATCGCGCGGGCGGCCGTGTTGATTCGTTCGGTGTCGGCGTTGGATCCGGCGAGCACCAGGACGGCGGCGAGCTCGTCGTGCACCTGGCCGTAGCTGGTGCGAACGCTGCTCCAATCGGCCAGCAGCGCGGCCTGGGTGTCGGTGGCATCGCGCCCGGCGTGAATTCGTCCGCCCTGGCTGAAGGTGTGCAGCGCCTCGCCGCGCTCGCCTTCGCGCCACAGCTGCAGGGCGCGGCGCTCGATCGGGTCGCGCTGACGCCGGTTCTCCTCGAGAACGAGGCCGCCCGTCTGGCGGTGGATCGCGGCGAAGGTGCCGCCGACGCCGACCGCGCGCAGCTGCAGCGGGTCGCCGATCGCGACGACCTTCGTGCCGGTGCGCTGGGCCTCGCTCAGCAGTGCGGCCAGGTCGCGGTCGTCGACCATCGCGGCCTCATCGATGACCAGGACGTCGACGCCGTCCAGGCCGGGGCGTTCGGGGTCGGCGATGTGCATCAACCAGGCGGCGATGGTGCGCGCGCCGATGCCGGACTCGGCGCTCAGGTTCGCGGCCGCCACCGCGGCGGTCGCGGCGCCGGCGACCACCAGGCCGCGGCTTTCCCACGCCGAGCGGGCGGCCGCCATGATGGTCGTCTTGCCCGCCCCGGCCACGCCGATCAGCGCGTCCACCCCGTGCCCGGCGCACAAAAAACGCTGCAGAACCTGGCGCTGGGAGAGCGAGAAGGTGAAGGCGTAGCCGACTTCGAAGGCCCCGATCGCCAGCTCGGCCACATCTGTGTCGAGTACGGCGACGCCCTCGTCGTAGCGCGCGCGGGTGATGTGCAAGGTCTGCTGTTCGGCGTCGATGATGTCGGCGGAGGTGTAGCGGGCGGAGTTGACCAGGTGCGAGGCCCCGGCATCCGGCAGCCGTACCGCGGGGCCGAACTCCAGGACCTCATCGGTCAGCGTCTCAGCCTCAGCCAGGTCGGTCACCCCGTCGGGGCAGGCGTCGATGACGGCGGCCAGCACATCGGCGCGGCTGACCATCTTGGTGTGGGAGGTCAACCCGGCGCCTTCCCGCCAGATCCACGCCGCGATCTCTTCGGCGCCGGGGCGCTGCGGCAGGCCCTCGCCGGGGTGCAGGCACGCGGCCAGCTCGGCGGCGGCGTCGATGCCGTCGGCCGCGCATTGGGCGTGCCAGTTCGCCACGAGCGAGTCTGCGCCCGCCGTTGAGCTCTGTTTCGGCTGGCGGCTGGTGGCGCTGGCGACCCGCCGGGCATGCTGGTGGGTGGCGTCGTAGTCCATGCCATGGTCGGCCAGCATCGCCTTCACCTGGCCGTCGCGCTTGGAAAACCGGGTGCGCATCGCCTCGCCGATACCGGCGATCTCCCATGCCGCGGTGACCGGATCGCGCTCCCACCTCACCCCGAGATCCTCGGTCAGCCGGCGCCGGACGCGGGCCTTGACCAAGGCGTCGGCGGCGTGCGCGTGCCGGTGCAGGTCGCGCCCGCCGGCGGCCACGGCCGACCACTTGCCGTCGGTGCCGTGCACCATGTTGGCGATCTGCACGTGCGCGTGCAGATGCGGATCGGGCGCTTGGCCGTCGACCGGGCGGGCGGTGCGGTGCCACATCACCCAGCCCAGCAGGCCGCTGCTGTCGGTGCGTTTGGCGAGCCGGCCGCGGCCCTGGCGGCCGCGCTGGCCGTAGGCGACCCAGCCCTCCACCGCGGCGACGGTCTCGATGACCGACTCGGCGAACACCTTCTCCACTACCGCCGCCACCGCGGGGGCCGACAGGCCGTGCAGCGCGCTGACGGATTTGGTCATGTCCATGGTGAGGTCGTAGCCGCGGTTGCCGACTCGTACCCGAGCCTTTCGCCAGCGCCGTGCCTCGGCGAGCTGCTCGCCTTCGTACACGTTGCTCAGGTCGAGGGCGGCCGCGCGGGCGAGCTTGCGCGCGTCCTCATACGACACGAGGTAGGCCTCGCCCTTGCGCTGCACGCCGCGGGCCAGCTGCGCCGCGCGCTCGGCCATCTTGGTGTTGCCGCCCAGCAGCGCGCCGACGTTCGTCATCTCGCGCATCGCCACGGTCTGCTCCAGGGCCTGCAGCAGCGGTGCGCCGCCGAGCATGGCGCGCGGGTCGACGGCCTTCTTCGCCTCCACCAACACCACACCGGACTCCGGGTGGCGGCCGTCCATGAGGGCTCGCGCGGCCTCATACTGCTCGGCGGTCAACGCGCTGCCCGGGGTGATGCCGACATTGCGCAGGCCTTCGCCGATCCACATCAGGCCGCGCTCATCGGTCAGCCGGTAGGCCATCTGCGCGTCGCCCTGGTGCTCGCCGAGGTGCTCGTGCCGGCACCCGGCGCCCTCGGTGAGGCGGTAGTCGACCTGCGAGATGGAGGGGCCCAGCTTGGTCACCCACGCCACGCCGACCACCTCCTTGCGTCCGCCCAGCTCAGCGCCGGTCTTTCGGCCGAAGGCCGCCCGTATCGGGAGATACCTTTGTCCGCGATCGTGATTTGTGATCTTTGACTCTGTGGGGATGAGTCTGACAAATGGTTTTTATGGTGTCCATGGGTTGACCTGGACAATCCGTTTTAATCTTCATGTGGTGCTGGATGGTGTCGCTTCGGTGTTGTCATTTTTTCTTGTCAAGTTGAGCGAGTCGGCTGTCGGCTCCCGCCTTCATCGCGTCGCCGGCGACGGGGTGCGCGCGTCGCGCACCGGGGCCGGCCCCGCCACCGGTCGGTGTCGGCGGAAGGCGTGTGGTTCTGCGGGGCCGGGGTGTCTCTGGCAGGGTGGTGCGCCGTGAGCACCGACGAACAGCAGCTGCCAGTTCCGGCCTCGCGGCGCCGCGGCGGCCTGGCCGCGACCCGGGGCGGGCACCAGGAGAGTGAGCGGTCGTTTTTCTGCCGGGTGTGTCAACGCGCCGAGCGCGGGGTGTGGGTGCCGGCCGGCTGGTATCTCCTCGAGCGCGCGCCGGGCGGCAAGGGCCGCCACATCCGGCTCGGGTTGTACTGCAGCGTCGCCTGCCTGGTGCGGGCGGGGGAAATGC
>NZ_FZOD01000105.1 GCF_900188345.1 Streptosporangium subroseum | reverse complement strand
CCCTGTGGATCGCGGGAGAGAAAGACGGCCATCCCGCGCTTGCCCGATGGACCGGCCGTGAATGGAGGCCGGTTCCCCGGCCGCCCATTCCGCGCGTGTACAAGGACCAAGGCGAGACGAGCGTGCGCGACATCGCCGTCGGCGACCAAGGGGAGGTGTGGGTGCTCGGCTCGATGTACTGGATCTGCGGTGAAGAGGAGATGACGTGCATCAGACCGGTGCTGATGAAATGGGACGGCGTCCGATGGACGGTCAAGGTCATGCCCGAACGATCCTCCATCGGAAGCATCGTCTCTGACGGCGCCGGCGGCCTCTGGGCGACCGCCCCTCGTAACCTGGCCCACTTCACCGGCGGGGAGTGGGAAAACCACCCGATCGCCCGTGGACCCTTGGGCGGCCGGACGGTGGCACAGCTCGCCCGGCGTCCTGGGGCGTCGACGGTATGGGCCGTCGGCCAGGACGGGACCGAGGACGAGAAGATGCCGTTCTCAAACGGCGCGATCTGGAAAATGGACCCGTAGGCATTGCTCCCGTGTACCCAACCCCGACGGCTCGCCACCACGTCTCTCGTCGGGCGCCACAGGATTCAGACTGTCCCTTAAGACTCAGGCAAGCTACTGCGTCACAGCCATGTTCGGCAGTCCGACAGGCCCCACTTCAAGATCGAACGTAACTTATCTGTTCGCTTTTAAAGGCAGCCCGCCCTCGGCGGTCTGCCGCGCGTCGGCCGGTCACGGCCGGCACCGCCCACGCGCTCACTGCCACCAAGACGACGGATGTGAATCGGCGAACATTTCTATCTATAACGAGAACCAACGGTGCTATGGACCGATAGTCGGCAGGTTTGCCGGTTGAGCACTGACGATCGCTGACTCCAGCTTGGCGCCGTTCAGATCTGGGCGATCAGCTGCCGCGGCCCTTCTGCGTCGGGCCTTGCCACTGGATGAGGGGGTGACGTCCGGTCGATCCGTTCGGCGAGGAAGGTGATGACGCATCAGTCATGCTGTGCTGTGAAATGAATCTCCTCCTCGCGAGCCTGTGAACTCACAGGCCGGGCAACTTCACTCTTTGCTGAGGCGTTTTGCTTTTTCGGAGCAGTTCAGATTCCAGGAGACCCGACGATGATAGATGGTGCCAGAGCGAGGCTGGAGCGATGACGGTCGGGGTGCCGCTCAGCTAATTCCGATCTACTGCCCGTGCGTCTGGCAGATACATATCGGCTCCTCGCCGAAGAACTGACTCTGCGGTCGAGCGTGACTTGGGCCAGATCTGCAAGCTCACCGTCATGCGAGCCGACATCAACGTGGGGGCATGGCTTGCGGGTAATTCAGAGGTCTTCTTGGTTGTAATCGCAGGTTAAAAGCTCGAACGTCCTGTTATAGGTACGGGAGGCCGGGTATGCAGCGCGGACAGATCGATCGCAAGGTGGCAAATATGATCCAAGCACTACAAAAGATCGGAGTGCGCTCCAGCACCATGTACGCCGCTGGATTCGTGTCCATCGGCTTGTCCGTCGCGTCGTGGATGGCGTCCTACTTCGGGGAGCGCGCGGGCACCGATCGTGCCGACCGGTGGGGTCTGTTCATCGGCGAATGGGCACCGACATTCTTTGCGCTTGGTGTCGCCCTGCGCATCGAAGAGAACCACCCAAACCCACAAGATCTGGAAGAGCGCAGGCAGCGCGAGGAGCTCAAGGAGCGGGCCGATGAGTTCGTGGGCGCGGGGGCGTCCCACCCGGCTCCGTGAGGAGCAGATTGCTCACCGGGTGTCGCATCGCATCAGTTTCAACTTCCTAGCGCTTAGGAGAGCAGAGGAGACAGAGCATCATGACTAATCCCATACCTGGCCAAACAGTCGGTCGCTCACCCGCCGGATCCCATACCGAGGAGACGACAGAGACGAGAGCGGCATTCAAAACGACCGAGTTCCTGGTTTACCTCGCTGCGGTGGCCGCGGTTGTGATCACAGCACTGATGGTCAACGACGAGACTCGCGGCCCCGGTGGTGACCCCTTCGGCGCGGATCAGGCCATCAGATACATCGTCTTCCTGACCGTCGGCTACATGCTGGCCCGGGGTCTGGCGAAGGCCGGAAGCTGGGCACGGCACGACAATCACCGTTGAGCCCGGGAGTCGCACGGGGCTCGAGAAGCTCGGCCACCTTGATACAAGGCATATCCCGTAGTCGATCCGAACACGGGGGACTGGCCGTCACCTCACTCGTAGCCGCACCTGCTTGGTGGATGTCGCCAAGCAGGTTGCGTGCGACGCGACCGGGATATGGGCTTTTATTGAGGGCCATCACCGCGCCATCGCGGCAGAGGCCGACTATCCCTGGCCTATGTCCACGGCGCCATCCGGGCAGGCTGCGCCAGGTCGTCGTAGGCCTGTCGTACGCGCTGGGACCGAAACCTCCCAATCGGGCGGAAGGCGGCGGACATAGAGATCGAGGGGGCGGTACTCGCGTCCGCCGTGGGCGCGCACCGTGCGGATGAGTTCCAGGTTCTCAAACAGCTCCGAGTGCATTCGCTCCAGCCGGCCGCCGCCGTACTCATCGATCTGGATCTCCACCAGGGCGGCTTTGGTACGGCCGCGCAACCGGGGAATCGCCCAGGTGTGCGGATCGGCTTCCTTCAGGTGGTAGATCGACCGATGCGTGGCGAATTCCCGAAACTGGTCCAGGACGGCTTTTCTTTCCAAGAAGGTCGACAGCCGGGGGCCGCCGGCGTCGGTGAATGGGGTTCCGTGCCAGTGGGCCCACTCGGTGGTGAAGGTATCGATCGTGGTCGCCTCATAGAGATCGTCGTAGATGTCAGCGATGGCGCGGCCGTAGGCGGATGCGTCGAACACCTGCGCCATGAAACCCCATTCCTTCTTCCTGGCCCGTCGGAGAGTAACCATTGGACTTCGTGGGGCGTGACCGCGCTCACTGCGGGAAATCAGACGCGCATGACTGGTTCATATCGAAGTGGAGTATCCGTCTCCGCTTCTGCAGGCGGGACATCCCCCCGTTCGGCCGGGTTGGTGCTCGGCCTCGGAATCGGCGGCTTCATCGACGGGATCGTCTTGCACCAGCTCATGGGGTGGCATCACATGCTCAGTGGCTGGTATCCCGACGACGAGCACGTCAACATGATCGGTGATGGCCTGTTCCACCTCGGCTGCCTCGTCATCGTCGTCATCGGGGTACTGCTGCTCTCCCGGACACGACCGGTTCCCCCGAGGGAACTCATCGGCTGGATGATCGTCGGCTGGGGGGTGTTCAACCTGGTCGAAGGGGTGATCGACCATCAGATTCTCGGTGTGCACCATGTCCGGCACGGGCCCGGGCAGTTCCTCTACGACCTGGGATTCCTAGCTCTCGGGGTGGTATTGATCGTGTTCGGATTCGTCCTGGCGCGAATTCCCTCCGCCAGGCGGGGTAAGCAGGCCGAGAACAAGGGGGGAAGGCCATGAGTGATCGCCAAACGGTGCCCGAGCTGATGGATCAAGACGATGTCGTGGACCTGCTTCTGGCGCAGCACGCGCTGATCCGGGATCTGTTCGACGAAGTGGAGAAGGCCTCGGCTCAGGAGCGGCCTGAGGCATTCCAGCGGCTGGTGCGGCTACTGGCCGTGCACGAGACAGCCGAAGAGGAGATCGTCCATCCTTACGCCCGCCTCAAGATCGACGGCGGTAAGGAGGTGGTGGACGATCGGCTGGCCGAGGAGCACGAGGCCAAGCAGCTGCTCCTGGAGATGGACAAGGCCGGCGCCGGCGATCCGCGGTTCCTGACGAACCTGGCTGCGCTGCGGGCGGCGGTGATGGCCCACGCCAGGAGTGAGGAGCGTTATGAGTTCACCCAACTGCGTGCCCACACCAGCGAGGCCGAGCGCCGCGCCCTGGCGGTGGGGGTGAAAGCGGCCGAGGCGATGGCGCCGACCCATCCGCATCCGGGAGTGGAATCGGCGACCGCGAACCTGCTGATGGGCACGCCTACGGCGATCATGGATCGGGCCCGGGATGTGATCCGCCAGGCCATGGGCAAGAACGGCTGACCGGCCGGTCGTGCCCGTGTACGGCCCGCGCCCGGCAGGGCCGCGCGCCTGGAATCGGCTGGCGGCGGTGTTCACCCGTGATGGCGGCATCGTCGCCTGGACCCTCCAGACAACCGGCGCCCGCGGGTTTCGGCTAGCGGTGGGCGCGCAGGCTGGGCAGCGGGTGCGGGCCTTCGGTTTCCAGCGGGACCCCGAAGTGGTAGGCCTGTTTGAGGTAGGGGTCGGGCTCCATCCGGGCCACCCAGGCGGTCAGGTCGACCGCGACCTGCTCGTAGGCGATGGTGGTCTCCAGCACCGACGCCAGGCCGGGCAGCAGCCAGTTGACCGCTTTTTGTTGCTGGGCCTCGATGTAGCGGACCTCGGCCAACCAGTGCTTGACCTCCATGTCCGGCAGTGCCGGGCGAACCGGTGGCTGAATAAGATCGCCTCGACCTCGACGCCGTTCATCGCGATGATCCGGCATCGCGTTTAGAGATCGGCGTGGTCGATCGGCAGGACGTTCAGCTCACGCCAAGTTGCGCAGCTGCCGTGGTGCACGCCATTGGCCGTTCAGGCGCGTCTCGGACTGGTGGGGCGTCGCGTGTTGCAGATGGTGGAGCAGGAACGTCGGATCAATGGTGCTCACGGCGGCCCTGCCCTGCGGCACCCAATCGTGATCACTTGCGACATCTCGTCACTTTTGAATAGTCGAAGTCCGCTTTTACCTTGTGCGGGTAAATCGTGCGAAGTGAGACCGGCCCGATAGAGGGCGATGTCGACCTCGTCGGTGTCGTCGCGGTGGCGAGATTTAGATATGCGTCATGATCATCTTGTTTTTGGGCTTTGATATGGCGATTGACCTTAGCGGTGGTCGTCGCGCCGCGCCCAGCTGCCGGCCTTCGCCAGGCCCCGGGCCACCATGTAGCCGACGCTCAGGAAGACGATGTATCGGATGGCCTGGTCGGCGCCGAAGGGGTCGCCGGCAGCGCCGCGAGTGTCGTCACCGACGACGAGAGCCGTGATCACAACCGCGACCACCGCGGCGATGTAGACCATGAATTCGGTTGTTTTGAAAGCCGGTCGGGTCTCCGTCTTCTGCCTGTCGTGAGATACCGCGGCCGAGCGGCCGAGTCCGGGATTTGCTGCGGTCTGAGGGTTATTCATATTGTTTTTCGCCTTATCTCTTTTTGGGGTAGTGAGAAGTGAATTATCTCACTTGCGCTTCGTTACCCTCCATATCGCGGTCAAAACACGCACGCTATTTAAGCTGCCGTAAATGCGTAAAAATTCCTTGGTGAAGATTTGCCCTCATTCGAGCATGTCATCCAGCGCCGTCGGCTGATGTAGCTGACCTGCTCATGGCGGATTCCGCTCCAGGACGGAGTCCAGGTCGTATCCGCAGGCCGCGGGGATGTTCTGTCGTGAACTTCGCTGCGGGTTGGAGCGGCCCGCCTGGTGAGATGAGCGCCAGTGGTGGACATCCTGAGGCACGAGCCGACCGGTGGTGTCGACGACGTCGAAAGTCAGCTCCGTCTCGTCGTGCCAGACGGTCAAGGTACCGCTTCCACCGCCGTGTTCCAGAACGTTGACCGCGGCTTCGTTGGCGGCGAGCAGCAGGTCCTCCAGTCGCTCTTCGGCCGACCCTGCATCCGTTGCGCGGTGGTGGATCCGTTGCCGCAGGGCGGCCAGGTCGGTAGTGATCGGCCCGGTCCTCGGTGATCGGTGCCTACACAGATCCCCTCGTGCGGATGCCGTATCTGCTGGATCTCACCGGGGGTTACCGGATTCGCCCGCCAGACTCAGGGCGCTTGCCGACGAACTACACGGGGGCGACCACCCGCTCTTGCCTGCTTAACCATCGGCGACCGGCAACCGCGTCCCTGCCAGGGTTATGGCATCGGTGTGGTGGCCGGCGTGGAGATGGTCAGGCACCCCGTTGGCGAGTAGCCTGAAAGAGCGGTGTCTATCGTTGGTAGGCCCCCGAGCCTGCGGCATCCTACTTGCATTGATCTCGTGCCGTCCTGACCTCGCGGCTGGTCTCTTTGACGAGCCCCCGGGAGGATCTGGCATGGGCGACACCAATGGCGCCACCTGCGCACCGATCTACGACGACGGGACGTTACGCATCACGTCGACGGTTCACCCGCCGGGGATACGACTGGAGGGAGAACTGGACCGTAGCGGGGTGCCCGCCTTGATGGCGGCGCTGGCCGGGGCGGCCCATACGGCGGACCAAGACGATGGCCCCTTTTACGCCGATCTGAGCGAGCTGGATTTCATCGATGTGAACGGCCTTCGCGTGCTGATCACCGCCGGCCTCGGCATGGGAGGCTCCAGCGCGGGTGTCGTCCGGATGGTGACGGCCTCGGTGGTGGTGCTCCGCCTGCTACGGCTCACCGGCTGGGACGAGGCGCCTGGATGGGATCAAGCGCCTGCCGTGCGCTTGGATGAAGCGCAGCCCGACGCCGGAGCCATCGCCGCCGCACTTTCCAAGCAAGGCCCCGGCCCCGATACCGCTAATCAGCGTTAGCTCAGCGTTTCCGCCGAGCCATATGAGTCGTCTTCGCGACGGCCTGCCTGCCCCCTTTCGGCCTATCTCGTCCGCCCTCCCGGGTGAGAGCTCCGAACTGGGGGTGCGGCCGCTACCTCCCAAGGCGTATGCTGCGCTATGTATATGACCGATCGCCTAAAGTAATGATTTGGTCATGTGGTCCATCGCGAAGTTTCGTGGTGACCGTGCCGCCCGGACCCGCGACACACGTGTAGGTGCGGCGTCGGCGAGGGCGCACCTCCGGGTGAAAGTTTCCTGGAGGGTGCCCCGCCCGACCCCGCTCAACGCCTAGATGGTGGGAGCGGCGATGGACGAACTGATGATCTCCACTGCGCAGATGAACGGGTTGATGGTCATTACGGTGCGTGGGGAGCTGGACATCATCGGCAAGCCACTGCTGTGCACGCGAATCGACGACGCCTTGCGCACCGGTGACGGCCCCCTGGTCATCGACCTGTCCGGAGTGTCGTTCATCGACGCCCAAGGTTTATCGGCGCTGATGGTGAGCCGGCGGCACGCCACCGAGCTGAACCGGTCGCTGACGCTGGCCGGGGTCTCGGCCGCGGTACGGCGACTGCTTCAGCTCACCAATCTGGAGGACAGTTTCGTCATGATGGCCTCGCCGGACACGGTCAGCCCGCCCGACGCCCGCGATCTGCTTGCGCGGATGCAGTGATCGGCGTGCTGGTCGGGCCGCCCGGCCGGGTGGACGGGTGGACGGGTGGACGGGCCGGACTCTGGTCCCTGCCTACCGCTTGAGCAAGGGGCGGAGCTTTCTACGTCATGACCGGTTCCCGTTTGCAAGTAGGCGTCCAGTTCGTGGCGACGACCCAGGTCAGGGTGGTTTGTGGTGCAACGGCTTGCACTCTTGGCCTGGACAACACCCTCATCGACCTGGACGAGGCGTTTCAGGTGTGGGCCGGGAAGATCGACAGCACCGCGTAGTAGGTCAGTGCGGCGGCCCACGTCGGTCAGGCTGTCCTGCTGGAACTCCTTGACGGTGCGTTTGAGCACCGCCCACCACAACTTTTGGGCAGTTCGGTGGGGCTTTCCGGAGCCCTCTGCTCTCCCGTCGCGCGATCGGAGCCGGCGGTCGGGCGTCGGGTGTCGTGGCCTCACATGGGGGCAACGCCTCCGTCGGAGCGCCGCCGTCCCCATGGACGGGGGCGGCGGCACTGGGGTCTACCGGTTTGATCTACTGCCGACCGGTGGGACGGGCGTGCTCGCTCACCTGCTGGGCCTGCTCGCGAGCATGGTCACCGGTGGTGTGCGCGGCCTGCGTGGCGGTCTCCTTGACCTGCTGGGCGGCGTGCTGAGCCGCTTCCTTCGCTTCCTGGCCGAGGGTCTGGGCCGACTCCTGCACCGCCTGCTTGACCGGCTGGATCACTCCGTTGGCCTGCTCCATGAGTTGGCCCGCAGCTCGTTCCTCGGCCTTGGTCTTGGGAATGAGGGTCGCCGCCAGCAGCCCGGCGCCCAAGGCGATCATCCCGGCGGCCAGTGGGTTACCTTGCGTGCTGCGCATCGCCTGTTGCGGCGCGTTCTGGACTACCTCGCTCACCTGCTGGGCTCCCTGCTTGACGGTGTCGGCGGTGTCGGAGGCGACGTCTCGAATGGTGCCGGCCGTGTTGGAGGCCGTCTCGGAGACCGTGTCGCGGACACTGCTCGCGGCGTGTGAGGCCTGGTGGCCGACCGTGTGGGCGGTGTGGGACGGAGTCCCCATCACCTGTTCGCGCACTGACCGCAAGCGCCGGCGCACGACATCGGTGCGCCGACGCGCGATTCGCGCCGGGCTGGTGCGATCGGCCAGACGTTCCACGTCCTCGGCCAGCTCGGCCCGGGTGGCGTTGATCTCGGCTCTTATTTCGTCAGGTCCCGCGCCCATCGCGCATCCTCCTTGAGGGTTTCAACGGTACGTTCCGGCGTGGGGGAAACCTGGCGCAGCCGGGCGCGCCCGCTCACGTACAGGGCCGCGCCGGCCACCGCCCAGATGACGGCGACGATGAGTGCGGCCCAGCCCAGGTCCATGACGTTTCCCAGGCCGAACATGACGGCCAGCGTCACCAGGACGGCGACCATGTATCCGGCGAATCCCGCGCCGCCGAGCAGTCCTGCCGCCTTGCCCGCCTTGGCCGCCTCTTCGCGGACCTCGGCCTTGGCCAGCAGCAGCTCCTGGCGGACCAGTTTGGACAGGTCTTCGCCGATCTCCCCGACCAGCTCTCCCAGCGACGGTTCCCGTGCCTCGGGGCCGGGGTGGGTCATCGGATCTCACCACCCGGTCTCCCCGGCGCGGGCGGGGCGCCGAAGCCACCGAATTCCTCTGACGGTTCCTGCACCGTGATCGGTCGCGTGCGGTACGGCTCGGCCGGCGGCTGAGTTGATACCGGCGGCGCCGTTGCCGCCGGTCCGGGAGCCGAGGCACCCGGCGTGTGCGAGCCGCCGCCTCCGGTCTCGGGAGAGGTCGTGGAGGTGGCGCCTCCTGAGGCCTTGGCGATCCTGCCGATGAGGAAACCGGCGGCCGCCGCGCCGGCCAGGAACGCTCCAGGACGACGGCGCGCGAAGCTCTGGACCTCCTGGACCACTCCGGTCAGGCCGTGCTGGTCCAGGTAGTCGGCCGCTCGCCGTCCTCCGTCGGCGACCTGCTGCACGACTCCGGAGACCGGCGAGTCGGGCTTGGCGCCCTCGCTCATCGAAGCCAGGTCCTCAGCCCACTGGCGAATTCCCTGGGCGGCGCGCTGGCTTTGGTGCTGGGCCTGATCCCCGACATGGCCGCGTAGCTGGTCGACGACCTGGCGAGCCTGCTGCTTGGCCTCTCCGGCCACCGCCTGGGTTTGTCCCTTGGCGGTATCGGCCACCTCCCCGGCGGCGGACCTGGCGTGCTGAACCGTGCTTTGAGGGCTGTCCTGAAACTCCCGGCTCTGGCCTGGGCGCTCTCCCGCCCCGGTCGGATAATCACTCATCGATGCCCTCCAAAGGTTGTGCATCTTCGATTAAGGAGGCAATTACCCTCACCGGCCATTTCACTCGTAAAACATCCAAAAGTTATTTAGAGATCTATAATTTCCAGGATTTTTTGCCCGTTGAACTGCCCTTCGGCAACTTTTTTATTTTTCTGTCCCCTCGCTCCGCTCGCACCCGCCCCCCGGAGGCCGGTGTCGTGGCTGAGCATGATCCCGGTGGCGTGTTCATCACCACCAGACCCGGTGTCCGCCGATCATCACCGACGACTCCTTCGCTCCCGGCGCCAGTCGGGGTGATCAAGGGCGACCCGGCGGGCGCCTCGCTGCACCGATCACGTCCTCCGGCCGCTTCGCGCGGCCAGAACGCGACCTCGTCGATCAATGGCAGGCCTCCTCGGCGGTGTCGTGGAGGTATTCCGGATCTGCGAGCCTGCGCTTCTCATGTGGATGTTTGTCCATTGGGGAGCGGGTAAGGGCTCGCTCACAGGCGAAAGAGAGGCGTCGCGAAATAAGAACGCCGCGCACCCGAAGGAGCGACACCGGCACGAGACGCTCACCCGGAATTCGAACCCTGATCCAAGAGCTCAGGAACAAAGACGATTTTTACGGTCATATCGGAGGAGAACATATGGCATCGACATCGCGGTCGCCCGACCACGAACCCGGCACGCCACGGGGCATCGGCCCGCAGGGTGTGCAGGCCCGCAGCGAACTGGCCCGATGGATCAGCGGTGCCGACGTCTTTCCCGCCGACCGTTCCACCTTGCTGGCCCGGGCGCAGGAGCAGGGCGCGCCTGATGCGGTGCTTGAGGCGGTGCGGTCACTGCCGGAGCAGACCTTCGCCACCCTGGCGGAGGTGGCGCAGACTCTCGGCTACGGCAAGGAAGAGACGGGACAGGGCTGAGACCCGCGGGTGATCACGGTTTCTCGCACGAATGGCCGTGATCACCCGTGGCCCGACCATGAGGGGTGAGGGCATGGGTGCTGTTGCGGTGATCGTGGTGGACATGCTGAATCCCTACGACCACGAGGACGCCGACACTCTGGAAAAGAGCGTCGAGCAGATCCTGGAGCCCCTGGCGGGACTGATGAGGCGTGCCCACCGGCATCGAGACGCCCGGCTGATAGTCGTGAACGACAACCACGGCGACTTCGCCAACGGCAAGGTCAACGGAGTGATCACCGGGTTGCGCCGGGCCCGCCCCGAACACGTGATCATCGCTGACGACGACGTCCGCTACGGCGGGAGCGAACCGGCCCGCCTCGACGCCCTGCTGAAGAGAGCCGACCTGGTCCGCCCGCAGAACCGCTTCGACCCGATGCCGTGGCATGCTCGCTGGGACAGCGCCCGCACCCTGCTCAACTGCGGTTTCGGCGCCGACCACCCCGGTACATTCGGGGTGCGCCGCTCGACTTTCCTGGCGATGGGCGGTTACGACGGGAACGTGTTGTTCGAAAACCTGGAGCTCATCCGCACCGTCGGTGCCCACGGTGGCCGCGAGGAGCGCCCTTCAATCTCTACGTCCGTCTCTTAACCGGTGAGAACCTGGGCGACCAGGAAACCGTTGAGGGCGATGATCACGATGGTGACCGCGATGCCCAGCGCCGTGGTGCGGCGATGGTTGACCAGGGCACCCATGAGTCGGCGGTTGCCGGTGAAAGCGACGAGGGGTACCAGGGCGAAGGGGATGCCGAAGGAGAGCGCGACCTGGCTCAGGATAAGCGCGTGCGTGGGATCGACGCCGACAGAAAGAATCATCATGGCGGGAACGATGGTGATCAGGCGGCGCACTGGAAGTGGCACGCGGCGACGCAGGAAACCCTCCATGATGACCTGACCGGCGTAGGTGCCCACACTGGAGGAGGCCAAGCCCGAGGCGAGCAGAGCCAGCGCGAAGGCGACCGCCGCCGCCGGGCCGAGGACGTCACCTATGCCGGCGTGGATGGCCTGCAGGCTGCCGGGGTCGCCACCGTGAAAGGTGGCAGCCGCAACGGTCAGCATCGCCATGTTGACCAGCCCCGCGACGCCCAAGGCGATCGCGATGTCGATGCGGCTGGCCCGCACCGCTGCGCGCAGACCGCTGATTCTGCCCTGGTGCTGGGTGAGAGCCGAGTGCAGGTAGATGACATGGGGCATCACGGTGGCACCGATGATCCCGGTCGCCATCAGCAGGCTGTCCGGTCCGGCCAGGCGAGGCACCAAGCCGTCGACGGCACCGACGAGGGAGCCCGATCGCAGCACCTGGTAGGCGAAGCCTGCCAAGACGATGACGAGCATGCCGGTGATGACCGCCTCGAACCGATGACGACCGCGTGGTGCCAGGCCGAGCAGGAGGAAGGAGACGGCCGCGATGATCGCGGCCCCCGGCAGCAGCGGGACGCCGAACAACAGGTTCAGGGCCAACGCGCCGCCGATGAACTCGGCCAGGTCGGTGGCGATGGCGACCAGTTCGCCCTGAACCCACAACACCATGCTCAGCGGACGTGGCAGGTGGTCACGGCACAGCTGCGACAGGTTCCGGCCGGTGGCGATGCCGAGTTTGGCCGACAGCGCCTGGACGAACATCGCCAGCAGGTTCGCGGCGGCGATCACCCACAGCAGGAGATACCCGTAGCGAGCACCACTGGACATGTTGGTCGCGAAGTTGCCGGGATCGATGTAGGCCACCGAGACGACGAAGGCCGGTCCGAGCAGTGCGGCCCGTCGCAGCAGGCCTGCCGGCAGCCACCGGGGCAAAGGCGTGCCGTTGTCACCGGCCACCGGGCCGGTGACCGGTGAATCATCCCGGTGGTGGCGGGAGTCGAGCACGAAGGCCTCACATCGAGTAGGTCCGCCGACGTTACGAGCACGCGGAACGCGGCCCGGCCCGCCACAGCCGGCCCGCCTCGCGCGGCGATCAGGTCAGCTTGTCCTTGAGCTTGCCCAAAGGCCCGGTCTCGGTGCCCAGAACGGGCCCCTTTGGCTCACCCATGGCGCCGTCGTAGGTGTCGTACAACGCGGGGTCGGGCGGCGGCGCCGTGGCGACACCGCCGAGCGGCTGGGGATCGAGGAGATAGGAGAACTCGTGCCGGCCGTCCGGTTGCGGACCGGATGCCCAGCCGCCTTGCGTTCCCTCGGTCCCCTCCGACAGATCCCAGATCGCGGAGGCATGCTCGGCGTGCTCCTCGTCGAACAGGGAGTTTGGCGCGATGACGTCCTCCAGGCCGTCCTCCAGGAGTTCCTCGATGGCCTTCAGCCACAGGTTCTGGTGCAGCGTGTCACGGGCCAGGTTGAACTTCAGCATGTCGCGCACGCCGGGATCATCGGTCATGTTGTAGAGCCGCGCTGTCTGCAGGCGGCCCTGTGCCTCGGCGGCGACGTTGGCCCGGAAGTCGGCCAGCAGGTTGCCGCTGGCCACGATGTAGCGGCCGTTCCACGGATAGCCGTTGCTGTCGGCGAGCAAAGGGCCGCCGCCGGAGACGATGGCCTGCTGGAGATCCATCCCGCCCAGCACGGCACCCATGACGGGGTCGCCGGCGGCCATCTTCGTGGTCGCGGTGGCGGGCGCGCCCTCCAGGAGACGGGCGATCATTGTGGCGATCATTTCGACGTGACCGATCTCCTCGGTCGCGATGTCCATGATCAGGTCTTTGTACTTGCCCGACATCCGGCAGTTCCAGCCCTGCATCAGGTACTGCATGGTCACGGTCATCTCGCCATACGCGCCGCCGAGCAGTTCCTGAAGTTTGTGGGCGTAGACGGGGTCGGGCTTTTCGGGCTTGGATTCGAACTGCAGGTGCTTGGTGTGCAAGAACATCAGCCGCTCCTCATGTCGGGACTCTACGTAGAGCCGCCCGGAGCCGCCCCCGCCTGCCGACGAACAGCGCGACCCCTTTGGTGGATCTGATGGGGGTCACTTCCGAATCCGACCACGCCTGTCGAAAGCATCATGGGAACGACACACCATCGATCACCGCCCGAAGTACAAAATCCCCGCTGACCGCGGACAGGCGGATCTGAAACCGGTCAACGTGGACCCCACCACGCCCAAGGCCCACCACGCGGTGCGAGACGCCCCCCACGGCGTGGCCCAAACGCTGCTGACCGCGCACCAGCTACGGCACACTCCGCGCTCCAGCACCTGGCCATCGAGCTGCGGCTGCCTTGGCGGCTCAGGGGCCCGCCGACGACGGCACCCACGCGGTTGTGGGAACGCGGTCCGGCATGCGTCAGCCGAGCGACGACCGCTCCGGGCCGGTTGTCGCGGCTTGCGGGCGAAGCATAGTCTTATGTACAGCGTCATCACCCGGGACCAATGGTCTCGGACATTCGGCCGTCCAGACCTCGCGGCGCAGTCTTGAGCGAGCGAAGGACACCTATGAACGGCCGAACGACGTTTCTCACCTTCGACGATGGAACGCTGCGCATCACTCCGTTCTCCGAGCCGCCAGGGCTGCGCATCGGCGGAGAGCTGGACCGCCATGGCGTGCTCGCGGTGACGACCGCGCTGATCGCGGCGTGGAGCGAAAACCGTCCTGTGTATCTTGACCTCGGCGAGCTGCGGTTCATCGATGCGGGCGGCCTGCGTGTAATCGCCGGTGCGGCGGGCAGCGGCACCGTGCGCTTCGTCGCGGTCTCCGATGCGGTACGCCGGCTTCTCCACCTCACCGGGCGGAGTGATCTATTGTGCCAATGCTGGGCCCGGGAGCTGTCACCGTTTCTCAGTTCGGAATTTTTTGAAGGCACCGCAATCAATGACGTGGCAAATAGCGGAGGCCGATGGATCAGCAACGAACAGTGATCGCGTGGGACTTGATCAACGCCCTGGTGCTCAAGGACGGCAAGCCGGTTTTGATCGACACGGTCTGCCGGGCGTGTGCCGAGACCTTCGGCGCGCAGGGGGTGGGCGTCGCTCTCACCAGTGAACTGTTCTCCTACGAGCCGATATGCGTCACGGGTGAGACCGGCCAGCGGCTGGTTGATCTGCAGGCCACGCTTGGCGAAGGGCCTGGCCTGGACGCGCTGATCGAAAGGCGGCCAGTGCTGGTTTCGGAGTTGGCCGGGGAGAACGCCGCTTCGCGATGGCCGATCTTCGCGCCCGCCGCCGTCGATGTGGGGGCTCGGTCCATGTACGTCTTTCCCCTGATGCTGGGGGCGATCACGGTCGGCGTTCTGGAAATCAGCAGAGGGGCGCCTGGAAGACTCACTCGGCAGGAGACCGCGGAAGCCTTGGCGTTCGCCGACGCCGCGCTGCTGATCCAGACCCATCAGCTCGTCGCTCGCGCGGAGCCTGCCGCTGTCGAACTCGGGCAGGTGGAACGCTGGGCGGAGGTGCATCAGGCGACAGGCATGCTCGCCGCTCAGATGGACACCGATCTGACGACGGCCTTCGTCCGGTTGCGGGCTTACGCCTACGCCGAGGGACGCGGTCTACGGGAGGTGTCCCGTGACGTGCTGGCGCGGATTCTGCGTTTTAAACCGTAGTGATTACGATAGAACCATAGAAATGAGTTGAGACAGGTGAGCGAAGTACTCTACCGCAGAACCGCGCAGGTCTTCGTCGAACTGGCTGACACCCTGGTGGCGGGGTTCGACGTCATCGATTTTTTGCAGATGCTGGCCGAGCACACCGTGGAGATCTTCGAGGTCGACGCGGCCGCGATCCTGCTGGCCGACCAGCGGGGCGCGCTGATACTGATGGCCGCCTCCGATGACGAGGTGCGGCTCCTGGAGCTGTTCCAGCTGCAGGAACAGGAGGGCCCCTGCCTTGACTGTTTCCACAGCGGCGAACCGGTGACGTGCACGGACCTGTCGGCCGACTCGTCCAGGTGGCCGCTGTTTTCGGCCGCTGCCCACGAGGTCGGCTTGCACGCGGTGCACGCGTTCCCGCTGCGGCTGCGCGACCAGGTGCTCGGAACGCTGGGCCTTTTCAACACGGTCCCGGCGGAACTGCCGCAGGACACCATCTCTGTGGCACAGGCGCTCGCGGACGTGGCCACGATCGGCATCTTGAACGAGCGCACGTTGCGCGAGCAGCACGTGATCACCGAGCAGCTCCAGTACGCGCTCAACAGCCCGGTGCTGATCGAACAGGCCAAGGGCATGCTCGCCGAACGCGCTCGGATCGACGTCGGCCACGCCTTCACCGTGATCCGCAAGTACGCCCGCGACCACAATCGGACGGTGTCCTCCGTGGCACAGGATCTGATCAGCAACGCGGCGGGAACGACGGATCTCATCGCCGCGGCCGTAGCGCACCGGGCGACCAGATCACGATGAACTGCGCACTTGGCTTCTTGGCGCGGTAGATGGGGCGCCGGTAAGAAGTGCGTCACACGGCCCAAACGGGCAACACCTCCGCAGGTCACGGTAGGCGACTGAGATGCCGGCTGAGATGCCGGCCGAGACCGAGTTCCGGTTGGGACGTTCGGGATGAGTCCGACGCAGGAGTGGCGTGATAACGCAGTAGGCGACGTTTTCCCCGGTCGTGCTGCCCGGTAGGAATCCCTGATCAAGCCACCCGGGGCTCCCGATTACGCACCGTCGCGTTGGACTGTGTGACGCACTTCTTACCGGCACCCCGATATACAGGTCAGTGTGCGTCGAAGTCATCGAAGCGTTCGAGCATCCGCCTGAAGACTCGTACGCAGGCGGTAACGTCGGCGCCGGTGAGGTCACCGCCGACATGGCGCAGCAGGGCGTGTTTCGCTAGCGGTCACGGCAGTGACGGCCGCCCGGCCGTCGCCGGTCAGCCGAATGAGCAAGGACCGCCGGTGAGCGGGATTCGGGAGGAGTTCGACAAGATGCCGCGCCGCGGCGTCATTGACCATCCGCTGCAGGTACTGGCGGTTTAGCGCCTGGACGCGGCTTATCTGCGGGACGGTCGTGAGCCCACGCTCGTGGAGTAGCTCCAGGATGGCACACACGCTCACCCAGGGTCTTTGGATGAGCAATTGTCAAATTGCCCTGACCACCGCGCTCGACGAGGTCGCCGGTCTGAATGACGGTGCCGCCGCCCGGGTTCCGGGCCTTCAGCCGGCTGAGCACCCGCCCCGGCAGGGCAAGGGAGTCGGCGTTGCCGTCCGGCACCTGCATGTCTCCCAGGAGATAGACCGGCTGCCCGGCGGCGCCGCCGGCGAGGAACTCGCCGCGCACCCCGGTCCAGGCCGACGTGTCCTTGGGGGCGGGGGCGCCGTGTCCGCCGGCCACGCCCAACCGGTACTGATACGTCGTGCCGACCTTCAGCCCGTTCAGGCGGAACTCGTGGGAGCGCAGCGTCTGGCCCGTGATGGAGTGCTGGTAGACGGGCTCGTTGTTGCCGACCGTGTTCACCTCGAAGGGACGGTCGGCGGTCGAGGTCAGCACCTTGGCCTTGGACCAGTCCTTCGACCCCTTGGGCAGGACCTGGGCGTAGACCTTCTCGATGTCGCGGTCGGTGGTGACCGCGACGCCGGCGGATCCGGGTTTCTCACCCACGGACACGTTGCCGCCGAGGCGGAAGACGTCCGCCGGGGCCGGTGCCTTCTGGGAGACCTGGATGCGACGCAGTTCGGCGTTGGTGTTGCCGAGGTTGTCGGTCGCCTTCACGACCACGAAGGTGTCGTCGTACGAGCGGATCCGGAAGCCGCCGTCGGTGACCGGGACCTGTCCCGCCGAGTCGAACACCTCCAGCGTGGTCGTGGGCACCGTACCGGAGTCGTCGGTGGCCTTCACCTGGGGCAGGCGGATGCTCTGCCCGTACGCCGCCGTGGTCGGCACGGTGCGGGGACCGTGATCTGCGGGGCGTAGTTCGCGCCGCGGGTGGTCTCGCCGATCCAGATCGGGGCGGAGACCAGGAAGTTGCCGTCGGCCTGCTCGGCGCGGACGTAGTAGTAGTCGCCGTCCTTGACGTTCAGCTTGGCCGTCAGCGACAGGTCGTTGCCGTTGATCTTGCCGAAGTCGTGGGCGACGGCGCCGTTGTTGGTGACGAGGCGCGCGGAGGTGAAGGAGTCTCCCGCGTCCGGGTCGGTGAGGCGGAGGTCGACGTCCAGGGTGGTGGTGCGGCCCGGCAGGATCGCGCCCATCAGCTTGTTGTCGCCGCCGAACGCGAGAACCGCGTTGCCGGACCCGTCGACGCTGCCCTTCTCGGTCGCCCGTGCCGTGACGTGCCAGTCGGTGTTGAACACATTGATGTGGCCGGTGCCGTCGTACCAGGTGTTCTCGACCGCCGGCACCGCGACCAGGTCGTCCTGGGCCGCGTTGAATTTCGCGGCGCTCTCGTGCAGGGAGCGCCATTCGGCGGAGTCGGCGTCACGCCAGTTCTCGACGAAGTCCTCGCCGTTGCGGATGTCCCACATGACGTCGTGCTCGGTGACCGCGAAGAAGTCGGCATCGGTCTCGTCACGGACGTGCTCGTAGGCGTTCGGTGGCAGCTGGACGCCGTCGCTCACCGAGGTGTGGGCGTGAAACTCACCGGTGTAAAGCGACTTGCCGAGGAAGGACGGCCGGTTCCGGTCCGCAGCCATGGCGGGGGACGGGGTGACGGCCAGGGTGCAGGCCACGAGTGCGATCGCTGCGATCGCCCCGGGCCAGGAAGCTATCGGTAATGCGCTGCTGCGCCTCATTCTGCTGCCGTTCTTGAGTAAACAGGATGAAAATAGATAAATCACAACAGAAGGAACAGATCACTTCGCGTGCGTATCGCCACGGTGAACCAGCAGAGAACCGCACTTACCCCGGCTGCGAGTGGCGGAATGAGGCCCGATGGTCTGACCTGCAATTTCTCGCGAGCAGTTATTCAATGGAATGGGGAATGCTCTGGCTCGCCGGGCGGAGGTAACGAGGGTGATCGCCCGAAAACCGATTGCCTGGACGCGGGCCGGCCAGCAGAATCCTCACCGTGATCTCTCAACGTCGTGACCGCCGCTGTCCGGACATCACCACACACATTGAGGATCACTGCCTTGAGCCATGCCATACGTGAGTACAGCCCCGCGGATGAGACTTCCTGGCTGCGCTGTCGAGCGCTCTCCTTCCTGAGCACCGCCTATTTCGACGCCGTCTTCAACAGCAAGCCCCAGATCCAGGCTCCAGGCTTCGAACTGGTCGTGGCCGATGCGTACGGGACCGTCACAGGGATCATGGACGTCACCGTCGACGGTGAGCTGGCGACCATCGACACCATCGCGGTTCATCCCGATCACCAGCACCAGGGCATCGGCCGCGCTCTGCTCTCCGAAGCCCGCGCCCGCGTCAGCGCGCTTGGCGTGCCGACGCTGGATGCCTGGACCAGGGACGATCCGAGCACATTGCGCTGGTATCGGGCCACCGGTTTCACCGAGAGCGAGCACTACCTGCACGTTTACGCGAACTCCTCCACCGAGGCCGGTGAGCCGGACCGGGCCATCGGCGAACGGCGGCCAGGGCTACGACCGGTGATGGCCTTCCTGCACGCGAATTTGCGGGACGAGCGGTCAATGCGCGAGCAGTTCGCCCGCGTGCACATCTGCCGTCGCTTCGCACTGGAGCTCTGAGTCATGCTCCCCTCACCTCGTGGTCGGCCCCGCCGATCACGAGGTGAGGGCTCTCGGCCTGCGGCCGCCGGTGGATCCACCTTGATCACACCGTCGTAAAGCGCGTCCCGGACACCCCTCCACCACCCCTGGGCGGATCGTCTCCGACGGCGTGTTTCTCCCGGGGTGACCCCGCGGTCCTCGTCCGGTGCAGGGCCGGCGGCCAGTGATGTCCGCCACATCGTCGCCTCGCCGGAGCGAGCCGTATTCGACCTCGGCTGCCGAGAGGCTGAAGGAGATCGCCTCCCGGTCACGCCCCTCTCAAACCTGACCCGCCGGCGGCGCCGCGACGATTTGACCAGGGGTGGAGCAGGAAACGGCCGGTCTCGGACGAGCGCCGCCGCCGGCCGGAGGGCCCGTTGCCGGCGTTCGCACCGCCGGGGTATCGCGAGGCGATGGCCACAAGATCGGACAAAAAGATACATACCCACCATAAAGTTGCCTGAGGCAAGCATATATATTGCCTCAGGCAACCAGATGGGATGCCGACACCACGATCTCCGGGAGGAGCTGCTTGTCCGGCTGAGAACGTCTTCGTGATCCCCAAAGCCGGCACCAGCTGCTGCCCAGCCCCCTCCAGCTCAGGTCCAACGCTTCTCCCGATGCGGTCGGTCAGTCTCGATAACCGGCAGGCATGCGGTCGCCCCGGAAGTACAGGGCGAGGCCCCGCGCCGCCACAAAACTCCCCCCGCCAGGCTCCAGGCGAGCTTCGACGTTCATCCCTGCCCGTCTGGCGCCTCCCTCACGCACGGCCCGAACAGTGAAAGGAATTCGATGACAACCGCAGTATCGGCCGAGGCCCAGGAGGCTCCACCTGGCTCGGCCGTCCCGATGACGCATCGGCAGGTCCTGGAAGCGCTGTCGGGGCTACTGCTCGGTCTCTTCGTGGCCATCCTGTCCGCGACCGTCGTGTCGAACGCGCTGCCCACGATCATCGCCGACCTGCACGCGACCGAGGCCACCTACTCCTGGGTCATCACCGCCGAACTGCTCGCCACCACGGTCACCACCCCCATCTGGGGCAAGCTCGCCGACCTGGTGAGCAAGAAGGTCCTCGTCCAGCTCGGCCTGATCATCTACGTGGTCGGCTCGGCGCTCGGCGGTCTGGCCCCCAACGCGGGGTTGCTCATCGGCGCCCGGGTCATCCAGGGCATCGGCGTGGGCGGTCTCACCGCCCTGGTCCAGGTCATCATGGCCGCGATGATCTCGCCGCGGGAACGCGGCCGGTACTCCGGCTATCTCGGCGCGACCTTCGCCCTCGCCACCGTCGCCGGCCCGCTGATCGGCGGCGTCATCGTGGACACCGACTGGCTCGGCTGGCGGTGGTGCTTCTACGTGGGCGTGCCCTTCGCCATCATCGCGCTGATCGTGCTGCAGAGGACCCTCCGCCTTCCCGTGATCAAACGAGAGGTCTCGATCGACTGGATCGGCGCCGCGGTGTTCTCCGCGGCGACCTCGCTCCTTTTGATCTGGGTCTCCTTCGCCGGCAGCAAGTACGACTGGCTGTCGTGGCAGACCGGGGCGATGGTCGGCGGCGCGGCGCTCCTCGCCGTGATCTTCGTCGCCGTGGAGCTCCGGGTGAAGGAGCCGCTTGTGCCGATGCGCCTGTTCGCCCACCGGGCGATCAGCCTGTCGGTGGTGGCCAGCATGCTCGTCGGTGTCGCCATGTACGGCGTTACGACGTTCCTCAGCCAGTACTTCCAGCTCGCCCGGGGCGAGTCACCTACGATGGCCGGCATCCTGACCCTGCCGCTGATCTTCGGTCTGGCATTGACGTCGACCGTCGTGGGACAGATCATCACTCGCACCGGCCGCTGGAAGATCTTCCTTATTCTCGGCGGCATCTGCCTGACGGCCGGGATCGCCCTCGCCGGCATGCTGCGGTTCGACACCGATTACTGGCAGATCGCGATCTACATGTTCCTCATCGGCGCGGGCGTCGGCATGATGATGCAGAACCTCGTCCTGGCCGTGCAGAACCAGGTCCGGATGCAGGACCTCGGCGCGGCCAGCTCCGTCGTCGTGTTCTTCCGCACGCTCGGCGGCACGGCCGGCGTCGCCGCGCTCGGCGCCGTCCTGGCCAACCGCGTCGCCGTCTACACCAGCGACGGCCTGACCAAGCTGGGCCTACCCGGCGCCGGTGGCGGTGACGGCACCATCCCGGTGCTGTCCGAGCTGCCCCCTCCGGTGCGGGGGGTCGTGAAGAGCGCGTTCGGTCACGGCGTCGGAGACATCTTCCTGTACGCCGCGCCGCTGGCACTGCTCTCCCTGGTCGTGGTGCTGTTCATCAAGGAGGTCGCGCTGCGCGGCTCATCCACCGACGTGCCCGCCACCGATGCGGGCACCCCCTCGGACAACGGCACGATGGCCGGCCGCCACGCCCAGGGCCACCCGAGGGAGCTGGTGTCCGTGGGCGCCGGTCACCAGAGCGGCAACGGCCTGGCCGATGCCCAGACGGCCATCAACGGCCCCGCCACCGCACCGCTCCGCGTCCCGAACGTGGCGTACGCGTCGGCGGGTACCACCGATCCGCAGGACCTCGGCGGCGGCAGCGGAATCCGCGGCTTCATCCGGGGCTCCGACGGCACGCCGGTGAGCCACGCCACCCTCACCCTGATCGACATGCGCGGCCAGCAGCTCGGACATACGGTCACGCAGGCCGACGGCTCGTACAACGTGAGAACTCCCGCGGGCGGCACGTACGTGTTGATCGCTTCGGCCGCCGAGCACGACCCGCAGGTCGCGACCCTGGCCGTCGGCGACCAGCCGCTGGAGTTCGACCTGATCCTGGCCGGCTCCGGCAGGCTCTCCGGCACCGTGCGCGACACGGAGGGCAGGCCCGTCGCCCAGGCGATGGTCATCGTCACCGATGTGCGCGGCGATGTGGTCACCACGGGCGCCACCCTCGACGACGGCACCTTCGGCTTCACCGGCGTCGTCGCCGGCACGTACACCATCGCGGTCAGCGCCGGGATCTACCGTCCGGCGGCGGTGCCGGTCGAGGTCGGCACCGGACACACCACCCAGGACATCGTCCTCCAGGCCGGCGCCCGGGTCCGTGGCACGGTCCGTGTCAAGAACGGAGACGGCCCGCTCGCCGACGCCCGGGTCACACTCCTCGACACCGCCGGCAACGTCGTCGGCACGGCGACCACCGGTGAAGACGGCGAGTACGCGTTCGCCGACCTCACCAGCGGCCAGTACACCGTCATCGCCACCGGCTACCCACCCGTGGCCAGCGCCGTCAACCTGGCCGGGCAGGGCGACGACGACCACGACCTCTGGCTCGGCCACGCCGAATGATCCCAGGTACGCCGGGCCGCCTCCCCTCCGTGAGCGTTCACGCCCGCGGAAGGGGAGCGGCTCACAACGCCCCCGTCCCAGCGCAGCCGTCCCCGTTGAAGTGAAAGCAGGAACACCCATGGAAAGCACGCGTTCAGGGCCGCGTGGCCTGCACGCCGTGGTGCGCACGAAAGACGGCTGGGCGGTACAGCACGCGATCATCACCGTGACCGACGGGTACGGCAACCAGGTCGTGCGGGCCGAGGCGGACGCCGAGGGCGCGGTGATGACCGCTCCGCTGGCGCCCGGCGTCTACACCGTCGTCGTCACCGCGGTCGGCTATTCACCCATCGCCTCGACGGCGATCGCGACCACGTCCGGCACCGCCGAGCTGGGCGTCCTCGTGCTCGCCCGGCAGGGCGGTGTGGAACTGCCGCCGCCCGGCGTGTGGACCATCGATCCCGCTCATTCGAAGGTGGCCGCGACCGCGCAGCACCTCGGGCTGTCCAGCGTGCAGGGAAGGTTCACCG
>NZ_FZOD01000008.1 GCF_900188345.1 Streptosporangium subroseum | reverse complement strand
TGACCCGGAGGCCACCACCTCCAGCGGCGCCAAGCAGCTCGGCACCACCGTCAGCGGCTCCAACGACCTGGTCACCGGACGACTGGCGGGCGCGGCCGCCGGCGACTACGACCTCGACGGCGGCACAACCAGCGTCCGCTCACCCGCGATCACCCTGCCGAGCGGAACGCTGAATTTGTCGTTCTCCTGGTATCTCGCGCACGGCTCCAACGCCTCCAGCGCCGACTTCCTGCGGGTGAAGGTCGTCGGTTCCACCACCACCCAGGTGTTCCAGCAGCTCGGCGCGGCCGCCAACCGCAACGGCGCCTGGGCCACGGCCACGGCCAACCTCTCCGCCTTCGCCGGGCAGAGTGTCCGCATCCTGATCGAGGCCGGTGACGCCTCCGGCGCCTCCCTGGTCGAGGCCGGAGTGGACGACGTCAAGATAACCCGGCAGCCCTGACCCGCCTGGGGCGCCCCCGCCGAAGGCTCGGGGCGCCCCAAGCTCTCGCGAGGCGCTCGATTCCCGCCCGGCGGGGCTCCCGGTCCTCAGGCGCGGCAGATCAACTCGCCGTGAAGGAGTGACATCCAGCCGTCCGGCTCCGCGGCCCAGGCCCGCCAGCCGTCGGAGATGCGGCGCAGATCGGCTTCGGTGGCGGCGCCGGAGGTGAGGATCTGGCGGTTCATGTCGGATTTCAGGATCCGCTCGGCCCACACGCCGCCCCACCAGGCACGATCCTCCGGTGTCGCGAAACACCAGGTCGACGAGGTGGCCGAGACGTCGGTGAGGCCCGCCGCGTGAGCCCATGACAGCAGCCGCCGGCCCGCGTCGGGCTCGCCGCCGTTGGCCCTGGCGATCCGGTGGTAGAGGGTCAGCCATTCGTCCAGCTCGGGTTGCTCGGGGAACCAGGTGAACGCGGCGTAGTCGCTGTCGCGGACCGCGACGATCCCGCCCGGCTTGCAGACCCGCCGCATCTCGCGCAACGCCTGGACCGGATCGCCGACGTGCTGCAGCACCTGGTGGGCGTGGACGGCGTCGAAGGTGTCGTCGGGAAACTCCAGCGCGTGCACGTCCGCCACGAAGAACTCGATGGTGGACCGCCCGCGCCGCTCCGCCTCCGCGCGGGCCAGGGCGAGCGCCTCCGCGGTGACCTCGACGGCGGTGACCATGCCGGGCGCGATCCGCTCCGCCAGGTCGACGGTGATGGTGCCGGGTCCGCAGCCGACGTCCAGTAGCGATGTCCCGGGCCGCAGATGCGGCAGGAGATATGCCGCCGAGTTCTCGGCGGTGCGCCATCTGTGGGACCGCAGCACCGACTCGTGGTGGCCATGGGTATATACGGCGTTCTTGTCCGTCATGGAAGATCGCTCCTTCGATCGGCTCTGTCAACCGTAACATGAGTCTCACATAGCAAGAAGAATCGTCTCATTATATGGTCGTAACGGATTTAGTACATTATTGTCGCTTACTGTCACAAGTGCTTGCTGGCGCGGGAAGGTGCGCCCACACTCAGGGCGGAAATCAGTGCGTCGATGGGGGTGGTCCTCGTGCACGAGGAGTTCAGCACGCGAGAGATCTGGCCGTTGGAGTGCCCGCACTGCCGGCACGTCTGGCAGGAGGAATACCTGGTCCGCCATCTGACCGACGGCCGCGGGCGCGACATCGTGCTCTGGCTGCGGTCCGGTGTGCTGGTCCAGCCGCCCTGGGCGGGAGCGAACTGCCCCGGCTGTGGCCGCGGGGACGCGCGGGCCTTCCCCGCGGGACACCGCCCGCGCTATACGGCCCTGCCGCTCGCGCCTACCCCGGCGGCGTTCGGCCCCGAGCCGGTCACGGAGTCGGGTTCCGTGCCCGTCCCGAATTCGCGGTATCCCTATCGGTGGACCCAGCCGGTCCTGATCTATGCCCTTCTCGGGATCGTGTTCCTGCTCTTCACGAGTTTCGAGGTCGTCGAATTCGTGGTCAGGCACCATTGAGGTGAGAGCGCTCCCAGGGCTGAGCCCGGGATCCGCATTCGGCATTCGCGATCGACGGCGAGGACGGCGTCGAGGAAATCGAGCCCACGGACGAGGTTCCCGAATGACGCCCGGCCTGAAACAAGTCGATAAAGGTGCCTCCCTGCCATAGCGCGAATGCCATTAACCGGATAGAAACATCTCATCCCTTCGTTCAAGGCTTGACGTAAGCGTCGCGGTGGCGAGAGAGCGCTCTCTCGCCACCGCGGTGATGTCACGCCGCCCATTCTCGAATAGGCAGGCCGATGAGAACTGTCCGTGACCACGGCGTGCGAGAGACCACCTCGCGCGCACGCAGAGGCATCTCCTTAGTCCGTCACCTCGCGCTCGCCGCCTCGGTGGCGGTGCTCACCGGCGCGGGGCTCGTGTCCGTCCCGGCCACCGCCGCGGCGCACACGGGCGGGGCGCCGGACTTCGGGCCCAACGTCTTCGTGTACGACCCGTCGACGCCCGTCGCGCAGATCCAGACCAAGCTCGACGAGCTCTTCACCCAGCAAGAGCACAACGAGATGGGCACGAACCGGTACGCCGTGCTGTTCAAGCCCGGCCGGTACGACGTCAACGCGAGACTCGGCTACTACACGACCGTCGCCGGGCTCGGCCGGTCGCCGGACGACGTCGACATCAACGGCGCGGTGCGGGTCGTCGGCCAGCCCGATCCGGGCTCGGTGGCCGGCATCTCCGCGCTCACCAACTTCTGGCGCTCCGCCGAGAACCTGTCGGTGACGCCGACCGACTGGTCGAACCAGTGGGCGGTGTCGCAGGCGTCGCCGATGCGACGGGTCCACATCCGCGGCACGCTCTGGCTGGAGCCGGGCAACGGCGGATTCTCGAGCGGCGGATACATCGCCGACTCGAAGGTCGACGGGATCACGATCAACGGCTCGCAGCAGCAGTGGCTGACGCGTGACAGCGCGCTCGGCGACGCCTGGACCAACGGCGTCTGGAACCAGGTGTTCTCCGGCGTGGTGGGAGCTCCCCCGGAGGGCTTCCCCAACCCGCCCTACACGACGTTGCCCACCAGCCCCGTGACGCGGGAGAAGCCTTTCCTCTACGTCGACGACTCGGGTGACTACCGGGTCTTCGTCCCCGCTCTTCGCCACAACACCTCCGGTACGACGTGGGCCGACGGCCGGCAGCAGGAGGGCTCGTCGCTGCCGATCCGCGACTTCTTCATCGCGAAGCCGACCGACAGCGCACAGAAGATCAACCAGCAGCTGTCGCGCGGCAAGCACCTCCTGCTCACCCCGGGCGTCTACCACCTGAACCAGCCCCTGCGCGTGGAGAACAAGAACACGGTCGTGCTCGGGCTGGGCATGCCGAGCCTGGCGCCCGACACCGGTGACACGGCGCTGAAGATCGACGACGTCGACGGCGTCCGGATCGCCGGCGTGCTCGTCGACGCCGGACGGCGAGAGTCCGACACGCTGGTCGAGGTCGGCGAGCGGAACAGCCGCCGGGACCACTCCCGCAACCCGATCTCGCTGCAGGACGTCTTCTTCCGCATCGGCGGACCGTGGGTGGGCAAGGCGAAGACGAGCCTCGTGGTCAACAGCGACGACACGATCATCGACAACATCTGGGCGTGGCGCGGTGACCACGGCAACGGGATCGGCTGGACGCAGAACACGGCCGACACGGGCGTCGTGGTCAACGGCGACGACGTGACGGCGTACGGCCTATTCGTCGAGCACTACCAGAAGTACCAGACGATCTGGAACGGCGAGAGGGGCCGGACGATCTTCTACCAGAGCGAGCTTCCGTACGACCCGCCGAGCCAGAGCGCGTGGACCAGCCCGACCGGCAAGGGATGGGCGTCGTATAAGGTCGGCCCCAGGGTGAAGGCCCACGAGGCGTGGGGCCTGGGCGTCTACTCCTACTTCAACCAGGGCGTGGACATCCGCGCGGACCGGGGGATCGAGGTCCCGAAGACCAAGAAGGTCAACTTCCACAACATGGTCACGGTCTTCCTCGACGGCAGCGGCGGCATCGAACGGACGATCAACGAGGCGGGCACCCCCGTCGTCGGTTCGTACGGCACGAGCACCGTCGTCAGTTATCAGTGAGGTGACCCGACCTCCGTCAGGTCCGTACGGCGCGGTCGTCGGTTGTCAGTGAGGTGACCTCCGTACGGCACGAGCACCGTCGCCGGCCGCCCGTGACCTGACGACCGGCGAACCCGACAGGCCGGCCCGGAGTTTTCCGGGCCGGCCGCCGGCGTCTCTCGCGCACCGGCCTTTCCGAAGTGCGCTGTTTTGGTCTGTTCTTGGACGGGACCCGACAGTTAGGGTCATATCGCCCCCGGCCCCCCGGGGGGCTACCGGTTCCCTGATCACTCGTGCCCCCGGACAAGAAGGACCTGCATGACGAAGCACCGGCTTGACCCCACCCCCGAAACGGTGACCGACGTCTTCTCCCGCGACCTTCCGGCCGCGCTGACCGTCGACCCGGGTGACACGATCGTCGTGCACTCCCTGGACGCCTCGGGACACCTGGAGCGGCAGCGGACGCCCGGTGAGGTCCGTCCGAAGATGTTCAGCGCCAAGCGCGGCCACTGCCTCGCCGGGCCCATCGCCGTACGCGGCGCCGAACCGGGGATGATGCTCGCGGTGCGGCTGGTCTCGCTGCGGCCCGACGAGTGGGGCTGGACCGTCGCCGCCGCGGTGGACAACCCGCTCAACCGGCGGCTCGGGGTGGCGGGCGGGCCCCCGACCTGGCTGCTCTGGGAGCTGGACGCCGACAAACTCGTGGGCCGCAACAACCACGGGCTGTCGATGGACCTCGCGCCCTTCCTGGGTGTCATCGGCCTGCCGCCGGACGAGGCCGGTGAGCACTCGACGACCCCGCCCCGTCCGTCCGGCGGGAACATCGACTGCCGCGAACTGGTCGCCGGCTCGACCCTCTACCTGCCGGTGACCGTGCCCGGCGCGCAGCTGTGCCTCGGCGACGGGCACGCCGCGCAGGGCGACGGCGAGGTGTCCGGCACGGCGATCGAGTGCGGGATGACCACCGAGATCGTGGTCGACCTGGTGACCGACCGGCCGATCCCGACGGTGCACGCGGTGACCCCGGCCGGCCGCGTCACCTTCGGCTTCAGCGCCGACCTCAACGAGGCGTCCGCACAGGCGCTGGACGCCATGCTCGGCTGGCTTCAGTCGATGTTCGGGGTGGACAAGGCCACCGCCCTCGCGCTGGCCAGCCCGGCCGTGAGCCTGCGGGTCACCCAGGTGGCCAACCAGGTGTGGGGCGTCCACGCCGTGCTGCCCGAGGGCGTACTGCGCTGACCGGGCGACCCGCCCCGCGGGCCGGATGACCCGCGGCGGCTCCCGTCAGAGGCGGAAGTCGAGGTCGGGAACGACCTCGGCGACGTCCATCTGGGCCTTCTGCAGCTTGCCGGAGTAGTCCCAGTTCATGGCCTGCCAGCGGGTGAACTGGTCGAGCACCCACACCCCCGACTGACGGCTCCCGTTGCCCGACTTGCCGTTTCCGCCGAAGGGCAGGTGGGCCTCCGCGCCCGAGGTGGAGTTGTTGACGCTGACCATGCCGGCGCCGATGCCCTCGCGGAACCTGAAGGCGGACTTGGGGTCGGTGGTGTAGATGGAGGAGGACAGTCCGTAGCCGGGGCGGTTGGCCAGCTCGACGGCCTCGTCCAGGGTCGTGAAGGTGCTCACGCCGACGATCGGCCCGAAGGTCTCCTCAAGGAAGAGCCGGTCGTCGGGGCGCACGCCGTCCACGACCACCGGGTGGTAGTAGAGGCCGCCCTCCCCGGAGAAGTCGCCGCGGGCGTTGTCCGGGGTGATCCGGCCGGTGGCGCCGGAGACGACCGTGTGGTGCGGCTGGATCCAGCCCAGATAGTCCTCGTACCGTGACGCGAACTTGTGGTCGAGCATCGGCCCGCACAGCACGTCTCCGGCCGGGTCGCCGATCACGGCCTCGGCCACCGCACGCGTGTAGCGGTCGAGGAACTCGTCGTGAACGTTCTCGTGCACGATCACCGTGCCGAGCGAGGTGCAGCGCTGCCCCGCCGTGCCGAACCCGGCGAACAGCGCGCCCTCCACCGCCAGGTCGAGGTCGGCGTCGGGCATGACCACCATCGGGTTCTTGCCACCGAGCTCCAGGCAGGGGGACTGCAGGTGCCGCCCGCACAGCTCGCCGATCCTCCGGCCCACCTCGGTGGAGCCGGTGAAACCGACCTTGTGCACCGTGCCCTCGCCCAGCGCGGTCTCCAGGCCTTCGAACGTCGCCTGGCCGTCGGCGAGCACCAGGTTCAGCACGCCCTCGGGCAGCCCCGCCGCCGCGAACAGCCGGTAGAGCGCCTCCGCCGAGGCCGCGGCGTACTCGGCGGGCTTCCACACGACCGCGTTGCCCGACAGCAGCGCCGGGACGAGATACCAGGACGGCACCGCGACCGGGAAGTTGCCCGCGGTGATCACCGCGGCCACTCCCACCGGGACCCGGAAGGTGAACAGGTTCTTGTCCGGCATCTCCGAGGGCACCGTCTGCCCGTAGAGCCGCCTGCCCTCGCCGAGGAAGAAGTCACACGTGTCGATGATCTCGCGGACCTCGCCCAGCGCCTCGGCGTACGGCTTGCCGATCTCCCGGGTGACCAGGCGGGCCAGCGCCTCGGCGTTGGCCTCCACCAGCCGTCCGATCGAGGCGATCACCCGGCCCCGGACGGGCGCGGGAACCGCCGCCCACTCCTTCTGGGCCGCGGCGGCCGTACGGCACGCGGAGGAGAACGTGCCCGCGTCCGCCAGCTGGACCCGGGCGACCACCTCGTCCACCTTGGCGGGGTTGATCGAGTCGTAGGCCGTGCCGTTCGGGACTTCTTTTCCGCCGATGACGGAACCGATCTCGCGGGTCATCGTTGACCTCCTGTTTTGGGCTTGTGACCGCATTCTCCCCGCAAAGGAGAGCTCGTCACCGGACGTCTAGGGCGGATGCTCCGTCCTTCAGGGCGGGGAGGATGTCAAAGCATGCGGAAATCGGCGAAGTCGAAGCCGGGGGAGACGACGCAGCTCACCAGCACGCCCTCGTCGCCGGCCGGGCGGGCGGCCTGCCAGGTTCCGGCGGGCACCAGGACCTGCGGGGCCTGTCCCTCCTCCACCGCGGGGCCGAGGATCGTCGTGCTGGAGGGCTGGCCCTCGTGGCCGCCGAGGATCAGGGTCAGCGGGCCGCCCCGGTGCCAGAGCCACACCTCGTCGGAGCGGACCACGTGCGGGCGTGACTCCTCGCCGGGCTCCAGCAGGAAGTAGATCCCGGTGGCGGTGGCCCGCGCCCCGCCGTACCCGGGCGGGGTGACGTCGGCGGAGGTCTTCCATGTCTCCCGGTACCAGCCGCCCTCGGGATGCGGCAGCAGGTCCAGGGCCTCGGCGAGTGGAGGGCGGATGGAGGTTGTCATTGGACCGATGATAGTGGCGACGTTTTCATGCCGGTCGGTCGGACCGGCCTGGCACGCCGCATGGTCATCGGGGGCCGCATGTACTGCCGGCCGCCCGGGCGGAGGCCCGGCCTGCCCAATGGTGGCCCTAATCGCCTATATACGATCTAATCGCCTATATAAACGCATTACCGGCGTCAAGGTTGAGCATTCTCCGTGCGTTCATCCCGGTGACCACATCATGAGAGGAATCGTTCAGGCCGGAGGACTTGGGTCCATTATGTATCTACCGATATGTAATGGAAAAGGTACCCCCTGTGACTTCCTCGATCTCTCGCCGCAACCTGCTGCGTTCCAGCGCAGTGGGTGGCCTGGGCATTGCCATCGTCGGCAGTATCGAAGCGATTGCCGGCCCCGCCGCCGCACAGGCCGCTCAGACCGGTGTCAAGGCGGTGGGCTACGGCCCGGTCGTCGCGGACCCGGCCGGCCTGCTCGCACTCCCGAAGGGTTTTTCCTACAAGATCGTCGCTCAGGCGGGGAAGACGCTGCTCGAGTCGGGAGAGCCGACCCCGAGCGACGCCGACGGCACCGGCTTCTTCAAGGGCCGCCACGGCTCCGTCCTGGTCAACAACCACGAAATCGACGGCACCGAACCCTACGGCGTGCCCGCCCTGCCGGGCCTGACGTACGACCCGGGTGCGCGCGGCGGCACCACGAACATCGAGGTCGACAACCGCGGCAACCGCATCCGTGAGTATGTCAGCGTGGCCGGCACGCACAACAACTGCGCGGGTGGCATCACCCCCTGGGACACCTGGCTGACCTGCGAGGAGACCGAGGCGCGCGCCGGCGGCGCGCTGCAGAAGGACCACGGGTACGTCTTCGAGGTCGACCCGTTCGACCGCAAGGCCAACCTCGACCCGATCCCGCTGAAGTTCCTGGGCAGGTTCGCGCACGAGGCCGTCGCGGTCGACCCGCACACCTCCGCGATCTACGAGACCGAGGACGCGGGCAGCCCGCTCGGGCTGTACTTCCGCTGGACCCCGCCGAGGCACTTCCGGGCCGGCAAGGGCGCGCTGCGAAAGCTCGCGCTCAGCAAGGGCGGCGACACCGCGGGCACCCTGGAGGCCATGAGCTGCTTCAAGGGAAGCAAGCACATCGCCGACCTGTCCGAGGCCACCCAGCCGGGCACCACGTACAAGGTGAAGTGGGTCAACGTTCCCGACCGCGACGCCAAGACCGTCTCGGTGCGCAAGCAGTTCAGCGACGACCAGGTCACCCGCAGCCGCAAGCTCGAAGGCGCCTGGTGGTCCGACGGCGGCGCCTACTTCGTCGCCAGCTTCGCCCGCGCGGACGACGGCAGCGTCAACGAGCACGACGGCCAGGTGTGGTTCTACAACCCCAAGACCGAGACGGTCACCCTTAAGACGATCTTCGGTGTGAACCCGGACCCCGAGAAGGACACCGACTACGACGGGCCGGACAACATCACCGTCTCTCCGTACGGCGGGGTCATCCTGGCCGAGGACGGCGAAGGCGTGTCGCACCTGGTCGGCGTCACCAAGCAGGGCAACGCCTACCCGATGGCCCGCAACGATTTCAGCACCAGCGAGTTCACCGGCCCGACCTTCAGCGAGGACGGGAGGATCCTGTACGCCAACATCCAGAGCCCGGGCTACGTGTTCGCGATCACCGGTCCCTGGGGCCGGCCGAGCGAGGGCGACGACCACGGCCACGGAAACGGTCACGGAAACGGCCACGGCCACCACTGACCGTCGTACGACCGCGGGTGCCGCGCCGCCCTGCGCCGTTCAACGGCGCAGGGCGGCGCGGCGTCTTCCATCGGTGAGAACCGGCAAGAAGGGGCCCCTGACCGGCATGCGCGCGGGTCGGGGGCTCCTGCCGGGTGTCCGGGCCCGAATCGCCAGGTGGGGGTAAAGTCCTCCGCCCGGCAGCGGCATGGACGGACCTCGACATCACAGGCTCTCTCCGCGGCCGCCGGTGTCGTGATGGACTGAATCCGGTGAAGACCGCCGCTCGCAGTCGTCGAAGGGATCTCTCATCATGTCGCCGCGGTTCGGGGGCGGGCTGACGGCAACCGCGGGTGTTCTGATCGCCCTCGTCATGGTGGGGCACCGGCTGCTGCCGAACTGGCACGGAGGGGGCAACACGCTCGACAGCGGCCTGCCGTGGCTGGGCCTCGTGGTTCCCGTCATGCTCCTGGTCGCGCTCGTCCGGCGGTCATGGCTCGTGCTGGCGGGAGCCATGGTCCCCGCCGTGATGTGGGCGGTGATGTTCGGACCCGCGTTCGTCCGCGCCCCCGGCATCGCCGGCATCGTGCCCCGGGACCTGCGCGTGGTCCACCAGAACGTCAGCTACTCCAACCGCGACCTGGCGACGACCGCCAAGGCGCTGCGGGCCACCGACGCGGACATCCTCGTGGCCGCGGAGGTCCCCGACGATCCGGTGCTGAGGAACGGCACGGTCGATCCCGTCTTCGGCCGGGAGATCAGCCCCGGCTACCCGTATCAGTTCCCGGACAATCCGGGTGTGGCGGTGTGGAGCCGGTACCCCTTCGACGACCGGCCACGGCAGGTGCCCGGAGTGCCGCGCTCACGTCAGGCCGTCATCCGTACGCCGCAGGGGCCGGTCAGTTTTTACGCGGTGCACCTCGCGTCCTTCCGCCCCAACGAGCCGTCCGTCATCGCCAACCGCAACGCCGAGGTGGAGGCGCTGGCCCGTGCGATTCAGGCGGACCCCAGCCCTCGGATCATCGTCGCCGGCGACCTGAACACCGCCACCACCGACCGGGAGATGAGGCGTCTCACCGCACTCCTGTCGCCCGTGTCGGAGGAAGCCGGCACCGGCCTGCAGTTCACCTGGCCCGCGAAGCTGCCCGCCGTCCGCCTGGACCACGTGCTCACCCGCGGGTTCATAGCCCTCGACAGCCGGGTGCTGCCGATGACGGGCAGCGACCACCGTGCGATCCTGACCGATCTGAGAGCGTCTTCGATTTCCGGTGGTTGTCTGAGGTTTTCAGACAGCTTGGGTCGGTGTGGCCGTTCCCGCGCGGGGTCCGTACTCTGCGCTGAGGCGGATGACGGGGGTGGCGCGGGCGCGGTGGAAACCGGTCCGGTGCTGGAAATCGCGTGCACGACCTGAGCGGCTCCCCAGGGGGTGGCCGCTCTGGGGTTCGTGTCCCGCCGGACGCTGTCCCACCGTGGTGGGGGCGGGAACCGTACGCCACTCCGGCACACGGCGAGAAGCTTGTGCGAGCCCGGCCTCACCCCGAACCACCCGGGCGCCCTGGGCTACCCGTGGGGGCCGTCCGGGGCGTTTAGGCGTGGACCGGCCCTTACCCAAAGTAGGGCCGGGCCGGTCGGGGCGGACGAAGGAGTCACGGCCGGTACGGTTGGCGCGGCGCACCCGCCGGGCCTCGGCGCGGGGACGCCGGGCGCGGGCGACGTTGCCCTCCACCACGACGGTGATGGTGCGGTGACCGGTGGCCCGATCGGTGCGGGTATGGGATTGGCCGAGCAGGCCACGCGCCACGATCCGCTCGGCGGCCGCCCAGTCGCGATCGGCCGACAGCCCGCAGGAGCAGCGCGCCCATTTCCAGCCCGCCCGTTTGGGCCGGTCTGGCGCCGCCACATGCTGCAGGACACTGGTGCCGGTGCCGCAGCGCGGGCAGTACTTCGAGGTGCCCCGCGCCGGAACGGTCACCACGGCGATGCTCGCTTTGGCGGCCAGGTGCCGGATCGCCGCCACCACTAGGCCGCGCACCTGCCCGGACAGGCGGGCATTCCCCCGGCGGCGCCCCCGCGCCTGCAAGGTGGCCAGATCTTCCAGGTAGATGACACCGGCGCCGGTGGCGATCGCCTGGTCTACCGCCCAGCGGGCCGCCGACCAGGCCAGCGCATGATTGAGGCGGCGGATTCTCGCACATACCCGCTCATGCTCGGCTGCGGCGCGGGCGTGGTGGTGCTGCAGGTCGGCCCACTGGAAGTGCGGGGCGCACATTCCCGGCAGCAGTGCGGCGTAGTGGTCGCGTTTGGCGGCCAGGCGTTCGCGGTGGGCGCGTAGCCGGTGTAGTTTCGCCGAGATCGCGGTTGCGTCGTAGCGCAGCATCCGCCCGTCGGAGACCACTCGCCCACCCGCAGGGCCAGTCGTCCGCCCGCTGCCCGGCTTGCCGGTCAGTCCATCATCGGTCGGGTGGGTCAGGCGGGCGACGGTGCCGGTCAGCAACGTGTTCACCCCCCAATCCAACCCCAGCCCCACCCGATGCCCCACCGCCGAAACCACCGGCAACGGGACGGTGAACGGCAGATCCACCCGCAACCGGTGTGCGGCCACCCGCAGCGTGGGCGCACACCAGGCGGCGTGGGTGGGCACGTGCGGCGGCACCGTGAACACGATCACATGCCACGCCCAATCGGCCCGCGAAACCGGGGCCGCCACCAGCGGTAACTTCACCCGCAACACCGCTGTCTGTGGCCCATCGTGCCCGTCGCCTGCGGCTGGCCCGCCGCCCTTATCCGTCCCCGGTCCGCCCGAGGCGCCGGCGTCCGCGGGTACTGCGGTGGCGCGGGTCAGGGTGACCAGTTGCTTGTCGGCCGCGGCCAGCAGCACCTGCGCCGCCACCACCGGCACCTCCTCCAACCCGGTCACATCAATGGGCAAGCTTCCGTGCGCGGTCAGGTGCGCGCGGACCTGCCGGGTGCGGTTACGGATCTGCGCTGTACTCACCCCAGCGGGCAGCGCCGCGCGCAACGCCCGCCATTCGGCCTCCGAGTGCCTGGCCGGGTCGGCTGGCCAGGTCGCGCACACCGCCGCCAGCACCGTCCGGCGATGCAGCGCCAGCCGCAGTGCCCGGGCGGCCTCTTCCTCGGCGATGCGCCGCACCCGCTCGGGCACATACACCCCCGCCGGGGCGGCACACCCCCAGCTCAACCGGCGAACGGCCATCCACCCCTTGGCCGGTAACGCCCGACCGTCGCTGCTTGTGCCGGAGGCGAGGTCACTCAGGGCGGCACCGGTCCATCGTTCGGTGAGGATCTGGGTGGTCATGGTCTGGGCGAGTGCGGCCAGCCAGCCCACCCGCCGCACCAGCGTCCGCTCACCCACTACTTCACCGCTGGACTCCAGTGCCGCCCGGTAGGCGGTACAGGATGCCGTCGCCATCAGCACCGCCATGCTCCGTTTACCCCCGATCCCGGTCACCACCAGCCCCGACAGCCCCACCCGCCGCAAACGCTACCGGCCACCACCGACACTTTTCCGGGCCTTCCTCCAGGTCACCACTTTGAGGAGAAACACCGAGGGATGCTCGACAGCCGACCTATCAGACCCATAGGTCCGCATAGGTTCACATAGCGTTCTGGGCCAACAGCGCGAACCCTCCGTGAAGGCAACCGGCGACTCACCGGCGTCACGGTGAGAACGCCCCGAAATCCCTGATCCGCGTCGGCGGCCATCCCGTCGCCGGTCCTGAGCGCCTCGATGCCCGGACATCGTCGCTCCCGGCCGGACCGGCGGCGGGCAGAGGTTCTCACCGTCCCTCTCGCCGGGGGCCGGGCCCCGCCGAAGTAGATCTTTGCCACAACCACCGGTACGGTGCGCGAGGCCGCCCCGCGCTCCGGCGCGGCCGATACGTGTGAACGACCGTGATGGTGGAAGGACAGCAAAAAAGATGAAGGCCGAAAATCGCCGATCCCTGCGGCTGCTTGTCACCGGAGGTGGGACCGGCGGTCACACCTACCCCGCGTTGACCACGGTCGGGGCGGTCAGGGAGCAGGCCGCCGCTCGCGGCCTCGACCTCGACGTGCTCTGGGTGGGTACGGCGAGCGGCCTCGAGGCCCGCATCGCCGCCGAGAACGGCATCCCCTTCCGAGCGATCAAGGCGGGCAAGCTCCGGCGCTCGCCCAACATGCGCGAACTGCTCACCAACCTGGCCGACATGTTCCGGATCCCCGTCGGAGTCCTGCAGGCTTTCGGGGTCGCCGCCCGATACCGGCCGGATGTGGTGCTGTCCACCGGCGGGTACGTGTGCGTGCCCCTGGGACTCGCCGCGCGGGTGCTCGGCCGCCCGCTGGTGATGCACGAGCAGATCACCTCACTCGGCCTGGCCAACCGCATCCTGTCGCGGTTCGCCACCCGGGTCGCACTCACGCATCCGTCGTCGATCGAGCACCTGCCCGCCTCGGCGCGCGGCCGGGCCGTCGTGACCGGCAACCCCGTCAGGACGCACCTGCTGCACGGCGACGCCGCCTCGGCACGGCGGCACTTCGGACTCTCACCGGAGCTGCCCCTGATCTACGTGACCGGCGGCGCGCAGGGAAGCCGCCAGATCAACACCATGGTCGAGGCGATCCTGCCCTCGCTGCTCACCCGCGCGCAGGTGCTCCACCAGTGCGGCCCCGACTGGATCGCCCAGCTCACGCGGGCGGCGGACGGGCTGCCCGCCGAGTTGAGGCAGCGCTACCAGCCGGTGCCCTACGTCGGCGACGAACTGGCCGACGTCTTCGCCGCCACCGACATCGTGATCTCCCGCAGCGGCGCGGGAACCATCGCGGAGCTGACCGCCGTGGGCAAGCCGTCGGTCCTCATTCCCCTGGTCCCGTCCGCCGGGGACGAGCAGCGCCAGAACGCCCGGTATCTGGTCGAGTCGGGCGCCGCGCGAGCGTTGCTGGAGAACGGCCCCCGCGCCGACCAGCTCCTCGCGGAGCTCGACGTCCTCCTCGGAGACCAGGCGGCGCGCGCCCACATGGCCGCCGCGGCCCGGTCGCTGAGCCGCGTCGACGCGGCCGGCGTTCTCGCTAAGGTCATCCTCGAAGAGGCACACGTCCCCGACCTCACCTGAGCGGTCCGTGGCGACAGCCGTACGGGGGCGTGGCGACGGCGGTTCTCCGGCGGTGGCGGTCTTGCGGGGGACGCGGTGACAGCTGTTCCCCGGCCGGTGGAGACGGCCGTCCGGGGGCGGGGCGGCAGCCGTGTAGAGAGGCGTAAGTTTCGTCTGTTGAGCAGGTCCGGTTTTGTCGGAGGGGTTGGCTAGCGTTCGGTCCGTGATCGAACGGTGGAACCGGGATCAGGTGCTCGCGCTCGCGCCCGACGCCCCATCCCAGAAAGCGGCCCAAGGAGTTTCTTCTCCCGGCAAGTGGTCGGGAATCGGAGCCACCGCCGACGCGGTGTGGGGCGGGTGCAAGGGCAGCGGCTCCACGCCCTACCGGGCGTGCGTCGACCTGTCCGAGCCCGCCTACCGATGCAGTTGCCCAAGCCGGAAGTTTCCCTGCAAACACGCTCTCGGCCTGCTGCTCCTGTGGTCGGCCGGCGGAGTCCCCGCCGCCGAGGAGCCTGCCGACTGGGTGGCCGAGTGGCTCGACCAGCGGCGTGAGCGCCTCGTCAAGGCGACGACCCGCGCGGCGGAGGCGGTCGAGGCACCCCAGGCGGCGGCTGCGGGTCCCGCCGACACCCGCCGGGCCGAGCAGCGTGAGCAGCGTGTGGCCGCCGGACTGTCGGACCTGGAGCGCTGGCTCGCCGACCAGATCAGGCAGGGCATCGCCGGATCCCGGCGCCACGACCACTGGGATGAGCTGTCCAAACGCCTGATCGATGCCCAGGCTCCGGCCGTCGCCGGTGCCCTCTCCCGCCTGAGCTCCGTCCTGAACAGCGAGGACTGGCCCGCCCGTCTTCTCAGCGAATACGCGCTCCTCCATCTCCTCTGCGTGGCCCACCGCCGTCTCTCCGCCGCCGTCGCCACTACCGATCCCGCCGTGGCCGACTCCGATGCGGCGCCCGCCACCGGCCCCGCCGTCGGCGCCGATACCGCAGCCGCTGTCACCGCCACAACCACCGGCTCGGCCGCAGCCGCCGTCACCGGCTCCGCCGCCGAGGCGCCGGGGATTCGGGAGGGAGTGGGCGGCACGGGGCTTCTGCAGAGAGTTCGCGAGCGGGTCGGTTTCCCGGTCACGAAGGAGGAGGTGCTCGCGGGGGAGACGGTCCGCGATCTGTGGGACGTGCTGGGGCGCCGGGACGAGGAGCAGGATCGGCTGATCGCACGCCGGGTCTGGCTCCGTGGCAGGCACACGGGCAGGGCCGCGCTCGTGCTCTCGTTCGCCATGGCGGGACAGGCCCTCGACGCCTCGCTCGTCACAGGTACGACCCTGGACGCCGACCTGGCGTTCTATCCCGGCTCCGCACCGCTCCGGGCCCTGGTCGCCGCCCGCCACGGCACCGTTTCCACCGGATTTCCGTCTGGATCGACCGTGGAGGAGGCGCTGGACGAGGTGGCCGCCGCCCTGGCGGGAGATCCCTGGCTGGACTCCTGGCCCGTCGTGCTCGGTCCGGTGACCCCGGCCGGAAGCGGCTCCTGGCATATCGCCGGTCCCTCCGGCGGGATCCCGCTGCACCCGTCCATCGGCACTCCCTGGCGGTTGGTGGCCGTCTCGGGCGGCCACCCCCTGACCATCGCCGCCGAATGGACCCCGAGGGGTCTGCGACCCCTCACCACCTGGGACGAGGAAGGGCAAGTGATCGTTCTGTGAACGCCTCGGCCGAATGGGAGGATCTGGTCTCGACCGCGCTCGTCGGCACCGACCGCCGCCCGCAGGCGGGAGAGGCCGCCGGTGAGATCGAGTTGCTCGGACGCGCCGCCGTGCACACGTTGCGGATGCGGGCAGGCCGGAGACCGGTGGCGAGTGAGCCGCTGAGTGTCGCGGCGCCCGAGGAGCAGCCGGTAGTCTCGCGTGCGGCGGGCGGCAGGCTCGCCAGGATCCTCGGGGGCGAGCAGCCACGACTGCTCGCCGAATGGCTGGAGATCGCCGCCGGGTGCGGCTACCGGCTCTCTCCGCACCTGCTGCCCGAGCTTCTCGACCACGCGGCCAGGGATCGGTCGATCCGCTCCCATCTCGGCGTCCTCGCCGGAAACCGGGGGCGCTGGCTGGCCGGGCTCAACCCGGCGTGGGGCTTCCTGCTGGAGGAGGTCACGGTAGCCGCCGCGGGCTCCGCGAACGCCCCGGAGGTCTGGGAGCTGGGCACCTCGGGTGACCGCCGCGCCCACCTGGCCGCACTGCGGGCGGTGGATCCGGCGGAAGCCAGGAAGCTGCTCGCCGTGACGTGGGAGAAGGAGACTCCCGACGACAGGGCGGCGTTCCTGGAGGTGCTCGCCGACGGGCTCTCCCTCGACGACGAACCGTTCCTGGAGACGGTGCTCGACGACCGCCGCCGCGAAGTCCGTCACCAGGCCGCCGACCTGCTCACCCGCCTGCCGGACTCGCGTCTGGCCCTGCGCATGGCCGAGCGGGTCGCCCGCTACGTCACCGTCGTGGGCGGGAAGATCCACGTCACCCCGCCCGTCGCCTGTGACAGCACGATGGAGCGCGACGGCATCCGGGCCAAGCCGCCCAGGGGCACCGGGGAGAAGAGCTGGTGGCTCCAGCAGGCCGTGGCCCGCGCCTCGCTCGGCGTCTGGCCCCGGCTGCTCGGTCACCCGCCTCGAGAGCTCGTCCAGATGAAGATCGTCGACTGGGGCCGCGAGGTCATGGCGGGATGGGTCAGGGCCACCGTGCTCCAGGGCGATCCGGAGTGGGCGCGAGAGCTGTTCGCCTCGGATCCGCTCGCCGACCTGCTGGCCGCGCTGCCTCCCGCGGAGCAGGAGGTCGTCGCGGCCGGCTTCGTCCGGCGGCACGGCCTGGACGGTCAGCTGATCATGGTTCTCGGAGGGGCGGCGGCCCCCTGGGGACCAGACCTGGCGATGGCCGTGCTGCAGAAGATCATCGAGGTCTCCGAGACCCAGCCCTGGAACATCGGGGAGCTGGCCAAACTCGCGGGTGAGCGTATCGACCCCGCCCTCTGCGGTATGGCGGAGCGGCTCTCGCCCGAACCCCCCATCCAGGAGGTCGCCGCCCTCCTGCGTTTCCGTGACGACATGTTGAAGGAGCTCCATTGACAACGGTTCTGCGGGCCCACGCCGAAGACCAGTACGCCGAGGAGCTGGAGGTCCTGGCCAAGAGCGACGACCGGGTCCGGCCGCCGGGCTGGAAGCTGTCGCCCTGGGCGGTGACCACTTACATCCTCGGCGACGGAGAGCAGATCACCCCCAAATACATCGGGCCTCGTCGCATCGTGGAGGTGGCCGTGGCGACTCTCGCCACGGACCGCGCGTTGCTGCTGCTCGGCGTGCCCGGCACCGCCAAGACCTGGCTGTCGGAGCACCTCGCCGCCGCGATCAGCGGTGACTCCACCCTGCTCGTGCAGGGTACGGCGGGCACCGCCGAGGAGGCCATCCGTTACGGCTGGAACTACGCCCGGCTGCTGTCCGAGGGGCCGTCCATGGCGGCGCTCACACCGAGTCCGGTGATGCGGGCCATGTCCGAGGGACGGATCGCCAGGGTGGAGGAGCTGACTCGAATGCCCTCCGACGTCCAGGACGCGCTGATCACCGTGCTGTCGGAGAAGACGCTGCCCATTCCCGAGCTCAACCAGGAGGTCCAGGCCTCACGCGGCTTCAACATCATCGCCACCGCCAACGACCGTGACCGGGGGGTCAACGACCTGTCCAGCGCGCTGCGCCGCAGGTTCAACACCGTCGTGCTGCCGGTGCCCGCCACCGCGCAGGAGGAGGTGGACATCGTCTCCCGCCGCGTCGACCAGCTCGGCCGCTCCCTTGAGCTGCCCAAGACCCTCACCGGGCTGGAGGAGATCCGCCGCGTCGTCACGGTCTTCCGGGAGCTGCGCAGCGGCGTCACCGAGGACGGCCGGACCAAGGTCAAGTCTCCCAGCGGCACCCTCAGCACCGCCGAGGCCATCTCCGTCCTCACCAACGGCATCGCCCTGGCCGCCCACTTCGGCGACGGTGTGCTCCGCCCCTCCGACGTGGCCGCCGGAATCGTCGGTGCCGTGGTCCAGGACCCGGTCTCCGATCGTGTCGTCTGGCGCGAATACCTCGAGACCGTCGTCCGCGAGCGCCAGGACTGGCGCGACTTCTACCGGGCCTGCCGTGACGCGGGCTGAGGCGGCGACCGCCCGGATGGGCACGCTCGCGTCGATGACACCGCCCGACGACAGCCGCACCGCATCATCGACCACGACCACGACCACGACCACGACCACGGCCACGGCCACGGCAGCGGCCACGACTGCGACAGCGGTCACGGCCACGACTACGGCAGCGGCTACGGACGTGGATGCGGCCACCACCACGGACGCGGCTACCGCTACTGCCACGGCGACGGCGACGGCGACGGCGACGGCGACGGAAGCAGTCACGGACGTGGACGCGGAAATGGAAACGGCCATGGAAGCAGTCACGGGCGCGGAGATGGGCACCGCGTTGTCCGGAGGATGCCCGTGAGCGTCTCCATACTGGGAGTTCGGCATCACGGGCCGGGGTCGGCGCGGTCTCTGCGAGACGAGCTCGAACGGCTCAGGCCGGACATCGTGCTCATCGAGGGTCCGCCGGAGGCCGACGCACTGGTCGAGCTGGCCAAGGACTCCGATCTCGAACCGCCGGTGGCGTTACTGGCCCACGTGCCGGGCGAGCCGTCCAAGGCCGCGTTCTGGCCCTTCGCGGTGTTCTCGCCCGAATGGCAGGCGCTCCGCCACGCGGTGGAGGCGGGCATCCCGGTCCGCTTCTGCGACCTGCCCGCCGCGCACAGCCTTGCCTCCCGTCCGGACACGCCGGAGGCCGTGCCGCAGGACGCGGATCCGCAGGACGGGAAAGCGCGGGACACAGAGCCACAGAACGGGAAGACGCAGGATGTAGGGCCGCAGGGCGGCAAGGCGCAAGACGCTGGACCGCAGGACGTGGACCCGCAGGATGGGAAGGCACGGGACGGGTCGCAGGACGGCAAGGCGCAGGGCGCCGTGCCACAGGACGAGAAGGGACAGGACTCAGAACCGCAGCCGCGGGGGTTGGAGCCACAGGGAGCGCAGCCGCAGGACGCTGAGAGACACGATGCCGGAACACCCGCCTTACGGGCCGATCCGATCGGGGTGCTCGCTCACGCCGCCGGATACGACGATCCCGAGCGATGGTGGGAAGACGCGGTCGAGCATCGGGGGGACACCCCGTTCCAGGTGATCGCCGAGGCGATGGCGGCGGTTCGCGAAGGGCACGTCACCGACACGTACGAGGCCAGGCGCGAGGCCTTCATGCGGCGCACGATCCGCAAGGCGGTCAAGGACGGGTTCGAGCGGATCGCCGTGGTCTGCGGAGCGTGGCACGTGCCCGCTCTGACCGGCTCGCCGGGCGGGTCGTCGGACGGCCCGACGCGGGAGAGCGCGGCCTGGGGCGCGGGGTTGCCCACGGCCAAGGCCGACGACGCGCTGCTCAAGGGGCTGCCCAAGGTCAAGGCCGAGATGACCTGGGTGCCGTGGACGTACGGACGGCTGGCCGCCTGGAGCGGATATGGCGCGGGGGTGACGTCGCCGGGCTGGTACCACCACCTGTTCGCCGCTCCCGACCGTCCCGTGGAGCGGTGGCTGACCGAGGCCGCGAGGGTGCTCCGTGACGAGGACCTGCCGGTCTCCTCCGCGCACGTTATCGAGGCGGTACGGCTCGCGGAGAGCCTGGCCGTGCTCAGGGGACGGCCGCTGGCCGGGCTGGAAGAGGTCACCGAGGCTGTCAGGGCGGTGCTGTGCGAGGGCGACGACCTGCCGGTGGAGCTGATCCAGCGGCACATGGTCGTGGGGGAGCGGCTCGGCCACGTGCCCGACGCGACCCCGATGGTCCCCCTCCAGCGCCACCTCCGGGAGGAGCAGCGCCGGGTGAAGCTCAAGCCCGAGGCGCCAGGCCGCGAGCACGACCTCGACCTGCGCAAACCCCTCGACCTGGAGCGCAGCAGGCTGCTGCACCGTCTGCGCCTGCTCGGCGTCGACTGGGGGACCCCCCAGGAGAGCCGGAGCAAGGGCACCTTCCGCGAGTCGTGGACGCTCGCCTGGCGGCCCGAGTTCGACATCGAGTTGATCGAGGCGAGCGCCTGGGGCACGACCGTCTCCGCCGCGGCCTCCGCCAAGGTCCGTGACCTGGCCGACGGCGGACAGGGACCTGGCGCGGCCACACGAGGTGGTGCGGGAACGCCCGGTATGGCAGGACCCGGCGGAGGGACACCGGGCGCGGGAGGACCTGGCGCGGGAATGCCGGGTACGGGGGGAGGACCCGGTGCGGGAACACCGGGTATGGCGCCCGGTGCGGGAATGCCGGGTCGGGGAGGCACGGGACCTGGCGCGCCCGGGGCATCCGGTGGCCCGCGAGGCGGGGCGACCGCGGGGGTCACGCTGGCCGGCCTCACCGGGCTGGTGGAGCGGTGCCTGCTCGCGGATCTGCCGGACGCGCTGCCGTACGTGCTCGACTCGCTGTCGGCGCGGGCCGCGCTGGACAGCGACGTCACGCACCTGATGGCGGCGCTCCCCGCGATGGTCCGCGCCCAGCGCTACGGCGACGTGCGCGGCACCCCCGCCGCGGGTCTGACCACCATCGTCGACGCCCTGCTCACCAGGATCTGCGTCGGGCTGGGCGGAGCGGTCACCGGGCTGGACGACGACGCCGCCCGTGACCTGCTGCGCCACATCGACGGGGTGCACGCCTCGGTGGCCCTGCTCGACGGCGGCTCAGGGGAGGAGGCGCCCCAGGCGCGGTGGCTGACCACGCTGCGTGGCGCGTCGGGCCGGGCCGACCTGCACGGGATCATCGAGGGACGGCTCACCAGGATCCTGCTGGACGCCGGGGATCTCGATGCGACCGAAGTGGGCCTGCGGATGTCGCGGGCGATGTCGGCGGGACATCCGCCCGCGAGGGCGGCGGCCTGGATCGAGGGATTCCTGTCGGGTGGCGGACTGCTGCTCGTCCACGACTCCCGGCTGCTCGGTCTGGTCGACGAGTGGCTCATCGGGCTCGCCCCGGAGACGTTCGTGGACGTGCTGCCGCTGCTCCGGCGGACGTTCGGCGCCTTCGCCGCTCCGGAGCGACGTTCGATCGGCTCGCGGGTGCGCTCGCTCACCACCGGGGCGGCCCACGGGGTGCAGGAGGTGACGGATCTCGACGAGAGGCGCGCGGCGGCGGCCGTACGAACCGTACTGACGATTCTGGGGAAGGCGGAGAGCGCTGATGGATGAGAGGCTGCGTCGCTGGCGGATGGTGCTGGGCGGAGACGCCGACGGCACCGGATGCGCGCTCGGCGGGACCGACGCCCAGATGGACGGAGCTCTGGCCGCGCTGTACAACAGCGGCGGGAGCGGTGACGGTGGCGGGAGCTCGAGCGAGCGGAGCGGCGGTCTGGGCGCCTCCGCACCCCGGGTGGCGCGATGGTTGGGCGACATCCGGTCATATTTCCCCTCGACCGTCGTCCAGGTCATGCAGAAGGACGCCGTCGAGCGACTGAACCTGACCAGGCTGCTGCTTGAGCCGGAGATGCTGGAAGCCGTCGAGCCGGACGTCCACATGGTCGGCACGATCCTGTCGCTCAACCGTGTGATGCCCGATAAGGCCCGCGAGTCGGCGAGGGCGCTGGTCCGAAAGGTCGTCTCCGAGCTGGAGCGCAAGCTCGTGCAGAAGACGAAGGCCGCGGTGACCGGGGCGCTGGATCGCTCGGCGCGGACCCACCGGCCCAAGCGGGTGGCCGACATCGACTGGGACCGTACGATCCGAGCCAACCTGAAGAACTATCTTCCCGACCGCAACACCGTGATCCCGTCGAGGCTGATCGGGTACGGCCGGCGGCAGCGGGCGGTCCAGCGCGAGGTCGTGCTCTGCATCGACCAGAGCGGTTCGATGGCCGCCTCCGTCGTCTATTCGAGCGTCTTCGGCGCGGTGCTCGCCTCGATGCGCTCGCTCAGGACGTCGCTGGTGGTCTTCGACACCGCGGTCGTCGACCTCACCGACCAGCTTCACGACCCGGTCGAGCTGTTGTTCGGCACCCAGCTCGGTGGCGGTACCGACATCAATCGGGCCATCGCTTACGGCCAGGGCCTCATCACCCGGCCCACCGACTCGATCTTCATTCTGATCAGCGACCTCTACGAGGGCGGCGTCCGGGAGGAGATGCTCCGCCGGGTCGCCCAGATGACCGCCGCCGGAATCCAGGTGATCGTGCTGCTCGCGCTGTCGGACGAAGGTGCGCCCTTCTACGACCACGACAACGCCGCCGCGCTCGCCGCCCTTGGGGTGCCCGCCTTCGCCTGCACCCCCGATGCCTTTCCCGACCTGATGGCCGCCGCGATCGAGCGTCGCGACATCGGCCAGTGGGCCGAGCGGCAGCTGGGCCGGACGGCGATCTGATCGGCTCTGACGGGGGCGGCACGGAGGCCCACCCCTGTCAGAGCGTCAAAACGGCGGCGACCCGCGATCTGCGGCGACGTCTCACGGTGATTACGGGGTCGCGCTTTTTTGGATACTCCGCTTATGGATAAAACGATTGTTTTCTGGAAATTCAGGGTCTTCTAACCGTTTTTCGTTGATTGACACCATTTATGTCGGTTGATGCAAGTACGTTGGCTGCTTGATGAGTTGGACGTCTCCGAACCCTGACCTGGTCGTTTCGCTGAGCTAGGCCGCTTCGGCGGCCTGTCCGGCTTCCTGCAGGGCGGGGGAGAAGCGCTGTTCGGTCAGGTAGTGACCGACCCCGACGACAAGCGCGATGGGCCATTCAATGATCTCCAAGGCACCCAGCGCGCCCAGTACGGCGTAGAAGACGAGCCGATCCGGTGGCGGCAGAGTCAGCGTGCCGATCACCGGCACGCTGACGTGTGGCCGCTGCGGCTGGTCCGCCCGGGCGCGCGTGCGGCCGTTCGAGGCGGTGCTGGTTCTCTGGACCATGGCGGCCTCCGTGAGTCACGATGTACTGTCGCCAATCCCCGTCTCGCATGGACCAGTAACGCCGTTTAGCAAGACTTTGCCCGCTTCGCTGGCCAGACCCTTGCGCCGCCCAGCATGAGATCGCCCTCGCGGTCCCGGAGAAGATGCTGATCCGGGGACGGCGGACGGGCGAGGGCCGCGACTTCGACCTTCGAGCGATGACGCTTGTAATCCGCGGCGCCATTGACGCGATACCTGCTCAGATGATCGTATTTTCCGATCCAGATCTGGATCATCTCGCACACGCACTGAGTGTCCTCTTCACGCTCACGACCCGGAGTGACGTATGACCGCAGCGCTCGAAATCTCAGGCTTATGTAAGACTTTCGGAGAGAAGGTCGCCGTCGACCACGTCGACCTGAGCATCCCCCAAGGCTCCTTCTACGGGCTTGTCGGCCAGAACGGCGCCGGTAAGACCACCACTCTGTCCATGGCCGTCGGCCTGCTGCGTCCCGACGAAGGAGGCGCGCGGATCTTCGGAGCCGACGTCTGGTCCAACCCGGCCGAGGCCAAGACGCTGGTCGGGGTGCTGCCCGACGGGATGGCCATGCCCGAACGGCTCACCGGCCGCGAGGTGCTGACCTACCTCGGCCTGCTCCGCGGGCTGCCGCGCGAGGTCGTCGACCAGCGCGCCGAGGAACTGCTGTCCGTCCTGGAGCTCGACGAGGCGGAGAAGACGCTCGTCATCGAGTACTCCACCGGAATGCGCAAGAAGATCGGGCTGGCCACCGCCCTGCTGCACGCGCCGAGGCTGCTGGTGCTCGACGAGCCCTTCGAGGCCGTGGACCCGGTGTCGGCCGCGACGATCAAGACGATCCTGCGGGGGTTCGTGGCCGGCGGCGGGTCCATCGTGCTCTCCAGCCACGTCATGGCCCTCGTGGAGCAGCTCTGCGACCACGTCGCGGTGATCGACAAGGGAAAGGTGGCCGCGGCGGGGTCTCTGAACGAGGTCCGCGGCGACGGCTCCCTCGAAGACACCTTCGTCGGCCTGGTCGGCGCCTCCGACGGCGGATCGAAGGAGCTGACGTGGCTGTCGCGCTGACCATGGTCCAGATGAAGGTGGCCGTGCTCCGTCATTCGATGACCGGCCAGCGGGCCGGCTTCATCGTCATGGGCGCGTTGGTCGGCCTGGTTCTCGCGGTCGGCACGATCTTCCTGGCCTTCTCGTGGGCCGATCTGCTCACGGCCGTCTACGCCGTCTGGATGCTGGGCTGGATCTTCGGCCCCGTCTTCGCCGGGGGAGGCGACGAGACGCTCCGTCCCGAGTACTTCACGCTGGTGGGCCTGCCGCCGCGCCGTCTGGCCTCGGGGCTGCTCGTGGCGGCCTTCGTCGGGGTGGCGCCGGTGATCAGCCTGCTCGCCCTCACCGGGCTGACGGTATTCGGAGCGCGGCAGGGCGTCGTGGCCGCTCTCGTCTCGGTCCCCGCGCTGCTGCTCCAGCTCGTGGTGTTCGTCCTGCTCTCCCGGGTCGCGGTGGCCCTGCTCGGCCTGGCCCTGCGCTCCCGCGTCGGCGCGATCGGCGCCGGCCTGATCAACGGCCTGATCCTGGCGACCCTCGGCCAGATCTGGGTCGTCTTCGTGGCGCTCGGCCAGACGCAGGGCATCCCGCCGGTGGTGACGACGGTGACCCGCTACCTGCCCTCCGGCTGGGGGTTGGTCGCGGTCGAGGCCGCCGCGTCCGGCGACTGGTTGCGGGCGGCGGCGGCTCTCGGCGGAATGGCGCTGCTCATCGCCCTGCTGCTGACCGCATGGGCGGCCCTCCTCACCCGGCGTGCGGGGGCGACCAGGGCCGCCACCCGGGGACGCAGGCCGATGCGGGCCACCACCGCCTCCGGTGCCGTGCTGGCCAAGGAACTGCGTACCTGGTCGCGAGACCTGGTGCGCACGCACCAGCTGACCTTCGCCTTCGCCTACGGCGTGTGCTTCGCGGCGGCCCCGCTGCTGATGAACTGGAACGGAATGCTGCCCTGGGCGGGTCCGATCTTCGTCTTGATGGCCGCGGCGATGTCCGCCAATCTCTACGGCAGCGACGGCACCGCCCTGTGGCTCACCCTCATGACACCGGGAGCGACCGACGTCCGCGGGCGGCAGCACGCGTGGTTGCTGGCCGTCGCGCCCCTCGCCGTCGTGCTGACGCTCTCTCTCGCCGTGGTCACCGGAGGGCCGGAGCCCACACTGCTCGCCATACTTCTCGCCCTGCTGGGCGGAGGCGCCGGGCTGGTGCCCCTGGCCTCGGTGTACGCGCTCATCCCCGGCACCGACCCGCACCGGCGCGGCGGCAATCCACTGCGCTCCACGGAGGAGGACGGCGCGGTCACCGGCATGGTGTACGCGGTGCTGGCGCTGACCGCCCTCACCGCGGTCCCCGCGGCGATCGCGACCGCGCTGCTCGGCTGGGCGGGCGTGGCCGTCGGAGCCCTGACGGGTGTTCTCTGTTACTGGGGATTCGGGCTTCTCGCCGAGCGACGGCTGCTCGCGGAGGGACCCGAGCTGCTCGACATGATGCGCACCGGGCGCCGACCGGCCGCGAAACCCGGTGCCGTCGGTCGAACCCGCTTCGAGGACCTGACGCGCCGTCAGCAGATCATCGCCATGATCTGCTTCACGACCGGTGCGATCCCACTGTTCCCGCAGGGCGTGGTGGCCGGTTACCTCAAGGTCTCCGAAAGCTCCACGCGCTCATGGTTTCTGGCCCTCTATCTACCGTCGTGGCTGCAGTGGCCCACGATCGTGTTCATGGTCGTCCTGGGAGTGGCCATGTACACGACAGGCGTGATCGTCTCTTACCGGCGTAAGGAGTCTCCCGTCGCCGGCCGCGAAACGGTCACCTCCACGGAGGCGGCGTAGCCGGGTCGCCGCCGACGACGGGCGGTGAATACGGCGACACCTCGTCTCGGACAAGGAGGGCACGGGCGTGCGCCGCCGTACCGGGTGAGGGCCGGGCGGAGCCGACGTCAGCCGGCTCCGCCCGGGTGCGTGAACGGGGTCGTGGTGGCGAGCTCGACGAAGCCGAGGCGCTTCAGGATCGGACGGCTGTCCGGGGAGGCGTCGACCTGTAGGTAGCGGAAGCCCCTGGCCGCCGCCAGGGCGGCCCGGTGGGCCACCAGCGAGCGGAACACGCCACGGCCTCGCCAGGCGGGCAACGTGCCGCCGCCCCACAGGCTGGCGAAGTCGGTGCCGTCGTGGAACTCCACGCGCCCGGCGGAGATCGGAGTCCGCCCGGCCAGGGCGACCACGGCCGCGGTCGTACCGCCCCGGCCCGCGAGACCGGCCAGCAGGGTTCTGCCCACGGGGGAGTGGTCTCCGCCGAACACCTCGTCATGCACCCGCACGAGCGCGTCGACACCTTGTCCGTCGACGACCGCCAGCAGTTCCACGCCCGGGGGAGGTGACATCTCGAGCGGAAGGTCCGCGATCTCGGCGACGAGCAGGGCCTCGGCCGGCTGAGGAGTGAAACCGGCCGCGAGCAGCCGGTCGGGGAGATCCGGGGGCCGGTCGTAGGAGTAGTGCTTCCACTCCCAGGGGCGAGCCAGTCCCGCGAACCGATGGATCTGCGCGGCGATGACCGCGTCGGCGCCGGCGGGGTCCAGATCGCACCAGGTCACCCCCGCCCAACCGTCCCCGGCGGACATGCTGCGGATCACGCCGCCGTCGTGCTCGACGTACCCGTCCGGCGCGTCGGGCTCCGGACGCCGGCGTAGCTGCTCGTCGAAGGCCGCGAGTACCGCTTGTCGATCCATGCGGGCATCCGACCAGAACCACGCCGGCGACGGCAACCGGGTTTCGGGCGCGGCACCTCGCCGTCGCGTACCGAGCCGTCCCCGTGGACCGGGGACGGCTCTGCGACGGCTCTGTTTCGAGCGAGAGGATTCAGGACCAGGGCTGACCGACGACCCAGCTCACGTCGTCGGCCCACGAGCCGGTGGCGTCAAAGGTGTTCGAGCCGCCGTTGCTCGCGATGGAGACGGTGTTGTCGTAGTGGCGCAGGAACCTCGTCGGATAGTTGTACGAGGCGAGTGAGCTGCCCCGGCCGTTCCTGCCGGTCTGGGGGCAGAAGGTGACGTCGGCGGCGAACACCGCGCTTCCGTTCACCGTCGATCGGCCACGCGCAGCTGGGTCCGCCCGAATTTCACCATACTTGCGATCATGGCTTATAGCGACTTGCCCGGGAATCCGGATTCTCGGCTGCGTACAGACCCGTTGCCGCTGCGCGGACGCGCAGCCGTGGTCACCGGGGTCAGCCGGCGCATCGGCATCGGGTACGCCACTGCCCGCCGTCTGGCGTCCCTGGGCGCCAGCGTGTTTCTGCACCACCATGCTCCGCACGACCATGACCAGCCGTGGGGAGCGGACCCCGGCGGCCCGCAGGCCATCCTCGACGGCGTCGCTCAGGCCCTGGCCGACCCGGAGGCCACCGTCGCCCATCGGGGTGCCGACCTGACCGATCCGGACGCACCGGCCGCGCTCATCCGTGCCGCGGCCGGCGAGTTCGGGCATCTGGACATCCTGGTGTGCAACCACGCCCGCAGCGGCGGCGACGGCCCGCTGGGCGAGCTGGACGCCGCCATGCTGGACGCGCACTGGGCGGTCAACACCCGCTCGACCATCCTGCTGGCCCAGGCCTTCGCCGCCCAGCATGACGGCCGCCCCGGCGGCCGGATCATCTTCATGACCTCCGGCCAGGACCTGGGCCCCATGCGCGACGAAGTCGCCTATGCCGCCAGCAAGGGCGCCCTGGCCTCCATCACCCGTACCCTCGCCGACCATCTCGCCGACCAGGCGATCACCCTGAACACCGTCAACCCCGGCCCCGTTGACACCGGCTACGCCCCACCCGACGTCCTGGAGGCCGTGGAGCACCGTTTCCCCACGCGCCGCTGGGGGACCCCCGACGACCCCGCCCGTTTGATCGCCTGGCTGGTGACCGACGACGCGGCCTGGATCACCGGACAGACCATCAGCAGCGAGGGCGGCTTCCGCCGCTGGGACTGACAGGGGTCCCGCGTGAATCCAGTGAAACCGTCTCTGACCGTCGACGACGGGTGTTGTCCTTCGGCCCGGCATCCAAGGGGAAAGCGTGGACGGCCGGATGGCGAGCTGCTCAAGTTTCTCGATCAGGTGTCCTCTAACCTGGGACGATGGCACTGGCATATCTCGGTGACCTCACCGGGCAAGGCTGGACGCAGGTCGGGGAGCTGGCCCTGGCGTTTGTGCTCTCGGCCGCGATCGGCCTCGAGCGGGAGGTCCGCCAGAAGAGCGCGGGACTGCGCACCCACACCCTGGTCGGCATCGCCGCCGCTCTGATCATGTTGGTGTCGAAATACGGCTTCGCCGATGTTCTGGGGGAGCGTGTCACTCTCGATCCTTCCCGGGTGGCGGCCCAGATCGTGTCCGGTATCGGTTTCCTCGGCGCCGGCCTGATATTCGTTCGCAGCGACGCGGTCCGCGGCCTCACCACCGCCGCGGCGATCTGGCTCACCGCCGCGGTGGGCATGGCGGCGGGGGCGGGGCTGTGGTTGCTGGCCATCATCGTCACCGTGGGATATTTCGTGACGATGTTCGTCTTCTCACCGATGGCCATCCGGCTCCCCCGGTCCAAGTACGTACCTTCGCGGCTCCGCCTGACCTACCTCGACGGACGAGGAGTGCTGCGGCAGGTGCTGACCGAATGCACGCGGCGGGGGTTCAGCGTGAACGAGCTGGCCATCGACCAGCGGATCGAGCGCCGCGACCCGGCGACCGTCTCGCTCTGGCTCACCGTGTACGGCGCCGGCTCGATATCGGAGCTGACCGCGGCGCTCTCCGAGACCGACGGGGTGCTCGCCGTGGTGAGCCAGGACGCCAACGCGGCGGTGCCCTGAAGGCCGTACCGAGGTCCCGGGCCCTGTCACCGCGCCGGTCGTCCATCGGGAAGCGCGCCCGTCGGCGCGGTGGAAACGGTCGTCAGGTGAAAAGCCCGGCCCGTTCCGCGACAAATTCCTCCACCGTTTTTGCGGGCTTTCCGAGGATCGACTCGATGTCCCGGGTCGCTCGGTCGTAACGATTCCGGCGATGCAGGCGCGCCATGGTGATGATGTGCTCTTCGGTGTGCGGCGGAAATCCGGCGGGCAGGACGACCTGGTCGATCCAGGGGTCGAGCGGGACGTCCACGTAGGCGATCTCCCTTCCCAGCGCGCGGGAGTACTCCTCGGCGACGCCGGTCATCTCCTGCGACCGGAACCCGGTCAGCTCGTAGACGTGCCCGAGATGCGGTCGCGGGTCTTCCAGAACCGCGGCGACGACATGCGCGACGTCGTCGGCCGCGACCGGTGAGGTGCGGCCGGTTCCGAAGGGAAGCCGGATGGTTCCGCTGTCGGCGATGGACTGCGCGGCCAGCGTTGTGAACAGCGGGTTGTCCAGGAAAATGGTGGGGCGGATGTGCACGATCGGGAGCGTCGACCAGTCGAGCACCTGTTCGGACAGCCAGTGCAACCGCTGCTGGTGCGACTCCTCGGTGCTCAACGGATTCATCTGCGACACGGTCATCTGAGAAATGCCGACCAGGACCTCGAGGGCGCCCAGGGCGCGAGCCACGGTCGCGACGGTGGCGGCGGCCTCCAGGTACGACGGTGAGACGCTCATGCTGAAAAACATCCGGGAGCTGCCGTCAAGGGCGTTCGCCACATCGTCGGGCCGGGTGAGATCACCGACGACGACCTGCGCGCCGAGGGCCCGCAACGCGTCCGCGCGTTCGTCGTCGTGATGAAGCATCGCCCGCACGGGCAGGCCACGCTCGCGCAGCAGCCGGACAACGGTACGGCCAACGCCTCCGACGCCACCGCCGGCACCGGTGACGAGGATAAGGCTGTCGTCAACCATCGTGATGCCTCCTTACCTCAGGGTAGTCACCGCCTTTCGGCGAGCGATCCACTGGCTCTCGTTTGATGGTCTCCTCCCTCGGGGCGGGGCGGGGCGGGGCGGGGCGGGGCGGGGCGGGGCGGGGCGGGAAGACGGAGGCGAGCGGTCCCCTAAAGGCGGGCGTCGTTCGTCACTTCGAACGCCGTTTTTTGAGCGAACACCGTTCCTTCGAAGAACGATGTTCGCTTTAAGTACAGTGTTCGCCGTAGGCGATTCCCGCGATATACGATCGGCGGATGACCGAGATCCCGGTTCCGCCGTGGCGCAGGACTCGCAAGGTGAACGCTCCACGGGCCGTCCTGAACAGGGATCTCATCGTCGCGACCAGCCTGCGGATCCTCGGCGCCGAAGGCCTCGACGCGCTGAGCATGCGCCGGGTCGCACAGGAGCTCGGGACCGGTCCCGCCTCCCTCTACGCCCACGTCGAGAACAAGAAGGAACTGCTCGACCTGATCTATGACGAGGCGCTGGCCGAGGTCCGTGTGCCCGAGCCCGAGCCGGAGCGATGGCTGGAGCAGCTCAGGGAGATGGCACTCGACGCGTTCCGGGTGTTGAGCGCCCACGCGGACATCGCCAAGATCGGCCTGGGCAACCTCCCGACGGGGCCCAACGGGCTGCGGATCGCCGAGGCGCAGATGGCGATCATGCTCGCGGGCGGCGTGCCTCCCAAGTTCGCCGGCATCATGATCGACCGTCTCGGTCTCTACATCTGCTCCGACGTCTACGAGGATTCGCTCCATCTCAGCAGGCAGCGCGACAGCGGAAAGGAGCTGGGGAGCTTCATGGAGGAGTTCTTCGGTCAGATCGAGGGTTTTTACCGCAGCCTGCCCGTTGACCGCTTCCCCACCCTCGTCGCCCAGGTGGACAATCTGATGGATGCCGACGGCATCGAGCGGTTTGAGTTCGGTCTCGATCTGATCCTGCGCGGCCTGGCCTCCCGCGTCGAAGGCGCGGATCCAGCGGGTCCTACGACCAAGGGCTGAGTCCTCAGGCCGATGCTCCGTGCCGAGAGGTGATCATATTGTCGAATCATGACTACTTTGACGGCTGTTGAACGCCCAGCTGGGATATTCGCCCAGCCCTACCGTGCGCTGACGGTCGGAATGGTGGCCCTCATGGTGTTGGTCGCCTTCGAATATCTGGCGGTGGCCACCGCCATGCCGGTCGTGGCACGTGAGCTGGACGGATACGCGCTGTACGGGCTGGCGTTCAGCGGGGCGTTGGCGGCCGGGGTGGTCGCGACGGTGCTGAGCGGGCGATGGAGCGACGTCAGGGGGCCGATCGCGCCGCTCTGGACGGGCGTGGCGGCCTTCGCCGCCGGGTTGGTCGTGGCCGGACTGGCGCCGACGATGGACCTGTTCATCGTGGGGCGGTTCGTCCAGGGCTTCGGGGGAGGCATCCTCCAGGTCTCGCTGTACGTGCTGGTCTCGCGGGTCTACCCGGCGGAGATCCATCCTCGGGTCTTCTCGATCTTCGCGACCGCCTGGGTGGTGCCCTCCATGGTCGGTCCCGCCATCACCGGTTTTGTGGTCGAGGGCGCCGGCTGGCGCTGGGTCTTCATCGGGGTGACGGCGCTTCTTCTCCCGGCCGCGCTGCTGTTCGGGCGGGGCCTGGCCTCCGCGCCGATGGCGGAGCAGCCGCCGCTGGGCGCGCGGTCCTCGATCGTGCGGCGGCTGGGCTGGGCGGTGCTGGTCGCGGTCGGCGCGGCACTCATGCAGTACGGCGGCGCGGCCCGCGGCGCGGGGCTGATCCTGCTGTTCCTCGGCCTGGCCGTACTGGCCGCGGCGCTGCCCCGGCTGCTGCCCCCGGGCACCCTGCGCGCCGCCCGCGGCCTGCCTTCGGTGATCACCCTCCGAGGGATCGTGGCGGGCGCGGCCCTCGGAGGCGAGGCGTTCCTGCCGCTGATGCTGAACCAGGAGCGCGGCCTGTCGCTCACCATGGCCGGGCTCACGCTGACCGGCGGCGCGCTGAGCTGGTCGTTCGGCTCGTGGGTCGTGGGCCGCAGGAGTTTCGACCGCGTCCTGGTTCTGCGGATCGGCTCCGGTCTGGTCGCCGCGGGTCTCGCACTGATGGGCCTGACCGTGTTCGCCGTCGTTCCGGTCGCCGGCGCCTTCCTCGGTGAGATCGTGCTCGGGCTCGGCATGGGCATCGTGTACCCGACGCTGTCGGTGCTCGTCCTGGAGCTGTCGCGCCCGGGGGAGGAGGGAGAGAACAGTGCGTCCCTGGGCGTCGGGGAGTCGGTCTACACGGTCGTCTCGGTCGCGGTCACCGGTGCGATCCTCGCGGCTCTGGGCGCCGCCGTCTTCACCTACGTGCTCTGCTTCGCGCTGACCGCGCTGATGGCGACGACGGGGGTGCTGGTCGCGGGCCGGGTCGGCGCCCGGAGGCCTTGAAAGTGCCGGTGGGATCGGGAAGCGTGTCTTCTCGGGTGAGGGTGCTCGCCGCGCTCCTCTCCCGTCGTGCCCCCTCGTTGACCGCGGCGCCGTACGCCTGGCCGGCCCATGAGCCTTCCCCCGTCACGTGAAGGTCCCCGTCCGGGCGCTGCGCTCATCCCGAAACGCGGTCCCGAGGCCCCCCGGCCCCGGGATCGCGAATGCCCCTTGACGGGAGAGCGCAGCCCGACGGCTAGGGGAGGGCGGGGACCGATGGCTCGTCGTCGGTCCAGCCGACCTGGAGCATGGTCTCGGTCCAGGTCTTGTTCGGGAACGGCTTACCGTCGATCGTTGTCTTCAGGCTGCCGGCCAGCAGCAGCATCGTGCCGGTGTCGACGATCACCTGGGTCGTGGCCACCAGGGTGTCCTGTTTCTGCAGGACGAAGGAGAGTCCTTCGCCGACCCTGCCCCGAGCGTCCTTGACCTTCCCCAGGGAGCGGACGCCGGGCATCGCCCGCAGCGCCTGGTAGGCCGCGGTGCGGACCTCCTTCGACACCGGAACCTCGTGCAGCAGCGAGGGCAGCGCCCGCGTCACGTAGCCGTCGACGCCGCCGATGGGAGCCTTCGCGGCTCGCGCGGCCTCCCCGAGCCAGGTCTTCAACCCGGCCGGGTCCGAGGGCATTCTCTGGAGCTCCTCGTACGACAGCTGCTGCCCGGCCAGGAAGAACGTGGACGGGCGGCCCTTCACAGGGGCGACCGTGCCTCTGTCCGGTTTGGCGGACAGGGACACAACCGTGCCATCCGCGGTGCGCTTCCACGTGGTCGGGGAGCCGTCGCGGCGCCATGCCTTCTCATCCGCCGCGCTCTTCGGGTGCACTCCCAGCGGCCGATAGCCGGACCAGCCCTTGCCGACCGGTGAGGTCCAGTCCTCCATGAGCCGCTGCTCCTCCACCCAGTAGCGGTTCGCCCCGTGCCCGAGCTGCCGGGGATGGGTCATCTTCCACAGCGTCCTCGTACGCCAGTAAGCGCCTTCTTCCGGGGCCGTCACCGACCGGGGGGAGGCCATGAGTCGCAGGTCCGGCGCGTCCGGAAGGCCCGACAGAGCGATGACGCCCACCGCGGCCAAGCCGACCCCGATCGCGATCAGCGGCCGGATCGGTGTGGTCACGAATCTCATCTGTTTCCTCCAGGCGTCCGATTTCATGACTCTTAACACGCCTGGGCCGCCCAAAGGGTTGCACGCGTTCGGTCCCTGATTTGATCAGTGCGCATATTTCGACATATTTGTCGCGAATTAACCGATTCCACGGAATGTGTAGCGGTTCGCGCTTGCGGGCAACGCCGGGCGCGGTCCAGGCGTATTAGAGGTCATGAAATTGGACGAACAGGCGTGAGCAGCACGGAGGACGACGGGTTCGCCGCGTTCGTGGCCGCACGCGGCACGAGTCTGCTGCGGGTCGCCTACCTCGCGTGCGGTGACGAGGGGGAGGCGGAGGACCTGCTGCAGACGGCACTGGAGCGCACGTACCAGAACTGGGACCGGGTGCGGTACGACGATCCCGAGCCCTACATCCGCCGCGTCATCGTCAACACCTCCATCAGCCGTGCCCGGCGCCGGGCGATCCTGCGGATCATCCCGATGCACACCCCTCCAGAGCTGCCGGTGCGGGAGACCGACGTCGACCTGCGCCACGTGCTCATGGACACGCTGCGCGCCCTGCCTCCCCGGCAGCGTGCGGTGGTCGTCCTGCGGTACTGGGAGGACCTCAGCGAGACGCAGACCGCGGAGGTCCTCGGCTGCTCGGCGGGCACGGTGAAAAGCCAGGCCTCGAAGGCGCTCGCCAAGCTCCGCCTGGCGAGCGGCGGGGAATCAGTGAAAGGGGTGATCAGGAATGTCCACGCTTGAGGACGACCTTCGCCGGCTCATGGCGAACGAGACCGAGAAGTTGCGCGTCGCGCCCGACCTGGTGGACCGGGTGCTCCGATCCTCGCGGCAGAAGAAGACGAACCGGGTCAGGCTCACCGCCCTGGCCACCGCGGTAGCCGTCGCGGGGGCCGTGGTCCCCGTCTACCTGGTCCTCGGCCCGAACTCCGTGGCCGTACAGGGATTCGGGCTCGGCGAGCCGGTCGCGGCCTCCGAGACGTCGCGGCCGGACGCCACCGGCCAGGCCGTGCCGGGACCCCCCGCCATCGACGACTTCCCGCCCACCCCTTCCCCGACTCCCGATCTCGGGGATCTGGGCGACGGAAGGGCCTTCGGGCGCGTCGAGGTGGGTTACCTGCCCGACGGCCTGCAATGGTCCCACTGGTCGCTGGACTCCGGAGACAGCTACACGACCTCGTGGAACTACGACGGCGACAAGAACGGTTTCTACTGCGTCCAGATCTTCGTCTACGAGGGCCAGACGGTCCGGGAGGTCGACGAGCGCGTGCGGGCATACCGCGAGGAGAAGGAGGGCAGGGACGTGACCATCGGTGACCGGACCGGCTATCTGCTCAGGCAGCGGGTCGGCGAGGACGGTATGAAGGGCACTCCCAGCATCTTCCTGAGCGTGGGGGAGGGGCGGACGGCCGAGGTGATGTTCAGCCCCACCTTCGCCAAGCGGCTCGGTGGTGAGAGAGCGGTCGACCGCGAACTGAAGAAGATCGCCGCAGGGCTCACCGCCACGGGCTGAAACCGCCCGCGCCCACCGGAATTCGGACGTCATGACACCATGGGAAGAACACCCCCCTTCCCGGTGTTGAGGGGTGGGTCCCGCCCCCCGGGCGGGTTTCGTGTTTTCCGAGCTTGAAAAAGATCGAGGGGGGTCCATGCCGCGGGTCCGTGAGATTGAGGTGTTCCGGCTGGTCCTGCCGTATGCCAGGCGGCCGGAGAGCATTCTCGTCCGGCTCGTCGACTACGGGGGCATGGATGGCTGGGGCGAGGTCGTCGACGCCGACCCCAAGGTCTGGGCGGCTCTGGAGGAGGGGCTCGCCCGGGCGCTGATCGGCGTCGACTGGGAGCACCCCGACGAGCTGGGAACCGTCCCCGGCGGTTCCGCCGCCGACATGGCCTGCTGGGACCTGTGGACCAAGATGCGCGGGGTGCCGCTCTCCCACGCCCTGGGCGGCAACCGCACCTCGCTCATAGCCACCGCCAGGATCGGCGGCGATCGCAACCTGGAGAGCCTGGTCGCGCGGGTGAACCGCCTCGTCTGCGCCGGATACGCCCACGTCACGCTGGACGTCCACCCCGACTGGGACATCGAGCCGCTGCGCGCCGTCCGCCACGCCTACCCGGCGCTGGGCATCGGCGTGGACGCCCGCGGCGTCTACACCGACATCGACGCGCTCGAGGCGCTGGACGCCTACAACCTCTCATCCATCGAACGTCCGTTCGCCAGCCTCGCCGACCACGCCGACCTGCAGGAGCGCGTCGCCGCCCCGGTCCTGCTCGACGTGTCCTCGGTGACCGAGCTCGACGAGGCGATCATGGCGAGCGCGGGCCGGGCCCTGCTGCTGCGCCCCGCCGCGCTGGGTTCCCTGCGCGAGGTACGGCGAGCGCACGACCACGCCGTGGCGGCGGGCTGGGAGATCGCCTGCGCCGGTGGCCAGGGCACCGGCCTGGCCCGGGCGGCCACGGTCGCCGCGGCCAGCCTGCCCGGCTGCGACCTCCCCTGTGACGTGGCCGAACCTCCGCGCAGCGCGCAGATCGTCACCCCGCCCGTCGGCGCCTCCGGCGGGGTGGTGGCAGTGCCGCTCACCCAGTCGGGTCTCGGCCACACCATCGACGAGGTACGCGTCCGCCGTCTCGCCAAGGAGTCGTACACCACCCGGTAGGGCCTGGCAGCGGTTCTCTCGCAATGCCTGCCCTCGGCGTTCATCGTCCAGGTGACAAAAATCGCAAAGAGTCGACAGTTTCCACATGGCGAGTGTTTAGAGCCTCACAGCCGGGCCATCCCGCAGGTACGACTGCCATCGGGAGCCCACATGCGTGCACTGACCGTTGTCCCGCTGAAGAAGGACTCGCTCGCGGTGACCGACGTCCCGGATCCGGAGCCGGGTGACGGAGACCTTCTTGTCGACGGGCTCGCCGTCGGCGTGTGCGGGACGGACAAGGAGATCGTCGCCGGGCAGTACGGCTGGGCGCCGCCCGGCAGGGAGAGGCTGGTGATCGGGCACGAATCGCTGGGCCGCGTGCGCCAGGCCCCGGACGGCAGCGGTTTCTCCCCGGGTGACCTGGTGGTGGGCGTCGTGAGACGCCCGGATCCGGTGCCCTGCGGGGCGTGCGCGCACGAGCAGTTCGACATGTGCCGCAACAACCGCTACACCGAACGCGGCATCAAGGAGATCGACGGCTACGCCAGCCGATCCTGGCGCGTGGAAGCCGGCTACGCGGTCAAACTCGACCCGGCCCTCGCCGGGGTCGGCGTGCTGATGGAGCCCACCAGCGTGGTGGCCAAGGCCTGGGAGCAGGTCGAGAGGATCGGCGCGCGGGCGTGGTTCGAACCCCGCACCGTCCTGGTCACCGGGGCGGGCCCGATCGGGCTGCTGGCCGCACTGCTCGGCGTCCAGCGCGGACTCGACGTCCACGTCCTGGACAGGGCCACCGGCGGGCCCAAACCCGGGATCGTCGGCGACCTCGGCGCCACCTACCATCACAGCGGGGTCGGCGACGCCGTGGCCTCGGCCAGACCCGACGTCGTGATCGAGGCGACCGGAAGCGGCCGCGTCGTGTTCGACGCCATCGCCGCCACGGCCCCCTACGGCATCGTCTGCCTGACCGGCGTCTCCTCGGCACACCGGCTCACCGTCGACGCCGGCGACCTCAACCGGGAGATCGTCCTGGAGAACGACGCGATCGTCGGATCGGTCAACGCCAACCTCACCCACTACTCCGCGGCGGCGGACGCCCTGGCCAAGGCCGACCCGGACTGGCTCCGCCGGCTCATCTCCCGGCAGGTTCCGCTCGAACGATTCTCGGAGGCGTTCACGCACCGGCCCGATGACATCAAGGTCGTCATCACCCTCGACGCGAGCACCTCATAACCCGGAGGCCCACCGGCCCCGCGCCGGGAGCCTGACGTGAGCACCCCACCGGCCTTCTCGCCGGACGAGCAGGGTTAGGCGCAGCCCTCGCTGATGTCCTTGGGCGCGGTCACGTCCGTCGCGCCGGAGGAGGCGCTCGAACTGGAGGTCGGGCGGGCGCCGGGCTTGGAGGCCGTCGTGCCGGTGCCGGGCTTGACGGTCGGCTTTACGGTCGCGGAGCCGGGTGCGGTGGGCTGCGCGGTGGCGGCGAGGGGCTGCCGGGTGAGGGCCGAGGTCCGGATGGCCTTCGCGGTGACGGTGCGGATCTTGTTCCAGTCGGGGTAGCCGGTGTTGATCAGCGGGGGCACGAACTGGACGCTCGTCACCTTGGCGCTCTTGACCTTCAGGGCCAGCGGGACCAGGTGCTCCAGCATCGAGCGCGGGATGTCGGTCTTGAAGAGCTCCTTGGCGGCCAGCGCGACCTGGTTGAACCGCACCAGCACAGTCGCCGGGTCGGACTGGGCGAGCAGGGCGCCCAGCACGCAGCGCTGGCGTCCCATCCGGGTGTAGTCGTCGCTGTTGGTGCGGGAGCGGGCGAACCACATGGCGTCGGCACCGCGGAGCTTGCGGGTGCCCGCCTTGACCAGGCCCTCGTTGTACTTGCCGAAGACCACGTCCTGCGGCACGGTCAGCTTCACACCCCCGATCGCGTCGATCAGCCGGGCGAAGCCCCAGATGTTCACCAGGGCGTACCAGTCGATCTTCAGGTTGAGCGTGTAACCGATCGTGTCCATGAGCGTCTGGGTGCCCTGGCCCTTGCGACCCCCGAAGATCTCCGGGTGCATGTCGGCATATTCCCAGACGGCGAAGAGCAGGTCCTCGCGCGAGCCGTCCGGGTTGGCGGGCAGCCGGAACCCGTCGGGGAACCGCTTGGCCATCGGGGAGCCGGGAAGGAAGCGGACGTTCTCCAGGTTGCGCGGCAGGCTCAGCAGCACGGTGTTGCCGGTCTTGACGTCGATGCTGGCCACGTTGATGCTGTCGGTCCGCACGCCCACCCGGTTGGTGTCGGCGTCGCCGCCGAGCAGCAGGATGTTCACCCGGCTGTGACCCGCCCACGGGTCCTGTTCCCGCACGCCGCTGACCTGGGGCCGCGGTGTGGCCGGGGCGCTGAAGACGTCGTCCAGCGCCGACTGCGAGACCGCCGCGTACTGCCCGACCAGGCTGAACGGCAGCAGCACGCCCACCGCCATCACCCCCGCCACGCTTCCGGTGAGGATCTGGGCTTTTCCGTGGAGCTTGCCGGGGTTCATCACCACGAACGAGTGCACGATCAGGGCGAACCAGGCGACGCCGAGCGCGATGGAGACCACCGTGACGACGGTCAGCCAGGACGACGCGACCAGTTGCCCGGCGAGCTCGCCGAGGTCGCTGGTGAGCGCGACCCAGAGCAGGCCCAGCAGCAACGCCGTGTAGACGGACAGGAGCGTCAGCCCGGTCCTGCGCCATCCGGCGCGCAGATGCGCGGCCCCGGGGGCGATGGCGGCCAGTGCCGTCCAACCGATGACCGCACCGACACCGGGCGGCTTAGATCTGTCCCGCAACTGCTCCCCGTTTCCTACCAAGCTTGAGCGCCGCAGAGAGATGGTAGGGCGGCAAACCATGCCGTAGGCGACGAGTGAATGAACAGAACGGAAAGCTAATACGGCTTTATCGCCTCATTTCTACTCAAATAATTTTCGATCATGGTTTTTACGGAGACTCAGCGCGGCGCGATGGGCGATTCCGGCGGGGTTTCCAATGGAGTTTCGGGCAGGGGTGTCGAGGGGGTCTTCCGGCCCCGAGCCCCACCGGCCGGTCAACCCCCGCGGACCACCCTGGCTACCCTGACCGGTATGCCCGACGTTCTCGGTTCCGACTACCAGCTCAGAACCCTGCCCATGTCAGACGACTACGAGGGGGCGGTGGTCGCCTCGCTGGTGGTGCGGCGCGCCGCCGAGCCCACCGGCAGGGCCGTGCTCTACATCCACGGTTTCACCGACTACTTCTTCCAGACCCATCTGGCCGAGCACTTCGTCGCCCAGGGAACCGATTTCTACGGGCTCGATCTGCGCAAGTACGGCCGCTCGCTGCTGCCTCACCAGACCCGCGGCCTCGTGCGCAGCGTCACCGAGTACTTTCCGGAGATCGACGAGGCGATCCGGATCATCAGGGAGGAGGACGGTCACGACGAGGTGATCATCAACGCCCACTCCACCGGGGGCCTGATCGCCGCGCTCTGGGCCGACCGGGTCCGGGGCCGGGGGCTGGTCCAGGGACTGGTACTCAACAGTCCCTTCCTCGACCTCAACATTCCCGCGCACCTGCGGGTCGCCGCCGATGTGCTGCGGGGGCCGATGTCCAGGATGTCCACGCGCACCGTACTGCCCCTCGGCACGGCCACCGCGTACGGCACGAGCCTGCACCGCGGCCACCACGGTGAGTGGGACTTCGACCTGGAGTGGAAGCCGATCGGAGGATTTTCTGTGCACGCGGTCTGGCTGGCCGCGATCCGCCGGGCCCAGCGCAGGCTCCACGGCGGCCTCGGCGTGGACGTCCCCGTCCTGGTGCTCTGCGCGGAGAAGGGACTGCAGCTGCGCGACTTCGCGCCGGAGGCCCAGAGCGCGGACATCGTGCTCGATCCCCGGCAGATCGCCCGCTGGTCGACCAGCATCGGCCCGCACGTGACGTGCATCCGGGTGCCGGGCGGCATGCACGACCTGGTGCTGTCACCCGAGCCCGTGCGCAAGCGGGTCTTCGCCGAGATGGACCGCTGGATCGACTGCTACCAGGGGAACACGAAGAGGCCGTAATAGGCCCCGGCGACCAGGAGCAGGCCGGTGCTGCCCAGCACCCCGGTGATCGCGACGTGCTGGGAGCGGCTGGGCAGCCAGCCCTCCCGCAGCCCGGAGACGACGGCCGCCACGGCCGTGACCTCCTGCACGAGCATGAGCAGCGCCAGGATCCTGATGACCAGCCACCCGGAGAGCACCGCGGGCCAGGCTCCCGCCTGGTTGACCGAGAACAGCACCAGCAGGGTGATGAACGCGAGCACCGAGACGAGCAGTCCGAGCCCGGTCCACGCCATCCTGCGGAAGCGACGCCGGATCGGCGGCCAGATCCGGGCGTTGGTCTCGGCGGCCAGCTGCCGGCCGCGCAGCCGTACCATCATCTCCGCCACCGGGCCGACCACGTAGCCGCCGGCGGCCAGGCAGAGCGCCAGCCCGAGGACCGTGCCCCCGGCGTACCAGGGGGCGCTGGGAACATCGCTGGCCTGGTAACGCTGGACCGGGGTGGCGCCGGCGATGTGGACCGCGGGCCGGGCGGTTCCAGGAAGGTCCAGGACCCAGTTGGAGAGCGTCTGCAGGTAACCCGGCGCCAGGGGGCCTCCCTGGATGCGCATGCCGTGGTCGGCGCCGTTGAGATAGCGGATCGTGTAGTCGGTGTTGCGCCCCTTGGCGAGCGCGCCGGTGAGCGCCTGGCTGCTCTCCACGAAGGGGATCGACGGGTCGCGCGTGCCGTACAGGGCCAGGACCGGCTGATGCAGCTGGCGCAGCATGGGCAGTCCGTCGTAGCGCAGGAAGTTCATGCGGACCGCGCTTATCGCGCGGGTGAGCAGCTCACGCACCCCGCTGGGCGCGTGCAGCCGGTCGAGCTGCTCGCTCAGCGCCCAGGTGACCTGCCGCATGGGGGAGACGTTGGGCGCCGAGACCAGCACGGTGAACCCGACGGTCTCGCTCCTGGCGGCGGCGATGGGGACCACCCAGCTGCCCTCGCTCACCCCCCAGAGCCCGGTCCTGGCCGGGTCGACGTCGGGGCGCTCGCGCAGCCGCGCCAGGACGCGCAGGGCGTCGTCGGCGAGCAGCCCGAAGTCACGGTTGAGGAAGTCGTAGCCCACGGTCCGCTTGTCGTAGACGAGCGTGACGATCCCGGCCCTCGCCAGCCACTCGGCCTGCGTCGTGAACTCGCCCCGCGCCCCGGGCCCCGCGCCCTGCACGAAGATCAGCGCGGGGTGGCGTCCCGGGGTGATCGGCGCGCGGATCGTGGCGCCCAGGGCCGTGCCGTCCCCGGCGTAGACGGTGACGTCCTGGGTGGTGATCTTCCCGTTCGCGGCGACCGGCCTGACCTCGGACGGAGGCTGGGCGGGCAGGGTCTGGAAGATCGGGTCGGCGGTCATCGGGGTGGGGTCGAACGGCGGCGGCAGCGTGTAACCCAGCGTCGCGAGGATAAGCAGAATCAGGCCCGCAGCCATGCTCAGCACGCCCCGGCCGGCTTGCGCAACGTTCCGGATCTCGCCCGTCACTCGCCTCCGTGATGGTCATATAGAGGTATCGTTCCCCTCGATCTTTAAGCGTACTCATGAGCGAGGCTCAGGGGCAGTGCGAGAGACCCATGTGATGAGAGTGGCGTCATTTATCGCCGGGGCCTGTTAGCTTCATGCGACATGCGGATGCTGCACACATCAGACTGGCATCTGGGCCGCTCGTTCCATCGGGAGAGTCTCCTGACCGCCCAGGGAGCCTTTGTCGACCACCTGATCGAGACGGTCAGATCCGAGCGGGTCGACGTGGTCGTCGTCTCCGGCGACGTCTACGACCGGGCGCTGCCCTCGGTCGACGCGGTGGACCTGTGCAACCAGGCACTGCGGCGGCTGGCCGCCGAGCGCGTCCGCACCGTGGTGATCAGCGGCAACCACGACTCGGCGCGCCGCCTGGGCTTCGGCGCCGACCTGATCGACGTCGCGGGCGTTCACCTGCGCACCGATCCGGGGAGGGTCGGTGAGCCGGTGGTGATCGAGGAGGTCGCCTTCTACGGCATCCCCTACCTGGAGCCCGAGCTGGTGCGCGTCCCCTGGGAACTGCCCGAGCGCACCCACACCGCCGCGATCGACCACGCCATGACCCTGATCCGCGACGATCTCTCCCGCCGGGGCCCCCGATCGGTGGTCCTCGCCCACGCGTTCGTGACCGGGGGAAGGGGCAGCGACAGCGAGCGCGACATCAGCGTCGGCGGCGTCGCGCACGTCCCGGTCTCGGCCTTCGACGGCGTCGACTACGTGGCACTGGGGCATCTGCACGGCCGCCAGCGGATGAGCGAGACCGTCCGTTACTCCGGGTCCCCCGTCGCCTACTCCTTCTCCGAGGTCGGCCAGGTGAAGGGCTCCTGGCTGGTGGACCTCGACCAGGGCGGCCGGGTGAGCGCCGAGTTCGTCGAGGCCCCGGTGCCCCGGCCGGTCAACCGGCTCAGCGGGCGTATCGACGATCTGCTGACCTCCGACGAACACGCCCCCTACGAGGACCACTGGCTCCAGGTGGTGCTCACCGACCCGATCCGCCCCAAGGGGGCCATGGACCGGCTCAGGTCCCGTTTTCCGTACACGCTCACCCTGTCCTTCGAGCCCGAGGGCGGAGTCCAGGACGCCGTGGCGCGTCCCAAGGTCGCGGGCCGTCCCGAGATCGAGGTGGCCCTCGACTTCGTCCGCGAGGTGAGGGGCGAGGCCGCCGACCCCGCCGAGACCGATCTGCTCCAGAAGGCCGTCGAGGCATGCCGAACCAAGGAGGCGATGGCGTAGATGCGCCCGCACCGTCTGTGGATCACCGCGTTCGGGTCCTTCCCCGCCGAAGAGGAGGTCGACTTCGACGCCCTCACCGAGGCGGGCCTGTTCCTGATCCACGGTCCTACCGGCGCGGGCAAGACCACGGTTCTCGACGCGCTCTGCTACGCCCTCTACGGCAGGGTGCCCGGCAAGCGCGACAGCGCCAAGAGCCTGCGCTGTGATCACGCGCCCCCGGGCCGGGGGCCGAGCGTGGCGCTGGAGGTCACGATCAGGGGCAGGCGACTGAAGATCACCCGGTCGCCGTCCTGGCAGCGCCCGAAGCTCAGAGGCACGGGCACCACCAGGGAGAACGAGAAGGCACTCCTCCAGGAGCTCAACGCCTCGGGGGAGTGGATCGGGCTGACCACCCGGGTCGACGAGGCCGGAGAGCTGATCGGCACCCTGCTGGGCATGAACGCCGACCAGTTCTTCCAGGTCGCGATGTTGCCCCAGGGTGATTTTGCGAAGTTCCTGCGTGCCGACGGCGAGGACCGTCGCAAGGTCCTGGAACGCCTGTTCTCCGTGAAGATCTACGCCGCCGCCGAATCCTGGCTCGCGGACAGGCGGACCGAGGCCCACCGCGAGCAGCAGGCCCTCCGCAGGGAGGTGGACTTCGCCGCCAAGCGCCTGGAGGAGGCCGCGGGCCCCGCCCTTCTCACGGCCCTGGCCGAGGGCGACCTTCCGGATGGCGCGGCCCCCGGCGATCTCCGGGACGGCGCGGCCTCCGGCGGACTCCAGGACGGCGAGCCCCGAGACGGCGAGACCTCGGAGGAGCTTCCGGACGGCGCGGTCTCCCCGGGTGGGGCGGCCCTCGGGGAGGCGCCGGACGGCGCGGCCTCCCGCGTCGCGCGAGTGGCCTCCGACCCCGCCGAGGGCGCCGGGCCGCGAAGCGTGGCGGTCTCCGTGGAGGAGGACCCGCTGGAATGGGCCCAGGCTCTTGAGGAGCTCGCGGGCCGGGTGGTCGCCCGGGTGAGCCGCGACTGCGCCGAGGGCGAGGTCGCGGTGCGCGAGTCGCGCGCAAGCCTGGAGTACGGCGCCGCGCTGGCCGACCGGCGACGTCGCCACACCGAGGCGCTGACGCGGAGCCGCATGGTCGAGGAGACCGCCGAGGAGCGGGTGGATCTGCAGGCCACCCTGACGGAGGCCGCCCGCGCCGACCGGCTGCTCCCCCTGATCCAGGGCGCGGAGCAGCGGTCCGAGGCCGCGGCCAAGGCCTCCCAGCTGGCCGCCGACGCCGTGGCCCGCGCGATTCCCCTCCTCGCCGCCGGCCGGGACCCCAGCCCGGACCTTCTGGCCACGCTGGAGCGCGACCGCCAGAGCGAGATCACCCGGCTGCGTGAGCTGCGCACCGAGGAGTCACGCCTGGCGACGATCCTCCAGGAGCGTGAGCGGGCCGGCCGGGAGATCGTCGATCTGACCGCCGCGCAGGCCGAGGCCGACGCCCGCCTGGAGGTCCTGCCCGGCCTCCGGCTCGACGTGGACGCCCGCCTCACGGCCGCCCGCCTCGACGCCGCCCGCGTCCCCGCCGCCGAGTCGGCGGCCGAGAGCGCCGCCGCCCTGCTCCGGGCGGCCGAGCACCGCGAGAGCCTCGCCGCCGAGCTGTCTCGCGCCCGCACGGACCTGGCTGCCAAACTCGCGGTCCTGCCCGTCGCGCCGGACGAGACAGACGAGGCCGGGGCCCGTGAGGCGCTGGCCTCCTGGGAGCGCGAGCGCCGCGAGGAGCTCGCGGGGCTGGAAGGACTGCGGGCCGACGAGGCCCGGCTCGCCGAGCTGGACGATCTGCTCACCGCGCTCGACCTCGAGATCCAGGGGTCCGCCCGGCAGGAGTCGGTGCTCCACGAGCGCCAGGAAGGACTGCCCGCCGAGTCGGCGGACGCCTCGGCGCGGCTGACCGCCGCCAGGGCTCAGACGGCCGGGATCCCGGCCGCTCGGGCCGCGGCCGACGGAGCCGTCTCCGTGCTCGGCGCCGCCCGGCGCCGCGACGACCTCCGCACCGAGCTGGAGGCCGCGCGCGCGGCCGAGGTGAAGGCCGTCGACGAGGCCCAGGATCTCCGCGACCGGCACCAGGATCTCCGCCAGGCCAGGATCGAGGGCATGGCCGCCGAGCTCGCGGCCAAGCTCTCCCCCGGAGACCCCTGCGCGGTCTGCGGCTCACCCGACCACCCCGCCCCGGCCGCCCCCGCCGCCGAGGCGCCCACCGCCGAGGACGAACGCACGGCCCAGAGCGCCTACGAGACGGCCATGGAACGCCGCCGGGACGCCGGCACGACCGTCACCGCGTTGAGCTCCCGCCTGGAGGAGGCCCTCGCGATCGCCGGTGACCTGACCGTGCGGCAGGCCGAGGAGATCCTCGCCGAGGCCGAGCGGGAGCTGGAGGCCCTGACCGCCGCCGCGAGCACCGAGGAGGCACTCGCCGCGGAGGTGGAGCGCCTCACCGCCGAGCTGGACGGAGCGAGGAAGGAAGCCGCGGAGCTCGCCCGGCGGCTGACCGGAGACCGTATGCGCCTGGCCGGGTGGCAGGCCGAGCACGACCGGCTGACCGCCCGCCTGGACGGCGCCCGCGGCGTGGACCCCACCGTTCAGGCGCGCCGCGACCGTCTCACCGGGGAGGCCGCGCTCCTCGCCGTCGCCCTCGCCGCCGCGACCCTCGTCGCCGAGCTCGCGGCCGGCCACCGCGAGGCGTGTGACAGGACCGACCTCGCCGTGGAGCTCGCGGGGGCCGGGCTGGCCGAGGCGGAGCGGGCACTGACCGTGCTGCGGGAGTCGGCGGAGGCCGAGCACGGACTGCTGGCCGAGGCGGAGGCGTTGGCCGCCGAGCTGGGACTTCTGGGAGAGCGCTCACGCGAGCTCGCGGTCGCCCTCACCGCCCGCCGTACGAACGTCGAGGGGCTCACCGCCGACGCCCAGCAGCTGACCGGCCGCATCAACGAGGCCCGAGGGCACGACGCGACCCTGGCCGCCCGGCTGGAACGGCTGACCGAGGAGGCCGACCTGCTCGGAGAGGCGGTCGAGGCCACCCGTGAGGAGCGGACCACCGCGGCCGAGCTCGCGACCGCCCGGGAGCGGGCCCTGGCCGCCATCGTCGAGGCCGGGTTCCTCGGGCTCGACGACGCCCGCGCGGCGATCCGTCCCGCCGCCGAGCTGAAGGAGAAGACCGAACGGCTCCAGGAGCTCGACCGGGCGAGCACCGAGGTCGCCGCGCTGCTCGCCGACCCCGAGCTGATCGCCGCCGCCGCGGAGCCCGAGCCCGACCTCGCCGGGCTGCGGGCCGCGCGGGACGAGGCCGACGCCGTCCACGCCGGCCTGCTCTCCGAACGGCACCAGGCCGAGGCCCGCCGGGCCCGCCTGGCAGCCCTCCGCACCGAGCTGGCCGCGTCCCTCGAACGCTGGCTGCCCGCCGCCGAGCGGCACCGCCTGACCGAGCGGCTCGCCGCCCTGACCGGCGGAAACTCCACCGACAACCAGTGGAACATGCGACTGTCGTCCTACGTGCTCGGCGAGCGTCTCCGCCAGGTGGTCGAGTCGGCCAACGAGCGGCTCGACCACATGTCGGGCGGGCGCTATCTCCTCGAACACAACCTCAGCCGCACCGCGGGCGACCGGAGCAAGTCGGGCGGCGGGCTCGGCCTGCGGATCCTGGACGCCTGGACCGGGGTGGACCGCGATCCGGCGACCCTGTCCGGCGGCGAGAGCTTCGTCACCTCGCTGGCGCTCGCCCTGGGCCTGGCCGACGTGGTGACCGCCGAGGCCGGGGGAGTGGAACTCGGGACCCTCTTTGTCGACGAGGGCTTCGGCACCCTGGACGAGGACACCCTGGACGGGGTGCTCGACATCCTCGACAACCTGCGCGACGGCGGCCGGGCGGTCGGCATCGTCAGTCACGTCGCCGAGCTACGCACCCGCGTCCCCGCTCAACTCCGCGTCCGCAAGGAGCGCCGGGGCTCCACCCTGTCCACGACGACTCCGTGACTTCTCCGGGGCGCGCTCGGCGGAGCCTCGGGTACGGCGGGCGGCCGGGCGGAGCACCCGCCTGGTCAGGTCGGAGCCGGTGACCGCGCGCAGGATCTCCGCGCCGAGGATGACCCCGGCTCCCAGGGCGAGCGCGGTCGACAGAGCCTGCAGCAGGCTGGACGCACCCGCGTCCCCGTGCCCGAGGCTGACCTCGAGCATGCCCCGGTAGAGGGCGGTGCCGGGCAGCAGCGTGCCGATCGCCGGGATCGTGATCACCATCGAGGGCACCTTGACGTGCCTGGTGTAGGCGGTGCCGAACAGGCCGACGACCGCGGCGGAGACGGCCGTCGCCAGGATGGTCGGGACCTGCCAGCTGTGGAGCTGCACGAAGACCGTCCAGGCCACCCCGCCACCGATCGCCGCCGGGATCAGATAGCGGGGCGGCACCAGAAGCGCGACGGCGAACGACACCGTCACCCCGACGGCGCCCAGGAACTGCTCCGGCCTGAGCACGAGGGGCGCGCCGGGCACGTTCTCCACCCTCAGCGGCACGCCGAGGCGGATCGCGGCGTACAGCGTGATGCCGATCCCCGAGACGACCGCGGCCAGTATGAAGAAGATCTCGAACAGCCTGCCGGTCGCCGTCACGTACTCCCCGGCGATGCCGTCCTGCACGCAGGCCACCATCGGGCGGCCCGGCAGCAGCGCGACGACCGCGCCGACCACCACGGCCGAGGCCTGAACGGGCGCGTCGATCGCGATCATCAGGACCGAGACCAGCGAGCCGAGCATCGCCGCCACCGTGAGCTGGAAGAACTCCGCCACGCCCCGCCTGGCCAGCCACGCGCTGGCCCGGTCGCCCAGCACGGTGGCGCAGAACGCGGCGACCGCGACGGACCAGCCACCGCCGACCAGGATGCTCGCCGAGGAGGCGATCAGCGCGAGCGCGGTGACCAGGAACCAGTTGGGGTAGGCCGGAACCCGCCGGGTGATCTCCCGCAGCCGGGCCTCGGCGTCGTCGAGCGGCACCGACCTGCCGGAGGCCTCCCTGACCATGTCGTGGACCGCGATCAGCCGGTCGTAGTCGGGCAGCCGGCGACGGACCCTGCGCTGGGCGGTGACCGGCGCGCTGCCGTCCGTGGGGACGTGCGACAGCGTGATGACCGAGAGGTTCACGTCGGCCTCGCAGTGGGGCACGCCGTACGCGTTGGTGACCCTGCGCATGGTGACGGTGACCGTCTCGGTGGACTCCCCGCTGCCGAGCAGCAGCTCGCCTACGCGCAGTGCCAATCCCATGGCCCGGTAGCTCTCACGCTGGACGGGCGCCTGGTCCAGAGGTGACGCCGACAATGTGCCCCCTGACCTCCCGGCATGCCCCAAGAGGCTACCTGCTCGCCGAGGCGTTGAGTGCCGCCGTCGGCCGGCCTCGGGATTCACCCTGCGAACACGTCAAACCGATCGAAACGCTCACTCGGTGGGCGGCGGAATCTCGCGAGACGATTCCCGGTGCGCGGGAGGAGGCGATTCCTTTTATGGATCCCGTGTATCGGTGCTTAACTCGGGCATGGTGCGTAATCGTTTGACCCCTTTGGGTAACAACCCTGGCCCAGGAACACCGGCACGCCACCAAAAAGGAGCGAGCACCGTGATAAACGTCCTGATCGCCGAGGACATGCATCTCATCCGCGGGGCCATGGTCGCCCTGCTCTCCGCGGAGGAGGACGTCACCGTGGTCGGCGAGGTCGGACACGGTGACGAGGTGGTGCCCGCGTGCCTGCTCCACAGACCGGACGTCGCGCTCATCGACATCGGGTTGCCCGGCACCGACGGTCTCACCGCGACCGCGGAGCTGAGCCGCAGGCTTCCCGAGTGCAGGGCGGTGATCCTGACCGGTCTCGCGACCCCGGCGGCGCTGCGGCGGGCGCTGGACGCCGGGGCGCGCGGGTTCGTCGTCAAGGACACCCCCGCGAGGCAGCTCGCCGAGTGTGTGCGCCGGGTGGCCGCCGGCGAACGGGTCGTCGACCCCGATCTGGCCGTCGCCGCGCTCCACGCCAGGAAGAACCCGCTCACCACCCGCGAGCTGGAGGTGCTCAAGGCCGCGGCCGAGGGGGCGCCGGTCGGTGAGATCGCCGACCGGCTCTGCCTCTCCGGGGGAACGGTGCGCAACTACCTGTCGCGGATCCTCAGCAAGGTCGGCGCCCGGACACGGGTGGAGGCGGTCACGATCGCCAGGGAGGCCGGCTGGCTGTGGCCCGACGACCTGGGGGACCTCGGAGTGATCCGCTACCGGTCGCCGACCTGATCGCCGGTCGCGGGCCTGATCTTCGATTTGTTGCCGGTCCGGTCGCCGGTCCGTTACCGGTCGTGGGCCTGATCGTTGGTTCCCTGCCGGTCGCCGGTCTGATCGTCGGCCGGTCGCCGGTCGCCGAGCCCGGTGTGCGCGGCGAGGAAGGCGAGCATGTCGGCCGCCAGGTCGACCGACCGGCTGACCGACCGGGACCCGTGCCCGACCCCGTTCTCGTGACGCAGCAGGACCGGGCGCGGGCCCGAGGTGGCCCGCTGCAGGGCCGCGCACATCTTGCGAGCGTGCATGGGGTCGACCCGGGAGTCACCGTCGAACGTGGTCAGCAGCATCGCCGGATAGTCCACCCCGTCCGTGACCCGATGGTAGGGGGAGTAGCCCAGCAGCCAGCCCAGTTGCTCGGGGTCGTCGGCCGAGCCGTACTCCGATCGCCACGAGGGGCCGAGTCCCGACCGCTCGTAGCGGACCATGTCGAGCAGCGGGGCAGAGCAGACGGCGGCGGCGAACAGGTCCGGGCGCTGCGTGACCGCGGCGCCGACGAGCAGCCCGCCGTTCGACTCGCCGCAGACGCCCAGCTGCCCGGCCGTGGTCCAGCCGTCGGCGATGAGCTTCTCGGCCGCCGCCGTGAAGTCGTCGAAGGCGTTCTGCTTGCGGTCGAGCATGCCGTCGCGGTGCCACTGCGCGCCCTCCTCGCCGCCGCCGCGCAGCTGGGCGAGCGCGAAGATCCCACCGGCCTCGACCCAGGGCAGGATGTAGCTGGAGTAGGAGGGTGTGAGGGAGAGCCCGAACCCGCCGTAGCCGTACAGGATCGTGGGCCGGGGACCGGTCCCCGGCCGGGCGAGCACGACCATCCGCACCGCCGTGCCGTCCGCCGAGGGGTAGACCACCTGGCGAGCCTGTAGCTTCGGCACCTCGACGGTGCCCGGCGCGCTGGCCCAGAGCGACGTCTGCCCGGTGCGCACGTCGTAGCGGTGCACGCTGGGCGGGGTGACCCCGTCGGTGTAGGTGAACCAGACCTCGTGACCGCCTCCGGAGCGGGTGGACATCCCTCCGGCCGAGCCCAGTCCCGGCAGCGGCACCTCGCCGCGCCGCTCCCCGGTCCTCAGGTCGTGGACGCTGATCTCGCTGATCGCGTGCCGGGTCCAGCCGACGAGGAGCACCGAGTCGCCGGTGATCGCGAAGTCACCGATCACCGCCTCCGGATCCGGGCCGACCAGGTCGAGCCAGTGCTCGGGCCTCGGGCGAGCCGGGTCGGCGACGCACAGGCGACCCCGGGGCGCGTCCAGGGTGGTGAGGAGGTACAGGCGCCCGTCGCGGCCGACGGTGGACACCGTCACCGCGTCCACCCCCTCCTGGATCACCCGCAGGTCCGGACGGTCGGGGGAGGAGCTCGACAGGTCGGCCAGCCAGAGGTCGTTGCCGCCGTCGGACGGCGCCGAGACCGTCAGCCAGCGGCCGTTGTAGCTGATTCCCAGACCGTAGGAGCGCTCGGCCCCGCAGATCACGATGTCGTCTCCTGCCGGGGTGCCGAGCCGGTGCAGGCAGACCTGGCGGGAGCGGACGTAGTAGAAGGACTTCCCGTCGGGGAGCCACGCCATCGGCGAGTAGCGGCACCGGTCGATCGGGCCGTCCACGATCTGTCTGGTGCCGACGTCCATGACCCGCAGTTCCGACCGCTCGTCCCCGAACCTGGACAGCTGGTAGGCCAGCAGCCGTCCGTCCAGGTCGGGCTGCCACTTGTCGAGAGTGGTCAGCCCGCTGGGATCGATCTCCATCGGGTCGATCAGTGTCTCCTCCGCCCCGTCGGGGGCGATGGTGTAGAGCACCGCGTGCTCCTGCCTGGCCGTACGGCGCAGGAAGAACCGGCGCCTGCCCCGCCAGAGCGGAGGGCCGACCGTTCCCGCGTCGGTGAGCTCGGACACGCGGGCACGCCACTCGTCGCGGCGGGGCAGCGCGGCGGCGTGGCCGCGCCACAGATCGTCCTGGGCGGCCAGCCAGCCCCGCGTCGCCGGGTTCTCCCGATCCTCAAGCCACCGGTAGGGATCGGGTACGACATGGCCGTGAAGGTGATCGACGACCGGCTGCCGGTCGGCGGGTGGATAGATCACGGGACCAGCTCCTGAGTGTTCGAAGGGTTCCATCGGCCGACCAGATCCGCGTAGAGAGGGGAGACGGCGAGCATCTCCTCGTGCCCGCCCAACCGGACGCTGGTTCCGTCCATGACGAGGATTCGCCGCGCGCGAAGCGCCGAGGTGAGCCGGTGGGCGATGACGAGGAGCGTGCCGCCGCGCCGGATGAACGCCTCCTCCGCGCGGGCCTCGGCCGCCGGATCCAGATGGCACGTCGCCTCGTCGAGGATCACCAGCCGGGCCGGGGCCAGGTAGGCGCGGGCCAGGGCGATCAGCTGGCGCTCGCCCGGCGACAGCATGCCCGAGTGGATCTCGGCGGAGTATCCGCCCAGCCGCGTCACCAGAGCCGTGAGTCCGACCGCGGCCACGGCGCCGTCCACGGCGGCCGCGGGCGCCTGGGCAAGATAGGTCAGGTTCTCCATGAGGGAGCCCCGGAAGACGTAGGCCTCCTGGGGGATCAGTGTCCGCCCCGCCGGATGGAGCTCCTCGGCGGGGACGCCGCCCACCAGGATCTGTCCGGAGTGGGGCCGGAGCATGCCGGTGACGAGTGCGGCCAGCGTGGACTTGCCGATGCCGCTGGGCCCCACCACGGCGATGTGATCCCCCTCGGGGACGGACAGATGGAGGTCGTCGATCACCGGCTCCGCGTGCGGTCCGTAGGCGAACGTCACACCGCGCAGCTCGACTCCCGCTCCCCTGGACGTGCCCTTGGACGGGCTCCGCCCGGCCGGTCGGCGGGGGAGGTCTTCCGAGTGCAGGATGCGGTTGAGCGACACTCGCAGCCGGACCCCGCTGATCCCCAGACCCTCCACGAGGTTGCCGAGCGCCGGGGCCAGCGACTGGGTGATGTAGGCCAGGGCGCCGAGGATCACTCCGGCGCCGGCTCCCCGGCTGATCAGCCAGGGGGTGCCGGCGAGCACGAGCAGCACGGGCAGCCACCCTCCCACCGCCAGCGACACCGTACGCAGCGCGGTCACCCGGGCGAGCGACCGCGTCACGCGCGCCTGCTCCGCCACCTGGAGGCCGACCGTGGCGGCCACCCGGTCCTCGGCACGGCAGGCGGTGATGTCGCGGAGCCCGCCGACCATGTCGGTGAGCGACTCGGCGGTGTGCTCGTCGGCCATGATGAAGGCCCGCTGCCGCCTGGCCAGGGCGGGCAGCGAGAGCAGGAAGAGACCCAGCCCCACGACAAACGGGGGCAGGACCAGCACGAGCACCTCCGGGATGAGGGTCGTCAGGCCGAGCATGACGCTCACCACGGTGAAGACGAAGGACCTGACCACCGTGATGACCGAGGCGAAGGCGTCGCGGGCCAGCTCGACCTGGAGGTTCGACCGGGCCACCGCCCCCGTGCCCGGCCCCCGGCCCGACGTGGTCGACCGTTGTAGCGCGCCTTCGACGACATGGGCGAGCAGATCCTCGCGGAACGGCTCCACGATCGCGGCGACGGCCATCACGACCTGCCGCGCGCCGACCGCGGCCACCAGCCAGGCACCGCCGAGAACGGCCAGCCAGGCGAAGCCGACGCCCGGCCGGCCGGCGGCGAAGCCCTCGTCGATCGCCCGGGCGATGGCGAGGCCGATGACAAGAGCGGGCGCGGTCTCCGCGACGGACCAGGCGCCGAGCCTGACCAGCCGGTACGGGTCGCTTCTGAGCGCCCGGCGCACGGGGCGGTTCACGGGGCACCCGCCTGGAAGACGGCCCGGTAGCAGGGATCGCGCCACAGTGCGTGGTGGCTGTCGTAGGCGCGCACCCGGCCGCCGTCCAGCCAGATCACCCGGTCGGCCGCCGCCGCGGTCGCGGCCCGATGGGCCACGATCAGGCGCGTACGGCCGTGCAGCTCTCCGGCGAGTGCCCTGCCGACCTGGCGCTCGGTGACGGTGTCCAGGCTTGAGGTGGCGTCGTCCAGGATGAGCAGGCGCTCGCCGTGCGCGAAGGCGCGGGCCAGGCCGATCCGCTGCCGTTCCCCGCCGGACATGGGGGCCTCGTCCAGCGGCGTGTCGTATCCCAGGGGGAGTCGCCGGACGAAGGTGTCGGCGCACGCCGCGCGGGCGGCCGCGCGCACGGTCTCCGGATCGGGGCGGTCGAGGCCGAGGCCGATGGCCCCGGCGATGGTGCCGCCGATCAGCGCGGGGCGTTCGAAGGCGTAACCGACGGCATGGCGCAGCGCCTCGGGGGAGAGCCGGGGCAGCGGCACGCCGTCGAGGGAGACCGTCCCGCGCAGGGGATCCACCAGCCGACCGGCGAGGGCGGCGAGCAGGGACTTACCCGTACCGGACCGGCCGACCACGGCCACCGCGTATCCGCCGGGGACGACGAGGTCGACGTCGGCGAGCCCGTCGGCGGAGACGCCGCGCAACTCCAGGGTGCCGGGGCCAGCGGGCAGCGGCTGCCCGCCGTACGCTCTCGGCCTCTCGGCGATCAGCTCGGTGATCCGGCCGGCGGCGGCACGCGCCCGGGCCAGCCGGTTGACGTAGCCCAGCGCCGCGCCGAGACCGGCTCCGAGCACGACGTAGCGGGCGGCGGAGTACAGCTCGCCGACCGTGAGATCACCGGCCGCCAGGCGCAGCCCGCCCACCGCCAGCACGGCCACCTCCAGCAGCGGCACCACGATGCCCGCCTGCACCCCGGCCCTCGCGTTGGCCCGCCACATCTCCATGGCGTGCAGGCGCAGCCGGGGCAGGGCGGTCAGCACCCGCGCCCTCTCCTGGTCGGCGGTACCGGCCACGGCGATCGTGCGGGCTCCGGCGAGGGCGTCGACCAGGCGGGCGGCGATGTCGCTCTGCGCCTCCTGGTAGTCGCCGGCGATCGAGGTGCTCACCTGGAGGAAGGCCCGGAGCACGAGCGCGATGAGGACGAGGCCGACGACCAGGGTCAGGGTCAGCCAGAAATCGATGAGGGTGAGCGCCACGATGCTGCCCGCCGTGGGGATGATCAGCGTCGCCCCGGTGACGATCGACTCGGGGGCGCGCCCGGCCTCCTCGGCGTTCACGCCCATCCGGGTGGCCAGGTCTCCTTCGGAGAACCGGCGGGTCATCGCCTGGCCGACTCCGAGGACGTGCCGCGCGATCCGGTTGCGGAGCCACGCCGAGGCCTGCGCGCTGCTCGACCCGGAGGCCCAGACGCCCAGGGTGTCGCAGAGCACGGCCAGGATCACGATGGCGGCGCAGGCGCCGAGCCAGGATCCGCCCTCGGGCCCGGCCGCCACGAGACTGTCGACCGTTCTGCCCAGGACCAGGGGGAGCGCCAGCTCCGCGAAGGCGCCGATGACGGAGGTGACGGCGAGAACGCCCAGCCAGGGGCCGCCCCGCCGTACGGTCTGGACCACCAGCCGATCTGCCGTCCGCACCGTTCCTCCTCGTGAAAGCTCGGGATCAGGGCTCTGTGGAAAGGACAGGGGAAAGAGTGGTGCCCGGGACGGCCGCCGTCGCTGGCCGTCCCGGGCACCCGGCTCACCTAGTGGCAGAGGATGAGGCTGAGGTTGCTCGGCGTGACCGAGGCGCAGCCGAGGACGGTCAGGGTGCTACCGCCCCCGCCGCCGCCACCGCCGTGGCCGCCGCCGCCGGGGGTTTCCAGGGACTGAAGGTCGAGAAGAACCATTTTTCTTACCTCACTTTTGGGAGAGCGGAACGACTAGTGGCAGAGGATGAGGCTGAGGTTGCTCGGGGTGACCGAGGCGCAGCCGAGGACGGTGAGCGTGCTACCGCCGCCGCCCCCGCCCCCGCCGCCGTGGCCGCCGCCGGGAGCCTCGAGAGTCTGGAGATCGAGAAGAACCATGGTGTTACCTCACTTCTTGGGAGACGGGAACGACTAGTGGCAGAGGATGAGGCTGAGGTTGCTCGGGGTGACCGAGGCGCAGCCGAGGACGGTCAGGGTGCTGCCGCCCCCGCCGCCGCCACCGCCGTGGCCGCCGCCGCCGGGGGTCTCGAGAGCCTGGAGGTCGAGAAGAACCATGGTGTTGCTCCATTTCTGGTGAACCGCGATGACTAGTGACAGAGGATCAGGCTGAGGTTGCTCGGGGTGACCGACGCGCACCCGAGAACGGTGAGCGTGCTGCCGCCGCCACCGCCACCACCGTGGCCGCCGCCGCCGGTGGGGGCTTCCAGACTCTGGAGGTCGAGAAGTACCATCTTTGTAGTTACACCTCCTTCAGTGACTCGTAGGAGCGAAGCCGCTCGGCGGATTCATGCGCAGGCAGTGCCGTGGACAGGGCGCCTGCGCCGCCGGGCGGCTCGGTAAAGGGGAGGAACACCGGGCGCTCGCGCAGCGCGGTGCTCATCGCGAACAGGACTCCGGCCGTGCCGGTCGCGAAGTCCATGGAGAGCCTGAACAGTTGGTTGCCGGGGAAGGCCAGGCCGCCGCCGTAGGGCAGCGCGTGCCAGCCAAGTCCGCGGATCTGTTCGGCCAGGTCGATGTCGGGATCGTTCGGTGCGGGTCCCAGCCCCGTGCCCAGGGTCGCGACCATGCCGGCCCGGCCGGTGAACAGCCCGGACTGCACGAAGTATCGTCCCTGGGTGACGAGCCGGCAGGCGCTGAGCGCGGTCCGGAAACCCTCGTCGTCGCGGTGGGTCAGGTAGCGGGCGAGGATCAGGGCGATGCCCACGGAGCCCTCGTCCAGGTAGGGGAGGGTGCGCCAGCCCTGCGTGACCTGGAGCGTGCCGTCCTCGCTTGAGGAGCACCGCCGCAGGTCCTGCCGGAGGGCCACGGCCGCCCGGTCGAGCAGCGCCGTGTCACCGGTCTGCTCGTAGGCGCGCAGGAAGAGCAGAGCGGGGCCCGCGGAGCCGTACATCAGCCCGGCGCGGGGATTGGCGCCGCCGCTGATCTCCGGCACGTCGTCGGGTCCGCCGAGTCTGTCCGCGCAGATGTCGACGATCTGGAAGGCCAGATCGGTGAACGTCGCCTCGCTGGTCGTCCCGCCCAAGTGGAGCAGGTTCAGCCCGACTCCGGCGAGTCCGCCGAACAGGCCCAGTTCGAGCGAGTCCCACTTCTCCCGCAGGCACAGGTCGACGGTGTCGATCGCGTCCTGGCGATGCCCGAGCAGATCCAGGACGTAGGCCACGCCGTGGAGCCCGTCGTAGAACCCGATGCCCGTTCCGGGATCCGGGGCCAGCGCGTGCCGGCGCAGCCAGTCCTCGTACTCGGGGAGGCGGGGTGCCCCGGCCGCGTCCAGCGCGTAGAGCACTCCCGCCGCGCCGTAGGCGAAGTTCACGCTTCCGCCGGGCTGGAACTGGGCCACGTCGCCGGGGAAGAGCCGGTCCTCGCGCTCAGGTGTGGCACTCGCCAGGATCGCCCGGCACATCGCCTCCCTGACCTGCGGCCAGTTGTCCCGGTCGAGCCTGGGGGTGAGCCGCGCGGTCACCGGGTCGGCGCCGATGATGGTCCGGACGGCCTCGTCGATCACCCCCGGTGCCACGGGGAAGGTCTCGGTGATGAGCCCGGCCAGCTGGACCGCCTTGGCCCGGTCCAGCGGCAACATGATCGTGAGCTGCGGGGCGAACAGCCCGAGACAGAGGCAGGCGAGGGCGTAGGCGTCGATGTCGACGCCCTGCCTGCCGGGCGGCGGGCTGAAGGCCGGATGGCCGAGGGCGGCGCGGGCGTGGTCCGCGGCGAGGGTCGCGACCTCGTAGTCGATCAGGACCAGACGGCCCTCTCCACTGATGAGGATGTTGCTGGGGTGCAGGTCACCGAAGACCACCCCCCGCTCGTGCAGGGACTCGACCGCCCGCCGGACCTCGGGGAGCATGTCGAGCACCCACGAGGTGTACTCGGCGAGGGTCTCCTGGTCGCAGTTCGCCCGGGTCAGCGGGTATTTCCGCACGAGGAGCCGTTGCAGCGGGTTGCCGTCGATGAATTCCTGGACCAGGAAGTGGTGATCGCCGAGCGTGAAGTAGTCGAGCAGATCCGGCACCGAGTCGAGTCCCGCCAGGCGCTCCAGCATGTCCCGTTCGTGCGCCAGCCGCGTCACGGAGTCGCGGCCGGCCGCGTCCAGCCCGGCGTGCGGGCGGGCCTCCTTGAGCACCACCTGCTCGTCGGTGCGCGTGTCACGCCCGAGGTACACGCCTCCGCCGTTGGAGAACTGGATGACGCTCTCGATCGTGTACGGCAGGCCGTTGGTGGTGACCGCGTTGCGGGCCGCCAGGTGGGGCTCCAGGAACGCGGGCAGCGTCATCCAGGACGGAAGGCTGAAGGCCGGCCCCCGCACATCGGGGACCAGTCGCCCCTCGCCGTCCTCGATGGCGAGCACCTGCTCGCCGTTCTCGCCCAGGCAGTGCCGCGCCGAGAAGCCGCCGTACCGAAGGAAGAGCGGACCCTCGCCGTAGCGGAGATCGCTGAGGATGTAGGGCCCCTCGACGCCTCGGAGCAGCTCGTCGAGCTCCTTCAGCGTGAGCTCGAGCTGATCGTCGTCCAGGGGGTAGATCGTCACGAGCTTGCCGCTGGACCCGCGGGGGGCGGCCTTGGAGTTCAACATGGTCATGACCGACCGGCTGCGCAGGAACTTGAACGAGATGTCCCGCGGCACGCAGTAGTCCCAGACCGCCTCGGTGACGCGCTCGGCGTCCTCCAGGCACGCCGACACATGGATCTTCCAACCCTGTGCCGGCGTCCGGTTGGCGAGGGGCGCGTAGTGCATCCAGGTGTCGGTCGCCTGGTGCCCCCAGCCGTCCGGAACCTCACGGGCGGTTAGCGAAAAATCGGGGTGATTGCCCCGGCGGCCGTCAAGCGTGTCATAAAAGAGCGGGTCCGCCAGGCAGTAAAGCTCATACTGGTCATCCACGACATTCTCCCTGCTGTCTTCCAGAAGAGAGAATTACGGATAACCCGAGGAATCACTAGTTACAAACTAAACCATTCATGTATGCGAACCTCACAGATCCAACCGTGACGGTGTGCGCTACCTGCGCTTTTGCAATAGATGTGAAGGTTATTCGGAAAAATTTAGCGGCAATTCGGCGATCAGAATGAACCAGCCGTCCCCGTCGGCCGTGACGCGCACCGTGCCGCCGAGCTTGCCCACGCGGTGCCCCAGATTGCCCAGGCCACTGCCGGTGGACGCCGGCTCCCGCCGGGAGGCCCCGTCGTTGGCGACCGTCAGCCGCAGCCGGCCGCCGTGCCCGGTCAGCTCGATCGCGCATCTCGTGACCCTGCTGTGCCGCAGCATGTTCGTGAGGGTTTCGCGGACCACGGTTCCCAGCGTGGCGCTCACGTCATCGGGCAGGTCGGTGACGTCCATCCGCACCGAGCAGTAGGCCCCGAAGCTCGACAGGAGGGCCTCGGCCCGCGTGGTCTCCCCCTGGAGCGAGAGCTGCTGGTAAGCCTGCGACACGTTCCGCGCGGCGTGCGCGGCATGCTGTACGGCCTGCAGGATCTCGCTCAGATCCCTGCGCAGGCGCGCGTCGCCCTCCGCGTGCCGGTAGGCCAGCTCGCTCTTGATGGAGGCCAGCCAGAGCCAGTGCCCCACGAGGTCGTGCACGTCGCGGGCAAGCTGCTCCTGCTGTTCTTGCTGCTCCTGCGCCAGGGCGACGGCACGGTCCTTCTCGGCGTTGAGCCGTCTGATCCGCAGCGTCAGACCGATCATCACACCCAGTGAGATCAGGAAGATCCCCAGGGCGGCTGTTCCAGCGAAGTACGTGTGGTGCAGCATCTACCGACTCTCGCCGAGTGAACGGCATGCCTCGTAATACACTCAAAAAAATGATTAACTGTCGCCAAAGGAGAGTAATACTCCAAGGCGGTCGAAAGGTTGATAATAACGATATTGGCTCACGTCATAGCGTGATTTATTAACGTGTTTAACCGGTCATAGGTGATCCAGTGATTCCCGCCCTCATCGTGAGGCGCGGTCTCACGGAGCGCGGCCTGCCGGAGCGGGCGATCGCGGCCGCCGTGGGACGGCCGATGTCACCCGCCGGGCGCGGTGCGACGGACCCCGTGGTCCTCAGCCGAAATCGAGTGGCACCGGGGACAGCAGGTATGCGCCGCTCACCAGGGAGGCCCCCGCCACGAGCAGGAACAGCAACACCCAGAATCCGCCGGGCAGGAAGGTCAGCCGGGCGAGCTGGTCGGCGTCGGAGTCGGGGGCGCGGCCGTGGCGCCGCTTGCGCTGCAGCTCCACGATCGGCCGGAAGCCTCCGAGCAGTAGGAACCAGACCGCCAGGTATGCCAGAACCGCGTCCATGTCGGGCGCCGCGTACCAGGTGAAGGCGAAGATCGCGCCACCGGTGACGAGCAGGCTCACCACGCCGAACAGGTTGCGGATCAGCAGCAGCATGCAGAAGAGCAGCCCGATCACGATGGTGATCAGCACCGCCACGTAGCCGGAGGAGGTCAGCCAGGCTCCGCCGAGCCCCAGCAGGGACGGCGCGACGTATCCGGCGGCCGCGGTCAGGATCATTCCGGGACCGGTGGGCCTGCCCCGGGTGAGCGTGACGCCCGAGGTGTCGGAGTGCAGCCGGATGCCCTGCAGCTTGCGCCGGGTGAGCAGCGCCACCAGCGCGTGCCCGCCCTCGTGGGCGATCGTGATCAGGCCCCGGGAGAGCTGCCAGGAGGTGGACCACGACACCACGACCAGTGCGGCCAGCGCGGACAGCAGCACGACCAGCGGGGGTGGCCCCGAACGGGCCGTGGTCAGAGTCACCCAGACCTCGGACAACGTTCACTTCTCCTTCTCAACGTCGGAGCAGAGCGTCTCATATGGGATGGTCTGCTCACGATAAAGTCGTAGTTGTGCAGAACAGGATTCCGGAACTGACGGACGCCGGGGTCTCCGCCTGGTGGAGGGGGCTTGGTCTGCCTGGTCTGGCGGATGTGCACGTCCATTTCCTGCCCGAGCGCATGGAGCGCCGAGTCTGGCACCACTTCGAGAACGGTGGCCCGCTGGTGGGGAAGGGGTGGCGGATACATTACCGGGTGTCCGTCGAGGCGCGGGTCGCCCAGCTGAAGGATCTCGGGGTGAAGGTGTTCTCCGCCCTGGCATACGCGCACAGACCGGGCATGGCCGAAAGCCTCAACGACTGGACGCTCGACTTCGCCCGCCGTACCCCCGGATGTCTCCCCTCGGCCACCTTCTACCCCGAGCCTGGGGTCCTCGACTACGTGCGGGACGCGCTCGAGCGCGGTGCGCGCATCTTCAAGGTCCATCTCCAGGTGGGCGACTTCGATCCCAGGCTGAAGGAGATCGACGAGGTGTGGGGGCTGCTGGCGGAGCGGGGCGTCCCGGTCGTCGTCCACGCCAGTTCGATCCCCCTGCCCGGCCGGTGCACCGGTCCGGAGCCGATCGCCGAGGTCCTAGCCCGCCATCCCCGCCTGCCCATGATCATCGCGCACCTCGGCATGCCGGAGTACGACGAGTTCTTCCAGGTGGCCGAGGCGTTCTCCGGCGTGCGGCTCGACACCACGATGGCCTTCACCGACTTCGCCGAGCACGGCATGCCGTTTCCCGCTCGCCTCAAACCGCGCCTACGTGACCTCGGGTTGGCGGGCAAGGTCCTGCTCGGCAGCGACTTCCCGAACATCCCGCATTCGTACGCGCACCAGCTCCAGTCACTGGACCGTCTCGGTCTCGGTGAGGACTGGCTGCGAGCGGTGTGCTGGGACAATGCCGACCATTTACTAGATCTCACTCCCGACTACACTCAGCCGCCAGGCCAGTCATGATCGGGAGATCTTTGTGAACGACGAGAACGCCGCCCTCATCAAGAGGTTCTACGACGCCTTCGGGCGCCGCGACGCCGACACCATGGAGCGTTGCTACCACCCCGAGGTCACGTTCGGCGACCCCGTCTTCCAGGATCTCGAGGGCCGCGACAAGGTCATGGGGATGTGGCGGATGCTGCTCGGCCGTAGCGCCGACATCACCGTGACCGCGCGCGACATCACCGCGCAGGAGCACGAGGGCACGGCGCACTGGACCGCCCACTACACCTTCAGCGGGACGGGCAGGGCGGTCGTCAACGAGGTCGACGCCCTGTTCCGCTTCGAGGACGGCCTGATCGTCCGGCACCACGACGAGTTCGACTTCAGGCGGTGGTCGAAGATGGCCATGGGAAAGCCGGTCGGATTCTTCTTCGGCTGGACCCCGATGTTCCGGGCCTCGGTCAGGGGTAGGGCGACGCAGTCACTGCAAGAGTTCATGAAGACCCGATGAGGAGAAGTGTGTGACCGATCGGCGAGTGCGTGGCCTGCGGAGCCTGGTTCGCGGACGTTCCGGCGTCGTCCGGGACTCTCCCGAGCGGTCGATGGACCCTCGTTCCGCGGGCGACAAACCGATCCCGCCCCGGTCGCACATCATCGACAACGCGATCTACGTGAACGGCTGCCGGTCCACCACCCCCGAGTCGCTGCGCGAAGCCCTCGAAAGCCTGAAGAACACCCCGGGCAGCATGGCCTGGATCGGCTTCTACCGGCCCGAGGACTCGGTGATCCTCAACGTCGCGGAGAAGTTCGACCTGCACGAGCTGGCGGTCGAGGACGCCATCGTCGCCCACCAGCGGCCCAAGGCGGACCGTTACGGGGACACGCTGTTCGTGGTGCTCCGCCCGGCCAGATACCTCGACGAGGTCGAGGAGGTCGACTTCGGCGAGCTCCACGTCTTCGTCGGCCACAACTTCGTGATCACCGTACGGCACAGCGAGGCCCCCGACCTCTCCCAGGTCCGCAGCCGGATGCAGGACGACCCCGAGCTGCTCGGCCAGGGTCCGCAGGCGGTGCTCTACGCCATCCTCGACGCGGTCGTGGACGGCTACGCCCCCGTGGTCGCCGGCCTGCAGAACGACATCGACGAGATCGAGGTCCAGGTCTTCGGCAACGAGCCCGGCGTCTCGCGCCGGATCTACGAGCTGTCACGCGAGGTGATCGAGTTTCAGCGGGCCACCCAGCCGCTGCTCGGCATGATCGAGGGATTCATCGCGGGGGCGGTCAAATACGGGGTGGACGAGGAGCTGCAGCGATACCTGCGCGACGTGGCCGATCACACGATCACCGTGGGGGAGCGGGTCAGCGGCTTCCGCCAGATGCTCCACGACATCCTCGTGGTCAACTCCACCATGGTCGCCCAGGCCCAGAACGAGCACATGACCAACCTCACCGAGGCCAGCAACGCCCAGAACGAGGAGGTCAAGAGGATCTCCGCCTGGGCCGCCATCCTGTTCGCGCCCACCCTCGTCGGCACCATCTACGGTATGAACTTCGACGTCATGCCCGAACTCCACTGGGCGTGGGGCTACCCGTTCGCGGTGCTCCTGATGGCGGGCGTCTGCACGACCCTGTACCTGGTGTTCAAACGCCGCGACTGGCTGTGAACGTCGACCTCATAGCGCGCGGACGTCGTCGTGGTCAGTGGAGATGGACAGGGCGCGCCAGGTCTCTATGTCCGCGGCCACCTGCCTGAGCTTGTTCTCGACGCCGGTCACGCTGTCCACGCCGAGGAGCAGCCTCAGCGGCGGATCGGGGACTTCGGCGATGTCGACGATGGCGGACGCCGCCTTGACGGGGTCACCTGGCTGTGCGTGGTTGACGTCGACCGCCCTACGGCGCGTGGCGCCGGCGGTCTGGTCGTAGTCGTCGATCACCAGGCCCTCCGTGCGCAGGCTCGACGCGTCGAGGAAGTCGGTACGGAAGTATCCGGGCTCGACGAGCGTGACCCGTATCCCGAGCGGGGCGAGTTCCTGGCTGAGCGTCTCGGTGAATCCCTCCATCGCGAACTTCGTCGCGCCGTAGATGCCCCATCCGGGCGAGCCGACCAGTCCGCCGACCGAGCTGATGTTGATGACATGCCCGGACCGCTGGGCGCGCAGGACGGGGAGGACGGCGCGCTGCACGGTCAACGTGCCGAAGACGTTGACATCGAAGACCGCGCGGGCCTCGTCGTCGGAAATCTCCTCGACGGCGCCGAGCACTCCGCGCCCGGCGTTGTTGACGACAACGTCGATGCGTCCGAAAGCGTCGGTCGCGGCCTGGACGGCCGCCGCGGCCTGCCGGGCGTTCGTGACGTCAAGGTCGACCGCGACCAGATCGTCGCCGGCGTCGGGCAACGCCTTCTGGATATCGCTCGAATGGCGGGCGGTCGCGACGACCTGGTTGCCGCGGGCAAGCGCCTCGCGGGCGATGAGAAGTCCGAACCCGCGCGAGGCGCCGGTGATGAACCAGACACTCATGGTGAACCTCCTCGTGATGGTGGTGTGCCGGATGACGGTGGCGTGCCCGCTGAGGGCCCTCCCCGCGCAGGGGCCGCTGCCCCCGTACCGTCTTCTGCGCGCAGCGCCGACTCCGCAGCCCGCTGACCCGGAGGAAGTTACCCAGCCAGGCGCCGTCTGGACCCCTATCGATCTCTTTTGGTGGGAATTTGGAAGAAAACAACCACCGTGCACCGTTTGCCGTGCTCACTTGCCGCGGACCCGCTCGCCGATGGGCGGCCGTACCGGCTCGGTCCGGCGGCGACGTTCCTTCCTCGGGCCGGGTCGGCACGCGACGGGCTTTCCGTACGGCAGGACCCGCACGTGACCGGCTTCCCGTTCCCCGGTCGCATGGGCGGTGCCGCGTTGATGCGGTATCCAATGCGGGTAAGGCCGGCCGGGAGGAGACCTCCGGTCGGAGGCCTCCTCGGCCCGGGAGCCAGGAGGTGGTTCGGATCAGGTTCGGCATCTTCTACGAACACCAGCTTCCCAAGCCATGGCAGCCCGGTGACGAGCGGCGGCTCTACAAGGACGCGCTGGAGCAGATCGAGATCGCCGATCGGGTGGGTTTCGACTACGCCTGGGAGGTCGAGCACCACTTACCACAGGACACGGATTCCCATACAGGCATCGTGTCTGAATAGACCGTCCTGGCGGCCTCGCGTCCCCCTGAGTCTGTGATCAGTTGAAGCGGCGGGGGTTGACGCCATACATAAGACTGGTAATTTATTCATCTAAACGAAATGCCGAGGATTGCTAAAACGACCTTGAGCAGCTCGGAGTTGACAGATTTACATAAGTCTGGTAGCTTCAAAAAATCGCATCACCACCGGCCGGCCCGAAAGGTCGGAAAGTGGGTGAGAATGCGCACGGCGCCACTTGATAATCTATGGGCACCGTCGCCTGAAGAACGGTCCGGGACAGGTGGCTGTAGCTGAAAGGCGCAGATCCTAGCCTCTTGAGGTGAAAATATAAAGACGGCTGTCATTCGCCGCGCCCCAGTGATGTTAAGACCATAAAGGTTCCGTGGAAGCACAACCGAAAACCATGGGCCCGCCTATGCGGGCAAGACTGGCTCTGGGTTGGAACCTGACTATATGGATTCGATAGCTTTCGAGCGTACGGGAGACCGTGTAGGTGGGTCATTATATTCGTACGTTCGGCCTACTACCGAATCGCAGCAACATTCCCTCATAGAGAGCCTCCCGAATGTCAACCATTCGTACCGACAAGGTAAGTGAGCACTTCTACTACTGTCGCTCACATCCGTAATACCTCGCGAAGGGAGTAGTCAATTGAGATAGCCCCGTAACTATTATGTGAGGGCCAATAAATGGGAAACCGACAGATCGACCCGCTTAAACTCCGGAGCTTCATTGAGGCCGGAACCCCCTACCGGGAGATTGCCGACTACTTCCATGTGTCCGTAGGCGGCGTACAGCAAGCCGTTGAACGACTCGGAATGCAGAAGAAAAACCTGCGGCACGACAAGTTCATCCCTTGGCAGATGGCCAAGGAGCATAGCCAGTCCGGCCCGGTCACCTCCTTGCGAATCCTTAGCAAGGTGGCCCAAGGCCAGCAGGTCCCCCTCGTGAAGCTCAACTCAGCGCTTCGCTGGGCGGTCCGCTTGCATGATGAGGACCTCGACATCGACTACACCAAGGAGACCGGATTCTTCGAGAAACCCGCCGACAAAGCCGGATGGCACATCGCGATGGTCCTCGAAGACGTGAATTCGGCAATGACTCGAGATGCAACCTTCCCCTGAAAAGGGATCAGCGGCCCCACTTGACGGGGTCGCTTTTCTTTCTCCCATAAGCTGTAGATTGGTAGTAGCAATGATCGGCCCGAAGAACCTCCTCGACCTCAACACCCCTGAGATCGTCTGGGCGAACACCGGAATCTTGGTGGCCCTCGCTACAGGTACCAAAGGTGGCTACTTCGAACTCGTCGTCAACCGCTACAGCGCCTACACGGTCGCGGACATCATCACCGCACTCCAGCAACTGCCCCAGCACTCACTGCTTCGAGACGCCTTCGCAGACGACGAGGACATCACCATCAACTTCTGACAGGAGGCTGCCTAAGCCATGATCAGATACATGAGATTGGGAGCGCTCGATTGAGCAGACGCACCTCGGTCTCCCGCGTCACCAGCATTTCCCGCTGCGGCACGGCATATGAGCTGGAGCGCAAACTGCGTGTGCCCGTCCTCCCGGCCGCCTGGCTCTCCCAGGGGACCGCCATCCACGACGCGGCCGACGCCTGGGAGAAGTTCGACCGCCAGATGTCCATCCCCGAGGCGCAGGCGGTCTTCGGCGCCGTCTGGACGGCCGAGATAGCGAAGAACGACGTTGCCGAACCCGACCGCGACAAATGGCTCGTAGGAGGCGCAAGAAGGTCTACACCGACCTGATCGACCGCTACAACGACGGCCTGCGCCAGGTGGCCGACTACATCGACTACAACCTCACCGACACCGCCCTGCGGCCGATGGCCCGACCCGATGACGGCACCGCCGCCTCCAAGGTCGACATCGACTTCGGCGGGATCACCGTCCACGGCTACATCTTCGGTGTCCAGGAGGCGCTGGCGCTCATGGGCGTGCGCTACATCACGGCACCCAAGGAGGCCTACATTCGGGCGATCTTCCGCAAGCTAAGGAGGTGGTGCGAGACGAGGCCCGCAAGTACTCCTTCCAACTCAGAATCCCCGAGCCGGTCAAGGTGACCACCCTGGCACCCACCGGCTCAATCGCGAAATTGCCGGGGACCACAGAGGGCGGGCACCCGATCATGTACGGGTACTACATCCGTCGCATTCGCTCCTCGACGATCGACCCGGACCGGCGGGCACAGGTGGAGGGGTACCGCGAGCAGGGATACAACATCCTCCCCGACCCCCAGGCCGCCAACACCGTCGTGGTCGAGATCCCGTCCAAGGAGTCCGTGGTCGAGCGGGTGGAGGAGGTCGGCCGGCCCGCCGACCTCGTGGAGTCCGCCGACGAGCTGACGCTTGAGCAGCTGCTGGCCTTCCAGGAGATGCTCCAGACCGAGTACGCCGACAACGCGGTGTCCTTCACCGCCAGCATCGATCCCGCCAAGTACACCCCGCAGGACGTGGCCGAGACGATCCTGCAGTTCGCAGGCAAGCTCAAGGGAACCACGATCTTCCCCGAGCAGGGATATGAGCTGGCCCCCTACGAGCGAATCTCCGAGCAGGACTACCAGGACTGGATCTTCATCACCGGGCTGTCCAACGTCGAGGGCGGCATCGACGAGGACTGCGCCAACGGATCATGCCCAATCCGTTAACATCCAGGAACTCCCGGGGCCGCCCAGCATCCCGTAAATCATGGAGGCAAGAAGCAGCCAGAGAACGACCCACCCGAACACTTTGACTTCTTTGGGAAGCTTCCTCTCCACTGGGGGTGGCTCGCGGTAGTTCCAGATCTCTAGGTCCTCCTGCCAGGAGGCGGGAGCCATGCGCCGCATCACCCATGGGACCTTCCGCGAGGGGACAGGAACCTCCTCCTGGCCTACAGGTGCTTCCTCCTGACGTACAGCTGAGCGCTGCATTTCCTGGGCGTTTCCTCCGCGCTTGGCCTGTTGGCGCGCGTAGTGGACCTGCATGGCAGCCAGAACCAGGCCAACCACACCAACGGTCAGGCTGAGCAAATTCCATAAATCCACCGAATCAGAGTAGTGGGAGACCCCTCTAATTCGGGACTAAACGCAATTCATCATTCAAGAGATTGGTAGCAGTATGAGCGCGTTCGACACTGACCCCTGGGCCACCGCAGTACCGGCCCCTCAGCCGCCCGCCGATGAGGCGCAGGCCGCAGGCCCCCCGAGCGGCACCAGCACCGCCCCGAGCAAGGAGAGCACCATCACCGTCAACAACGGCCCCGAGGCCAAGATCACGACCACGATCAAGTTCGGCAGCGGCTTCGACGCCCCCTGGGCGGTCTTCCCCAGCAACACCGTGGAGGAGGCCGAGACCACACTGAACGGTGCAAAGAACTACCTGGAGCTGGTCGCCCGCGTCGCCAAGTTCGCCAAGACCCTGGACCCCGGGACTCCCGCTCCCGCCGCACGCTCCGCCGCGAGTCCTGCCGCCCCGGCCCGCTCGCAGGCATCCACCCCGCCCGGACAGCAGGGCAACGCTTGCTCCCGCGCCGAGATGACCTACCGCACCGGCAACGGCGCTCGGGGCCCATGGGCCGGCTACTTCTGCCCCTTGCAGAAGGGTGACCCCGACCTGCTCGACGCGATTTACCAGATGATCCAGCTCGACGAGTCCGTGACCACGCTCCGCGCGGAGAACAAGAGGCTGCGCGACACCGTGGAGCACCTACGCACCTCCAACGACCTGCGCACCCGGATCGAAAAGCGCCTCGCGAAGCGCAGGGCACTCATGGAGCGCCTGATGAAGGCCCGGCGGCATGAGGGTGGCTGGTCCTGCACCGTCCACTGGGACGACTTGGAGGATGTCGAGTGGCTGGCCCTGGGCGTCCAGTACGGACCCCTGCGGGTCATCTACAAGCCAAAGGCCGGCGACTGTGCAGCGTAGTCATATGTCGTGAGCTGCAGTGAGATATAGCAAGATATAGCGAAATTGTATATAACAGACAGGCCCTCCGCGCCTTGGTAGCGGAGGGCACTTCCTTGCACGACCCTTCGCGAAAGGTCCATTTTGAAGATCAACACCATGTTCGCACTGGTTGCCACGGGCTTGCTCGCGGCATCAGCTCTCTCGACGGCCACGGCCGCCGTAGCGGACGCGACCCCGACGCCGACGCCCTCCGCGACGCAGGCCGCCGCAGCACCCACCGTGCCGAGCGCCGCCGCCGTCAACGAGTGCGGCAAGCTCACGCTCACCTTTAACAACCCGACGCGGTTCGCCTACACCTTCGACTATCGCGTGGATGACCAGCGGCCGAAGCACCCCCCGGTCGTTGACGCCACGATCAAGGAAGGCCCTCTGGCTGGTCAGAAGTTCGGCCCGAGGTACAACCTGGTCAAGATCGACGGTGTGGGCACCAAGACGGTGACTCTGCCCTTCAAGCCGAACTCCGGCTACCACAAGGTTGAATGGCGCCTGGCCGAGGGACCGGAGCAGAAGCAGTTCCTGCCCTGGGCCAGCGCGACCGTGCAGACCTCTTGCAAGGCCGTGACCGTGGCCCCCGAGTTCAAGCAGCCCCGCTGCTCGGACAAGGCCGCCCACATTGTCATCGGCAACACCCCTGGCGTCCGGTACTCCTACGGGTTCAAGGCCCTCAACGCCGGAGACAACGTGGTGAAGGCCGGTAGCAAGGGCTACGTGACCGCCAGGGCCACCAGCCCGGCCGTCAAGCTCCGGGGCAAGACCACCTGGCCGATCGCCTTCGACCAGGCCCCGTCCGCCTACACCTGCTCATAACCCGCTAAGGGTGCCCCCGGCTTCGGCCGGGGGCTTTTTGCGTTATGGCAGCTTGTTGGCCACGTAGGAGCCCATGCCGATATGCGTGACGATGAGGCCGGCATCCCGCAGACCGCCGATGGCCTTACGCACCGTCACCGGAGTGACGTGGAACTCAGCAGACAGCTCAAGGACGCTCGGGATGCGCTCACCGGGCTCATACTGCCCGGATCTGATTCGCTTCGTCATGATCTCGACGATCTGAGGCCACAGAGGCTCGTTGCTGCGCAGGTCCACCACGCAGATCACCATAGGTGGCCACATTGTGCCAGTGCGAGGCACCGCGAGCAGGAGTGAACCATAGCGAGATATATCTTGTCCAGTTTATGATGCGAACCAAGGCGCAACTATAAGGCAGGTAATTCAATGATGATTGAGGCCCGCAGAGCCGAGTACATGAGGGTCATTGAGATCCGAGCCACCGGATGCGAAGGCCACGCCATCGTCGTGTCCGAATACGACTGGTATGGCTTCCTGGCCAACATCAAGGGCGACCTCTACGAGCCGCACTTTGGCTCCGACGATCGGGTGTTCGTCACCATCGGCCGAGGAACCCTGAGCAGCGTCGAGACCGACCCCGAAAGCTGGCAGTTCTTCGTGTCTGCCGTCAAGGCGACCCTCTTCGACAACCTCCCCGAGCCCTTGGAGTCCTGGCAGAACGCCAGAACTCTCAAGGAACTGGGGCAGCAGCGCATGCGCCGGCTCTGGCGCGCGCCGGACACCCGTTAGGGCTCGGCCAGCATCTCCGGCGGGTGGATGCGGTAGGTGCACTTCGGGCAGTGGAACGGCGTGAGGATGTCCTTCACCAGCTCGTGCTGGTGGATCAGGAGCCAGTCGTGGATCTGGAACAGGAAGTAGACGCTGAGATGGGCCTTGTAAGCCAGATCCCGGTACGACATGGGGTTCTGCGGGGCACGGAGCACCCAGTAGATGGATTCGTGCCAGCTCAGCTCGGCCAGCAGCCTGTTCCAGCCCCGAAGATCCCGTAGAACCTCATCGGACATGGACTCTGGAGCGATCGAACACATCTTGGCCCCCTCGGCCGATTCATAGGATGAACCGATAGTCGGTGTTTTGTCCATACGCCATACAGTATGGGAAATGCTAGAACTTTCAAACAAAACGGAGCCCAAACCTGGGTGAAGGGCGGGTAAGGCCACCCTGGCGGGGGCTCTTTGCGATAGAAGAGGTGGAGGTTGGTAAGATCAGCGCCCGTACGAGCACAGACTGATCGCCCGACTTCTTCCTTTTTCATCGGGCATGGCAGATGGGGGAGACGTGGCTACCAAACAGATAGTGGTGTGTGATTGGCACGACGGCGACGCCGAGGCCATCCACCACAACGCGTGGACCAACCTGGCGGGCGAGCGCAAGGAGAACGACCTCTGCGTGACCCATCAGAAGGAGTTCCTCAAGGCATGGGAGACCGTGGAGAAGGGGTCCAGCGCCTCCGCACTGAGGCCGGCCTCCCGACCGGCGCCTAAGAGGCTCCCGAGGAGCGTTCCCAGCGAGAATGCCCAGGCTCGGGCCTGGGCCAAAAGCCAGAACATGGAAGTCAACGACAACGGACGGGTCGGGTTCCACATCGAGCAGGCGTGGAAGAAGGCCGGCAAGCCCAACGTGCTGGCTGACCAGCGCTGATCTACCCAACGTTCACCGATGTGTGACCCAAAAATGGGTTAAAAACGATATAAATCGGACATGTTAGACGCTTCTGCCCCGCTGGCAGCACAAGTTGCACCATTAGCACCACAAGTACCAGCCACACACGGCCCAGCAGACCCCCTCCGCGCCACGGGCTGCGTAGAGGTGCTCACGCACACGACCTCCGGGGTGCGCGTGATGCGACAGGCATACGCGGACGGCTACATCTACGAGTACAAGGTCCCCAACGGGGTCTCCATCTACCCAGAGACGCCACACCTCGCGACCCCCCTCTTCAGGGGCCGGCTTCTCCGCACTTTTTTCGACGGGGAGTGCAACTACATCACCGTCTGGATGTCCAGGCTGCCCGCCGTGGACTTCATGGCAACACCTACAGTCGAGTACGAGACCCTGCACGAGGACGAGCACCTCGTCGTCAGCCGGCTGCGCTTCGAGAACGGCGAGGACGGCTGGATCTACCGAGTCCAGTCCCAGCTCGGCCACCCCTGGCCGAGACTCCCTTGCCTCGCACCGACGCTCACGGCGCCCATCGTCGCGATGGACCGGACCGACATGGACATCACCGTCAGGTACTGGGTGAAGGACAGTGAAACCGGTACTGCCGCCGCCTGATCAACTCCGCGGAAGCTCCTCCACAAGAGGGCAGTTTCCAGGTCGCCGGCCCCACCTCGCCGCGGCCTCCCCAAGACCCCGTAGGCGGCCCCCGATAGGGCCTCTGAGGGGCTTTTTGGCATTAAGGGGGGCCTCTCGGGCACTCCCTATCCGACCTAACCGAGTTAGGCCGTTAGGCGAGAATCCGCAGCTCAATCGAGGCGAAAACCGGGGCTACCGGCGAGACGGTAAGGGCACCCTGAATAATGGCGCCTGGTGATCTTCCCGTAGTCGCGCGTAGCGCGCCTCATGCGCGAGCGAGGGTGGCGGCGCGCGGAGGCGGGGGGCAGGCGCGAGCGCACCCATGCGAGCGAGGGGGCGCGCCATGCGCGGCCGAGCGCGTCATGCGACGTGACTGACCGACCAGCCGAGCGAGAGCCCAGCGCCCACGCGGGACCGTGTGCCCGTGTGCCCGTGTGCCCGTGTGCCCGTGTGCGAGCAATTCTCCCAATCTCATTGGAAAGCCTGTTGGGAATGGCCTACCAAACTAATTTCAAGATTCTTAAAATTGATAAATCGGGAGGTGGAAGCCATGATCACGACTGCTATGAGAATGGTATATGCAAGATCTTGTTGGACTCCCATACTCATGTCCTGCATAGTTCTCGTTGTAAGCAACACCGAGCGACACGGCGAAGGGGCAGAGCAGGACGGTCGCCAGGGAGCGCGGACTGGCCGGGGGAATCCCCGGAGCGGCAAGTGGCGCGATACGGCGCGAACGCCGCTACAGCAGCTGTTTGAGAACTGAATCGAAGAAGGTCGCCCCACCGGAACGGGGCGGCGGACCGGAACCCCAGCGGGCAGCCCTGGAACCCAGAGACTTTTCGTCTCGTGCGACGATCCCCGGCCGTGTGAGAGGTGGGCGCTCTCGCTGATCAATCACCGCCGCCGGGCGGTGATCACGGGGTCATGTCATCGGGACGTGACTCCTTGATCACAACCGGAGGAACAGTGATCGACTTCGAATATGGCGCTTACCCGCACCGCGATGGACTGGCCATGGTGGCCGGTGGCGGAGACGCCAACGGCGTGACGATTCGCCGGAGGGAACAGGTCGCATCGACGGTGTGGGAGACGCATGAGGCATACGCCGTGTTCGGCAAGCGCGTGCAGCTGGTGGGTACGGCCGACGACAAATGGTCGGCATACGCCCTGATCGAGCGCTGGTACGCCGACCAGGACAACTACTACCCGGCGTGGGTGTAGTCCCCCTTTTTCCTGTCTATATGAGATTGGTAGGAACGAGTTTCGCGGCATTATCCTTAGTGCGCCAGAAATGGCGTGAGCAAGCGCTTCAAACGCGCCTAGGGCACTTCCTCGAACATCTACAGCCATTGTTTGGAGCTATTAATGATCGAGATAAAGGCCAACGAAATGACGCGTGGGGCATACGTGGGGAACACCCTCGCGGTTTGGGACAGGGCCACGCCCGACCAAATGTGCCGTGGAATGTCCTGATACCGCACGGCTAATCAACTGGCGTACATGATCGCCGATGGCGATTTAATCAAGGGTGCGGGTGTTGTCGCTGCGCTTTCGGCTAATAAATCTTGGAACGAAAACATGAAATTGGCCGCTAAGGCATTCGTTGAGGGTAAGCCGTCGGGGCACTTGGGCGATGCACTCCGGAAAGCCGCTCGGATTATGTCGGGTGAATTGCCCGAGCATGTGCTTCCGACGGGCATTAAGGCGGGGAATTTCTACAGGTGCATTACTGACCCGATCGATGCGGATTCGATTTGCATCGACCGACACGCACTCGATATGGACCCGCTGAACCCCTGCCCGAACAACGCCACACAGGAGATTTGACACGGACACCACCACCACAACCATCGACCTTGGCCTTCTCGCCGTATGCCTTACGGACCTGGCCGACGTATTCGGTGGCGGCATGTTCGCCTATGACAATGGCGGCCACTTCTCCTGCCATGAGGCGGACTCGGTGGCAGCTCTGCTCATGGTCGCTGGCCATGGGGATGCGGCTATCACATGGCTTGAGGGCCACGCCGAGGCCGACTCCGAAGGCTCGGACATTCACATCGAGTTCGATGACGACGACGTGTTCAAGGCTGTTGACATTCCCGCGTACGTCGATTCGCTCCTGTCCTAGCAACAAGAAAGAGAAGGTTTCCTGATGCCCACTCAAACGATGGTTTGCGATTGGTTCGCACCTCATGAGGATGCGCCGCCGCTCCTGCTCACGGTCACCTATCCGGAAGGATCGAGGTTCGTGTTCCTCGACGACCGCGAGGAAATCAAGCAGGAACTGCTGGCCGAGTTCGGGCACGACTACGAACTCGACCCCGATGAATCTCCCAGCGACTGGATTTATTCGGTGATCGCGTTCGACCAGGACGTGACCGGGTTTGTTGCCGATCGCTACAGCGCGCACGAATTGGCCGTGACTCTCACCGATTGAGAGGACTGGACCAGCACACCGCGCAAGCGGTATGCGGTCTCCAGATCGTCAATCCCAATAACTCAACTTACTTGATAAAGGAGAATGCGGTGAGTTGCTTAACGAATGAGATGCCGGTTGCTAATCCGGACATGTTCCAGGGTCCACTCGGCAAGATGGTCGAGGAGCTGGACAAGTACACCGAGGGCTCCATGGTGGGTGTTCTGGTCACCTTCCTTTCTGGATTCAGTGCTGCGGTTGGCAGCCTGCCCGGTGTGGGCACGGGCAAGGGGTCGATGCCGCTGAGCTTCTGGCCGGTCTTGGTCGGGCCTACCGGGGTGGGCCGTAAGGGAACGGCTACCGGAATCGCGATGAAGGTCATTGAGTCCGGGCTGGAGTCGTTCTTCCAGAACAACGTCTCGTACAACCTCCCGGCCACGGGGCTGGGTTTCGCCAACGAGCTGGCGGAGCGCGCGATCCGGGGCGTGTCATCGCCCATGCTCTTCATCTCCGAAGAGATGGACGAGTTCATCGCGAACGCCAAGCGAGACACCAAGATCGGTGGGTACCTCCGCAAGGCGTGGGACGGCTCGACCATCGGCCACCGCACCAGCCAGGTTGACCTCCAGATCCACAAGCCACACGTCGCGATCGTCGGGCATGTGCAGCCGAAGAACTGGGGCGCGATCAGCGGGTCTCGTGACGCCACGGGCGGCACCTACAACCGGTTCTTCCCGGTCTGGGTGCTCCAGTCGAAGAAGCTCCCGGTGTTCGCCTCGGCGAACCCGGACAAGGTCATCGAGCGTCTGGGCCACAGGTTCCGGAGCATGGTCAACTTCGCCCAAGAGGTCACCGACCTGAACGTGCCCATGGCGGTCGCGAAGATCTTCGAGACCCGGCATCGCGAGATCTGCGACGCGATGACCACGGGAAACGAGCAGCTCGGGCAGTACACCGAGCGGGCCATGGCGTACATGATCAGACTCGCCGGCCTCTATGCCCTGGCCGATAAGCGGACAGAACTCACGGTCGGGGATTTCGACGCCGCGCTGGCCCTCATCACCTACATGGTCGAGACGGTCACCTACACGCTGCCCGAGGTCGAGGCGTCCGGTAACGAGATCCCGGCGCGCATCCTGGCCTTCATCCAGGGCGCCGGGCCGGAGGGTGTGACCTCCACCGAGGTGGCCCGCAAGTTCCAGCGGGTCCGTGCTGCGGAGGTCCGAGCGATCACCGACGCCAGCGAGTTTGTGACCACATCCAAGCTGAGGTCTGAGGGTGGCCGCCCCGCAACCCTCTTCACCTGGATCGAGGAGGCGGTTGAGGAATCCGCGGTGGCTGTCGAGCTTGATCAGCTCGTGGCGGCTTGACGGTCCCTCCGCTCACCGGGCCTTGGTCCGGTCGGGCGGGGAGATCGCCACAGCGGTCTGCACGTCACTACCGAAGGAATCAGATCATGGACGTCACCATCGAGTTCGTACTCACCAACCCCGAGAACGCCGAGATCAGTGAGTACGAGGTGGCTATGCACTTGCGTGGGGTCCTGATGGGCACCCCCTTGGAGTTCGAGGACGGCAGCGTCTGGACCGTGACCGAGATGAACATCGCCGACTGACCCACCACATATCACATCGGAGTGAGTCAGATCATGAAGGCATTGCAGGTCGGCGACCCGCTGCCTAACGGTGCGGCGGTCCTGCACTTCACCCCCGGCGCGGATGGCGTGGCCGAATACGTATTCGCCGCCTGGGATGGCCGGTTCGTCTCCTGGCGCACACCGCTGGACCTGGACGGCAACGTCACTGGGCTCACGCTGGGCCGCTTCAGCGGCCAGGACTTCGACAAGGGCTGGTCGATCTACTGCCTCCGGGCTGGGATCACCACCTACATCAGCAGAGAGAAGGACAACGCATGAGCGGCCTCAACATCGAGGAGCTTTCGAAGGACGACGAGATCATCCTGTGGGCCGGTCTCGGCGGCATGATCACGTCTCGCGTGGAGGCCGTCCGTATCGAGGAGGACGGGCAGGTGTTCGTCACCTGCGAGGAACTGGAGTGGGCGGACCTGACGGCCCCCATCGGCACCGAGGTGGAGCTGGCGTGAACAGCTCGTACAGGTCTCTGGTCGCTGCCCAGGCTCTTACCCTGGCGGCGGCCGGAGCCGCCCTCATGGGTGTCTACGGGCCGAGCGCGGAGGCGGACCCGATGAAGAGCCCCTACTTCAAGTCGGGTACGGAGGCCGCTTATGAGGTCACGTCGCAGCCGCGCAGCCTTCGGCACTTCACCTCGTGCGAGGCGGGGCTCGACTACGCCAAGGGGCCAGATGCCCCGATCCGGCTGTCGCTCGCCCCACCGCAGACAGAGGAGGACGACAGGGCTTTCCTGGCCGGGTGTGACTGGCTGGTTAAGGAACTGCTGAAGCGACCATGAACGACGATCAAGTACTCGACAGCACCGAACCTAAGGGAAACCGCATGAGCAAGTTGACCAAGATCCTGATCGTCACCCAGGTACTCACCCTGGCGGCGGCCGGATGCCTCGCCTTCATGGTCGCCTCCGGGCCGACGACCGGCGGACCTGGCCGGGACCTGATGATGAACGCCTTCTACTCCAAGGGCATCCTGGCCGCGAACATGCTCCGCTACCCGTCGCTGGCGGCGGCGGCGGGCAAGCCGCTCCCCTTCAAGAACTGTGAGAGTGCGCTCTACTACCTCCAGGGGCCTGACGTTGCGTCGGATGACGCACGGCCCAAGACCGACGAGGACAAGGCCGCGTTCAAGGCGGCTTGCGAGGACGGGGTCCTCGGCTTGGGCCTGTAACGATCGGCTGACACAAAGACGCGGGACCTGACTGACCTTAACAATCAGGTCCCGCACCCCCAAGGTACCCCCGAGATCCTTCGCCGGCCTGCCCCCTGGGCATGTGGGCGAGCTATGGCGAGATATAGTTCACCACCGATTAAGGAGTTCACATGAACAACCCCTCATACCCCCCGACCAGCGGATACCAGCCCCCGCAGCAGCAGCCTGTGTTCATCCAGAAGAAGTCGGGCGGCTGCCTGAAGGGCTGCCTGATCACTGTAGCTGTCATCTTCGGTCTGGCTGTTGTGGGCAACCTCGTGGGCGGCTCGGATGACCAGCCCACCACCTTCGCCGACTCCTACAGCTCCACCACACCTACCGAGTCCATCGAGCCCACCGATGGCGCCACGGACATCGTGGCCCCCGAGAAGGAGCCCGAGCCCAAGCCGAAGCCCAAGCCGAAGCCGAAGCCGAAGCTGCCGGGTGTCGGTGACACGGTGCGCGACGGCAAGTTCTCCTTCAAGATCACCAGGGTTCAGAAGGGTGTCTCACGGGTCGGCAGCCAGTACTTCGGCTCGAATGCTCAGGGCCAGTACGTGATCTTCCACGTCACCGTGAAGAACATCGGGGATGAGTCACAGACCTTTAGCAGCGGTGCGCAGACGCTCCTCGACTCCAAGGGACGCGAGTACGACGCGGACACAGGTGCTGCCATCTGGGTGGAGGACTCCAACTCCTTCCTGGAGGACGTCAACCCCGGCAACACGGTCAAGGGCCAGTTGCTGTTCGACGTGCCCAAGAACATCAAGCTCGCGGGCATCGAGCTGCACGACTCGTACTTCTCCGGTGGCGCGTTCGTCAGCCTCAAGTAGCTTTCACTTTGCGCCGAGCAAGGTATAGCGAGATATAGTTTTCCTGGCTCATTTCACCACTAACCAACTGGCCGACAGACCGGAGGCTGAGACGCCGGTACCGGCTACTCTCAAAGAAGCGGGACCTGACTGCAGCTATCAGCCAGGTCCCTTACCCCCACGGTAAGGGATGTACAGCGAGTGATCGCGAAGAACATAGAAGATCGCGTCCGGGATCTGGAGTCCTGGGCGTTCCAGGCGGGCCGGGACCTCGCGGAGATCAAGTCGATACTGGCTGAGGACACCGAGCGTCTGGCAGTCATCGAGCAGGGTGTGGCCCTGCTGCTCAACCACTGTGATATCGAGCGCCCCGGGACGGAGTCGGTGTGAGCATCAAGGACGCAGCACTGCGGTTCGCCACGGTGGTGGAGAACGAGCACATCCAGATCCGCGCCGATCAGATGGAGGTCGCCGAGGCGTTGACCAACCGGATCAACGGGGTGGCCAACGACCTCAAGGCGCTGGACTCCAAGGTCACCTCGCTCCAGGAAGGCCAGGCGCAGATGCTGTCGATCCTGATCGACATCCAGAGGCGCATCAGCTAGCTCGCCGGCCTCCTACGCACAACTGCCCCCGGCTTCGGCCGGGGGCTTCTTTTTCGATGCCTGGAACGTTCCGAAGCCAGAATGGAAACCCCCCATGGAATCCCCCCAGCCTGACAAGTCTCTGCGTGAAGGTTGGAACGACCTCTCTCCTGCGGTGCAGGGAGTGCTCGCCTTCGTCTCAACTGTTTTCGTCCTCGTCGCTGCGGTCTGGATCGTCTTACCGCTTTTCCCCTCAAACAACATTCACTTCCCATCGCTGTCGTCCCCTCAGACGTCCAGCGAACCGTCGAACGCCAACGAACTCATCCAGAAACTCAAGGGCGTTGGCTTTGCCTGCCAGGATGGCGGCTATGGTGCCGCCGCGCTCCAGAACGAAAACATCTGGGCTTGTGGGAAGACTACTGCGCTCTACTACGACGGCCCGGAGGCCATGGACACGTACGGGGGCATCGCCAACGACATTGTTCATGGAATGAACAGGTGGGGCGACAACGGCGGCGGCGTGTTCAGTGCAAAGAAATGGGACGGCGAAAGCTACCCCACGTGGGAAGTCATGTGTGGGGACCCTGATTGCTCACTAGCAGCCGGAAAGCTCGGCTGGACGGAATAGCCCCAACGCAAAAAGCCCCCGGTGTGGGCTGGGGGTAGATTGGAAATGATGACCGATGCGGAAGCTCCTCATCCTTCTTGCATTTCTCATCACACTCAGCGGGTGTGCCGGACAGGCAAAGGCATTCGAAACCGAGGCTGATGTCGCAAATGCCCTCAAGGAAAACGGCATCGCCTGCGATAGGTCGTGGACTGCCAACTTCTTCACCGCCACCGGTAAGTACCCCGCTACGGAGTGCACCGTAGTCGGAAACGAGGACGCCGGAACATGGGTTCGGAAGCTCAACACGGATGCCGAGACGGCAGAGTTCGTGAAGTACCTCTTCAACCCTGACTCAAATTTCACACAGCCTGGTTTCGACTTCAAGGTGATTGCTGGCAATAAGTTCGTCGTCCACGCTTCTTATTTCGAAGATCCGCAGGCAGTGGCACAACTGCTCGGGGGCGTGGTTGTAGATAGTGGATCATTCTCGTAAAAATAGAGAGTGCCCCCGGCTTCGGCCGGGGGCACTCTCTATTTCTTACTCGGCCTGATCGTCTATCACGAGCCTGGCGATCTCACAACCTGTCAGCTTCCAGATACCGGCGCGGGGGAGAGTAAGCGATGATCACTTCGATTCCATCGCTTCGGCAGAGACAGGTGCGTTGATGGTCAATCTCCAGGTCACAGATGGCAAGGCGGCATCGAGAACACGTGGGGGGAGTCGCACGTTCCGATCCGTGGCGGTCGGGCTCATGGTCGCGCTGTTCGCGACAATCGTCGCCGCGCCGTCAGCGTACGCAGCTACGGCTACAGCCGAGTGCACCCTCTTTTTGTCTGTGTCGAGGAGCTGCACCACCGGTACGATCTCGGCCAGTGCTAACAATCCGGGGGAGGCCAGCTGGTTCGTGAACGTCCGAGCCTTCGAAGCCAAGCCGCCCAACCCGGTCTGCGACGCAAGCGATATCAAGTGGCAACTCATCGACGCGAATAACGGTCAGATCGTCGGCTTCGGGTACGGCGACACCACTACAAGGATCAACGGACTCTACGGTCGGTACTACGGTCGATTGTTTAACACCTGCTCGCGCATGAGCATTTTCATTAACACTAACCCCAGGCTCTGACCCGCTCACCCACCACAAAGCCTCTGAAACGACGAAGGGCCCCCATCCGCGAGGGATGGGGGCCTTCTTACTTCTTTCTCGGGTCAGGTAATCAGGTCGTTCCAATCAGGTTGGCTCCTACGTTCGTCGTCGTCGGCCAGGTCGTGGTCAGGGTCCCCTTCAGGGTGGACCGCTGAGGGCGGCTCGAAGACCGAAGGCCCACTGGGGATGCCAGACCAGTGAACTCGCCTATTCAACCGTCGTCAGTTCGGCGGGCTGGCCTGGGTAGTGGTGACTTCGTGAAATGCCGTAGATGCCTCACCTCGGGGAAAGGATCGACTCCTCTCGTACAACGGCTCCCGGGTCGAGTCGGTTAACTGCCTGTGGCCGTATAACGCGGAGAGCCCTCGAATTCGCCATCACGGCGGGGGCTTCCGCTTTCGATCGCCCCAACCATCAACGACGACCAACCCCACTCAAACAATCGTGAGGGAGATACGGTACGACGGCGCGTCACATCGGGTACGGCGCACAAGCAGTACTAAACGAGAAAGCTGAGGGTTACATCGGATCGGAGATCATGAGTCCGGTCTGGGCGATGAATTCGGTCAGCAGTTCGGGCTGGTACTGCATGCGTTTGAGCCGGTGCTTGATCAGAGCGGTGAGCTCATCGATGCCGCGGACGGCGAAGTTGAGCAGGGTGATGCGCAGGTTGGACCAGATCCCCTCGGCCGGGTTGAGGTCGAGCGCATACGGCGGCAGCCGATAGACCAGCAGCCAGCCGCCCTGAGCGGTGATCCACCGGCGCATCTGGGCGCTGACGTGCTCGGGCAAACTGTCCCACACCAGTGAGATCGGACCGCTGAGCTGGGCATGGGCGGCGTGCAGCAGGGCCTTGAAGTCGGCCGCGACGAAGCCTTTCCGCTCACCCCGGCGCTGGTGATAGGTGATCGTGCGGTAGATCAGCCGGACGCGACGGCCGGGCTTGATGCAGATCAGGGCGGCGATCGAGACCCGGTCCCGGTCACCGTAGGAGACCTCCAGCACCGGGGTCTGGCCCGTGCGGGCCCAGGGCCTTCCTCGGGGCGGTCTGGAGGCTCTGGCCGGATTCGCCGGCGAACACCAGCCACGATCCCCAAGCCGCCCGGGTGCCTTTTATCGCCGGCCACACCCGCCTTGGATCTTCCTCGCCGCGGCCTCGCAGCGAACCACCGCCATCCGCCTCGGTCACGGCATCGTGCAGATCCCGCCGCCGGTCAACCATCCCGCCCGGGTGGCGGAGCGGATCGCCACCCTTGACCTGATCTCCGACGGCCGAGTGGACTTCGGCACCGGTGAGGCCAGCTCCGCCGCCGAGCTGAGCGGGTTCGGCGTGCCCAGGGGCGAGAAGCGGGCCATGTGGCAGGACGCCATCGACGCGATCACCCGGATGTTCGTGGAGGAGCCCTTCGCCGGCTGGCACTCGCCGTACCTCCGGATGCATCTCCGCAACGTCATCCCGAAAACCGTGCAGAAGCCGCACCCGCCGCTCTGGGTGGCCTGCTCGCGCAGGGAGACCATCCACCTGGCGGCACGGAACGGAATCGGCGCGCTGTCGTTCTCGTTTGTCACGCCGCAGGAGGCGGCCCGCTGGTTGGGGGAGTACTACGCGTTGCTCGCCTCCGAGGAGTGCCTGCCCGCGGGGTTCGCCGTGAACCCCAATCTCGCGGTGGTGCTCCCGATGATGTGCCACGAGGACCTCGAGACGGCCAGGGAACGCGGCGTGCAAGGGGCGAACTTCTTCGGCTTCCAGGGGGCGATCGAGTTCCGGCTGACCGGCTCGGACCCGGCGCTCACCGGGCCCACCCCATGGACGATCATGATCCGCGGTGACCGCGCCTTCGCGCGCCAGATCTCGGTCGCCGATCCCGCCGTCGTCCTCACCCTCCCCGGCGCCGACCTCCTCCGCCTGATCGCGGGCACCGCCGATCCTGCGGGCCTCCTGGCCGCCGGCCGCGTCCACCTCACCGGTGACCCGGCTCTGGCCTCCCGCCTCGGGGAGATGTTCGGGGGGCCCTCGCCGTACTGAGGTTGCACGGAAAAGGGCGGAGCCGGGCCTGTTCGCCGTCGACGAGCGCAGGGTTCCACCCGGCGGCCTCTCGGCTGCCGGGCCCGTGGATCAGCTGAGCAGCTTGCGGGCGGCCGCCTCGATCGCGTCCTCCGACAGCAGCACGTGCTTGGCCGCCTCGCCCAGCGGGATGAAGCTGTCGGAGGAGGTCACCCGGGCGATCTTGCCGGTGAAGCCCCCGTCGAGCAGCTCGGCGATGATGGTCTCGGAGACGCCCCCGGTGCGGCGGGTCTCGTCGGCGATCAACACCTTGCCGGTCAGATCCGCCGCCCGCATCAGATCCTCCACCGGCAGCGGGGAGAGCCAGCGCAGGTCCAGGACCCGGCAGCTGAAACCCTCCGCGGTGAGTCTGACCGCGGTGCGCAGACTCATCCGCAGCCCGTTGCCGAAGGTCACGATGGTCAGGTCGCGGCCGTCGCCGTAGCTGCGGGCGCGGCCGATCGGAATGTGGGTCTCCGCCCAGCGGGCCGGAGGGACGTACGGCGAGAGCCAGCCCTTGTCGTCGTCCTCGAACAGGTCGCGGGTGTTGTAGAGGGCGATCGGTTCGAGGAAGATGCAGACGCTGCCGTCGGTGCGGGCGGCGGCCAGGCAGGTGCGCAACATCGAGGCGGCGTCGTCGGGCCGGGCGGGGGAGGCCACGACCAGGCCGGGGATGTCGCGCAGCGCGGCGATGGAGTTGTCGTTGTGGAAGTGGCCGCCGAAGCCCTTCTGGTAGGCGTAGGAGGCGACGCGCACCACCATCGGGTTGCGGAAGGCCCCCTGGGAGAAGAAGGGGAGCGTCGCGGCCTCGCCCCGGATCTGGTCGAGCGCGTTGTGCAGGTAGGCGAGATACTGGATCTCGGGCACCGGCAGCAGCCCGGAGACCCCCGAGCCGAGGGCCAGGCCCAGCACGGCCTGCTCGTCGAGGTGCGTGTCGAACACCCTGCCCAGGCCGAAGCGCTTCTGCAGGCCCCGGGTGACGCCGTAGACGCCGCCCTTACGGGCCACGTCCTCGCCGAAGACCAGCACGTCGGGGTGGGCGGCCAGGGCGTCGGTCAGGGTCCGGTTGATCGCCTGGGAGAGGGTCAGCGGGCCCTCCTGCTCGGGCAGCTTGCCGCCGAAGGCCTTGATCCTGGCCTCCGTGTCCTCCGAGAACACGGTGCTGGCCGACGCGACGGCCTCGGGCGTGCGCGGGGCCAGCGGCTCCATGATGTCGGCGGCCGAGATCAGCCGGGGCCGCCGCGAGCTCTCCATGGCCATCTTGAACAGGTGTTCTCGCGTCGTGTCGTAGTGGAGCAGCAGTTCGTCGGGTGTGGTCAGGCCGGCCTCGACCAGCAGCCGCGCGGTCGCGACGAGCGGGTCACGCTCCAGATCTCCGTTGATCTCCCGCTTCGTCCGGTAGGAGAGCTCCACGTCGGAACCCGCGTGGCCCATCAGCCGGACCGTGTTGACGTGCAACAGGGCCGGGGCGCGGTGGGTGCGGACGTGCTCGGCGGCGCTCCTCGCCACGTCGTGGACGTCGGCCAGATCGCAGCCGTCGGCCGCGAAGTAACGGAGCAGCGGATGATGCGCGCCCTCGACCCAGCCCTGCGGGGTGCGCACGCTGATGCCCAGGCCGTTGTCCTCGCAGACGAACAGGATCGGCAGCGCCAGGCCCTGGTGGGAGCCGTAGGCGGCGGTGTTGAGCCCGGACAGGGCGCTGGCGTGGTTGATCGAGGCGTCGCCGAAGCTGCACACCGTGATCGCGTCGTCCGGCCAGGCGCCAGGCACGCCGAGCTGGCGGGCGCGCTCGATGGCGAAGGCCACGCCCACCGCGCGAGGCAGGTGGCTGGCGATCGTGGACGTCTGCGGGATCACCGCCAGGTCGGGGTGGCCGAACACCTTGTGCCGCCCGCCCGCGATCGGCTCCTCGGTCGCGGCGGTCAGGCCGAGCAGCACGTCGCGCAGCCCCTCCTCGGGCAGGCGCCCCGCCATCGCCGACCGGGTCAGGTAGAAGGCTCCCGACCGGTAGTGGAGGAGAGCGGGGTCGGTGGTGCGCAGCGCCGCGGCGATCGCGGCGTTGCCCTCGTGCCCGGCCGAGCCGATGGTGTAGAAGCCCTGGCCCTGCTCACGCAGCCAGCGCGCGGTGACATCCAGGAGCCTGCTGCCGAGCTGGAACTCGAACAGCTCGCGGCAGCGAGCCCCGGTCAGGCCCGTGCCCTCTCGTACAGGCAGGCCGGCATCGCGTGGGGCCCCGGGGGAGAGGGCGGCCACGGCCTCGGCGAAATGAGTTTCAACAATGTCGCGGACCACAACCTGATTATGTCCTCATCGTTCGGTCTCGTCCTCAACCTTGACATGTTTGGTGCAACACGGTCAGTGGACCGATCCTATTCGACAGTCCTTCATAACAACTTGTCAGACTTACGAACCATTGACCTCCTATAGCCGTCTACTTGGTGGAATGACGTGGCACCCTCATGCCGCGTGCAACCAACGGGAAGGACGGAAGGCCCGAATGGTTAAGCGCATTCGTGTCGCCGTCGTGGCAGCCCTGGGCATCGCAACTCTGGTCGCGGGCCCGGTCACGGCGGCATCAGCGGGGACGAACATCGTCGACCCCGCAGTCAGCAGCGTCTCGGTGAACCCCAATCCGATCGTGGTGAAGGGCTCCGAGACGGTGAAGGTCGTCTTCACCGCGGAGACCAAGGACAACGCGTCCAAGGTCACCGGTGTGATCAAGCCGGAACTCGGCGTCGAGACCAGTTTCGAACTGGCGAAGGACGCGGACCTGGGTTCAGGCAAGGCCAGGTGGAAGTACTCCAAGGACTTCAACCGCCAGTCCGCCCCCATCAAGTGGACCTTCAGGGCGGTCGTGGGCAACACCACGCCCGTGTCCACCGAGTTCAGCGTGAAGCAGGTCTACGAGACCGACTTCGACGACATCGCGGCCGCCCCCTCGGTCGTGGACGAGGGCGAGTGGGTCACCCTCAGCGGCGTGCTCAGGCAGAACGGCGCCGACGGGTGGGCCGTCGTGCCCAACGCCAGGGTCCATCTCGCCTTCCGGCCGCTGGGCGGTTCCTACAGCCGTCTCCCCGGCAGCGTGGAGACCAACGGCCAGGGCAAGTTCTGGCTCAAGGCCAGGGCGTCTAAGAGCGGTCACTGGCGGGCCGAGTACGACGGCTCGCCGACCCGCCTCGGGGCCAAGAGCGAGACGGACCGGGTGGATGTGAGGGCCAAGGCCCGATCCAGCCGGATCGTCGGCTTCGGCGCCGGACCGGGTTGGGTGACCGAGGGCGACAGGCTGAGCGTCAGAGGTCTCCTGCAGCTCGACGCCCAGCACGGCTGGGAGGGCTACAGGGGCCAGAAGGTCGCCATCCTGTTCCGCGCCGACGGCTCGTCCCGCTGGGACCAGGTGGACAGCGGCTGGACCAACCGCGACGGGCGCTTCGACGTCGACGTGACGGCCAGGCGTTCGGGTCACTGGCGTGCCGAGTTCCGCGGCGCCGACGGCGTCAAGGGCAGCAGCAGCGACACCGACCACGTGACGGTTCGCAAGCCGGAGCCCGCGCCGGAGCCGGAGCGTGCGGCCAGCCGTGTCATCGGCTTCAACGCCTCACCGGAGCCCGTCCGCTACCGCAAGTACCTCACGTTCACCGGCAAGCTCCAGGTCGACGACGGGGGCTGGGAGGGCTACCGGGCCAAGGTCTCGCTGTACTTCAAGGCCACGGGCTCGAAGAAGTGGCGCTACGTGAAGGTCACGACGGCCAACGGCAGCGGCAAGCTCTACGCCAAGACCCTGGCCTACGGTTCGGGCTACTGGAAGTTCGTCTTCAAGGGCGACGACGACTTCTACGGTGACTCCAGCCGCAGCGACTACGTCAAGGTCAGGCGCTGACGATGAGATTCAGTCCGTAGCCTCGGCTCGGACCTGACAGACGGCGGCCCGGGTGCTCGAGCACCCGGGCCGCTCCCTTGCCCGGCATCGGTGGCGGCGGCCCCGTACGCAACGCCGGCCCAGGTTTCCCCGCGGGGCCCGGCAAGGTGGCGTTGAGCGGTGTGATGTCCGGTTCGCGGAGCGACGGCGGCGCGGTGGACCGGGCAGGCCGACAGGCACGCGCCGTACCGCTCTCCGGCGCGGCGCCCGGGACACCCTCGGCGGGGTGCGCTATCGCCCATTGCCCCTATGACCTGCGAGAATAAGGATTGAGCACCCGCTAACACGCTGTGACGAACGCCTTTCCGTCACCGTAGAACCACGGGAGGTGATGCCATGGACGGGATCGCCGACATGGGGGGCACCGAGGGCTGGGGCCCCGCTCATCCGCCGAGGGGCGACGAACCGGTCTTCGAGGAAGCCTGGCAGGGCCGGGCGTTCGCGTTGACCCTGCTCTCCGAGGGAGCGTCCGGATACAACGTGGACGCCTTCCGGCATGCGCTCGAGCGCCTGGACCGGACCGCCTACCTGGACGACGGCTACTACGGCCGCTGGCTCAACGCCGCGGAGCTGATGCTCACCGACACCGCCATCCTGGCGCCGGACGCGATCGACGCCCGCGCCCGCAACCTGCGCGGCGAGCGGGTCGAGGAACCGCCGATCCCCGAGCCCGCCAGGCCCGGCCACGCACCGGCCGCCGAGGGCTCGCTGCGCACCGTGGACGCCGCACCGGCCTTCGCCACGGGCGAGCGGGTGCGCGCCAAGGACATGTCGCCGCCAGGGCACACCAGGCTGGCGGGCTACGTGCGCGGGCACACCGGAGTCGTCGCGCTCATCCAGCCCGCCGCGGTGCTGCCGGACACGAACGCGCACTTTTTGGGGGAGAACCCGCAGTACGTCTACTCGGTGCGGTTCGACTCCCGCGAGCTGTGGGGCGCCGACGCCGAACCCTTCACACTCACCGTCGAGCTGTTCGAGAGCTATCTGGAGGAGCCCGCATGACCACCGGATCCACCGAACGCATTCCCCCGGCGCTGCGCACCGAGGCTCTGGAACAACTGCTCACCGAACGGGGCCTGATCGACCCGGACACGATGGACAGGATCATCACCACCTACGAGACCAACGTGGGCCCGCTCAACGGCGCCAAGGTGGTGGCCAGGGCGTGGACCGACCCGGAGTACCGTCGGTGGCTGCTCGACGACGGCACCGCCGCGATCAGGGAGCTGGGCTACGTGGGGAGGCAGGCCGAGCACATCGTCGTCGTGGAGAACACCGCGACCACCCACAATGTGGTGGTCTGCACGCTGTGCTCGTGTTACCCGTGGTCGGTGCTCGGCCTGCCGCCGAGCTGGTACAAGGACCCGGCCTACCGCGCGCGGATGGTCAGGGAGCCGCGCAGGGTGCTGTCCGAGATGGGCCTCGATCTCGCCGACGACGTACGGATCACCGTCCACGACTCCAGCAGCGAGGTGCGCTGGCTGGTGCTGCCCGAACGTCCGGCCGGCACCGAGGGGCTGACGGCGGAACAGCTCGTGCCACTGGTGACCCGGGATGCGATGGTCGGCGTGGCCAAGGTCAAGGCGCCGTGAGCGCCCCGCTGGACGTCGGGGGCCCGGCCGCGCCGCCGCGCTCCAACGGCGAACTGGTGTTCGCCGAGCCGTGGGAGGGCCGTGCCTTCGGCATGGCCGTCACCCTGTACGAGGCGGGCGCGTTCACCTGGCCGCGGTTCCAGGCGGCGCTGATCGCCCGGATCGCGGCCTGGGAGACCGCACCGGCCGGGGGCGAGCACTGGAACTACTACCGGCACTGGCTGGGCGCGCTGGAGGACGTGCTGGCCGACGGCGGCACCGTACTCGCCGAGGAGGTCACCGCCCGCGCCCGGACGCTGGCCCGGCGCCCCATCGGCCACGACCACCCGGACGACCACGACCACCCGGACGACCACGACCACCCGCACCCGCACTGACCTCACTCGCCTTCGCACCGACTCCACCCGCCCCCGCGATGACCCGGCCGATGACCCGGCCAGGGCCCGGAGACATCCCCGCGGTTCCGCTCGATGGAGTCATCCGGTGGGACGGCGGCACCCGGCTGTGACGCAAGGGACTGGTGGTGTCCGATTTCATTTGCGGACGCAAGCCGTAAAACAAGGCAAGTCTTGTGGTGACGCGCCCGCCACAGCGGGTGGACGGGAGAAGTATTGAGGTAAGCGGCGGAACATAGGAGTCACAATGCGCGCAGGTGACGACGGGCGACCCGTGGTCGTCGGATACGACGGTTCGAAAACGAGCGAGCATGCTCTCCGATGGGGCGTCGAAGAGGCCCGAATGCGGTTCGATCCCCTGCTCGTCTGCCACGGCTGGCAGCGGCCGCGCTCCCCGATCCCCATCAGCCATGAGTCGACGGAGATCATACGTCGCATGAGCCGGCACGTGCTCGAGATGGGGGTGAGCCTGGCGCATGACCTGGCCCCCCGGATACGGATCCGGGGGGAGCTGGTGGAGGGGTCGCCGGCGGCCGTGCTGGTGAGCGGGTCGGTCGCGGCGGAGCTGGTCGCGATTGGTCCTCGCGGATGGGGCGGCGTCGAGAAGTCGCGGATCGGCCCGACCGCCGTCCAGCTTCTCTCGCACGCGCGCTCCCCGGTGGCCGTCGTCAAGGAGACCACCCATCCGCGCACGAACCGCGTGGCGGTCGGCGTGGAAGGCGTCAATCCGGGATCGGCGGAGCTCGCCGTGGCGTTCGAGGAGGCGAGGCTGCGCAGGGCCTCGCTGCTGGCGATCTGTCTCTGCCCCGGAGACATGGAGGACATACGGCCGCTGGTCGTTCGCTTCAACGCCAACGTCGCGGTGTGGGAGGAGAAGTATTCCGGGGTGGACGTGGAGACCGTCGTCGAGACACGGCCCCACGCGGAGGTGCTCCGCCATGCGGCCGACCGCTCGGACCTGGTGGTGACCAGCGACAGGGAGCAGGACGATCCGGTCGATCTGCCGCTCGGCCCGGTGTGTCACTCACTGCTGCGAGAGGCGGGGTGCCCGGTCATCGTGGTCCCGTCGCGGATTCTGTCCCTGTCCCCCTGGTGAGCCGGACACGAGGGCGTCCCCGCTCGGAGGACGGTGCGGTCCGGCCCGCACGGCGGGCTCGGGAACTGCCCGGCCCGCCGTGGCCCGCCGGATCCGCCTGGCGCTCAGTGCGCGGAACCCGGGTGATGGCCGGCGGCCTGCGAGCGGCCGGCCGGGTCGATCCTGAGGCTCAGGTGTTGAGGAAGGTCAGCAGGTCGGCGTTGAACTCGTCCTTGTAGGCGCCGACCAGGCCGTGGGGGGCGCCGGGGTAGACCTTCAGGGTGGCGTCCTTGACCAGCTCGGCCGCCTTCAGGCCCGCGGCGACGATCGGAACGATCTGGTCGTCGTCGCCGTGCGCGATGAAGGTCGGGATGTCGAAGCGCTTGAGGTCTTCGGTGAAGTCGGTCTCGGAGAAGGCCTTGACGCAGTCGAGCGCGCCCTTGAGGCCCACCTGCATGCTCCACAGCCAGAAGGCGTCGCTCGCGCCCTGCGACACCGCCGCGCCCGGCCGGTTGAAGCCGTAGAACGGGATGCTGAGGTCCTTGTAGAACTGTGACCGGTCGCCCGCGACGCCCGCACGGATGCCGTCGAACACCTCGATCGGCAGCCCCTCCGGGTTGGCCTCGGTCTTGAGCATCAACGGCGTCACCGCGCCCAGCAGGACGGCCTTGGCGACGCGCGCGGTGCCGTGGCGGCCGATGTAGCGGGCCACCTCGCCGCCACCGGTGGAGTGCCCGACCAGAACGGCGTCGTGGAGGTCCAGCGCCTCGATCAGCTCGGCCAGATCGTCGGCGTAGGTGTCCATGTTGTTGCCGTCCCAGGACTGGCCGGAGCGGCCGTGCCCGCGACGGTCGTGCGCGATCGCGCGAAACCCGTTGGCCGCGACCAGGGCGAGCTGGTCGTCCCAGGCGTCGGCGTTCAGCGGCCAGCCGTGGCTGAACACGACGGGCTGCCCGCTGCCCCAGTCCTTGTAGAAGATCTCGGTGCCATCCTTGGTGGTGATGGTGCCCATCGATTTCCCCTTTGCGTTGATGATGCCGGCCGGGACCGTCAGGCGACTCAAACGACGTTCCCCCCGCGACGGTGGCCGGAGTCGGATGTGAAAACCGACTCAAAGTACCCGATGCCCGATACGGGCTTTCATCGCGGTCGCGCTTGCCGGACGGTGGCCACCCGATCGGGGCGCCTTCGGCGGCGCCAAACGACCAACTCGGGCGAGAGTTAACAAGTCTTAACTCTGGGCATCGGCCAGCGCGGCCCGGGCCATGCCCCGCAACAGCTCGGCCATCGCCGCGGGATCAAGCTCGCCCGCGCTGTGCGGGGTGGAGTTGAGCAGGCCGAAGATGGCGTGGGTCGCGGCGCGCAGGCGGGGCGGCGGGCAGTCCGGGTAGAGCTCGCTCAGCACGGTGACCCACTCCTCGACGTAGAGCCGCTGGAGGCGGCGGATCCTGCGCCGGGCGGGCTCGGGGACGTTGCCGAGCTCGCGGTCGTGCACGATGATCAACGCCGGATGGCTGAGTGCGAACTCGATCTGACCGGTGAGCAGGGCATCCAGCGCGTGCTCGGCGTCGGGGGCCTCGGTCACGCGGCTCGTGGCCGAGGTGTGCAGGCGCTCGCTGATGTCCAGCAGCATCTCCGCCAGCAGGGCCTCCTTGCCGCTGAAATGCCGGTAGAGGGCGGGGCCCGACGTGCCGACCGCGCCGCCGATGTCCTCGATGGAGACGCCGTGGAAGCCGCGCGCCGCGAACAGCTCGGCCGCGGCGTCCAGAATTTCCATGCGCCGTGACCCACGATTGCGGGTAGGGCTCTGAGCAGTCGTCACCTCTCGTATGGTAGACGGTAACGTTAATAATGACTAACATCTCCGATGGAGTTAGCGACCGCTGACCCACGGCGACGGAGCCGGACAGAGGGGGCCCGCATGAGTGGCTGGCCGGTGCTGCGAAGCGCCTGCGACCTGGGGGGCGAGAGCTTCAAGGGCAACGCGGAGGTCAACGAGCGCCTCGCCGCCGACCTGCGCGAACGGCTCGCGGTCGCCGCGCTGGGAGGTCCGCAGAAGTCGCGGGACAGGCACGTGTCCCGGGGCAAGCTGCTGCCCCGCGACCGCGTCGACGCCCTGCTCGACCCGGGCTCACGATTCCTGGAGCTCTCCCAGCTGGCCGCCACCGGCCTGTACGGCGACGAGGCCCCAGCGGCCGGGATCATCACCGGAGTGGGCCGCGTCTCCGGCCGCGAATGTGTGATCGTCGCCAACGACGCCACCGTCAAGGGCGGCACCTACTACCCGATCACGGTCAAGAAGCACCTGCGGGCTCAGGAGGTCGCTCTCCACAACAACCTGCCGTGCGTCTACCTCGTCGACTCCGGCGGCGCGTTCCTGCCCAAGCAGGACGAGGTCTTCCCCGACCGCGAGCACTTCGGCCGGATCTTCTACAACCAGGCCACCATGTCGGCGCGCAGCATCCCGCAGATCGCCGCGGTCCTCGGCTCCTGTACGGCGGGCGGCGCCTACGTCCCGGCGATGAGCGACGAGGCGGTGATCGTCCGCAACCAGGGCACGATCTTCCTCGGCGGCCCGCCGCTGGTGAAGGCCGCGACGGGCGAGGAGGTCTCCGCCGAGGACCTAGGCGGCGGCGACCTGCACGCCCGGGTCAGCGGCGTCACCGACCACCTCGCCGACGACGACCGCCACGCCCTGAAGATCGTCCGTGACATCGTGGCCACCCTCGCGCCGCGCACCCCCTCCCCGTGGGACCGCATCCCCGCAGAGGAGCCGCTCCACGACCCCCGCGACCTCTACGGCATCGTCCCCGCCGACACCCGCACGCCGTACGACGTGCGTGAGATCATCGCCCGCCTCGTGGACGGCAGCCGGTTCCTGGAGTTCAAGGCCGAGTACGGTGCCACACTCGTCACCGGCTTCGCCCACCTCCACGGCCACCCGGTCGGGATCATCGCCAACAACGGCATCCTGTTCAGCGAGTCGGCGCTCAAGGGCGCCCACTTCATCGAGCTGTGCGACCGCCGCAACATCCCCCTGGTGTTCCTGCAGAACATCAGCGGGTTCATGGTCGGCAAGGCATACGAGGCCGGGGGCATCGCCAAGCACGGCGCCAAGATGGTCACCGCCGTCGCCTGCGCCCGGGTGCCCAAGTTCACCGTCGTCATCGGCGGCTCGTTCGGAGCGGGCAACTACGCGATGGCCGGGCGCGCCTACTCACCCCGGTTCATGTGGATGTGGCCAGGGTCGCGCATCTCGGTGATGGGCGGCGAGCAGGCCGCCAACGTGCTCTCCACGGTCGGCAACGCCGATCCCGACGCCATCCGCAGGCAGTACGAGGAGCAGGGCAACCCCTACTACTCCACCGCCCGCCTCTGGGACGACGGGGTCATCGACCCCCTCGACACCCGGACCGTCCTCGGCCTGGCCCTGTCCGCCTCGGCCAACGCCCCCCTCGAACCCGTCGGCTACGGCGTCTTCCGGATGTGACCATGACCCACTCATCGGCTCCTCACCCCTCACCGGGAGCACCCGGAATGTTCGACACCGTTCTCATCGCCAACCGGGGCGAGATCGCCCTGCGGATCATCCGCACGCTCAGGAGGCTGGGCATCCGCTCCGTCGCCGTCTACAGCGACGCCGACGCCGGCGCGCGGCACGCCCGCGAGGCCGACGTCGCGCTGCGGCTCGGCGGCGGCTACCTCGACGCCGAGGCGATCCTGGCCGCCGCCGCGGAGACCGGGGCCCAGGCGGTGCACCCCGGCTACGGCTTCCTGGCCGAGAACGCGGCCTTCGCCCGGCGGTGTGCCGAGGCCGGGCTGGTGTTCGTCGGCCCGCCGCCGGAGGCCATCGAGGCCATGGGCGACAAGATCCGCGCCAAGGCCACCGTCTCGGCGGCCGGGGTCCCCGTCGTCCCCGGCGGCGCGGAACCGGACGACGACCTGGCGGCCGCCGCCGAGCGGGTCGGCTTCCCCGCGCTGATCAAGCCCTCGGCGGGCGGCGGCGGCAAGGGCATGGTGCTGGTGCGCTCCGCGGCGGAGCTGCCGGACGCGCTGGAGTCGGCCCGCCGTACGGCCGCCGCCGCGTTCGGCGACGCGACGCTGCTGATCGAGCGGTTCGTGGAGAACCCCCGGCACATCGAGATCCAGGTGATGGCCGACACGCACGGCAACGTCATTCACCTGGGCGAGCGCGAGTGCAGCCTCCAGCGCCGTCACCAGAAGATCATCGAGGAGGCGCCCTCCCCGCTACTCGACGCCGCGACCCGGGCGAGCATGGGCGCGGCGGCGGTCGAGGCCGCCAGGTCCGTCGGCTACGTCGGCGCCGGGACGGTCGAGTTCATCGTCCAGGGCGCGACCGCCGACTACTACTTCATGGAGATGAACACCCGCCTCCAGGTCGAGCACCCGGTCACCGAGCTGGTCACGGGGCTGGACCTGGTCGAGCTCCAGCTCAGGGTCGCGACCGGCGAGCCGCTCCCGCTCGCCCAGGACGAGGTACGGCTGAGCGGTCACGCCGTCGAGGCGCGCGTCTACGCCGAGGACCCCTCCCGGGGCTTCCTGCCGACCGGCGGCCGGGTCCTCGCACTCCGCGAGCCCGAAAACGTCCGCGTGGACTCCAGCCTGATGATCGGAGGCGTGGTCGGCAGCGACTACGACCCGATGCTGTCCAAGGTCATCGCCTGGGGGCCCGACCGGGCCTCCGCGCTGCGGCGGCTGGACGGGGCACTCGCCGCGACGACCGTGCTGGGTGTGCCCACCAACATCTCCTTCCTGCGCGCGCTGATCAACCACCCCGAGGTGGTCGCCGCAGACCTCGACACCGGCCTGGTCGAGCGCCACCTCGACGAGCTGGTCGCGGACGAGGGCGTCCCCGCCGACGTCCTGACCACCACGGCCCTGCTCCTGCAGCACGAGCACGTGCCCGTCGCGCCGGCCGACCCGTGGGACGTGCCCGACGGCTGGCGGCTGGGCGAGGCCGCGTGGACCACCTGGCGTCTGGAGAGCCGCGACGGCGTGGCCGAGATCCGGGTGCGCGGCCTGCCCGCCGCCGGAGCCGAGGTCCGCCCGCCCGGCGGCGACCCGGATACCTCCCTGCGAGCGACACTGTCGCGGGACGGCGGCGATCTGCTGGTCACCCTCGGCGGGACCGCGCGCCGCTACGCCGTCGCCAGGGACGGCGACACGATCTGGCTCGGCCGGGACGGCGACACCTGGGCGCTCACCCGCCGCCACCTGGGCGACCCCGCCGACCGGGCGGGCGCGGGCGGCAGCGCGGACGGAGTGGTCCGCAGCCCGATGCCCGGAACGGTGCTCGTGGTCAAGACGACCATGGGGGAGCAGGTCGCCGAGGGGCAGCCGCTGCTCATCGTCGAGGCGATGAAGATGGAGCACACCGTGACCGCACCGATCGCCGGGGTGGTCGCCGAGCTGCCGGTCCGGGCAGGTCAGGCAGTCGCGATGGACGCGGTGCTGGCCGTGGTCCGGCACGAGGAGAAGTGATGGCCATGACGCGTGAGCCGTACGAGATCAGATGGCGGGACCGGCACGAGGAGACGTCATGATGCGTGAGCCGTACGGGGTCAGGGCCGAGGGGCTCCCGGAGCGGGTCACGATCTACGAGGTCGGGCCGCGCGACGGGCTGCAGAACGAGTCGGCGGTGATCCCCGTGGAGGTCAAGGCGGAGTTCATCACCCGGCTGGCCGCCGCGGGGCACCGCGTGATCGAGGCGACCAGCTTCGTGCACCCCAAATGGGTGCCCCAGCTCGCCGACGCCTCCGAGCTGCTGGCGGGCATGGAGCGGGTCCCCGGCGTTCGCTACCCGGTGCTCGTGCCCAACGAGCGGGGCCTCGACCGGGCGCTCGAACACGGCGTCCAGGAGATCGCGATCTTCGGAAGCGCCACCGAGACCTTCGCCGCCAAGAACCTGAACCGGACGCTGGACTCGCAGTTCGAGATGTTCGAGCCGGTGGTCGCGCGGGCGCTGGAACACGGCCTGAAGGTCAGGGCTTACGTGTCGATGTGCTTCGGCGACCCGTGGGAGGGGCCGACGCCGATCGGCCAGGTGGTCACGGTGGGACGCCGGCTGCTCGACCTGGGCTGCTTCGAGCTGTCGCTCGGCGACACCATCGGCGTCGCCACGCCGGGCCACGTGAGCGCGCTGATCGAGGCCTTCGGCGGGCCGTCGCGGCTGGCGGTGCACTTCCACGACACCTACGGCCAGGCCCTGGCCAACACCCTCGCCGCCCTCCGCGAGGGCGTGACCGTGGTGGACGCCTCCACCGGAGGCATCGGCGGCTGCCCGTACGCCGAGAGCGCCACCGGCAACCTCGCCACCGAGGACCTGGTCTGGATGCTGCACGGCCTGGGCATCGAGACCGGCCTGAACCTCGAATCGCTGGTCGAGACCAGCACCTGGCTGGCCGAGAGGCTCGGTCGCCCCAGCACCTCGCGGGTCGTCCAGGCGCTGGGACCAAAACCGGCGCGCTGAGAGACCGGCCATGGGGAACGGACCCGGCGCGCCGAGCGGCCGATCACTACGTCAAGGAGTAACGATGCCCAAGCTCAACGAGGACTACGAAGACCTCCGCAAAACCGTCGAGGCGTTCGCCCGCGACGTGGTGGCCCCGGTGATCGGGGACCTCTACCAGCGCGAGGAGTTCCCCTACGACATCGTGCGGCAGATGGGCGCGATGGGCCTGTTCGGGCTGCCGATCCCGGAGGAGTACGGCGGCATGGGCGGCGACTACTTCGCGCTCTGCCTCACGCTGGAGGAACTGGCCAGGGTCGACTCCAGTGTGTCGATCACCGTGGAGGCCGCGGTGTCGCTGGGCGCGATGCCGATCTACCGGTTCGGTACGGCGGAGCAGCGTGCCGAGTGGCTGCCGCGCCTGACCTCCGGGGAGATGCTGGGCGCGTTCGGCCTCACCGAGCCGGGCGGCGGCACCGACGTGCCGGGCGGCATGCGGACCACGGCCGTGCTGGACGGGAACGAGTGGGTGATCAACGGCACGAAGGCGTTCATCACCAACTCCGGCACCGACATCACCGGCGTCGTCGGCGTGGCCGCGATCACCGGCGAGCGCGCCGATGGCAAGAAGGAGATCTCCACCATCCTGGTCCCCGCAGGGACGCCGGGCTTCACCGCCTCGAAGAAGTACTCCAAGGTCGGCTGGAACTGCTCCGACACCCGCGAGCTCTCCTTCGACAACTGCCGGGTCCCGGCCGAGAACCTGCTCGGCGAGCGCGGCCGGGGCTACGCGCAGTTCCTGCAGACCCTCGACGAGGGCCGCATCGCGATCGCCGCCCTCTCGGTCGGCCTGGCCCAGGGCTGCGTGGACGAGTCCCTGCGCTACGTCCGCGAACGCCAGGCCTTCGGCCACCCGATCGGCCACTACCAAGCCATCCAGTTCAAGATCGCCGACATGGAGGTCCGCACCCACACCGCCCGCCTGGCCTACTACCACGCGGCGGAGAAAATGCTGGCCGGTGAACCGTTCAAGAAGGAGGCGGCCATCGCCAAGCTCGTCGCCGGCGACGCGGCCATGGACAACGCCCGCGACGCCACCCAGATCTTCGGCGGCTACGGATTCATGAACGAGTATCCGGTCGGCCGCTTCTACCGCGACGCCAAGATCCTGGAGATCGGCGAGGGCACCAGCGAGGTCCAGCGCATGCTCATCGCCAGGGAGCTGGGCCTGAGCGGCCTCTGATCTGCGGGTACACGGGACGGCGGCGGCCACTCGCCGGCCGCGGAGACCATCCCGGAACCAACTCCGTTCCGTCCCTGTTCCGTCAGACGCGGAGTGAGGCCGGAGCAGGCGGTCATCGATCGCCTGCTCGTGGTTTTTCGATACCCGTTTCGGTGGTGCTCAGTTGTGGGTAGGTTGAGGCTGCCTCAGTGTGCGGCCACGGGGGCTTCGTCAGGTGGCTGGTCTTGGGTGGCGCTGCGCAGACAGGGGAGACCCTCCGGATGAAGATCATTGCGTTGTCCTGCACGCAGAAGCGTCTCCCCTCGCTGACCGACGCGCTGCTCGAGGCGGCGATCACCGGTGTCGTCCGGGAGGTCGGCGACGCGGAGATCCAGCGGATTCGGTTGATCGACCATCGCATCGCGATGTGCGAAGGCGAGGACACCTGCCTTGATCCCGAGGTGGGCCGGTGCACGCTCGACGACGACTTCGAGCATGTCGTCGATCTGGCCGAGGGCGCGCAGGCGATGCTGCTCGCCATGCCGGTGTACGCGGGGAACGTACCCGCGGTGCTGAAGATCTTCCAGGAACGCTTGAAGAGCTTCATGAACGCCAGGCAACGCCCGTTCGGCAACCTGCTGGTGGGGACGATCGTGCATTCGCGCACGATGCTGACCGAGCCCGCACTGGCATCGTTGTTCCCGTGGTACCTGCGCCTGCAGAACAAGAACGTGGCGTCGGCGTGCTTCACCCAGAACGATCACCAGGATCTGACCCGCACCGCGGCGCTCGACCTGTGTGTGGCCGTGGGCCGGCAACTCGGCATGACGCTCGACGTCAGCCGGTCGCCGGCCAACGACCGCACGGCACTGCCGTTGGTTCAATCACCGGCTCGTCCGCGGTGCGGTGACCCGGCCGTGTCCTCTCCTGGAGCGTGAGGAGATTCCGCGCGCCAGGTGCACCCGTCGCCCGCCTGTTCGCACGACACCGTGACGTCCGGTTCCACATAGCGGGCGGCGATGGCGGTGTTGAGTTCCTGGCAGTACGGGCACGGTGACGAGAACGTCAGTACGACGCCGGCGCGGGCGGCCCGTTTGCGGTACCGGAGGATCCCACAGTCGGCGTTGCGCAGGACGGTGCCCGAGGGCTGGGGCTCACGGGTCACCGCCGAGTCGTACAGCAACAGCTGACGTTGCAGCCGGGTCATGAAGTGATCGGTGGCGGATACCCCGGCGGGCCGTTGCGCCTGCAGTAGCTCCGCGGTGATGCGGGAGTTCGCCTGGATCCACGCGGCCAGGCCTTCTTCGCCGTGCTCTCCCAGGATGAACTCCTCTGCGGCCGCCTGGGCCTCGAAGAACCGCTGGCGCCACAGGTCGACCTTCTCGGCCGGGTCGAGGGGAGACGGTTCACCGGTCATGGTCCGGCGTCCTCCCCGGTGGCGTCGTCCAGCTCGGCGAAGACCTCCTGGGCGACGCGCAGCCCGTTGTTGGCGACCGGCCAGCCACCGTAGTAGGCGAGCTGAATGATGACTTCGACGATCTTCTCTCGCGACATCCCGAGGTGCAGGGCGGCACCGATGTGGCCGCGCAACTCCCAATCGGTCCGCGCCAGCGTGACCGCGGTCAGCGCGACCAGTTCGCGCTCCTCGACGCTCAGGTGCGGGCGGGTCCAGATCTCGCCGAACAAGTGGTCGACGGTGATCTGCAGGAACTCCGGGTAGGAACCCGGGCGCGGTTCGCGGCCGAAGACCTGCTGGAACATGGCCTCACCCCGCTCATGTCGGGCAGACGGCTGATTCATCGATCAACTCCTTCGTGTTGGCCGAACAGTTGTCAACGTCCACGACGCCACGAAGGCGACGACCAGCAGGGCGGCGCCGCTGCCGAAGGCGGCCGGAACACTCACCCGCTCGGCGATGAGCCCAACGACGACCGGGCCGACCACGGCGCCGACATCGGTGCACATCGAGAAGACGGCGACGCCACTGCCGGCCCGGCCGGCGACGACGTCACCGATCAGCGCGGCCGGTGCGGCGTTGAGCAGCGCTGATCCCGCCGCGTACACACTAAGCAGGACGACGAGCCAGGCGTACCCGTCCACGAACACCAAGGCTGTGATCGCCGCCGCAGCCACGCCGGTGCCGACGATCATGGCGGGCCGGCGGCCGGCCCGATCGACAACCCGGCCGGCCGGCATGATCAGCAGCGCCTGAACGACGGCGGATATCGTGAACGCCCACCCGACCCACGTCACGTCATGTCGCCACGCCACAACCACCGTGGGGACCAGTGCGCTGCGCAGCCCGAACAGGACCCATCCCTGTGCCAACGCTGCGAGGCAAGCCACCACGTAGCGTCGATCCCGCAGCAGGACCGGTAGCCGGACCACGTCACGGCCAGGCTCCGCGCCGGCGGTTCGGCCGGTGCGGAGCACCGCCGACGTCAGTACCGCGGCGGCCAGCAACAGCACGGCGTACGCCACGAACGGCGCGGAGAGGGCGATGAGAGAAAGGAGCCCGCCCAGCGCCGGTCCGCAGATCCCGCCGAGCAGGAAGCCTGCTTCGAACACGGCGCCGGCCCGGCCCCGCCGGTCGGCCGGCGCGATCGCCAGGAGTGTCGCCAGTGCGGACACCGAGAACAGCACTGAGCCGACGCCGCCGAGGCTGCGGAACACGAGCAGCTGCCCGTAGGACCCGGCGAACGCCGTCAGAGCCGAGGAGACCGTACATAGCAGCAGGCCGGCGATCAGGACTCGCCGCTCCCCGAACCGAACTCCGAGCCGGCCGCAGAACGGGCTGGTGGCCAGCCGCATCAACGCGAACAGGGCGACGAGCGCTCCGATCTGGGTGGGCCCGGCCCCGAACGTCGCCGCGTACACCGGGAGCACCGGGAGCACCAGCCCCAGTCCCAACATGACGCAGCCACCGACGACACTGAGGATGTAGATCTCGCGAGGGAGACTCGGCTGGGCGGCGGCAACGGGTGGGACGCTGCCAGGGCCGGCCGCCATCACTGTCCGATCACAGGATGATGCTGAGCTTTCCGTGCTCGTACAACGTCTCGTGGTCGAGCACCACGACCCGTCTCCGGACCCGAAACGACTCGCCCTCGACGACAAGCTCGAACCGGCATTTTCCGACGTAGGAGTCAGAGCGCCCATGTCCGAACCGGTACACGACGACATTCGCCGCCACGTCGAGGTGCGTGCCCCGGTCGGTCAGGATCTCCACGTTGCTGATCATCCGATTCGTCCGCGACCGAGGGTTCTCGCACCACACCTCACCGTTGAGTAGTTGTTCGATCCGCTGGCGTAGCCGGGCAGCATCGTCGTCGATGAGCCCGAGCGCATCGGCCGTCTCGCCGCGGACGTCGGTGGCCGGCACCGAGTAGCGGATGTCGTCGGTCAGCATCTCGTCGTACCACTCGAGCAGGCGCCACTCGTCGAGCAGCCGTGCCTCACGGAAAAGGAACTGGCTCACCCGGTGCCACAGCCGCACCTGGGCCGCTTCGTCGACCGTCAGCTCGGTGGTCATCGTGGTTCTGCCCCTTGCGTCTCGGCCCGGTGAGCGACCTCGAGGTGACCGTCGTCGCCGTGCATCAGCCGGTCCCACTGCCGCCAGAACTCGCGGGCGGGAAGCTCGTCGGTTGTCTCCGGGACCTTTTTGTTCATACCGCGTGACAGATCCGAGTAGCGGACCGTGCGGTTGAGATAACCCCGCTGGCACGACTCGACGATCTCGATGTCGTCGGGAGTGGCGAAGCCGGCGGGGCCGAGGAACGTCAGGTAGTGACTCTTGCGGAGTTCCCGGATGTCCGGATCCTCGTCCTTGGGGGCCAGGGCGACCGAGGTGATGGCCATCTGGCCGGCGCCGACCGGATCGATCTTGCGGATCGTGATCGCGATCGCGTCGATGATCATCAAGTTGGGGAAGATCAGTACCGCACGATTGGTGCCGGTGATCCGTTCGGCGCGTTCGGCGCCGAACCGGTCGACGAACCGTGCGGCCGTCGCCTCGATCCGCGGCCGGACCTCGGTGCCGAACATCGGCGTCCAGTAGGCGAGCGGGCGGGCTGCCGCCGGTGGCAGCTCGTTGGCTCCATGCCCCAGTCCGAGGGCGCAGCCGAAGCCGCCTCGTCGTTGTGGTGGCACCGACCCCAGCGACTCCATGTAGCCGACGTAACGCTTGTGCAGGGCCCGGAAGTGGTAGATGTCGACGCTGTTCTCCATCATGAGCTTCCAGTTGGCCCGAGCCCCGTGGAGTTGCGCACCTTGGATCACCTCCATCCCGACCTCGGACTGGTCGTCGATCAGATCGAGGTACTCCGTCGCACCCGCCAGGTACTCGGTCAAGGTGCGCGGCTGCTCCGGATCGAAGGTGACGAACACGAAACCGCGGTAACCGTCACTACGGTGCTGCGCCAGGCCGAAGTCCGCCTTCCGAAAACCTGGCCCGTACCCGTCCGGGATCGGGACCCCGACCAGGTCGCCCCGGTTGGAGAACGTCCAGTCGTGATACGGGCACCGGAACGATCTGGCCTGCCCGGCCGGCTGCGAGCAGATCAGAGCCCCGCGGTGAGTGCAGCTGTTCGCGAACACCCGGATCACCCCGTCGGACCCGCGCGCCATGACCACCGGGCGCCCGCCGACGTCGCGTGCCACGTAGGAGCCCGGCCCGGGCACCTCTGATTCGTGCCCGACGTACAACCAGCAGCGATCGAAGATCCTGCTCATCTCCCGTGCGGCCAGGTCGTCGTCGGTGTAGGCGCGGCGATCCACCCGGAACGAGAGGTGCTCAAGATCATCGATCACGATCGGGTCGCTCACCGGCCGCTGCCGCTCGATCGTCACTGCTCCTCCTTCCGCTGTAACGTCTCGACCGTGCCGATGACCAGCTCGGCCGTGCGCACGGCGGAATCGCCGCACTCCGGCTGCGCGGCGCGCAGCCGGGCCCGGTAGTCCCGGGCGGGATCGAGCAGATCGGTGACGGCGTCGGTGACCGCCTGCTCGGTGACGCCGGCCGGCTCCAACGCCGTCCCGAAGCCCGCTCTACCCACGAAGTACGCCTGGACAGGCTGATCCACGGCCAGCGGGATCACCAGCATCGGTGTCGCCGCCCGGATCGACTCCGCCACGGAGTTGTATCCGCCATGGGTGATGAACACGTCGGCGCGCTCGAGCACCTCACGTTGCGGCACATACGGGGCGGTGAGCACTTCGTCGGGCAGCGCGAGCTCCTCGGCGAGATCTCCTACCGCGGCGATCACCTGTGCACCGGTCGCCGCCGCCCCGGTGATCACCGTGCGCAGCAGGTCCGGCCGCCGGTAGAAGATCGTGCCGAAGGAGACGTACACCACCGGGCGGTCGGGGTCGATCCGATCCAGGCCCGAGAAGGCGACCTCGTCGCCGCGGGTCCCCGCCGCACCCGGCAACCCGACCAGCCGCACACCGTCGTCGGTGACCGCGTCGTCCCCGACGAGAGCGGGAATCGTCGGCATCAAATTGAGAATCGGCGAACGCGCCGAATGGGTCCGGGCCGACCACAACACCCCGTGCCCGGTCAGATAGTCGCCGACCTGCTCGTCGTACGCCCAGCGACCTCGTCGATGCTCGCTCGGGCATACTCCACCCAGGTTGGCCCAGATCATCCCGTACGGCACGCCGGACGCCTGTGCGCCGACCATGGCCGACGCCGTGACCGGCAGCGAGTCGACGAGCACGAAGTCCGGCGCCGTCGCGCGGAGCGCGTCGGCCGTCTGGTCCGCCACCGGCGACGACTGGAGCATCGGGCCGATCTTCGCCGGGTCGCCGCTCCACGGCGCCATCTCGACCTGCCCGATCACGTCGACCTGCGCCTTGCCCAAGGCCTCGCGACGCTGCTCGTCAAGCGAGCCGCCGTCTGCGGACAACAGCAGCAGCGCAACCTCACTGCCGGCGTTTTGGAGCGCATTGACCACCGGAACATACGGGTTCAGGTGACCATGCTGAGTCGTGGTGAGAAGGGCGACACGCATCAGATTTCCGATCCATCGAAAGAAAACGACCAGGCCGACTTAAGATCTGGCTCCGGACGCACCACGGCAGCCACGACCGCGACACCCCCTGCCTTCGGAAACGAGTCGAGACGGCGACGCGCGAACGGCGGAACTCCGCCCCCGGACAGGCGAAAGCGCCCGGCAGGCGAAAGGGGCCGTCGACGTCCAGGTACTGCTACGAGGCTCTACGCATTCCCCGCCATCGCTGAGGGGGCACATCGATCGACGCTATTCGGAACAACCTCGAAACAACCGGGTTCACCACTTGCCCTCCAGGCAGTTTCGTAAAGCCTGCCGGGATGTGCAATCGATGTCAACGCCTCGCAACTGTCAGCTACCACCACTCTGGTGGACGTAACTTTGTCAAGGACGGCTATAGGACGTCTTACGCGACAGATGAGCGTCCCGCGACAGAGCCAGTGCCGGCTCAGTAGGCGAGACCGACGTCACTCAATTTCCTGTCCGCGAGGCATTGTGAAATGATCAAGAACGGTTTCAGTCATAACCGCAGATCAACAGGCCTAAGCGGCCCTGATCGCAACCGCTCTCTGACTACGGTCTCTGCTATCTGACCAGGGTGATCGGTCCGCCTGAAAAGCGGAAGGTCGGGCTGTCGCGCCGTTTCAGATGCTCGGACCTGATGCCTTCTCAGACAAGGCTTTGCCGGGTATAATTAACGGCCTCGAACATAGGGCCAGACCTCCAAAGACACAGCCATTCAAGAACGGACAGAGGAAGCTCGTACGGAACGCATAGCAGGGTGTCGCGAAGGGTGTTCACTGACGGAAATTCTGCAGGGCGTCCATGGCACTTACGGCACTCTCTGCGTTCCGCCAGGCTGAATAGCTTGGGTCGATGACCATGGCGCACACAGTTGCGACGATCATTGGCCATGGTGGCATTCCCATTTGATGGGAACCGTGCGACTTTGCTTTCATGGTTAAGTAGGAAATCGGGGAGCGCCGGCCGTACTTTTTGTCGAAGTCCAGAAAAGTATTGGTGCGGTCTTTCACATGCTTGGAAAAGGCGTCGAGATGGCCATATCCCATTTCTTGCAGCGTTCGTCCGCCGGTCGCCCACGGGCGGTTTCGGTCGAGCATGTGATCCTCGAAGGAGAACAAGACATACTTGTTTTCAGACGCTGATAAGCGCACCGCGTGTTCATGAAGCGCAGTGCTCTCGGCGAACGAAGGTGGGACGAGGACCGCGGAGGCGAGTACGCGAGCTGGGGAACGTCCACGTTCTATCCGGCGCTCGACGAAGAGGGGTACGCCCATGTGCAAGTCGAGGTCTACGCCAACGGCACAGTGATCGCCTACGACTCGGATATAGCAGGAGGATTCAGGGCGTAGGTTATGACCCCCGTTTGGTTACTTGAAGTCGCGGCGTGCCGCTGGGGACAGCAGGAGAGCCGTGACCACGATGGGGATTGCCACGAAGAACACCGCCTGCAGGACGGACACCCTCCACTCGGGAGTCTGGGTGTGGGCTGCCCAGCCTGGGCCTCGTACCAGGAGGGACAGTTCGGCCAGCAGTTGTGAGAAGAAGGCGGCGCAAGCGCAGACCGACATGACGACCGCGGCCCAGCGGGCGGTGGCCCGCCGACGCAGGACGCCTACGGCGAGCGCTGTCAGGCTGACGATGAGGATCGCGGTCGGTGGGAGTAAGACCATGACGAGGATCCCGTCCATCTCCACGGCTTCGCGGCGAGCCACGTCCCAAAGGGCCGCTGACAACACCGCGCCGCCTATCAGGAAGGCCGCCGCCGCGGTGGTCGCCCAGGACGCCCGATGCTCTGCGCGTTCGGGGCGAGGTGTGCCCTGCGTGAGCAGATCTCGCGCGGCGATGCCGACCAGGACACCGGCGACGGCGCCGAAGGGGGCGCCGATGGTGGCCAGCCCGCCGATTCCCAGACCGAAGATCGTTGACGTCTCGGGCCCGATTACGGCTCCGGCGACCGCGCCTGCGATGGCGGCCATCCCTGTGTGGTGCGGACGCAACGGGTTGAGGCCCGCTGCCTTCGATACTTTCGTCTCCATGCCTTGAGAGTGGGGGGCGAGGGCTCCGCAGGCTATCCGTTCTCGTACTCAGATGGCAGGGGGGTTCTGATACTCAACTACACGACGGCGAAGCACGGCAACCGGACCGTGCATTCTCATGCAGCCCCCGGGCCGTAAGCGAACGGCTCCGCCGTCGCACCCCGCACGGCTCCGGGCTTGGTACGCGTCGATGATTGAGTCGGGAGCCCTTGGTGGACTCAGGGCACAAGGAGGATGCGGCCGAGTTGGGAGCGGCTTTCCATGATCCGATGCGCTTCGGCCGCCTTGTCGAGCGGCAGCCGGGCGTGCAGCCTGGCGCGTAGTCTCCCCTCGACCGCGTGCTGAGTGACCTGGTCCATGTCCTCGCGTGCTTGCTTCGGTGCGGCGGCGCGCCAGGCGAACAGTGAGAACCCCGCTACCGATCTCATTGCGAAAATGCTGGTCAGCGGGATGTCGGTTGCCCGCCGCCGGCTGCTCCGTAGACGACGGCCCGGCCGGACGGTGCCAGGAGGTCGAGGCTGCGCGCCAGGACACGGCCGCCGACGGAGTCCAGGACGATGTCGACTCCTCCTGGCGCGGGCCACGCCGCCACGGCGGCGCCCAGGCCGGAGTGGAAGGAGCAGGGCGAGCATCGGGGCGAGGGCGGTGACCATGTTCCGGACTCGCGGGACGACCATCCCGTCTACCGGTTCTGGCACGGCCACACCAGCGCGCTGATCGCCGCGCGGCGCCCCGACCTGGACGGGGAGCTGCTGGCGCACATCCTGCTGGGTAGCCTTCACGGCGAACCGGTCCTGCGGCTTCTGGAGCGCGGAGAGGCGCCGCGGCTGGCCGCGTCGCTGCGCGTCATGGCTGCCGGGATGCTCGCGGCCCCTGCCCCCTCCTGAGGCGAACCGGCCGAGAAGCCATACATCTCCCCGATCGCTACAGCGCGGCATATGCCACGTTTGGTCTGTCAATCGGGGAAGCACAGGCATCACGGCGGGGGGACCTCGGAGGCGATGAGTGGGCGGTGCTCGAGCCGCTTTCACATCTGTTTCATCCGCGCACGATCCTCCCGGCGTAACGGTCCATCGTGGAGTCTCATACACGCGCTCTGACCTGCCTGGAAACGATCACTTGAAGGCGGCCGGGGGTCCGGTGGCAAATTTTGGCAAGCGCTTTCCGTCGCAACATTGCCGTAATAAAGTCCGGATTCCACCCCATTTCTGATGCTCAAATCGCCAAAGAGGTGTCATGAGTATTCGCACCCTCGCGGCCGCGACGGCCGCACTCGTCCTGACAGCGACAGGCACCGCGCAAGCGGCCGGTGCTGTACAGGCGGCCGACGATCCGCCGTTCGCCCAGTACCAGGAGATGCACGCGAACTGCACCGTCACCCACCGGCTCAGCGACGACCCGATCGTGTTCCCGGGCCTGCCGGGCGCGTCGCACAACCACACTTTCGTCGGCAACCCCACCACCACCGCGAACTCCACCCCGCAGGCGCTGGTCGGCGGGGCGACGTCCTGCGAGGACACGCTCGACGCGTCGGGATACTGGTTCCCGACGTTGCTGCAGAACGGCACCGTACGGCTGCCGGACAAGCCAACGATCTACTACAAGTCCGGCGTCAAGGACTACCGCACCGTCAAGCCGTTCCCGCCCGGGTTCCGGCTCGTCGTCGGCGATGCCCGCGCGACGGACGCCGCCGCGTACGAGGGAACCTGGAAGTGCCCCGGTTACACGGGCAGTGTCTTCCCGGCATCGTGTCCGAGCGGCACCTCCCTGGTCGCCCGGCTGAAGGCGCCGAGCTGCTGGGACGGCGTGCACCTGGACAGCGCCGACCACAAATCCCACATGGCCTGGCCGGTCCGCGGAGTCTGCCCGGCGGACCACCCCGTACCCCTGCCCATGCTCGAAGCCAAGGTCCCGTATCCGCTGCCCGGCGGGAACACCAGCGGTCTGTCCCTCGCCTCGGGTGCCGCGTACACCTTCCACTACGACTTCATGAACGGGTGGGACGCGCCGCGCCAGGCCTACCTCGTGGGCTACTGCATCAACGGCGGACGCCAGTGCAACGGCTACGGGCAGGACCCGGAGTAGTCGTAACGCCCGGCAACACCGTCATCTTCATCTCGCAGGTGATTCGTCGGCGGCGCCCATCCCGGGCGCCGCCCGTACAAGCATGCCGCCGTTGCCCGCGGCGGCCCCCCGGCAGGGAGAAACCATGCGTGCCTCACCCCTCCGCCGCCGACTGCTGGCCGGCATCGCCACCATGGCGCTGGCCGTCACCGGCATGGTCGTCACGCCGAGCGCCGCCCCCGCGAGCGCGGCCGCGTGCGAGACCACCACGGACATCGCTCTCAACAAACCCGCGACCGCCTCCTCGGTCCAGGGCAACGGCTATCTGCCCGCCAAAGCCGTCGACGGCGACGCCGCCACCCGATGGTCGAGCCAGTCCAGCGATCCGCAGTGGATACAGGTCGACCTCGGGCCGAACACCGCGGTCTGCCGGGTGGTCGTCAACTGGCAGACGTCGTACGCCAGAGCCTTCCGCCTGGAGCTGTCCGACGACGGCAACCAGTGGACGACCCTCTACTCCACCACCGCCAACACCGGCGGCATACAGACCATCGACGCCGCCGGCACCGGTCGCTACCTGCGCGTGTACGGCACGCAGCGCGCCACCGGATACGGCTACTCCATCAAGGAGCTGACCGTCCACGGGGGAAGCTCGGGTGGCGGCGACTGCCAGACGCCGCCACCGGTGTCCCAGGACTTCGGGCCCAACGTGGTCGTGTTCGATCCGTCGATGTCCAGTACGACCATCCAGAGCAGGCTGGACGCCATCTTCGCCCAGACCGAGAGCGCCCAGTTCGGTAACTACCGCTATGCGGTGATGTTCAAGCCGGGCACCTACAGCGGCATCAACGCCAACACCGGCTTCTACACCTCCGTGCTGGGCCTGGGCCGCAACCCGGACGACGTCACGATCAACGGCGACGTGACGGTGGACGCCGGCTGGTTCGGTGGCAACGCCACCCAGAACTTCTGGCGCTCGCTCGACAACCTGGCGATCGTGCCCAGCCACACCGCCAATCGATGGGCGGTGTCGCAGGCCGCGCCGATGCGCCGGGTGCACATCCGCGGTGACCTCAACCTGGCCCCCAACGGGTACGGCTGGGCCAGCGGCGGTTACATCGCCGACAGCAAGATCGACGGGAACGTCGGCCCCTACTCCCAGCAGCAGTGGTACACCCGTGACAGCCAGATCGGCGGCTGGGTCAACGGCGTGTGGAACATGGTGTTCTCCGGCGTGAAGGGCGCCCCGGCCAACAGCTTCCCCAGCCCGCCGTACACGACCCTGTCGACCACCCCGGTCGTGCGGGAGAAGCCCTACCTGTACCTCAACGGCGGCGACTACCACGTGTTCGTGCCCAGCCTGCGAACCAACGCCTCCGGTACGACCTGGTCGGGCGGGTCGACACCGGGCACCTCCGTGCCGCTGACCCAGTTCTACCTCGCACGACCGTCCGACTCGGCGGCGACCCTCAACAATGCCCTGTCCTGCGGCATGAACCTGCTGTTCACGCCGGGTGTCTACCATCTGAGCCAGACGCTGAAGGTGACCCGGCCGGACACCGTCGTGCTGGGCATCGGCTACCCGACGCTGATCCCGGACAACGGCATCAGCGCGATGACCGTCGCCGACGTCGACGGCGTCAAGCTCGCCGGGCTGCTGTTCGACGCGGGCCCGGTGAACTCGCCGTCCCTGTTGCAGGTCGGGCCGGCCGGCGTGACCGCCGGCCACGCCGCGAACCCGACCACGCTGCAGGACGTGTTCTTCCGCGTCGGCGGAGCCGGGCCGGGGAAGGTCACCACGGCGCTGATCGTCAACAGCGCCAACACGATCATCGATCACATCTGGGCATGGCGCGCCGATCACGGCAGCGGGGTCGGGTGGACGGTCAACCCGGCCGACACGGGCCTGATCGTCAACGGCGCCAACGTCTCCGCATACGGGCTGTTCGTCGAGCACTTCAACAAGTACGAGGTGATCTGGAACGGCCAAGGCGGGCGGACTATCTTCTTCCAGAACGAGATGCCCTACGACCCGCCGAGCCAGGCCGCGTGGCGCAGTGACGGGCGCGGGTACGCCGCGTACAAGGTGGCCGATTCGGTGACGTCACACGAGGCCTGGGGCATGGGCAGCTACTGCGTGTTCACCGCCGACCCGAGCATCGTGTCCGAGCGCGGCTTCGAGGCGCCCACCAGTCCGAACGTGAAGTTCCATAACATCCTGACCATCTCGCTGGGCAAGGGCTCGATCGAGCACGTCATCAACAACACCGGCGCGTCGACCGGTACCACCGTCAAGCCGGTGAACGTCGTCAGCTACCCCTAGCGCGGGGCGGGACCCGTCGACTCGCGCACGATCAGGTGCGTCGGCAACACGGCCGATTGCCGTGTCGCCGGCGCACTGTCGTTGAGGCGTGCCAGCAGCATCGACACCGCCACCCGCCCGGCCTGCTCGATCGGGGCGGCGAGCGTGGTGAGGGTGGGGTGGCAGAAATCCGCCCCGAACATGTCGTCACAGCCGACGACGCTGATCTCACCGGGCACGCCGACACCGCGCTCACGCAGCCGCGTGAGCATCCCGATGGCAAGAAGGTCGTTGAAGGCGATACACGCCGTGGCGCGGGTGTTGATCAGTGCGTCGGCGGCGGCCGATCCGGACATCCGACCGGCCGGGAAGGGACCGAGACGGCGTACCGGCAGCCCATGCCGGGCCGCCGCCGCGATCAGCGAACGCCACCGGGCCTCATTGGACCAGGAGTTCTCCGGGCCGGACATGTAGACGATGTCGCTGTGCCCGAGCGAGATCAGGTGCTCGGTCGCCTGCGCCACACCGGAGGGGGAGTCGAGCACCACGCTTTCGACACCGCGCACCATGCGGTTGACCGCCACCAGCGGCAGCTCGGTGGCCAACGCCGCGAGCAGGCGATGCGACAGCCGCGAGGTGGCCATGATCGCTCCGTCGATCGACTGCCGCATCTTGGACAGCATGTGAGACTCCAGTTCGCCGGAATTCTCGGTGTCGATGAGCAGGTGGGCGTAGCCCGCGGCTTTGAGCTGGTGCTGTGTGCCCCGGATCAGCCCGAAGTAGAACGGGTTGGTCACGTCGGACACCAGGACCGCGACGGTTTCGGTGCGCCCCGAGGTCAAGGCGCGGGCGTGGGTGTTGGGCACATAGGACAGTTCGCGGGCCACGGCCACGATGCGCTCGCGGGTGGCCGCGTTCACCCGGCCGGGCCGGGACAGCGCGCGGGACACGGTGGACGCGGCGAAGCCCGTGGCCTCCGCGATGTCATTGATCGTGACACGTCGTGGTCGCTTTACGCTGTCGCGATTGTCCATGCACGGAAGAAAACACGGCATGGCATGAATGGCAACCGTTTGCCTGCCTTGATTATCAGGCGCTCACGACGGTGGCGATCCCGGTTGAGCACGTCCGGGCCGCTACCGTGCCGATCGCTTGACGGGAGGGTTGTTGCGCGCGGAGATGATGTCAGTGGATGCGCGGACTTAATGTCAGTGACTGGCTGCCGATCACCTTGGCCGGCCGGCAGTTCGATGCTCGTGCTCGGGCACCGAACTGCCGGCCAGACGCTCCCGGTTCGTCTCGGCCTGTCGGATCGGCGACGTGAGCCGAGGTCAGATCCGGGTCATGGTGGATTCGTATCCGCCTCCGCCGGGGTAGACCCAGGCGCCGGTGACGGTGGTGCCATCGGTGCTGAATGTGCCTTCGTAGTAGGCGGGGCCGCCCTTCGCGCCGCCCCAGATGGTCAGCTTGTCGCCGGTGAGTTCGTACACGTAGTCGAGGGTGTTGCCGGTCGAGTCGTAGAAGCGCGACACCACGTCCGTGCCGGCCGGCTCGCCGAACGGGCGCAGGTTGCCGATGACTTCCAGGCCGGTGACAGGCTGGCCGAACTGGGTGAGCTCGACGTGCTGGAGGAGGAAGAAGCCGCCGGGCATCCACTCGTACCGCACGGTTCCCTCGGCGCCGCCGGTGACCGCCCAGGTGCCGACCAGGCGATCCAGGGCCTTCACATCGGCGCTCGGCTGGTAGGTCTCCGTCATCTCGGACATCTCATGCTCCTTGTCGCTTTGGTGACTGCTCGCCGATACCTCGGAGCCCGTTTGCGAGCTTCGACATGATCCGGGTGTGTTTCAGATCACATCGCGGTCGTGTCGAGAGCCCAGGTTCGGCACCGAGGTAGCGGCAGGAAACACCCATCAAGGAGGAAGTCATGGCCACCACCGCAGCCACCACCGGCGTCCCCGCCGTCCGCCGCCCGGCCGGCCGCTCGCTGTTGCTCGCCGGCGCCCTGGCCGGGCCGGTGTTCTTCGCCTCGGCGACCATCCAGATGCTCACCCGCGAGGGCTTCGACATCACCCGCCATCCGATCAGTCAGCTCTCGACCGGCGACCTTGGCTGGATCCAGATCGCCACGTTCGTGCTCGCCGGCTTGGGCGGCCTGGCGTTGGCCGGCGGTGTCAGGCGCACCGTCACCGAGGGGATCGGCCGGCGGGCGCTGCCCATCCTCGTCGGGATCTTCGGGGCCGGGATGATCGCCGCGGGCGTGTTCACCATGGACCCGGAAAACGGCTTTCCCGCCGGAACTCCCGACGGGCCGGTGGCCCAGATGTCCTGGCACGGCATCACGCACTCGGCCGCGGCCGCCGTCTCCTTCACCGCGCTGGCCATCGCCGCCATCGTGCTGGCCGTCCGATGCGCCCGCCGCCGGGCCGTGCCGGCGGCCATCGGCAACGGCGCCGCCGCGCTCGTCCTGCTGCTGCCCATGTCGCCCGATCACATGAGCATCCAGATCGCCGTCAACGGCCTGGTCGCCTTCACCTGGACGACCGTCCTGGCCCTGTCCCTGCGTCGCTCCGCCTGACCTCGCGTACGCTTTCCCGAACGTTCGAAAGAGGATCCACCATGAAGTACCTGCTGCTCAGCCACACCCCGGTCGCGGCCTGGGACGCCGCGACCGCTGACACCCCGTCGGAGGAGGCGCTGGCGGCGTTCGCCGCCTACCAGAAGTTCGAGCAGGAACTGATCGCCACCGGCGAGTTCGTCAGCAGCGAGGGCCTCGGCCATCCCGCGGTCAGCACCACGGTCCGCAAGACCGCTGACGGCGTGGTGGCGACCGACGGGCCGTTCGCCGAACTGAAGGAGGTCCTGGCCAGCTTCGCCGTCATCGACGTGGCCGGCCAGGAACGAGCCGTGGAGATCGTCTCGCGGATCGTCGAGGTGCTGGGTGAGCCGATCGAGATCCGGCCGATCATGGGCGAGGACTTCACGGCGTGACCGATCATGCCGAACCGGCGGCCGGCAGCGCGGCGGGAAAGGCGCACGCGAGCATGAACGCCGGCATCGAGCACCTGCTGCGCGTCGAGGCGCCACAGGTGCTCGGCGCGCTGGTGCGGCGTTTCGGCCGCTTCGACGTCGCCGAGGACGCGGTGCAGGAGGCAGTGCTCACCGCGAGCCGCATCTGGCCGGCCGACGGCGTGCCGGACAATCCACGCAGCTGGCTGATTCGCATCGGCTATCGGCGGATGGTCGATCTGCTCCGCGCCGACCGGTCCCGGCGCCGACGTGAGCAGGAGGCCGGCGTCGCCGAGCTGGCCATGCGGGAACCGGACCGCCGGCCGGGCGCCGCGCGGGAGACCGACGACAGCCTCGCCCTGCTGCTGCTCTGCTGCCACCCGGCACTGAGCGCCGCCTCCCAGGTGGCGCTCACGCTGCGGGCCGTGGGCGGCCTCACGACCGCCGAGATCGCGCATGCCCATGGAATCCCGGAGAACACCATGGGCACCCGGATCAGCCGCGCCAAGCAGCGGCTGGCCCGCGCCGGCGCCCGCTTCACCCCGCCGACCGACACCGACCGCGACAGCCGGATGGCCGCGGCGATGCAGGTGCTCTACCTGATCTTCAACGAGGGCTACACCGCCTCCGTCGGCGACCGGCTCGCCCGCGTCGACCTGACCGGCGAGGCCATCCGGCTGACCCGCATGCTCCACGCCTCCGTGCCCGCCGACGCCGAGGTCACCGGCCTGCTCGCGCTGATGCTGCTCACCGAGGCCCGTCGTCCCGCCCGCACCGGTGGCCACGACGAGCTGGTGCCCTTGGATGAGCAGGACCGGACGCGATGGGACTGCGACCTCATCCGCGAGGGCACCGAGCTGATCGACAGCGTCTGGGACCGCCGCGAGGTCGGCCCCTACCAGCTGCAGGCGGCGATCGCGGCCATGCACGCTGCGGCGACCTCGCCGCAGCAGACCGACTGGCCGCAGATCGCGGCGCTCTACCTGTGGCTCGAACGGCTCAACCCCACCCCACCGGTACGGCTGAGCCGGGTGGTGGCCGTGGCCAAAGCGTACGGGCCGATTCGAGGACTGGCCCTGCTCGACGACCTCAACCGCCGCTTCCAGCTCGACCAGGACCCGCTGATCCGGCGACGCGAACGCGCGGTGAACGCTCACCTGCTCCAGATGACCGGCGACGCGGCCGGCGCGGCAGGGCTGTACCGTGAGGCGGCCTCCCTGACCGGCAACCTGGTCGAGCAGCGATATCTGCTCGACCAGGCCGACCGCCTGGGCTGAGGACGCGGGCGTGGCGCGCTCCCACCGGCACGGAGCCGTACGACACCCGCCGCCCCGCAGGGGAGAGGTTGATCCAGAACTCTGGATGATCGCGCTGCACCGGTTCCGCCGCCTACGCATCCGCTGGGAGATCCGTGACGACATCCACGAGGCCTTCAGGCCCTCGCCGCGATCATCTGCCGGTGACGCCTCACCCGCCGATCGTTCTTCTAGGACTTTTCGAGGCCGAAGGCCCGGGTGACGGTCTGGGTGACGCCGCCGCCGTTTCGCTGCTTGGCAGTGACCCGGATGGATACGTAGTCGGCTCGGTACGGCGCGCTCAGAGACGTCTGCCAGGTGCCCTTCTTCTCCTTCAGGCTCTGCCGCTGCCAGGTGGCCCCGTCGTCGTAGGAGACCTCGAGCATGAGCGAGGAGAGAGCATCCTGAGCGGAGTCGCTGCCGAGCACCACCGGCGTGATGGAGAAGTCCGACGTGCGCTCCGCCCTGCCTTCGGCATCCAGGTCCGTTCCGTAGTCCAGCTGGACCAGCGGGATGGCCTGCACCCCCTCGGGGACACCGGAGGTGAACCTCCACTCGGTCTGGGTGGCGGTGGAGTAGGGGCTGACCTTGGCGTCACCCTTCGTCTCGACGACCAGCCGGTACGGCAGTTTCTGCGGTGCCAGGTCACCGACGTTGAGCGTGGGCCAACCTTCGACCTGGACCAGTTGCCTGTCGCCCTGGTACATCGAGATCGTCTGCGGCATGCCGGTCCCGCCGCTGTGTGCGGCTCCCGCGTCGCCGAATCCCTGGATGTAGGCGCTGAGTCCGTACTCGCCGCGGAACGGGAGGTCGGTGCTGATCAGACGTGGCCGTGTGATGGGGCCGAACCAGCGATCCTTCTGCACGCTGCCCGGCCGGTAGGACAGCCGGTCGGTCTGAGACCTCCCCCAGTCCTCCAGGCCTGCGGACTGCTGCCAGATGATTCCGTCTCCGGCGGAGACCCAGTCGGTACGCCGCCCCGGGGCGACCGGCTCCGAGGAGAACGGGACGGCCGAGTACCACTCGTACGGCGGGAAGTCCACCCGTGACTCGGTGACCTGCTTCCCGGAAGGCGGCGTGAACTCGAGATCGATCCGGGCGAGGTCGCGGGGATCCGTCTTGGCCGAGGGGTCCTTGGGCACCCCTCCAAGGTGGTAGTCGACCAGGTCGTACAGGTACTTCGGCGCCGGGTGGGCCTCGACCGCCAGCCGTATCCCGTTCCTGCCCGCGGTGGTGATCTCGTTGATCAGCTCTTCTCCCTCGTCCATGGTCACCGAGGCGACCGGGATCCGCCCGGTCGACACGGCGTCGGGGTCGCCGTACCAGGCGCTCTTCCGGCCGGCGCCGTCGTTGACCACCAGGAGCATCGCCGCACCGGCGGTGTGCGCCGCCGCTGCCCGATCCGTGGGGGCCACGGCGTCGCCGCCGCGTACGACCACGGCCTTGCCGCGGGCGGACAGGCCGGCGTAGTCGGCCGGTGAGCCGGTGCCGGCGAAGACGGCGTCCAGGCGCGAGGTGCCGTCCCGCATCGGCTGGGAACCAGGCTGCACGAGGGCGTCGTCGAGGCGGTGACCGCGGTAGGTGATCTCCAGTGGCGTCTGCTCGGCGCGGAACCTGGTGGTGAGGACGAAGCTGCCCTTCTTCACCTTCTCCTTGCTCGGGAGGGCCCACAGGCTGTCGTAGGTGGCGGGGGGCATGATCGTCTCACGCAGGGCATCCCCGTCGTCGGGCGTGGGCCGGCTCGAGGTGAAGGAGCGGTAGAGGTCGATCCTGCTGCTGACGACGGCGGTCGGCTGGGGTGTCGCCACCTTCACCTGGCGCGCCTGCGAGGCGTCGAGCTCCACGTTCCGGTCGGCCGTCAGGTCGACTTCGGGAGCGGTCAGCATCGCGAGCCCGAGGGAGTGGGGTCCATGCAGACCTTCCACGTCCGCGAGGGAGACGACGGTGTAGGAGCCGGGGGCCCAGCGGCTGGTGAGCGTCCCGTTCGGGACCCACATGAAGGTGGTGCCTCCGTCGGCGCTCCTGATCTCGACCTCGCCGCTCAGGGGCCGACCGGCGCGGTCCTTCAGGTGGACGGTGAGGTTGTGCTTTTTGGATTCAACGGAGACGCCTACGACCGTGTGCACTTCATCGGTTGCGTGCCGTGCTCTGACCTGGACGGCGTACTGGCCCGATGCGAGCCCGTTCGGGTCCACCGTGACGTCGACCGTCGAGGTTCCGCGCGCGGGCACGGTGACGTGGTCGGCGGCTACCGTGAACGCCCGTGCGGGGGAGTCGCCATGGTCGACGGAGAGATCCAAAGTGATGGGGCTGTCCGTGGTGTTGGTATAGGTGATCTTCCGCTTGATCGGCTGCCGCTGCGTACCGGACGACCACGGGACGAGCCCCGCGTCCACCGACCCGGTCGCGATGATCTGGTCCCGCCGGTACGCGGCGGCCACGTTCAGCCGGCCGGTGCCGGCCTGGTAGGGGCTGTAGTCGGGGGTCGGCACGCTGGTGCTCATCAGAGCGTTCTTGATCTGCTGCCCGGTCCACTCCGGGTGTTTCTGGGCCAGCAGGACCGCTGCCCCGGCGACGTGGGGCGTCGCCATGGAGGTGCCGCTCTCCAGGCGGTAATAGCCTTCGCCCCAGCTCATGTACTGCGAGCGGGCCGCCAGCACGTCCACGCCGGGAGCGGTCAGGTCGGGCTTGAGGGCGTCGTCGTTCATGCGTGGCCCGGCACTGGAAAACTCGGCGAGGTGGTCGGACGCGTCCACCGCGCCGACGGTGAGCGCGGCGTCCGCGGTTCCCGGCGCGGCAAGGCTGTAGGGATCGAGTCCGTCGTTGCCCGCGGCGATGACAAAGAGCGCGCCCGTCTCGGCGCTCAGCCGGTTCACGGCCTGGCTCATCGGATCGTCCTGGGTGTGCCAGTCGCTGACGCCCAGACTCATGCTGATCACCTTGGCGTGCTCGGTCCGCGCCGCCCACTCCATGCCCGCGACGATGCCCGACACCGATCCGGAACCGGTGTCGCCGAGGACCTTGCCCACCAGCAGATCGGCGCGGGGGGCGACTCCCTGCTCCTTACCGCCGGAAGCGGCGCCCGTCCCGGACAGGGTGGAGGCGGTGTGGGTCCCGTGCCCGTTCCGGTCGACGACGTCCTCGCCGGGGACGAAGCTCTTGGACGCCGCAATGCGGTCCACGAGGTCCGGATGGGTGGTGTCCACCCCACTGTCCAGGATGGCAACCCGGACCCCGGCGCCCGTGCCTCCCGCGGTCCAGGCCGCGGGGGCGCCGATCTGCGCGGTGGTATCGGCGAGGGTCGCCTCCGCCTTGCCGTCGAGCCACACCTTGTCGACGCCGGCGGCGAAGGGGGGCGCCACCGCGGTATCCGGCGTGCCAGTGATCCGGCCCGCCGGCGGCGGGCCGCCGTGCCCGGCGCCGGTGAGAGCCGACCAGAAGGCCGCGGCTTTCGACCGGTGGGCGCGGACCGCCTCACCGCGGATGGAGGGAAGGCTCAGCGTGGTCTCGGCACCCGGCAGCGCGGTGCTGGGCTGCGGGGTGGACAGGCCGTTCGTGGTGCCGGGCCTGAGGGTGGCCGAATCCTCCGTGTGGGTGACGATCAAAGGGAGTTCACTGCTGTGCGCGTCGTCGTAGCCCTGGGCTATCAACTGGGTCACGTCGAAGAGTTGCTTGTCAAGTCGACCGGCCGCAATGTAGGCCACAGCCTCGTCGGGGTACACATAGGTGTCCCCATCCTCGGTGGCGATGCGCACCGAGCCCGTGGCCTCCGGCGCGCGCTCGACGTTCACCGAGGGGGTTCCATGAGATCCCTGAGTCACCGTCACCTTGTCGCCAGTGATCAACGTCACCGTGGCAGGCTCAGGGTGCGCGCTGCCGGTTGGGGCCGACGTCACCGTGGGCGGTTGAACAAGAGGAGCACTGTGAGCCGCCGCAGGGGTGACCACAACGGCAACAAGGGCCGCGGCTACTGACGCCGCAGACCTCCGGGTAAAAACTGGTCTCACACTGCCTCCAGAGTTGATGATCGAAGGAATCCGATCACCACTGGAGAGACCATGTAAAGTACTTGAAATTATTACTTTCTTACCATATTGTGCACTTTCGTTTACTTCTCGGATATATGACCGCATATCGGACAGTCGCCTGATAGGCGCCCCCGTGGGGCCCATGAGTGCGGGCTCGGCATCCGCGAACGACAACGGACGATCCCAGCGTGAAGAGCGCGGTCTCCGACCATGTCGAGCCGGTACCGGGATCGCTTCGGGCTGACTTCATCGGCAAGTTCACCGCCGCGCACCAGGAGCACGAGCACTACGACAACGGTGCGACCGGCTGAGAGCCGTGCGTCGTTGTGACCAATGATCCTGATGGCGGTGGACTGCCGGCCGTTGGCCCGAACCCGGCGTCGCCCAACACATCGACCGGTGATCGATTCGTCGCTCCGGTAGCCGTTTGACCTGGGAAGACAAGCCGTGGCGTCCAGGTGGGCGACACCGACAAAAAAATTTGTCTTGACGTTTTGGATTGTCGGATGCCAGAGTGGGGGCATCGTAAAGAACGAGTGACACCAGAGATCGACACCGCACCGATTGGAAGCACCTCATGCGCAAGTTCAAGCTCCAGGTCCAGACCACCGTCGACGGTTACATGGCCGGCCCGAACGGCGAGATGGACTGGATGACGTTCCCGTGGACCGACGACATCAACGCCTACATCGGCGCGCTCATGAAGCCGGTCGACTGCATCGTGCTGGGCCGCAAGCTCGCCGAGGGGTTCATCCCGGCGTGGGCGGCCGGGCCCGAGGGCGAGGACAAGGAGTCCATCGACTGGATGAACAACACGCCCAAGGTCGTGATCTCCAACACCCTCACCGAGTCGCCCTGGGAGAACGCCGTCGTCGCCGGCGGCGACCTCGCCGAGACCGTGAACAAGCTCAAGGCCCAGCCGGGCGGGGACATCATCGCCTACGGAGGCGGCACGCTCGTATCAGACCTGATCGCCAAGGGCCTGCTCGACGAACTCCACCTGTTCGTCAACCCGACCGCGATCGGCGCCGGAATGCCGGTGTTCGCCAACATCGGAGCCCACCAGCGGCTCCGCCTCGTCGCTGCTCGGCCGTTCGACTGCGGGATCACCGCGATGCACTTCGAGCCGAAGCGCCCCTGAACACGGCCGCCGACCGCCTTGTGAACGAACGAGCGGGATGCCGGCACACCACCGTGGCCGCGCCGGAGCGAACGGACCTTCGACAGACCACGTGGTGCGCGGAGAGGACGCAGGGCGCTGATCTCATGCTTGGAGATCGGTGGGGTCCAGCGCAGGTCGTCGTCGGAGAGCCGCGTTTGCCGGGACTTCGAGCCGCGGATACGCGGGCCGGCGAGAAGGCCGATCCGGCCGTCCGCCGGCCGCGGCGGACGCGAAGGTCAGAGCTGATGGGTTACGTGCCGGGTGGCCCAGTCGGCCAGGACGCGGGCGCAGTCGGCCACCGACTCGCGCCAGCTTTTCACCGCGCCTTCGCCCGCGTCGTCGCTGACGTGCTTGACGATACGGATCGGGACACCGGCCTGGGCCGCGGCCGTCGCCAGGGCGTAGCCCTCCATGTCGACCAGGTGGGCCCGGACCGCGAGGAGCTCGCGCGCGGCCTCGTCCGCGACGAAGGCGTCTCCGGTCGCCAGGGTCGGGCCGTCGTCCGCGTTCAGCGTCAGTGCCGCTCCGTAGGTCTCGCCGGTGAGGGCGTACAGCAGGTCGGTGTCCAGGTCGTGCTGGATCACGGTGCTGACGACGTGGGTGCCCGTCCACCCCGGGCGCAGCGCTCCCGCGGTGCCCAGGTTGACGATGTGGGAGGGGCGGGGCCCACGGGCGAGCACGGTGGCCAGCGTGACCGCGGCGTTGACCTTGCCTATGCCGGTGAGCAGCACCGGGAGGCCGGTGTCAAGGAACTGTGCTTCTTCCTTGACCGCGAGGACGAGCAGCGGGCGGTCAGTGGTGATTTCCCCGATGAGTTCCATGGCCACACGGTAGGTCCTCGTTTCGGTTGATCTGAAATCGGGTGGACCGTCGTTGCCACGGCGTCGTCTGCCTCTGTCGCCTCCGAATCTCGTTCTGCATCGCGTGCTCACCCTGTCCTTCAACCAGCCGGTCCTGTCGAACCGGTCCTCATCAGCCCGCGGCTGTCACCTCGATCTCGACGAGCCAGTCGCTGACCGCCCTGTCCGGACTCGCTCTCGCCCCGATGGTCACCGGGACCTGGATCGGGTCCGGTGCCGTACGGTCTCGGTCAGCAGCGTGTCCCAGCGGGCGCCGATGGCCTGAAGGTCATAGGCCACGGCGGTGCTCTGCGCGGCGGCGCCGAGCTTGCGACGCAGATCCTGGTCGTCGATGAGCTCGCAGATCGTCTCGGCGAAGGCTTCGATGTTCTTCGGCTCGACCAGCCGGCCGTCGACGCCGTCGGTGATGATCTCCCCGGGCCCGGTGGGGCAGTCGAAGGCGACCGACGGCAGGCCCTTGCTCATCGCCTCGATCAGGGCCATCGGCATGCCTTCTGAGCGGGAGCTGAGCAGGAACATCGCGGCCTTGGACAGTTCCTCGCCGACCTGGTTGGTCCGGCCCATGAGGAAGGCGCGGTCCGTCAGTTCCAGCTCGTCGATCTGCGTCTTCAGCCGATCCAGCCACGGCCCGGATCCGTAGATGCGCAGCGTCCATTCCGGGCGCCGGTCGCAGACCAGGCGCCAGGCCGCCAGGAGCAGGTCGAAGCCCTTGACCCGCTCCAGCCGCCCCAGCGCGACGGCCGTGGTGCTCTCCAGGCAGGCGTCTCCCGTACCGAGGGGCGGCAGCGCGTTGGGGATGCAGGTCAGACGGACACCCGGCACCGCTCGGGCATAGTGATCCAGGTCGGCCCGGGTCAGGGTCACCAGCGCGTCCAGCCTGCCGTACCTGCGCAGGATGATTTTGCGGAGCGGGGGCTTGTGCGCGGCCAGATTGCGGTGTTCCTGGCCGATGGTGACGACCTCGGGCGGGGCGAAGGAGGCGGCGAACAGGTTGAGACTGGGCCGCGTGGTGATCAGCACTCCGCCGGTCAGCGAGCGCAGGTAACGCAGCAGCACGAGGTCGGTCCAGAGCGAGCAGCGCCGGTAGGTGGGCTCGGTCGAAGGCACGAGCACGCTCGGCAACCGTGACAGCAGCGCGCGCACCCTGCCCTTCCGCTCGGTACGGTCATCCAGGAACGAGACCGCGACGCCGGGGGGAACGGGAAAGAACGGGTGGCTCTGGGCGCGGATCAGGCTGACGATTTCCACGTCGTGGCTGTGCGCCAGATACCCGGCGAGGTTGAGCACGGTGCGGATGGTGCCGCCCATGCCGTAGGCGTGAAAGAGCAGGATCCGTACCTTTTCGGCACTCGGCGCGGGCGCACCGCGGGCCCGCCGTAGATCCACCAGTCTGAGCAACCGCAGCGCCGTCCAGCGCGCCCAGTTCGCCCCAGAGCCCAGCAGCCAGCCCCGCATCCGTCCGTACACGTCGGCCCGCCCCACCTGCCGCTGCTCACCTCGCTGCTCCTCGGCTTGAGTGCAGCGCCGCCCCACCCGCTCGCCGCCGGGTCAGCCGTCACGGCTCCGCCGGACGTTCGCCGGCCCGCAGCGTGCGGGCCGTCACCGCGTTCTTCCTGTCCTGGTCGAGCGTCTCGGCTCAGCGCGGACACCCATTCGCGCCGCTCCCGCTCATCGGTGATGAACCTGTCGTTCGCGCGTATCTCATGCTTTTGTCATACCCGCGAGGGACGGAGGCGATCGGCCGATGCCCGACTTCGCGCATTCAAGTTCGGATCTGCCTGCTATGCCGGACCAACTTCGGACCTCGCGGGCACCCGTGCTCAGCTGACGGGCGTGAGATCGGGTGCGCGCCGCGCCCGGGTGCGGCCCGGCGAGCTGTCGGGACGACGTTCGCAGGCCGAAATAATATTTTCCGGCCTGCCGGCTCGGATTCTCCGAAGAGTCCTTACTTCGTCGCGCGCAGGGAGTAGACCAGCGGCACCTGTGGTTGCCCGGCGGGGATGCGGTAGACGCCCTGCACGGTCTGGTGCAGGACGGAAAACTGGGGATAGAACGTGAAGGCGTGCTCGTGTAGGAACTCCAGGCGCAGGCCGGACGCGACCAGCGTGCTGACCACGTCACCGAGTCCGTGCTGCCATTGCACGCTGCGGTTGACCGTGGTCTGCGCGCTCTGGTCGGCGTAGCTGCCGGTCTCGTCGGTGACGGCGGCCTCGCGCAGGAAGTAGTCGCGCGTGACCGTGCGACCGTCCTTGCCCAGAACCTCCGCGATCGGGTGACGCTCGACGAGATAGAGGAAACCGCCGGGCGCAATCAGCGAGGCCACGGTCCGCGCCCACAGGCCGAGGTCCGGTAGCCAGCACAGCGCGCCGATCCCGGTGTAGAGGATGTCGAACGTCTCCTCCTCCAGAACCTGCGCGGCGTTGTAGACGTCGGCGGCCACGAAGCGGGCGCCGGCCACCCCGATCTCGGCGGCGAGCGTACGGGCCCTTTCGATGGCCGGTTCGGAGAAGTCCAGGCCGGTGACCCGGGCTCCACGCCGGGCCCAGGAGAGGGTGTCCAGCCCGATTCCGCACTGCAGGTGCAGCAGGGCCTTGCCCGTGACGTCGCCGACCTCTGCCGCCTCGAAGGGGCGCAGTGTGTCTCGACCTGCCTGGAAACCGGTGACGTCGAAGAGTTCGCTGGCGGCGTGCAGTGGTACGCGCTCGTCCCACCATGCGCGGTTGCTCTCCCGCCATCCGAGGCGAGCGGAGGAATGCTGTTGCCCAGGATCCGAAGTAGTCACGAGGGTAGGAGAATACCGTTTGCGCCGGGGCACGGGCCAGTGACTTTCGGCCTCCGGGGCACCGGCCACGTGATGGCGCGATTGATGGTCGTGAGGCGGAAAAGAGCGGCGATCGCGGTCGGCGGCGGACCTCTTCGCGACAGTGGGCATTTCTGACCGTGGCGAAAGCGGGCGAGTCGCATCGTGGACGCCGGGTGGTATCCGAGAGCGTGGGCTAAATTCTCCCTTATCGCCCTATTTATAATGAAAATTTCGATGTGTGCTGCACTGGGATAAGGGAGCCCGCCGTGGACGGTTATGACTACATCGTCGTGGGCGGGGGGACGGCCGGCTGCGTGGTGGCCGCGCGGTTGTCGGAGGACGCGGATGCGCGCGTCCTCCTGCTGGAGGCCGGCGCGCGGAAGCCGTTGGAGGCCCCGCCGCCCGACTGGCTGAGCCTGCAGGGGACGTCGGCGGACTGGGCCGGCACCTCGGTGGTGCAGGCCGCGACGGGGACGAGGATTCCCTGGCCGCGCGGGCGTGGCCTCGGCGGATCCTCGGCCATCAACGGCATGGCGTTCGTCCGCGGTCACCGTTCGAGTTACGACGCGTGGGCCGGAGCCGGCGCGGAGGGGTGGGGGTTCGACGACCTGCTCCCATACTTGCGGCGCAGCGAACACGCCGAGGGGCGCGACCCCGCGCTCCGGGGCGTCAGCGGCCCCCTGACGGTGACCCCGCCGTCATCGCCCCATCCGGTGTCGGAGGCCGCACTCGCCGCGGCGGCCGAGCTCGGCTACCCGGCGGCGGAGGACATCAACTCCGGTCTGGAGGAAGGCTTCGGCCTGGTGGACCGGAACATCGTCGATGGCAGGCGGCAGAGCGCCGCGGACGCCTATCTCCTTCCGGTCCTACACCGCCCCAACCTCACGGTGGTCACCGACGCGACGGCGCACCGGGTGCTGGTGGCGGCCGGACGCTGCACCGGCGTGGAGTACGGCGTGGGCGGCGAGGTGCTCACGGCGGAGTGCCGGGGAGAGGTCGTGCTGACCGCGGGCACGGTGGGATCCGCGCAGTTGCTGATGCAGTCGGGCATCGGTCCCCGGTCCCACCTGCGCGAGGTCGGCGTCGAGGTCCTCCTCGATCTTCCCGGGGTAGGGGCGAACCTGCAGGACCATCCCAGGTCCATGGTCGTCTACAGCCCGGCGCGGCCGATCCCGGCCACCGTGAGCGGCCACGGCGAAGTGATCGGCCTGATCCGCAGCGACCTCACGCTGGAGGCGCCGGATCTCCAGATCCAGGTCCTGGGGATTCCGTACTACGCGCCCTCGCTGCCGCCCAGCCTGCCCGTGCCCGGCCAGGGTTACTCGGTGGCCTTCTCGGCGATGGCCCCCCGCAGCCGCGGCTCGGTCCGGCTGGCCGCCGGCCGGCCGGGAACGGCCCCCCGCCTGGACCCGAACTACTACGGCGACCCCCGCGACCTCACGGTGATGGCCGCGGGGCTGCGCGTCGCCCGCGCGCTCGGGAGCACGGCCGCCCTGGGCGAATGGCGCGGCGAGGAGGTGCTGCCGGGCCCGCGGGTGAAGGACGGGGACGACGACGGCGTGCGCGCCTATCTGTACGGGAGCCTGCGGACCTACTCCCACCAGGTCGGAACGTGCCGGATCGGCGGTGACGACATGGCCGTCGTCGACACCGGCCTGCGCGTGCGCGGCGTCGACGGACTGCGGGTCGCCGACGCGTCCGTGATGCCCTCCATCGTGTCCGCCAACACCAACGCCACCGTCTACGCCATCGCCGAGCGCGCGGCCGCCCTCATCCGGGCGCGATGACCGGATCCACGCCCGGATGAGGGCGGCTCGGATGCCGTACACGGCGGTCGGTCTTGACTTTCTACTGTGTGATGAAACTTTCAGCGCCCGGTAACGGTATCCGCACAGCTCACAAGCGCGCGGGGTGAGCGTCCGATGGTCGGGACTGTGTGAGGGGCGGTCGCACCGCTACTGTGGGAGCGCTCCCATGCCCTCCACGAAGGAGCCGATCCATGCCAAGAAGGTCAGTTCTGGCCGCGTTCTGCGCGGCCCTGGTGGTCGCGTCCGGCGCTGCGGTCGCCGCCGCCTCCGGTGCGTTCGCGGCCGACTCAACGTTCTACGTCGATCCACAGACCAACGCGGCCAAATGGGTCGCGGCCAATCCGGGAGACTCCCGTGCCGCGGTCATCCGCGACCGGATCGCCGCAGTGCCACAGGCCCGCTGGTTCACCACCACCAACACCTCCGCCGTGCGCGCTCAGGTGTCGACGTTCGTCGGCGCGGCGGCGAGCGCGGGCAAGACTCCCATCCTGGTCGTCTACAACATTCCGAACCGGGACTGCAGCGGCGCGAGCACCGGTGGCGCGCCCAACCACACGGCCTACCGGCAATGGATCGACGAGGTCGCGGCCGGTCTCCAGGGACGTCCTGCGACGATCATCCTGGAGCCCGACGTGCTCCCGATCATGACCAGCTGCATGAACTCCTCCCAGCAGCAGGAGACCAACGCCTCCATGGCGTACGCCGGCAAGAAGCTCAAGGCGGGTTCGTCGACGGCCAAGGTCTACTTCGACATCGGGCACTCGGCATGGCTGTCGGCCTCCGAAGCCGCGACCCGTCTGAGGGCGGCGGACGTCGCGAACAGCGCGGACGGCATCTCCCTCAACGTCTCCAACTACCGGTCGAGCTCCACCGAGGTCGCGTACGCCAAGAACATCCTCGCCGCCACCGGCGTCTCCCGCCTGCGCGCGGTGATCGACACCAGTCGCAACGGCAACGGCCCGCAGGGCAGCGAGTGGTGTGACCCGGCGGGGCGGGCGATCGGCACGCCGAGCACGACCGAGACCGGCGACTCCATGATCGACGCGTTCCTCTGGATCAAGCTGCCGGGCGAGGCGGACGGCTGCATCGCGGCGGCCGGGCAGTTCGTGCCGCAGCGCGCCTACGACCTGGCCATGGCGGCTCCCTGGCAGCCCCCCACCACGCCGACCCCCACACCCACCGTGACCCCGACTCCTCCCGTCACGCCCACGCCGACTCCCACCGTGCCCGGCGGCAAGGCCTGCACCGCCACCTATAAGCTCACCGGCTCCTGGCAGGGCGGTTTCCAGGCCGAGGTGACCGTGAAGAGCACCGGGGGAGCGGCCGTCGCGGGCTGGACGGCAAGCTGGTCCTTCCCGAACGGCCAGACCATCACCCAGCTCTGGAACGGCACGCACACCCAGAGCGGCGCCGGCGTCTCGGTGAGGAACGCGTCCCACAACGGAAGCCTCTCCTCGGGCGCCTCCACGTCCTTCGGCTTCACCGGTAACTGGTCCGGGACCAACGGTGTGCCGTCCTCCGTGAGCTGCACCGCCACCTGACCCGGCGATGCGGCCATGATCCGGTACGGCTCGCGCGGTCATGCTCCCCCGCGCGGGCCGTACCGGATGTCTTGTATGCCCCGGACCGCTCCGCGGAAAGGTCGCGCCAGGGCCCGTGGCTGGGGAAAGAGGCCTGACGAATGATTTTCCGTACGTCGCGCCCGAGGCGGATCAGCCGCCCCAGGTGAGGGGCGAGGGCTCCGGCGAGGGTGTTCCGAGCCGTGGGCCGGCCGCCGAGGTCGTCGCCTCGGCGGCCTTCGTCATGATCCGGGTCATGGTCCGCAGCTCGTCGGGAGTGAGCCGGTCGATCAGGAAGGCGCGGACGACGGCCACGTGCCCCGGGGCGGTCCGCTCCAGGCAGCGCACGCCCTTCTCGGTGAGCACGGCGAGGACACCCCGGTCGTCGGAGGGGTGGGCGGTCCGCTCGACGAGACCCCGCTTTTCGAGCTGGCCGATCTGGTAGGTGAGCCCGCTTTTGGACACCACCACCTGACGCGCGAGCTCGGTCATCCGCAGCCGCCGCCCGGCGGAGGCCGAGAGCTTTGCCAGGATCTCGTACTGGGCATGGGTTAACCCGGAGGCTTTCAACTGCTCCTCGACGCGCCGCTCCAGCAGATGTGTCGCCGCGACGTACGACATCCAGGCGTCCATCTCCGTCTTGCTGAGCCATCTCGCGTCCGTCACCCATACATTCTATGACTTGTTCGAATTTGAACTATCTATGTTGTTCGGTTCGCATTCGAATGACAGGAAGGGATCAGCATGATTGACAAGGTGCGTCCCTATACCCTCCTATTGGCACGGATCGGCATCGGGATGATCTTCCTCTTCCATGGGATACAGAAGTTCACCACGGGGCTCTCCGGCGTGACGAAGTCCTTCGCGTCGTTTGGAGTGCCACTGCCCGGCTTGACCGCGCCGGGGGTGGCCGCCCTTGAGGTCGTCGGCGGAGTCGCCCTCATCCTGGGGGTCGCGCTGCCTGTCTTCGGCACCCTGCTGGTGCTGGACATGATCGGCGCGATCGTGTTCGTCCACGGGGCGAACGGCTTCACGGCGGAGGAGGGCGGCTTCGAGTTTGTCCTCGCCCTCGCGGCGGGCAGCCTGGCCGTCGGTTTCAGCGGCGGCGGAGCGTTCGCCGTCGACGGCATGCTGTCGCAGCGACGGCGGCACAGGGTCGTGGTGTAGGGAGGCGCGGTGCGGGGAGGCTGCGGGCGGCTCCCCGGCCGTCAGGGCCCTCCGGATGGACGGCGTGCCCTGTCGTCGACGAGTACGCCGCTTCAGCGAGAGAGCCGGACCGAGGTCTCCCTGACGATCTGGCTGAGAAGCGGTGCGACGTCCGGCCGACTGTCAAGCAGCTCGTCCAGGCAGACCCGCCAGGCCCCGGCCTCGGAGAACTCGGCAACCCCGGGGAACCTCGGGTCCGTCTCCGACTGCAGGCGGAGACGCGTCCGTGACAGCTTCAGCCGGTACGGAGCGCCGAGGTGCTGCTCGACCATGCCACTGAGCCACCAGTAGGCGTTCGCGTTGGCCGCGGAGACGAAGACCCGCGCGCCCTCCCACGCGATACGCCGAGGGTGAAGGACTGCCATGACCGCATGCTACGCCGGGCCTGACGCCTTGCCCATGGGCGTGAAACGTGGATATGCCGCGAACACGGACGCCGCCGGGGCCCGTCCACGGTGACGTACACCTGAACGCCCGGCCGGGCGTTCAGGCGCGTCAGCTGGGAAGCTGGGCGTCCAGGCGGTAGCCGTCCACGGTGACGTACACCTGGTCGCCCGGCCGGGCGTTCAGGCGCATCAGCACCGGCTGCAGGGAGTCGAAGACGGGATGGTCGCGCCAGACCAGGACCACCGCGTTGTCACCGGGGCCGGTCACCGACAGCAGCGTGCCGGGACGCATGCCGAGGCGGGTGGCGTACCCCTCGGGCACGGCCACCGGGCCGCCCCGCAGATGGTCGCTGGTCACCTCTATCCGCTGCCAGCGGCTCGGGTCGGTGGTCGGGTTGGTCGGCGGGTGGAGCGGTGCGCGACGGCTGGTGATCAGGTGCGGCCGGGTGTTGCCGCCGGACAGGGCCGAGAGTGCGGCCAGAGCGGCACGGGGGTCGATGGAGTCGGCGCTCACCTGCGGGATCGGCGCTCCGCCGCGGTGGCGGTGGCCGTTGACGCCCGGTGTGCGGCGCGGCAGCTGCTTGGTGGCCTCGGCGGCGGCCTCCTCCGACCAGTTGTCCGTCCGCGTGGCGCTCGCGGCGAGTGCGTCGAGCCAGGCCTGGGCGGAGTGGGCGCGGATGCCGAGCTGGTTCTCCATGAGCGCGACCGCGTCGGCGTCGATGGGTTTATTCGCCAGGAGTTGGCGGGTCCGGTCGCGCAGGCCGCCCAGGTCGCCCACGACGAGCCAGTCGTCCTGGAGCCGCCGGTCGGGCATGAGCGTGACCAGCACCCGCCAGAGCGGGGTGTGAAGCGTGGGGACCTCGATCGCGTGCGCGGGGTCGGCACCGATGAGCTGGTCCTTGGTGGCGGCGGCGCCCAGCCACTCGGTGAGCCCGAACATGTGGCCGGTGAGCGGGGCGGACTCCGAGGAGCGCAACCAGAGCAGTATGCGTTCTTCGGCGGCCCGCTGAGCCGCCGAGAGAGCGTCACGGTCGGCGTTCAGCTTGTGTGCGAGCGCGCGCAGGCTGATCGGGTCGACGGCGAAGAGCCGTTCTACGGCGACCGCGCGTTCCAGTGGGCTCCAGTCGCGGAACATGTTGTCCACCAGACGCACCAGCGGGTAGTCGCTGAGACGGACCGCGGGCTCGGGAGCCGGCTGCGGGGCCGGGGCCGGCGGAACCGGTGGCGCGGGAACGTGCACCGGGGGCTGCGTGACGGCCTGCGCGGGAACCTGCTCCGGGACCCGTACGGGGGCCTGGGGCGGCATCTGTGCGGGGGCCTGGGCGGGCATCTGCGCGGGAACCTGGGCCGGGATCTGCGCCGGGGCCTCCGCGGCGGCGAGCAGGGGCGGCGCCGCCTGCTCGGGGATCCCGGGAATCCGGCTCAGCACCTCGCGGAACATGGCGGTGATCACGACTTCGGGGGAGGCCGCCATCGACGGCCCGTTCAGGTCTCCGGCGGTCAGGCGGCGCAGCCGGGACCAGCCGCCCAGCCCGGAGATGGCCGAACGCGCGGCCTCGGGCCAGCCCGGCAGGGTCGGGTCGACCGTGTGCACGTGCAGCGCGGGCAGCACGTCACACAGTGGCAGATGGTCCCAGCGGGACAGCGAGAGCCGGGCCAGCCGGTCACAGACCCAGTCGAGACCGGCGATGCCGAGGGCCTTGGGCAGGGTGACCGAGGCCCACCAGCCCGCGGGCAGGCGGGAGTCGGCCAGGGCTTCGGCGATCTGCTGTGGACGGCTCCAGCGCAGGGCCGGAACCAGATCACTCAGGCAGATCGATGACTCGGCATCCATCGGCGGACCGCAACCTCCCCAAAGTGACGCATGTGGCTAATGGTGCAGCCTACGCCGCAAGCTATCAATTGGCGTTAAGAGGGTAAAGCTGGTTGGTGCTCAAATCAGACGGAAGGGTACGCGGGCGACCGCCTACCAGTGTTACCGCCTCCGCTCCGGCGCGGCGTCCGGCGTCCAGCGCGGCCTCGTCGTCGGCCCCCTTGAGCAGGGCCGTCAGCAGTCCGGCGGCGAACGCGTCTCCCGCACCAATGGAGTCAATCACCTCGGCGGCGACTCCGGGAACCCAGGCGGCCAACTTTCCGTTCCGGGCCATCAGCGCACCCCGGGAACCGAGCTTCACCGCCGCCGCGCCGTACCGGAGGCTCAGTTTCTCGGCCGCCCGCTCGGCGGAGGTCTCGCCGGTGAGCAGCAGGGCCTCGTCCCGGTTGGGGATGATCAGCTGGGAGGTCAGGGTCTCCTGGATGAACCGTTCAGGGCCGAACGAGCGCAGGAAGCCGGTCGAGGCGGGATCCACGCTGATCGAGATGCCGCGCCGGGCGGCCTGGGCCAGGGCCAGCCGGGAGAGCTGCAGGCCCGGTTCGGCGAACAGCGTGTATCCGGACAGGTGAAGATGGTCCACCCCGTCGAGCAGGCTCTCGTCCCAGTCGTCGACGCCGATGTGCCCGCCCGCACCCCGGTTGGTGAGCATGGACCGCTCTCCGGTCACGTCGACCATCGCGATCACCACGGCCGTCGGCCGGTCGGGGTCCACGCGCAGATGCGGCCGGACCCCGAAGCGCCGTAGCTCGGCGGCGTGCCACTCGCCGGTGTCGAAGCCGACCCGGGTCAGGATCCGCGCGTCGGCGCCCAGGTGGGCGGCCCAGGAGGCGGTGTTGGCCCCGGAGCCGCCGGGGCGCAGCACGATGTCGGCGGCGGTGTCCGTTCCGACGGCCAGGCCGGACAGGGCGGACCCTCCGTGAAGCGCGACGACATCGGTGACCACGTCGCCGATAACCAGCAAACCTGTTCCGGTCACGACTGCCTCAGTTTCCCCGGCTCCAGGAAACCGCGATCTGCCCGGCGACGCGGGCGTTGCCTCGTACGGCGGCCAGGTTCGCCTCGAGAGAGGCGCCGTCGGTGCCGCGCACCAGATACCCCAGAAGGAACGGGGTGATGGCCTGGCCGGTGACCTGCTCCCGCTCGGCCGCGTCGAGGGCTTCGGCGAGGACCCGGTCGTGCAGGGCGGGGTCGAGCTGATCCTCCAGCGGCACCGGGTTGGCCACGATCAGGGCGCTCTCCGGGCCGCCGAGCGCGTCCTGGGCTCGCATGATGCCCGCGGCCTCGGCCGGGGTCTCGATCCGCCAGTCGATCGGCTCGCCGGAGGTGTGCAGGTAGAAGCCGGGGAACTCGTCGGTGCGGAACCCCGCGATGGTGACACCCCGCGTCTCGAGCCGCTGGAGGGTGGCCGGGACGTCCAGGATGGACTTCACGCCCGCGCAGACGACGGTGATGCGGGTACGGCTCAGCATGTCGAGGTCGGCCGACTCGTCCTGGGTGTCGGCCCACTCGCGATGCACGCCGCCGAGACCGCCGGTGGCGAAGACCCGGATGCCCGCCCTGGCGGCCAGGAACGAGGTCGCCGAGACCGTGGTCGCCCCGCTGACCCTGAGCGCGGCGGCGGCGGGCAGGTCGCGGAAGCCGAGCTTGCGAAGGCCGGGCTCGCCGGCGACCCGCTTGAGCTCGTGCTTGTTCAGGCCGATGCGTGCCACGCCGTCCAGCACCGCGATCGTCGCCGGTACCGCCCCGGCCTTGCGGACGATCTCCTCCAGCTCCACCGCTACCTCGAGGTTGCGGGGCTGTGGGAGGCCGTGCGAGATGATCGTGGATTCGAGCGCCACGATCGGGGCGCCCTGCGCCAGTGCCTCGGCCACCTCGGGTGAAGGGCGGAGCGTGCTGCCGGCGGGCTGTTCGATGGTACGCATGAGCTGGTTCTGTCTCCTCATCAGAGGCCGGTTCCTGCCCCTTCTTGGAACGGTGCAAACGGCCCGGTCTCTCCTAAAAGGAGCACGTTACGGTGCTTGCCGGGAGACGTCTACTCAAAGATCAGCCAACGACGACAACATGGATCGGTGAGATCCCGCCGATGATGGCCGTGTCCCTCCCCGATCTCGCAGTGTTCGGCCGATGTTCGACCAATGTTCGACCGGTGTCCGGCCGCCGTACACGCCCGCCACGGTGACGTTCGGCCGCCGCGGGGGCGTCAGGCCCTCGGAGACGGGGAGAGGAACGGTCGTGACCGGCGTGCCGGCGCGGCCGGCCGGTAGGTGTCGGCTCCGTAAAGGTCATAGCCTGGGGCTATGAGTGAGCTGCCCGATCTCGAGTCCCTGCGCCTGCTCGTCGATGTGGACCGCCTGGGCAGCCTCGGCCAGGCGGCCCGGGCCGGGGGCATCGCCCAGCCGTCGGCGAGCAAGCGGATCTCGTTGCTGGAGCGCCGTCTCGGGCTGCCGTTGCTGGAGCGCACCCCGCGCGGTTCCACCCTCACCCCGCAGGGCGCGATGGTCTCGGCCTGGGCCACGCAGGTGCTGTCGGCGGCCGAGGAGCTGATGCGCGGCGTGGAGGCGGTACGGCACGGCCGGGCGGCCCATCTGCACATCGCGGCCAGTATGACCGTGGCCGAATACCTGCTGCCGCGCTGGCTGGGGGAGCTGCAGGGCCGGGAGTCCGCGGTCCAGGTCGGCCTGGACGTGCAGAACTCGGCCGAGGTGGCGAGACTCGTCGGCGGCGGGGTCGAGCTCGGATTCGTGGAGGGGCCCTCGGTGCCGTCCGGGCTGACCTCCCGCGTGGTCGCCACCGACCGCCTCGTCGTGGTGGTCGCGCCGGGCCACCCGTGGGCGCGGCGCCGGACCCCGCTGCTCGCCGCCGAGCTGGCCGCCACCCCGCTGGTCGTCCGCGAGCGCGGCTCCGGCACCCGCGAGACCCTGGACCTCGCGCTGGCCGGCCACGCCGTCGCCGCCCCCAGACTCGAACTCGGCTCCAACGCCGCGGTCAAGGGCGCCGCCCGCGAGGGCGCCGCGCCCGCCGTGCTCAGTGGCTACGCGGTGGAGACGGAGCTGGCCACCGGCCGCCTGGTCGAGGTGGCCACCCAGGGCATCGACCTCGAACGCCGGCTGCGCGCGGTCTGGCGCCGCGGCAGCACCCCCACCGGCCCCGCCGCGACCCTCCTGAAGATCACCCTCTCCGTGGCTCGCGAGCATCCGCGAGCCGGATGACCGGTGATCAGTGATCCGGGTGTCGGTAACCAGCGATCTTTGACCAGCGACCAGCGATCTGTGATCTGTGATCTGTGAGCGGCGATTCGTGCGCCGGTGACCTGTGACCGGTGCACCGATGACCTGTGGGCGGCGAGCCGTGAGCGACCGTAGACCGGTTTGTCGCCTTCGATATATGGTGCGTGACATGGTAGTGATTGAGGTGTCCAGCGTGCTCTGTCCTGAGCCGCACTGGCAGACCGGTCTCTGACCATCCGGAGTCCCCGCCCCGTCGCCCCTCATCTCACCGGGATGTCCCGTGCTCCGTTCTCGCTATGACGTCGTGATCGCCGGAGGCGGCCACAACGGCCTGGTCGCCGCCGCCTACCTTGCCCGAGCGGGCCGCCGGGTCCTCGTCCTGGAGCGTCTCGACCACGTCGGCGGTCTCGCCGTCTCGGCGCGGGCGTTCGCCGGGGTCGACGCCCGGATCTCGCGCTACTCCTACCTCGTCAGCCTCCTGCCCGCCAAGGTCGCGAAAGACCTCGGGCTCAACGTCACACTGCGCCGCCGCCGCTACGCGTCCTACACGCCCGTGGGGGACACGGGACTGCTGGTGGACAACGGCGACGCCACCCGGACCGCCTCCTCCTTCACCCGGGTCACCGGCGGCTCCGCCGACCTGGACGCGTGGCGTCGCCTCTACGCGATGACCGCCCACGTGGCGGAGCGGGTGGCGCCGACATTGCTGGAACCCCTCGTGGACCGCGAGGCGATGCGGGACCTCGTCGGCGACGAGGCCTGGCGGGAGTTGTTCGAACGGCCGATCGGCGAGGTCGTGGACGAGAGGTTCGCCGACGACACCGTGCGTGGAGTGGTGCTCACCGACGCGCTGATCGGCACCTTCGCCGATCCCTCCGACCCGAGCCTGCTCGCCAACCGGTGCTTCCTCTATCACGTGATCGGCGACGGGACCGGCGACTGGAACGTCCCGGTCGGCGGCATGGGCGCGGTCTCCGATGGTCTCGCGGACGCCGCCCGCGCGGCCGGAGCCGAGATCCTGACCGGCGCCGAGGTCCTCGCCGTCGATCCCTCCGGCGAGGTCGCCTTCCGCGACGCCGGCGGGGAACACGTGGTCCGGGGTGACCGGGTCCTGGCCAACGTGCCGCCCGCAGTACTCGCCCGTCTGCTGGGAGCCGACGAGCCCACGCCTGAAGGCGCCCAGCTCAAGATCAACATGGTGCTGTCGCGGCTGCCCCGGCTCAGGGACGCCGATGTCGACCCCGTGGCGGCGTTCAGCGGCACGTTCCACATCAACGAGGGCCGCGACCAGCTCGCCCGCGCCTACGCCGAGGCCGCCGCCGGGCGGATCCCGGAACTGCCCCCGGCCGAGGTCTACTGCCACTCGCTGACCGACCCCTCCATCCTCGGCCCCGGCCTGCGGGCCGCCGGAGCCCAGACGATGACCCTGTTCGGCCTGCACATGCCCGCCCGGCTGTTCCGCGAGGATCCGGCCGGAGCGCGTGAGGCCGCGCTCGGTGCCACGCTCGCCTCGATGAACCGGGTGCTCGCCGAACCGATCGAGGACTGCCTGCTGCGCGCCCCCGACGGAAGCCCCTGCCTGGAGGCGAGGACCCCGGTCGACCTGGAGAACGAGGCGGGCCTGCCCGGCGGCCACATCTTCCACCGCGATCTGTCCTGGCCGTACGGCGAGCGGGGGCGGTGGGGCGTGGAGACCGAGTTCGAGCGCATCCTGCTCTGCGGCGCGGGCGCCCGGCGCGGCGGCGGGGTCAGCGGCATCCCCGGCCACAACGCGGCCATGGCACTCCTGGCCTGAGACCGGTGTTGTGGTGATGGGTCGGCACCGTGCTGGTCTGCCTGCACTGACTCCGGAAACGGAGAACGCTGCCGCAGCGACGCGGCAGCTCCTCGACCCTCACCGAGCAACACAGAACGGCATTCATCGGACTCTCATGTTGACGTCCTCCCCGGTTTTGAAAACCGGGGATTCCAGCACCCGGCCTTCCAGCCGGGTCTGTCGGTTCGCGGTTCACCGGCCGGGCAACCCCGAAGCCTCCCCGCGCGGACACGGCACGCCCCGCCGCGCTCAAACACACACGTCCCACGTGACTGACAAGCACATCCCGCTTGGCTATCGCGGAACATCCCAGCCCTACCGAGCCCGACCTGCACACCAAGAGAAAACCCAAGAAGAGCTTCCTCTCCGCCCGAAGGACGGGGCATTTGACCTAGATGTCCGGTGAGCGTCTAGCGTTGGGGCCATGGGTGACGGTGAGGCCGCGCGGGTGCTGGTCGTGGACGACGAGCCCGCGCTCAGGGAGGCGTTGCAGAGCAGCCTGGAGTTCGAGGGATACCGGGTCGGCCTGGCCTCGGACGGGCAGGCCGCGCTGGAGACGCTGGAGCGGGAGCCGTACGACCTGGTGCTGCTCGACGTGATGATGCCGCGGCTGGACGGGCTGACCGCCTGCCGCAGGCTCAGGGCGGTGCGCAACCACGTGCCGGTGCTCATGCTCACCGCCCGGGACGCCGTGGGCGACCGGGTCTCCGGATTGGACGCCGGGGCCGACGACTATCTGGTCAAACCGTTCGAGCTGGACGAGCTGCTGGCCCGGGTCAGGGCACTGCTGCGGCGCGGCGCGCTGAGCGCGCCCGCGGCGGAGGACGACGGCGTGCTGGCCTACGGCGACCTGCGGATGGACACCTTCAGCCGCGAGGTCACCCGGGCGGGCGAGCCGCTCGAACTGACCCGGACCGAGTATCTCCTGCTGGAACTGCTCATGGTCCATCCCCGCCAGGTGCTCACCCGCGAGCAGATCCTCAGCGAGGTGTGGGGCTTCGACTTCGAGCCGTCCTCCAACTCCCTCGACGTCTACGTCATGTATCTGCGCCGCAAGACCGAGACCGCGGGACGCCCCCGGCTGATCCACACCGTCCGGGGTGTCGGCTACGTGCTGCGGCTCTCACCGTGAACGGCCGCCGCTCCCTGCGCTCGCGGCTCACCCTGCTGGTCGCGACGGCGGTCGCGGTGGCGATCGCGGTGTGCGCGGCGGTCTGCTGGTTCATTGTCAGGAGCGAGCTGCTCGACCAGATGGACCGTTCGCTGCACGGGCCGAAGGGACCGCAGGGCATCGAGTGGATCCAGCAGTACTGCGACAGGGGCTTTCCCACCCGGCCGCTGCCGTTCCGTTTCCAGCCCCTCCAGGCGATCGACGCGCAAGGAGGAAGGTGCGTCGTCGGCGCCCCCGGCGTCAAGGTCACCCCGGCCGACCGCGACCTGGCCGCGGGGCCCGCGGGGCAGGAGGCGATCAGGAACGGCACCACGGAGGAGGGGGCGGAGGTGCGCGTGCTGACCAGGAGCGTCGGGTCCGGCCTCGCGGTGATGGAGTCCCGGACGCTGACCGAGTTCCAGTCCACCCTCACCACGCTCGCCTGGATCCTCGCCGGGGTCGCCGCGCTCGGTGTGCTCGGCGCGACCTCGGCGGGGCTGTTCGTCTCCCGTACGGCGCTGCGCCCGGTCGGCCGTCTGGCCGAGGCCGTCGAGCACGTCGCCAGGACCGAGGACCTCGACACCAGGCTTCCGGTCGAGGGCACCGACGAGATCGCCAGGCTGGGCACCTCGTTCAACGCGATGACCACCGCGCTGGCCGGATCCCGCGAGCGCCAGCGGCGGCTGATCGCCGACGCCGGGCACGAGCTGCGCACCCCGCTCACCAGTCTGCGCACCAACATCGATCTGTTGCTGCGCAGCGAGAACGCGGGCCGCCCGCTGGACCCGGGCCCCAAACGCAGGCTGCTGAACAGCCTCAAGGCCCAGTTCGAGGAGATGTCCACGCTGGTCGGGGACCTGCTGCAGCTCTCGCGCTCCGAGGACGAGCACGAGCCGTACGTCGAGGTCGCCTTCCACGACGTGGTCGAGGCCGCCGTGCGCCGGGCCCGGCTCCGGGCCCCCGACACCTCGATAGAGGTCGAGCTACGCCCCTGGTATGTCCACGGTGACCAGGCCGCCCTGGAGCGGGCCGTGGTGAACCTGCTGGACAACGCGGTGAAGTTCTCGGAGAGCGGCACGACGTCCGAACCGGTGAACGGCTCGGGGAGCGGTGGGACACCCGGCTCGACGGACGGTTCGCAAAGCGGCGGGGCGCCCGGCTCGACGGACGGTTCGCGGAGCATCGTGGGGCCCGGCTCGGGGAGCGGTCCGGCGACGGGCCTGGGGGGTGGCTCGGCGACGGGGCCGGTGACCGTACGGCTCCACGATGGCGAGCTGGCCGTCAGGGACCACGGCCCGGGCATCCCGGAGGACGAGCTGCCGTACGTGTTCGACAGGTTCTGGCGGTCGTCCTCGGCGCGCAGCATGCCAGGCTCCGGCCTGGGGCTGGCCATCGTGGCGCAGGCCGTACGGGACGCCGGGGGAGAGATCACCCTGGAGAACGCCGCGGGCCGCGGAACGCGCGCCCGGGTGCGCCTGCCCGGCTCTTCCGTCCGAGGGTGAGAGCCCGACGGCTCGATCCGCCATGGCCCGCCGCTCACGTCGGCCACGCCACTCACGCCGTCCATGTCGGTCACGTCGTCCATGCCGGCCGCGGAGGTTATGGGGGTCGATGAGCCACCCGGAGCCGGGGTGTTCGCCGCCTCGGAGCACGGGGGCTCCGGCGACCGGCTGCCCTGCAACCGCGGCTGAGCCGCCGCATCGGGAACCGCGACTGTAGTCTTGCGCCGTGCACAGCGGAGGAGGGGCGCGCAGCAGCCGCGCAGACCAGGCCGATCAGCGTCGAGCGGAGCTGCTCGACGCCACCCGAAGGGTCGTGCTCGAGCGGGGGCTGGCCAGCACGCGCGTCGCCGACATCGCCAAGGCGACCAATGTGAGCGGCGGGCTGATCCACTATCACTTCGCCACAAAAGACGATCTCATCACCGAGATGCTTCGCAGCACCAGCGACTCGGAGATCCAGCGGCTGAGGGAGATCGTCGCGGAGCCGGGCACCGCCGTGGAGCGGCTGGACCGCGTCCTGCTCTTCTACATCCCGGCCTCCCGCTCCGACCAGAGCTGGATCCTCTGGCTCGACGCCTGGGCGGTCGGGGTGCGCGAGCCGCACGTCCGGACCATCCTGCTGGAGCTGGAAGGCGCCTGGATCGAGATCCTCGGCGAGGTGATCACGGAGGGTGTGGCCACGGGCGAGTTCGTCTGCGACGACCCTCAGGGGTCGGCCGAGCGGATCGACGGCATGCTCGACGGCCTGGTGGTCCGTTACACCCTGCACGCGGGAAACATGTCCCGGACCCGCCTTCTGCACCACGCCCGGGTCGCCGCCGCCCGCGAGGTCGGACTGGACCCCGCGGTTTTCTCCGCCGGATCCCCCGTGTCAGGCCGGTAACGCCGCCAGCAGGAAGGCCAGCCGTGCGGCGGCCTCCTCGATGTAGTCGGTGGTGCCGAGCCGATAGCCCCACGAGGTGATGAAGCCACCGTCCGGGGAGCATGTCACGGTCTCTACCAGTGTGTTGCTGAAGCGATTGCGGACGCAGACGTAAGCAGGATCTCCGAATGAAATCCTCTGCACCGACAAGTCCGCATGCAACCGAGTCGCAATGGCGAACCTCTCCAGACAAGACAGCGTGTCCAGCATCGTGCGTCACCTCCGTCTCGACAGAGAATTGCACGATCTTGGGGGATTAATCAAGCAATTGCGGCTTTTTGCCTGCCGATTGTCTGGCGAAGTCCTCCAGCACTCTCACGATCACCGATCTGGCCTCGTCCCGGAAGACCGCGGCCTCGGAGAGTTCCTCGAAGGCCCGCATGTAGAAGGCGATGTCGTCCGGGTCGCGGAGGATCAGGTCCCTGGTCCTGGTCGGCACCGCCACGTGGTCCTCGTCGTAGATCCAGAAGCCGTTGAGCAGCGCGGATGGGAGGGGCGCCTCGAAGGGGATCACACCGAACTCCACGTTGGGGAGCGCGGTCACGGCCAGCAGCCTGTCGAGCTGCCCGCGCATCACGTCAAGCGGGGCCAGCCGGTAGCGCAATGTGGCCTCGGGCAGGACGAACCTGAACTTCTTGTTCTGGTCGTAGAGGATCTCCTGGCGCTGCATGCGCACCCTGATGGCCGCGTCGATCTCGTCGGGTGCGTTGTAGAGGCGCTTGATCCGGGTGAAGATGCTCCTGGCGTACTCGGTGGTCTGCAACAGGCCGATGACCACGCCCGGCTCGAAGACCCGCAGCAGCGTGGTCCGGGCCTCCATCTCCCGGATGTCCTCCTGGAGCGCGGCCAGGCCGCTGCGATGCCGCTGTCGCCAGGAGTCCTGGCGCTCCAGCAGCGCTGAGGCCTGCTCGACGAGCTCCTCGATGGCCTCCGGGGTGGCCTGCACCGCTCGCCCCCACAGGACGATGTCGTCCTCGGTGGGGGTCTGGCGGGCGTTCTCCAGTCTGGAGATCTTGGAAGCCTGCCACCGGAGCCGTTCGGCCAGATCCTTGCCCGATAGGCGGGCCGACTCGCGCAATTGCCGAAGCTGCGCGCCCAGGTCGGCCCTGGCCTGCTGGAACTCACTCACACGATCTCCTCAGCCGGTCGTGTGGGCGAGGCGCCGCAGTCTCTGCCGACCTGGTCGTTCCGCGTATTCACGTCATCTCCCGCATGGTGCGCACGACGCTAGACCCGAGCGGTGGATCATGCCATAGACGGCTCCCAATCGTGACCAATATTTACAGAAGCACCCTGCGGGCGATGTCTACGAGAAGCTCGCGGGGGACCTCGATGATGGTCTCGCCGTCCAGGACGTCGCGCAGATCAGCCAGGGCTTCCGGGTCGGTCACCTGCATGCCCTGGACGACGATGGTGCCGCGATCGGTTTCGTAGAGAGAGGGGCAGGCGCCCGCCTCCGAGGTGGAGCCAAGAAACCGCAGTCGCATGGCTGATTCCTTCCCGAGCCAGTCCTATGGAGCAATTGCGTGCAATCGTAGAGTTTGAAAGGTTGCATGAACGTTTCAATCATGAAATTGCGGGCGTTCCGCTCCGGGAGTGCGGCCAACGGCTCCACGTATGCGGCCAGTGGCACGAACTGAGCGATGAGCCGTCGCGCCCCTCCGGGCGCCGACCCCGCTGATCGCTCCCGGCCCCGGCCCCGCTCCGGCGAGATCTCCGGGTCCATGGCCTGTACGGTCAGCCGCAGGCGGCGTCGACCACGAGGTTGCCGAGCATCCGGCAGCTCGCCCGAGATCTCGGCCTGGCGTCCGGGAGGGTCGCGCGGGCCTACCGAGAGCTGGAGAGCGCCGGATACCTACGAGGCAGAGTGGGACAGGGCACCGTCGTGCGGGGGATTCCCGAGCTGGCCGAGAGAGAGCGTGGCGAGCGGCTCGAGGAAGCGGCGCGGGCCTACGCGACGGCCTGCGTGAGCTCGGCGTCGACCTCGAGACAGCCCTGACCGCTGCCCGGCACCAGATCGCGGGTTAGGCGTGGCCGGGGTTTCGGACCCGGGGGTACGGCGTGGCAGGCCGGTCGGCCTGCCACGCTTCCGACCGATGCGGTGGCTAGGCCTTCAGGATGAGCGCGATCTCCTCGATCCCGTCGGCTGCCAGTGGCTGGGTCTCCTGCGGTCACGAGAACGGCGACGGCCGCCGCCCCGAACGGGTGCGGCGGCCGTCGCGATCCTCGGATGAGACGCCCTGGAACGGGACGGTCCTAGCCGTGCACCTTCTCGCCGTTCGTGTTCACCGCGTACCACTCGGCGCCGAATGCCTCGACGTCCTGGCCCGTGGTGTCGCCCGGCTTCTGGTCCTTGATGTAGTAGTAGAGCGGATGACCGTTGTAGGTCACCTGGGTCTCGCCGTCGTCACGCTTGGTGGTGCCGAGCAGGTTCTCCTTGATGCCGTTACCGGCTCTGGGCTTCTCAGACATGACAAGCGGCGGCCACGCCTGAGCGCAGGGGCCCGAACACGCTGACTTCCCGTTCTTGTCCTTCTCGAAGAGGTAGAGCGTGCGGCCCTTCTCACCTACCAGAACTTTTCCGATCTTCGTTTCCGCCAGGTCGACCATGGCGCCAGCCGCCGCCGGCGTCGCGGACGCGGATACGGATGCGGATGCGGATGCGGTCGGTGTTGCTTTGACCCCGTCCGCCGCGATCGGTTCGGTCGCGTCCTTCTCTTCAGTGCCGCCGCATCCGGTGGCGAACAGGCCAACCGCGAGCGCGCCGACAAATAGCAACTTCCTCATCCCCGACCTCCAAGGAAGTAAGGCCAATACGGGTACCCAGGAAACACCTGTGCCACGCCGGTCAGTGGCCGCGACACGACCCCTTCGGTAAGTCTTTGCCTCCTTGACCTGCGGTCTTCGGCCTTGCCGACGCCTGCCGGCGATGGAGATCCATCCGGAATGATGATCATCCAGTCGGGAAGTCGGGAAGGAGTCGGCGGGGATGGTTGTCGGAGTGGCCGGCAGGCGGGTCGGGTGGGTACGGGGGGCGTGGTGGCGATCAGCCGTTCACGCCTGAGGATGCGCTCCCCGTGGGGCAGGGTCTACGCGGGTGGCGCCGGGGGCGCGGGCCGTACGGGAGCCTGGAGGAGGGATCGGGGGATCTCGGCGAGCTTGGCACGGAGCTCCTCGCCGAGAGCCTTGGCCTGGGCGTCGAGGCGCGGGCTGGCGGCCACGCCTCGGCCGAGGAGACCGTGAACCACGAAGTTGAGGGCGAGCAGGTTGGGTAGCTCGAAGCGTTCGACCCTGAGCTTCGCGGTGAAGGGGAGGAGCTCCGCCAGGCGCTCGACCGTCAGGTAGCCGGTCAGCCAGTCGAACTGCCCGGTCGTACGGACCCAGACACCCAGGTTGGCGTTTCCGCCCTTGTCCCCGGAACGGGCGCCCATGATCGTGCCCAGCGGGGCCTGTACGGCAGGCAGGTCGCCGTCCTCGATCGCCGGTTCGCCCTGCCCGGGGATCCCGGGGGAGAGCGCTGACGCGGCCGGTGCCGTCTGGGGAACGGAACGCTCACCGCTGTCGGACCGCTGACCGTCGAGCCGCGGGCCGCCGAGTAGCTGACGATCGGGGAAGTCGTCGGGCCGCTGAGGATCGGAAGAGTCGTCGGGCCGCTGATGGCCGGGCGGGCCGTCGAGCTGCCGGCCGTCGAGCCAGACGCGTGCCTGCACGGCCCGCACCGGGATGAGGGTGGGCCAGTAGACGCCGTAGGGGGAGGCCTGGCCCGGGGGAGTGAGACCGTAGAAGCCCGGGTAACTGGCCAGGCCGGTCTCGACCACGGCGGATGAGAAGGCGCGCCCCGCCTTCCTGGAGTCGGCGTCCATCACGGTGATGCGCAGCAGGGCGGTGTCGGCCATCGGAGTGAGCTCGACGTGGACCTGCTCGAAGGACTCCCTGGGAACGCGGGACCAGATGGCGTCCTGCGCGAGCCGGGCCTTGGCCTCGAGGTCCAGGCCGGTCAGAACCATGGTCATGGTGTTGCGGTAGCCGCCCAGGTAGTTGATCGCGACCTTGAGCGTGTCGGGCGGGGCCTCACCGCGCGTCCCCGAGATCCGGACCCGGTCCGGCCCCTGCTGCTCCAGCCGGATCGTGTCGAACCGCGCGATCGCGTCGGGTCCCAGGTAGCGGGGCGACCCGATCTCGTAGAGCAGCTGCGCGGTGACGGTGCCGACCGAGACCAGCCCGCCGGTCCCGGGGTGCTTGGTGATCACGCTGGATCCGTCGGCGTGCAGCTCGGCGATGGGGAACCCGCAGTGCGCCAGGTCCGGCACCTCGCCGAAGAACGCGTAGTTCCCGCCGGTCGCCTGGCAGCCGCACTCGATGACGTGCCCGGCGACCACCGAGCCGGCCAGCGCGTCATAGTCACCGGGGCGCCAGCCGTACCGCCAGATCCCCGGCCCGGTGACCAGCGCGGCGTCGGTGACCCGCCCGGTCACCACCACGTCCGCCCCGGCGGACAGGGCGTCGGCGATCGGCCGGCCGCCCAGGTAGGCGTTGGCGGTCAGCGGCGCGGAGGGGAGTTTCTCCCCGGTGTCCAGATTCAGCGCATCGCCAAGCTCGTGGCCGGTCAGGTCGTCGCCGGTCACGTGCGCGACCTTCACGGACAGTCCGAGCCTGCCGGCCAGCTCGCTCACCGCGGCGGCACATCCGGCCGGATCCAGGCCGCCCGCGTTGGACACGACCTTGATCCCACGATCCAGGCACGTCCCGAGAACGTGCTCCAGCTGCGTCAGGAAGGTCGGTGCGTAGCCGGGACGGCCCTTCGACCGGTTGCCGGCCAGGATCAGCATGGTCAGCTCGGCGAGCCAGTCGCCGGTGAGGACGTCGATCGGGCCGCCCTCCACCATCTCCCTGGCGGCGGACAGCCGATCGCCGTAGAAGCCGGAGCAGTTGGCGATGCGCAGCATCAATCCCCCTCGGGCTCGGGGATCCAGGACGCGGGACGCTTCTCCATGAAGGAGGCGATGCCCTCCTGGCCCTCGGCGGAGGTGAAGCGCTGGGCGGACAGCTCGGACATCTGGCGCATGCCCTCCTCGACGGTCAGCGTGGGCACGGTCCGCACGAGCTGCTTGGTGATCGCGAGCGCCTCCGGGCCGCCGCGCAGCAGCATGCCGGTGTAGTGGGCGACCACGCCGTCCAGGTCCTCCTCGGGCACGGCCCGGGTGAGCAGGCCGATCTCCTGCGCGCGAGCCGCGTCGAAGACCTCCCCGGTGAGCAGGTATTCGGCGGCGGCCCGGGGGTCGAGCCGCCGCAGCACCGTCACCGAGATCATCGCGGGGACCACGCCGAGCCGGACCTCGGTGAACGCGAACGACGCCGAATCCGGCGCGATCGCGAAGTCGCACGCCGCCACCAGGCCCAGCCCTCCGGCGCGGGCGGTGCCGTTCAACCGGCAGACGACCGGTTTGGGACTCTCCCAGATCAGGCTCATGATCTCCGGGAACGAGGCGGTCACCGGCGCCTCGTGCGCGTTGCCCGGCTCGACCCGCTGCTCCTTCAGGTCCGCCCCGGAGCAGAACACCGGCCCGGTCGCGGTGAGCACGATCACCCGGACCTCGTCGGCGGCCAGCGCCCAGTTGAGCCGGTCCTCCAGATCGCCGAGCAGACGCACGGACAGCGCGTTGCGGTTGCGCGGGGAGTCCAGGGTGATCGTCGCGACCCCTCCGGACACCTCCCTGTGCACCAGGCGCTCCACTGGCCAACCACCGTCGGTGTTCATTCCAATCCTTCCATCGTGGAGACCCCGGGCTCTGGTCCTGGGGAGGACGTCAATCCCGCTCCTCGATCACGGCCAGTACGGTCCCCGCCTCGACCTGCCGGCCCGGCGTCACGTTCAGCGCGGAGACCGTGCCCGAGGTGGGGGCGGTGATGCGATGTTCCATCTTCATGGCCTCCAGCACCATGACCACCTGCCCCGCGCCGACGGGGTCGCCGGGTTTGACGTCAACGCGCAGCACGGTACCGGGCATGGGAGCCAGCAGGGAGCCCGGGGCCACGTGCACGACGGGTTCGGGGAGACGGGGCAGGGGGGTGAGCCGTACGGAGCCGAGGGGGGAGTCCACGTGGGTCACCCCGTCGTAGCGGGCGACGGCGAAGCGGTGCCGCACGCCCGAGGTCTCCAGGACCACCAGGGCGGGTGTGGCGCTGACCAGGTTCGTGTGGGGGAGCCCCTCGGCTCGCAGACCGTCCCGGCTGATCCGGTAGGCGACCTCCGTCTCGGCGAAGGCCGTGCGCTGCGGCTGCGAAACCACGTTGCGCCACCCGCTCGGCAGCCCGGCCTGCACGGTCGCCGCCGCCCGGTTGGCCGCCGCCGACGCGAGGGCGGCGGCGAGGGCGAACAGGGGGACGGCCCACGGCCCCACCGGGTCCTGCTCAGGCCCCGCCCGGTCCTGCGACGGCCGGTCCTGCTCAGGCTCCGCCGGGTCCTGCGACGGCTCCGCCGGGTCGTGCCCCGGCGCGGCCGGGGCGCGATCCGATCCGGCAGGGCCCCGCGCGGGGCCGGTCAGGTCGTGTTCGTCCAGGAACCCGGTGTGGGTGTCTCCGGCGAGGAACGCCTCGTGACGCAGGACCCTGACCAGGAGGTCCCGGTTCGTGACGGGGCCGTGGATCCGAGCGTTCGCCAGGGCGGTGGCGAGCCTTCTCACCGCCTCGGTACGGCTCGCTCCGTAGGAGATGACCTTGGCGAGCATCGGGTCGTAGTGGACGCCGATCTCCGATCCGTCCTCCACCCCGGAGTCCAATCGGAGGCCGTGGGACATGGGTGCGAAGCGGGCGTCCACGCCGGGGACGTCGAAGCGGTGCAGGGTGCCGCTCTGCGGAAGCCAGTCGCGGGCGGGGTCCTCGGCGTAGAGCCGGACCTCGACGGCGTGGCCCGACGGCCGCGGCGGCGACGCGGCGAGCCGGGTTCCCTCGGCGATCCCGAGCTGGAGTTCGACGAGGTCGACGCCGTAGACGCACTCGGTGACGGGGTGCTCCACCTGGAGCCGGGTGTTCATCTCCAGGAACGCGACCGTGTCGTCCTTGACGAGGAACTCGACGGTCCCGGCTCCGACGTATCCGATCGTCTTCGCGGCCTTGATCGCCGCGTCACAGAGGCGCTCCCGCATCTCCGGGGAGATCGCCGGGGACGGGGTCTCCTCGACCACCTTCTGGTGCCGCCGCTGGATCGAGCACTCGCGCTCGCCCAGCGCCCACACCGTCCCGTGCCGGTCGGCCAGGATCTGCACCTCGATGTGCCGGGCACGCTCCAGGAGGGGTTCGACGAAGACGGTCCCGTCTCCGAACGCCGACAGTGCCTCCCGCCGCGCCGACTCGACCGCCTCCGGCAGGTCGTCGGTCAGCCGTACGATCCGCATCCCGCGCCCGCCGCCGCCCGCCGAGGCCTTCACCAGCAGGGGGATCGACCATCCGGACGCCGAACCGCTCATCCGGGTGAAGACGACGTCCAGGTCCCGTTCGAGGTCGTCCATCGAGTAGCCGGGCCCGGCGGTGAAACCGGGGAGCACCGGAACCCCGGCACCGGCCATCAGCGCCTTGGCCTCGATCTTGGAACCCATGGCGGCGACGGCCTCCGGAGGCGGGCCGATCCAGGTCAGACCGGCGTCCAGTACGGCTCGCGCGAACGCGGCGTTCTCCGACAGGAAACCGTAGCCGGGGTGGACCGCGTCGGCCCCGGTCCTGCGGGCCGCATCGACGATCTTCTCTGTCGACAGGTAGGTGTCGGCGGGCTTGACGCCGGGCAGCCGTACGGCCTGGTCGGCCTCGGCCACGTGCGGCGCGTCGGCGTCCGCGTCGGAGAAGACCGCGACGGTCTCGATGCCGAGGTCACGGCAGGTACGGAAGACACGGCGGGCGATCTCACCCCGGTTGGCGACGAGAAGGCGGCCGATCACGAGTGAGTCCTGAACGGCGAGCGGGGTGACAGGTGGGAGGCGAACCCGGGGGCAGGAGACAGACGGGGGGCGAGCCTGGGGGCAGCGGGGGAGGCGAGGCCTCGGCCCGAGGAGAGGACGGGTTTCCGGCCGGGTGAGCACGGGACCGCCGGGAACACGGAGGCCGTTGGAGACACCGGGGTCTCCGGGAACGTCGAGATCATGATCACATCCGGAAGACGCCGAAGCCGGCGGGCTCCGGGGCGGGGGCGTTGTTGACGGCGGACAGGCACAGGCCCAGGACGGTGCGGGTGTCGCGGGGGTCGATGACCCCGTCGTCGTAGAGGCGGCCCGACAGGAAGAACGGCAGCGACTCGGCCTCGATCTGCGCCTCGACCAGCTCGCGCATCGCCGCGTCGCCCTCCTCGTCGTAGACCTGACCCCGGGCCTGGGCGGAGGCCCGGCTGACGATGGACAGCACCCCGGCGAGCTGCGCCGGCCCCATGACGGCGGATTTCGCGCTCGGCCAGGCGAACAGGAACCGGGGGTCGTACGCCCGGCCGCACATGCCGTAGTTGCCCGCGCCGTACGAGGCGCCCATGACGATCGTGAGGTGCGGGACGGTCGAGTTGGACACCGCGTTGATCATCATGGCGCCGTGTTTGATGATGCCGCCCTGCTCGTAGTCCTTGCCGACCATGTAGCCGGTCGTGTTCTGCAGGAAGACCAGCGGCGTGCGAGCCTGGTTGGCGAGCTGGATGAACTGCGCCGCCTTCTGCGCCTCCTCGCTGAACAGCACCCCCCGGGCATTGGCCAGGATCCCGATCGGGTAGCCGTGCAGCCGCGCCCACCCCGTCACCAGGCTCCCGCCGTACAGGGGCTTGAACTCGTCGAAGTCGCTGCCGTCCACGATCCGCGCGATGACCTCGCGCGGGTCGAAGGGGATCTTCAGGTCCTCGGGGACGATTCCCAGCAGCTCGTCCTCGTCGTGCAGCGGATCCCGTACGGCATGCGCGGCGACCCCCAGCCTGCGCCAGTTCAGGCCCCTGACGATCTGCCGCCCGATCCGCAGCGCGTCGTGTTCGTCGGCCGCGAGGTAGTCGGCCAGGCCGCTGACCCGGGCGTGCATCTCGGCGCCGCCCAGCGACTCGTCGTCGGACTCCTCCCCGGTGGCCATCTTGACCAGCGGCGGCCCGCCGAGGAAGACCTTCGCGTGCTCCCTCACCATGACCACGTGGTCGCTCATGCCGGGAACGTACGCCCCACCGGCGGTGGAGTTGCCGAACACGAGGGCTATCGTCGGGATCCCGGCGGCTGACAGGCGGGTCAGGTCACGAAATATCCGGCCACCCGGGATGAAGATCTCCTTCTGCGTCGGCAGGTCCGCCCCGCCGGACTCCACCAGGTTGACCAGTGGCAGCCGGTTCTGGAAGGCGATGTCGGCGGCCCGGAGCGTCTTGCGCAGGGTCCACGGGTTGGACGAACCACCCCGTACGGTCGGGTCGTTGGCGATGATCACACACTCGACGCCCTCGACCACCCCGATCCCGGTGACCACGCTCGCCCCGACGGGGAAGTCGCTGCCCCAGCCCGCCAGCGGAGAGAGCTCCAGGAACGCCGAATCCGGGTCGACCAGCAGCTCGATCCGCTCCCGGGCGAGCAGCTTGCCCCGCCGGCGATGCCGTTCGACGTATTTCTCGCCGCCGCCCGCCACCGCCTTGGCCTGCTCGGCGTCGAGCTCCGCCAGCTTGGCGAGCATCGCCTCGCGCCGGGTCGAGTACTCGATTCCGGAGGTCTCCAGCCGGTTCATGAATCCTCTCCTCTGGTTGACGCCGGTGTCAGGCCGATGGCCCGAGCCCAGAGCGTGGTGAGCATGGCGACGGCGGTCCGCTCGTCGGCCTGCTCGCCGAGGTCGAGCCAGACGTGGGCGAAGTGCTCGACCATCCCGCCCAGCATCACGGCGGTCAGCCGTGGATCCAGGGCCGGATCGGCCAGCCCCTGCTCCTGCAGGCGGCGCAGCCCTTCCGCGCCTCGTCGCACGAAGACCTCGCGCAGTTCCAGCAGGAGCTCGCGGAAGCTCTCGTCGTTGGTCGCGACCTGCTCCAGCATTCGGATGAGCCGGGAATTGGAGGCCCAGGCGCGCAGGTAGAGCAGATTGGCGGCCTCGATCCTGGCGTAGGGGTCCTCGGGCGCGGCGGGCCCGACCACGCTGGCGGTGAACATCTCGCCCACCACCGCCCCGGCCACCTCGCGGAACAGGTCCTCCCGCGAGCCGAAGTAGGTGTAGAAGGTGCCGTGGGAGACGCCCGCCCGCGCACAGACGTCGTCGATGCGCACGGCGTCGTAGCCCTGCTCCTCGAACGCCTCCCGACCGGCCTGGATGAGCACGGCCCGCGTCCGCCGGCCCCGGCTGGTCAGTGCCTCAGACTTGACGATCACGTCAGTAAGATAGTCCACAACCCTCGCGCCTGCCAGGGCGCGGAATGGACCTGACTCAGGTTCCGTTGGACCGACTGGTCTGTTCCCCCGATCCCCCCTTATCCCGTCCGCACTTCCCCCGAAGGACCCGCAGCCCCATGAGTAAGACACCCGGAGCCCCGACGCTGAAGCTCGTCCACGGTGCCTCCATTCCCCTGATCGGCCTGGGCACGTGGCCGATGTCGAATGAAGAGGCCGAGACGGCCGTGGTCCAGGCGGTCGAGGCGGGCTACCGCCTCGTCGACACCGCCTACGCCTACGGCAACGAGGAGGGCGTCGGCCGAGGCCTGCGCGCGTCGGGCCTGCCACGGGAGGAGCTGTTCGTCACCACCAAGCTCAACGGTGAGTGGCACGGCTACGACGGGGTGCAGGAGGCGTTCGCGGCCAGCGCCGAGCGTCTCGGCGTCGACTACATCGACCTGTACCTCATCCACTGGCCGCTGCCCCGGCAGGACCGCTACGTCGACGCCGTCAAGGGTCTCGCCAAGCTGCTGGAGGACGGCAGGATCCGGGCCCTGGGCGTGTCGAACTTCAAGCCCGCCCACCTCGACCGCGTGCTCGCCGAGACCGGCGTGGTTCCCGACGTCAACCAGATCCAGCTCAACCCGGGCCTCACCCGCGACGCCGCCAGGGCCTACCACGCCGAACACGGCATCGCCACGCAGTCGTGGGGCCCGATCGGCCAGGGCGGCGAACTGCTCAAGGACCCGGTGATCGTCGAGATCGCCGAGCGGTACGGCAGGACGCCCGCGCAGGTCGTTCTGCGGTGGCACATCGAGCTCGGCCTGATCACGGTGCCGAAGTCCGCCAGCCCGGAGCGGATGAAGACGAACATCGACATCTTCGACTTCACCCTCACCCCCGACGAGGTCGAGGCCATGTCGGCCCTGGACCAGGGCGAGGCCGCCGCCGACGACTCGGACCGCATCGGCCACTGAGACCGTCCGTCAATGATCGTCTGACGCTGTCGCCGTCAGGCGGTGCCCACAGCCGGATACCGGGGTCCACCGGTGTCCGGCTGCGTTTTCTGCGGGCCTCGTGACCTGTGCGAGGGGCGGGACAGGTGTCCCGGCCTCGTGGTCGGCCCGCTCACACCTCATCCGGTGACCTCAGCTCTTCCAGCGCCTGTTGAGTTTCGCGATTGGTCCGGGCCTCCATGATCATCGAGACGCGCTCGGTGTGCTCCGGCTGGCCGATCCGGCCGCTGGTGAAGATCTCGTCGAGCTCGCCGAGCGCCAGTTGCCGTTCGGCGTCGGTGGGCTGGAGATCGAGCCATTGCTCGAAGGCCGCCTGGTCGCGGTCGGACGTGGCCACGGCCCGCCGGCGACTCGTCGTATTGAGCCGCCTGACGATGATCACCAGGACCGTGATGACGGCGGCCGCCAGCAGGCCCGAGACGATGAGTACCTCGATCATGAACACCTCCGAGCATGTGAGCGGTGCGCCGTATGAGAGTTGAACCGGCCGGGCATGCCTCACCGCGGACGGGAGCCCGCAGGTGGGCGGGTGGAAAGACTGACGGCCTCTCCTTTCGCCCTGGCGCGTGCGGGTGCCGGGGTGCTCGCGATGACGTCCGGTCGAGCGATATCACCTTATGAAATCAGTCGGCTACTTTATGTGTCGGCACTGTCGCGGATTCTTCCGGTGGCGATAGACAATCGTGACCGTCGGCGCCCCCTGGCATGGCGGAGGGGAATCTTCCCCCGCGTTCTTCGGTGATCGAGGTCGACGACCTGCCCGATGGCGGCGACGCCGATGGACCCTAGGCGGCGAGGGGGAGGCGGAGGACGAAGCGGGCACCGGTGGGGTGATCGGCGGCATACAGGTGGCCGCCGTGGCTCTCGGCGATCTCACGGGCGATGGGCAGCCCGAGCCCGGAGCCGCCGGGATCCCGGTGACAGGCATCCTCCAGGCGGCAGAGGCGTTCGAAGACTCTTTCGCGGTCTGCCGGGGCGATGCCGGGTCCATCGTCGATGACCTCCAGGACCGCGTCGGGCGGGGCGGTGGTGACGATGATCTCGATCACGGTAGTGGTATGCCGTTCGGCGTTGGCCAGCAGGTTGGCCAGGAGCCGGGCCAGCCGGATCCGGGAGGCGTGCACCACCACCTGCTGATCGAGCCGGGCAAGGACGGTGGTGGTCAGAGTGCGGCGTTCCAGCTCCTCCACGACGAGGCGGCCCAGGTCGACCGGTTCGGTGGCGGCGGGCGCCGCGGTGTCCAGGCGAGCGAGTTCGAGCAGATCGGCGACGATGTCGTCGAGTCGCTCGGCGCCTCGCAGCAGTTTGCGCAGGATCTGCTGCAGGCCGGTGTCGGGTCCTGAGAGTGCGACCTCCAACTCGGTCAGCAGCCCGGTGATCGGGTTGCGCAGGTCGTGGGAGGCGTCGAAGACGAACCGCCGCTCCCGTTCGATGGTCTCCCGCAGCGCCGACGCGGTCTGGCGTTGTTGTCTCTGTGCCTGCTGGAGCCGTTCGTTGAGGTCCTGGAGTTCGCGGGCGCGAACGTAGACGTCGGCTTCCAACGCCTCCACCTCCGCCCGCGCGGAGATGAGACCGTGTTCACCGGACCGCCTCAGCAACTGGAGGAAACCGGTGACCTCCTCGCTGCGGTGAATGATCAGTTTCACTTCGCCGTCCGGGCCGAGGATGGGCATGTTGATCGTGCTCCAGTACCGCTCCTCGAATGCCCCGGGGCTGCCGCTCGCCTCGATGTCATACCGTTGCAGCGCCATGGTGTCCCGTTCGCCGGTGGCGACAACCCGTTCCAGCGAAGCACGCAGGCAGTCCGCCCCCTGCATGTCGGGATCGTTGAGAGCGTTGGGATTTCCGGGGAAGACGGTGAAGAAGTGCCGGCCGAGCAGGTCCGCCCGACGCCGCCCGGTCACCTTCAGATAGGAGTCGTTGGCCGCCACCACGACGAAGTCCGGCGTCAACAACAGCAGCGGGGCCACGAGGGCCTTGAAGACCACCTCGTAATCGATCTCTGAGTCCATCGCCCCGGCGCCTCTCCTCAGCCCCCTTACCTCCAAAGTTAGTTCAGGTGGACGGGCCCCGGACCACCGGCCCGTCCACCCACCTCATCGAGCCGGGCCGGAGCATCGAGGACGCTTCTCTACCTCAGTCGCAATGGCTCCAGCCGCTCTGCCAGGACAGCGAGCCGTGCGAGCCGCCCCAGATGACGCACTTCTTGACGGCGGCGAGCCGTACCGGGCCCGCGTAGACGGTGAAACTTCCGGGGTTGCTCGCCGACGCGCCGCCCTGTACCTGGAGCACCGCGTTCATCGAGATCTTCGAGGGAAACTCGTACCTGGACATGGTGACGACGCAGTTCTTGCCCGCGGAGGAGTTGTAGAGGAGGTAGATGGTCGCGGCGCTGCCGAGGGCATGGGCCTCGACCTGCGTGTAGCCGCTGCCGCAGACACCGGCCGCCGTGTAGGGGTTCGGCTTCTGCGGTGCGGTCGTGGGTTTCACGGTCGGTTTGGCGGTGGCCGTCGGTTTGGGAGTGACCGTCGGCTTCACCGTGGGTTTCGAGGTCGGCTTCACCGTGGGCTTCGGCGTCGATTCGGGAAGGGCCGACGGCGACGTCGACGCCTTCTTCTTCGGCTCCGAGGTCGGGGCTCCCTCGTTCTCGCCCGCCTTCTGCGTCCGCTGTGGCGACGGCGCCTTCGTGCGCCGGAGCGGGGGCGGCGTGACCTTCTTGATCTTCGAGGACTCTTCCGCCGAGGGCGGGTCCTCGGGGAGGATCGTCGGGTCCGCCCGTTCCACCGTCGAAGGGGCGGGCGTCTTCATCGCGATCCGTACCGAGGTGTTCGCGTTGGCCTGCATGATGACCACGGTCCCCGTGGCCACGGCGAGCGCGGCCACGATCCCCGCCCCCGCGAGGAGCAGTCCGACCGGCCGTCGCGGCTTCTGCTTGTCTCGCTGAGGTTTGCCCTGCTGCGGGGGGGTGCCCTGAGGGGGACGGCTCTGCTGAGGCGGGCGCTGTTGAGGGGGTCCCTGCGGGGAATGGCCCTGCGGCTGGGGGTTGACCTGCGGGGGATGGCCCTGTTGCTGGGGGTGGCTCCGCGGGGGAGGACCCTGCTGGAGGTTGCCCTGCTGGTGTGGATGGCTCTGCGGGGAAGGGCCTTGCTGGGGGTTGCCGTGCTGTTGCGGGGGTCCCTGCGGAGGACGGCCCTGCTGCTGCGGGGGATGGCCCTGCCGCGGATCGTTCTGCGGGGGGTCGCCCTGTTGCCGGGTGTCCAGCCGCACGGTCATCGGCGTGGGTATCACGGTGGGTGTCGTGCGCCGTACCTGATGGGTGGAGACAGCGCCCATCAGGTAGCTGACCAGCTCTTCGGCGGTGGGACGCAGCGCCGGGTCCTTCGACAGGCACGCCGCGACCAGGTCGCGGAGCGTGCCCTCCAGCCCGCCCAGGTCCGGCTCCGTGGTCAGGATCCGGTTCATCACGACGGCGATGGAGTCCTGGCCGAACGCGGGCTTCCCGGTGGCGGCGAAGACCATCGTGACACCCCAGGCGAACACGTCGGCCGCGGACGTCACCTCGGAGGTCCTCAGCTGCTCGGGGGCGAGGTAGGAGGGCGTCCCCATCGCCGTCCCGGTCGCGGTCGTCCCCGGAGAGTCCAGCGCCCTGGCGATGCCGAAGTCGATCACCACGGGGCCCTCGGGGCCCATCAGCACGTTGGCGGGTTTGAAGTCGCGGTGCAGGATCCCGGCCCGGTGGATCGCCGACAGGGCGGTGGCCGTACTGATGGCGAGACGTTCGAGCGCGGCGCCGCGCCGCGGTCCCTCCCTGTCGACCAGCTGGCGCAGGGACGGTCCCGGGACGTACTCGCTCACGACGTACGGCTGGCTGCCCGCGAGGTCGGCGTGGAGCACCGAGGCGGTGCAGAACCTGGCCACCCGCTGGGCGACCGACACCTCCAGCAGGAACCGCGTCCTGGCCTCGGGATCCGAGGCCAGACCGTGGTGAAGAAGTTTGACGGCGACCTGCTCGTCCGCCGGGCCCCGGCCGAGGTAGACGACCCCCTGGCCGCCCTCCCCGAGACGCCCGACCAGTTCGACCGAGCCCAGGCGCCGAGGATCGTCCGCTGTGAGCGGCTGCACCACAATGCCCCCCGACAAAACCTAAAAAAATGGTTTATGTGGTGCAGAACGCTACCAGTGTGTGTGGAGATGCGAATGATCTGCGAATATTCGCCGCCCTTCGCGAGAGGCGGGTCAGATGGCCTTGCCGGGGTTGAGGATGCCGAGCGGGTCGAAGACCTGTTTGATCCCGTGGTGGATCTCCTTGGCGGTGGGTCCGGCCTCAAGGGAGAGCCAGCGCTGCTTCAGCAGCCCGACCCCGTGCTCGCCGGTGAGCGTGCCCCCCGCCGCCAGGGTCTCCCTGAAGACCTCGTCGGCCGCCGCCCACACGCTCGGTGGCGGCTCGGCCAGGTTGTGGTCGAAGATGAAGACCGGGTGCAGGTTGCCGTCGCCGGCGTGGGCGACCGTGGCGATCAGCACGTCGTGTCTCGCCGCGATGGCCTCGATCTTCTCGATCATGTACGGCAGTGCGGACCGGGGCACGCACACGTCCTCCACCAGGCACTTCCCCAGCCGCTCCTTGGCCTGGTAGGCCATCCTGCGGACCCCGATCAGCTCCTCGGCCTCCTGGACGGACGACGACACCGCCACGAAGGAGGCGCCGTTCGCGGTGCACAGCTCCGACATGCGCTCGGAGACCGCCGGAGCGTCCGCGGCGTCCGACTGGGCGATCAGCATCGCCCGGGTGGACGCCTCCAGCCCGATGTTCCTCCAGTCGTCGATGGCCTTGAGCGTGTTGCGGTCGAGCATCTCCAGCAGCGACGGCTGACACCCGGCCGCGATGATCGCGGCGACCGCCGCGGCGGCGTCCCTGGGGGAGCCGAACTCCGCCGCGATCGTCGCCGGATAGACCGACGGCGCCCGGCGCAGCCGTACGGTGGCCGCCGTGATCACCCCGAGGGTTCCCTCGGATCCGACAAAAAGCCCGGTCAGGTCGTAACCCGTCACGCCCTTGACGGTGCGCCTGCCGGTGTTCAGCACCCGCCCGTCGGCGAGCACGACCTCCAGGCCCAGCGCCGAGTCGCGGGTCACGCCGTACTTCACGCACCGCAGCCCGCCCGCGTTGGTGGCCAGGTTGCCGCCGATCGTGGAGATCTCGTAGGAGGAGGGGTCGGGGGCGTACATCAGCCCATGCTCACGGGCGGCCCGATCCAGGTCGGCGGTGATGACGCCGGGCTCCACCACGGCGATCTCGTCGGCGGGTGAGAGTTCCGTGATGGCCGTCATCTTGTGCAGCGCCAGCACGACGCATCCCTCGATCGCGGTCGCCCCGCCCGCCAGCCCGGTCCCGGCGCCCCTCGGGACCACGGGCACCCGGTGCTCGGTCGCCCATCTGAGGACGGCGACCACGTCGTCTCTGGTCTCCGCCAGTACGACGGCCAGGGGCTTGCCGGGTTCGAGGAAGGTCCGGTCCCGGGCGTAGGAGTCGGCCACATCGGGGTCGGTCACCACCTTCCCGGGGGCGAGGGCAGCGACAAGTTCGGCGATAGCAGTCACAAGCGGACTGTACGGCCCGCGCCCGCAAACTCGTGATTGTTTACCGTCCGTTTCACCCCATGAGTTCGGGCCGTTTCGCGGTCCCGGAGACGCCCCGTCGATCCGGCGGGACGTGATCAACGTGCTGACCTGCTGTAAAGCGGTGACAGGCGAAATTGCAATGGAAATCGTCATCGTTTTCTGACAGACGGTAATGATTACAGTTTTGCAACATCATTTGGCGTTTTTACTGTCGCTTTACCTTCTCGTCTAACCTCCCGCTCGGCACGCTCATCCGGCGCGCCGAGGATGTCCGCGCCCGGCGAACCCGGGGCAGGGAGGGGATGCGTTGTCCAGCAGAGTCAGTAGTGGAGGCGCGCGCAGACGCCTTCTCACGATGGTGCCCGTGCTTGGCCTGGCCGTTGCGGGGCTGGCGGTGGGCGGGGCGTCCGCGGAGAGCGACACCTCGGTCGCGCGGTATCAGCCCACCGCGGCCGACTACTACATCAACTACGCGCCGCCGAGGGACGAGCCGGAGATCGACGATCCGGCCGTGCCGTCGTCCAGGGCACGCAAGATCAGCGCGGCCAAGAAGTTCGACCAGAAGTACTCCGGGGGCAACCCCGTCGCCGCACGGGTGCTGGCCTCCCGCGAGCGCGAAGCGATCAGGACGAAGCTCAACCCCGCCGACTTCCTCTTCAAGAAGGCGAAGACGGCCAAGACGGCCAAGCTCCTCACCCTGCTGGTGGAGTTCAACGACAAGGCCAACGACGACTTCTCCGGTTTCTCCCGCCCGGCGAGCGTGACCAGCGAGGACCCGGCCGAGTGCGTCACCGAGCCGCCGGGCACGCTGCTCAACGGCCCGCTGCACAACAAGATCGTTGACCCGGCCAAGCTGTCCCACAAGGACAACAACAGCTTCTGGGTGCCGGACTTCAGTCCCGACCACTTCAACAAGATGCTCTACACCAAGACGGGCATCACCCAGCGCGTCCGCCCCGACCTGACCGACCCCCGGGACGGCCGCAAGGGCATCGACATCTCCGGCCAGACCATGAAGAACATGTATGAGGAGATGTCCAAGGGCGCCTACACGGTCACCGGGCAGGCAAGCCCGTGGATCAAGGTGCCGCACTCCGAGGCCTACTACGGCGCGCGCGCCTGCGGCCAGGTGGTGCAGGACATGAGCGGTCACCCGAGCAACAAGCTCGGGGCCGGCCAGCTCGCCATCGACACGGTCAACGCCCTGGCCGCCTCCGACCCGAACTTCCCGTGGGCCGACTACGACCTCGAGGACGTCGGCGACGCCGACGGCGACGGGAACTTCGCCGAGCCCGACGGCGTGGTCGACCACCTCGTCCTGGTCCACGCGGGCAAGGACAAGTCCTCCGACGGCGGCGCCCAGGGCACCTACGCGATCTGGGCTCACTCCAGCGCGGTGGCCGGTGGCTACCAGGTGCCCGGCAAGAACGTGAAGATCTCCAACTACATCGTGCAGCCCGAGGACTCCGGCGTCGGCGTCTTCGCCCACGAGTACGGTCACGACCTCGGCCTGCCGGACCTCTACGACACCTCGGGCGCGGCCTCCTCGGCCGTCGACTTCTGGGACCTGATGTCCAGCGGCTCGCACAGCGGCCCGATCTTCCAGTCGATGCCCACCCACATGGGCATCTGGGACAAGTGGATCCTCGGCTGGGCCAACCCCAAGGTCTTCAACCCCGGTGACCGCGCCAGTACGGTGCTGGTCGGCCAGGCCTCGCGCACGCCCAAGCTCACCGAGGACGGCATCCGGGTCAACGTGGCCAGCCCCCCGGTCACGATGGTCGAGCCGCACAGCGGCACCAAGACGCTCTGGTCCAACTTCGACCAGGAGTGGGCCAACTCCAAGATCACCCGCGACGTCCCGGTGCCCGCCGGAACCGACGTGAAGTTCTGGCTCTGGAACAACTACGAGATCGAGGAGGACTGGGACTTCGGCTTCGTCGAGATCTCCACTGACGGTGGCACCACCTGGACCCAGCAGAAGGTCTACACCGAGGGCGGCGCCCTGGTCTCCACCGACGACGACTACACCGACCCCAACAAGAACCTCGCCGCGTTCGGTGGCAAGAAGTACGGTCTCACCGGCAACACCGACGGCTGGCGGCACGACTACGTCGACCTCGCCCCCTTCGCCGGCAAGACCGTCAAGCTGCGCCTGACCTACAACACCGACGCGGCCTTCACCCCGCGCGGCTGGCACGTCGACGACTTCGCGCTCACCAACGGCACCCAGACCGTCTGGAGCGACGACCTCGAGAGCGGCGCCACCGGCTGGACGGCCACCGGCGGCAGCTTCAACGGCACCCACGGCCAGGGCTGGGTCGTCAACGACGGCAAGCGGGAGGTCTCCCGCTTCTATCTGGCCGAGTGGCGTAACTTCGACGGGTTCGACAAGGGCCTGCAGTACACCTACAGCACCGACTACTCGCGTGAGGGCGCGTGGAAGGTGGAGAAGGTCAAGTACAACGCCCCCGGCATGCTCGTCTGGTTCCGCGACTCGAACTACAGCAACAACTCGGTGTCCAACAACCTGGAACTGGCGCCCAGCATCGGCTCCAAGGGCAGCCTGATCCTCGTCGACTCCCACTTCGACCCGCTGCGACGGACCGGAAAGGCAGCGGAGAAGGACACCACGACGCTCAAGAACATGCAGGGTCGCGTGCAGACCTCGAACGCGGCGTTCTCCTTCGACAAGACCTACCCCTTCACCGAGTGCTTCGAGGGGCCGGGCGAGCCCTTCAGCGAGTACTGCACCAAGGTGCCCGCGTTGAAGGGCGTCCCGGAGTTCACCGACGCCAAGACCTGGTACCCCGGCTTCGAGTCGCGCGACGGCAGCCTGTTCTACCGTGACTTCGACGCCTCGGTGGTCGTCCCCTCCAAGGGCGACCAGCCGTACAGCACGCGGGTCGTCAACCCCGACGGCAGCCCCGCCACCGAGCTGTACGGCCTCGACATGGGCAACGGCCACGTCCTCGGCTCGGGCAACCCCGGCGACGAGGGCAAGGCGCTGGGCGTGAAGCTCAAGCTTCTCACCCCGCTCCCCGGTGACCTCGGCGCGCTCATTCAGGTGACCCCGCCCAAGAAGTAAGCCTCGATCGCTCCACACGGGCCCCGCCGTCACCCACGGCGGGGCCCTACGATTTGAACGGGCAATCACCCGATCGAATAGGGGCAGTGTGGGAGAGCTTCGAAGCAAGGCAGGACACACCGAGGCCATCAGGACCGAGGGCAGAGTCTGCGTGGTCGTCAACACGCGCTCTCGCCGTGGCCGCCACCGCTACTCCGAGGCGATCGCCATGCTCAGGGCCGAGGGCTTCGAGCCGATCAGCCTGTTCCCCGTGGACGATCCCAAGCGCCTGCGAGACACGCTGGAGGCGGCCCTGGAGGCCAAGCCCGACCTGCTCGTCGTGGGCGGCGGCGACGGCACGCTCAGCGCCGCGGTCAAGCACGTCGCCCACCGCGACGTCGCCCTCGGCGTGCTGCCGCTGGGCACCACCAACAACTTCGCCCGCAGCCTCGGCATCCCGCTCGACCTGCAGGGGGCGATCCGGGTGTTCCGCATCGGCAAGGTGGCCGACATCGACCTGGGGGTCGCCGGCGGCCGGGAGTTCGCCAACCTGGCCAGCTTCGGGGTCTCCGTCGAGGTGGCGGGCAAGGTCAGACCCGGGCTGAAGCGCGTCCTCGGCCGCGCCGCCTACCCGCTCACCGCCCTGACGATCCTTCCGGGCCACCAGCCGTTCCGCGCCTTCCTCACCGTGGACGGCCGCCGCCACGAGCTGCTCACCCACCAGCTCAACATCGCCAACGGACGCTTCCACGGAGGCTGGCAGGTCGCCAAGGACATCAGCATCGACAACGGCCGGCTGGTCGCCTACCAGCTCGGCTCGGGCAAGCGCCTGCGCCTGCTGCTGGAGACGCTGATCCGCGCCACCACCGGCCGCTGGCGCAGCCTCGCGGGCGGTCCCTTTGTCATGGGCCGGGAAATGCACCTGGAGACCGACCCCCCGATGACCGCCGACGTCGACGGAGAGGTCCGCCTGATGACTCCCATCACCATTCGGACCGTCCCCAACGGCCTGCGGGTGATGGTCCCGGCCGATTTTGTCGACTCCTGAGCGGGTTTGCGCGCAGCCCCCGGTTAATGGTCTTGATTGGAGTGCATGCTCAGGGGTAGTTGTCCGTTCCGAATAAATGGAGGACACCATGGCATCGCTCATCGACAAGGTCCGGCATTATCTGAGCACCCCGGCTGGGCGCAGGAACATGGAGAAGGCCAAGGCGATGGCCAGCGACCCGCGCAACCAGCAGAAACTGCGCCAGTTCATGAACCGCTTCCGCGGAGGCCGGACCCACAACTGACCCGCTCCCGGCGAGTACGGCCCTCAGCTCTGCTCGCCGGCGAGCAGGGCCGCCCGTCGCCCGTGAACCTCGCCTTCACGGCTGCCTGCCGGACATACGGCGGAATCTTTCCCGGAGCCTCTCGAAGAGCATCGGCTCCCGTCCCGGCACGCCACCGCCGTCCGCGGGGCCGTCGAACGCAGGGCCGCTGAGCGCGTGACCGTCGGGTGCGGGGCCGCTGAGCGCGTGACCGTCGGGTGCGGGGCCGTTGAACGTGGGGCCGCCGGGTGCGGGGTTGCCGGGCATGCGGCTGCCGGGTGCGGGCCTGCCGGGTGTCCGGCCGTTCTGCGCGGGACCGTTGAGGGGCCGGACGTCGTGCGCAGGGCCGCCGGGCGTGCGACCGTCGGGCGCGGAGCCGCCGGGTACGAGGTTGCCGGGCATGCGGCCGTCAGATACGGGATCGTTGGACGTGCGGCCGTCGAGTACGGGGCTGTTGGACGGGTGGCCGGCAGGTGCGGGGCCGCCGGGTGCGGAGCCGTTCCGCACGAGGGCGCCCGGGACATGGCCCTCCGGCTCGCGGAAGTCCGGCCCGCGCCGCCGCCGCGCCCGCCGCAGGTCGTCAAGCGCCTCTGCCGCGCCGGGGCGCCTGGCCGGCAGAGGGTCGCGCATGCGCCGCAGCAGGTCCATGATCTCGGCGGGCGCGTCGACGCTGACGGACCCGGCCTCGGAACCCGAGGGAAGACGGCCGGTCAGCAGCTGGAAGGCGATCACCCCGGCCGCGTACACGTCGGAGGCGGTGGTCATCCGTTCGGGCATGGCCTGGCATTCGGGGGCCGCGTAGTGGGTGTCGAGGACGTTGGGCAGCTCGTTGGCCACGGTGTGCACGCGAGGGCCCGGCTTGGCGTAGTCGAACCCGGTCAGCATCGCCCGGCCTTCCTCGGTGACGAGGATGCAGGCGGGACTGAGCGCCCTATGGATCACGTTGTTGGCGTGGACATGGGTCAGGCCCAGCAGCACGTCCTCCACCACATCGAGCCTGGCCGCGGTGGAAAGCGTCTGCGGGGAGGCGGTGAGGTGCAGGTGCAGCGCCTGGCCGTGCACGTCGTCGAGGACCAGTACGAACCGGCTCTCGTCGTCGATCGCGAAGAAGTCGCGGGAACGCACCACGCACGGGTGGGGGGGAATCCTGGTGAGGGACTGGTAGGAGTTGGCGATCAGTCGCCGCTCGGCCGCGCGTGGCTCTTCCTGGGCCAGCGGGTCGGCACGGTAGACGCGCAGCAGGACCGTCTCGCTCTCCGGGACCGTCGCGTTGATCGCCCGATACTCGGTGACCCGGTTGTCCCCGCCGAGTTGTTCCTCCACCTCCCAGCTGCCGAACCGCGGCGGCGTGGTGGACCGTCGCACGCTGCCGTTCAACGCTTCGATGATCGCGGTTCCGTACGGCTTGGTGTCCGGGGTGTAGCCGCGCCTGACCCGGGAGACGTCGCTCAGCATGCCGATCAGGTGGGGTAGATCGGTGACGTGCCGCGAGTCACGACCGGCCGGATCGACCAGCTCCGCGTCGATGCCGGTCAGCACGACGACGCTGTCGACGTAGACCCGCTCCAGCTCGCGGCGTTTCTGCATGAGCAGGCCCTTGAGCGCACGCCCGTTGCCACGGAGTTTGGCCACCGGAGATCCGAACGCGTCCCGCCGGGAGGGGAACCAGCGCGTCCCCGAGACCTCGATCCGGCCGCGTGTGCCCTTGACGTCGATGACGCAGAGCGAGTGACCGGTCAGGACGATCACATCGACCTCGAAGCTGTCGTCGCCACGTGGCACCTCGATGTTGTGCAGCAGCAGCCAGTCGTCCGGGGCGTTGTCACGCAGATGTGCGATGACCCGTCGCTCGGCGTCGTTGACCGGGCTTCCGCCGCCGACGATCTGTGCCATCTCTAGCGCGCCGCCCTTCTGGTCGTGCCCATCGCCCCCTGAAGTAGGGCAAGAGTCCTATCCTCACGCGTATCTCTACTTTTCCGCCACTCGGACACGCGCGACTACCTATGATCATGACGTACTCCGGCCCGAGAAGCGCGTGAGATGCCCGGCGCCTCGGAGCCGTCGGCGGAACGCCGCGGGGCGGAACCCGGGCAGCCCGGCGGGTCCGGCCACGAGGAGTGGTTCTCCGAGTATCTCACCGCAGGGGTCTCCACCTCGGGTTGCCGATAAACCGCGTGTGACGGCGAATCGCGTGTCACGACAGCCGAGCAAGTGCTTGATCTATGCCCCGCGACGGCGCATGAGTTGCCACCGAGCAGAGGTTTGCCATGGCGGGAGCGGGTAGGCGCCTTCTTAGGTAGGGAGGAGGAACGCCAATGTCCAACGGTCCCAAGGAGTCGCTGCCGACGGGCGAGCTGATCCGGCAGATGTCAGAACAGGTCTCGCGCCTTATCCGGGACGAGCTCCAGTTGGCCAAGCTGGAACTCGCGGAAAAGGGTAAGCACGCGGGTATCGGTGCGGGATTGTTCGGTGGTGCGGGGGTTGTGGCCCTGTTCGGAGGCGGGTCCATAGTGGCCGCGGTGATCCTGCTTCTCGCCCGGGTCATGCCCGCGTGGGGAGCCGCGGCGGTCGTGGGTGTGGTGTTGCTGGTTCTGGCCGCGATTCTCGGAGTCCTCGGCAAGCGTCAGGTGACCGAGGCGGCCCCTCCGACCCCCGAACGGACCATCGCGAGCGTCAAGCACGACATCGACGCGGTGAAGGAGAGGGCACACCGATGACCGAGACCGACCCGGACCGGCCCGACCGGAAGCCCGCGGACGCCGGGACCACCGGGGCTCGCAGGCAGGAGATCGGCGAACCCCTGGCACCGGAGGAGAGCGGATCGCTCAACGTTCCGCAGACCAAGCCGGACAACGTCCCGCAGGCCAGGGCGGACAACGTTCCGCAGGCCAAGTCGGACGGAACGCCGGCAGAGGACCTCGGCGTTCCGGCGGCCGAACGTGACGGAACCCCTCGGCTGGTCGAGAACGCGACCCCCGGTGACACGAGCACGGGGAAGCCGGGCACCGAGAACGAGAAGACGAGCAAGGAATCCGTACGACGGGATATCGAGAATGCCCGGCGTGAGCTGGGCGACACCGTGGAGGCTTTGGTGCACAAGACCGATGTGAAGGGCCGTGTTCAGGAGACCGCCGCTCATGTGGGCGACGATCTGCGCCGTATGGGGGCGGCCACCGCCGACACCGCCACCGAGATGGTGGGCCGGATGAAGGAGGCGGCTCCCGAGATGGTGGGCCGGATGAAGGAGGCGGCTCCCGAGATGGTGGGCCGGATGAAGGAGGCGGCCCCCGAGATGGTCGGCCGGGTCAAGGAGGCGGCTCCCGAGATGGTGAGCCGGATGAGGGAAGCGGCTCCCGAGATGGTGGGCCGGGTCAAGGAGGTGACCCCCGTCGAGATCAAGGACGCGGCGGGGAAGGTCAGCGCCGAGGCGGGCAAGCGTCCCGTTGCGACCATCGCGGCGGTGGCGGCACTCGCCCTGATCGTCTTCCGCGTCCTGAGGCGCGGCAAGAAGAAGTAGGTGCGGGGCTTTGGTGAGGGCCGCTCCCGATTCTCGGGGGCGGCCTCCCCTCGTGTCCCGTCGCCAAGGACGGCGGCCGAGTGCGGTCCCTCATGCGTAAGAGCGGTGGTTGAGCGCCGTCTCTTGTGAGGGGAGACGGCCGCTGAGCGCCGTTCCTTGTGAGGGAAAACGGCGGCTGGGTGGTGTCTCTCGCGGGTAAGAGCGGCGATTGAGCACCATCCCTGGCCGGGAAGCGAGCCAAACTCAGGTCTGCCGGGGTAATCTGACCGGTTCCGGGTGGGTGGCGGACCCCCTCCTCTCCGCCCGCCCGGACCCCCTTCACGGGCCTGCTCGGCTGGATTCCGCCCGCGGACCTGACTATGTGGATCTGCCCGCACGGGCCCCGGAGCGGATGTAGCGTTCTTGGGCAGATGTTCTTGGGAAGAACAAACAGGAGGTCTCGTGCGCCGTGTTCTCGGTCTCGCCGCAGGCCTGGCCCTCATCGGGGCCGCCCTGTCCCCGCCGGCGCAGGCCCAGGCCACCTGCACCAGCGCCGCCGTCAAGAAGTGCCAGGGTCGTCCCTTGATCGACATCGATGTGGCGGTCAGGGCCACGCCCCACGCCCATCCGGGCGGGCGGGTCACCTATGTCCTGAACTACTCCATGACCTGGACGCCCTCCTTCGCCCCGTACTGGGGGGCCTTCTGGGTGGGCGGCCGATTCCCCAAGGGCGCCCAGACGCCCAGCAAGGCGACGTTCTTCGACGCCACCGGCAAGAAGCTCGCGACCATTCCCTGCCGCAGGTATTCCGACGGCGTCTGGTGTGACACCGCCGGTCAGGTTCCGCGCCACGGCCAGATTCCGCGCCAGGGGAAAATCGTCTTCACCGCCCGCCTCGCTCCCAAGGCCGGGGGAGTAGCAGTGGCCAAGCTCGGCGTGGACAGCTTCGAGGGGCTCAACGAGGCCGAGTTCGCACGGCACTACAGCCGCAAGACGTCGCAGGAGAAGTTCTGCAACCACCGTTTCGCCAAAGCCGTTACCACAACGGTGGACTCTTGAGAGAGCCGTAAAACAGGTGAGGGAGACAAAATGCAGGCCGAAGTGATCGGTGTCCACCACCTCAAGATCTGGGTGAGCGACCTGGCCAGAAGCCGTTCCTGGTACGAACGGGTCCTCGGGCTGGAACACCACATCAGCTTCGAAGACGATGACGGCGTGGTCAGGGGCATGAGCTTCACGGTCCCGGGCGCCGGCTTCCAGATCGCCCTGCGCGAGAACCCCGACCTGGCCAAGGCCCTCTCCGGAGCGGATCCCTTCGCCATGGAGGTCACCCTGGAAGGCCTGGGTGACTGGGTCGCCCACCTTGACGACCTCGGTATCCCGCACGGCCCGATCATCAAGGCCTCCTCCGGGCACGCCATGGGCTTCGCCGACCCGGACGGCGTCCAGATCCGCCTCTACGCCCCGGAGGAGGAGGTCCGCGCCGCCCAGGTCGGCTCCGAAGGCGTCTACCGCCCCGGCCCCGACCCGTACCTCAGGGAGAACCGGACCTGAACCCTCCGGGGAACCGGGCCTGAGCCGCGCCCGGCAGCCGCCGGCGAACGGAGGGGAGAGCGTCAGAGGCCGGCGGCCATGTCGAAGAAGCGCAGTTCCAGCCGTACGGCGCGGCGGAAGACGTCAAGCACGCGCAGTCGTCCGTTCTCGTCGAGCTCGGGGCCCAGGCGGTCGAGCTCACCGCAGAGGAAGGCCACCCAGGCGCGGAACACCGGGCCCTCGTGCAGGTTGATCCACTCGCGGTGGACGAAGTTCTCCGGCAGGGGCTGCTCGGCTCGGCTCGCCCAGCCGAGATAGCTCCACTCCGCCACGCACAGCACCGCCAGGATGATCGGGTAGTCCAGGCTGGTCCTGGCCTCGTCCATCAGGGCGCGGAAGTCGGCCGTCACCGGTTCAAGGTCGGGCGAGGCCAGATCGGCGGGGATGGCGCCGAGGGCGTCGAGCGCGCGGTGGAAGTAGGTCTTCTCCTCCGTCGTGGCGGTCTCGCCCAGGAACCGGCCGAACGGTACCCGTGACTCGAAGCTGTCGGCGCTGGCCACCGCCGCGCCGAGCAGGGCGGTGAAGGAGTCCACGAACTGGAAATCCTGGATCAGATAGCGGCGCATGTCATCGTCGGGAACGTCGCCCCGAGTGATCGACGCGGCGAACGGATGACTGACCACCGCGGTCCACTCGGGTTCGGCCCCCGACCGCAGCCACTCGCTGAAGGCGGGGTCGAGGGCGCTCGCACGCCACTCGTCGTAGGGGACCAGGTTCACCGGGCTTCTCCTCGGTATCTCGGGACGTCGATCAGCGTGAATGCTAGCCGCCGACCCGGCGGCGAGCGGTTGGCCACCCGTGAACCTGCCACGTTGCCTCCCCATGGAGAAGTCTTTGCGGGACGGAGGGGGTGGCTCCCGGGGTCGCAGGGCACGTCTCAGCGGAACGAGCCAGGGGGTACGAAAACGATGGACGAACCAGTGGTCAACGTCGCCGTCATCTACTACTCGGCCACGGGCACGGTTTTCGCGCTGGCCAAGGCCGCCGCCAGCGCCGCGGAGAAGGCCGGCGCGCAGGTTCGCCTTCGCAAGGTGAGGGAGCTCGCACCCGACGAGGCGATCGCCTCCAACGAGGGCTGGGCCGCTCACTCCGCCGCCACCCAGCACATCGTCGAGGCCTCGAAGGAGGATCTGACGTGGGCCGACGCGTTCCTGTTCGGCACCCCCACCAGGTACGGCACGCCCACCGCCCAGATGAAGCAGTTCATCGACACCACCGGCCCCCTGTGGGCCCAGGGCCTGCTGATCAACAAGATCGCGTCGTCGTTCACCGCGACCTCGACCCCGCACGGCGGGCAGGAGAGCACGATCCTCGCGATGAACAATATTTTCTACCACTGGGGCTCGATCATCGTGCCCCCCGGCTACGCCGACCCCGTCCAGTTCCAGGCCGGCAACCCGTACGGCACCAGCCACACCTCCCAGAACGGCACGGTTCCGCCCGGTGAGGTGCAGCTGGCGGCCATGGAGTTCCAGGCCAAGCGGGTGGTCGAGATCGCGGCGACCTTCCTGCGCGGGCGCCTGCCCTGAGGGTCGCGTCCCGCTTCGGTCCATGATCTTCCGCGAACGGGGTCGCCTTCCCCAGGATCACGCCCGGCTCCCGATCCCTCCGGTCTCATGATCACGACCCTCCGCGAACGTGAGTGAATGCGTGCGGACGGGTCCGTGCGTCAGGCGACCCGCTGCCGGAGGTCGTCGTCCGGCCGGATGTCCACCACCTCGGCATGGAACGATCGGGTCAGCTCTGTGGCGGCTCGTGCCTCGTGCGACCCTCACGCCCCTCGTGACAGGACGGTGGACATGATCGACTATCCCTCGGGCAGCCCGGCCGACGATCTGCGCGACCTCATCCGGGTCCGGGCCTGCGCGGACGGGACCGAGACCGTGGTCTGGTGGACGGGCGACGTGTACGGCTGGCAGCCCGACGACGGGCCGCGGCACCTGTTCGGTTTTGAGGGGGTCAACGTCGGGCGGGCTCGCGCCGTGCCGGGCGGCTACGAACTGCTGACCCGCGAGGCCGCCGCCTATCTCGACCCCCGTACCCGCGAGATCCTCCAGACCTGGAACAACCCGCTCACCGGCGGCGAGGCCGAGGTCATGCACGTCTGGAACGACCCCGCCAACCAGCGCTGGCAGGAACAGGGCCGCTTCGGTCCCTTCCGCGCCCCCCGCGTCCAGATCGGCGATCAGGTGGTGTTCAACGTGGACGTGCTCCTGGCGTACCCGTCCCCGCTTCCGGCCGCCGAGTTCCCCGACCACTCGGCCGGGGACACCTACCGGGCGATGGAGTTGTTCCAGTTTTTCGTCCCGGCGTCCGAGCTGGCGTCCGATGCCGCCTCGGTGCCGTGCACGCTCTCCTGGACCAGGGTGTCGCCGTGGCTGCCCTGGATGGAACTGGGCGCCCGGCCGGGGGCGCTGGTCTACCACTGCCGGGGCGCCAAGCTCGGCGGCTGGGACGAGGTCCCCGACCGTTTCCGCGAACACGTCGCCGCCTACGACCCCGCCTTCGCCCACGCTCCCGAGGACTGGTCGGAGCCCAACGAGACCAGCTGGACCGCTTTCAGGAAGCGGCACCCCGGCTCACGTTGACCGGCACCGTACTCGGGACTTTTGGTGCATATGGCGATATATGGGAAGAAATGACCAGGTTGGCCATTGACCGGCGAAACACCGGATGACTAGCGTCGAGGCCTCATCGCTCAGGGAGAGACGTGACCGTGCACGAACCCGGCCTTGGCCGGTACTACGAGGATTTTGTCGTCGGCGATGTCTACCGGCATCCGCTCGGCCGCACGATCAGCGAGGCCGACAACACCTGGTTCAGCCTCCTGACGATGAACACCAACCAGAACCACTTCAACGCCCACTTCGCCGAACGCGCCCCGGTCGGGAAGATCATCGTCAACTCCGGGCTGACCGTGGCGATCGTGCTGGGCATCTCGGTCATCGACGTCAGCCAGAACGCGATGATGAACCTCGGCTGGGACGAGATCAAGCTGACCCACCCGGTGTTCCTGGGTGACACCCTGTACGCCGAGTCGATCGTGCTGGACAAGCGGGAGTCGAAGTCGCGCCCCTACGCCGGGATCGTCACCTGCCGGACCCGGGGCCTCAACCAGGACGGCGACGAGGTCATGTCCTGGCGTCGCGCGGTGATGGTCTACCGCCGTGACGCCCCGCACGACAAGAACTACTTCCCGCAGGCCAAGACGGGCCCGATGACAACATGAGGACGCCCTGATGGATTTCGAGCTGAACGAAGACCAGCAGCTGTTCCGCCGTACCCTGCGGGAGTTCGTCGACAAGGAGATCGTGCCGGTCGCCCCGGAGTGGGAACGGACCGGCCGCTATCCTACCGAGATCGTCGAACGGTTCAAGGAAATGGGGCTGTTCGGGCTGACGATTCCCGAGGAGTACGGCGGGCTGGCGCTGGACCGGGTGTCGTTCGCCCTGGTCTTCGAGGAGATCGCGCGCGGCTGGATGGGAGTGGCCGGAGTGCTGGGCTCGCACTCGCTGGCCTCCTGGATGATCGCCCAGCACGGTACGGAGGAGCAGAAGAAGGCATACCTGCCGGACCTGGCCACCGGCGCCCGCCGTACCGGCATCGCGCTGACCGAGCCCGCGGCGGGCACCGACCTGCAGGGCATCCAGACCCGGGCGGTCCGCGACGGCGACCACTACGTGATCAACGGCGCCAAGACGTGGATCACCAACGCCCGCTACGCCGACCCGATGCCGGTCCTGGTCAAGACCTCCGTCACCGAACCCGCGCACCGCGGCATGTCCTTGATCCTGGTCGAGGCCGGAACCCCGGGCTACACGGTCAGCCGCGATCTGCCCAAGCTCGGCTACAAGGGCACCGAGACCTGCGAGATCGTGCTGGAGGACGTCCGCGTCCCGGTGTCCCAGCTGCTCGGCGGGGTCGAGGGCAGGGGCATGCAGCAGGCGTTGTCGGCCATGGAGCTGGGCCGGATCAACATCGCCGCCCGCGCGGTCGGCGTCTCCCAGTGTGCATACGACGCCGCGCTGAGCTACTCGCGCGAGCGTCACGCCTTCGGCCAGCCGATCGCCGACTTCCAGGCCATCCAGCTCAAGATCGCCGACATGGCCACCGACATCCAGGCGGCCCGGTTGCTCACCTACTGGGCGGCGACCCGCTCGGAGGCCGGCGCGGTGAACTCCGAGGCCGCGATGGCCAAGTACTTCGCGTCGGAGGTCGCGCTGCGCGCCACCCTGGAGGCCATGCGGATCCACGGTGGCTACGGCTACTCCCAGGAGTTCGTCGTCGAACGCCTCTACCGTGACGCTCCCCTGATGGCCATCGGCGAGGGCACCAACGACATCCAGCGGATGGTCATCGCCAGATCCCTCATATCGGGTGCCGCCAAGGTCGGATGGTGACCCGGCCCGCACCGTCAGGCACTCGTGATCTTCGGCCTGACGCGGTGCCAGGCGCCCGCCGTTCCTTGTCCTGACGCGATGGTGGGCGCCCGTCGTCTCCTATCCTGGCGTGATGCCAGATGGAGAGTGTGTGTTCTGCGCCATCGCGGCCGGTGAGATTCCGGCCCACATCGTGTTCTCCGACGACGTGGGCGTGGCCTTCCTGGACACGCGACCGGTTTTCAAGGGGCATGTCCTCGTGGCCCCTCTGGTTCACGTCGAGACACTCTCGGACCTCCCGGTGCCGATGGTCGGTCCGTTCTTCGAACGGGTCCAGGCCGTCGCCGCCGCCGTCGAGCAAGGTCTGGAGGTGGGCGGCACATTCGTCGCGATGAACAACCGGATCAGCCAGAGCGTCCCGCACCTTCACGTTCACGTCGTTCCCCGCAACCGCAAGGACGGCCTGCGCGGTTTCTTCTGGCCCCGGACAAAATACGACGACTCCACCGAAGCCGAGTCCTATGCCCGCCGCGTCCGCGGAGCACTCGACATCGGTTGAGCCGTCGGGATGGCGGCAGGGAGCCACGCCCGGTCATGATGATTGCCGGAGGTGGTGGGAACGTGGGGGACATGCCCGCGGTGGCACCGGGAACCGGGCCACTCGCACCTGAGTTCAACGGGATCGATCCCGCGCTCATGCAAGGTTTCATCACCGACCTGGAACAGGCCGGGCAGGTGATCGCCGAGCACACCGAGGCGATCCGCAGGGAGCTTGCGGCCGTGGATCTGCCCGCCGCCGGCCTCGCTCCGGTCAGGGAGATCGGTGGCTGGGCCGAGGAGCAGCTTCCGCGGCTCCGGCAGCGCGTGGAGACCATCACGTCCGCGCCCGCCGTGCTGCTCGGGGGCGGCCTGACCGGCTATCAGGAGAGCGCTCTGCTCGCTCCGGCGGAGGCCCAGAAACAGGGCTCAGATCTGGGTAAACGCTTCGCCGGCATCGACCTCGACGAGTTCTCCCTCCTCGGCCCCTACGCCTCCGACCGGATGGCCGCGCTCGTCGGCGAGCTGAAGGCCCACCAGCACGACTCGAACTTCACCGCGGCCTTCTTCGCCGCCCTCGGCCCTGCGGACACCCGCACACTTACCACCGAGCTGCGCCGTCTCGCCGACGCCGAAAATTCGGTCGACGTCGCCCGTAGGGCGTTCGCCACGGCACTCAGGGGTGGGGCAAAGGTCGCGGGATTCGCCGGGATCATGCGGGCGATGCAAGAGGCCAAGGAGAACGACCTGGACGGGGTCGTCGACCTGCTGCGTCCCGGTGCTTACCCGACCGAGTGGCTGGCCGGGATGGCAGCACCGGTGCTGGCCGCCGGAAGCCGAGTACGCGGTAGGAGCCTGGCCACGCTGCTCAACCTTCTGGGCGAGAACCCCGCGGCGGCCCGACTGGCGATCGGTGCGGCCTCCGGCATCGGTCCGGTCCCGGCATCTGCCAAGCTGCCTTTCGGACTGCTGTCCGGCCTTCCGCAGCCGTGGGACTCCGGGCCGAAATTGGCGAGGTTTCTCGAATCGCTCAATGAGCGCAGCAGGGGGACCAAGGAAACCGCGGCGGGGTTCGGGCGACTACTGGCGGCGGCATCCGGCGCCTATGACGAGAAACAGGGTGAGCACAGCCCAGAGGCGGTGTTCTTCACCTACACCCTGATGACCACGATGGATGACCTGAAGCTGGGTGACGCCACTCGTCTCCACCTGTCGGAGATAGCCGGTTCGTACGCTCCGGAGATCACCTTGGGCGCGGACATCGGGGCCGTGGACATGACCAAGGACAGTGGCCTGTATCCCACGCCCGGGTTTTTCGAGCCGACCATTGTCGCGGGACTGCGCGGCGCATTCCGGCTCAGCCCTGAGGACACCTTCCGTTTCCTGACCACCTTCGCTGGAGCCAACGAAACTCGGGTCCCGTTCCAGGACGGCATGGGCCGGCTGACCGAGCGGCTGCTTCCAGAGGCCTCCCGACAGGTTAAGAGCACAAAAGACGTCACTGCCCTGGACGACCTGTTCACCGTGCTCGGAAACGTGCGCGGGTTCGAACTGGCCGCCGCGGTGCGAGTGCTCAAACCTCAGGACGAGGCAGCCGAGAGCGCCAAGGACGCGGAGGACTTTCTGGTCGGCGCTTTTATGGGTGTTGCCGGGCTTTTCCCGCCTCTGTCCATCTATGCTCGCACCTGGACTGCAATCTCCACGGGAAAAGCTGCCTTGGATACCTATGGCTCCCAACCGGAGGAGAAAGCGGCAAAGATGCTCGAACTTGACGGCACCGAAACGCTGGGCCGCCAGTATGAGGTAGCTCACCTCCTCGCAAAGCAGGGCTTCACTCCCAAAGTGCCTCCAACCGCTTCGAGTATCGCTGACGCGAACGGAAGCCTGCGCCCTTTCGATGACATCGTCAAACAGGGCAATGCGGGCATGGCGGTCTTGGAGCAATGGTTCATTAACAATGGTATGGGAACTTCGGATGAGCTCGTTTCTGGGCAGCTGAGCCGTCGTCAAGCACGGAATTTCGATGGAAGCAAAGGGTTCGCTTTCCAGCGCCCCAAACTTTATGTCAGCAAGCTCACGACTGACTGAGGCACTCGGTTTCGCCCCGTACCACATACTGCCCATTCTTATTCGAGCCGAACTCGATGGAGGTTCTCGTGGATTCGTTGACTGCTCGTAGTGCCGTACTTTCAGGGTTGGTCATCTTGTAGTCCGCGAACTCGTTCAGCGCGCCCAGCAACTGAGCGTTCAGCGCTGTGGGCTTCGTCTGTGGAGCGGTATCCTGGCCGGTCGCTGCGAAGGTGTATTTGATTTTTTCTTCCCCGCAGGGGATTTTCTTTCCACCCGAGTCGATGATCTTTATATTCTGAGCATTCACTTCTTTGAGAAGTTCTAGTATGTGCGTTTTGAGGGTCGTGCCCGCTTCGGCGGCGGTGGGTTTCTTTTCGCCTCCACCGCAGGCGGTCAGGGTCATAGCGGTCAGTAGGAGTGCCATACCAAGCCTTACGGGAAACCGGTGGGTGAAGTAGGGCATCGAATCTCCTTCGAAGCACTGGCCGACTGAGCGCACGATCTCATAATCTCCGGGGGAGCGCGCATGTCATACCGGAAGAACACCGAGACGGAAGGTGGGCCGGATGGTTCCCGGGCCGAAGGACATGGTCGCCAATCCCCGGCGGGAAGAACTGCAGCGGGCGCTGACGCAGGTGCGGGCGCATGCGGCGCGACTGGAGACGGCGTTGGATCCTGCCCATGCCTCGTTCACAGGGAAAGCGGTCTGGGTGGGGCCGACAGCGCGGGCATTCACCGCGGAGCTGGCCGGGCGACGCAGCCGACTCCGGACGCTTGTCCAGCGAATTGTCGAGGAGTTGGAAGCGGAGGTCCGTGCCATCCCCGAGAAGGTGGACCGGTCGCCAACCGCACGGTGAGTGGTCTGAGGAATGAACCGTGGCAGTGGGCAGAGGAACGATGAGTGATCTGATAGGCACCGGCGAACCTGGACAGATAAGGTCCGGACGTGGAACCAGTCGTCGCAGTGCTGTTGATCGCCGCCCTGGTCGGTGTTCCGGCCCTGGTGCTGTGGCGGGTGCTGCGCGGTCGGCGCGAGCTGGGCAGCAGCCCGGCCGAGCGCGCCACGTTCGAGACGCTGCACACCGCCTCCCTCGCCGCGCCGCCGCTGCGGGCCGGGCTGACCGAAGCGGGCACCCAGAAGGCATCCCGGCACCTGCGTGAGTTGCTCGGCTCCCCGGCGCTGGCGATCACCGACGAGGAGCGGTTGCTGGTCTACGACGGCGAGGGTGACCACCACGCCCGCGAGGCGTTCGCGCACGCCGCCAAGACCCTCGCCGGAGGACGTACCCGGGTCCTCGGTCCCGAGGTCGTCTCGTGCGAGCTTCCCGAGTGCCCGATCAGGTTCGCCGTCGTGGTGCCGCTCATCACCGATGGCCGGGTGGTCGGCTCGCTCGCCGCCTACGGCGGGCACGCCTCGGCCGGTCTGGTCAGGGCCACCCACGAGGTGGCGAACTGGGTTGACTCGCAGCTGGAACTGGCCGAGCTGGATCGATCCAGGACGCGGCTGATGGAGGCCGAGGTCCGGGCGCTGCGGGCGCAGATCTCCCCGCACTTCATCTACAACTCGCTGACGACGATCGCCAGCTTCGTCCGCTCGGATCCCGACCGCTCGCGCGAGCTGTTGCTGGAGTTCGCCGACTTCACCCGCTACTCCTTCCGGCGGCACGGAGAGTTCACCACGCTGGCCGAGGAACTGCGTTCCATCGACCGCTACCTCACCCTGGAACGTGCCCGCTTCGGTGACCAGCTCCAGGTGACGTTGCGGATCGCTCCCGAGGTGCTCGCGGTCGCGGTGCCGTTCCTGTGCCTGCAGCCGCTGGTGGAGAACGCGGTCCAGCACGGGCTGGAGAGCAAGCTCGGGGTCGGCCGTATCTCGATCATCGCCGAGGACGCCGGTGCCGAGTGCCGGATCAGCGTGGAGGACGACGGCGTCGGCATGGAGCCGGAGCGCCTGCGCCGGATCCTGGCCGGCGACGCCGACGAGCGTTCGGGAGCCGGGGGAGTGGGACTGGTCAACGTGGACGAGCGGCTGCGTCAGGTCTACGGCGATGAGTATGGTCTGGTGGCCGAGACGGGCAAGGGTGCGGGCACCAAGGTCAGCGTCCGCCTGCCGAAGTATCACCCCGGGGTCTCCGCCCGCTGACATTGCGCCATACGGTCCGCCCCGCTAAGTATGGCTGGTACATCGCGGAGGGACCGCGGGGAGTTTTCCTGTGTGAAACGGCTTCACGATCTTTGAGTTCGCAGAGTTCGCAGAGTTCGCAGAGTTCGGAGGGCTCGGAGGGCTCGGAGGGCCCGCTTCCGCCTTGACGTCCGCGATTCGCCACCGCTGGACAGCCCTGGCGAATCTGGGACAGTTGACACGCGATGCCCTTATTCATCACCCTCTAGAAATTCCGATGCGAACGACCTGGAGGAGCAACCGTGACCGGCCTGCGCGTCCTGGCGGTGGATGATGAGCTCCCCGCGTTGGAGGACCTGGCCTACCTGCTGCGGGACGACCCTCGTATCGGTGAGGTCTCCTTGGCCAGGGACGGGGCCGCCGCGTTGCGCGTCCTGGATCGGGCGATCGCCGACGGGCGGCCGATCGACGCGGTCTTCCTCGACATCCGGATGCGTGGCCTGGACGGGGTGGTGCTCGGCAGGCTGCTGTCGCAGTTCGCCAACCCACCCCGGGTGGTCTTCGTGACCGCCTACGAGGAGCACGCGGTGGACGCCTTCGAGATCAAGGCCGAGGACTACCTGCTCAAGCCGGTCCGGCCGGAGCGGCTGGCCGAGGCCATCCGGCGGGTGTGCGTCTCGGCGGAGCTTCCGGAGAGCGACGCCGTGGGCCGTACCGACCCCGACACCATCCCGGTCGAGCTCGGCGGCGTCACCCGGTTCGTGGTCAGCACCGAGGTCCGCTACGTCGAGGCGCAGGGCGACTACGCCCGCCTGCACACCGCGGGCGGCAGCCACCTGGTGCGCATCTCGCTGGCCACGCTGGAGGAGCGCTGGTCCTCGGCCGGGTTCGTCCGGGTGCACCGCAGCCACCTGGTCGCGGTCAAGCACATCGACGAGCTGCACATCGACTCGGGCCGCTGCGTGGTCCGCATCGGCGAGACCGAGATCCCGGTCAGCCGCCGCCACACCCGGGAGCTGCGCGACCTGCTGGTCCGCCGGGCCCGCAAGGGCCGGTCCGCATGAATCTGAAGGCCGTGTGAGCCGGGTGGCTGCGTGGGCGGAGGGCCGTACGGGTGGAAGGCAGCCGGGTGGCCGTATGAGCGAGGACGCCGAATGAGCCAGGAAGCCGAGCCGCGCGATGGGGCGGAGCCGCGGCGGTGGATAGCCGACCGGCTCACCTGGGCGGTGGAGCGGCCGCGCAAGGATTCCGACCGGCCGCGCAAGGAGCCGGATCGGCCACGTAAGGACTCCGATCGATCGCGAAAGGAGACCGAGCGGCCGCGCAGGGAGTTCGGGGTGCGCAGGGAGTTCGGGACGCGCAAGGAGTCCGGGACGCGTAAGGAGACCGAGCGGCCGCGCCGCGAGGTGGTGACCAGCCCCCGCACCATGGCGCCCCGCCACCCCCGCTATCCGGTGACCCGTGAGATCGACGAGCAGACCCACCTGGGTGAGGTCTACATGCGCTCGCTGATCCGTACCCAGCTCCGGCTGGCGCTGTTCGTCTGCACGGTGCTCGGCTGCGTGGTCTGCGGCCTGCCGCTGCTGTTCCTGCTCGTGCCGGAACTGCGCGAGGTCCAGCTGGCCGGCATTCCCCTGCCGTGGGCGGTGCTCGCCGGTCTGATCTATCCGGCGTTCGTGATCGGTGCCTGGCTCTACGTCCGGCAGGCGGAACGGAACGAGCGCCACTTCGCCGAACTGGTGGACCGGGCCCGATGAGCACCGCGTACGGCGTGACGGCGGTGGTGCTGGTGGCACTGGCCGCGGTGCTGATCGGCGGGTTCGGCATCCGGCTGTCGCGGACCACCTCTGACTTCTACGTCGCCTCCCGTACGGTCTCCCCGCTGTGGAACGCCTCCGCCATCGGCGGCGAATACCTGTCGGCCGCGAGCTTCCTGGGCATCGCCGGACTGATCCTCACCTACGGCGCCGACATGCTCTGGCTGCCGGTCGGCTGGACCGGCGGCTACCTGGTGCTGCTCGTCCTGGTCTCCGCGCCGCTGCGCCGCTCGGGCGCCTACACGCTGCCCGATTTCGCCGAGGCGCGGCTGGAGTCGATGGCCGTGCGCCGGATGGCGGGCGTGCTGGTCGTGCTGATCGGCTGGCTGTATCTGATGCCGCAGTTCCAGAGCGCGGGCCTGGTGCTGCAGGCCATCACCGGTGCTCCCGATTGGGCCGGAGGGCTGCTGGTGGCCGCCGTGGTCGCGGTGAACGTGATGTCCGGCGGCATGCGGTCGATCACCTTCGTGCAGGCCTTCCAGTACTGGCTCAAACTGACCGCGCTGGCCGTTCCGGTGGTGTTCCTGCTGCTGGCCTGGCAGGCCGACGGCGCGCCGGGGCTGAGCGCGCACGACACGGTCACCTGGGCGCTGCCGCTGGCCAGCGGCAAGGAGTACAGCCTCTACTCGACCTACTCACTGATCCTGGCGACGTTTCTGGGCACCATGGGGCTGCCGCACGTGCTGGTCCGCTTCTACACCAACCCCGACGGCCAGGCCGCACGCCGTACGACGCTGGTGGTCCTGTCGCTGCTCGGCGCCTTCTACCTGCTGCCCGCCATCTACGGCGCGCTGGGCCGGATCTACCTCCCCGAGCTGGTGGGCAGCGACACGGTGGTGCTCACGCTGCCCGGACGGTTGATCGGCGGGGTGCTCGGCGACCTGCTGACGGCGCTGGTGACGGCAGGGGCGTTCGCGGCGTTCCTGTCCACCTCCTCCGGGCTCACGGTCTCCGTCGCGGGGGTCATCGGGCAGGACATCCTCAAGGGAGGGGTGCGCTCGTTCAGGGCGGCGGCGGTGCTGGCCGTGATCGTGCCCCTGGGCCTGGCCGTCCTGGCCCGCTCGCTGCCCGTCGCCGACGTGGTGGGTCTGGCCTTCGCGGTGGCCGCCTCCTCCTTCTGCCCGCTGCTGGTGCTGGGCATCTGGTGGCGGCGGCTGACCTCCACGGGGGCCATGGCCGGGCTGCTCGTCGGCGGCGGCCTGGCCTGCTGCGCGGTCCTGATGACGATCGTCGGAGAGCCGCACACCGGCCTGGTCGGCGCCCTGCTGGCTCAGCCCGCCGCGTGGACGGTGCCGATCGCCTTCGCCGTCATGATCGTGGTCTCGCTCCTTACCCCGGCCCGGATCCCGGCGGGCGTGGCCCGCACGATGGTGCGCCTGCACACCCCCGAGACCCTCAACCTCGACCGCGGCGACTGGCGGCCACGGTCCTCCTGATGTAATGGATCAGCGGTTTCCGGGTTGGATGCCCCGGTTGAAGAACCGCTCATCGCGCTATACGGACCTTTCACCGCAGGGCATGTTCAACTGACCGCCACTTGGCAGCGGCTGGGCGAACGGACCGCTCCAGGGGCTCCTCTCCGGTAGCGTCCCCTCCTACGTTTGCCGTGATCCAGATCACATTCGTGGGAGGTCTCGTGACCGCCAGGCAACATGATTCATCGGTATATGAAGAGGTTCAAGCAAGTGAGAAGTTCCAAGAGCTGAGGCGGCGCCTACGGGCCTGGACATTCCCGATGACCATTGCGTTCTTCACCTGGTACCTCCTGTACGTGGTGTTGTCCGGCTTCGCGCGTGACTTCATGGCCATCAAGGTGCTCGGCAACATCAACGTGGCGCTGGTCCTCGGACTGCTCCAGTTCGTGTCGACGTTCGGGATCGCCTGGGCCTACTCCCGGTTCGCCGAGAGGAAACTCGACCCGCTGGCCGACGAGATCCGCCACGAAGTCGAGGGGAAGATCTGATGAGCCACCAGACACTCTCCACGATCCTGTTCCTGGTGTTCGTCGCGGTGACGCTGGGCATCACCTTCTGGGCGAGCCGCAACACCAAGGACGCCACCGACTACTACGCCGGCGGCCGGTCCTTCAGCGGTGCGCAGAACGGCCTCGCCATCGGCGGCGACTACATGTCGGCCGCGAGCTTCCTGGGCATCGCCGGAATCATCGCCCTGTCGGGATACGACGGCTTCCTGTACTCGATCGGCTTCCTGGTCGCCTGGCTGATCGCGCTGCTCCTGGTCGCCGAGCTGATGCGTAACTCCGGCAAGTTCACCATGGCCGACGTGCTGGCCTTCCGGATGAGCCCGCGCCCGGTCCGCACCGCGGCGGGCGTGTCCACGATCACCGTGTCGATCTTCTACTTGCTGGCGCAGATGGTCGGCGCGGGCGCGCTGGTCGGCCTGCTGCTCGGCGTCACCTCGCCGACGGGCAAGGCGCTCACGATCGTCGGCGTCGGCGTGCTGATGATCGTCTACGTGGTCGTCGGCGGCATGAAGGGCACCACCTGGGTGCAGATCGTCAAGGCCGTGCTGCTCATGGGCGGCGCGACCCTGATCACGCTGCTGGTGCTCGGCCACTACGGCTTCAACCTCTCGGCACTTCTCGGTGATGCCGCCGCGAAGAGCGGTAAGGCCGACCAGTTCCTCATCCCGGGCCTGAAGTACGGCACCGAGGCGCAGGGCCTCGCGGGCAAGATCGACCTGATCAGCCTGGGCCTGGCGCTGGTGCTCGGCACCGCCGGCCTGCCGCACATCCTGATCCGCTTCTACACCGTTCCCACCGCGAGGGAAGCCCGCAAGTCGGTCCTGTGGGGCATCGGCATCATCGGCGTCTTCTACCTGCTCACCCTCGTGCTCGGCTTCGGCGCGGCGGCGCTGGTCGGCGGCAAGGCGATCTTGGCGCAGGACAAGGCGGGCAACACAGCAGCCCCGATGCTCGCCGAGGCGATCGGCAATGCCATCTTCGGAAGCGTGGGCGGCACGATCCTGCTGGCCGTCATCGCGGCGGTGGCGTTCGCCACGATCCTGGCGGTCGTCGCGGGCCTGACGCTGGCGTCGAGCTCGTCCTTCGCCCACGACATGTACGCCCACGTGTTCAAGCGCGGCAACGTCACCGACAAGGAGGAGATCCTGGTCGCCCGGATCTCCGCCTTTGTCATCGGCGCGGTCGCCATCGGGCTCGGCATCCTCGCGCAGGGACAGAACGTGGCCTTCCTGGTCGCGCTGGCCTTCGCGGTGGCCGCCTCCGGCAACCTGCCCGCGATCCTCTACAGCCTGTTCTGGAAGCGGTTCAACACCGTCGGCGCGGTCTCGGCCATCTACGGCGGCCTCGGCTCCGCGCTGTTCCTGGTGATCTTCTCGCCGGTCATGTCGGGCACCGCGACCTCCCTGATCCCGGACGCGAACTTCGCCTGGTTCCCGCTGAGCAACCCGGGCATCGTCTCGATCCCGCTGGGCTTCCTCGCCGGATACATCGGCACGCGGCTCAGCAAGGAGTACAACGCGGCCAAGTACGCCGAGATCGAGGTCCGCTCGCTCACCGGCGTCGGTGCCGAGAAGGCGACGGAGCACTAGCCACGTCCGGCTGATCGCGTGGCTCGTTCACGAGCCACGCGATCGTCCAGACAGAGAATGGGAGCGGCCGGCAGCACTGCTGCCGGCCGCTCCCATTCGTATGTACGGGGCGTCGCCGTACGTCTCGGAGGGGCTCAGTCGCGTTCGACGGTGTCCTCGAGCACGATCCGGCCGATGATCGCGTATTTGGCGGGATTGGTGGCTTTGAGGTAGAGGGCGAGTCCGGCTCCCAGCAGGGCCAGGCAGAGCACGATCCAGGGGATCAGCGTGAAGAACGCGGACTTGGAGGCTTCACCGGCGGCGGCCTCCTGGTTCTGAAAGAGCAGGAAGACGACGTAGATCATGGCCAGGCCGCCGGCGAGCGGGGCCAGCAGGGTGCGCCACCAGGAGGCGGTCTCGGGGTGCTTCTTCCTGACGTGGAAGTATCCGACGACGGAGAACGAGCAGAGGGTCTGGACGATGAGGATCGCCAGCGTGCCGAGCACCGCGAGCAGGGTGTAGATGTGCAGGTAGGGGTCCATCCCGGCGAAGAAGAACGCGAAGACGATGATCACGGAGATCACGGTCTGGACGAATCCGGCGATGTGGGGGGAGCCGTGCCTGGGGTGGGTGGCGCCCAGGGTCCTGCGGGTGCCGGGGATGAGGTTCTCGCGGCCGATGGCGTACAGGTAGCGCGAGGCGCAGTTGTGGAAGGCCATCGAGCAGGCGAACGAGCCGGTCAGGATGAGGATCTTGAAGAGGTCGACGGCCCAGGCGCCGACCAGTTGCCCGGTGGGGTTGAAGAAGACCCCGGCGAACTCCTTGGCGGCGATCTCGGGGGCCTTCACGCCGTTGGCGGCGACGGTCATCCAGGAGACGAAGGTGTAGAACAGGCCGATGCCGACCACGGAGACCAGCGTGGCCTTCGGGATGATGCTCTTGGGGTCGCGGGACTCCTCGCCGTACATCGCGGTGGACTCGAAGCCGACCCAGGACCAGAAGCACATGAACAGCCCGAGACCGACGGCGCCGGCCGCCAGCCCGGTGGTCTGGAACGCCCTGACCGGGTTGAGCGTCTCGGCCATGAGACCGTCGGGCCCGCCACCGTGGAACAGGGTGACGGTGGCGGTCAGGGCGAGCATGAGGATCTCGGTGATCAGGAAGACGCCCAGGACCTTGGCGGTCAGGTTGATGTCGAAGTAGGTCAGGGCCGCGTTGAGAGCCAGGCCGAGAAGGGCGAACCACAGCCAGTGGATGTCCACCCCGGCCAGGCTCTTGAAGGTGCCGTTGGCCGAGTAGGCGAAGAAACCGATGATCGAGGCTTCGAAGATCACGTATGCCATGGTCGCCAGGAGGCCGGCCACCATGCCGACGACCTGGCCGAGGCCGTGGGAGATGTAACCGTAGAACGCGCCGGCGGAGGTGATGTGCTTGGCCATCGCCACGTAGCCCACGGAGAAGACGGTGAGCACGATGGTCGCGACCAAATAGCCGGCGGGGACGCCCAGGCCGTTACCGAAACCGAGGGCTATCGGGACGTTGCCGGTCATCGCGGTGATGGGGGCGGCGGTGGCGACCGCCATGAAGATGACGCTGACGAGCCCTACGGCGTTTTTGCGGAGGCGGTTGACACCGTCTGTCAGAGCCTCGGGCTTCTCGGTGATGCTCAACGGCATGGGCCTTCCTGCGATCAGCGCTGTACAGAGGGGGTATGGCGGTGATACTCGCAGCGAGCAGGCCCAGCAAACTAGGCGAATTACCCCCAGATGGGTTACAACATGCCATAACACCACAGAAAACTTCAAAGTGAAGTAAAGTTCGCAGTCATCCGGTAATGAACCGGAAATCATCCCGTCATGGCTCTCGCCGGAGAATGATCTTTTTCTGCGGGAAGTCCCGTTCGCCGTCGGGACCGGCAGGGGGTGCCGCACCTGTTTCGGCAGAGGATGCCGTACCTCGTTCCGGCGCGGGGCCCGCCTCACTCTGCTCTGGCGGGCCCCGCGTCGTGATTCGCCTTACCGGGAGGCCGTGTCCAGCAGGGCCAGCTCGTCCTCGGACAGGGTCAGGTCGGCGACCGCGAGCAGCGGCCGGAGCTGCTCGACGTTGCGGGCACTGGCGATCGGCGCGGCCACCGTGGGCTGGGCGGCCAGCCAGGCGAGCGCGACGGTGGCCATGGCGACGCCGTGTGCGGCGGCCACCTTGCCCAGGGCGTCGAGCACGCGCGGACCGCGCTCGGTCTTCAGATATTCCGCCGCCTTACCCGCGCGGGGGCTGTCGACCTCGACCCCCGGCTGATACTTGCCGGTCAGGAAGCCGCGGGCCAGACCGAAGTACGGCGTGCTGGTCAGCCCTCCGGCCGTGACCGCCTCGCGTAGCGCACCCTCGTACTCCCGCTCCAGCAGGTTGTAGTGCTGCTGGAGCACACCGTACTTCGCCAGGCCGTCCCGCTCGGAGATCGCCAGCGCCTCCGTCAGCCGCTCGGCGTTGTAGTTCGAGGCGCCGATGTTGCGGACCTTGCCCTCGTCGACCAGCGCGTCGAACGCACCCAGGGTCTCCGCCAGAGGCGTCTCGCGGTCGTCGATGTGCGCCCAGTACAGGTCGATGTGGTCAGTCCGCAGACGCCGCAGCGAGTCCTCGACGGCCTCGCGGATGTTGGCCGCCGACAGTCCGGGACGGGTGGGCAGTGAGCCGACCTTGGTCGCCAGCACGATCCGGTCGCGGTTGCCCCGCGAGGCCATCCATTCACCGATGATCGTCTCAGACTCCCCGCCGACGTTTCCGGGGACCATGGAGGTGTAGGTGTCGGCGGTGTCGATGAAGTTGCCTCCCGCCTCGGCGTAGGCGTCCAACACGGCGAAGGACGCGTCGCGGTCCGCGGTCCAGCCGAATACGTTGCCGCCCAGGCAGAGCGGGAAGAGGTTCAGCTCAGAAATACTCATGACCATCACTCTATTTCTTGGGCAATCATGTGTTTCCCCGGCACCGTCGTTGATCGTCGAAGCGTTGTCGCACGCCGTGTCAGCAAGGATGGCCGAGGTTCCGTCGGCCCCCGTTTCCGCACCTCACCTGCCCTCCGTACGGCACCCGTTTTCACAGGGCGGCGGCCTTCTGCGCGGCCCCCGTTTCCGCACCGCACCGGCCTTCCGGACGGCCCCCGTTTCCGTACGGCCTCTGCCCCTGTACGGCACCCGTTTCCGTACGGCACGCGTACGGTGGTCTCTCCCCGGCGGCATGGAAATCCGGCCACGTCCGGGTCTATGGTCAAGCCGTGAGCAGCCTCAGACCGCGCTCCGGCAGGTCCTCCAGGCGCACGCGCGACGCCTCGGACCCCGGCGCGCGCACGCGCATTCTCGACGCGGCCGAAGAGCTGTTCGCCGGGGGTGGCTACGAGGCGACCCCCACCTCGGAGATCGCCCGGCTGGCCGACGTGCCCAAGGGGCTCGTCTTCCACTACTTTCCCCGGAAGATCGACGTGCTGGTGGCGCTGATCGACGAGCGCACGCTCGTTGAGGAGTCGCCGGAGGTCGAGGCCGTCCCCGGCGACGCGGCGGGCACCCTGTCCCGTCTGGCCAGGCGACTGCCGCTCAGCGCCTCTCCGGCGATGCGCCGCATCCTCTTCCGCGAGGCCGACACGCACGGCTCGGTCAGGGACCGGCTAGGCCGCCTGAACGGGGAGATCATCCAGCGGGCCCGGTTCGCCCTGGAGCTGGCGCTGCCGACCCCACGCGGCGACGCCGCCCGGCTGGAGGTGGCGGCGGTCACCTTCGCCGCGGTGCTGCTCTACCAGGAGAACCTCTGCCAGCTCACCGGGCACCACATCGATCCCGACGCGGTCGCCGAACTGATCGCCCACGCCCTGGGGTGAGACCGGGCCCCGGGTGAGGCCGGTGCTCAGACCGCGATCATCTCCATGGCCGGAAGAGGGTCGGCGGGTCCCGTCGGCAGGCCCGGGACCTGTTGCTTGACCGGGACCGGGACCGGTTCCGCCCCGGCCGGCTCCACCACTTCCATCAGCTCGTCCATGGCGTCCTGCAGGTAGCCCATCAGCCGCCAGACGTCCTTCATCCGGTCCGGGCAGGAGAGGATGCCGAAATCCAGCGAGCCGTCGTAGGAGAAACAGGTGATGTTGACCCCGCCGCTCACGTCGGTCAGCACCGACATGGGGTAGTAGCCGAGCACCCGGGCGCCGCACAGGTACAGCGGGAGCTGCGGTCCCGGCACGTTCGAGATGATCAGGTTGATCGGTGGCAGCACGATCGAGGCCAGCCGGAAGACCGTGGAGGTCGCTAGCGCGGTGACCGCCGTGGGCAGCACCGAGGACAGCTCGCTCAGCCAGGTGGCGGGGGAGCCGGCGAACCGCCGCTTGGCCGTGCGCATCGTCTGCCCCATGACCCGCAGGCGATCGAGGGGGCAGGCCAGATCGGTCGGCATCGGGGTGATCATGACGGAGAGCTGGTTGCCGACCACGTCCAGGGCGCTCGCCGTACGGACCGCGACCGGGACCGCGGCGATCAGCGGCTGGTCGGGCAGCGCGTCGTGCTCACGCAGCCAGGAGCGCAGCGCCGAGGAGCACAGTGTCATGACCACGTCGTTGACGCTGCTCCCGGAGGACCTGGCGATCCGCTTGACGTCCGCGAGTGAGATGGACCCGTAGGAGAAGCGTCGTTCGGCGCCGATCGGGCCGTTGAACGGCGTGCGCGGGGCGGACAGAGAGGGCATCTCCGGCAGTTCCACGGGCTGCCCCGAGAGCATCCGGGTGGCGGCGGCCATCATCCGGGCGCCCGGCAGCGCCGCGGCCACCGGGATCGCGTCGAGGTCGGCCACCATGCGGCCCAGCGAGCGCAGCGCTCTGGCGGGCTGGGTCACGGTGCGGGTCACGGCCCCGGCGAGCATGGTGACCAGGCCTGGGGCGCTGGTCTCCGGAGAGGGCGGGGACGGCTCGACGACGCGTGGTTCGGGCGTGAGGTCCAGCAGGGCGGCCAGCGTCTCCGCGCCCGACACCCCGTCGATGGCGCAGTGATGGACCTTGGCGTAGAGGGCGGTCCGGCCGCCGGCCAGGCCCTGGATGAGATGCATCTCCCAGAGCGGGCGGCTCCGGTCCAGGCGCCGCTCGTGGATGATGGCGACCTCCTCGGCGAGCTGGGCCTCGTCGCCCGGCATGGGGAGGGTCACCTCGTAGACGTGGTCGGCGACGTCGAGGCCGGGGACCTCCGTCCAGTACGGATGGTCGAGGCCGAACGGCACACCGGCGAGGCGCAGGCTCAGTGCCGGCGCGAGATGCAGCCGCTCGCGGAGCAGCCCGATCAGGGCCTCCCGCGTGACGGCACCCGTGGGAGCGCAGGCCGGATCGAGGATCGCCACTCCCGCGACGTGGGCCGCGGTGGTGGCCGATTCGGCGTGAAGGAACTGCGCGTCGAGTGCGGTCAGTTGGCGCATCGGTTAAGCCTCCTAACAGGAAGAGCAGGAAACAGATGTGGTCATTCACCGTCATCATTACTTCGGCTCGTTTCCACCCCGTTTCGTCTGGGCGACCTTGGGAGTCTTTCAGATAAAGTCCGTCGGCCAGGCGGGGGGTTACGGTGACACGCCCTGCCTGATCACCCGATATGGTCGCCGTTCAGGGGAAACGATTCGAACGGTTTCCCGTAGGTAAGGGTTGTGTATGTATTCGCCCTGTGGTTTTTGTGACTCCCGTGCTGCAATGCGGCCGGCGTTTCGTATATCCGTTGACGTTTATCCGTTCACGACCGTCACAGGATGGCCCGCGACGGCGTCGAAGAGATAACCGAAGTTATTGTGCGGGGTCTGCGGCGGCTGGACCGCGCCGGTCTCGTCGACGGCCCGGGCGAGCAGGGTGTGCGGGCCGGTCTGGAGCGGGTTCCAGCCGATGTGCCAGCGGGTCCAGGCCGGGACCACGCGCGGGCCGCGCAGGTGGGCGCGCTGCCAGGTCGCCCCGCCGTCGACGCTCACCTCCACCCCGGCGATCCGGCCGTTGCCCGACCACGACCGCCCGTGCAGCACGTACGGGTGCCCGACCCGCAGTTCGGCGCCCCAGGGCAGCTCGAAGGCGCTCTTGACTCCCTGGAGGGCCAGCGGCGCGCTGCCCTCCGGCGGGTAGGCCTCGCCGAACATCCGGTAGAACTCGGTGGTCCAGGGCGAGGCCAGCGGTGAGGCGGAGACCTCGATGTCGCCCACCCACTTGACCGAGGCCAGGCCGATCCACGAGGGGACGACCATCCGCACCGGGTAGCCGTGGTCGGGGGGAAGGGGCCGGCCGTTCATCTCGTACGCGAGGATGACGTCCTTGAGCGCCTTGGCCACCGGGATCGGGCGGCGCACCGGCCCGAAGTCGATCCCGTCGCACACGTAGTGGGGATCGAGCCCGCGCGGCATGACGTCGACGGCGTCCGGGGTGAGCCCGGCCCGATCCAGCACCGTGGCCAGCGGCACCCCGCGCCAGCGGGCCACCCCGATGCCGCCGAGTCGCCACGGGGTGCCGGAGACCTCCTGGTGCTGCTGGGCGGCGAAGAGGCTCCGGCCGTTGCCCGCGCACTCGATCGCGACGTCCCGCGTCACCGCGGGGAGCGCGAGCAGCTCCTCGTAGCCGAAGCTCCGGGGGTTGCTCAGCCCGGAACCGTGCAGCTCCAGCCGCCAGGTCGCCGCGTCGATGATCGGGGTCGAGGTGTGGTTGCGAACGAAGAACCGCTCGTTGGGCACGTGATAGCCGACGTCGCGCATCGCCTCCCAGCGCATCTCGGCATTGGTGCCGTGCGTGACGAACAGCTCCGGTGGCAGCTCCTTGACGATGGCTCCGGCGGTCTCCCCGGCGCCCGCCCGCCCATCTGCGGCCTGATCGGCGATCGCCTTCTTCTGGGCGGCCTGTTCCGTGACGGCCTCGCCGACGGGGACGGGGACCTGTTCCGTGACGGCCTCGCCGACGGGGACCTGCTCCGTGGCGACCTCGCCGGTGGAGGCCTGTTCCGTGGCCGTCTGTTCGTCGGCCGTCTCGCCGCCGACGGTCTTCCCGTCGACGGCGGCCAGCCGGAGCCGGTCCGGATAACCCCGGGCGAGTTGCTCGGCCCGATCGCGCTGGTCGACGGCCTCGTTGGCGAAGTCCTCGTGCGGCATGCGGTACCACCCTTTCCCCCTACACCTATTTCCTACCAAGAAACAAGGTAATCCGTGAAGGGGTTGGGACTTCCTGAGCGTCAATGTCTCAGAAAGTTCAGCAGCCGCTCCACCGGCCAGGTGTTGATCACATCGTCGCCGGTCAGCCAGGCACGCTGGGCGATGCCGATGCCGAACCGCTGGTTGTCCAGGTGGGGCACCGCGTGGGCGTCGCTGTCGATGGAGAACTTCACGCCGTGGTGGCGAGCCAGCCGCACGAGGTCGGAGGGGAGGTCGGAGCGGTCGGGAAAGGAGTCGATCTCCATCGCGGTGCCGGTGCGGGCGGCGGCGCGGAACACCTCGTCCCAGTCGGCGTCCACCGGTGGGCGCCCGCCGATCTTGCGAGTGGTGGGGTGACCGATGATGTGCACGTGCGGGTTCTCGCACGCGGTGACGAACCGCCGGGTCATCTCCTCGCGCGACTGGGTGAAATGCGAGTGCACGCTCGCCACGCACACGTCGAAACCCTCCAGCACCTCGGCCGGCCAGTCGACCGAACCGTCGGGGGCGATGTTGAGCTCGCTGCCGTGCAGCAGCCGCATGTCCGGATATTTCGATTGAAGTCGGTGTAGCTGCTCGCGCTGTTCCAGGGCCTTCTCCAGCGTCATCCGCTGCATCGCCAGGTCGGGCGCGTGATCGGTCACCGCGTAGTAGGAATAGCCGCGCGCGTGGGCGGCGGCGACCATGTCCTCCAGCGAGGCGATGCCGTCGGTCAGGTCGGTGTGGGTGTGCAGGTCGCCCTTGAGGTCGTCCATGGTGACCAGCACGGGCAGCTCGCCCTGGAGCGCGGCGGTGATCTCCCCGCCGTCCTCGCGCAGCGTCGGCGGGATCCACTGCATGCCGAGAGCCCGGTAGACGTCCTCCTCGTGCTCGGCCGCGATCACCCGCTCGCCCTCGAACAGACCGTACTCGGAGAGCTTCCAGCCCTTCTTCACCGTGATCTCGCGCAGGTGCACGTTGTGTTCCTTGGAACCGGTGAAGTATTGCATCGCGGCGCCCCAGGACTCGGCCGGGACGACACGCAGGTCCACCTGGATGCCCTGGACGGTGCGGATCGAGGTTTTCTTCTCACCCGAGGCGATGACCTCCGCGACGTACGGCTGGGCCTTGAAGTCGTCCATCAGGGACCCGGGGCCGACCGCGAGGATGTCGATGTCGCCGATGGTGTCCTTCATCCGGCGCAGCGACCCGGCGTAGGCGATCCGCTCGGCGGGCAGGGAGGCGATGATCCGCTCCGCCAGGTCCATGGCCACGCCGAGGTGCACCCTGGCACTGCTCTGGGCAAGCTGCTCGATGCCCTTCAGCAGGTTCTCCTCGGTCTTGGCGCCGAAGCCCTTCACGCCCTTGAGGCGCCCCTCCCCGATGGCGTCCGCCAGCGCTTCAGGGGACTCGATGCCGAGCTCCTGGTAGAGGAAGGCGGCCGTCTTCGGCCCGAGGGAGGCGATCCTGGTCAGCCTTCTGACCCCCTCGGGAACCTTGCCGCGCAGCTCGTCGAGCTGCCGGAAGCTGCCTCTCTCGAGATGCTCCTCGACCTTCTTGGCGATCGCCTCGCCCACCCCCGGCACGCTCCGCACGGCGGTGGTCGCGATGTCCTCGGGGAAACCCGCGATCGCCTTGGCCGCCTTCTGATAACTGCGGACCCGGAACGCGTCGCCGCCCGTCATCGCGAACAGCTCGGCGTATTCCTCCAGCGCGGCTGCCACGTCTTCGTTTGCTCGTGCCATAACCTCAGCCTAGAAGATCGCACCGACGTTTCCCCAGGGTGATCCTCGGCGGGGAGGTGCATGCCCGAGCGGTGCTGCGACCGCGCACTTCCCCGCGAAAAATCCTTCTGTCGTATATCGGTACCCGGCGCCGGGAGGGAAACACCCGGGGCGCCCGCCTCGCGGAGGCGGTGCTCATCCTCGCGAAGGTGAACGCCGGTCCTCAGGGAAGGCGGGCGCCGGGCAGGGGGCATCGGGCACCGGGACGAGCCAGACGGCGAGCCGGGTGGGCGGATCAGGTGGGAGAACCTTGAATCGAGCACCGGTTTTTCCGCATTCGGGCCAGGGCAATTAGCCGCAATGATGCGCAATCTCGCGGAGGGCGCCCTCAGCGGCGTGCTCGCCACCGCAGCCATGAGCGCCGTGATGCTCGCCGGAGACCGGGCCGGGTTGATGGGGGAACATCCGCCCAAGCGCATCGCCCGGGCCGCGCTTCCCGGCCACAGGCATCGGCCCAAGCCGGGCGAGGGCGTGCTCGGCACGGTCGCACACTTCGCCTTCGGCGCCGCCTCCGGGGCGCTGTTCGCCGTGACCATGGACGGCCGCGAACCCCGGCTGCCGCTGGGCGTCGTGTACGGCCTGGCGATCTGGGCCGTCAGCTACCAGGGATGGGTGCCCGCCCTCGGCATCATGCCGCCTGCCCACCGTGACCGTCCGGGACGCCAGGCGGTCATGGTCGCCGGACACGTGGTGTACGGGACGGTCCTGCTGCTCGTCCTGAACCGTCTGCGGCAGGGCGACCGTTCGCGGTATCCGCACCACGACTGGGTCATGGCGACCTGATTCGCACGGGACGGCGCGCTCCTCCCCGCTCGCCGCTCGATCGCGCGCCGCACGGCCACGAGATCGTCCAGATGAGACACCGGGGGGCCGAGAAGGTCCCGCTCAACGCTTGATCGGGGTTACCACGATGACCGGCGACGACCGTACGGAGAAGGACCGGCAGCTCGATGCCGCCCGCGTGGACCAGCGGGGCTCCTTCCTCACGACCGACCAGGGCATCCCGGTCGACGACACCGACAACTCGCTGAAGGCGGGCGAACGCGGCCCGACCCTGATGGAGGACTTCCACTTCCGGGAGAAGATCACTCACTTCGACCACGAGCGGATCCCCGAGCGGGTCGTGCACGCCAGGGGCGCGGGCGCGTACGGTTTCTTCGAGCCCTATGACGATTCGCTGGCATCCCTGACGAGGGCGGAGTTCCTCTCCACGCCCGGGTTGCGGACCCCGGTGTTCGTCCGGTTCTCCACGGTCGCCGGATCGCGCGGATCCTCCGACACCGTGCGGGACGTGCGCGGGTTCGCCACGAAGTTCTACACCCGGCAGGGCAACTTCGACCTGGTCGGCAACAACATGCCGGTCTTCTTCATCCAGGACGCCGTCAAGTTTCCCGACTTCGTGCACGCGGTGAAACCGGAGCCGCACAACGAGATCCCGCAGGCGTCCTCGGCGCACGACACACTCTGGGACTTCGTGCAGCTTCAGCCGGAGACCACCCACATGATGATGTGGCTGATGTCGGACCGGGCGCTGCCGCGGAGCTTCCGCATGATGCAGGGCTTCGGCGTGCACACCTTCCGGCTGGTCGACGCCGGAGGCCGGGGCACCTTCGTGAAGTTTCACTGGAAGCCCAAGCTCGGCACGCACTCCCTCGTGTGGGACGAAACGCAGAAGGTCGCCGGCAAGGATCCCGACTTCAACCGCCGGGACCTGTGGGAGGCGATCGAGGGCGGCGCGTTCCCCGAGTACGAGCTGGGCCTGCAGCTCGTCCCCGAAGAGGACGAGCACGCCTTCGACTTCGACCTGCTCGACGCCACCAAGATCATCCCTGAGGAGCAGGTGCCGGTACGTCCCGTCGGGCGTCTTGTGCTCAACCGCAACCCCGACAACTTCTTCGCCGAGACGGAGCAGATCGCCTTCCACCTCGCCAACGTCGTGCCGGGGATCGACTTCACCAACGATCCGCTGCTGCAGGGCCGGCTCTTCTCCTACCTCGACACGCAGCTGATCAGGCTCGGCGGCCCGAACTTCCCGCAGATCCCCGTCAACCGGCCGATCGCGGAGGTGCACGACCACCATCGCGACGGCTACCACCAGATGCTCATCAACAAGGGCCGGGCGGCGTACCACCCCAACTCCCTCGACGGCGGCATGCCCGAGCCCGCCGGTGAGGCGGCCTACACCCACTACCAGGAACGCGTCGACGGCCACAAGATCCGCAAGCGCAGCGAGAGCTTCGGTGACCACTACGGCCAGGCCACCCTGTTCTGGAACAGCATGGCCGACTGGGAACGGGAGCACATCATCGCGGCCTTCCGCTTCGAACTGGGCAAGGTCGACGCCCGTCACATCCGGGAGGGCGTCGTCCACAACCTCAACGAGGTCGACCACGACCTGGCCGTGAGCGTCGCGGAGGGCATCGGGGTGGACGCGCCGGGACAGCCGCTGACGGCCAATCACGGCCGCAGCTCCCCGGCGCTCAGCATGGACCACGAGCCGGCGGACACCGTCGCGACCCGCAAGATCGCATTCCTCGTGGCGGACGGCGTCGACGCCGCGCACGTCCAGGGCGTCATGTCGGACCTGGCGGGCAAGGGTGCCGTCTGCGAGGTCCTGGCCGCGCGGGGCGGAGCCGTACGGGGAGCGGGGGGCGAGGAGGTGACGGTGACCAGGGCGCTGCCCACCACGGCCTCCGTGCTGTTCGACGCCGTGGTGGTGCCGGGAGGGGAGGAGAGCGTACGGGCCCTCGCGGAGGACGGTGACGCGGTGCATTTTGTGACCGAGGCATACAAGCACGGCAAGGCCATCGGCGCCGTCGGAGCCGGGGAGCTCCTGCTCGAACCCGCTCGCGTCGTGATCAACCGGGAACAGGGCGTCGTCACCTCGCCGGGCGGGGACCTGGGGGAGTTCCTCACCTCGTTCACGGCGGCCGTGGCGGCCCATCGCCATCCCCGGCGGCCCACGCGCCAGATCCCGGCCTGACCTGGACGGCCGCGTACGGACGGCGGGCATCGGCCTCGCGGCAGACCCCGAGGCCGACTGCTAATTGTCCCTTATTGTCCTTTTTTAGATATTTCTAAGGTGGGTGGTAATCGGAGCCGTCCGGGAGGGACTACTGGGCGTGGACGATCCCGAAGAACGATTCACCAACCTCTACGACCGGCACTACCGGAGCGTGCTGGGCTACGCCCTGCTGCGCACCGAGCACGGCATGGCGGAAGACGTGTCCAGCGAGACCTTCCTGATCGCCTGGCGGCGGCTCGACGAGCTGCCCGATCCGGCGCTGCCGTGGCTGCTCGGCGTGGCGCGGAACCTGCTGGCCAAACAGTGGGACTCGCGTCACCGGCGGCAGAGGCTGGTCGACCGGATCGCGGCGCTCAGCACCTCCCAGGACCACCTGATCCTGGACATCGCCGAGCACGTCGTGGACCGCGAGACCGCGCTCGCCGCGCTGGCCACCCTGCCGGAGCAGGACGTGGAGGCGATGGCACTCGCCACCTGGCACGGGCTGCCGCCCGACCAGGCCGCGACCGTCATGGGCTGCTCGGCCCGTACGTACAACGTCAGGCTCCACCGGGCTCGCAAGCGCCTGGACAGAGCACTGGGCGCGGAGGCGAGAGTCGCGCGGCCCCACCCGCGCCCGGCCCGCGCACGGCTCACCGAGGAGGCCTGATGACGTACCCGACCCCCCGATCCCGCAAGGAAGACGACATGACCGACCGCGTGTTCGCCCAGCTCAAGCCCGGGGAACTGGACGAGTTGACCGAGGACGCCTACCTGCGCCGCCGCTCGGACGACCTTGCCCGCGCCTTCCAGACCCCCCGTTCCCCTCAGCGCTCCCGGAGACTCACGATGCCCCGCCTCCCGTTCCTGATCACCGCGGCCACGGCCGCCGCGGGAATCGCCGCCGCCGTGATCGTCGTCCCCGGCCTCGTCTCCGGAGACGCCACACCCGGCGCGCCCACCACCGCGGCGGCCACCCGGGGTTCGCAGGATTCCCAGGGGCCGCAGACGGTGGACGCCCGATCCTTCCTGCTCGCGGCGGCCGTGACCGCAGCACGCGAACCGGCCGAGTCGGGCCGCTACTGGTACACCCGCGAACGCGTCATCCAGAAGGTCACCGTGGACGAGGCGAAGTACACGGCCAGGGTGAAGACCCTGGTGAAGGAGTGGGAGGCCAGAAAGAGGGAGCTGAAGGGCAAGCCGGCGGAGCTGGAGGCCGCGAACAAGGAGATGGAGAAGAAGATCGGCGAGCTCAAGGCCTCGCCTCCGAAGGTGTCGTACGCGGCGACCGCCGCCTACACCGAGGACTCGTGGCACGCGCGGAAGAAGGGCGACTCCAACCGTACGGTCGGCAACCAGGACGTGAAGATCACGTTTGGGTCCCCGGAGGACAGGGAGAAGTGGAAGAAGGCGGGTTCCCCCGTTCTACGGGAGGACAAGCCGTCGACCGGCGACCTCGACCTCCCGCTGATCCTGTCGATCGACAACCCGACCCTGACCATCCAGAGTCTGGCCGGTCTGCCGACCGACAAGGAGGGCCTGGAGCGACAGCTGCGGAGCCTGTACGGCAAGAGCAGCGCCAAGGACCGGGTCGACTTCGCCGGATACCTGCCGCAGACCAGCCTGGATCTGCTGCGGGCGCCGCTCACCCCCGGCACCCGGTCCGCCCTGTTCAAGGTGCTGGCCGAGCAGCCGGGCATCACGTCACAGGGAGAGGTCACCGATGCGTTGGGGCGTACAGGGGTTGCCCTCACCTCGCGTTTCACCTCCGACGGGGACTCGTTCGAGTTCCGCCTGATCTTCGATGAGGAGAGCGCGAAACTCCTGGAGTACTCGACCACGAAGGAGGGGGAGTCCTCCCCGTTGACGCGGGTGGCCTACCAGGACACCGGCTGGGTCGACCGCCTCGGCGAGCGCCCGCGGGACTGACCCTCGTGTTCCGTGGAGCCCCCGGACCGGGCCGGGGGCTCCACGCGGACGTCGACGACGGTTACCAGATGATCCAGGGGCTCTCCGAGCCGCCGTTGAAAGTGGCCGTGCCCGACTTCCGCCACCGCTGGCGGACGTTGTGCCTGTCCGAGATCTGCGGAGTCGTGGCGGTGAACGGGCCGCACGTGACGATCGCGCCGTCGTTCGACGGGGAGACGTTCGAGCAGATGAAGGGCTGGGAGACGTTGACCTCCGCGTCGGTGTTGTACAGCTGGCCGTGTATGTCCGAACGGACCGAGCTGAGCCCTCTGACCCGCCCGAGCAGGTCGAAGACATCGCCCACCATGGCCGTACAGGGCGACATCTCCATACCCGAGCCGGTGCCCACGGAGACGTACTGATCGTTCTTCTCGACGCTGCCACTACTGATGGAGAGATCGGTGCAGTAGCGTTCCACGCGTGACCCCGACCCAGCTCCGCGCGTTTGTCGCCGTGGTGCGGCTTGGCTCGGTCAAGGAGGCGGCGGTAGAGCTCGGCGTGTCGGAGGCCGCGGTCTCGTTGCACATCGGTCAGCTGCGCAAGGAGTTCGACGATCGGCTGTTCACGCGGACCGCGTCCGGGCTTGCCTTCACCCCCGGAGGGTTGCGGCTCGCGAGCCGTGCGGCGGAGATGCTCAGCTTGCAGGAGCGCACGATCGTCGAGGTGAGCCAGGCGAGCCGCGGCCGGCGGCTGCTGCGTGTCGCCGCGTCGAGCCTGTTCGCCGAGCACGCGGCCCCCGGCCTGATCGGGCTGTTCGCCGGCAGAGCCGCCGACCTCGACGTGGAGCTGAGCGTGCACGACCCCCGGCAGTTCAGCGCCCTGCTGCACTCCCGGGCGGTGGATGTGGCGATCGGGCCCCAGAGGGGAAACCCGGACGAGTCGCTGGAGTGCCGGCCGTTCCTCAACTACCAGGTGATCGTCGTATCCGGCCCGGACCACCCGCTCGCCAAGCTCGATGCCGGCACCCACCAACTGCGTGAGGAGACGTGGCTGCTCGGCCCGTCGGTGGCGGCGAACATCGGCGTGATTCCCGCGCTCCTGCGTCGCGTCAACGTCCCCGAGGAGCACCAGCAGATCTTCCAGAGCCACGCCGCGGCGTTAGAGGAGGTCAAGCGGAACAGCGGTGTGGCGCCGACGGTCTCCTTCGCGGTGGCGCAGGACCTGGCCAACGGCCGCCTCGTCCGCCTCGCGGGGAAGACCCTCCGGCTCGACGGGGTGTGGGCCACGTTGACCCTCGCCGAAGGCGACGCGTCGTCAGTAGCCGCTGAGCTCGTCCGGTTCGTCACCAATCCGCGGGCCACGCAGGCCATGCTGCGCGGCCCGGGCGTCAACGTCGGCCGATTCCGCCCCTCCATCCACGTCACCCTCTGGAGCTGAGCCGCTCCGCGCACGTTCATGGAGGAGTTGATCAGGTCGCTCTGAGGCGACCGGCCCGACCGCGCGGCGTCCAGCAACCCTCGGTCCCGGTCACGAATGGATCGATGATGTCCAGCTCAAGACGGCTGCTTTCGAGGAGCGCCTCGCCGATGGGCTCCCTTTTGACAGCTGATCACCTGCCCGGCTTGTAGATCCGCTCGATGTGGCCCTTGAGGTCGTCGGGATAGAAATAGACGGGCCGGAGGTTGCCGCTCGCGTAGCGTTCGGCCTGGTCGTTGAAGTGCGGCGAGTCGGGATGCCCGCTCGAGCCCCCCGCCGTCACCGCCCAGGCGCGCACCTTCGGCCCGAACTCCACGACCGCCACGAAGCTGTTGCCGCTGGTGCCGTAATAGCGCTTCGTTCCCGGATAGCGCCTCGCCCCGAACGAGGCGAGGGAGCCCCATTGCGCGGAGGTGAAAGGCACCGGGCTGCTCGGCTTGGCATCGTCGAACTTCTGGACGATCGCGCCGTCGTTGCGCTGGAAGCGGTTGATCTCGCCCCAGGGCACCTGCCAGCCGCCGAAATCTTGCGTCAGCCGCTCCGCCGCCTCCCCGAGCGCCGTGAGCCGCTGCGCATCGGTGGCGCGGTCGGCCAGGTAGTCCCACATCGACATGCCCGCATCCCTCGCAGCCTGGGCCAAGGGCGCCCAGAGCGCCTCGGCCCAGAACACAGCCAGCGAAGTCGCGGTCGAGTCCGCGGCCCAGCGATAGTCCCAGCCGCGCAGCAGGCCGATCGGGCCGGCGAGCTTCGCCTTTTGCCGGTCGCCCTCGGGCAGCCTGTCCCACGCCGTGACCAGCCCCGGAACAAGCCGGGCGAAGGCGGTGAGGTAGGTATCGAAGGCCGCTGCGATCAGCGTCTGCGGGGTGAAGTCGCGCCGCGCGCTCAGCACCCGGATCGCTTGTGGCCCGCGCGGATTCTCGCCGGCCTGGTCGAAGTAGCGCGGATAGTCGGCGGCCTTGGGGCTGTCCGCGCCGGCCGCGGTCCAGGGCCAGTTGTTCGAGTTGAACGCCCAGCCGTTCTTCGGATTCACCGCCTGCGGCAGGCTCGCGAGGCTGTACAGCCCGCGCCAGTCGGTCGCGGGATCACTGCCGTCGACGGGCTTGCGATAGTCGAAGCGATCGTTGCGGACCGGCATGAACTGCGGCATCAGGAAGGCGATCTCGCCCTTCGAGCTCGCGAACAGCGTGTTGTTCGAGCTGTTGGCCTTGAAACCGGCCACATCGAGGTAGCCCGCGTAGTTCCGTGTCTTGGTGCGCAGGAAGCTCTGCTGCAGCGCCTCGAGGGGCTTGTTCATCAGCGCGAACGCGATCCACTTGCCGTCCGCCTCGCGCACGATCGGGCCGTGGTGGGTGGCGAAGGTGGTGAAGCTGCGCCGCGCCCGCCCGCCCTCCGCGGTTTTGTAGGACAACGTGATCTTTTTTGTCGTCACCGGCCGCAGCGCGTTGCCGTAGCGGTAGGAGCGGCTGCCGTTCGCCCCGGTCACGATCGTCTCGGCGAACTCGTCGACGTTGTCGACGCCGCTCGACGTGTGCATCCAGCCGGTGTTCGCGTTGAAGCCCTGGTAGATGAAGAACTGCCCCCAGGTGGCCGCGCCATAGACGTTGAGCCCTTCGCCGCTCGTCACGTGCTGCTCGGAGCGGAAGAAGAAGCTGGTGTGCGGGTTGATCAGGAGCAGCGCATGGCCGTTCCGCGTGTGGCTCGGCGCGATCGACATGCCGTTCGAGCCCTTGGGCTCGCGGAACAGCAGCCCCCGCTCCTCATCGGTCATCGGCACCGTGCGGTTGCCGTAGAAGGACTCGAGCTGGGTGAGCGGCACCCGCTCGATGTCGCCGCCGATGCTGCCTTCGGAGAAACTCAGCGCCATCCACGGTTCGAAACGATCGATCACGCGCGGATGCACCTCGGGGTGCGTCGCGAGGTAATAGTTCAGCCCGTCCGCCCAGGCCTGCATCAGCTTGCGCAACCAGGCCGGGCTCTTCGCGTAATCCCTCTTCAGCACCTCGGGATCGACGAACAGCCGCTGGCGCAGGTCCTGCCAGATCGCCGTCTCGCCCTCGGCCTCGGCGAGGCGGCCGAGGCTGACCAGATAGTTGGTCTCGATCCGGTTGAAGTCGTCCTCGGCCTGCGCATAGATCATCCCGAACACCGCATCGGCGTCGGTCTTGCCCACCACATGCGGGATGCCCCAGTCATCGCGGGTGATCGTCACGTGCGCCGCTTGATCGCGCCGGCGGGTGAGATCGGGTGCGATGTGCGTGGAAGCGGCGGAAGCGCCGGACGGCAGCCCCACCGCGACGGCCGCGGCTCCAGCGGCCAGTCCGGCTGCTCCGCCCAGGATGCGGCGTCGGCTCAGTCCTTCGTTTTGCGCGTGGTTCACGAGGTGGTCCACCTTTGCTCTGGGGGGCAAGGGATCGTGCGGGGTGTGCACGATCTGTGCGGTAGCGGGGCGCGTTTGTGGGGCGCCCCACTACCGTTGGCCGGCGCTACGGTGCCCCAGCGCTCGGGCCGGCGAGCTCGTACCCGTTGAGGTTGCCGAGGCCGCCGGCGGGACCGCCGGGAACGGTCTGGAAGACGAGGTGGAGCTTGTGCGTGCCACCCGGGTCGGTGATCGGGACGCTCGGGGTCCGGACCGCTGCGGCCTGCACCTCGGCCAAGGTGGCTCCGGGGTTCACCGCCGTAGCCGCGGCACCCGCTCCCGCCGTGCTGACGCGGTCGGATGGCTGGTCGGTGGAGGGGTGGCCGCCGTCCGGACAAGGAACGGAAACGATCATCACCGCCTCCCGGCCGCTTGGTGATCAACCTATTCCAAGATGACTATCACTCGTTCTGGCTACGGGGCAATAGAGATCAAAAGTTATTTGACGTGCTGGAGATGCTCATGACAGTCGAGGTTCATCGCAAGTGAAATGCTCTGATTGAACCTGAACGTGAAGACGAAGCCGATCGGATTTCGAGACCGCCCCGGGCGCGGACCTGGTCGCGGTGCGGGCACGCGCCGGTGGCGGCGGTGTCTGGGAAGAGATCGGCCCGGCCTGGTCAACGGCTTCTTCGCCGAGACCGGACCGTTCCTCGAACCGGCCAGACTCTGAGAATTCAGATTCGGTGGCCGACACGTGAGATCTCAGTGATCACATGGTGCAGGGATCGGAAGGTGTCCGCCGGAAGCAGCCGGTCGCAGTAAGGAAGAGCGGCGGCCATGCCGGCGACGCGTGGTTCGAAGTCCGGGGCGGACGCCCTCGGGTTCATCCAGATCACGCGATGCGCGCGCCGGCGCAGGCGCGCCATCGCGGCCGCCAGGGCCTCCGGCGAGTCACTGTCCCAGCCGTCCGAACCGACGATCACGATGGCGCCCCGTACCGTTCCTCCGTGGTGGGAGGAGAGCAGAGCCTGCACGTTGGTCGCTATCAGTGTTCCGCCGAACCGGTCGGTGACCTTGTCGGTGGCCTGCTCGATGGCGACGGCCGCCGACTTGTGCGTCAGGACCGCGGTCAGCCGGGTCAGCGACGTCGCGAAGGCGAACACCTCCGCGTCGGCGGCCAGTGCCAGGGCGCGCATCAGGTGAAAATAGGCCGGGGCCTGTGCCTGCATGGATTGGCTGACGTCACACAGCATGACAACGCGTCGCGGCTTGTCGACCGCCCGCTCCCGCACCAGGTGAAGCGGCTCCCAGCCGGTCCGGCGAGATCGCTGTACGGTGGCCCGCACCGCGATGCGGCGGCCTCGGGGGTTCGCCGCGAGCCGCCGGCTCCGCCGGGTGGGCCAGTCGGCCACGGCGGATCGCAGCCACGTGCCGAGCAGTTCCATCTCCCGATCGTCGAGGTGTTCGAACGGCACCTCCGCCAGCCCGGAGACGTCACTCGGCAGGCGTTCGGGCACCGCCGGCGAGCTGTCCGACTCCTCCGCGTCGGCGACCACCGGGGGAAGGGTCACCCAGGGAAGCGCGTCCCCCTGTTGCTGGTCCGTGGAGTTCGCGGGCAGGGAGGCGAAGGCGTCGTCGTCCCCGGCGGGGGTCCGCGACCGGCGGCGCGCGTGCGGATCGAGCGCCAGGGCCCCGCCGCCGAACACCGCCGCGAACACCGCGTCGAAGACGTCGATCTCCGAGCGTTGCCGCACCAGGTTGATACGGGCGGTCCAGTACAGCCTCGGCAGGGAGTCCGGAGGAGACACGGCCAGCGCACGGACGAAGTTCTCGATGGCGGTGAAGCCGACCGGCACGCCACGCTGCCGGAGCCGGACCGCGAGCGCGACGGCGAACGCCGCGCGATCGACACCCGGCAGCACCGCCGATGAGACGGAGTTATCGCGGGACACCTTACGAGACGACGAGGTAGACGACGACGGCGACGACGATGACCAGGGCGACGACAACCGGAAGCACACGCTTGTAGATGGAGTTGCCGGCGATGCTCATCACGTCCAAGGGCGCGGCGTCGGCGGCCGGGACGGGCTGTGCCGACGTCTCCTGGGCGTCGCCCACATGCTGCGTGATGCCGGGCGAACCGGCCGTTGTCGTCGGAGCTTCGGGAACTGCGGCCGGAGCCTCGGGAACACCGGCGGCGAGCTTTCCTTCGAGGCAGTCCACGAACTGGCCGAGCAGCTTCCCGGAGATCTCCTTGATCATTCCGTTGCCGAACTGGGCGATCCTGCCGGAGATCTTCAGGTCCGTGTCGACGGTGACGACGGTACGCGTGCCGTCGGCCCGGAGCTGCGCGGTGATGACCGCCGAGGCATTGCCCGCCCCCCGCGAGTCACGGCCCTTGGCGTCGATGACGGCGCGATGATTCATGTCGTCCTTCTCGACGAACCGGACTGTTCCGGCGTACTCGGACACGACGGGGCCGACCTTGATCTTCACCTTGCCGGAGTGGACGTCGCCGTCCACCCCGGTCAGCTGAGCACCCGGCATGCACGGGGCGATGCCCTCGAGGTCGGTGAGCACCGTCCACGCCTGATCGATCGGAACGCTGACGGTGAACTCATTGTCAATCTTCACGGGCTCTCCCTGTGCTGTCGGATCCCTGAGCCGTCGATCAGGTGGTTGCACCGCGGGCGTGGCCCACCTGATCGAGTGCGCCGGTGATCGCGTCGCGGTCGTCCGGTGTCTTCGCGATGGTGCTGAGCGTTCGGACGACGTCCTCCCGGACCAGATCGGTCGCGCCGAGCGCGGACAGCGCGGAGACCCAGTCGATCGTCTCCGCCATACCGGGTGCCTTGTCGAGGTCGAGCCGGCGTACGCGGCCGACGAACTCGGTGGCCGACCGGATCAGCGTCTCGTTCGCGGCGGGCACCGAACGACGCAGGATCTCCGCGGCCCGCTCGGCCGCGGGAAAGTCGATCCAGTGATACAGGCAGCGCCGTCGGAGCGCGTCGTGCAGGTCCCTGCTGCGGTTGGAGGTCAGGATGACGATCGGCCGGCGTTTCGCCGTGAACGTGCCAAGCTCCGGGATCGTGATCGAGGCCTCGCCGAGAAACTCGAACAGCAACGCCTCGAACTCGTCGTCGGCACGGTCGATCTCGTCGATCAGCAGCACCGGGGGCACCGGCCCGCTGTGCCGGATGGCCCGCAGGATCGGGCGCTCCTGCAGGAACGCCTCGCTGAACAGGTCGGCGTCGGTCAGGTTGTCCCGCCGCGACTCGGCCAGCCGGATGGCGAGCAGTTGCCGCTGGTAGTTCCACTCGTAGAGCGCCTCGCTCGCCGTCAGGCCTTCGTAGCACTGCAGCCGGATCAGGGGTGTGACCAGGGCGCGGGCCAGGGCTTTGGCCGCGGTGGTCTTGCCGACGCCGGGCTCGCCTTCCAGCAGCAGGGGCTGACCGAGGGTCAGCGCGAAGAACAGCGCCGAGGCGGTGCCCTCGTCGACCAGGTAGTCCATTTCGTCCAGGCGTCTCTGGACCTCGGCGGCGTCGGCGAAAACGTGGCTCACGACGCGGCCCCGGTGCCGGCCTGCGGCAGTGGTCCTTTCTCCGCGTAACGCTGACGGCAGCCCGGGCCGCAGAACCACACGTCTTCGCCGTCGACGGTCAGGTGAGGCGTGTCAGGTGAGACGGTCACGGTCATGCCGCAGACCGGGTCGACGGCCCGCACGCTCGAACCCGTCGTGGGCCCGCCGTCCGGCGGACCGGGAGCGATGTGCCCGCTGCCGGACGAGGTGGGGGCCGCCGGTGTCAGGCCCCCGGTACGGATCGCGGCGACGATCTCCGCCAGGATCGACAGGGCGATCTCGGGCGCGGTGCGGGCTCCGATCTGGAGCCCGACCGGCGAACGGACCCGCCGGCGCTCGGCCTCGGTCAGTTCCATCTCCGCCAGCACCGCCGTACCGCGCCGGTGGCTGGCGACCAGCCCGATGTACTCGACCCCGGCGTCCAGCGCGGCGCGGATCGCCGCGATCTCGTCGCGCCCGTGGCTGGACACCACGACCGCGGTGGCACCCGCCGGCCCCTGCCCGTCCGCTGCCCGCCGTACGGCGAAGTCCAGGGGGCGGGCCAGCTCGGCCAGTGCCTCGGCGATCGGCGACCGGCCGACGATCCAGACCACTGGTGACGGAAGCAACGGCTGGAGAAAGATCTCCAGCGCGCCGCCGGACAGGCAGGGGTTGACCACGACCTGGGCGCCGGGGGAGTCGGGGAAGTTCAGCTCGCCCTCCGGCAGCACGCGCAGCAGCACGGACCGGCCGTCCCGGAGCGCGCCGAGAGCCGCCGTGCGCACGGAGCTCTCGGCGCACTGACCGCCGACAAAACCCTCGATGGAGCCGTCGGGCAGGACGATCGCGTCGTCGCCTGCGCTGACCGCCGTCGGGAAATGGGCGCGGACCACGACCGCGTGGACGAACGGAACGCGGTCGGCGACCAGTTCTCTCATTCGCGTCGAGATGCCGGAAAGCATGAACGCTCCGATTCGGTCAGATCGGCGGCTGGGGTGCGCCGCGCATGGCGTCCCACACCCGCGAGGGGGTGAGCGGCATGTCGGCGTGGCGGATGCCGAACGGCTTGAGCGCGTCGACGACCGCGTTGACGATCGCCGGCGGCGAACCGACCGTCGCCGACTCGCCGACGCCCTTCGCGCCGATCGGATGGTGCGGCGAGGGGGTCACGGTGAACCCGGTCTCCCAGTCGGGAACCTCCAGCGAGGTCGGGATGAGATAGTCCATGAGCGATCCGCCCAGGCAGTTGCCGTCCTCGTCGAAGGCGATCATCTCCATCAGGGCCATTCCGACACCGTCGGTGAGACCGCCGTGCACCTGCCCCTCGATGATCATCGGGTTGATCCGGGTGCCGCAGTCGTCCACCGCGATGAACCGCCGCACCTTGACCTGGGCGGTGCCCGGGTCGATGTCGACGACGCAGATGTAGGCGCCGTGCGGATAGGTCAGGTTCTCCGGGTTGTAGCAGATCTGCGCCTCCAGCCCGCCCTCGACACCCTCGGGCAGGTCTCCCGCGCCGTGCGCCCGCATCGCGATGTCCTGGATCGTGACGGACTTCGTCGGGTCGCCCTTGACGTGGAACGAACCCTTCTGCCACTCCAGGTCGGCGACGGAGACCTCGAGCATCCCCGAGGCGATGAGGCGCGCCTTGTCCCGCACCTTCCGTGCCACCAGGGCCGCGGCCGCGCCGGACACCGGGGTGGACCGGCTGCCGTAGGTGCCGAGGCCGAACGGCGTCTGGTCGGTGTCGCCGTGCACGACGTCGATGTCGGCGGGCGGAATGCCGATCTCCTCGGCGACGATCTGCGCGAAGGTGGTCTCGTGTCCCTGTCCCTGGCTCTGCACCGACAGGCGCACGACGGCCTTGCCGGTCGGGTGGACGCGTAACTCGCACCCGTCGGCCATGCCCAACCCCAGGATGTCCATGTCCTTGCGCGGCCCCGCGCCGACCGCCTCGGTGAAGAAGGAGATGCCGATCCCCATCAGCTCGCCGCGGGCACGCCTCTCGACCTGCTCCGCGCGCAGCTCGTCGTAGCCGGCGATCTCCATGGCCTTGCGCATGGTCGGTTCGTAGTCGCCCGAGTCGTAGACCCATCCGGTCTTGGTCTTGTAGGGGAACTGCTCGGGCTGGATGAAGTTCTTGATGCGCAGCTCGACCGGGTCCATCTTGAGCTCGTACGCCAGGCAGTCGACCAGACGCTCGATGAGATACACGGCTTCGGTGATCCGGAACGAGCAGGCGTAGGCGACGCCGCCCGGTGCCTTGTTCGTGTAGACGGCCGTCATCTTGCAGTAGGCGGCCTCCAGGTCGTAGCTGCCGGTGAACACGCCGAAGAATCCCGCCGGATACTTCACCGGCGCCGCGACACCGTTGAAGGCGCCGTGGTCGGCGAGCACGTTGGTGCGGACGGCCAGGATCCTCCCGTCCCTGGTCGCCGCGATCTCACCGCGCATGATGTAGTCGCGGGCGAAGCCGGTGCTCGTGAGGTTCTCGGAGCGGTCCTCCATCCACTTCACCGGCTTGCCGGTGACGATCGACGCCACGATCGAGCAGACGTAGCCGGGATAGATCGGGACCTTGCCGCCGAAGCCGCCGCCGAGGTCAGGCGAGATGACCCGGATCTTGTGCTCGGGCAGGCCGGCGACGATCGCGTACAGCGTGCGGTGGGCGTGCGGCGCCTGGGTCGTGGACCACAGCGTCAGCCTGCCGTCGATCCGGTCGTAGTCGGCGACGGACCCGCAGGTCTCCATCGGCGCGGGGTGCACGCGGGGATACACGATGTCCTGGGTGACGGCGACGTCGGCCGCCGCGAACACCGCCTCGGTGGCCGCCTCGTCGCCGGTCTCCCAGTCGAAGACGTGGTTGTTCCGCTTGCCGTCCAGGTCGTCGCGGATGACGGGTGCGCTGGGGTCGAGTGCCCTGCGGGCGTCGATCACCGGTTCGAGCAGGTCGTACTCGACGTCGATCAGTTCGAGGGCGTCGCGTGCCGCGTAGCGGTCCTCCGCCACGACAAACGCGACCTCCTGCCCCTGGAAGCGCACCTTGTCCGTCGCCAGTACGGCCTGCACGTCGCCGGAGAGGGTCGGCATCCAGGCCAGTCCCATCTCGGCCAGGGCGGCTCCGGTGACGACCGCCTTGACCTTCGGGTGCGCCTCGGCCGCGCTGGTGTCGATGCTCACGATCCGGGCGTGCGCGACGGGGGAGCGGAGGATCGCGAGGTGCAGCATGCCCGGCAGCTGCACGTCGTCGCAGAATCGGCCCTTCCCCCGGATGAACCGGGGGTCCTCCTTGCGGAGCATCCGGCCGTGGCCGACCGGCTTCTGGTCGTTGTCCTCGAACGCGGCGGCCGGGTGCTGGTCGACGGCGGTCATGACGCGGTCCCGGTGGCGACGGTTTCCGGAGAGTCTGTCTCATCCGTCCGCGAGCCTGCTTCGTGAGCAGCGGCCCACTGCACGGAGCGGACGATGGTCGCGTAGCCGGTGCACCGGCAGATCTGGCCGGAGATCGCCTCGCGGATCTCCTGTGCCGACGGGTCGGGGTTGCGGTCGAGCAGGGCCCGTGCGGTCATCATCATGCCGGGCGTGCAGAACCCGCACTGCAGGCCGTGACACTCCATGAACCCCTGCTGCACCGGATCGAGCTTGCCGTCCTGTTCGAGGTCCTCCACCGTGCGTACCTCGTGGCCGCCCGCCATCGCGGCGAGCACGGTGCACGACTTGACCGGCTCGCCGTCGAGCCACACCACGCAGGTGCCGCAGTTGCTCGTGTCGCAGCCCCAGTGGGTGCCCGTCAGCCCGAGGTGGTCACGCAGGAAGTGGATCAAGAGCAGGCGGCCCTCGATCTCCCTGGTGACCTCCTCGCCGTTGACGGTCATCGAAACCTGCACGTCAGACCCCCTCGTTGATTCGGGCTACGGACCGGCGCAGGGCCCGCCTGGTGAGTTCCTTGGCGAGGTGGCGCTTGTAGTCGGCGCTGCCGCGCATGTCGGTGGCCGGGTTGCAGTTCTCGGCGGCGAGGGCGCCGGCCCGCTCGTAGAGGTCCTCGGACGGCCGCTTCCCGCGCAGCGCCTCGGAGACCGCGGGGAGTCCCGTCGTGTTCGGGCCCACCGCGGCGAGGCCGACCCGGGCATCGGCGATCACCTCGCCGTCCAGCCAGACGGCCGCGCCGGCGGACACGATCGCCCAGTCGCCCGCCCGGCGCTCGACCTTCTCGTAGGCGCTGGACCCGCCTCCCCGCACCGGAATGCGGATCTCGACCAGCATCTCGCCGTCTTCGACCGCCGTCTCGTAGGGGCCGCGATGGAACTCCTCCATCGTCACGACCCGCTCGCCGGTCCGGTTGCGGATCACGCAGCTCGCCCCGAGGGTCGTGCACACGGCGGACAGGTCCTCCGACGGGTCGGCCTGGCAGAGCGAGCCGCCCAGGGTGCCGCGGTTGCGGACGACGGGATCGGCGATGACCCGTTCGGCGTCACGGAAAATGGGAAACGCCTCGGCGAGCGCGTCCGACTCGAGTAGTTCGCGATGCCGGGTCATCGCGCCGATACGGATCTGTGCGGGCTCCATTCGGATGTAGCCCAGCTCGCCGTGGAGATCGTTGATGTCGATCAGATATTCCGGGTTGGCCAGCCGGAGCTTCATCATCGGGAGCAGGCTGTGGCCGCCGGCGAGGAGCCGGGCCGAACTCCCCAGCCGCTCCAGCAGCCCGAGAGCGTGATCGACACTGGTGGCACGCTCGTATTCCAGCGGGGCCGGAACCTGCATGCGACACCCCCTTGTCTGGTGCTTGGCAGCCCAGTGGACTCCCGCCCGGTGACACTGTCAACAGCCACCTAAGGATTCACTTAATTCACCGGCAAGCGCTTGCCCGTATTCGAGGGTGAGAGGAATGGATCCGGCTCCGGTCACTTCGCGTGTCCGGGAACGGGGGAACCGGTCGGGGATCGCGAGGGTGAAAACAGCAGGCTGGACGGCACCTGCGGTGAGCTGGGAGTTCATCACGGTTACCGGATCGTGATTTGTCTCACACTTGACCCACCCTGATGAGAGCGTTAACACTCACCCCAAGTAACCGTTGGTCTTTCGTTATGTTAGCGCTATCAATTGGAGTCGCTCACTTTCCCGGTAATTCACGAACTCGGCGACCTCGCGCCGAAGGCCGGCGCGGGCCGTACACGCAGGCCGTATATGAGGAGACTTTCGTGCTGTCCGCATCCCTCACCCTCGACCCCGCATTCAAGGTGGCCCCCGTCAGTCGGCGCACATTCGGAACGTTCGTCGAACACCTCGGCCGGTGCGTCTACACCGGCATCTACGAGCCCGGCCATCCCACCGCCGACGAGGACGGCTTCCGGCGTGACGTACTGGAGCTCACCCGTGAGCTGGGCGTCACCACGGCCCGCTACCCCGGCGGGAACTTCGTGTCCGGATACCGCTGGGAGGACGGCGTCGGCCCACGCGACAGACGGCCTCGCCGGCTCGATCTGGCCTGGCACAGCACGGAGACCAACGAGTTCGGGCTGGACGAGTTCGTCGCCTGGACCCGCAAGGCCGGGGTGGAGCCGATGATGGCCGTCAACCTCGGCACCCGGGGCATCGCCGAGGCGCTGGACCTGCTGGAATACTGCAACATCGAGGCCGGAACCCAGCTGTCGGACCTGCGGGTCGCGGGCGGCGCCAAAGAACCGCACGGCATCCGGATGTGGTGCCTGGGCAACGAGATGGACGGCCCGTGGCAGATCGGCCACAAGACCGCCCACGAGTACGGACGGCTGGCCGCCGAGACCGCCAGGGCCATGCGCATGATCGACCCGGGCCTGGAGTTGGTGGCCTGCGGAAGCTCCGGTTCCAGCATGCCGACCTTCGGCGCGTGGGAGGCGACCGTGCTGGAGGAGACCTACGACGTGGTGGACTTCATCTCCTGCCACGCCTACTACGAGGAGCACGACGGCGATCTGGCGAGCTTCCTCGCCTCCTCGATGGACATGGACCACTTCGTCGACTCGGTGGTGGCCACGGCCGACAGCGTGGGCGCCCGGCTCAAGAGCAGGAAAAAGCTCAACATCTCGTTCGACGAGTGGAACGTCTGGTACCTGTCCCGTTTCCAGAACGCCGAGCCGCCGCAGGACTGGCCGGTCGCCCCGCCGCTCCTTGAGGACCACTACCACCTGGCGGACGCGGTGACCTTCGGCGGACTGCTGATCTCGCTGCTGCGGCACAGCGACAGGGTGACCTCAGCCTGCCTGGCCCAGCTGGTCAACGTCATCGCCCCCATCATGACCGAACCGGGCGGCAGGGCCTGGAAACAGACCACCTTCCATCCCTTCGCCCAGGCCTCCCGGTACGCGGTCGGCCAGGTGCTGCGGGTCGAGTCCGATTCACCGACGCACGAGACCGCGAGGTTCGGGGAGGTCGCCGCCCTCGACGCCGTCGCCACCCACGACGAGGAGACCGGCGCCACCACGCTGTTCGCGGTCAACCGCTCGGTCGACCAGCCGCTCACCCTCACCGTCGACCTGCGCGCCCTCGGCCCGGTACGGCTCGCCGAGGCCACGGTGCTGTCCGGTCCCGACCCCTACGTCCGCAACACCGCCGACGCCTCGGACACGGTGGCTCCTCGCGCGAACGCCGACGTCCGCCTCGACGCCGGGACCCTGGAGATCACGCTGCCCGCCGTCTCGTGGAATGTGATCCGTCTCATCCGCCCGTAGATCCGTCCGGCCGTGCTCGTCGGGGAGGCGCGGCCTCGCTCTCTGGAGACAGCAGTGGACGACATTCCACCGACCCCACACCGGACTCCAACGACGATCACCCGCAGGAACCTGCTGGGCGGCGCGCTCGCCCTCGGGCTCCTCAGCTCCGGATGCTCCATCCCCGTGGGCCTGGGCTCCTCCCAGACCCGCGTCAAATACTGGCATTTCCTCGGCGCGAGCGACGGGGTCATCATGAACGGCATGGTCGGGGCCTTCGCCAAGGAGAACCCCGCCCTGTTCGTCGAGGAGAACGTCCTGCAGTGGGGCGAGCCCTTCTACACCAAGGTCGCGATGGCGGGAGCCGGAGGCCGTTCGCCCGATGTCGCGACCTTCCACCTCGCCCGGCTGGCCGGTATCGGCCCCGGTCAGATTCTGGATCCGATCAACCTCGACCTGCTCGCCGAGAACGGCCTCCGGGCCGAGGACTTCAGCCCTCCCATCTGGGAACGCGCCCACATCGACGGTGTCCTGTACGCGGTGCCGTTCGACGCGCACCCCATGGTCCAGTACTACAACACCGACGTCTGCGGCCGTGCCGGGCTGCTCGGCGGCGACGGCAAGCTGCTGCCGACCAAGGGCACCGACCAGTTGCTGGAGTCGCTGCGCAAGGCCAAGGAGGCCCTCGGCGGCAAGCCCTCGCTGGCCTTCGACGCGCTCGGCCTCGGGACGGTGGGGCCGTGGCGGGTGTGGTCGTCGCTGTATGCCCAGAGCGGCGGCACCCTCCTGTCGGACGACGGCACGCAGATCACGATCGACGACGCCAAGGCGCTGGAGGTGCTCGCCTTCATGCGCACGCTGGGCGAGGAGGGACTGTGCGACCCCACCACCGACTACGGGGCATCGGTCGCCGCCTTCCAGAACGGCAACGCCGCCTTCCTGTGGAACGGAGACTGGGAGACCACGACCTTCAAGCTGGCGAAGATGCCGTTCAGCATGGCGCGCTTCCCCTCGGTCTTCGGCGGCGCCTCGGCCCAGGCCGACTGCCACGTTTTTGTCGTGCCCCACCAGCGCGCCCGCGATCCGCAGGTCGAGCGGGCGACCTACCGGTTCATCGCCTACCTGGTCAAGAACAGCGCCGACTGGGCGGTGGCCGGGCATGTGCCCGCGTACCTTCCCGCGCTGGAACAGCCGGAGTACCTGGCGCTGCAGCCGCAGTCGGAGTACCGCTCGGTCATCACCGAGGTGGCCCTCGACCCGCAGGTGTGGTTCGCCGGATCGGCCTCGCGGCTGTGGATCGAGTTCGGGGAGGCGTTCTCCCCGGTGATCGGCGGAACCCGCACGCCCGAAGAGGGCCTGGCCCTGGCCAAGAACGCGTTGCGCCGGCTCATGGAGACTCCCAACCCCTTCCCCGAGGAGCGCTGATGACGACCACCGTCGCCGCCCCCGCCACCACCGCGCCGGTCGCGAAGGCCAAGGCGGCACGCCCCTGGACCCAGCACGGAATGCTGTTCATCGCGCCGTTCCTGGTGGTGTACGTCGCCTTCCTGGTCTGGCCGTTGCTGCTGGGATTGCAGATGAGCCTGTCCAGCGTCAACATCGCCGGGTCCAACGACGGGTTCGTCGGTTTCGCCAACTACGCCGAGGCGTTCGGCGACCCCAGGATGTGGCGTTCCCTCTGGAACACGGTGCTGTTCACCGTGCTGAGCACCGTGCCCCTGGTCATCCTGGGGCTGGTGTTCGCCCTGCTGGTGCACAACCTGCGTTTCATGCGCTGGCTGTGGCGGCTGTCGTTCTTCGCGCCGTTCCTGCTGCCCTCCGCCGTGGTCGCGGTGCTCTGGCGGCAGATGATCTACCAGCCCGGCTTCGGCCTCCTCAACGGGACGCTCGGGACCGACAGCCTCTGGCTGGGCGATCCGAACATGGCGATGTGGTCGGTCGTGATGACCACCGTCTGGTGGACGGTCGGCTTCAACTTCCTGCTCTACCTGGCCGCCCTGCAGAGCATCCCCGAGCAGCTCTACGAGGCCGCCTCGATCGACGGCGCCTCGGCCTGGGACAAGTTGCGCTCGATCACGCTGCCGATGCTGCGCCGTACCACCGGTCTCGTCGTGGTGCTGCAACTGCTGGCCTCGCTGAAGGTCTTCGACCAGATCTACCTGATGACCGGCGGAGGACCGGAGGACTCCACCCGCCCGATCATCGAGTACGCCTACGACATCGGCTTCACAGGCTATCGCGTCGGCTACGCCTCCGCCGTCTCCTACATCCTTTTCATTCTGATCGTCGCCGTATCCCTGGTGCAGCTCCGGCTGCTCCGCAAGCGCGAGGAGTCTCTCCGATGACCAAGAGGTTCAGCCCCGGCCAGCTGATCCTGCTGGCGATCACCGGGGTGCTCGCCGTGATCTGGCTCGCACCCATCGCCTGGGCGGTCGCCACCTCGCTCAAGCCCGAGGCCGACACCACCAGGCTTCCGCTGACGTGGTTCGGCAGCGAGGTCACCCTCGACGCCTACGGCCTGGTCCTGGGCACCGGCGGCATCGTCAAGTGGGCGATCAACTCCACGGTCACCGCGGTCATCGTGACGTTTCTGACCGTGCTGTTCTCGGCGATGGCGGCGTACGGCTTCGCACGCACCCGGTTCCAGGGGCAGCGCGTGCTGTTCGTCGCGATCCTCGCGGGGATCATGGTCCCCCCGCAGGTGCTGATCGCCCCGCTGTTCGCCGAGATGGTCACGCTGGGGATGGTCGACACCTGGTGGGGCATCATCCTGCCGCAGGTCGCCGCGCCCGTCATCGTGTACATCCTCTACAAGTTCTTCCAGGGCGTGCCGCCGGAGCTGGAACAGGCCGCGTTCGTCGACGGGGCCGGCCGCTGGCGGGTGTTCTTCATGATCGTGCTTCCCCTCTCGCGCCCGGTGCTCGCCGCGGTGGCGATCTTCACGTTCATCACGACCTGGAACAACTTCCTCTGGCCGTTCCTGGTCTCCACCGACCCGAACACGATGACCCTGCCGGTCGGACTGGCCAACGTGGTGCAGGGCACCTTCGGCGTGCGCTACGCGCAGATCATGGCCTCCGTGGTCCTGGCCGGCCTGCCGCTGCTCATCATCTTCGTGTTCTTCCAGCGCCAGATCATCCGCGGCGTCGCCCACACCGGCCTGGCCGGGGAATGACGCCCCGCGGCTGCCGCACCCGATCCGTTCGTCACCGGGGAGCCGGTCACCCTGCCGGATGGCTAACCCGTCTGCGCGCCGCCGCGGGCCCGGTACAGGACGGGGTTGAGCGGAGTTTCCGGGACGGCACCGACCTCGGCTCCGGACATCCACGAGCGCAGGTCGTGCCGCTGGTTGTCGTTCATCGGCTGGGAGACGGTGATATCGGCGTCCATGTAGATCACGGTCATGACCCTGCGCGGGACGCCCGACCGGTTCGGCGCGGCGTGGTGAAACGTCCACCCAAGGTGGTAGCTCACCTCGCCGAGCCGGTAGGGCGTCTCGACGGGCGGGAAGTTCTGCTCGGCGAGCCCCTGCTGGAGTTCGCGCTCGGACTCGTCGCTGATGGGCAGGTCACGGCCGTACTCGAAGCGATGGCTGCCCGCGGCGAAGGCCAGCGGCCCCATCTCGGCCGGCGTCTCCTGCAGGGGGACCCAGACCGTCACGGTGCGGTCGGTGGCCAGGGGCCAGTAGTACTGGTCGGCGTGCCAGGGGGTGATCCCGCCGCCGGACTCCTTGTACAGTGCCTGGTCATGGTAGAGCCGGACGCCGGCGACGCCGAGGAGTTCGGCCGCGATGCGGGCCAGGCGCGGGGAGAAGACGAACTCGCGGACCAGGTCGCTGTGCCGCCACAGGTTGGTGACCTGGAGGAACGCCTTGCCGTAGGTGTCGCGTTCCGCGAGGGGCAGGTGCTGGGTGTTCAGCTCGACGACCTTGGAGGTGATCTCGGGTTCGTACGCCGCGATCGTCCCGGCGTCCAGCACGCCGGGCAGCTTCACGAAGCCGTTGTCGTCGAAATACCGCACCGCGGCGGCGTCGAGGTCGTATCGGGACTTGAGATCGTGATGGGTGACCGTCATGCGACCAGCCTCTCCGCACCCGCGCCGTCCGGCCACGCGGCGGATGACCAGTTCTGATACTTTCATGACCATCGGATTCGGAGCACCGATGCGCGCGATTCTCGAGCACATCGAGGCCACGACCCAGCTCTCCTGGACGCTGCACGTCCGGCAGGGGTCGCATTTTCGCTTCGCCTGGCACTTCCACCCTGAATTCGAACTGACCCTGATCACCCGCGGCAGCGGCACCCGGTTCGTGGGCGACTGCGTCGAGGAGTACGGTCCCGGCGACCTGACCCTGATCGGCCCCGAGATGCCGCACACGTACCAGTCGATTCCCGGTCACGGCCGACACGAGGCGATCGTCGTCCAGTTCCGTCGTGACTTCCTGGGACGGGACTTCTTCGACCGGCCCGAGTTCGCCCGGGTGGCCTCGCTGCTGGAACGCTCGGCGCGAGGGCTGAGTTTTCCCTCGTACGCCGTGGAACCAGGGGAGTTCGGCGCGCTTCCACCGCCCGAGCGGACCCTCGCACTGCTCGACGCCCTCGTCCGGCTGTCACGCTGCGCCGAGGCGCGCCCGCTCGCCGGCGATCAGTACATCCCATCGCTGAACGGATCCACGCGCGACCGCATCGACGCGATCGTACGACTGCTCAACGAGGAGTACGCCGGGCCGGTCACACTGGAGGCCGTCGCCCGCGCCGTCCATATGGCCCCGGCCTCGGTCAGCCGGCTCTTCCGCCGCACCACCGGCGCCACGATCACCGGCTACCTCAACATGCTGCGGGTCAACGCCGCATGCCGGCTGTTGAGGGAGACCGATCGCCGCATCTCCGCCATCGCCGCCGACTGCGGCTATCCCAACCTGTCGAACTTCAACCGCCGCTTCCGGGAGCTGAAGGGCATGTCCCCGCGCGAGTACAGGGCGCGCTGGCAGTGCGCCCGCCGATAGTGTCATCCGCCCAGGACACGTCGGATGCGTGGGCGGCGGAGTACAACACGGTGCGGCCGCACCAGGCCGAGTCCGCCTTTGAGTGAGCGAGCGGTGGACGGCAAGCCGCCGACGGCCGACTCGAAAAGTCGCCGGCGGGGCGAGCCGACTCAGCTCTCCTGGTCGAGGAAGGCGAGGGTGACCGCTGCGAGAAGCGGGGACAGGAAGATGTCGTAATGCGTGAGACCGGGCAGGATCGCCAGTGCGTGACCGCCCTTGGGCCGAGCCTCGCCCATCCAGCCACCGTCGCGCAGGCCACCGTCGAGGAGTTTGAAGACCTCGACGTAGTGGCTCGGCGGTGCCATGTCGGCATCGGCGGCGACCACGAGCGTCGGCATCCGCAGGCCGCGGACTTCTTCGGAGAAGTCGAAGTCCTCCGCCATCGCCTCGCCGATCTTGTCGAGCAGCCGCGGGAAGTCCTCGGGACGAGGCGCCACCCGCTGGTAGAGCTCGTACATCGGGGTGTCCTTCATGTATTCGGCTGCCGCCCCGCTCACCTGGCCCTGCTGCTGGAGGATCTCCGGGTAGATGGCGTCGCGGCTGATGTTCGCCGAGGCCGCGACCAGGCGACCCACCTTCTCCGGGTGTCTGATCGCGACCTGGAACGCCACCCCGCCGCCGAGGGAGTAGCCGACCACGTCCGGCTTCCGCAGGCCGAGGTGGTCGATGAGCGCGGCGACGTCGTCGGCCATCAGCCGGACGTCGAGCGGCCGGTCGATGTCGGCGGTCCGGCCGTGCCCCTGCAGGTCGACGACGATGACCTGGTGGTGGTCGGCCAGGGCGGGAAGGATCGGCCCGAACATCTCACCCGAGCCGAGGCCTCCGTGCAGCAGGATCATCGGGCGTCCCGCCCCGTACGTCTCGTAGTACAGGTTGATGCCGTTGACGTCGGCGTACTGACCCGAACCGGCGCTTTCTGCGGTCCACTCCGTGGCGGTCATGATGACTCCTTGTGCATTTCCGGTCGATGTGACGCCCGTATAGACCGGACGGGCACCGGAAACTCATCGCCGGCGGAGGGACGATTTTTCGGGCGCGTTCGGAAGCGTCAACGCCATGAGGTACCCGGCGCGGTGGGGTGAGTGCCCTAACGGGTGCGGTGCGCCCCGCCCCTGTGCCAGAGGTGAGTGGCCGGGGGAAACCGCCGCTTCGCCGCCGGGAACTCAGTTGCGCCAGAGGTGAGTGGCGGAGGAGGAGCCGCCGCCTCGCCGCCGAGAATTCGGTCTCGCCCGCTGCAGGATGCTCCGCTAGGTTCGTCAGGGTGAATGACACGGCGACCAGCGAACCGATCGAGTCGCAGCTGGAGGCGTACCGACCTGAGCTGACCGGGCACTGCTACCGGATGCTGGGGTCCGTCTTCGAGGCCGAGGACGCCGTGCAGGACACCTTTGTCCGCGCCTGGCGCAGCTTCGACCGGTTCGAAGGGCGCTCGGCGCTGCGGTCCTGGCTGTACCGGATCGCGACGAACGTCTGCCTGAACATGCTCGCCAGCGCTCAACTGCGGGTCCGGCCCATGGATCTCGGCCCGCCCGGGTCCGGCCGCGCGACCGACCCGGGCGAGCCGCGTCCCGACCAGATCTGGGTGGGCCCGGTGCCGGACAGCCGGGTGCTGCCCGAGGGTATCGACCCGGCCAACATGGTCGTCGAACGCGAGTCGATCCGGCTGGCGTTCGTCGCCGCGCTGCAGCACCTGCCGCCTCGGCAGCGGGCCGTGCTGATCCTGCGGGAGGTGCTCGCCTGGTCGGCCCAGGAGGTGGCCGACCTGCTCGACACCTCGGTAGCCGGCGTCAACAGCGCACTCCAACGGGCCCGGGCCACCATCGCCACCGCCGACACCGCCGCCGATGTCCACGATCCGTTGGACAACGGGCAGAAGGCGCTGCTCACCCGTTATGTGAAAGCCTTCGAGGAGTACGACCTCGAGGCGCTGACGACGCTGCTGCATGACGACGCGACGCTGTCGATGCCGCCGTTGCCGCTGTGGCTGCGCGGCCGCGATGACATCTCCGCCTGGATGGCCGGTACGGGCAGCGGCTGCCGTGGCTCGCGCCTGGTGCCGGTGACGGCCAACGGCATGCCGGCGTTCGGGCAGTACCGGCCCCGCCTCGGCGGCTCCGGGCACGACCCGTGGGCGCTGATCGTGCTGGAGATCTCAGCGGGGCGAATCGTGGCCGTCAACAACTTCCTCGACACCACCCGCCTGTTTCCGCTCTTCGGGCTGCCGGCCTGCCTGGATTAACGCGTCGGTCAATCCGAGCAGGCGCACCAGTTCGAGCAGGTCCGGGCCGGCGCCGGTGACCACCAGACTCCAGCCGTGTCGCCGTGCGGTCAGGCGCAACCGGGCCAGCGCCTCGACCGTCACCACGTCGGGGTGGGGCACGCCGGCCACGTCGCAGACCACGACGCCGCCACCGCGACCGCGCACCAGCTCGGCAAGGTCGGCGCACAGGACAGGGATGTCCGCACGCGTGATCTTCACGCCGATGGCGAAGGAGGTTGCGGAGGCCGTCATGTGGATAGGACCGGCGGCACCGCGGAAACTCATCGCCTCGGCGCCGACAAGTTCGGCACCGCCGGGCGGTCCGACGGGCGTGACCTTGCGGCGCGGGTCGACGCGCACGAAGAGCCTACGCCGGAGGCATGAGGTATCCGGAAGGTGGCGGTACCGGTCAGGCTTTCGGGGCGGTACCCGCGCCCGGCGCACGCACCAGAAAAAGGTCGATCGGATCCTGTGCTTCCACGACGAATCCGTGGCGCTCGTAGAGCCGACGGGCGGCACTGCCCTGCAAGACGTTCAAACGGACGATCATGCCCTGCGCGTCGGCTCGCTCCAGTATCGCGCGCAAGACAGCCGATCCAAGCCCCCGGCCCTGATGGTGCGGAGCAAGATAGAAGTGCTCCAGCAACTGCCCGCCGTCGGCAGGTCGGACCGTGACGCATCCTGCGAATTCATGGTCGACCATGATGATCGACGTGTGCTGCGTGGAGAAGGAGTTGCGCAGTCGCTGTCGCACCCGGTGCTCGTCGAACCGCCCGAGTCGCTCCAGGTCCGCACGCATGACCGTGGCCCGCAGCTCCGCGACCACCTCGACCTCCGCTGCCTCCGCGGAACGCAGCACCCACCCTGAGCCGTGGGCCGACTCGATCCGTGCGGGCATCGCCACGTCCGACCGCGTCCCGCTCTCCATCGTCTCAGCATCCATGGTTGAAGTGTCCCACCCGATCCTGAAGGTTCGGGTGCCGAACTCGACCGCCCTTAACTGCTCCTTATGTGGACATATAGGCATCAAGCGCCCAAAGTGTGCTATGAATTCTCCGCTTGAATTCCTGCCCTTGGCCCCGGCGTCCGTGCGCTGGGGCCGGTGTTCGTCGCCACTTTGCGGCCGTACGCCCGGGTGCATCCTCACCGCCCACGGCGGGTTGATCGCCTATCGTCCATGACTCGAAGGAGCGTTATGTCCACGCCTGCGGGCACCAGCAGAGACCCGTTCACGGCCGTTCGCGACGGAGAGCGCGAGGCCATCTACGCCGAGCTCACCGCGCAGGGTCCCGTACATCCGGTGACGATGCCGACGGGGCGCACCGCATGGCTGGTCACCGGGCATGCCGAGGCCCGGGCGCTGCTGTCGGACCCGCGGCTGGTCAAGGGAGGCTGGGAGAACGGGGTGTACGCGAGCATGCTTCCCGAGCACGTGGCACGCGGCGTCCACACGCACATGCTGATGAGTGACCCGCCGGACCACACCCGGTTGCGCAAGCTGGTGACCTCGGCGTTCACCCGGCGCAGGGTCGAGAAGATCGCGCCACGGATCCAGCAGATGACCGACGAGTTGCTGGCCGCATTCGACGGCGTCGAGTCCGCCGACCTCATAACCGCGCTGGCCTACCCGCTGCCGATCGGCGTCATCTGCGAGCTGCTGGGCATTCCCCCGGAGTCCCGGGCGGACTTCCGTAACTGGAGCACGCCACTCGTGGCGCCCGGGATCTTCAGCTTCGAAGAGTACGAGGCGGCCGCCATCGCGATCCTCGACTTCACCCACGAGCTCATCAAGGACAAGCGGCGCGTCCCGCAGGACGACCTGCTCTCCGACCTGATCGCCGCCCGCGACGGTGAGGAGCGGCTCACCGAGGACGAGCTGACCTCGATGGTGTTCCTCCTGGTCATCGCCGGGCACGAGACCACGGTCAACCTGATCGCCAACGGCGTGCACGCCCTGCTCACCCACCCCGGCCAGCTCGACCTGCTGCGTACCGACCCCGCCCTGCTGGAGCCCGCGATCGAGGAGCTGCTGCGCTACGACGGACCGGTGCAGAACACCCTGCCGTACTGGACCGCCGAGCCCATCGAGGTCGGCGGGACGACGATCGCCGCGGGTGAGATCGTGGTCGTGTCCCTGAACGCGGCCAACCGCGACCCCGCCCAGTTCCCTGGGGCCGACCGGCTCGACGTCACCCGCCAGGAGACCGGGCACACCGCCTTCGGCCACGGCCTGCACTACTGCGTCGGCGCACCGCTCGCCCGCCTCGAGGCCCGCGTCGCGATCGGTGCCCTCCTCGACCGCTTCCCCGCCCTCAGCCTTGACGCCCCCGCCGACTCCCTCACCCGCGTCCCGTCCATGATTATGAACGGCTTGGCCGGCCTGCCCGTCCGCCTCCGCTGAACACCGGTCCGCGGCGGAGCCATCGCGGCACGGCCGCGATGGCTCACGGCTGCGGTTGAGCGTTCCGCACACGGACGCGTGCCACCGCAGTGCCCGCCCAGCGGTCATGAAGAACACGGCCGTCGGGATCGAGGAGCGCCCACAGCCCATCCACGATGAGACAGAACGGTCCGAAGCCGGGCACAAGAACAAGGAGAGGGAAGATCAGCGCACGCAGCGCCGTTCTCCTCGCCCTCGGCGGCCCTTCCGGCTGTGCGGAGACGACGCGAATACGCAATAGTCGCTTGCCGAGCGTCCGCCCCCACAGGGCGTGCTGCACCCAGAAGTAGAGGAACAGCACGGGCAGGATCGCCAGCCGCAAGGGTTCCGCTTTGTCCTCGAACAGTCCGATCCAGTTCAGGAACCCGTACTCCAGGTCGAGGGAGAGCAGGTCATAAGCGCCGGTCAAGATCGCGACCGGTCGCACGACGGCACCGAGGAGCACGATGGCGACCAGGTAGTCGACCAGAATCGCCGCCAGCCTGCGCCATGCCGTATCGGCCCGCGGCGTAACCGGTTTTTCCAGGTCGGCGGGCCGCATCGCCCATGACGCGACAAGCACCAGTACGGCGGCCGTCAGCAGACAGAACTGGGTGCTTCCCCAGCTGTCGATCACCGTGGTGAACCAGGCCGCACTGAGCAACGGCATCGGACCGTGCCCCTCCGGGTCGACGTACCGTGGGAGGGCGGGGCCGACGATCGCGAGCAGGACCAGGACTCCCGCCACCCGCCGGCCCACGGTCTCGGGGTCCCTGCGGCCAAGACATGCGAGGAGGCCGGTGAGAACAAGGAGCGCGGATACCGCCCAGGTCTCCACGGTCGCCATGATCACCGCCAGATCCCCTTGGAGCGGGGACAGCAGCCAGTGCGATGTCAGTGGCACCTCACTCCGGTACGCCTCGGACATACGTATGCCGGCGATGCCGGGCTGAGGCTGGAAGTGCCACAACTCCCATGACGGCAGGGCGGCGGCAACCGCGGCCGCCAGCCAGGCCGGCAGAGCCAACCGCGACAATCGGGGAGAGGGGGGCAAGGTGATCCTTTCGCCTTCTGCGCGCACCTTACCGACACCACGGCCGGGCGCCGGACGTACGTCCGGCGCCCGGCGCTGAGATGGGGCACCCATTGCATGGCGCTCAGGGCTGGTGACCCGGTGTTCGGCCCGAACAGGTATGGCTCGGAAGTCGTTGATCGTCGCGGCTTCTCATGCAGGCTGCCGCGCCGCGGCAGCCTGCCGAGTGCGCCGGAAATCAGTCTGCGACGAGGCGTGTTCTGCGCCCTTCGTGCTCGCGCTGCCGGCGGATGACGTATGTACCCGGAGTGCAGCCCGTGGCCCCGTGCTCAGGATGCAGCAGGTAGGCGACGGCCGAGGTCTCGAAGACGCCGATCGCCAGCCAGTCGGAGTCCAACACGTTGGTCGTCCACCGGCAGGTGCCGGGGTCGGCGACGAGGGTGTGCGGGTTGCCCCCGGCCGCGCCACGGAGCAGCTCGACCCCATCGGGGGGCACGTCCATCCAATCGGCCTTGTCCGAGAGCGTCATGGACGAGGCGATGACGGAGAGGGGGATGACGATGAGGTCGCCCTGGGCATGAAGCCCGTCGACGACGGGAATGCTCACCGACTGCTCGAGATGGTCGAGCACGGCGAGTCCGGTCTGCTGGGAAAGCGAAGCAAGAGTCACAGTCATGGAGGTCACCTCAGGTTCGGCGGAGGAGAAGGGAGTACTGCTCGGCGGACAGCCCGTAGGTCCAGCCGGCGGCGGCGATCGGATCGTCGAAGAAGCCCGGCACGGTCAGCCCGTACCGGCGGCGGTGTCCGTCGCGTTCGACGGACCCGTTGACCGCCAGGAGCACCCTGGTCTCCTTCCGCATGTCGTAGAGCCGTAGTTCCGAGCCGGGGTTGCCGGGGTCCGGCGCGGAGGAGACCAGCCGCAGTCCGGCCTGGTCGATGTAGGACGTCCAGCCGATGTGTTCGATCGCGCACCGCCTGACCTCGATATTGGTCTCTCGCCCGATCCGCCGGACATCCGGATCGGTGACCACCCAGGAGGGCACCTGTGTCCCGTGCCAGGCGTGCACGTCACACCCGTCCGCGTAACGCATCGCGGGGCCGTCCGCATGGTGCAGCCGTACTTCGCCGTCGTCGCCGCACACTTCCGTGTGCACGGCGACGGGTCGTTCGGAGACGACGCACACGCCTTCACGGGGCCACCACCAGCCGCACGACCGGGCCACCGCCGCCCACAGATCGAACCGCCGGGTCTGCTCGGAGGTGAAGACCACCCCGGCCGCTCGGCGGAGGGCGTCATAGTGGGCGACCCAGGAGACGCACTGTGTCCCGTACCAGCTGTTTCCCAGGTGGTACTGCGTGTCGTGCGCCACGCGCAGCGCCATGAAGAGCGAACCGTTGGCGGACTGCGAGAGCGAGCTGCGGACCTTCTGGCGAATCAGCTGGTCCATCGGCTGATGGACCCATCTGAGCTGGGCGTCGAGCTCTCTGCACAGCTGTCTCATCAGCGACGAGAACCGGGGTGGCAGGGGCCATTCCGACATGCGTTCGGCGGTCTCGGAAGGCCGTAGACGCACACCCGGGGGGACGGTTGCCAGGGCCGCGACCGGTGAGGAGACCCAGTGGAAACGTGGTGGAGCAAGCCCGATCAGGCGGTACAACCCTGAGATGGCGGCCTCTGCGGCCGGACGGTCGGCGGGCAGCGTCGACAACGCCCAGCCCAGCCATTCTTCGCGAATTTCGGCAGCTTCCCGCTGCACGAGAACGCTCACCGGATGAAGGTGGCGTCGTCCTTTCCAATGATCATGTCTGGAATGGTGACAGATCGACGCGGCTCCTGTCCAGCGCGGACGCACACGATGCCGGATGCGGCGGGACAGGCGAGCTTCCCGGGCTCGCCCCGGGAACCGTACGGAACTTCGCCGTCCAGGGCGATCACCCATTGCCGGGAGTGGCGGTGATCTCTTCCTGCGGTCAGGAGCCGGCGCGAACCGATCCACCCCGGTGGGCAGGCGTAACCGTACCGGGTCTGCCGGGGGATCCGGGAGTCAGTCGGTGGTGTCGCCGAGCGACTCCAGGAGATTCCTGAGTCCGTCGGAGAGGGTGTCGCGCTGGGTTTTCGTGAGCGCGGCGAGCAACCGGTTCTCGGTGTCGACGTGGTCGGGCAGGGCCTGGTCGATGAGCGCGCGGCCGTCGTCGGTGAGGGCGACGTGCACGCCGCGGCCGTCCGTCTCGCTGGGGGTGCGGGTCACCAGGCCGCGCGCCTCCAGGCGGTCGAGGCGCTGGGTGACGGCCCCCGAGGTGACCATGGACGCCCGCATCAGCTCGGCGGGGGTCAGGTGGTGCGGCGGTCCGCTGCGGCGCAGGGTGGCGAGCACGTCGAACGACGCGGGGTCGAGCCCGTGTGCGCTGAACGTGCGGCGCAGCTCCGCGTCGATCAGTCGCGAGAGCCTCGACAGGCGCCCGATCACCGCCATCGGTGACACGTCCAGATCAGGGCGTTGCGCACCCCACTGCTCCAGCACACGGTCGACGTGATCTGCCACCGCTCAAGCCTAGTGGATGCCTTAGCGGTGAGATACATCACTTCATTTTTGCTTAGCGATAAGATAAATTAGCTTAGTGCTAAGTAATCGAGCCGGAATCATCATGGTGACCGCGCTGGCCCCCGCCATCTGGGGGACCACCTATCTCGTCACGACCGAGCTGCTGCCGCCGGACCGCCCGCTCCTGGCCGCGGTGGTACGCGCCCTTCCCGCCGGCCTGGTGCTGGTCGTCCTCACCCGGCGCCTGCCCCGGGGGGTGTGGTGGTGGCGCGCGGCGATGCTCGGCGCCCTCAACATCGGGGCGTTCTTCGCGCTGCTGTTCGTCGCCGCCTACCGGTTGCCCGGCGGGGTCGCCGCGACCATCGGAGCCCTGCAACCCCTCCTGGTCGCCGGTCTCTCCGCCGGACTGCTCGGGGAGCGGCTGTCCCTGCGCACCACGATCGCCGCCGCCGCGGGTGTGGCCGGCGTCAGCCTGCTCGTCCTCCGGGCGGACGCGCGGCTGGACGGCCTCGGTGTCGCCGCCGCGGTCGGCGGCGCGGTCGTCATGGCCGTCGGGGTCGTCCTCAGCAAACGGTGGCCCTCACCCGCGCCCCTGCTCGCGACCACAGGCTGGCAGCTCACCGCCGGCGGCCTGCTGCTGCTCCCGGTGGCACTCCTCGTCGAAGGACCACCGCCCGCGACGCTGAGCATCACGAACCTGGTCGGCTACGGCTACCTCGCGATCATCGGCTCCGCGCTGGCCTACGCCCTCTGGTTCCGGGGGATCCGCGACCTGTCCGCCACCGGCGTCACCTTCCTCGGCCTGCTCAGCCCCCTGGTCGCCACCTCGCTGGGCTGGCTCGTTCTCGGCCAGGAACTCACGATCGCCCAGGCTCTGGGTGGTCTTGTCGTCCTCGCCGCCCTCGTCGCGGCACAGACCGGGAACGCTCGCGGCGCGCGACCACGCTCCAACCTCGCCGATCGCGTGGGCACCCCGGTGGTGATCTCGGAGCGCGGCCGGGCATCTCATTCGACCAACTGATCCAGAAGGAACGGAGAACCATGCGCATCACCGTGTTCGGAGCGGGCGGAAACGTAGGAAGCCGGGTGGTGGCCGAGGCGCTGTCCCGCGGCCACGAGGTCACCGCCGTAGTGCGTGATCCGGCACGATTCCACGGACCGCCTGCCGCCGAGGTCCGTGTCGGCGACGCCGGAAACGCCGAGAACGTGGCCGAGTTGAGCGTCGGCCAGGACGTCGTGATCAGTGCGACCCGTCCGGCGCCCGGCCGCGAGGGCGAGCTCGTCACGACCATCAAAGCGCTGCTGGCCGGGCTCGCCCGGACCGGCGTCCGTCTGCTGGTCGTCGGCGGCGCGGGCAGTCTGACCGTGCCCGGCACCGGCGGCACCGTGGTCGACGACCCGGATTTTCCCGCCGGCTGGCGGGACATCGCGCTGGCGTGCAACGACCAGCTTGAGGCCTGCCGTGCCGAGACCGAGGTGGACTGGGCCTATCTGAGCCCGGCCGCGCTGCTGGAACCGGGAGAGCGCACCGGCGACTACCGGCTGGGCGCCGACGAGCTGCTGGTCGACGCCGAGGGCAACTCGGCGATCTCCATGGAGGACCTCGCGGTGGCCCTGCTGGACGAGGCCGAGCGGCCCAAGCACCACCGGACCAGGTTCACCGTCGCGTACTGATTCCCGGCCGAGGACGCGGCCTCGTCGGAGTCCCGTAGGCCGGGCATCAGCTCGACCGTCACGGTCAGCCGCCGGTCCCGCGCGGCGTCCCCGGCCACGCGGCGCCCGTCGCTGTATGTGATCTTGTATTGCCCTATTCTAAGTCTAGACAGACTAGACAGGGGGTCTTCATGGGCGGGTGGCAGGTTCAGGAGGCGAAGCAGCGCTTCAGCGAGGTCGTACGGCGGGCGGTGAGTGAGGGTCCCCAGGTGGTCACCCGGCACGGAGAGGAGGTGGCCGTGGTCATCGACATCGCCGAGTACCGCCGCCTCAGGGGTGAGACTCCCGACTTCGGACGGTTCCTTCTCGCTGCCCCCGACTGGGACGACGACATTGAATTCCCCCGGAACCGGGACCTTCCCCGAGAGGTGGATTTCGACTGATGGGCATCGGCTACCTGCTCGACACGAACGTGGTCTCCGAAGTACGCAAGCGAAATGGGAGCTCGCACGTCAGGGACTGGATAGGCGGGACTCATGGACCCACGCTCTACCTCAGCAGTCTGACGGTCGGTGAGATCCGCTGCGGGGTCGAGCGCCGCCGACGCAGCGACCCCGCACAGGCGACGATTCTGGAACGCTGGCTCCACGGGCTTCACCGGCAGTTCAGCGACCGCATCGTTCCCGTCACCTCCGAGGTCGCGGAGGAGTGGGGGCGTCTGAATGCCGTCCGCCCGCTCCCCACGGCAGATGGCTTGATCGCCGCGACGGCCAGGGTGAACGGGTGGACCCTGGTCAGCAGGAACATCAAGGACTTCGAGGGGACGGGTGTGTCCGTGGTCAACCCCTTCGAGCTGCTGCACTGACGAAAGAACGCGTGGTCTGACGAGTGATCACGCTCGCGTGTAACGGTGCTTGGCGCCGGGCGGGAAATAGTCGGGGTCGCCTGTCTGGCGGAGACGGACGACCGGGGGCTGTTTCGCCGGGGGGACGTAGTTGACGAACTCGCTGTTGAGGCGGCGTAGCTGGGTCAGGATCGAGAGCCCGATGAGCTCCGCGGCCTCGTCGGAATCTCGTAGGCCGGGCATCAGCTCGACCGTCACGGTCAGCTGCCGGTCCCGCTCGGCGTCCTCGGCCACCTCCAGGACGAATTTTCCCGTCACCATGGCGCTGACCTCGGGTTGCTCAAGACCGATGGCGATGTTCTCCGGATAGACGTTGGCGCCGTAGTAGGAGACGGTGAAGTGGCTGCGGCCGAAGATGTAGGCGAAGGGCAGGCCGGGACCTTCCACGCGGGGGTGGAAGCCGTGTTCGTGGAGGAAGCCGAGCATGCGGTCGTGGGGGATCAGGCCCCCTTCATCGGCGATGTGGTAGCGGATGAGGGGAATTCCGTTGTCACCGGTGAAGAGCAGAGTGCCGTCGTGTTCCTCGAAGAAACGCACCCGCGGGTCGTATTGCACGAGGGTCGGCAGGCGCGATTCGCCGAACAGTTCCCTGGCCGTCTCGGGGCGTGAGGCGAGGAATCGGCGGATCTGGATGGACAGCGGGGTCTCGTTGCCGAGGACGCCCGCGTCTGCGGTGCCGTACAGGGAGGCGGTGTCGTGGCTGGGATCGGTCATCGCGGTGCGTTCGGCGACGAGGGTGCGCCATTCCTCGCTGAAGGACTCGCCGGCGGTGACCAGTTTGATCGAGTAGTCGGCCCACCGCAGGCCCTGGGCCGTGCCGCTGTCGATGACGTCCTTGAGGAAGGGTGGGTAGCCGAGGAGCACGACCTGGTCGAAGTGCGGCGCCAGCTCGGGGATGACGCGAAGGATCTCGCGTTTGTCGCTGCCAGGGGCGACGGCGGTGATGGGGTAGCCCTTGGCGGCGAGGTGGCGGCAGCAGTTGAGGGTGAACAGGCCGCCGACCCAGGTGCCGAGGGCGAAGCAGATGACGGCGAGGGTCCGACGTTCGGCGGCTCGGAAGACCTGTTCGAAGCGTTCGGCGATCAGCTGCTCGTCGGCCGTCGAGCGCGGCCAGAACGACGGGGTGCCGGTGGAGCCGGAGGACACCGCGATCATGTCTCCGATGGTGCCGTTGCGGCAGAGGTCGGGGAGGGGATGGCGGCGGGTGTAGTTGTCCTTGGTGGTCAGCGGTAGCCGAACGAAATCCTCATAAGTCTTGATTTGGTCAGTGGTCACGCCGTGCTCCGCGAGAAATGCGCCGTAGGCGGGCACCGAGACGGCCACACGGTGAAACAGTTCGACCACGTCATGACGAGGATCCATCCGTCGAATGTACGGTCCCCGCCGCCGATTCGCCACGCATCGATGGTGCGTCGGATGCCGCTGCCGGCGGGCATCGGTTACCCGTCCGGTGGACGGCCTGCCGCCACCGGGTGCCCGAGGGTTTTGCGGGGTCGGCTGTCGGGCGTGGCGGCGCCGGTGGCGGGCACTCCGGTGGAACGGGGGCGAACACGCGACGGCCTCCGTGGCGGGATGCGCCACGGAAGCCTTGTCGCGTCTCAGGCCGTTACCGGCTCATCGGACCGTTCGTTCAGGAGCCAGGAGTCAGGAGTCAGGAGACGGTGTCGGCGACGACATGGATGAGGTTGCGTGTCTGCCCGACGATGGCCAGCCGCCACGCGTCGAAGGTCGCGTCACCGGGCTTGAAATCGGTCTCGAAGTGCTGCATGTCCGGCGTGTGGATGTGCCCGGCCGGGATGTCGAGACCCATGCGGTCGCGGAGGAGCGTGTTCCGGTAGGCGCTCTCGTTCGACAGGTAGTTGCCGCCGCCGCCGCTGTAGGAACACGATCCGGGGTCGGGCGGGATCGGAGCGGTCGCCGGCGGATACTCGACCGGCGGCGGGTTGTTCCGCGTCACCCGGACGGTGGAGGCGCAGTCCGGGAACTGCGTGTAGTTGGTGTGCCAGACCACGCCGAAGGCGACGGAGGGGTCCGGCCACGTGTCACCCGGCGGCCGGGGAATGGAGGCCCCCGTATTGGCCTTGATCATCTCGGCGACGGGCAGGGTGGCGGCGGTCCACTGGGGCGGCTCGGTCAAACTGAAGTTCCTGGGCCCGCCCCAGCGTTCCACCACGGAGGCGTTGCACTCGTTGTTGTTCACCGCGATCTGCGGCACGCCGTTGACCGCGGCGCACGGCCGGAAATTGTCGTTGCCGAGAGAGACGCCGTGATAGCGCGCGTTCCACTGCTCCAGGTTGAACACCGCGCCGCCGGCCTGGCTCACGGTGATGGACGCGTCCACCCGCTTCGGCCCGGGGCGCATGAAGGGCCCGACGGTGTCCTCCAGATACCCGCGCTGGAATTCGGGATAGCTGACGGGAAGCGTGTAGGCCTCGATACGCGTGATCTTGCCGCTCTTCGTCCGGTACGTGGTGCCGTCCAGGGCGAGCGCGGTCGCCCCCGAAGGATTGCCGTGCCGGATGTTGTTGCCCACCGATCCCGGTGCGGAGCCGGTCGTTCCGCCGTCGAGCGTGTAGGGGTCGAAGCCGCTCGCGATGACTCGCTTCACACCCTTTCCGCCGGGGAAGTCGATGTCGAACATGCCACGGGAGGCGCGGTCGAACGTGGTGATCAGTTCGGTGCGGTCGGCAGCGGATGACCGGAACTTCGGCGCCCACTGCCTCAGGGCGGCGGTCGACTCCAATCGGGTCCAGTAGAGCGGCCGGTCGTCGCTGTAGGGGAGGTCGCCCGCGACGGGTTCCCGCTGCTGGGCCCGCCGTACGGCATCTCGCCAGAGGTCCTCACCTTTCCGCAGGACGAGTGCCGTGGCGGCCTTGAGGCTTCTCGTACGGCAGAGGTCGCGGATCAGCGCCGGGCCGAAGTCCTGGAAACCGCCGCCCTCGATCATCTGCCGCGCGAACGTCCGCGACTGCGGCACGGCGGGGTTGTCGTCGTCGGGGAGGGTGAAGCCCAGCCGGTTCTCCTCCACGGACAGGGGCACGCCGGAATCGAGGCAGCCGGGACCGCGGGCGATCGTGGCCGAAGCCGGGCCGGTCGTGGCGAGCACGGTCACGGCCATGATCGCCAGGGCCGACGCGCCGACACCGGCGGACTTGGGTCGTGGGTACTTCATGGTGCGAACTTCCTTCTCATAGGCCTTGCTCCAGAAGGGGAGGCAACCGAGGCGAACTCCACCGCGGGACCGTCGGGCTCTCTGGGGGCTCCGGGTCGGTGCGATGCGCCGCCGATGCGAACCCGCTGTGTTCGCGGATGGTCCTCCGGTCCCGCGCCGCCCCGTGGGGGCGCGGGTGGTCAGAGGCTCGGATCGGTCAGGAGTAGGGGGTCTGCTCCGGTCGTTCGCGACGGCGGAGGTCGGCGTGCCGGCAACCTGCCCGCGATACGGGGCCAGGGTTCGAATCGTGGACGACTGAGGAAGCTATGAGTGATCAGGCCGAAGATGATCAGACTTTACGAAATCGTTCAACAATCCGTCAAGAGGACAATAAGTGAGATGCCGTGCGGGCCCAGCCCCGCCTGATGGTCACATCGGCGGAGGCGGCGCAGCGGCTGACCGCACTCACGGTCGTGAGTCCGAGGTCTTGCGCCTGGTGGCGAGGGCATGTCCAAGGCTGAGGTCGGCCGACGGCTGCGCATGAGCGAGACGACCATCAAGACCTATGTGAGCCGGATCCTGACCAAGCTCGGCTGCTCGAATCGCGTTCAGGCGGCCCTGCTGGTGCGCGACGCCCGAGGATGAGCCTCCGGTACCGGTGATCGTCATGCCGGCTCGGCGGGGGAATACGATGACCCCCCGATCACCGAGGAGGCCGACGAGAATGGCCGCCGGACCGACATGCGCCGTTTGAACGCTCTCGCCAAGCGTGTCGCCTCGCGCCTCGACCTGCTCGCCGGCCGGATGGTCGACGCCTTCGTGGTGGAGGTCCCCCTCTACGCCCACCTGCCCCGGGAGCAGCTGGAGGGTGAGATCCTCCAGATCTGCCGGCACAACCTGCGGCTCTTCTTCCGGGTCCTCAGCGAGAACGAGCTACCGGGGGAGCGGGAGCTTCTCGCCGTTCGCCGCAGCGCGGCGCGACGGGCGGAGGAGCACGTGCCGCTGGAGATGGTGCTCGCGGCCTACCGCGTGGGATCGAAGCTCGGCTGGCAGGCGCTCTGCGCCGAGGCGCGTCCCGAGGAGCGCGAGGACCTGCTCGAAGCCGCGCAACTGATGATCACTTACACCCAGGTCGTCACCAGCGCCGTCGCCGCCGCCTATCTGGAGGAGCGCCAGGCGATCCACGACGAGGATCGGGAGGCGCGTCGCCGGTTGGCCGAGGCGCTCCTCGTGGGAATGCCCGCACACCAGCTGGCCGAGCGCGCCGGTCATCCGCTCGCCGCCGGCTACCACGTGCTGGCGGTACGGGCCGAGTCGTCGGTGGACGAGCGCGATGAGGAGGTGGAGAGCGCCGTGGCGGCCCGCCGCAAGTTGCGGCGGATGGAGCAGAGCTTGTTCGACGACGCCGGTCATGAGGTGCTCAGCGTGCTCGCGCCCGGTGGCGGCATGGTGCTTCTCCCGATCACGGGACGGGACGACCGTGAGAGCCGGGTCGAGGCCACGGTGGCGCGGCTGGCAAAGGCCGCTGACGCGTCGGTGCTCGCGGCGGTCGCCTCCGGCGCCGACCTCGCCGAGCTGCCGTCCGCGGCGGCCGAGGCCGGACACGTGCTCCAGCTCGCCGGGCGGCTGAACGCCGCACCGGGGACGTACACACTCGACGACGTCCTGCTGGAGTACGTGCTGGCGAGCGCGGGGCAGGTGGGCCGACGCCTCGCGGACGTCCTCCTGCCGCTGGAGTCCGGGCCCGAGCTGGTGCAGACCCTCACCGCCTGGTTCGACTCCGACTTCCACCGGAGGCGGACGGCGGCCGCGCTGCACATCCACCCCAACACCCTTGATTACCGGCTGACCCGGATATGCGAACTGACCGGCTTCTCCGCGGGGACGGGACGGGGGGTCCTGGTGCTGGGGGCGGCGCTGACACTGCGCGCACTTGGGAGAAGTCACAACGAAAGCCCATAACTCTCGGATGAACACCGATGGTCGCCGTAGAAGCGGTCGGGTTAGCATCCCGAGATTGCCGATTCCGGCTTATCTGAGGAACACATCATGAATCGCTCGTTGGCTCTCTTCGGCGCGCTGATCGTCACGGCCGCGCTGACGGTCGGCACACCTGTGGCCGCGACCACAGGCACACCGCCGCCGACCTCCACCCCCCGTGCCAATGCCGAATCCGGTCCCGGTGGCGGCGGCCCGCAATCCGGCTGCGACCCGATCGACCCCGCCGCCTGCCTGCTGCCCTTCCCCAATGACTATTTCACCGTCCCCGATCGGTCCACCGCCACCGGCAGGCGGGTCGCCTTCTCGCCCGCGATGATGCCTCAGAACGTCGCCGGAACCCCGATCGACCCCACCGAATGGAACCGCAACGACGGCTTCAGCCCCGGCACGCCGATCCTCACCAGGGTGCCCGGGGTCGATCTGAAGAAGACCAAGGCCGCGCCGATCACCGATATCGGCAGGTCACTCGACGATGACGCGCCGATCGTGCTGCTCAACGCCAGAACCGGTGAGCGCACGCCGTACTGGGCGGAACTCGACGCCAATGCGACCGACCCCGCCCGCCAGGCTCTGATCATCCGTCCGGCCGCGAACCTCGCGGAGGGCACGCGCTACATCGTCGCGCTTCGCTCGATGCGGGACCGGACGGGTCACCTCATCCCGGCGGCCCCCGCGTTCGCGGCGTACGCCGACTCCCGGCACGGCCACGGAAAGGTCGACGATCGGCGCCTCGGGCAGATGAGGGACATCTTCGCGAAGCTTGAGAGGGCCGGGGTCGAACGGCGCGATCTCTACCTCGCCTGGGATTTCACCGTCGCCAGCGAGCGCGGTCTCTCGGAGCGGATGCTGCACATCCGCGACGACGCCTTCCGGCAGCTCGGTGACACCGACCTCTCCGACAAGTCGGTCAAGGGCCGCTCTCCGCGATTCACCGTCGACTCGGTGCAGGACTTCGGGCAGTGCGGTACCGACGGGTGCCAGCAGGGTGAGAACGACCAGGTCGCCCGCCGCGTCGCGGGGAGCATCTTCGTGCCGTGCTATCTCGACGAGACCAACTGCCCCACCGGAGCGGTGTTCCATTACTCGAAGGGATCCTCGCTGCCGACCCAGATCCCCGGCAACGAGCGGGCCGCGAACTTCATCTGCAACATTCCCCGCTCGGCCGTCTCCGGTGACCGGATCCGCAAGGCGCACCCGTCGCTGTACGGCCACGGCCTGCTCGGCAGCGCGGACGAGGTCGACTCCGGCAAGCTGTACACGATCGGCGACGACAACGGCATCATGTTCTGCGCGACCGACTGGATCGGGCTGGCAAGGGACGACCGGGCGACCGCTCCCGAAACCTACCGCGACATCTCGAAGTTCCCCACGGCCGCCGACCGCGGGCAGCAGGGAATGCTCGACTTCCTCTATCTGGGCCGGGCGATGATCCACCCGGATGGTTTCGCGGCCAACCCGGCCTTCAGGTTCGAGAAGAAGGGCCGGAGCGAGTCGGTCATCGACACCCGCGAACTGCTCTACATGGGGGGAAGTCAGGGCGGCATCATGGGCGGCGCCCTCACCGCGGTCGCACCCGACTTCACCAAGGCCGCGCTCGGCGTTCCCGGTATGAACTACAGCCTGCAACTCAACCGCAGCGTCGACTTCGCGCCGTTCCAGACGATCTTCGACCAGAACTATCCCGACAAGCTCGACCAGCAGGTCATCTTCGGCCTGCTGCAGATGCTGTGGGACCGTTCGGAGGCCAGTGGCTACGCGCACCACATGACGACCGACACCTACCCGGACACGCCCGAGCACAAGGTGCTCATGCTCGTGTCCTACGGTGACCACCAGGTCTCCACATGGGCCTCGGCGGTCGAGGCACGCACCATCGGCGCCCACATCCGCACTCCCGTCCTCGATCCCGGGCGGTCGCAGGAGAAGACACCGTTCTGGGGGATCCCGGAGATCAAGCGGTCGCCGTACCGCGGGCCGGCGACCATCACGGTCTGGGACATCGGGCCGCTGCGCACCGTCGACGGCCAGGTCAAGGGGACGCCGCCGCCACCCGTCGAGAACGTGCCCAACGACGAGGGCGTGGACCCGCACGGGCCGGACGCCACGGAGACCGCGGCGGGGCAGGAGCAACTGGCGACCTTCCTCCTCGACGGCGTGGTCGTCGACACCTGCGGAAACCGCCCCTGCTACCTCGACGGCTGGACCGGGCCGTGACCCGCCGGACGTCCGCACCTCCGAGAGCTCAGGAGCAGATCATGAATTCCCCCTCCGGCAGACGGCGCCGGTACCTCGCCGTCGTCGCGTCACTGACCATCGCCACCATGCTCACCGCGGCCGGCCCCGCGGTGGCGTCCGCGCGGGACCGCCCGTCCGACGATCGGCGGTCGGGCGAGCAGAACGGCCGAGACGGGCACGACCTGCGGATCACGGTGCTGTCCAGCCGGCCCGACCAGGTGTCGGGCGGTGACGCGCGGGTGCGGGTGCGGGTGCCGGAGAGCGTGTCGCCACGCCACGTGAGGATCCGCCTCAACGGAGCCGAGGTCACACGCGACTTCTCCCCGGGCGAGCAGCGGCAGACGCTCGTCGGTCTCGTCGACGGGATGCGGATCGGCCGCAACGTTCTCACGGCGGAGACCGAGGGCGGTCGCCGGCTCGATGCCCGGCTCACGCTGACCAACCACGACATCACCGGGCCGATCTTCTCCGGCCCCCACCAGCAGCCGTTCGTCTGCAAGACCGAGCAGTCGGGGCTGGGCCAGCCGCTGGCCGACAACCAGGAACACGTCGGTCTGCCGGTCTTCGCGCTCGACGCGAACGGGCAGAAGACCGATCAGATCACCGGGTGGAGCCGCGACTGCAGCGTCAAGCCGCGGGTCGACTACGTCTACCGGACCACGGACGGCGCGTGGAAGCCGCTGCCGGTCGACGGCAGCCGGCCCGGTGACCTCGCCACCACCACGACGCTCGACGGAACCGTCCGCGACTTCGTCGTCCGCTGGGAGCGCGGCACGATCAACCGGTTCATCTACAGCATCGCGATGCTGAGCCCGCTCCACGTGGACGAGGAACACCCCGCCGACACGGCCTGGAACAAACGCCTGATCTACAGTTTCAGCTCGGGCGGGGTCGGAATCGGGTACAACCAGGGTGATCTCGGCACCAAGCTCGACGACATGTACTACGCCGAAGAGGGGCTGGCCGCCGGGTACGCCGTGACCTACTCCACGGGCAACGACACCGGGAACCACTACAACCTTCAGCTCGGCGGCGAGACCGCTCTCATGGTGAAGGAGCGGTTCGTGGAGCAGCACGGGGCGCCCCTGTACACCGTCGGCATCGGTGCCTCCGGCGGCGGCATCCAGCAGTACGTGTACGGGCAGAACCACCCCGGCCTCATCGACGCCGCCATCCCCGTGTACGCCTATCCGGACATGGTCACCCAGGGCATCCACGTCGCCGACTGCGAGCTGCTCGAGCACTACATGGACGTCACCGCCGCGGACAACCCCAAGTGGCAGGACTGGAACAACCGCAAGCTGATCGAGGGGATGAACTCGAGCGGCACGGTGCGTAATCCGTACACGGGAAAGCCCGGCTCCAGCGAGTGCGTCAACGGCTGGCGGGGGCTCAGCCCGCTGACCCTCAACCCGCACTACGGGTCGGCCGGCTCGAACCAGGCTCTGATGGAGCCCAAGGGCGTCATGGACACGGTGAAGTGGACCCATTTCGATGACCTGCGCAACATCTACGGGGTGAGGGCGAACGGCTTCGCACGGCAGACCTTCGACAATGTCGGCGTGCAGTACGGACTTGGGGCGCTCCGGGACGGCACGCTGACTCCCGAGGAGTTCCTGCGGCTCAACGCCACCGTCGGCGGCTGGAAGAAGCCGGAGGACATGGTGCAGGAAGGGGCGCCGTTTGTGCCCGGCGGCACGTACGACCCGTGGAGTTCGCGCAACATGACGCTGAGCCCGGACGGCGGGACGACACCGGCCCCTCGCACCGAGGGCGACGTCGGCGCCATGGAGGCGGCTCACCGCGCGGGTCTCGTCTTCCGCGGTCAGATCGACATCCCGATCATCGACTGGCGGCACTACCTCGAAGACCAGCTGAACATGCACAACAGCCGGCAGTCCTTCGTCAGCCGGGAACGCATCATCGACGCACGGGGAAACGCGGACAACCAGGCCATCTGGTTCACGGACGCGCGGCCTGACGGCGCCAAGTCCAGCCCGCTCACCGAGGCGTTCAAGGTCATGGACCAGTGGATGGAGAACATCCGGAAGAACCCGAAACGCACCGCCGGCCAGAACAAGCCAGCCGGCGCCGGCGACCGATGCTTCGACACCGACGGCCGGCTCATCGCCTCCGGTCGGCACGTCTGGGACGGAATCCTCGACGACGGGCAGGAGGGGGCCTGCGCCAAGCTGTTCCCCATCCACTCCACGTCGCGCATCGTCGCCGGTGGGCCGTTCGACGAGACAATGTACAAGTGCCGCCTCCAGCCGGTCGAAAAGGCCGTGGCCAGGGGCGACTACGGGTCGTGGCGGCCCGGCTCGGCACAGAGGGACACGCTGAAAAAGATCTTCCCGACCGGAGTCTGCGACTACACCAAGCCGCCGGTGGGCCGCCCCTGAGCCGCCGATCCACACCGCTGATCATGGCGCTCTGAACCTTCACCGCCTCTGATCCGAGGGGTGCCGGCCCGTCAGGCCGGCACCCCTGAGTGCTTTCCGGAGCCGCACGGACGGCATCGATGGGTGAACGGCAGGCGCAGGAGGCGAAGCAGCGCTTCGGCGGGGTCGTACGGGGTGCGGGTGAAACGGGATCTCTCAGGCGTTGGAGGACAGGCGCTGCGGCGTGAGCAGGACGGCGGTGCGCCGTTCCTCGGCCATGACGCGGTCGTAGGCCTCCCAGTCGTCGTGGGTGCCGCCCGCCGCGCTGAAGACGTCGCGGAGCAGCAGACGGAGGCCCTCCGCGTCGAGGCCGTCCACCGGGTCGTCGGGACCGATCAGCTCGACGGGACCCTCCGCCGAGGCCCACTGCCAGCCGGTGCGCAGGACGGCGGCGGCGTACGGCCTGCGCCGCAGGTCGGAGAGTTTGCGCGTGTCGCCCCGGACCACAAAGCCGACCACCGGCTGCCCTGTGAGGGGATGGTCGAGCACACCCGCGTTGACCAGTGAGGAACGGATGGTTCCGTCGGGGCGCAGGGTGGAGACGACGCAGAGGCCGTGGTCACCGGCGACCAGCTGAGCGAAATCCGCAAGAACGGTCACATTCGTGAGCCTAGCCCAGCGTTCGAGGCGAGGTGAGGAGGTGCTCGGACCGGAGTGTCAAGGCACCCCCGGCCTGCTGGATGGCATTTGATCTAGGTTAATGTGATGGTGTTCACTCTTTTCTCATGACTCGCCCTCTCAAGAGCGATTAATGGGATTTTTGGCGACCGTCATGACATGCCAGATAGTGGGAGGTGGGCGTCATCGGCATCGTCTCACCGGGGTTCTTCGGGCGCAGGCGCGACAGAGCACCTGATCTGCCACCGGGACAGTATCTGACCAAGGATTTTCCCGTGCTCTCGGCCGGGCCCACGCCTCAGATCTCCACGGAGGTCTGGAACTTCAGCGTCACCACCGAGACCGGAGAGGTGAGGCGCTGGAACTGGGCGGAGCTCAACGCCCTCTCCGTGGAGCGGACCACGGTCGACCTGCACTGTGTCACCAAGTGGTCCAAGCTCGCCACCACCTGGGAGGGCGTCTCGCTGGACACCCTCCTCGACGGCGTGGAGACGTCCGCGGAGTACGCCGTGGCGAGCTCCTACGGCGGCTACACCACCAACCTCCCCCTGGAGGACCTCCTCGACGGGAAGGCGTGGATCGCCGTCCGCTACGACGGCGAACCTCTCACTCCCGAACACGGAGGCCCCGCCCGGTTGCTCGTGCCACACCTGTATCTCTGGAAGAGCGCCAAGTGGGTGCGCGGCATCCGGCTTCTCAATGACGACGAACCGGGTTTCTGGGAGAGCGTCGGCTATCACAACTACGGAGACCCATGGCGCGAGCAAAGATACTGGGGCGACTGACCTGGCGGGTCGCCACGGTGGCCGCCGTACGTGACGAGACCTCCAGCGCCCGCACGATCGTCCTGGACGTACCCGACTGGCCCGGGCACCTCCCCGGTCAGCATGTCGACGTACGGCTCACCGCCCCCGACGGCTACTCCACCCAGCGGTCGTACTCCATCGCCTCGGCGCCTGAGGGAAACCGGCTGGAGCTGACCGTCGATGTGCTGCCCGACGGGGAGGTCTCGCCCTACCTCGCGCGGGTGCTCTCCGTGGGAGACCCGCTGGAGATCCGCGGCCCGATCGGCGGCTGGTTCGTGTGGGACCCCGAGAAGCCGGAACCGGTGCAGCTGATCGGGGGCGGCTCCGGCGTCGTCCCGCTCATGGCGATGATCCGCGCCCGTGAGACGGTCGGCGCTCAGACGCCGTTCCGGCTGCTGTACTCCGCGCGCGGACCCGAGACGATCTTCTACCGCGACGAACTGCGGCGCTCCAGCGAGAACGGCTCCGGCCTGAGCGTCACCTACGCCTACACGCGCGAGGTGCCCCAGGGCTGGGAACGGCCGCCGGGGCGCGTCGACGCGAGCCTGCTCACCCAGATCACCTGGGCGCCGGAGCAGGAGCCGATCAGCTTCGTGTGCGGGCCCACCGGCTTCGTGGAGACCGTCGCCGACCTGCTCGTCTCGGCGGGACACGACCCCGCGCGCATCCGTACCGAACGTTTCGGCCCCAGCGGAGGAGGATCATGACCGAGGACCACATCGACGGAAACGCCGCAGGGGGAGCCCTGAGCGACGTGTTCGCCGTCGACCTCACCGCGGCCACGGGCCAGTGTTCCAGCTGCGCCCAGAGCCTCGCACTGGCCGAGGCGCTCCTCTACACCCAGGCTCCGGGACTGATCGCCCGCTGCCCCGGGTGCGAGGAGGTCGTGTTCCGGCTCGTACGGGGACCCGGCCGCGCGTGGCTGGACATGCGCGGCATGACATGCGTGCAGTTCGAGCTGGCCGACTCCTGAGGCCACCCGGGCGGAGAAACCCGGGCGGCGCACCGGGGTAGGGCAGGCGCCTGAGGACGCCGGGCCGCCCGGACAGCCGGACGCGCCCGGGCGGACCGGCAGCCGGACGCGCCATGGACAGCCGGACGCGCCCGGATGACGGGCCGGGAGGGCGGGCGCCGCTACTGCTTGACGGTCCGGGGGCGGTACGGCTCGGCGAGGAAGGCGAGCTCCTTCTCGGTCAGGGCCAGATCCACCGCGGCGATCGCGTCGTCCACGTGCTTGTCCTTGGTCGCGCCCACGATCGGGGCCGACAGGCCCGGCTGGTGGAGCAGCCAGGACAGCGCCACCTGAGCGGGAGGAACCTCCTTCTCGCCGGCCACCTGGGCGACCCGGTCGAGGATCTGACGGTCGTTGTCCGCCTCGGTGTAGAGGGCGTCGATGCGGGGATCACTGCCCGCGCGCGTGGTGCTCTCCTCGGAACCCGCGCGGGCGAGCAGGCCACGGGCCAGCGGGCTCCACGGGATCAGGCCCACGCCCTGGTCGGCGCAGAGCGGGTTCATCTCCCGCTCCTCCTCGCGGTAGAGCAGGTTGTAGTGGTTCTGCATGGACACGAACTTCGTCCAGCCGTTGACCTCGGCGACGTGCTGGGCCTTGGCGAACTGCCAGGCGTACATGGTGGAGGCGCCGATGTAGCGGGCCTTGCCCGCGCGGACCACGTCGTGCAGGGCCTCCATGGTCTCCTCGATCGGAGTGTCCGGGTCCCAGCGGTGGATCTGGTAGAGGTCCACGTGATCGGTGCCGAGGCGGCGCAGGGAGTCGTCGATCGCCGCGTGGATGTGCTTGCGGGACAGACCGCGGTTGTTCACGCCCTTGTGCACCGGGAAGAACACCTTGGTGGCCAGCACGTAGTCGTCCCGGCTGGGGAAGATTTTACTGAGCAACCGGCCGGTGACCTCCTCGCTGCTGCCGGAGGAATAGGTGTCCGCGGTGTCGAAGAACGTGACTCCGGCGTCGGCGGCGCGCCGGACGATCGGCTCCGAGGCGGCCTCGTCGAGGATCCACTCGCTACCCTTGGCGGGGTCGCCATAGCTCATCATGCCAAGGCAGATCCTCGACACCTTCATGCCCGTGGTGCCCAGTCGCACATATTCCATCGTGAAACCTCCCGATCATTGTGATCTGGACCAAGCCCAAACAGGACAATTCTAGATATGAGCTCATCCAGGCAGGATCACCCGCTCCCCCCGGGCCGCGTCGAGGAGGTCGCGGACCGCGTTTACGCGTACATTCAGCCTGATGGGAGCTGGTGGATCAACAACACCGGTTTCCTCGTCGGCAGCTGTGGAGTGATCAGCGTTGACTCCTGCTCCACCGAGCGGCGCACCCTCGCCTACCGCGAGGCCATCAGATCGGTCACCGACCGGCCGGTCACGACACTGATCAACACTCATCACCACGGCGACCACACCTTCGGCAACTCCGCCTTCCCCGAGGCGACGATCGTCGGGCACGAGCGGACCAGGGAGTTGATCCTCGCCGAGGGGATCCCGAACTACCTCAATATGGCCTGGACCGAGGTCGACTGGGGAAACCTGGAGGCCTGCCCGCCGTTCCTCACCTACACCGACGGGGTGACCGTCCACTCCGACGAGCTGCGCTGCGAGGTACGGCACGCGGGCGACCCGGCGCACACGACCAACGACTCCACGGTGTGGATCCCCGAGCGATCCCTGCTGTTCGCCGGTGACCTGGTGTTCAACGGCGGCACGCCGTTCGTGATGATGGGCTCGGTGACGGGTTCGATCGCGGTGCTCGACAGGCTCAGGGAGCTGAACGCGGAGACGATCGTTCCGGGGCACGGCGAGGTGTGCGGGCCGGAGGTCATCGACCACGTGCAGGGATACCTGCGGTTCGTGCTCGCCACCGCCGAGCGCGGCAGGGAGGCGGGTCTGTCGCCGCTGGAGACGGCGCGCGAGACCGACCTCGGTGAGTACGGCGGGCTGCTCGACCCCGAACGCATCGTCGGCAACCTGCACCGAGCCTACGCCGAGCTGGACGGCCTGCCTCCGGGGGAGCCGATCGACGTGATCACCGCGATGCTCGAGATGATCGACTTCAACGGAGGCAGGCCGCTGACCTGCTCGGCCTGATCAGGAACTCGCCCCGGGCCGATCGGGCGCCTGATCAGATCAAGCACCTGATTCGACGGCCCGTCCCGGCCTGATCAAGAGCCCGTTCCCGGGCGATCAGGAGCTCGCCCGGGGTGGTCGGGGCTTGTCTTGAGCCGATCAGGGGCCGGACCGGGCGACCGCTCGGGCGAGTCCCCGAGCGGTCCGGGCACCCGGCCTGAACGGATCAGGAAAGGTGGCGTGACCACCATTCGAGGACGGCCTCGAAACGCTGGAGCCGGTGCTTGGGACGGCCGCTCCGGCTGAGCTCGTGCCCCTCACCGGGGAACAGCAGAAACTCGACGGGGACGCCGTTGTGGCGCAGGGCGACGAACATGCGCTGGGCCTGCTCGACCGGGCAGCGCCAGTCCTCCTCGGAGTGGACCACGGCGAACGGCAGGTCGATCCGGTCGGCGTGGTAGAGCGGGCTCATCGCACGCTGGGCCTCGATGTCGGTGCCGCAGTAGGCCTCGGTGAAGAACCAGCCGATGTCGGAGGAGCCGGTGAAGGAGTCCCAGGCGTTGACCGCCCGCTCGCTCCAGGCGGCCTTGAAGCGGCTCCCGTGGTGGGAGGCCAGCCAGCTCGTCATGAATCCGCCGTAGGAGCCGCCCATCACGCCCACTCGCTCGGCGTCGCACTCGGGCCGGGTCAGCGCGGCGTCCAGCAGGGCGAGGATGTCGTCGGCGTCCACGGTGCCGAATCGGCCGATGACGGCCTGGCCGTGGGCCTGGCCGTACCCGGCCGAGCCTCGCGGGTTGGGCAGGACCACGGCGTATCCGGCGGCGGCGTAGACCTGGGTCTCGTCCATGAACGCCCACCCGTGCTGGGCGAACGGGCCGCCGTGGACGTTCAGCAGGACCGGGTGCGGGCCCTCGCCCTCGGGCAGGGCCAGCCAGCCGTGGACGGGGTAGCCGTCGGCGGACACGGCGGTGATCTCCTCGAGGCGGACCCCGGACGGCGATCCGGAGAACTCGGTGAGCGGCCCGTCCGGGGTGACCACCTCGCCGGGGCTCTGCGGAGTGGAGACCACGGCGACGATCCGCCCGCCGTGGGAGGTGAACGCCTTGACACCCGCCCGCTCGCCCAGCACGAGGGTGAGTTTCTCCAGCGGCGCGTCGAGGGCGTCGGCGGGAACCAGGCGCAGTTCGACCGCGCCGCGCACCCGCACCGCGACCAGGACGCCGTTCTCGACCGGTACGACGGGAATCGATTCGATGCCCACCGACTCCTCCTCGGTCAGCCGCACCCCGGTCGCCGGTTCGCCGCCGATCCGCAGGGGAGCGCGGTAGAGGCCGGTGTTGCGGGCCACGGCGTGGATGCCGGAGAAGGCCTCACCGAGGTAGAGCACGTCCCCGTCGGGGAGCACGACGGGATGGTCGGCCAATCCGGCGCTGCGCACCACAAGGATCGGTGCGCCGCCGGCGGCCGGGACGGCGTACAGGTCGGTGTTCAGGCCCTCTTCGTCGAGGTCGCGATCGGCCGAGACCAGCACGTGCTCGCCGTCGGGGGTCCAGGCGGGGGAGGCGACCTCGTAGGGCCCCTCGGTCAGGCGCACCGGCTGGGGGATGTCGGCGAGGGCGTTGACCACGAACAGGGCCGGCCGCCGGTCGAGGATGAAACCGACGCCGTCGTGCCGGTAGCGGAAACCGGTGATCCGGCGCGGCGCCTCGGCCGCGGGGCTCGCGCCCTCCTCGGCGCTGTAGCGGCCGTCCTCGGGAACGCGGGCGACAAAGGCGATCCTGCGGGAGTCGGGCGCCCAGACCGGGACACCGGCGCCGAGGGGCAGGTCGGTGAGCGGGCGTGCCTCGCCTCCGCCGGTGGGCATCACGTGGAGCTGAGGCTTGCCTCCGGCGGTCGCACGCAGGAAGGCCACCCAGGCGCCGTCAGGGGAGATACGGGGTGCGGTGTCCCGGTCGCCAAAGGTGAAACGGACGGGGGCCCCTTCCTGGGGCACCCGCCACAGGCTCCCGCGATAGGCGTCGGCTTCCAGGTCGGGCTGGGCGACGTCAACGAGGAGCAGGTCATCGTGGAGCGTGACGCTGCCGGGGATGTGCATCAAGGCGAGATCTTCTGGGCGCATGTCCGGTGACGTTATCACCGCATTCGTCGCATTTTGTAGGTGTGAAACCGGTGTTTCTGCGCTTTTTGCGAACGTGGGGCCCGCGTGTCCATGCCGGTGGTGGGCATGAGGCCCGTGGACCCGTACCGCCCATGAGCGTGGAGCCCGCGCGTCCGTACCGGCCGGGCTTCCTCCCGGCGGTCCGAGCCCCGCGTTTCCGCGATCCGGAGGAGGGCTCCTATCGCGTCGGCAGGATCATCGTGACACCCGGGACGGAGCCGATGGCGGCGAGCGCGGGACCCGCCTCGTCGAGGCCGATGGAACGGGTGAGCAGGAGGTCGGGCCGGAGCTCGCCGTCCAGGACGGCCTTCAGCATCGCGGGGTAGGCGTGCGCGGCCATGCCGTGGCTGCCGAGGAGTTCGAGCTCGTAGCCGATCACCCGGTTCATCGGGAGCGCGGTGAGGCCGGGCAGCAGGCCGATCTGGACGTGGCGTCCCCGGCGGCGCAGGCTCTCGATCGAGGACACGCATGTCCCGGGGGCGCCGAGCGCGTCGATCGAGACGTGGGCGCCGCCGGAGGTCAGGTCCCGGATGCGCGTGGCGACATCGGCTCCGTCCCCATCCGTCCCGGGGGTCCCGGGCGGGACGGAGCCGAAGGCGGTCTCGGGCGCGGGGAAGCCGGGAGCGGTCTCGGGCGGGGCGGCGGCGGTGACGCAGGCGACCGCGCCGAACCTCCTGGCCAGTTCCAGGGCCTGGGGGGAGACGTCCACGGCGATCACCCGGGCTCCGGCGGCGGCGGCGATCATCACGGCGGACAGGCCGACCCCGCCGCAACCGTGCACCGCCACCCACTCATCCGGCTGTATCCGGCCCACGGCGGTCACGGCGCGGAACGCGGTGGCGAAGCGGCAGCCCAGGCTCGCGGCCGTGGTGAACGTCATCTCCTCCGGCAGCGCCACCAGGTTCGTGTCCGCGTTGTCGATCGCCACGTATTCGGCGAAGGAACCCCAGTGGGTGAAACCCGGCTGGGTCTGGCGCTCGCAGACCTGCTGGTTCCCCGACACGCACGCCGCGCATGACCCGCAGGCGCAGACGAAGGGGACCGTGACCCGGTCACCGGCCCGCCATGAGCCGACACCTGTGCCCACGGACTCGACGACCCCGGCCAGCTCGTGCCCCGGCACGTGCGGCAGGGTCCGGATGTCCGCGTCATGTCCCTGCCAGCCGTGCCAGTCGCTCCGGCACAGCCCGGTCGCCTCCACCCGGATCACCGCGCCGCCGGGCGACGGTTCGGGGGAGGGCACCTCCCGGACCTCCAGATCGGCTCCGAACTCTTCGAAGATCACCGCTCGCATCGGCCGCACACTCCTTCAAATCACTCGACTTTACCGACTCGGCGGACTTTGCAGCATCCCCGGCACTCCCGCACCCCCAGCATGCCCGGCATCCCCAGCGCTCCCGCATCTCAGCATGCCCGGCTTCCCCGGCAGCCCCGGCGTCTCCGGCATTCCCGGTCGCCGCCGTACGCCCGCCGGGGGCGGGATCGGCAACGGATCCCCGTGTACGTCGTTACTTACCTTGTCGGCTGATTAGAACCCGCTGGTTGGGACAGAGGGAGGGGAGAACGGGACCTACTGAGGATGGTGCGATGGGTCAGCAAGTCAACAAGGAGCGCTTCTCCGAGGCGGAGTTCACACGCTTCGGAGAACGGCTGGGTGAGCAGCTCGTCGAGCTCCGTGAGCTACTCGCCAGGCCCGGGTTCGGCGTCGGGCCCGCGACCATCGGGGCGGAGCTGGAGCTGTTCCTCATCACCCCCGACGGCCGGCCGCTGCCGCGTAACCACGAGGTGCGCGCCGCCGCCGCCGACGACCGGCTCACCCTGGAGCTCGGCAGGTTCAACCTCGAGATCAACCTGACCCCGATGCCGCTCGCCGGGCGGCCCTTCAGCGCCCTGGTGCGGGAGATACGGGAGACCGTCGACCTGGTCGACAAGGCCGCGGCGACGCAGGGAGGGCAGGCCGTGGCGATCGGCATCCTTCCGTCCCTGGACGAGTCCGACTTCACCCACGAGACGCTCAGCGGCGAGAGCCGCTATCGGGCGATGAGCCGGGGCATGCGGCGGCTGCGCAGCGAGCCCTTCCGGGTGCGCATCGAAGGTGCCGAGCTGCTGGAGCTGGAGGTCGAGGGGATCGTCCTGGACAGTGCCAACACCTCCTGGCAGGTCCATCTGCGTACGGCTCCCGCCGACTTCGCCCGCGTCTACAACGCCGCCCAGCTGGCCATCGGCCCGGTTCTCGCGGTCAGCGGCAACTCGCCCGGCTTCCTGGGCAGGCAGCTGTGGGAGGAGACCAGGATCGCGCTGTTCGAGGAGGCGGCCGACGACCGGGACGTGGAGCGGCTCGACCGCAGGGATCGGCGGGTGGGCTTCGGGTCCGGCTGGGTGAAGGGCGCCGAGGAGCTGTTCGAGGCGTGTGTCCGTGACTACGAGCCGGTGCTGCCGATGATCTCGGACGCGGAGCCGACGGCGGACGGGGGCGTTCCGGGGCTGGCGGAGCTCCGGCTCCACCACGGCACGGTGTGGACGTGGAACCGGCCGGTCTACGACCCGGCGGGCGGCGGTCATCTGCGGGTGGAGATGCGTCCCCTGCCCGCGGGTCCGAGCGCCGTGGACATGGCGGCCAACAGCGCCTTCGCGCTCGGGCTCACCGTCGCCATGGCGGACCAGCCGGTCGAGGAGTTCGCCTTCGCCGGCGCCTACCGCAACTTCTATCGCGCCGCGACCCACGGTCTGGACGCGCGGATGAGCTGGCCCGGCATACAGGGGGAGATCCCGGCCGCGCAGCTCGCCCTGGATCTGCTGCCGATCGCGGCGGCCGGACTCCAGCGGATGGGGGTGGAGGCGGACGAGGTCGAGTGGACGCTGGACATCATCCGGCAGCGCGTCACGCGTCGCCGTACCGGCGCGATCTGGCAGCGGGAGGCACTGGCCCGCTTCGGTGGCGACCGGGCGGCGCGGGACCGCATGGTGATCCGGTACCGGGAGCTGTCGATGATCGGGGATCCGGTGCACACCTGGCCCCTGTGATCACAAAAAGGATTTAAATCCAGGCATACTCATGAACTCCGCATTTCGATCCGCCAGGCTGGGCGGTGAGCGAAAAAGGAGATCCCCCCATGAGTGCGATGACCGCCGTAGCGGTGGAGCCGTTCGAGCTGAAGTGGAACGGCGACGGTTTCGAGGCCGGGATCCTGGCCCTGGGGAAGGATCTCAAACGCGTGCCGCTGGACGAGGTCCTCGACAAGGCGAACCGCGTCTCGAAGAGGAAGGGCGCGGCCGGGACCGGGGCGTTCGGCTCGATGAAGCCCAAGCCGGTGGACTGGTACTGCTTCGACGCCGACGACAACGCCACCCGTGAGTGGTACCCCCAGGGGCTCACCTGCGCCTCCGACGCCGGGACCGGCGGGAACGTGTTCGTGGTGAGCTGGTACCACGATCCCTCGTCGGGGGCCGAGCGGGGCATACGCCTGTCGTTCCTGGACGCGGCGTCGCTCCGCTACCGGCACGTCCTGCTGGTGACGGCCCGCGCGGATGGGAACATCGCGCCGATCAACATTCACGCGGGCGGCGTCGCCTGGTACGACGGGCTGCTCTACGTCGCCGACACCAGCCGCGGGCTGCGGGTGTTCGACATCCGGCACATCTACGAGATCGACGGCGACGACAAGAACACGATCGGCAAGAAGAGCGGCGTCCACAACGCCTTCGGCTACCGCTACGTGATGCCGCAGACCGGCGCCTGGGTCTCGACCGGCACCGCCACGTTCTCCTTCGCCGCGATCGACCGCAGCACCGAGCCCGACAGTCTGATCTCCGGCGAGTACGTGGACACCCCCGGCAAGTTCGGCCGCGTGGCCCGCTGGCCGCTGACCTCCGACGGCTCCCTGCGGGCGGGCGCCGGCGGCACCGCCTCCGCCCTCGACGCCTACCGCCTCCCCGAGACGAAGATCCAGGGCGCGCTCACCTACAACGGCACCTGGTACCTCAGCCAGGCCGGGGGATCGACCAAGAACGGCACCCTGGTGGTGGTCGGAGACACGATCAAGAAGCGGCCCTATCCCGTGGGTCCCGAGGACCTCACCTGCGTCCGCGACAAGAAGACGCTGTGGAGCGTGACCGAGTTCGCGGGCCGCCGCGTGGTGTACGGCGTGCCGCTGTAGAGGCCCGCCGGCGTGCGGCAGGCCGGTAACCGGCGGAAAGCCCGTCTGCTTACGGTGCGGCCGCCGGGCCTGCTCCGGCGTGGGAGAGCGCGGGCCTCAGTGCAGGGAACCGCCGACCAGGCGCAGGTCGTCCCCCGGTGCGACGGAGACGGCGGCGGACACGATCGCCGCCAGCGCCTCGGCGATCATCGTGATCGGCATGGACGGCTTGGCCTCGCCGAGAACCTGCTCGGGAGCGAACGGCACGTGCACGAAGCCTCCGCGCAGCGCGGGCCGCTCGGTGGCGATCAGGTGCATGAGGCCGTAGAAGACGTGGTTGCAGACGAACGTCCCGGCGCTGTGTGACACGCTCGCCGGGACTCCGGCCGACCGGGCCGCCGCCACGCAGGCCTTCACCGGCAGCGTGGAGAAGTAGGCGGCAGGGCCGTCGCGCACCACCGGCTCGTCGATCGGCCGGTGCCCGGCGTTGTCCGGGATGCGGGCGTCGTCGAGGTTGATCGCCACCCGCTCCACCGTGACGTCGTGCCGTCCCCCGGCCTGCCCGACGCAGACGACCACCGATGGTTCGTGTTCCCTTACGGCCTCGCGCAGGTGCTCCAGCGCCTCACCGAACACGCACGGCAGCTGTACGGCGTGCACCCCCGGCACGAGCCTGACCGCCTCCCACGAGGGGTTGACGGCGGCGCCGTCGAACGGTTCGAAGCCGGTCAGCAGGACGCTCTTCATCGCCGGCCCAAGGACGGGGAGCAGGCGGGGGTGCCGCCGGGGAGGCGGCGGCGGTTGTTCGCGATGAGCCGGTAGAGCCCCTGGGCCACCCACCGGAACGGCGGGACCCGCAGGACGAACCCCAGCGGGCTCCACGGCAGACCGGCGGTGATCAGCAGCTTGGCCACCGCCTGCGCCCCGCCGTACACCCGGTCGCGGTCGATCCAGAGCACCTCGTGCTCCGCCCGCTCCCGCGTGGTGCCGAGCGCGGCCAGGTCCGCGAACTGCCAGGCCGTGACGCGGGCACGGACCCCGATCCGGCGCTGGGCGAACCGGACGCTCGTCGTGCAGAAGCCGCAGTCACCATCGAAGATCAGCACCGGTTGTCCCGTCATGGAAGAGACCTTACATATGGTGATTTGATCATATTCGGGAGGCTGGGGTGACCATGGGCTGCCCCGGGGCATTTCCGCGGACCGGTATCCCTCAGGAGGGAGGTCCGTCCAGATGGCGGAAGGCCTCGTGCGCGGAGCGGACGCTGTCACGGAGCGCCTGTTCGAGATGGCCGGCGTCCTCGCTCAGGCGGCCTATCTCCGGTACGGCGAACGTGTCGGCGCCGCTCTCTGCGAGGAGCTCCTCGTATCGGGGGAGCCGGGCCCGCAACTGCTCGATCTGGTCGTGGGCGTGCAGCGCCCGGTCGGCCTCGGAGACATGGCTCGCGTAACGTTCCAGAGCCTCCACGCGGGCGGTCACGGCGGTCTCGCTGGCGATCAGGGCACGCTCCAGCGGGGCCATGGCCGCGACCACCTCGGGGGTGCTTCCGCCGTACGTGAAGTCGTGGTGCTCGGTCCGCAGCGCCGACAGCTTGGTCAGCAGGCGGGCGATCTCCCATTCCTGGGTGGGGAGCATCACCGCGTTCCGTACGTCGTCGAGCAGGCCCAGGGCGTTGACCCGGGAGCGCAGGATGAAGTCGACCGCCTGCTGGACCCGGTCGAGGAGCAGGTCGGCGTCGTGGTCGAAGTCCTCGGGCAGGAGGTAACGCCCCTCGTACAGGTGGCCCTGCTCGTAGAGGTCGCGCTCGGTCATCTCGATCTCCAGCGGATCCCGGGCGGCGAGGACGCCGACGCAGGCCACGAAGATGAGCAGGGTGGGCACGAAGAGGAAGATCTGACTGACGTTCCCCGCGAACACCAGGAACACCAGGAAGAGCGCCGAGATCGCTCCGCAGACCTGCAGGAAGCGGCTCGACCGGCGCGGAGCGCTCGGCCGGGCCTCCGGGCTCCATCCGGCGCGGATCTGGGACAGCCTCGGTCCGTTATGGCGGAATAGATTGGCAGCTTCGGCGGGTATCTCCGGATCGACCACCACACGCCGCACAGACCAGCCCCCTTCGTCCTGATCAAGAAGCATACATTTCGGTCACCCGTCTAGATAGCGAAATGCCTCATGTGCCGAGAGGACGCTGTCGCGAAGCGCACGCCGCAACAGGTCGGCGTCCTCACTCAGATGGCCGATCTCCGGTGCGAAGAACCTGGCGGCGCCCGTCTCGGCGACGAGCTGTTCGTACTCCGGCAGGTGAGCGCGGAGGGCGTCGATCTGGTTCTGGGAGACAAGGGCGCGTTCGGCGTCCGCCACGTGCCTGGCGTAACGCTCCAGGGCCTCCACCCGGGCGACCACGGCGGCCTCGCTGGCGGCCAGGGCGCGCTCCAGCGGGGCCATGGCGGCGGCGACCTCCGGAGTCCTTCCGCCGCGGGCGAGGTTACCGTGCCTGGCCCGCAGCGCCGAGAGCTTGGTCAGCAGCCGGGCGATCTCCCACTCCTCCGCGGGAAGCATCACCGAGTTCCGTACGCTGTCGAGCATGCCCAGGGTGTTGATCCGGGAGCGCAGGATGAAGTCGATCGCCTGCTGGACCCGGCCGAGCAGGCTCCTGGCGCTGTAGTCGAAGTCCTCCAGGATCAGGTAGCGACCCTGCCACTGCATCGAGTGCCAGTACAGGACCCGCTCCACGGAGTCGGCGGGGGAGGGCTTCCTGACGAGGTACACGATGGCCAGGATGGCGATGTACAGGCAGATCAGAGGCGCGAGGAACCGCATCGGCATGCCGGTGACGACGGTGAGGCCCAGCGCCAGCAGCGACGAGGCGCCCAGGGCTCCCAGCAACGCTCCCGGCACCCGCGCGCCATCTTGGGGCTTGGGGATCCGCCCGGTGCGGAAGCGGTAGAGCAGTGGGCCGTTCTTGCGAAAAAGGCTGGCGACGTCCGCGGGTACCTCTGGATCGATCACCACACGTTGCACAGGCTCGCCCCTTCGCCACGGTTCAAGAGCATAGTGATTAATCTGGTTTCAGGTTATGCGTCCTCCCATGGTGCCTCTTTACGTTGAGACATTCCGGGTTTAATGGCTGGAGCGACATGTCCGTGCTTCCGGTCCGATGTGCGGGGCCTCATGAGTCCGCAGGTCATGGCCCGTGCACCTCCACGGCGCGGCCGTCCGGGTCGTGCAGAACCCGTTGACCGAAGACTCCCGTAAGGGTGAAGCCGAGCCGCAGGCGCCCGGTTTCCCGTCCCTCGGCGGCGGGGTAGATCTCGAAGACCGTCCCGTCGGCAAGCTCGGCCGCGTAGTGGTGCGGCCCGGTGCCGTGCTGCTCGGACCGCAGGTTCATTCCGAGGGAGGCATAGAAGTCGCGGCATTCCTCGACGCGGGTGGTGTAGATGACAAGCAGGTTCGTCCGCACAGGACCAGTGTGGAGCAGCGCCGCTCCCGGCCGCGATCCGACCGCCGTCACGTCGGGTAGCAGTCTCGATCTTCGGGGATCGGCGTGCTCCCGAAACCATGGTCGATGACCTGGGAAAACAAGAATCCCCAGGCCGGTGGCCTGGGGAAACGGTGGTGGACGATACAGGGATTGAACCTGTGACCCCTTCCGTGTCAGGGAAGTGCTCTCCCGCTGAGCTAATCGTCCTCGGGTAAACCAGAGCGGAAGACGGGATTCGAACCCGCGACCCTCACCTTGGCAAGGTGATGCTCTACCACTGAGCCACTTCCGCGT